>CAWEAT010000032.1:0-51827 GCA_963806935.1 uncultured Alphaproteobacteria bacterium
TGGCGTTCTCTTCCGACGGGGCGGTCGCAAAACGCGTGCCAATGTCGGCGAGATAATGATCGGCCTCGCGCACCATCCGCCGCTGGATCGCGCGCTTGCGCGGCTCGGTTGCGAACAGCGCCGGGCCGTTTGGCCAGCGGTCCTCGATATATTCGACGATCGCCGCGGATTTCGGCGAGCGCGAAATCGTCGTCAACCAGGACCGGCACGCGCCGCCGCGGGTTGAGCGCCGAAAACTCCGTCGTCTTAAGGTCGCCGGCGTCGAACGACAGGGTCTTCAAATGATAGGGAATGCCCTTGCGCTCGAGCGCGAGCCAAACTCGCCACGCAAAGGGCGAGCCGGAGGCGTAGTAGAACCTGACCGCCACCTCAGTGCTTGACGGTCGAGGCGCGAAGATCTCGTCGATAGCCTCCTTCAACGCCTCGTCGAACTCAGCCTCGCTCATCGAACGCCTCAAATCCTGGGCAGCGCCCGCGAGAAGCTCGCGATCATGCCGTGATTTCCGGCCAGCCGCCTGTCAGGCATCGTCTCGCGTATAGCCGCCCGACAGCGCGACGACCCGGAGCACGCGCTTGTCCTTGATCAGCGGCATGTAGAGGTCGGGAACGTCTCGGGAGCGTCAGCTTGAACATCACCTTGCGACCCGCCGGCAGCGCGTCGAGCCCCTTGCGTCAGTTCGTCGAGCAGGATCCGCCTCGGCTCCGCCTTGTCCGGGCTCTTGATCGAGATTTCCGGTTCGAGAATCGGCAACAGCCCGTGGGCGGCGATCTGCTCGCCGAACTCGAATTGCTGCTTGGCGATCGCCGCGATGCCGGTTTTCGACGCCAGATTGATGTCGAGCGCATTTTCGTGCCGAACACGCCAAGCTTGACCGCCCGGGCGAGCAGCGGGTCGAGGTCAGGCATCGGCTTCATCAGGCTGACGCCATCCTTTTCCGCTTCCAGTCCCTTGTCGACCTTGAGGATCGGGACGACGCCGCGGTCCTCCCACAGGTAGGATGGGACCGGCTTGCCCTTCGCCTCGCCGTCCATGGTGCGCTCGAACAGGATCGCGGCGATAACCTTGTCGCCGTTGAAGGCCGGCGAAGAGATCATGCGCACCCGCATCTCGTGCACAAGCTCGAACATCTTGGCGTCGTCGCCTTTGTAGTCGCTGTCGGGAATGCCGTAGAGGCGCAGCGCGCCCGGGGTCGACCCGCCGCTCTGGTCGAGCGCGGCGATAAAGCCGGGCTTCGTCGACATCTGCGCCATCATCTGGTCGTTGGCCATGGCCGTCATCCTCGCCTTAAGAGATCGCCGCGGTGGGGGGCTTCCGTTGTCGGCTCATGCAATGGAGCGGACAGGCCGCGGGCGTCAAGAGCGCAAAGTGCCGCGCTCGGAACCGGGCCTCCTCGGCCGGCGCGAGCTGTCGGCGATCTCTCATCGGACCGCGCTTTGTACCCCGGGAAACAAAAGGCCAATTGACCGCTTCACGCTGCATGCAACAAGGCGTGCGGCCGCCGCGCTGGCCCGATCCGCGCGGTCCTCGCCCTGCGTCAGCGGCGCTTGGGCGGAGGACGCCCCTGTGGGCCGCTGTTCACGTTCGGCACGTCGATGCCGAGCGCGGTCGCGAGATCGATCTGGTGATCCTGCTCTTGCGTCAGGATCTGCCGGATCTGTTCGGCGAGCGCGTATTCTCCGAGCGCCTCGCATTGGCGGACGCGGTCGCGATAATTGCGGATGGTCTCGTTTTCATTGTCGAGATCGAATTGAAGCATCTCTTTGGCGTCCTTTGAAGTGCGCACGGGCTTCGGAGTGACGACGGGCATTTTGCCGAGATAGTCGATCTGCCGCGAAAGGATCAGGGCGTGATCAAGCTCCTGCCTGGCGTGAATCTCAAGCTGGGCGGCGATGTCCATGTATTGGGCGCCGGTGAGCACCTGGGAATAAACGACATAGGCGATGATCGCCTGGTATTCGCGAGCGAGGTCTTCGTTCAAAAGCTCCGCGAGGCGGTCGCGAGTGATGTCGCTTTCGCCGGCTGCGGATTGAAGATCGGCCATTCGAGTCCCTCCTTCATTGGATTGCTTTGGTTGGATTGGCGGATGCTCGGTGAGTTTTTCAGTCGGAGGCGTGGGGACTCTATTCGAAGGCGGGCTCCCGGTATTGGCGCGGTCGATTCCTTACGCATCCGTCAGACCATCAACCGGCGAGCCGCGCCCAGGGTTCCGTCTCCCGGCCGCAAGACGCGGCCTCGCACGAAAATTGCTTTGTGAAAAACAGAAGCCGTGGTAGGTTGCTGGGTGGTCGCAATATGGGCCCGTCGGGGCGCGAGCCTTCGGCGGCAAGGAAAAGGAAAGAAAAACGTCCGCCCAGGCGAGTTGGCGTAACGGGTTGAAAAGTCTCAATTCGGACAAGCCGATCCAAGGCAATCCAAGCCTTTTCCTTGGCCGAATTTGCTTGGGCGCGGCGTGGGTTTTGCCGGGTTTTGATAAATTCGATTTCGACTTGGAGAATCGAGCGAAAGACCTAGTCGCTCGTCAAACCTGGCTAGCCACTCTCCGCCAGCACGCCTTCGGGCAGGCGGGCTTTGAGTTCGCGTCCAGCGTCCCGTCCGAGCCGGAGGGCGTCGGCGGATGCGCCCTCCACGGCGATGTCGAAGCGCTCGGAGCCGTCCGTGCGCAGCACTTCGCCCCGGAACCGGAGCCTGCCGGCCTCGAACCGGGCGAGCCCGGCGATCGGGGTGCGGCAGGAGCCTTCAAGCTCGGCGAGGAAGGCGCGCTCGGCCATGAGCTCCGCTGAGGTCGCCGCGTCCGAGATTGGTTCGAGCGCGCGAAGCGCGGGCGCATCGGCGCTCCGCGCGGTGATCGCGATCGCGCCCTGGCCAGGCGCGGGCAGGAACTTGTCGAGCTCGAGCACCGCGCGGGCGCGCCCGGCGAGGCCGAGCCGCTTGAGGCCCGCGAGCGCGAGCAGCGTCGCGCCGATCTCGCCAGCTTCGGCCTTCTTGAGCCGGGTCTCGACATTGCCGCGCAAAAGTTCGGGCCTGAGGTCGGGCCTCAGGCGCAGCGCCTGGGCCTGGCGGCGGATGGACGCGGCGCCGAAGGTCGCCCCGTGCGGCAGGCCCTCGACCGTGTCGGCGAAGGCCGAGACGAGCGCGTCGCGCGGATCCTCGCGGGCGAGCGTGGCGGCAATCGCGATGCCCGGCGGCAGTAGCGACGGCAGGTCCTTGGCCGAGTGGACCGCGGCGTCGATTTCGCCTGAGAGCAGCGCGGCGTCGATTTCTTTGGTGAACAGGCCTTTGCCGCCGGCCTCGGCGAGCGGCCGGTCCTGGATCCTGTCGCCGCTCGTGCGGATGGTTCGAAGCGCGATCCGCGTCGGCCTCCCAGCCGTGCGCCTCCGCCAGAAGGCGGCGCGCCTCGTTCGCCTGCGCCAGCGCCAAGGGCGAGCCGCGAGTGCCGAGGGTAAACAGGACGGATGCGGTCATGGGAATGCTTCTATCGTCGGGAAGCCGTTTCTTGGCGAAAGCGGGCGCCCTGACCTCATTGGAACGCCGCTCGGCCTCGTGGCTGACTGGCTTGACTTCGTTGGTTTGACCCAGTTCTTATACACACTGAGCGCGAAAATTGCGCCACGGGCCAGCACGAGAAAAAGGGGGAACCTCGGTGACGAATTATGTTCTGCCGCCCGACAACACCAGTCCGATCGTCTTGCAGTCCGGCGACACTCTAACCGTCAAGACCGGCGCAACCGCGCACAACATAACCGTTCTTAACGGAGGGAAAGAAACTGTCCTTAGCGGCGGCCACGCGGACCTCACGACGATCAATGATGGCGGAGTTCGCAAATGTCGCCGGCCGCGCCGACCTCACGACGATCAACGGCGGCGAGCTCGATGTCGCCTCCGGCGGCCACGTTCTTCGGACGACCATCAACGCCCACGGCGTCGAAAACCTGAGCGGCGAATTTGTCGACACCATGGTCCAAAAGACCGGCATCGAGAATGTGCTCTCGGGTGGGGTTTCAAAGAACGCGAAGGTGTATGGCGTGGAAACTGTCGCCCTCGGCGGCGTAACCGACCACGCCCTTATTTATGGCGGGGGGGGTCGAGAATGTCAGCGGCAAGGACGTCGGGTCGCACGTCTACGGCCAACAAAATGTTCTTTCGGGCGGCGTCTCAACCCAGGCGGAAATCCATGGCGTAGAAAATATCGCCCAGGGCGGCAAAGCCATTGGCGACTCGCTGCTTGAGCAGCACGCCGAGATGAATGTGAACGGCGTCTCGCAAGGTCTGGCCTTGTGGTACGGCACCGAGAATGTTTACACAGGCGGCATATCCGACGGGACAAACGTCGTAAACGAGCATGGCAACTCAGCGGGACCGAATACGTCGCGTTTGGCGGCTTGCAGGAGAACCTGACGTTCGACGACTACGGGGCGACGAAGGGCGCCACGTTGAAACTGGCGACGCCCACGGGATTGACCGGCGCCATCCACAATTTTCGGGTTGGCGATGTGATTGATCTGCTGAACACAACGGTCACCGGGGTCAGCCAAAACGGCTCACACGTGACGGTGACTTACGGGAATAATCAGACGGTGACCTATTCGCTGACGGGTCAGCAGGCGAATACCCATGTCGCCTTTCATTCCGACGGCCACGGGGGTACGGACCTCGTGCTGGTCGGCCTGTCGAATCATGGCGGGAGCCTTCATCTGTGAAAGCGTTAGGCGGCCAGCTGGCTGAGCCCAGCGAGGCCGTTCGGCACGCGAACCGAGTGACGCGGAAGGAGTGAGATTCTGAACTCACGGTAACTGGCGCCCACGGCAGTTTTCAGGACCGCACCTAAACCACTCGACCATCGTTCCCGCATTTGGGACCACGGAACGTGTTCTTGAGCCGCTTGGCGATCCCTGCTACCGGACCAGCCGGTTTCTGTCCATGTCGGCCGCGTATATTCGTGAGGGAGAATGTCGCAGTGACGCGCCTGTCGGTCATAGCCGCGCTGTTCATCGGCGCTCTTCTCTCTTCGGTCCCGGCTCATGCCCAGCCCGTTCCTGGCGCCGCGCCGCAGCATGCGGCGCAAGGTTCCGTCCATAGGGCGCGCCGAGCGCCGTCGCATCGCGGTCAAGCCCTGGAGAGGTCGCGCCGGCGAACCCCGATCCACGGCACCTTCGTTGGCCCCCGCAGGTAGCCGCTTGGCGCCCGGCCGCGCCTTACACCAGCCGGCTCTGCGCCTTCGCGGCGGCGATGAAGCTCGCAAACAGCGGGTGGGGCTCGAACGGGCGCGATTTGAGCTCCGGATGGAACTGGACGCCGATGAACCACGGATGATCGGCGAATTCGACTGTCTCTGGCAGCAGACCGTCGGGCGACATGCCGGCGAAAACGAGGCCCTTTTCCTCGAGGCGGGCGCGGTAGGCGGTGTTGACCTCGAAGCGGTGACGGTGGCGCTCGGAGATCTCGGTCTCGCCGTAAATGGCGGCGATGCGCGAGCCGGGCTTGAGATCGGCGCGATAGGCGCCGAGCCGCATCGTGCCGCCGAGATCGCCGGCCGCCTGGCGCCGCTCGAGTTCGTTGCCGCGCAGCCATTCGGTCATGAGACCGACGACCGGCTCCGGCGTCGGGCCGAACTCGGTCGAATTGGCCTCAGTCAGTCCGGCCAGCGAGCGGGTCGCCTCGATCACCGCCATCTGCATGCCGAAGCAGATGCCGAAATACGGCACCTTGCGCTCGCGGGCGAACCGCGCCGCCAGAATCTTGCCCTCGGCGCCGCGCGCGCCGAAACCGCCGGGCACGAGAATGCCGTTGACGCCCTCGAGCCGCGGCGCCGGGTCGGCGCTCTCGAAGATCTCGCTTTCGATCCAGTCGAGCTTGACCCGCACGTGATTGGCCATGCCGCCGTGGGTCAGGGCCTCGATGAGCGACTTATAGGCGTCCTTCAAGCCCGTATACTTGCCGACGACCGCGATCGACACCTCGCCCTCGGGATTGTGATAGGCCTTGGAGACGCTCTCCCAGCGGCGCATGTCGGGCTTGGGCGCGGGCTCGATGCCGAAGGCGGCCAGAACTTCGCGGTCGAGGCCGGCGGCGTGATAGAGCGCCGGCACGTCGTAGATCGAGGGGGCGTCGCGCGCCTCGATGACCGCGCCTTCGCGCACGTTGCAGAAGAGCGCGAGCTTGCGCCGTTCCTCGCGCGGAATCTCGCGGTCGCAGCGGCAGAGTAGGATGTGCGGCTGGATGCCGATCGAGCGCAATTCCTTGACCGAGTGCTGGGTCGGCTTGGTCTTGAGCTCGCCCGCGGTCGGGATGAAGGGCAGAAGCGTCAGATGGATGAACACGACATGGCCGCGCGGCAGGTCGTTGCCGAGCTGCCGGATCGCCTCGAAGAACGGCAGGCCCTCGATGTCGCCGACGGTGCCGCCGATCTCGACCAGGACGAAATCGAAACCGTCGTTGCCCTCGAGGATGAAGTCCTTGATCGCGTTGGTGACATGGGGGATCACCTGCACCGTCGCGCCGAGGAAGTCGCCGCGCCGCTCCTTGGCGATGATCTCCTGGTAGATGCGCCCGGTGGTGATGTTGTCCTGCCGGTTGGCGCTGCGGCCGGTGAAACGCTCGTAATGGCCGAGGTCGAGGTCGGTCTCGGCGCCGTCGTCGGTGACGAACACCTCCCCGTGCTGGGTCGGGCTCATCGTGCCCGGATCGACGTTGAGATAGGGGTCGAGCTTGCGTAAGCGGACCGTATAGCCGCGCGCCTGCAGGAGCGCGCCGAGAGCCGCAGAAGCCAGACCCTTGCCAAGTGAGGAGACCACGCCGCCGGTGATGAAGATAAACCGCGCCATGGGGCTTCTCTCCTAACCGATCGCATCCGATTCGGCGAGGAGGAATTTCCGGACGGCGCGTCCCGCTCGGTCTGGAGCTAAAAGACTAAGTTGGTGGGTATGTTTCGAGGAGCGCCATCGCTCCCTTGGAAAGTCTTGGTTGCCGACGGGTTTGCCCCTTGGAACGCCTCCCAAGTGACGGTCGGAAGGCTTGGATTGCCTTGGATTCCCTCGTCCAAAACGGGCCTTTTCAACGGCTTATGAGGGCGTAGCGCCCAGCAAAATCTCTTTCGTCCTGTAGCGGCCTCACGGGCAGGAAGACGCAAATCCTTTCCACGCCGACCGAGTGAATTCATGCTAGGAGCCTACCATGACTTCGGTTTTGGGGAAAGTATTTATCTCACCGTCTGATAATTGGAACAGGCTTCGCGCGCTGGCCGCCGCCGACTTTGGGCGCTTCGCCCAAATCGCGGCACGGGCTCGCCGGGCGTGGCGCCCGCTCATGAACTCAGAGCGGCGTCGGCGATCTTTTCCGGGACTCCGGAGACAATCAGTTCGAGCACTTCCTTTTCCGAGGTGTCGGCAATGGCTCGCTCGCCGACATTGCGCCCCCGCTTCAGCACCATCACCCGATCGCCGACCTCGAAGATGTCGGTCAGGCGATGCGAGATGATGATTTGCGACACCCGATGTCTCTTCAGCTCGAGGATCGTTTCCAGCAAACGGTTGGTCGCGGTCACCGACAGGTTCGCGGTGGGTTCATCGAAAATCACGACCTTCGGCTCGAAGGAAATGGCCCGCGCGATGGCCACAGACTGCTGACGCCCGCCCGAAAGGCTTTCGACCTTCTGATAGACCGAGTTCACGTCGACCTTGAGGCGGTCGAGAATCGTCCGCGCGTCCTGATGCATGCGGGGGCGGTCGACGAAGATTCCGAAGCGGCGCGGCCACCGGCCGAGGAAGATGTTCTGGCTGACATCGAGATTTCCGCACAGCGCAAAGTCCTGGTAGATCATTTCCAGGCCGAGATCGCGGCTCTCGTGCGGGCTTTTGAAGTGGACGGGCTTTCCGTCGATGAAGACTTCGCCCGCGTCCCGCTGGTAAGCGCCGGTCATGATCTTCATCAGCGTCGACTTGCCCGCCGAGTTATCGCCGACGAGGCCGAGGACCTCGCCCGGCATGAGAGTCAAATGGACCTCGACCAGCGCCCTCACAGGACCAAAGCTCTTGTCGATCGAGCGCATCTCAACCATCGGACGGGTCATGCTTCTGCCTTTTTGATCGGGTCGGCCTTTTTGATAGGGTCGGCCACCGCCTGGCCTTCCTCGCGCGCTCGCCTGCGGCCGAACCACCGGCCGAGGATATTGTTCTGGCGGAGCCAGATATCGCCGACCACCGCGACGATCAGAATGAGGCCGATGAACACATTCTGCCATTGCTGCGGCAGGACGAATGACGAGCCGTCCTTCAGGATGATCTGCAGCGACAGGAGCGAACGGATGAGCGTGATGACGGCGGCGCCGGCCAGCGAGCCGATCATGGTGCCGTAGCCGCCGAAGATCGATCCGCCGCCGATGATGATCGAGGAGATGCTGTCGAGCTCGCGCAACTGCCCGGCGGTCGGGATGAAGCTGCGATAGAAGGCGTCGTAGATGATTCCCGCCGAGGCGGCGCAGATCGACGAAATCAGGAACGACGTGAAGCGCACCCGGCGCGTATTGATGCCGGCGAAATTCGCAGCCCGCTCGTTGCCGCCGATCGCATAGACCTTCTCGCCGAAGGTCGTGTGGGCGAGCACGATGCCTGCGATGAGCGCGACGAGGAGAACGAAGATCGTCTGCACGCTGACCGCCTTGGCGATTGCAAGCCACAATCCGCCGGCCGGCGCCATGCCCATGACGTCGAGGAGCTCGTAAAGGTTTCGTCCGATCAGGTTGAATGACTCCGGAAAGCCGTTGAGCTGGGTGCCGGCGACGATCGACGAGCCGATGCCGCGCGCCCAGTAGAACGTCCCGAGCGTCGCGATGAAGGCGGGCAGGCCGACATAGGCGGTGAGCCACCCGTTGATGAGGCCGGCGATGATCCCGGCCACGAGTTCGCCGCCGACCGCGGCCAGCGGTCCCCAACTCGTGTCCTTCATGATGACGGCCGCGACCGCGCCGGAGAGCGCAAGCACCGAGCCGACCGAAAGGTCGATGTCGCCGTTGGCCATCACGAATGTGAGGCCGACGGCGAGCAGCGCGATCTCCGAAAAGGCGAGCAGGGTCGCAAAGCTGTTGTCGAGGCCGGCCCAGAAATCGGGCCGCGCCCACCAGCCGAACAGCCAGAGCGCGACCATGAGGATCACCGCGGCCGCGTCCCGGCGATAGAAGAAGGCCGCGAGGCCGCGTTTGCCCAATCCGCGCGCCTGCACTGTCGCCCCGCGAGTCGGAGCGCTGAAGATTGCAACGCCGCCGAGATCGGGAACCGGCGGCGGCGGCCGGCCGCGGAGCCAGGCCCAGAGGCGCGGAATGGCGCGGCGCCTGACGAGCCACGGCTCGATGAGGACGGCGATGATCAGGACGACGCCGAGGAAGGCGGGAACCGCGCCGGGCGGCAATTGCGTCACCGCCGACACCACGGCGGTGTCGCCGTTGCCGAGATCGATCGTACGGGTGGTGGGCACGCCTTCGCGGAGAACCTTGTCGATGAGCCCGATGAGAATCGCGCCGAGGCAGGAGCCGAGGATTCGCCCGCGGCCGCCGAAAATCGCCGCTCCCCCGACGATGACCGACGAAATGGCGATAAGCTCCAGACCGAAGCCGGCCAGCGGATCGGCGTCCTTGTTCTGCGCGACGCTCATGAGCCCCGCGGTCACCGCGCAAAGCGAGGAGAGCACATAGGAGCGCATCCGCACGAAGCGGGTGTTGATGCCGGCGTAACGCGCCGCCTGCTCGTTGCCGCCGACCGAATAGGTCGTCCAGCCGATCGTCGTATAGGCAAGGACGGCGGCGGCAATGGCGGCGGCGATGATGAAGAGAATGATCTGGTTGTTGAAGCCGAAGGCGTTGATTTCGCCGAGATGGAAGAAGGCCGGAAATTCCCCCGCCTTGATCTCGAACGCGATGTTCTTGCCTCCGGTGACGCCGAGAATCACGCCTCGCCCGATGAACAGCATTGTCAGCGTGGCGATGAACGCCGGCACTTCGAGGACGGTGACCAGCAAGCCGTTGATCAGTCCGACCGCGAGCCCCATGACGAGGCACCAGATCACAGCCGTCCATATCCCCATGTCGAAATAGGTCGGAGCGAAGACCACCCCGAAAATCGCGGCGGTCAGGCCGAAGGTCGAGCCGACCGAAAGGTCCAGCTCCTTGTTGACGATGACGAAGGTCATGCCGATCGCAAGCACGCCGTAGCGCGAGGCGTCGCGCAGAACGGAAAAGAGCGCGTCGGTCGAACCGAAGAAGGCGGGATTGAGATAGAGGCCGGCCGAGTAGAGGATGGCCATGATGGCGAGGAGGCCGACCTCCCAGCCGCCAAAGATCAGAGGCGCCTCGCGGCCGGCGTCGCGGACCCTGCTGTCGTCGGCGACGGCGGTCATGTAGCGCGCCGGATCGAGCGAGGCCGCGGCGAAGCGGAGGCTGTTCGCGCCCGGAGGCGATCGCGCGAGATCAAGCGAGGGCTCCCTTCTGCGGCGCGGCCGTCGTCATGCGGGCGACGGTCCGCGGGATTTGAGCGCAGGATGTTAAGGTCGCGAGCGGCGCCGGGGCGGCCCAAGGCCCTCCCGCGCCGCCCGCAGTCGCGCCGGTCAGTTCTCGAAGCGCTTGCCGACCTTGTCGACGTTGTCCTTGGTCACGAGCTGGGCGCGGGTGTCCAAGTTCGCGGCCGAGATGTTGCGGTCAATCTGCAGATAGAGCTGCATGACCGGATAGAAGCCCTGCAGGAACGGCTGCTGTCCGAGCGAGCCCTGCAACGCGCCGGTCTTGATCTGCTCAAGCTGTTTCGGGCCGAGGTCGAAGCCGAAAGCGCAGATCTTGCCGTTGAGCTTGAGTTGCGAGATCGCGTCGCCGATCGCAGGGGTGACGCCGCCATTCGGCCCAAAGAGCCCGACGACGTCCTTGCGGCTCTCGATCAACTGGACGATTGGCGCGGGCGTAATGTCGGCGCCGACGTCGACCCCGATGTTGTTGGGCCCCGCGTCAACCTTGAAATCCTGCAGGCGGTTCGCGGCCTTGAGCGCCTTGACGGTCGCCTGGAACGCCGCGGTCACGCGATTGTTGACCTCGATGTTGCCGACCGGGACGGTGTTCGGGAACAGGATCGAACCGCCCTTGATGTTGTTCTTGACGAGGCATTTGACGATCGCCTCGCCGCCAATCGCCGCCGCCGAGGCGTCCTGGCCGGTGTGGCTGATGTTGCTCCGATCGAGCAGCGTGCCGTCGAACGAGTTGGTCGTCGCCACGACGACGCCGCGATCCTCGAGCTTCTTGACGATGTCGTTATAGGCGCCAACCTGGGGCGTTGTCATGATCACGCCGTTGATCGTCGGATCGTTGACGATCTGGTTCAGAATCTGGATCTCGCGCGGGATGTCGTCCATCGGCGCTTCCGAACCGAGCTTGATCAGGTTGATGCCGAAGGCGTTGGCGGCCACCTGGGCGCCGACATAGACCGGATCGAAGAAGCCGTTGCCCGCGGTGTGGGTGATGATCGCGAAGGTGAGCGGCTTGCCGTCCTTCTTGGTGGTCGGCGCCTCCTTTGCGGCGTCCTCCCAGGTGTAGCCGCCGACGGCCTTATTGATTGATCCCGTCTGCGCGAAGGCGCCCGAACTCCAGAAACCCGTTGCAGCGACAATCGCAACGACGCCCAGCCAGCTTTTCATAGCGTTCCTCCCTTTATTCAGCTTTCCCATCAGAGCGGTCGGAAGGCCTCGATCGAGGAGGCCGCTTTTTCCGATCCCGCCGAGTTGGGCGCGACAGATCGACTTTGGCCGATCCAATCTGAGTAGAACTACGATTTTTGCGTTTGGCAACTTAGATTCGCTCGGATGGGCCGTTTCGCGCCCTCGTCGCGGCCGCTTGACGCGGCGGGCTTGGGCGGCGAGTTTCGCCTAAAGGGCGGGTTTCCTGAGCCTGGTTCCGAGGACAGGGGAGGCGATGTCGGAGAGGGAGTTCGAGCTTCGGGCCGACGATGGCTTAAGCCTCCTGGCCCGCCGCTGGGCGCCGGAGCGGCCGCCGCGGGCGGTGGTGCAGATCGCCCATGGTCTCGCCGAGCACAGCGCCCGCTACGCGCGCCTCGCCGCGAGGCTCAACGCCGCCGGCTACGCGGTCTACGCCAGCGATCATCGCGGCCACGGGCCCAAGGCCGCCCCGGCGGACCTCGGCCATTTCGCCGACGACGGGGGATGGGGCAAGGTCGTCGGCGACCTCTGGACCGTGAACCGGCTGATCGCCAAGGAGCAGCCGGGCGTTCCGATCCTCTTCCTCGGCCATTCGCTCGGGTCGTTCCTCGGACAGGAGTTCGTCGCCGAGCATTCGGATGCGCTCGCCGGCGCCGCCTATTCGGGCTCGAGCGGCAAGCCGCCGGCGATTGCGACGCTCGGACGCCTGATCGCGCGCGCCGAGCGGCTGAGACTCGGCAAGCGCGGCAAGAGCCAGCTCCTCGGCCAGATGTGGTTCGGGGCCTACAACAAGCCGTTTCAGCCGGCGCGCACCGAGTTCGACTGGCTCTCGCGCGACTCAAAGGAGGTCGACGCCTATGTCGCCGACCCGTATTGCGGCTTTCCCACGTCAACGCAGCTCGCCATCGACGTCCTCGACGCGCTGCCCGGCGTTCTCACGCCCCAGCGCCTGGCGCGCATCCGGAAAGATATGCCGATCTATGTTTTTTCCGGCGAGCGCGACCCGGTCGGCGCCAACATAAAGGGCCTCATCGATGCGCTGAAGAGCGCGGGCTTCACCAAGCTTACCACCCGCATCTATCCGGACGCCCGGCACGAGACGCTGAACGAGACCAACCGCGAAGAGGTGACGGGCGACCTCATCGCCTGGCTCGACGGAGTTGTCGGCAAGTAGCCGCGCCCGGAGCAATTTGACCGCGACCGGCCGCGAGGGCGTGACCTACCCTTTCGGGATCTCCTTGTATATCCGGCCGCCCTTCATGATCATCGCCAGATTCGTTTCGGGCTTTTCGAGCAGCGCGATGTCGTCGATCGGATCGCCGTTGACGACGAGGAGGTCAGCCAGCGCATCTTTCTCGACCACCCCGAGCTTTCCCGGATAGGGATTGCGCGGTCCCGACAGAGCGAGGAGTTCACCGTTGACTGAAGTCGCCATGCGGAGAATGTCCACGTTCTCGTACCAACGCTTGAGATGGGTCAGCATGACGCCCTGACGGGCAGCCAGGTCGCTCGAAAACAAGAGATCGGAGCCGAACGCCGTCTTGATCTTGTGCTCCTTCGCGAGCGGGTAGAGCGTACTCGTGCCCGCGAACACCTGGAGCGCATTGAGCCGGCTCTGGCCGGTCAGCCGGCCGGTGTCTTCCTCGCTGAGAAACGGTTGGGTGCTGAGCCATGCGCCCTTGTCGGCCATCAGCTTCGCGGTTTCCTCGTCCATGAGATGGCCATGTTCAATACACTGAACGCCGACCGCCAGCGCGCGACGGATGGCGGCCGGCGGATAGGCGTGGACGGCGACATAGGTATTCCTGTCGGCGGCGGCTTCGACGCCGGCCCGCAACTCGGGTTCGCTGAACGTCAGCATGTCGAGCGTCGTGCGCGGCGACGAGACCCCGCCGCCGCCGACGAGCTTGATCTGGGAGGCGCCCTGCAGAAGCTGCTCGCGCACCCGCAGGCGCACCTCGTCCGCGCTGTCGGCGATATTCGCGGCGCCCTTCTGCTCGAGAAAGCTGAGCGGCCCGCCGGGACGACGCGGTAAGTCGGAGAGCGGACGCAGGTCGCCATGGCCGCCGGTGGTGGTGATCATCGCGCCGCAGGGGTAGATGCGCGGTCCGAGAGCAAGCCCGTCGTCGATCGCCTGCTTGAGCGCGAAGGACGGCCCTCCGAGATCGCGAACCGTGGTGAAGCCGCGCATGAGCGTGCGTTCGGCCTCCGCCGAGGCGGCGAGGAAGATGTACCCGATATCGGCGGAAAGCAGGCTCGAAACGCTGAGCCCGGCGAAGATCGCGTGCCAATGCGCGTCGATCAGGCCGGGCATGACCGTTCGGCCGCCGCAGTCGATGACCCTCGCGCCTTCCGGAGCGCCGACTTCGCCAGAACTCGATGGCCGCGATCCGATCCCCCTCGACAAGAAGGCGCAGCCCGGTGCGCAACGAAGCGGACCGCCCGTCGAACAGCCGGAAGTTCGTGAAAATGATCGGTGGAGGCGCCGTTTCGGACGCCGCCTCGACGCGGGGCGCGAATCCGAGCGTTGCGAGGGAAGCGCCAAATCCCGCCACGAATCCCCGACGGGAAAGATCCGCGTTGATCCGACGGCTCACCGATTGGATGAGCGGCCTGCAGCAGGCGCAGCTGCCGACGCTGCTCGTCTCATGATCATCGCCCGGCATGCAGGAACGCATCTGAGCCTCCCCAGAAACCGGCGCGGCGAATCGAAACCGGACAAAGCGCGCGCTCGCCGCCGCCCGCCCGACTTCCGAGCCTGAACTGCTCCAGCAACGAAGAGGCGGCTTTCCGGCGACGCCCCTTCCTCATTCGGCGAAGACCGTCACGAGCAGCGAACGCGGCCCCACCGGTCGCGCCAGCACCATTGGCAACGCCGCCGCCCCCAGCGGTCAACCCAGCACCGTCGCCATCTCGCTTGAGTGATGTTGCTGTTGAGCCCCTCGACGATCGCGCCCTTCGGAACCGGCATGAAAGCTCCGGCCTGCGCGGTCGCAGACGCGGCCGTGAGCAGCAATCCCGCCAACCCAATCGCAACTAAGGTTTTCGACATGGCGTATGTCCTCCCCGGGTTCCGCCTCCTCGCCAGACGATATGACCATCCTAGTCGCGACCAGACGCCGCTCACCGTCATTCTAGGGCAAACGATCGCAGACGACGAGACGCCTAACCCGATGGCCGAATATCGCTGACGCCGGCAAGAATCGCTGCTTATGCGGCGGGATTATGTCGCGCCCGCCTCAGGCTCCGGCCGGACTGGGCTGGGTTTTTGTGAGCGCCGTCGCGCCGCTCCGGCCGCCGTGCCGAGACTGTGCGCCGCATTGATGAGCGCGAGGTGCGAGAAAGCCTGAGGGAAGTTGCCGAGCTGACGGCGGCTATGGGGATCGTATTCCTCCGCCAGCAACCCGACATCGTTGCGCAACGCCAACAGGCGCTCGAACAACGCGCCCGCCTCATCGTACCGTCCCAGCAGCACATAGTTGTCAACAAGCCAGAAGCTGCAGGCGAGGAAAGCGCCCTCGCCGGGAGGCAAGCCGTCGACCGCCCCGCCGGTGTCGTAGCGCATCACCAATCCGCCGCGAACGAGCTTGCGTTCGACGGCGGCGACGGTGCCCCGGACCCGGGGATCGTCTGGCGGCAAAAAGCCGACCATGGGAACGAGGAGCAGACTCGCGTCGAGCGTCGCGTCGCCGAAGGATTGGACGAACGCGTTCTGCTTGGCGTCATACCCGTGCTCGCACACTTCCTGATGGATCGAAGCACGAATATCCCGCCAGCGCTCAAGGGGGCCATCGAGCCCGAACTCCTCGATTGAGCGCACCGCGCGATCGAACGCGACCCATGCCATCACCTTGGAATGGGTGAAGTGGCGCGGGCCGCCCCGCACTTCCCAGATGCCCTCGTCAGGCTCGCGCCAGATCTTCTCGAGGTGCGAAACGAGCCCGCATTCCAGGGCCCAGGTCGCCTCGCTGGTCGAAAGACCCGCACGGCGCGCGACGTAAAAGGCATCCAGCACTTCGCCATAGACGTCGAGTTGGAGCTGTTTGACCGCGCCATTGCCGATTCGGACCGGGGTCGAGCCTTCGTAGCCCGGCAGCCAGGGAATCTCATATTCCTCAAGCCGCCGCTCGCCCGCGACGCCGTAGACGATCTGCAGGTCGTCCGGTGCGCCCGCCACCGCGCGCAAGAGCCATTCGTGCCACGCCTTCGCCTCGTCGAGAAAGCCGACTTCGATCAGGGCATAAAGGGTGAATGTCGCGTCCCGGAGCCAGCAATATCGGTAGTCCCAGTTGCGCGGGCCGCCCAGCTTTTCGGGCAGGGACGTCGTCGCCGCCGCGACAATGCCGCCGGTCTCCCAGTGCGCGAGCGCCTTCAACGTGAGCAGCGAGCGAAGAATGGCTTCGTCCCAACCATCCGCCGGCTTGAAAGCAGCCGCCCAGCCAGTCCAGAACGAATGGACCTGCTTGCGCGCATCCGCAACTTCCTCCCCCGAAAAGGGCGGCGGGGCCGTCCGATACGACGGCGACCAGTTGAGAACGAAGGTCGCCTCTTCGCCGTCGCGGACCGTGAAATCACCGACTGTGCTAAGGCCCTCGCCGCGCGTCTGAATATTCGTATCCAGCAGCAATTTGTCCGGGCCCGCAATGAATTGAAGCCGGCCGTCGTCCTGCTGAAACACCCACGGCACGACTGAGCCGTAGTCGAACCGCACGACGAGCTCGGTGCGCATCGAGACCTGGCCGCGAAGACCCTTGACGATGCGGACCAGCTCTGACGACCCGTTGCGCCGGTACATGAAGTCGATCAGAGAGGCCGATCCGTCCGCGGTCGTAAAAACTGTTTCGAGGATGAGAGTGTCGCCCAGGTATCGCCGGGTGATCCCGACGTCACCTTGCTTCGGCGCGATCAGCCACCGTCCGTGCTCCGGACCGCCGAGAAGCGCGGAAAAACATGCGCCGCTGTCGAAACGGGGCAGGCAGAGCCAATCAATCGAGCCGTCGCGCCCGACCAGCGCAACCGTCTCGCAGTTTCCGATGACGGCGTAATCCTCGATTCGAAGCGGCATCCGGGGTCTCTGCTCGGGAAACTGTCGGAGACCGACTTTTGAAGCCCACGCTCCAAGACTTCAAGCTCTTCGACGCCGAGATAGACACGGCGAGGCCCAAAGTGGTTTGCGCAGACGCTCAGCCACAATTCGGTGGATCGCTTCGCAGAGCCCGAGGTGAGCGGAACAGCCGCTCAACCCGAGGTCGGATTATCGTCGACCAGAGTGTGGCTCCGACGGCGAAGGGTCCGCAGTCGCTCGACTGGATCTCGCCAATGCAGCATCGCCTCGGGCGAGCGCTCTTCGTCGTATCCAATGTCCGCCAGGCGAAGTTGCCGTATTCGATCGAGGATGTTGGCCTTGCGCCGCGGGGGCCGATGGGCGCCGATCAACGTGAAATTCGACACGGTCGCCTCCTTTCTTCGCGACCCTGGAATGCTACGACTCAAATCGGGCGAAGATATTGCGACAGGTCAAATTTCGGCGTCTCGCCGGGTGACCGGGAAAGCCCCTGGCCGCTGGCCGCTTCCGGTCCGGCCGGACTGCGGCGAGCGATCAGGTCACGCCGGCCAGCGCTTGGCGACTTGATCGCGCACGGGCGTCTGGATTTCGGACGGCGCGTTGCGGACGTAAGCGAGGGCGCGGCCGAATGCGGCGGCGTCGTCTCGTTCCAGCGTTTCGAGATATCGGAGCGCCGCGGTGACGGAAAACGGCTCGCCGCCCTTGCCGGACTGATCGAAATTGCTTTCGAGCGCGGTCCAGATCGCGGCGTCGTAGCCGTTCGACTCCGCCCAGGCGGCGATCGTCGCGACAACTTGCGGATGGCGCTGCATGGCGACGTCGCTTTGTCTGCCGGAAGCGGGTTCGACAAAGCCAATATTCCGTGCGTCCGTGCCTTCCCTGCGCCGGAGGCTATCGATCGCAGCATCGAGGCTTTCGCCCGCGCTGAGAGCGGAATAGCTTGTGCATACGTCTCCGAAGGTTTCGTCGATTGCCAGCGTCAGTCGTCTGTCGGCCGAAATTCGGCAGAACTCGACCGGCAGCAGTGGGCCATTCGGCGCGAATTTGGCGACGGTTTGCAGATCGCGAGGATCCCACACCAATGATCCCCAGGCCAAAACGACGATTTTCATTGTTCGCCTCCATCCAGGCGCCGACCTACTAACGCGAGGCGCCGCATTTTGGCGGAGGAGGCGACCGGTTTTGTGCTAGTTTGGGCAATCTGAAGGGGCGGTCGTTAGCGCAAATGAGCGAGACCCGCAAACTCGCTGCGATTCTGGTGTCCGACGTCGTGGGCTACAGCCGGCTCGCCGGCGCTGACGAGGATCGCACGCTCGCGCGGCTTCGGACACTCCGCAGCGACCTGATCGACCCCATCATCTCCGTGCATCGCGGGCGCATCGTCAAACGCACCGGCGATGGAACTCGTCGTCGAATTCCGCAGCGTGGTTGATGCGGTCCGGTGCGCGATCGAGTTGCAGAGCAGCATGGCCGAGCGCAACGCCGGCGTGCCAGACGGAAAGCGGATCGAATTCCGCGTCGGCGTCCATCTGGGCGACGTGGTCGAGGAGGCCGACGGCGACCTCATGGGTGATGGCGTGAATGTCGCCTCGCGACTCGAAAGCGTCGCCAAGCCGGGCGCGATCTGTCTTTCCGAGGACGCCTATCGCCAGGCGCGCGACCGGGTCAAAGAAGAGTTTGTCGATCTCGGTGAAATGCGGCTGAAGAATATCGCCCGCCCGGTCCGGGTCTACGAGATCAAGACCGATTTTGAGAGCGCCGCGGAAGGCTCTTTGTCTGACAGCGTGAGGAGGCCGGGGCCGCCTCACCTTTCGATCGTGGTTCTGCCGTTCGTGAATCTGGCGGGCGACGCGGAGCAGAACTATTTCGTCGATGGCGTCACCGAGAGTCTGACCACCGACCTCTCTCAAATGGCCGGGATGCTGGTTATCGGCCGAAACACCGCCTTTACATACAAAAACAAACCGGTCGATCTCAAACAGATCGGGCGCGACCTCAACGTGCGCTACGTGCTGGCGGCGGCCGAAGCCCTGGCGGTCAAAGCGCTTTCCATAGCGCCTGACAACGCGCCGGGACACTTGTGCTTGGGCGTGGTCTACATCTATACCAACCGGGTCGCGCAAGGCATTCCCGAATTCGAGCGAGCGCTTGCGATCGACCGGAATCTCGCCGCCGCCCACGCCTATATCGGACTGGCCCAAAATTTTGTTGGACGTGGCGAAGAGGCTGCGGCTCATATCGAGTATGCTCTTCGGTTGAGCCCTCGCGATGCGGCCGTCTATCTTTGGCGGACCTTGAGCGGGTCGGTGAAGGTCTTTCTTGCCAAGCATGAAGAAGCGGTCGGAGAACTGCGCCGCGCGATTGAGGCGAACCGGAATTTTTCGGCGGCGCATTTCTACCTCGCTGTTGCCTTGGCGGAGTTGGGTCGCCTCGACGAAGCCCGGCTCGAAGTGAAAGAGGGGCTTTCCATCGATCCCACATTCACCATCCGCCGTTATCGTGGCGATGCGCCAAGCGACAACCCGATCTTTATGAGCAGGCGGCGCCAGATCTACGAGATCATGCGCAATATTGGGATCCCGGAAGGATAAGCTTCGTCGTGGATGACTTCAGGCGTAGAACACCTTGCCGGGATTGAACAGGTTCTGCGGATCGAACGACGCCTTGACGCGGCGCATCAGGTCGAGCGCCACGGGGCCGTGCTCTTCGTCCATGTAGTCCCGCTTCTTCTGGCCGACGCCGTGCTCGCCGGTGCAGGTCCCGCCCATGGCGATGGCGCGATGGGCGAGCCGGGCGGTGAATCCTTCCGCCGCTTCGATCTCGGCCCGGTTCGCCATGTCGATGAGCGGACTTACGTGGAAATTGCCGTCGCCGACATGGCCGACGATCGGCGCGACGAGGCCGCTCCGCGCGATGTCGGCGAGCGTCTCGTCGACGCAATCGGCAAGACGCGAAATCGGCACGCAGGCGTCGGTCGCGAACGGCCGCGCGCCGGGGCGCAGCGTCATTTGCGCCCAGTAAGTGTCATGGCGCGCCTGCCATAGCTTGGTGCGCTCCTCGGGCCTGGTGGCGGAAGCGAACGGTCCGGCGCCGTGGCCGGCGGCGATCTCGCCGAAACGGCGCGCCTGTTCGGCGACGCTCGCCTCGGTGCCGTGAAATTCCACCAGCAGCATCGGCTGCTCGGGCAGCGAAAGCTTGGAGTAGGTGTTGAACGCGCGCACCGAAAGCGCATCGACAAGCTCGACGCGTGCGATCGGCAGGCCCGATTGGATGGTCTCGATCGTCGTCTCGCAGGCCGAGCGCACGTCGGGAAAGGAGCAATGCCCGGCGGCGATCGCCTCGGGAATCCCTGAGAGCCGGAGCGCGATCTCGACGATGATGCCGAGGGTGCCCTCCGAGCCGATGAAGAGATGGGTGAGGTCGTAGCCGGCCGAGGACTTCTTCGCCCGCGTGCCGGTGCGCAGGAACGATCCGTCGGCGACGACGACGCCGAGCGACAGCACCACGTCCTTCATCGTGCCGTAGCGCACCGCGTTGGTGCCCGAGGCGCGGGTCGCGGCCATGCCGCCGATCGAGGCGTCGGCGCCCGGGTCGATCGGGAAGAAGAGGCCGCTGTCGCGAAGGTGCTCGTTGAGCTGCTTGCGGGTGACGCCGGGCTCGACGACGCAGTCGAGATCGTCGGCGTCGACGGCGGTCACATTGTTCATGCGCGAGCAGTCGAGCGAAACGCCGCCATGCGGCGCGTTGACATGGCCCTCGAGCGACGAGCCGACGCCGAAGGGAATGACCGGCGCGTCATGCCGGGCGCACAGCTTCACGAGGTCGACCACGTCGTCCCTGGACTCGGCGAACACGACCGCATCCGGCGGCTGGTTCTCGAGCCAGGTCAGGGTATGCCCATGCGCCTTGCGAATCGCCTCGGAGGCGGTGAAGCGATTGCCGAAACGCGCGGCGAGATCGGTGTTGAGCGCGGCGACCGTCTCGCTCGAGAGACGGCCTTCGCGGTTGCGGATGGAGAGTGGAGACACGGGCGGGCTTTCCTTTGCTGCCGCAAAGACTAGGCGGACGCGGGCGGCGTGGCTACTCCCTTCGTCAGCTTACGGGAGCAGGGCTATGGCTGGCCGACGCTGACAACGCGGAAGGTCTGGAGTTCGCCGTCTTCCTCGCGCACCGACACGTACTCGCCGACCTTGAAGGCGTGGTCGCCGAAGCGGAAGCCTTCCTCCTCCTCGGCTTCCTTGGTTCCCCCCTTCCATTCGAACGCCCAGGTCGAGCCGCCGCGGCCCCCCGCGTGATGAATGAGGAGGCCGCGCATCGCCAGCTCGCCGCCCCAGAAGCGGTGGGCAAAACATTCGCCGCGATGCTGTTTCCAGGATTCGAGGTCGATGTGGCCGTCGGCGGTCAAGGGGGCGATAAAGTCATAGCCGTGCCGGATCGAGCCGTCGGGGAATTCCTTCGAGCGCGCGGCGTTCAGCGTCACCTTGCGCAGCGCGGCGTGAGTCGGCTTGGCCATCGACCATCCTCCTTTTCCCTCGGCTCGTCATGCGAGCCGTTGAACCCTGGACCGTATATCGGATCGCGCCCGCGAAATCGCCAGTCCGGGCCTGCGAGTGCGACGATCAGACGCGCTCGAGCGCCAGCGCCGCGCCCTGGCCGACGCCGACGCACATCGTGGCAAGCGCGTAGCGGCCGCCGCGGCGTTTGAGCTCGAGCGCGGCGGCGCCCGCGATACGGGCGCCCGACATGCCAAGCGGATGGCCGAGTGCGATCGCGCCGCCGTTCGGATTGACACGATCGGAGTCATCCTCGAAGACCGAGGCCGCGCAGGCAGGCGAGCGCCTGCGAGGCGAAAGCCTCGTTGAGCTCCACGACGTCGAAGCTCCCCGGCGTGAGCTTCAGCCGCTCGCAGAGCTTCGTCACCGCCGGGATCGGCCCGACGCCCATCACCCGCGGCGCGACGCCGGCTGAGGCAAAGCCGAGCACTCGCGCGATCGGCGTGAGCCCGTGCGCTTCGACGGCTTCGGCCGAGGCGACGATCAGCGCCGCCGCGCCGTCGTTGACGCCCGAAGCGTTGCCCGCGGTCACGCTGCCGTCCGGGCGCACGATGCCGGCGAGCTTCGCCAGCGCCTCGAGGGTCGTGTCGGGGCGGAGATGCTCGTCCTTTTCCACCTTGGTCACATTTCCCTTGCGGTCCTTGATCTCCACCGGCGCGATTTCGGCATCGAACGTCCCCTTCGCCTGGGCAGCGGCGGCCCGGCGTTGCGAGCGCAGCGCGAACGCGTCCTGGTCGGCGCGCGAAATTTGGTATTCGTCGGCGACGTTCTGGCCGGTCTCGGGCATCGAATCGACGCCGTAGAGTTTTTTCATCATTGGATTGACGAACCGCCAGCCGATGGTGGTGTCGAAGACCTCGGCCGAGCGCTGAAACGCGGTCCCCGCCTTGCCCATCACGAATGGCGCGCGGGTCATCGATTCGGCGCCGCCAGCGACCGCAAGCCCGATCTCGCCGGCCTTGATCGCCCGCGCCGCCGCCGCGACCGCGTCCATCCCCGAAGCGCACAGGCGGTTGATGGTCGCGCCCGGAATCGAATCCGGCAGACCCGCGAGCAATAGCGCCATGCGGGCGAGGTTGCGGTTGTCCTCGCCGGCCTGATTGGCGCAGCCGAGAAAGACCTCGTCGACCTTTTCGCTTAAGCCCGGATGGCGGCGCATCAGCTCGCGGATCGGCCAGGCCGCAAGATCATCCGCGCGCACGGACGCGAGCGCGCCGCCGTAGCGCCCGATCGGAGTGCGGACGTAGTCGCAGATGAAGGCTTCGGCGGGCATGGCTCAGGGCCTCGCAGGTTCAGGGGAATGGAAGTGCTGACAGAGAATCCCGCCGTCGTCCCTGTCCAACCGTCCCATTGTCGTCTCCCTTGATCGGCGTCTAGTATAAACATTCGCGGCGCAACACGGCGACCCGCGAATTCAGGGAAGAACGCCTGTGACCGCGAGCCCCGACGCCACGACTTAACCAGTGCTGATCGAACGCCTCGACGCCGGCGTGATGATACTGACCCTTAATCGCCCCGAACGCCTGAACGCGCTCAACATCGCCCTCGTCGAGGCGCTGCTGGCGGCGCTCGAGCGCGCGGAGGAGGCCGGCTGTCGCGCGGTGGTCATCACTGGCGCGGGCAGAGGGTTCTGCGCCGGAGCGGACCTCTCAACCCGCGCATTCGCTCCCGGCGAAGCCCGACCGGATCTCGGCCAATCGCTCGAAAAGGGACTCAATCCCCTTATCCGCGCGATTCGCAAACTGCCCAAGCCGGTCGTCTGCGCGGTCAACGGCCCAGCGGCGGGGGCGGGAGCCAATATCGCGCTCGCCTGCGACATCGTGCTGGCGGCAAAGTCGGCTCAGTTCCTGCAAGCCTTCGCCCGGATCGGCCTCATTCCCGATGCGGGCGGCACTTTTCACCTGCCGCGCCTCGTCGGCGAAGCGCGCGCCCGGGCGATGATGATGCTGGCCGAGCCGATCGGCGCCGAAAAGGCCGAAGCCTGGGGAATGATCTATCGCGCCGTCGACGATGGGGACTTGATGGGCGAAGCGCGCACGATCGCGGAGCGGCTCGCCGCCGGCCCGACCCATACGTTCGGCCTCATCAAGCGCGCGCTCGCCGCCTCAGCGGGCGCCAGCCTCGACACCCAACTCGACCTCGAGCGCGACCTGCAGCGCGAAGCCGGAGGGCGGGACGAATATGTCGAAGGCGTGCGGGCGTTCCTGGAGAAGCGGCCGGCGGATTTCCGACGCGTCGCCCCGCCGGCGTAGCTAGGCGCGCCGTGAAAGCCAGCAAGACGCGGTCATCGACCGCGTGCCTGGCGCTTCGTCAGTTCGAGCCAGCGTTCGGCGCCGGTTGGGATTCCGCAGTCTGGGGCGTCTCGGTTTGGGCAGGATCGGGCGTCGTCTGTTGCGACTGGGCCACCGCCTGATCGTTCTTCACCGTCTGCTTATAGAACTCGCAGGCAAACGTGGGCGCCGCGAACGCAACCGCCAACCCGCAACCCAACGCCAGTTTAACGAGAGTGGAGCGCATGATGTCCTCCGTTCCGGCCCGCCAGACGGCGAGAGTGTAGCACTGCGGCGGTGGGGCGCAAGATGCGCCAGCCCGCGGCCGATGACTGGATCACGTGATGTTGACCGTCGAGCTTTCGTCTCATCGCAGCATGGCGGCGACATTGCCGCCGTCGACCGTGACGACTGCCCCGGTGCTTGCCCGGGCCTTGACCAGATGGACAAAGGCGGCCGCCACGTCGCTCGCAAGCACCTCCCGTTTCAAGAGGTTGCCGCGCATATAGGCGTCGGGAGTGACGCCGCGCGCCTTGCTGCGCTCTGCGACCATCTCGTCAGTCATCAGCCCAGTGCGAATGCGGTCGGCGTTGACTGCATTGGAGGTGATCCCGGACGCGCCGTGCTCGATTGCATATTGCCGCATGAGCGCCATCAGCGCCGCCTTCGACGTGCCATAGGGTCCGAAATCCGGCCCTGGATTGACCGCCTGTTTCGAGACATTGAAGACCAGCGCGCCTCCTGTCGCCTGAGTCTCCATCACCCGGACGGCGGCGCGCGCCACATAGTGATGGGCCCAGAAGTTGAGCGCGAAGGCCTTCTCAAACACCGCGTCGGAGACTGTCGTCAGCGAACCCTGAAACGCTGCTCCGGCATTGGAAATGAGGATATCCACGCCGCCGAAGGCCTTCACCACCTCGGCCACCGCGCGATCGACCGCCTGGGCGTCGGTGACGTCGCAAACCAGGCCCAACGCCCCGATCGACTTCGCCGCCGCCGCGACGCCGTCGGGGGCGATATCGAGAATGGCGACTTCCGCCCCTTCGTCCCGCAACGCCTTGGCGACCGCGAGGCCAAGACCGCTGGCGCCGCCGGTCACCACGGCGATCTGGCGGGAGAGCGGCTTCTCGACTTGATTGGCCAGTTTCGCCTGTTCCAGCGACCAATATTCGACGTCGAACAGGTCGGCCTCCGGCAATGGCTCGAAACCATGCGACCCTTCAGCTTTGGTGATCACATCGACGGTCGCCTCGGCGATGTCGGCGACGACCTTCGCCCCCTTTGCCGAGGCGCCGGCGGCGAAGATCCCGAGGCCTGCCACGTAGAAAACTCGCGGAAGCGGATCGAGCATGACCCGGTCGCCGCCGACGCGGGCGTTGTTGCGCTCGAAATAGGCCCGATACCCGGCGACGTAATCGGCAAGCGCCGAGTCGAGCCTTGCGACGAAGGCGTCGAGCTTGCCGGCCTCGGGCGCGGGCAAGGCGACGCCCGTGCGCTTGATATGGAGGATGTGATCCGGCGTCGCATTGCCGCGCGAGACGAGATCGGCGGCGTTCACCGCGTTGCACAGGTCGAGGATCGCGGGGCTGGCGCGGAAGGTCAGGACCATCCGCTTCGGGCGGCCATCGACCGCCGTGGGTCTCGCAAGCCGGCCGCGCAAGAGCGGCATGATCTCGGCGGGCGAGGCGAGATTCTTCGGTTGCGGCGCTGCCGTGAACGGCCGTGGCCGCCCCTGAGCCAGGCGGCGCTCGGCGCGATCGACGAGCTCGATCATCGCCTCGTAGCTTGCGCGCGGGTCATCGGACCAGGTGAAGATCCCGTGCTTCATGAGGATCATGCTGGTCGCCCCGGGCGCCGCGGCAAGAGCCTTGGCGCAGGCCTTCGCGAGGTCGAAGCCGGGCATCACATAGGGAACGACGACGCTGTCGGGGAACACTTCGGCGACCAAGGCCTCGCCGTCCGGCTGGTTGGTCAGCGCGACGATGGCGTTGGCATGGGTGTGATCGACGTGCCGCGACGGGATCAGCGCATGCAGGATGGCCTCGACCGATGGGTTCGGCGCGGAGGGGTTCATCAACAGGCGGCGTTGCTGGCGGACCATCTCGATGTCGGAGAGCGCATCGAAGCGGGCGAGCGCGGCGAGCTCTTTCAACCGCACCGCAGGCAGGCCGGCCGGCTCGATTGTCCCCATGTCCCAGCCGCTGCCCTTGACGCAAAGGACTTCGACCTCGCTTCCATCCGCCTCCGCCGCAGTCGTCTTGACCGACGTGTTGCCGCCGCCATGCAGGACCAATTGCGGATCGGCGCCAAGCAGGCGGGTCGTGTAGACGCGGGTCGCCAAATCGGGGTTCAGGCCGGATCTGACGTAGCCGTCGACGACGGATCGAAACTCTGAATCCGACCAACGCGATTTCATCGGAAATAGCTCCATTTTCGGCAAGTTATAGAACCGGCGAGGCGAGCGGACATAACCGGCGCAATGGGTCTTGTCACGCGAGCGGTGACCGGCCCTGGTTTTGGCGGACAAGATTGGGCGTGGCTCCTGGATCGGTTCGACGCGCCAATATCCCGGCGGCGATGGCCAGAGGCCTCTCTCGCGATCGCCTTGACGGCGGTCCGCGCATGCACTCCTGATGGGCCGGCCTCGAGCGGTCGAGAGCATGCTTGATGAGGAGGAGACGATGCGCGCTGCGCTTCTCGGCCTGGCGATTCTGACGGGTTCGGCGTCAGCGGCGATGGCCGCGGACGCGACTGGCGAGTGGTTGCGCGACGACGGCGCGGCGAAGATTCGCTTCTCGGCCTGCGGAGGCGATGCGCTGTGCGGCTTTCTTGCCTGGAAGCGCGACCCGAAAGGCGCGGGCAAGATCGGCGAACAGGTGTTCGTCGACATGAAGCCGAACGGCGCCGACGCGTGGACCGGAACCGCGTTCAATCCCGAGGACGGCAAGCGCTATACCGCCAAGATGACGGTCTCCGGCGACCACCTGACCACCGCCGGCTGCGTGTTCGGCGGCCTGATCTGCAAGTCGTTCGGCTGGACACGAGCGCGGTGATCTGCGCTTAGAGTTGCGGGCCGAGGCCGCAAGGAGAATAGTCATGCCGAATCCGGAGGTCATCGGATCGAAGCGGTCGTCCTATACGCGGGTCGTACGCATGGCTTGCGAGGAGAAGGGGATCGACTACGTGTTCACCGAGGCTTTGCTCGGCGCGCCGGAGATCTTCGCCATTCATCCCTTCGGCAAGATGCCGGTTATGCGCCACGGCGATGTCGAGCTATTCGAATCAAAGGCCATCGCCACCTATTTTGACCGCTCTTTTCCGGGGCCTTCCCTGTTTCCGTCCGAACCTGTACCGGCCGCGCTCGTCGAGCAATGGGTCTCGCTCGTCAATACGCTGGTCGATCGCACCCTGATTCGCACCTATCTGCTCGCCTATGCCGCGCCGAAGACCGCGGATGGAAAGCCGGATCGCCAGGCGATCGAAGCGGTGACTCCGGCGCTTCGCGAGCAAATCGAAGTTCTGGACAAGGCGGTCGCCAGAACCGGCTATCTTGCCGGCGATCAGTTTACGTTCGCCGACATCAATCTGATGCCGATCCTTTATTACATGCGGCTCGTCCCCGAAGGCGCGGAGGCGTTGGGCCGCGCGACCCATCTCGCCGCCTACTACGGCCGGCACGCGGAGCGGCCGAGCTTCAAGAGCACCATTCCACCCGAGGGCCCGCCTCGCCGCTCGGCTGCGAGCTAGCGAATGCGCATTCGCGCCGCCCCCGACGTTGAGATACCGGCGAAGGGGTGGCGCTCAAAGGGCGTCCGGCGTTGACAAGCCCGCAGCCGATAACGGAAAGCGCGCTCCGGGCGGCGGAGGCGGAAATGGAGGCGACGGAGAGGTTTGCGTGCCTGATCGCGCTCGCGGTTTTCGCCGGCGGCGCAATCGGCCTGATCCTCCAGCGCCTGTTGCCGGACGAATTCACGACCGGCGGCCCCCGTGACATGATTGGCGCGGTGGTCGGGCTCTTGACCCTGCTCTCGGCGCTCGTCCTCGGCCTTCTGATTTGGACCGCCTACGGCGTCTATAACGGGCAAAATCTCGCAGTCCAAACTCTCGCCGCCAAAGTCCTGCAGCTCGACTTTGCGCTTGAGGATTATGGCCCGGAGGCGAGGGGGGGACGGGCGCTTTTGCGCCAGGAGCTGGCCAAGACGATCGACGCCATCTGGAACGCCGATGTCAGCGACAGCCAGTTCGCGGCCCATAATTTTGCCGCCGCCATCAGTAATTTGCGCCATCAGGACGGGTTGCTCAAATCCCTCGATCCTTCGACCGACCGTCAGAAGCAGGCCCTGGCGGAGGCGGCCAAGACCATCGATTCGATCGGTCAGTCCCGGCTGCAGATGTCGTTTGCGCTATCCGGCGCCGTTTCTTACCCGCTGGTCTATGTCGTCGTCGGCTGGGGGGTGGCCCTCTTTTGCGGCTTCGGCCTGATGTCCAAGGGCAATGCGATGAGCGTCGTCGCGCTCATCTTCGGCGCCGTCGCGGTGGCTAGCGCCATCTATCTCATTCTCGATCTGAGCTCCCCCTATTCGGGTGGATTGTTTCGCGCTTCGCCGGCGCCGCTCCAGCAGGTGCTGGCGCAGATGGGGCGGGGCCAGGGCGCCGTTGGCGGCAGCCGCTGAGGCTCGGGGAGCGGCCTACCGGTCGTTGCGCGCGCGAAGGAACGCCTCGAAGGCGTGCAGCGTCGCGGCGGAGACGTAATGCTCGATGCCCTCGGCGTCCGCCTCAGCCGCCTCGCGCGGGGCGCCGACGGCGACGAGGAGATCGACCACCAGCCGGTGGCGCTGGCGCGCGCTTTTCGCCATCGCCGCGCCGGCCTCGGTCAGAAATATGCCTCGATAGGGCTGGGCGCGCGCCAGACCCTCGCGCTTGAGGCGCGCGATGGTCTTGCTGGCGGTCGGATGAGCGACGCCGAGCCGGCGCGCGATGTCGGTCGTGCGCGCTTCGCCGTTGGCCGCGATCAGATCGGCAATCAATTCGGTATAATCCTCGAGCATCGAGGTCGACCGGGCCGAGCGAGCCTTGCTGAAGCGGTCGGCCTGCGCGGGCTCGGCCGCAAGCGCCTCGGTCCCGGACGGGGGGCGCTTGCCGTGCTGCCTGGTCGTCAACACGCCCTCGCTCGCCCCGCCGAAAACCGAATCTCGCTGCCGTTTCAATATGCAGCCTTGGCTGCAAAATGCAACCCGGCCCGGCGGCCCGCGTCCAGCCCTCGCCCTCATTTGCAGCCTATTGACTATGCCGTAGCAATGGATACATTATGCAGTCGAGGCCATAGTGCGGCCGGAGATCGAGGCGGATGAGCGACGCGGTCGCACGAACGGCCATAACCATGACGGATCGGACGATCGCGGACATCCGCGAGGTTCTGGCCGGCAAGATGCGCTGGCGCAGCCCGCTCCTTTTCGCGGGCCCGGCGGTGATCGCCTCGATCGCCTATATGGACCCGGGCAATTTCGCCACCAACATCCAGGCTGGGGCGAAATACGGCTATGCGCTGCTGTGGGTGGTGGTGGTGGCCAATGTCACCGCCATGCTCTATCAGGCGCTGTCGGCGAAGCTCGGCATCGTCACCGGGCGCAACCTCGCCGAGATGTGCCGCGACCACTTTCCCAAGCCCGTGGTCTGGGGCTTGTGGGGCGTCAGCGAAGTGGCGGCGATGGCGACCGACCTCGCCGAGTTCCTCGGCGGCGCGATCGGCCTCTCACTCCTTCTCCATATCCCGCTCATCGCCGGCATGGGCGTGACCGCGATCCTCACGTACGGCATCCTCATGTTCGAGGGCCGCGGGTTTCGGCCGATCGAACTCATCATCGGCGCGCTCGTCGCCGCGATCGCCCTTTGCTACCTGGTCGAGATGTTCATCGCCCCGATCGACTGGGCCGCTGCGGGGATCGGCAGCGTGGTTCCGCGGCTTCCCGACGCCGGCGCGGTGACGATCGCGGTCGGCATCGTCGGCGCGACCATCATGCCGCATGCGATCTTCCTCCATTCCGGGCTCACCCAGAACAGGGCGCCGGCCCGCAACGACCGCGAGCGGCGCCAGTTGCTGCGGTTCTCGAACGTCGAGGTTCTCGTCGCGCTCACCGTCGCCGGGCTCGTCAACATGGCGATGGTGATGATGGCGGCGAGCGCCTTCCACGAGGGCCACAGCGAGGTCGCTGAAATCGAGACCGCCTATTCGACGCTGACGCCGCTGCTCGGCCCGGCCGCCGCAGGCGTGTTCCTGACCGCGCTGCTCGCCTCCGGCCTCTCGAGCTCCGCGGTCGGAACGATGGCCGGGCAGATGATCATGCAGGGCTTCGTCGGCTTCCGCATACCGGTCGTCGTGCGGCGGCTGGTGACGATGATTCCGGCCTTCGTCGTCGTCTGGCTCGGCGTCAACTCGACCCACGCCCTGGTGATGAGCCAGGTCGTGCTCTCGATCGCGCTGCCCGCGCCGGTCATCGCACTCCTCATGTTCACTCGCCGCAAGGACATCATGGGCGCGTTCGCCAACAGCCGCCTGACGAATGTCGCCGCGATCGTCGGCGCCGTATTGATCCTGACCTTGAACGCCGTTCTGCTGCTTCAGGCCTTGGGCATCAACATTCCGGGCCTGCCGAGCGGCTGACCGCGCCGGATTGGCGCCGAAGCCGAACCTTTCCCTTTCCCTGCAAGTCGAATAGCTTTCCCGTCGACTCGATGGGCCGGCAAGGCGAAGGCAATGTCTCTGACGCGCAAGGCGCCCTCCGCAGAAAAAAAGCCGATCAAGTCGCCGCGCCAGGACCTGGCTGCGACGCTGGCGGAGCGGGACGCGGAGCTTGCGGAAGCCCGCAGCCGGCAAGCGGCGACGGCCGAGATATTGCGCGTCATCAGCCAGTCGCCGACCGATCCGCAGCCAGTGTTCGAAAGCATCGTCGCCGCCGCTGCCCGGCTGCTCGGCTGCGCCATGGCGGCGGTGCTGCTTCGCGACGGCGACGCTTATGTCCACACCGCTGGGGCGACGCCGGAAGGGCGGATGCCCGAGTTCGCGCCGATCAGGGTCCCGATAGACGCGAGCGCCAACTTTCCTTCGCGCGCGTTCCTCACCAAGGCGATGCTGCACCTGCCCGACTGGTCGCATATCGATCTGCCCGAACACGAGCGCCATGTTCGTGACGCGTTCGGCGTCAACTCGGCATTGTTCCTGCCGCTGCTGCGTGGTGATGCGTGCATCGCCGTGCTCGTGTTCATCGGAAAGCAGGCGAACGCTTTCGGCCCGGGCGAAATCGCCCAAGCCGAAGTCTTTCCGCGACCAGGCGCTGATCGCGATCGAGAACGCGCGGCTGTTCCGCGAAACTCAGGAGGCTTTGGAGCAGCAGAAGGCCTCGGCCGAGGTGCTCGGCGCGATCAGCAAATCCATCGCCGATGCGTCGCCAGTGTTCGAAACGATCCTCGACGCCTGCCAGCGTCTCTTCGGCAGCGAGGAGCTCGGCATTTACACCATCGGCGACGACCAGATGGTGCGGGCGGCGGCGTGGCGCGGCCCGAGGGCGGAGGAAGCCCGGCAGGACGTCACCCCGCTCGCCGACAGCGTGACCGGCCGGGTCATCCGCGAACGCCGTCCGCACCACATTCCCGACCTGGGCGCCGTCCCCAATCTTTCGCCGACGCTGCGCGATCGGGTGAATCGTCACGGGGGCGCATCGCTCCTCTATGCGCCAATGCTGAAGGACGACAGCGGCCTCGGTTCAATCGTCGTGGTCCGCTGGCCGCCGAGGCCTTTCTCCGACCGGGAACAGGCGCTGCTGCAGACCTTCGCCGACCAGGCGGCGATCGCCATCGAGAACGCGCGGCTCTTCCGGGAAACGAACGAGGCGCTCGAGCGGCAGACCGCGACCGCGGAAATATTGAAGGTGATCGCCAGTTCGCCTTCCGAGGTGCAGCCTGTGTTCGAGGCGATCGCGGCCACAGCCAACAGGCTGCTCGGCGGAATCTCGACCACGGTTTGGCGCTTCGTCGACGGGAGAATGTTTTTAGTCGCGTTCACGCCGACGAACCCGGCGGCGGACGAAGCCCTGCGGTCGTCGTTCCCAAGGCCGCTGGCGGACATGCCGCCATTCCTCCCGGTTCTCGAGGGCAGGACGGAGCAGATCGCCGACATTGAAGCGCAAACCGGTGTACCTGCGCTCCTCCGCGACCTGGGGCGATTGCGCGGCTTTCGCAGCATCCTGTTCACGCCGCTGATGAGCAACGGCGCCGCCATTGGCATGATCAGCGTCACGCGCAGGGAGGCTGGCGCTTTCGTCGCCGCGGACGTGCAATTGTTGCGCACCTTCGCCGACCAGGCGGTGATCGCGATCGAGAACGTGCGGCTGTTCGACGAGGTGCAGGCGCGGACGAAGCGACCTCAAGAAGCGCTGCAGCAGCAGACGGCGACGGCGAATGTCCTCAAGGTCGATCAGCCGCTCGGCGTTCGATCTGGACACGGTCCTCGAAGACCTCACCGAGTCCGCGCTGCGCTCTGTGCGGCGCGAGCGACGGCGGCGGTCTTCCTGCGCGACGGCGACGTCTATCCGGCTTCGCGGCCGGATCGAGGGTTGCTCCGGAGTTCTCTTCGAGCACGATGCAGACGCGGCCATCCGGCCGCGCCCGGCGGCGACATTCGATTGGGCGCGTCGCCAGATGACTCGCGGACCGGTCGCAGTATCCCGGACGTCGGAGCGACCCCGACTATCGACAACGGCGCGGGCCGCAGATCGGCGACTATCGCGGCCATGCTCGGCGTGCCGCTGATTCGCAACGGCGAAGCCGTGGGGGCGTTTCGGGCTTGCGCGCATCCGAGCCGTCGCGCCTTCACGCGACGCCAGATGGAGCTGGTCAAGACCTTCGCCGACCAGGCGGTGATTGCGATCGAGAACGTGCGCCTGTTCGACGAGGTGCAGGCACGCACCCGCGACCTTTCCGAGGCGCTGGAGCAGCAGACGGCCACGGCAGAGGTGCTGAAAATCATCAGCCGCTCGGCGTTCGACCTGAACCTCGCCACGTCGACAATTCTGGAGGCCGCGGCCAAACTCTGCCGCGCTCCCCTCGCGACGCTTCACCTTCGGGATGGCGAGGTTTGCCGTCTCGTGACCCAGTTCGGCCTGCCGGAAGCATTCGAGCGCGCGGCCCGCGAGAACCCAATCCCGGTTCGCTACCCCCTGCATTCTCGACGCCCAGCACGTGCGGGCGAAGTCGCGCATTTTCCGGACGCCTGGAACGATCCCGACTACCTCTACCAGGCCACAGCCAAATTGGGCGGCTATCGCGCAATCGTGGTGATCCCCTTGATGCGGGGCGACGAGCTGGTGGGAATCTTCAGCCTCGGCCGTCCCGATCCCACTCCCTTCACGCCGAGCCAGATCAAGCTCGTCCAGACTTTCGCCGATCAGGCGGCGATCGCGATCGAGAACGCGCGCATGTTTGGCGAAGTGCAGTCGCGCACCCGCGAGGTCGAGGAGGCGCTCGCGCAGCAGACCGCGACCGCCGAGGTTCTGAAGGTCATCAGCCGCTCGGCGTTCGACCTGCAAGCGGTGTTCGATACGCTTCTTGCCTCCGCGGTCGAATTGACCGGCGCCGCCGGCGGCGCGATCTGCATGCGGCAGGGAAGCGAATTCGTCATCAAATCCGTAGCCAGCCCAAGCCCGGCATACAGGAGCTTGCTGGGACGCACGATGCCGATCGATCGCTCGACGCCGCCGGGACGGGTGCTCCTGTCGGGGAAGATCGAGCTCATCGCCGACAACCTGACGGACCTGGAACTCAGGCCTGTGCAGGGCCTTCCCCTGCCGACGCGCTCCAATCTCGCCGTGCCGCTCTCCCGGGATGGGCGGGTCGAAGGGGCAATATCGCTGGTCCATCCGGAGCCGGACGCGTTCACCCAGCGCCACATCGACCTCGTCCAGACCTTCGCCGACCAGGCGGTGATCGCGATCGAGAACGTGCGGCTGTTCGACGAGGTGCAGGCGCGTACCCGCGATATCGAGGAGGCGCTCGCGCAGCAGACCGCGACCGCCGAGGTTTTGAAGGTCATCAGCCGATCGGCGTTCGACCTTCAACCGGTTCTGGACACGTTGGTCGAAAGCGCAGCGCGTCTTTGCGACACGGATATGGCGTTCATCCTGCGCCGCGATGGCGAGGTGTTTCGAGCGGGGGCGGCAGTCGGCCACTCGCCTGAATACATGGAGTATCTCCAGTCCCATCCCATAAGCATCAACCGAGGGTCCGTGACGGGCCGCGTCGTTCTCGACGGGCGGGTCGTTCAGATCCTCGATGTTCGGGCGGATCCCGAATACACGCTCGTGCAAACGACCAGCCTTACCGGGCAGCGCACGGCTTTGGGCGTGCCGCTCATTCGCGATGGAGAGGTGATCGGCGTCATCGTGCTGGGCCGCCGGCGGGTCGAGGCATTCACGGCGAGGCAGATTGAGCTTGTCGAGACATTCGCGGATCAGGCCGTGATCGCAATCAGCAATGTAGGGCTGTTCAACGAGACCCAGGAGTCGCTCGCGCAGCAGACTGCGACCGCGGATGTCCTCAAGGTGATCAGCCGCTCCGTTTCCGACGTCGCGCCCGTCTTCGAGACGATCCTCGAGTCCTGTCAGCGGCTGCTCGGCCTCGAGTCGGTGGCCGTTTACCTCGTTGAAGGGGAGATGGTCAGGGGGGTGGCCCAGCGCGGATGGAAGGGCGGAGACTGGGGCCGCGACGTGACGCCGCTCGCCGGCAGTTCGACCGGCATCGCCATCGCCGAGCGCCGCCCGCTTCACTTTCCCGATCTTGCCGACAAGCCCGACCTGCCCGAGGACAAGAGAAGCGCCGTGAGGGAAGCCGGCGGAATCACGGTGCTCTATGCGCCGATGCTGCTCGAGGACAGGGGCGTCGGGTCAATCGTCGTCTCCCGCATGCCTGCGAGGCCCTTTTCGGAGAAGGAGATCGCGCTTGCCCAGAGCTTCGCCGACCAGGCCGCGATCGCGATCCAGAACGCGCGCATGTTTGACGAAGTGCAGGCGCGCACCCGCGAGGTCGAGGAGGCGCTCGCGCAGCAGACCGCGACCGCGGACGTGCTCAAGGTCATCAGCCGCTCGGCGTTCGATCTTGATGTTGTGTTCGAGGCATTGCTGGCCTCGGCCGTCTCGCTTGTCGGCAGCCGGGGCGGCACAATTTGTGTTCGTGAAGGCGACGGGTTCAGATATCGGGCGGTGGCCGAGGGCCGGGACTCGGCGATGTGGCGGTATCTCTCGCAGCATCCTCCGACCCCCGGACGGGCGTCGGTGGCGGGGCGGGTCCTGCTGTCCGGCAAGCCCGAAATCATCACCGACACGCTCCAGGACAGCGAATTCAGCGTTCCCGTGCACACGCTCGCCGGCTCTCGCTCCGTCGCAGGCGTGCCCCTGCTGCGCGACAACAGGGTCGAAGGCGCGTTGATGGTGGGGCGAGCCGAGGCAGGACCGTTCGACCCTCGACAAATCGAGGTCCTGCAAACCTTCGCCGACCAGGCGGTCATCGCGATCGAGAATGTGCGCCTGCTCGATGAAGTGCAGGCGCGCACGCACGACCTTGAGGAGTCGCTCGCGCAGCAGACCGCGACCGCCGACGTGCTCAAGGTCATCAGCCGTTCGGCCTTTGACCTTCAGGTGGTGTTCGATACGCTTTTGACCTCGGCGGTGAGGCTCGCCGGAGCGGCGGCCGGCAGCATGTGCGTCCGCGACGGGAGCGTGTTCCCCTACCGCGCCCATTCGGGACTCAGTCCGAGTCTGGTTGAGCATCTGCTGGCGCACCCCGCCGCGCCGGGCAGGGGGTCGACGGTGGATCGCGTGCTTCAGTCGGGCGAGGTCGTGTGCATTCCGGACGTTCTCGAAGACCCGGAATACGCCTTGCCCACCATGCGGCTGGGTACGTCCATGCGCTCGACCCTCGGGGTGCCCCTCCTGCGCGACGACCGTGTGGAAGGCGCCCTGGTGCTGGTGCGACTGGAGCCGGGGACGTTTCACCAGCGACAGATCGACACTGTGAAGACCTTCGCCGACCAGGCCGTGATCGCTATCGAGAACGCCCGGCTGTTCGACCAAGTGCAGGCGCGCACCAAGGAGCTTGCCGCCTCGCTCGACGACCTGCGCAAGGCGCAGGACCGCCTCATCCAGTCGGAGAAGCTCGCCTCGCTCGGCCAGCTCACCGCCGGCATCGCCCACGAGATCAAGAACCCGCTCAACTTCGTCAACAATTTTTCGGCCCTGTCGCGCGAGCTGGTCGGCGAACTTGCCGATGTGATCAAGGCGGCGCCGCTTGACGACTCCCGGCGCGAGGAGGCGGACGAGCTGATCGAAACCATCGGCGGCAACCTCGACAAGGTCGTGCAGCATGGCAAGCGCGCCAACTCGATCGTCAAGAACATGCTGCTCCATTCGCGCGAGGGTTCGGGCGAACGCTCCGAGACGAATATCAACCCCATGGTGGAAGAGGCGCTCAATCTCGCCTATCACGGCATGCGGGCGGAGAAGCCCGGCTTCAACGTGACGATCGTCAAGTCGCTGGACCCGAACGCCGGATCGGCCGAGGTCTATGCCCAGGAAATGACCCGTGTGCTCCTGAACTTGATTTCGAACGGTTTCTACGCGACGAGCAAGCGCGAGTCGGCCTCGGCCGGCGGCGCCTATGAACCGACCATCGCCGCATCGACGCGTGATCTGGGACACAGCGTCGAAATCGCCATTCGTGACAATGGGATTGGGATTCCCGACGAGGTGAAAGCCAAAATGTTCAATCCGTTCTTCACCACCAAGCCCGCCGGCGAAGGCACCGGGCTTGGCCTCTCGCTCAGCCACGATATCGTGGTCAAGCAGCATGGCGGGACGATTGAGGTTTCGACCGAGCCGGGCGCCTACACGCAGTTCACGATCGTGCTGCCACGCGCGGGAGCCCAGGCGTGAGCGCATTGATACTGGTTGTTGACGACGAGCCGGACGTCGCCGAACTGTTCCGACAGCAGTTCCGCAGGGAGCTTCGCGCGTCGCGCTTTGTCCTGGAATTCGCGCAGAGCGCGCCGGAGGCCTTGCGGCGCGTCAGCGACGCGGAAGCCGACAAGCTCATTCTCATCCTCTCCGACATCAACATGCCGGGAATGAGCGGCATCGAGCTCCTGCCGCGGGCGAAGGAGGCGCGGCCCGACGTGCCCGTCATCATGATCACCGCCTATGGCGATTCTGAAACGCGGCGGATCGCGATCGAGGCAGGCGCGGCTGGCCTCTTCACCAAGCCGATCGACTTTCCCGAATTGCGTGGCGAGATTGGGCGCCGGCTGGACGCAGCGACGGATCTCCAATGACGGCGAAGATTCTCGTCGTCGATGACGAGCCCGATCTCGAAGATCTGATCCGGCAGAAGTTCCGCCGCCAGATCAAGGACGGGTCGATTGCTTTCGGCTTCGCCCGCGACGGCGTCGAGGCGCTGGCCTTCCTCGCCGAAAACGGCGACTTCGACATGGTCGTGTCCGACATCAACATGCCCCGCATGGATGGACTGACCCTGCTCGCCAAGCTGCAGGATGAAGCCACCCGCTTCTCGACCGTGATTGTCTCGGCTTACGGCGACATGGCCAATATCCGCACCGCCATGAACCGCGGCGCCTTCGATTTCCTCACCAAACCGATCGACTTCGCCGACTTCGAGACCACGGTCCGCAGAACGATCGCCCATGTCGCCAACCTCCGGGACGCGCGGGCGCGTCAAGCCGCGGCGGAGCGCGCGCACGCGTCGCTCTCGCGCTATTTCTCTCCCAATCTCGCGCGTAGCCTCGCGGCCGACGTCGATGCGCTCGCGCCCGGCGTCGAACGGCGAGAAATCGCCACCCTGTTCACCGACATAGCAGGGTTCACGCCGCTCGTGGAATCTCTCGATCCCAGAGAGCTCGCGAGCCTGCTCAGCGGCTACCTCGAAGGTATGACGGAAATCGTGTTCGCGCACGAAGGCACGGTCGCCAAGATCATCGGCGATGCGATCCACGTTCTGTTCAGCGCGCCCGCCGAGCAGCCCGACGCGGCGAAACGGGCGATCGGTTGCGCGCTCGCGCTCGACGCATGGGCGGAGGCCTACCGGCTCAAATGGAAAGAGCGAGGCGTGTCCCTCGGCGTGACCCGGATCGGCGTTCACGCAGGACCGGCGATCGTCGGCAATTTCGGCGGCGGGCGGCTGTTCGACTACACGGCCTATGGCGACACCATCAACGCCGCGGCGCGACTTGAGGCGGTCAACAAGCAGCTCGGCACCCGCATCTGCATCAGCGCCGCGGCCGCCGAGCGGGCGCCAGGGTTCATCGGCCGCCCGGTCGGCGATCTGAGGCTGCGCGGTCGAAGCGAGCCGCTGCGCGCCTACGAACCGCTGGCGGCGGAAGACGCGGAAAGTCAGGCGGGGAAAGCCTATGTCGACGCCTTCGCCAAGCTCGAAGCGCGCGATCCGGCCGCGGTCGCCGCTTTCGCCGCGCTCGTGGGCTTACGCCCCGCCGATCCGCTGGCGCAATATCACCTGAAGCGGCTTCTGAATGGGGGTCTGGGAACGGAGATCGTGACGCAATAGGCGGTCGCGCGGTTGCAGTGCGTTGCCTCCGGAGGGACTCGTCATTGCGAGGAGCGCAGCGACGAAGCAATCGGGCAAACGAAGGACGCTCTACGATCCCTGGATTGCTTCGCTTCGCTCGCAATGACGACCACGCGTCGACCCAAACGCAGTCTGCTCTAAAGTCCCAACTCGGTCAGTCCGGGATGCTCGTCGGGACGGCGGCCCGCGGGCCAGAAATACTTTGCTGTCCGCCGTCGGCGATCGGCAGGTCGTTGATGCTGGCGACGCGCCTGCGCATAAGGCCGTGCTCGTCGAACTCCCACAGCTCGTTGCCATAGGAGCGGAACCATTGGCCGCTGTCGTCATGCCATTCGTAGGCGAAGCGGACCGCCATGCGGTTCTCGCGAAACCCCCACAGTTCCTTGATCAGCCGGTAGTCCAACTCCTTGTTCCATTTGCGGGTGAGGAACGCGCGGATTGCCTCCCGCCCATCGATGAACTCGACCCGATTGCGCCATTTGCTGTCGACCGTGTAGGCGAGCGACACCCGCGCGGGGTCGCGGGTGTTCCAGGCGTCCTCGGCGAGACGGACCTTCTGCGCGGCGGTTTCCGGCGAGAACGGCGGCAGCGGCGGACGGTCGGTGGTTTCCACTTCTCAGTCTCCTTCGGCGCCCAGCCGCGCGCGCAGCGCCCTGTTCTCGGACTCGAGCGCCTCAAGGCGGGAACGCAGCGGCGCGAGCGCGGGAGCAAGCTCGGCTTCGCTGAATCGCGGCGTGATGTGCTGTGGGCAGTTCCAGTCGAAAGCCGCGAGATGCAGAATGAGGCTCCGCTCGACCTTCGCCCGGTAGGCGGGCAGGGCCAACTTCGCCGCCAGCTGAGGATCGGCCTGCAGATTCCTTGCCTCGACATGGGCAAAGATCTTGAGGCGGCGCCGGTTGGGATAGTCCATCAGGATGAGAGCGGCGCGATCATCGGCCGCGAGATTGCCGGCGCTGATATATTGGCGATTGCCGCGAAAGTCCGGGATGGCCAGCGTCTTGTCGTCCAGGATGCGGATGAAGCCGGGCGGGCCGCCGCGATGCTGGACATAGGGCCAGCCGCTCTCCGAGACCGTCGCCATGTAGAAGCCGTCGCGCTCGGCGATGAACGCTCTTTCGGCTTCGGTGAAGCGGTCGGACGCGCCGGTCGCCCGCGAAGTTCGCCCAGAATTCGCCGCTGCCGTTGGCTTCCTGCGCGGCGCGGACGGCGGGCGTCGAGGCGAGGTCGAGATAATCATAAGCCATCATGGCGATCCGAAGGGCAGAGAGGCGGCGCTAAATCCAAAGATGCGTAAGAGGTTCGGGACGACGCCAAACTTCGTGTGTACCGCGTCGAACAGCGGCTTCGAGCCCTCTGGCGCTATTTCCATTGTGGGAATTGTGACGCGGCACATCGAACAGGCTCCATCTCGGTCCGTCGAAATACACTCGATTGCCAACATATATGATATTCCAAACAACAGAATAATGAGCTAAGTTGGAAACATACTATTTCAATTTACGGAATAGCGATGGATCGTCTCGAAGCGATGTCTCTTCTGGTCGCGGTCGCCGAGGCGGGCAGCCTGTCCGCCGCCGGCCGCAAGCTCGGCGTGCCGCTGCCGACAGTCAGCCGCAAGATTTCCGACCTTGAAGCCCATTTGAAGACGCGGCTCCTGACCCGCTCGACCCGCAAGCTGGCTCTCACCAACTCTGGCGCGGCCTATGTCGCCGCAGCGAAACGCATCCTCGACGAGGTCGGCGAAGCCGAGCGTACGGCGTCAGGAGAACATGCCTCGCCGCGCGGCGACCTCGTCATCACCGCGCCAATCGTTTTTGGCCGGCTGCATGTCCTTCCGATCATTGCCGAGTTTCTCGCTCAATGGCCCGAGATCAACGTCCGGCTCCTGCTCTCGGATCGCAATCTCCACCTCATCGACGATCGCATCGACATTGCGGTGCGCATCGGCGCGCTCGCGGACAGCGCCTTCGTCGCGGCGAACGTCGGATCGGTACGCCGGGTGGTGTGCGGCAGTCCCGATTATTTTGCCGCTCACGGCGTCCCGAGAAAGCCGGAAGACCTGTCCGCGCTGACCGCCGTGACGTTTGACCAGCTTTCGCCTTCGGAGCATTGGATCTTCCGCGACCCGAAGTCGAAGCGCGAAATTCGCGCGCCGGTACGCTCGCGTCTCGCCGTGAACACCGCGGAAGCCGCGATCGATGGCGCGGCCGCCGGCCTCGGCGTCACCCGCGTCTTGTCCTATCAGGTCGCGCAAGCGGTCCTGGACGGCCGAATTGAGATCGTGCTCTCCGATCATGAGCCGGCGTCCTTGCCGGTCAGCCTGATCCACGCCGTTCAGGGACCGACGCCGCTGAGGGTTCGGATGCTCCTGGATTTCGCCGCGCCTCGATTGCGAGCGCGGCTTGATCGAGCGCCTGCGTCAGGGGCTGAAAGGGGCGCGGTCGGCACGACAATTTCTCTTGCGGATAATCAGAAACCAGGTTAGGTCGGTCCTTATGAACAATCCTGCCATTTCCTCGGGCCCGGCCTGCCGGCTGCGTTCCGGCGCCGCTTACGCAACGAGAGGGGGCGAGAAAAAATCGTTTCCCGCTTAGCGCCGCGCAACCGATTGAAAAGTCTCGATTCGGACGAGAGAATCCAAGGAGATCCAAGACAATCCCAGGCTCCTGAGCCGGATCTTCGGCCCGAAACGGCCACGGGCCAAGAAAACCCAAGGCGACTCCAGCCCTATTGAGCCGCCTGGATGTTGGGGAACGCGATCTCGATCAGGGTGCCCTGCTCGCGGCGGCTCTTGATCGAGAACTCGGCTTTGTTGGCTTCGACCAACGCCTTGGTCAGGGGCAGTCCGAGGCCGGCGCCGCCCTTGGCTCCGACCTTGCCAACCTGGCCGAACGGCGCGAGCGCCAGGCCGACTTCGTTCTCGCTCATGCCAACGCCGGTGTCGCGCACCCGGATCACCGCCTGCCCGGCGGCGTCGACGGCCGTCGAGACGATCACCTGGCCGCCCGGTTCGTTGAACTTCACCGCGTTCGACATCAGGTTCAGCATGATCTGCTTGAGCGAGCGCTCGTCGACCATCACCCTCGGCAGGCGGTCGTGGAGCGAGACGCGCACGATGACCCGCTCGCGCGCCGCCTGCGGCTGCATCAGCGACACGCACTCGCGGATGACGGTGTTGGCGTCGACGGCGGCGAAGGCGAGCTCGAGCTTGCCAGCCTCGATCTTGCTGAGATCAAGCAGGTCGTCGGCGAGACTCGTCACGTGGCTGCCTGAGGCGTGGATGTCCTTGAGATAGTCCTTGTAGCGCTCGTTGCCGACCGGGCCGAAACGCTCCTCCATCATCACTTCGGCGAAGCCCAGAATGGCCTGCAGGGGAGTGCGGATTTCGTGGCTGACCTGGGCGAGAAAGTCGGTCTTCGCCGCGCTCGCGGCCTCGGCGGCGTCGCGTGCAGCGGTGAGCCGCCGCTCGGTCTCGCGCTCGCGGGTGAGATCGCGCACGAGAGCGCAAAAATTCGGGGCCTCGTTGGGGCCGATCCGAGCCAGCGTCAGCGCCAGCGGAATCGAACCGCCGCCGCGATCGCGCCCGACTGCCTGCAAAGGTCGAAAGGCCGCTTCGGCTTCTCCGGTGCGGCTCAAGGCTTCGAGCCTTGCGGTTGCCTCAGGATGACTCTGCGGCGCGAGCAGCATCAGGACGCTCTCGCCCGCGATCTCGTTCTGGTGGTAGCCGAATAGCCGCTCGGCCGGCTCGTTTAAGGACAATATGCGGCCGGCGGCGTCGAGCGTGACCGCGCCGTCGGTCGCCCAGTCGAGCATGACCTGAAGGTCGCTGGCCGAACCGTCGCGCATCGCGTCGCGCTCGGCGGCGCGCAACCTGGCCTGCAGCTCCACTTCCGGCGAACGGCGCAACGCGATCAACGTCGCCGGCGCGCCGTCCCACCCGATCGCCTGAGCGCGCCCGTCGACAAGCAAGATCTGGCCATCGGCCCTGACGATCGCGACCGAGCCAGCATCTTCCGCCGCCATCCTTTGCGGATCGCGGTCGCGGAACATCGCCGCAAGCCCGTTCGCCGACACGAATTCCGCGAAATCGCGATAGCCGATGAGATCGAGAAGCGTTTGGTTGGCGTAGAGGGGCCGCGCGTCGCGGATGATGAGAACGCCGATCGGCAGGCGGTCAAGTACGGCCCCGGCGTTGCGCCGAACCCCCTCGTCGGCGCCGCCGCCAGCCGCGGCGCGCTCATCCTTGGCGCCTGCGGGCGGCTCCCCTGGCGCCACGATCCCCAACTCCGTCCGGTCGCCCGAGGCGTCGTCGCGCCCAGCCGGCGTCCGGCCGACGAGGGCGCGGGCGATCTCGCGGAAGGCGTCGCGCTCGCTCCCGGTGAGTTCGACGCTCTCGGCGGAGAAACCGTGGAGCGGCTCCCGGGAGTTCAGTCCGTCCAGGGCGCCGGGGCGAATCGGAACGATGTTTGAGGCTGGGGGAAGCGCCGGCTGCCGAAGGACGTAAATTTCGGCCGTGCGTTCAGCCGCCGTCGCGGCCTCGCCCGCCTCGGGGAGAGCCGGAGCCGATTCGCTTCCATCTGCGTCGAAGGAGACGTTCCCTGGGGAGGCGCCGTCGGGAGTTTCCGCTGGGGGAGAAGCGAAGTCCATTTCCGGCTGATCGGCCGAATTGGCGGGGCTTTCGGGAGACCCGCCAGCGGTCTGAGGATCATCGGCTGCCGGCGCCGGCTCCGCGTCGACCTCTTCGGCGAGCACGCCAAAACCGCGATAACCCAAAAACTCTCGGTGGCGGCCGAATAGCGGCGCAGCAGAAAGCGTGACCAGACGGCGCCGATCCGAGCCCGGGAGCGGCCAGCCGATCGCGACCCCGGAGAAGGTTTTCCTCCCGGCAAGGACGCGGACGAGTTCGTCGCCGCCGTCGAGATCGGCGCGGTCGAGCAGGGCCTCGACGGACTCGCCACGGCGCGGCGCGTTGGCTCCGATCGCAGCAGCGAGCGAAGGATGCGTCGCGCCAAAACGGCCTTCCTCATCGAGGGTCCACAGAAAGCGCGAACTCGTCGTCGACGGCCCGTCGACGGTGGGCGCCGGGAGGTCCTCAGCTGGCGGAGCGTCGCGGCCGTCGGGCGGCGCAGGCGGTTCGGCGATCGCGGCGCCGAGAGCCGGAATCGAGACCAAAAGCCAGGTCGCGCCCCCTGGGGCCCGAACGCGAGCGCAGCGCAAATTGACGCTGATCGGCCGCTGTCCGACATCGAAGCGCATCCCCTCGAGGCGCGGCGGCTCGCCGACCGAGAGCGTTGCGGCCAAATGGCGCAGACGCCGAGCGCTCGGTCCCTCGCCCCGAAGCAGCCGGGCTTCGAGCGCATTCATGTCCTTGACCGCAAACAGCGCCAGCATCTCTTGGCTCGCGGCGACGATTTGCGAGCCGGAAATCGCCAATCGCGCGGCGTCGCGGAGCCAGTCGGCGGGCGCCAGCCGCGGGTCGAAAGTCGCGGCTTTCTCAGGCGACTCGAGCGCGGGTTCAGGGGCGGATGACGGCGGCCAATGGGTCAATGCGACGCTCGCAGATGAAAAATGCGACAGGCTCAGCCGCGGCGATCTCGCCGACAACTCCGACTTATCGTTAGCAAAAGCTTAACGCCGTTAGCGCGATTTCACCACGGCGCCGGCGCTGCCGATTAGGGGTACGGTTAAAATTTCAGGGTGTGACGCAATTTATGTTGCACTGCAGCAAAAAGCTCGCTATAGGCTCCCCAACAGTGGGCGCCAATTCGCTGTCGGAGCCGAAAGGGAAGAAAATGTCCAATTCGCCATTTGAGATTCCGAATGAGTTGCGCGACTTCGCCGAGCGCAGCGTAGAGCAGGCGCGCAAGGCGTTCGAGGGCTTCCTTACCGTAGCCCAGCGGGCCTCGGGCGTCGCGGGTGATGCAACCAACACGTCACAAACCGGCGCCAAATCGGTCAGCGCTCATGTGCTGGCCTATACCGAGCAGAACGTGAACGCCGCATTTGACTTGGCGCATAAGCTCGTCAAGGCGAAGGATCCTCAGGAAGCCCTGGCGCTGCAGAGCGAATACATGAAGGCCCAGCTCGCGGCGTTGCAGAATCAGGCCAAGGAACTCAGCGCCATCATCCAGAAGAGCGTGACGCCTGGCTCAACCTGAGCGCCAGCGCTTTTTCGCCGCTCATCGATCGTCAATTCCCCCACAATCACCAACGCAAACGTCGAGGTTTTATAATGGCTACCGCAAAGAAGAGAGGTTTCGTCGCTCCGAAGAAAAGCGCCACGGCGCCGAAGGTTTCCGCCGCGGCCCCGGTAGAGTCCGCTGCTGCAGCGATCAACGCCGTCGCTGCCGACGGCGCCCCAAGTCGCCGCGCCGGTCGAGGAGATGCAACAGAGTTTCCGCAGCGCGCTTGAAAAAAGCGTCGTCGAATCGCGCGCCGCCTTCGCCAAGGCCAAGTCCCGCGCCGATGAAACGGCGAGCGCGTTCGAGGTTAGCTTCGCGGCCGCCAAGGACGGCGCGCTCGCGATCAACGCTAAGGCGCTCGAAGTGTTGCGCGCCCACGCAGACGCGAACTTCGACTTCATGAAATCGGTGTTCGCGGCCAAGTCGTTGTCCGACGTCCTCGCGCTTCAGAGCGAGTTCGCCCGCAAGCAGGTCGAAACGATGACCAGCCAGACGAAGGACATCGGCGCACTGACCCAAAAGGCGATGGCCGACGCCGTCGAGCCGATCAAGGAACAGGTCGCTAAATCCTTCAAGATCGCTGTCTGATCGGGATTTTGCGCCTCTGGCGGCGCGCTCCTCCCTCGCGCCGTCAATGGACGCCGTCCGCAGTTGCGGGCGGCGTCCTTTTATCACTGAAAGCATCGTGCGCCTCGCCGAACGCGGGCCTTGCGCCCCCAACGCTTTGACACTAATTTCCCGGCCGATCGGCGCAGGCCGCCATAGCTCAGTTGGTTAGAGCGCTAGATTGTGGATCTAGAGGTCCCCCGTTCGAGCCGGGGTGGCGGTACCAGTTTAAATCAATAGCTTAGTTAGATGGAAGGGTCGAACGGTCATTCCGTTTCCAATCAAATCGCCACCTCGTCGCCACGGTCTGCAAATTTCACTCTGTTGACACGAACGGATGCAACGTGCGCCCATCGGCCTTCGGCACGCGGCGCTCGCGCGTATGGGTCTTGCCGATGATCGGGGATTACCTCCTGGCTGCCGCTCGCCTCGATTGCTCGATTTGCAGACGATGGGTAGTCCGATTTCCTCGGCGCCCCCAAATTCCCTCCATCGCGTGTTCGAAGGTGCGCCAAGCTAACCCCGCTGCACCACACGCTGGCCGAGTTGCGTCGCGATATGCCGCTTGAAGGACGTCGCCTGCTCCAAAGGCCCGCCCCCGACGACCGCGAGTTTGGCGAGCCACCGGGGCGAGCAAGGGAGCCCCAAATATCACGAACGTGGCGGGCAGCCTCGACCCGGCGGAGGTAATTCCGTTAACTCATTTCTGACCTCAGACTTGGCGCAAATCGCCGATCTGAGTAATGCCAAGCGCCGACCGGAGTGTGTGAGGGTGCAACGCAAACAATAGCTATCCACTTGCCCCGTGGCCCACATTCTGTTCGTAAAGCGAATGGAGCCCCGGGGCGTGATTTCTCGTGAAGATATTGCTACACGCCCCTACTTGTTGGAACCGCAAGAACCAGAATCAATTAGAGAAGCCCTTCTTGATTTTGTGAGAAACATGGTCAGATCATAAGCCTTTTCAACGCGATCTAAGTGGCAGATGGGGAGGGGCCCTCCTAATGATCGCTTGCGAAATCAGGAACCAGGTACTCGGCAATCGGCGCGACAATCGCACTGATTGGGCCTTCGGGTTCAGCTGTTGAGAGGCTTGCAGCTGAGCCGGAGAGTGCGCCGCCTCAAGACGAGGCGAAGACGCCAGCGGTGCCGATCCGAAGGTGGATCACCCCGGACTTCCTGATCTGTCTGGCAAACAATTCAAGTCTTTGCGGCGTCATTTGCCGGGCTCGGCATGACCCGGGCCCAATTCGCAAGAAATAGAACCTGCCTTCTGACTATCCCATGGTCGCGCCGAACTATGCCGCGCGGATTTACGATCACCGTCGCACCCGGCCGGAGGACAGCCGGACTTTCAAGGTCAGTTACTAAGTGCGCAAGACCAACAGGCCGTTTCGACGCGAAGGCGAGGATGCTGGCTCGAAGTACATTGGGTCACTGTCGACCTCCTGAGAGGGTCTTAAGATCGGTCCTATGGCCAGGCGTAGTGGCGGCGAAGGGTCTTCCGTTACAGGCGAGACGCGTGACGTCGTGATCGCCGAGCTGGACGAGGATACGGCCGCAAAATGACGACTCCGCCGCGCAATAAACTCATCGAAGTCTCGATCCGTTGGCGCCGTCGGCGCGAGGATTGGCCGCCCCCGCCGCAGGGAACGCGCAACAGCTTCGGGGCCGGTTACTGGTATTCGTACTAGCTCGTAAAACTACCGGGCCGATCTAATTGGTTTCTCTTTCGAAACGTTGGAATATCAGGGTAAATTGATGATTTACGCGTATTTTTGACTGGCGCATTTCGTTGGCCCCTGAGCAAGAATGAACGGACTGCCGCTTCTGTAGTTTGCTAGCTCGCAATTAAGCAGCTCAGACATTCAGGAGTGCGAAAAGTGAATATATCCGGAGAAGTCTTCTATAATGCGTCGGGCATTGATCTTGACGACAGAGCCAAGAGGGTCTTCGTCTGGCATATCCGGCAGCCGGATGACTACGTGCTCCTAGGTTCAGGCCACCTCGTTGGGGCGCTCGGCCGGCCGAAGGGAATTCTAGCAGGACAATTCAGCGTCACCTTCCCGCTCCCGCCGGGGTGCGCGCAAAATGAGCTCGCCGTTACCGACGACGCCAACGGCAAGACGCATCTGCCCGGCGTGATCGTACGGCGGTGCTCTACCGTCTTTCAGATCAAAATCGGAGGCAGAGACTCGACTGACAGCGGTGCTGTCGGCCTCTAGTCTCAAGCGCCACTTGCAAAATACAACTCATCACCTAGCAGCCAATAAACGGACCTATCATTATGACCGATACGTTTGTAAATGTCACCGGGCAAGACACGACCGGAACTACGATGTTCATATACTACGACAACGCTGGCGTTTTTACGCTGTTAGGCGACGTGTCTACCGTTCCTCCACTCCTCGCGGGGACTATCGGTGCGACGCCATCTGTATACACCGATATGGTCGATCTTCCGTCTACAGTTGGCAGCGACCTTACTAACATCGTTGTTTATGATCAGTCCGGGGCAACCCAAACACAGGTCACAGGCATACCGGGAGACGGCCAATATACAGCGCTGGCGGTGACGGACAGTGCAACAGGAGCGACCGGCGCGACTGGCGACACGGGCGCGACCGGCGCAACGGGCGACACCGGAGCGATTGGCGCAACGGGTGCGACCGGAGCAACGGGCGCCACCGGGCGCACGGGCGACACGGGCGCGACTGGCGCGACCGGCGCCACCGGAGCGACGGGCGCGCACGGGCGCGACCGGCGCAACGGGCGCGACCGGCGCGACCGGCGACACGGGCGCGACGGGCGCAACCGGGTGACACCGGAGCGACCGGCGACACGGGCGCCACCGGAGCGACGGGCGGCACCGGGCGCCACCGGCGCGACCGGCGCGACGGGTGCCACCGGAGCGACCGGCGCCACGGGAGCGACCGGCGCGACCGGGCGACACGGAGCGCACCGGCGCGACGGGCGACGACCGGCGCCACGGGCGCGACCGGCGCGACGGGTGCTACCGGAGCGACCGGCGCCACGGGCGCGACCGGCGCACACGGGTGCCACCGGAGCGACCGGCGACACGGGCGCGCACGGCGCAACGGGCGACACGGGCGCGACGGGCGCGACCGGGCGCTACCGGAGCGACCGGCGCGACGGGCGCCACCGGAGCGACGGGCGACACAGGCGCGACCGGCGCGACGGGTGCGACCGGAGCGACACCGGCGCCACGGGCGCCACCGGCGCGACGGGCGCCACCGGAGCGACCGGCGCCACGGGCGCCACCGGCGCGACCGGCGCCACGGGCGCGACGGGCGCGACCGGTGCACCGGGCGCGACTGGCGCGACGGGCGCCACCGGCGCGACGGGCGCCACGGGCGCGACCGGCGACACCGGGCGCGACCGGCGCCACGGGTGCGACCGGGCGACACGGCGCACACCGGCGCGACCGGCGCGACCGGCGCTACCGGAGCGACCGGCGCCACGGGCGCGACCGGCGCAACGGGCGCCACCGGCGCGACGGGCGCCACGGGCGCGACCGGGCGCGACCGGCGCGACGGGCGCCACCGGAGCGACCGGCGCCACGGGCGCGACGGGCGCCACCGGCGCGACACGGGCGCCACCGGCGCGACCGGCGCCACCGGAGCGACGGGCGCGCACGGGCGCCACCGGCGCGACCGGCGCGACGGGCGACACGGGCGCGACCGGCGCAACGGGCGACACCGGAGCGACGGGCGACACCGGCGCGACCGGCGCCACGGGCGACCGGCGCCACCGGCGCGACCGGCGACACCGGCGCGACGGGCGCCACCGGCGCGACGGGCGCCACCGGCGCGACGGGCGCCACCGGAGCGACGGGCGCCACGGGCGCGACGGGCGCGACCGGGCGACACCGGCGCGACGGGCGACACCGGCGCGACCGGCGCCACGGGCGCGACGGGCGACACCGGAGCGACGGGCGACACGGGCGCGACGGGCGCCACGGGCGACGACCGGAGCGACCGGCGCCACGGGCGCGACCGGCGCGACGGGCGACACCGGCGCGACGGGCGCAACGGGCGACACCGGCGCGACCGGCGCACACGGGCGCCACCGGAGCGACGGGCGCCACCGGCGCGACGGGCGCCACGGGCGACACCGGCGCGACCGGCGCGACGGGCGCCACCGGAGCGACGGGCGCGACACGGGCGACACCGGAGCGACGGGCGCCACCGGCGCGACCGGCGCCACGGGCGCGACTGGCGCAACGGGCGCCACCGGAGCGACAGGCGACACGGGCGCGACGGGCGCGACCGGGCGACACCGGAGCGACGGGCGCCACGGGCGCGACGGGCGACACCGGAGCGACCGGCGCCACCGGCGCGACGGGCGACACCGGGCGCGACCGGCGCCACGGGCGCGACCGGGCGACACCGGGCGCCACGGGCGCGACCGGCGCGACGGGCGACACCGGCGCGACGGGCGACACCGGCGCGACCGGCGCGACGGGCGCCACCGGCGCGACCGGCGACACCGGCGCGACGGGCGCAACGGGCGACACCGGAGCGACCGGCGCCACGGGCGCCACCGGAGCGACCGGCGCCACCGGCGCGACGGGCGACACCGGAGCGACGGGCGCCACGGGCGCGACCGGCGCGACCGGCGCGACGGGCGACACCGGAGCGACCGGCGCCACCGGCGCGACGGGCGCAACGGGCGACACCGGAGCGACGGGCGACACGGGCGCGACTGGCGCACACGGGCGACACCGGCGCGACGGGCGACACCGGCGCGACCGGCGCAACGGGCGACACCGGAGCGACGGGCGCCACGGGCGCGACTGGCGCGACCGGGCGACACGGCGCCACCGGCGCAACGGGCGACACCGGAGCGACGGGCGCCACCGGCGCGACGGGCGCGACCGGCGCGACGGGGCCACCGGCGCGACGGGCGACACCGGGCGACGGGGCCACCGGCGCGACCGGCGCAACGGGCGCCACCGGAGCGACGGGCGCCACGGGCGCGACCGGCGCGACGGGCGACCGGAGCGACCGGCGCAACCGGCGCGACCGGAGCGACGGGCGCCACCGGCGCGACGGGCGCGACGGGCGCCACCGGAGCGACCGGCGCAACGGGCGACACCGGCGCGACCGGCGCAACGGGCGATACCGGCGCGACCGGCGCAACGGGTGACACCGGAGCGACGGGCGACACGGGCGCCACTGGCGCCACGGGCGCACCGGAGCGACAGGTGCGACCGGCGCACCGGAGCGACGGCTCGACCGGGCCGACCGGCGCTACCGGCGCGACCGGCGCCACAGGTGCGACCGGAGCGACGGGCGACAGCGGGCTAGGAGGCCGACATGATCGCTACCACCACCGGGACACGCACGGAATTTCGCACGGCTCTTCCAGCAGCGGTGGCATCTCCTTCTTGTCCGGCCACAACGGCCATACGGGGAGCGGACAGACGGCTGACACCTCGAGGTTGGGTGTTGACGCGGCTGCTCAGAGCACCGGCGTATCCAGTGCGTCCCTGACGTTGAAGGATGTCGTGCCGAACGGGGTGTCGCTGGATCAAGCCGGCGCGGTCTCCGGTTCGGGGACGGTGGGAGCTCTCAAGCCAACCGGCAGCTTATCGGGGTCAACGCCTCTATCGGTTGTCAACCACACAACTCGGCCTGGTGTCACACCACCACCACTAGCCCGGATGTCGAAGAGAGATCTGCCCTCGCGGCAGATCTCTCCAGGTCTTCTTCCACAAGCTGACCGTCTCTTTGACCGTTTTCACCTAGTTCCCTCCGAGATGACCTCCAAATTACTCGACGTCTCTCCCCGGGAGCGCCCGACTCTCCTCGCTCGACCTGCCGGATGAGGGGGACTCCGCGAAGCGCCAATGGCTGCAGGGGCAATTGGGCAGAGCGCCCCCCCGCTGCAACCGCGCCTGGCCGCGGCGGTAACCGTCGCTCGCCATCATGGCGTCGATACCCGACCCGAACGCGATCCGGTTCGACACGCCCGGCGTTGCGCCCTCATCGCCGGCGCTGGTTGAGTGGCTTCGCCAATCGGGACTTTGGGTGTGCGGCATGCGCCTCACCTTCCGTCAGTTGATGAAGATCGTCAGCCCAGCGCCGATCCTGCTGCTGCTCACCGACGGCGGCGCCGCCCTGGTGGTCGGCCGCGACCGCGAGCAGGGCGTGCTGCTGATACGCGATCCGCGCGCGCTCGCCGCCGATCATCCGGTCCTGATCCACGAACTTCGCCTCAAGCAGGTTTGGGATGGCGCCACCGTGTTGGTGCGCGCCACGCGTGATGCTGAGAAGGAGGAAGAGCCGTTCGACCTCGGACTGCTCACGCGTCTGGTGTGGGGCGAGAAGTCGATTTGCGCGACGTGGGAATTGGCTCGATCACGATCACTATCCTGAGCGTAGTGCCAGTCGTCATGGTCATGACGACGCTGAATACCGTGGTCATGTATCAAAGCATCAACACGCTTACGCTGATCGTCACCATCCTCTTGATCGCACTCGTCTTCGAGATACTGATCACTTGGTCACGACGGATGTTGCTCGTTATCCTCGCGACCCGCCTCGATACGAGGATGAATTTTGCGATATTCCACATGCCCTATGTCGCTGCCCATGGACTTCTTCGAGCGCAATCAGGCCGGGGAACTCGATAGATTGGCCAGCTCTTTCGGCGCGGGTGAATTTCTCACCGGCCGCATGACGACGACGTTCATCGACATAACCATGGTGCTCCTGCTGGTGCCTATCCTTTTCTACATGTCGGCAACGCTTGCCTGGACCATCCTGATTGCCGCTGGCTGCATCGCGCTGATCATCGCGGCCT
>CAWEAT010000033.1:0-160792 GCA_963806935.1 uncultured Alphaproteobacteria bacterium
AGGACCGCGAACCGCTCCTCGATCGCCTGCTGCCGCTCATCCGCCGCTTCGCGCTCGCGCCTCCGCCCGGCGCGGGCGCGCCAGAGCGAGACCAGCGCCAGAGCGATGAGCGCGCCCAAGAGGGTCACGGCCGCGGCGAGCGCGTGGGGAAGATCGACTCGGACGCCGCCGATGACGGCGATTGGGGACGCGGAAATCATCGAAAACGCGGGGCCCCCGGAAGCGAATGGAACAAAATAAGAACACGTTGACCGCGCCTGTCCAGACGCTTATCAGTCCCGACGCTCCTTCCTTGAAAACAAGCCGGCTCTCATGGCCCTCCGACCGATCATCACCCTGCCCGACCCCAAGCTGCGCCTCGTCAGCGCAAAGATCGAGCGGGTCGACAATTCGCTGCGCCGCCTGATCGACGACATGATCGAAACCATGCATGAAGCGCCGGGCGTAGGCCTGGCGGCGATCCAGGTCGCGGAGCCGATCCGTCTGCTCGTCGTCAACGTGGCGAAGAAAGAGGAAGAGCCGCAGCCTCAGGTGTTCGTCAATCCCGAGATCATATGGTCGTCCGAAGAGCGCGCGACTTACGAAGAGGGGTGCCTGAGCATTCCGGAATATTACGCCGAGGTCGAGCGGCCAGCGTCGGTGCGCGCCCGCGCCCTCGACCGCGAAGGCAAGCTCCGGGAGGTCCTGGCCGAGGGCCTCATGGCGACGGTTCTGCAGCATGAGATCGACCACCTTAACGGCGTCCTTTTCATCGACCATATCTCCAAGCTCAAGCGCGACCGGGTGATCAAGAAATTCGTCAAGGCCGCGAAGCGCGCCGGCGACGGTTCGCACGTGCTGTGAGAAGCCGGGGCGGGTTCACTTTTCAGGGAGCAATCTCATGCAACGCGTAGCCCTTCTTGGTCTCGGTACGATGGGGGCGGGCATGGCCGCCAACTGGCTGGCCAAGGGTTTTCAGCTCTCGGTCTGGAACCGCACGCCCGCCAAGGCGCAGGGGCTGGCTTCGAAGGGCGCTAAAGCCGCGGCGACGCCGCGCGAAGCGGCAGAGGGGCCGATTGCATCTTCGCGATGGTGGCGGACGACGACGCCTCGCGCTCGGTCTGGCTCGGCCCCGACGGGGCGCTGGCCGGAACAAAGCCCGGCGCGGTCATCGTCGAATTCGAGCACGCTGACCCCAGGCTGGGTGCGCGAGCTCGCGGAACATGCTCGGGCGAGGGGATTGGGCTTCCTCGATGCGCCGGTCGGGGGCAGCCGTCAGGCGGCGGCGTCCGGCGAGCTCAGGCTCTTTGTCGGCGGCGACGCTGCGACGCTGGACCGGGCGCGGACCGCGCTCGTCGCGATCGCGAGCAAGATTGACCTGCTCGGGCCGGCGGGCGCGGGCGCGACCTGGAAGCTCATCAACAATCAGCTCGTGGCTGCTCAGGTCGCCGCACTCGGCGAAGCGCTCGACGTCGCGCGGAAGGCGGGCTTCCGGCCGGTGCAGATCTCCAGTCTCATCCTGAACGGGGCCGCGTTGAGCCCGATCGTGAAGACCAAGCTCTCGAGCATGCTCGAGAGCGACTACGACGAGCCGGATTTCGCGCTTTCCCTCATGCTGAAGGACGCCCGCTACGCGGCGGCGCTCGCCCAATCCCTCGGCGCGCCAGCGGACATGATCTCGGGCGCGGTCAAGGCTTTCGCCCGCGCCGAAGCCAAGGGACTGGGCGCCAAGGACATCGCGGCGGTGGCCGGCTGAACCTCGTCTGTCCAAGCGCCAGAGAGCGAGAGCGGATGGCCGTCTCGACCGGCCTCGCGCGAAAGAGGACACGATTGAGCAATGCAGGATAAGCCCGCGGTCGGCGGACCGCCCTGGCATGCCGAAACCATCGAGGCCGCTGTCGAGCGCTGCGGCTCCTCCAGTCGAGGTTTGGCGTCCGCCGAGGCGGCCGAGCGGCTCACGGCCGACGGGCCGAACCGCCTTGCGGCCGGCAAGCGGCGTTCGCTCGCGGCGCGGCTCTTTGCCCACATCAACAACCTCCTGATCTATGTTCTGGTCGCTTCAGCGCTGATCGCCTTCCTGCTCGGCCACGCCGTCGACACCGTGGTCATCATCGCCGTCGTCATTATCAACGCGACAATCGGCTTCATCCAGGAGGGCCGGGCCGAGAATGCGCTGGACGCCATTCGCGCCATGCTGACGCACGAAGCGTCGGTCCTGCGCGACGGTCGACGGCTCACTGTTCCGGTCGAAAGCCTGGTTGTCGGCGACGTCGTGCTGGCCGAGGCGGGCGACCGCATTCCCGCCGACCTGAGGCTCCTGCGCGCCTCGAACCTCCGGATCGAGGAAGCGGTGCTGACCGGCGAGTCGGCTCCCGCGGACAAGTCTCCCGACCCCGTCGCGGCTGACGCTCCGCTCGGCGACCGCGCGTCGATTGCCTATTCCGGGACGCTCGTCGCAAGCGGCCAGGGCGCGGGCCTCGTGGTCGCAACCGGCGCTGCGACTGAGCTTGGGCGGATCAGCGCCATGGTCGGGGGCGTCGAATCCCTGACCACGCCTTTGCTGCGCCAGATGGACGCCTTCGCCAAGCGGCTGACGATCGTCATCCTCGCAGTCGCGGCCTGCGTCTGCGCTTTCGCTGCGCTGGTTCGCGGCTATGAGATCGAGCACGCGTTCATGGCCGCGGTCGGCGTCGCGGTCGCCGCCATTCCCGAGGGACTGCCGGCGGTGATGACGATCACGCTTGCGATCGGGGTCAGGCGGATGGCCCAGCGCAACGCCATCATCCGACGCCTCCCCGCAGTCGAGACGCTGGGGGCGGTGTCGACGATCTGTTCCGACAAGACCGGCACGTTGACCTTGAACCAGATGACCGCGGATGCCGTCGTCACAGCGTCGCACGCGTTCAAAGCGACCGGGGCCGGCTATGAGCCCCGCGGCGCGCTCACCCTCGACGGGCTCACGATCGAGCCTTCGGCTTATCCGGCGCTACGCGAGATCGCGCTCGCCGCGCTCATCTGCAACGATGCGTCCTTGCGCCAGGCGGGGCCGGACTGGATCGTCGACGGCGATCCGATGGAGGGCGCGCTGATCGCCCTGGCGATGAAGGCGGGCATCGACGCCGAGGTTGTGCGGCGCGACTTCCCGCGCCTGGCGGAGATTCCCTTCGACGCCCGACACCGGTTCATGGCTGCCCTCAACGGGGCCGGCGCGGGCAGGCTCGTCACCGTCAAGGGCGCTCCCGAACGGGTGCTGGAGCTATGCGACCGCCAGCGCTCGGCGTCCGGCGACGAACCGCTTGACCCGCCGATGTGGCGCGCCGCGATCGACAGCCTCGCGGCCAGAGGCCAGCGGGTCATCGCCTTTGCTTCCAGGCTCGCGCCGCCTGACGCCGCGAGCCTCAGCTTCGCGGACGTCGAAAGCGGCGACCTGGCGCTGCTCGGCCTTGTGGGGCTCATCGATCCGCCGCGGCCGGAAGCGGTTCGCGCGATTGCCGACTGCCGGGCGGCTGGCATCGACGTCAAGATGATCACCGGCGATCACGCCTCGACCGCCGCCGCAATCGCGCGCGAACTCGGCCTTGAGAAAAGCTCGGCAGAGGCCCTGACCGGCCGCGCCATCGACGCGATGGACGACGACGCCCTGCGCGCCGCACTGCCGACAACGGCGGTCTTCGCCCGCACCAGCCCCGAGCACAAGCTGAGGCTGGTCGAGGGGCTGCAAGCGGGCGGCGCGGTGGTGTCGATGACCGGCGACGGCGTCAACGACGCGCCGGCGCTCAAGCGCGCCGACGTCGGCGTGGCGATGGGCCGCAAGGGCACGGAGGCGGCAAAGGAGGCGGCGGAGATGGTGCTGGCGGACGACAATTTCGCCACCATCGCCGCGGCGGTGCGCGAGGGCCGGATCGTCTACGACAACCTGGTCAAGGTGCTCGGCTGGACACTGCCGACCAACGGCGGCCAGGCGATGGCGATCGTGGCCGCCATCCTCGCCGGCGTCACACTGCCGATGACGCCGGCGCAGATCCTCTGGGTCAATATGGTGACGGGGGTGACGCTCGGGCTCGTGTTCGCCTTCGACCCGGCCGAGCCCGGCGTCATGCGCCGGCCGCCGCGCGATCCGCGCGCGCCGATCCTCTCGGGCCTGCTCATCTGGTGGACGGCGCTGGTCTCGGCTTTGTTTTGCGTGGTCGTGTTCGCGGTCTTCTTCTGGGCGCTCAGGCGCGGCGAGGAGCTCGAGCACGCTCAGACTTTCGCCGTCAACGCCATGGTCGGACTCGAGATCGCCTATCTGTTCAGCGTACGCTTGCGCCACAGCGCCCCGTTCGATTTCCGCGCCATCCGGATCACGCGCGCGCTCGCGCTCGGGGTTGGCGCCGTCGTCTTGCTGCAGGTCGCCTTCACCTATCTGCCGCCACTCGAATTCCTCTATGACACAAGGCCGATCGACTGGCCCGACATGGGCGTGGCGGCGCTGGCCGCGGTCGGCCTCATCCTGGTGATGGAGCTGGAAAAGGCGATCCGGGTCGGGCTGTTCGGGGCCGGACAAGGGTGAGGCCAATCGCCAGCCAGCGCGGACGATCGCGGGGTCGATTCCGTCGGACGCAGACGCTCATTCGCGCCATTTTTGAAAATAAGCCGCCAAACCCGAGCGCCAGCGCGCGGAGCCAAAATCTCCGCCGCTTTGATGAATGACCGAGATAGGCCACGTCCCCATACTGACGCCCAATTGTTCGGCCCTGCGGCAGAAGTCCAAATCATAGAAATGGAACTGGAAGCGCTCGTCAAATCGCAACCCCCGCTGGCGAAGAACGCGCCTTCGCACCGCCAGGAAGACGCCGTCCATCAGCAAACATCTTTGGGGAGTGGGCCCGTACCAGCTGACCCGCGCTGGGTAGCCTTCGCCATGACGGACGCGACCGCTCAGATTCTCCGCCTTGTCCCACCTCATGCGCTCGTCGACAAAGGCCCAGGACGGTTGCCTCGTCGTCCTTCGCCGGTTTCCGGCGAGTCCAACAACATCGAAATGGTCGAGCGCCACGCGCAATTCGTCGGGCCAGAAGAAATCGATGAGCTGCAAATCGTCATGCAGAAACACCAGGATCTGCTCTGAGTTTCCTTCCCGATCGATTTGCCACCATCTGATAGACGCTGGGTTCGAGACTTGAAGTGCGTTTTCTGGCGTGTTTCTGGCGGTTTGACGTTTGATGGGGGTAGGACGGCCGGGTCGAGGTGGCGGGCGGCGTCTATGATCTTGCTGGAGGCCCGGCGGGTGGGGGTCGTGGTTGCGATTTTGCCGCTCGCGGGCGCCGAGCGGGCGTTCCGTCAGGCCTTAAGCCATGAGAACGAGGGCGCGCTTCATGTTCATGGCGGTTGCGACGAACTGAAGATGGCAGGCGTTGCGGGCGAGCCCGCGATAGCGGACGCGGCGCATGCCGTACCATTGCTTCATCGTGGCGTTGGCGCGTTCGACGCCGCAGCGGATGCCCTGCGCCCAGCGGTTGAGCTGGCGCTGCCAGGGCTCGAGCGGATATCGCTGATGCTTGACCTTCCAGAGGATGCCGTCGCTGATCCCGCGACGGCGCAGGCTCTCGCGGAAAGCTTGGCTGCCGAGGCGCGGTCGGCGAACACGGCCTGCTCGTCGCCCTGAACCATGGCCTCTCCCCGTCGGGAGTCACGCACGTTGGCCGAGGTCATCTCGGCCTGACGCACAAGGCCGCTGCCTTCGTCGACCGCCAGATGCGCCTTGTAGCCGAAATGGGCTTGTCTGCGCTTCATGGTGACGCGGGCGTCCCGATCGCGCGGATTGAGGCCGCCGCTTCCGTAGGTGGACGTCGACGGCCGCGGCGATCAGGGTCGCGTCCACCAGCGTGCCGCGCTAAATTATAGGCCCAGCGCGTCGACTGCCGGTCGTTCAGAAGCAGAGCCGCCGAAAGCCCAAGCTTGTCGATCGTCTGACGAAAGCGCCAGATCGAGGCGTGGTCCGGCGTCTCGACCTCGAGCGGCAAGCCGCAGAAGCGGCGGAACGACAACCGATCCCGGACCGCTTCCTCCGCCCCGGGATCGGAGAGCGTGTGCCACTGCTCAAAGCAGGATCTTGAACATCGTCAAGGGCGGATAGCCCGGCGCGCCCCGCCTCGACGCAATGATCGGAGCCAGCAAAGCCTCGAACGCGCCCCAGTCGAACGCCTGCTCGATCCGATCCAAGAACCCTCCACCCCTCGCATAACCGCTGACCAGCGCGTCCACAAACGAAGGCTGAGACAAATCACGACGAGACATCAGCGAATTATCCTCTCCGGCAACACCACCCAGAGAATCAAATCGGCAGTCCTTTTTTATTATTTAGATATAATGATATGCTCACCCTCGGCCGTTTTGAATAGCGGTTTGCCATCGAGCGGCCAAGACTGGTCTTGCTGAAAAAGCTATCTGGATCAGGTTGTCGGGTGGCGCAGACAAGGCGAATTGTTTCGTTCATCTAGCCCCACTCTTCAAGATGCTGAAGCTTCCCGATCAAAGATAAAGCGTCGGGCCCGGAGTCCGCAAACGCGCATCTGGCGGCCGGTTGAGTTTGGTCCGAAATGAGTTGAGCCGCCCCGCTTTGACCTCCGGTTCCGGCCTGTCAGCGAGCCTAAAAGCCTAAGGCGCGGCTTGCGCCCGTGCCTCGCTTTTCTTTTGGGGGCGACGAAACGACGCATTGATTGTTCTGACAGTCCCATCGATCTGTTCACAACATATCCCGTCCTAGTAGGGAGTGTTGCCTTTCTAATATTCTGACGTTGCTGATTAGCCCGTAGGGCGGTTCCGAATAAGCGAGCATCCGCGACCGTCTGTTCGGGCTGGCGCTCGGGGGAAGTCAAAATGGGCGGTTCTGGCTTTCGCAATCTTAGTGGCCGTGGCTGTATTTGCGGCCGGGGCTCTCGGCCTCACTCTCCATGGCCGCCTGCCCGAGAAACACTCCCCCGACAAATCGGCGGGCATGATCGGGGCGATGACGGGTCTGCTCAGTCTGTTGCTCGCGCTCGTGCTGGGCACCTTCGCCGGATCTGCCTACACGCTCTACGCGACGCAGAAATCCGAGCTCGAGACCTTGGGCGCCCGCATCATGCAGCTCGACTCGGCGCTTGAAGCCTTTGGACCGGAGACGCAACCTGGCCGCGAAGCCCTGCGCAAGGCGCTTCGCCAGACCTACGATGAAATCTGGGGCGATTCCACCGGGACGCCGTCGAACGTCGACCTCAAGAGCATTTTCGCTGGCACGAGGATGCTGGATCAGTACCTGCTGTCGCTTTCGCCCAAGAGCGACGGGCAAAAGCAGGCGTTGTCGATGGCGAACTCGGCCGCCACCGACATCAACAAGACCCGGCTCCTGATGGGGCTTCAGCTTGCGAGCGGCATCCCGTGGCCGATGCTAACGATCGTCATCTGCTGGTCGCTTCTGATGTTCTGCGGCTACGGGTTGGTGTCGCCCGTCAACAGGACCGTGGTTACAAGCGTGGGGCTCGGGGCAATCACCATCGCCAGCGCAATTTTCATGATCGTCCAGCTCAGCAACCCCTATTCAGGCGCGTTCAAGCTCTCCGCCAAGCCGGTCATGGACACGATCGAGGCGCTGGGCCCAGGGACGCCTGACGCGCAGGCGCCGAAATGATTGGCGGGTAATACAATTGAGGAATTATCGGCATGAGCACCCTAAGGGCCTATGTTTCGACTGTCGGCTTTCTAGCAGCAATTTTTCCGGCCCTGGCCCAATTCCCTTCGCCAACATCCTGTCTGATCGGTGGCGATAAGCTTGCGCTCGCGGCAGGCGTCCGATCGGCGGATTCCGTTAAAGATTCGCCGGAATGCCATCTGACCTGGCGCGAGGCTGGCGTGATGGTCGGGTTTCCGCCCGCGCTCGACAAGCGGGTGACCCCGGACAACCTGTACCTGTACCCGTTCAACCGGTGGACGCTTCAGAGCACCAGGCGTTTCACGCGCACCGCCTCGACACTGACCGAGCGCAAGGAAGCCCAGCCGATTGCGGAAAAACTGGACAACGCCCTGCTCAACACGAATCTCACGATCAACGGCGCCAGCCACACCATTGCGGACTATGCCAGCCGGACGTTCACCGATGCTCTGGTGGTCGTCAAGGACGGTAATCTGATCGGGGAATGGTATGGCAATGGCATGACGGCCAGCAAACCGCATTATATCTCGTCGGTGACAAAGGGAGTCACCGGCCTCCTTGCTGAGCTGTTGATCGCTCAAGGCAAGCTCGATGAGACCCGTTCAGTCAAATCTTACATTCCGGAATTGACGCACTCGCCATTTGGCGACGCGACCGTGCGCGACGTGCTGGATATGAAAGTCAATGTTGGCGGCGGAGAGACAAAGGGCGAGTCAGATGTTGCGGACAATGCCCTGTGGTCGACCTTGGCGTTGAACGGCAGCCAATCCGTTTACGAAACCCTGGCGAAGGTCAGAGCAGACGGCCCGAATGACGGCGCCTTCCACTATGCGTCGATGACAACCGAGGTCGCCGGATGGGTGATCACGAGAGCAGCCGGAGAGACGTACGAGCAACTGGCCAGCGATCTGCTGTGGTCCAAGCTTGGCCTGCAGGACGAGGCTTACGTCCCCGTCGATCCGGCAGGCAAGGTGTACAGCAGCACCGGTTTGACGATCTCCGCCCGCGACCTTGCCAAACTCGGCCTGATGATTGCCGATCACGGCAAAGTCAACGGCGAGCAGGTTTTCCCGGCGAACGTGATCGATCGCTTGTATGAATACGGCGACGCGAACGCCTGGAAAAACGGAAACTTTAGAAATAATCCGGTGTTTCGTTCCTATCGGTCGTATTGGTATCAGCTCGGAGGAGACGATCACGCGCTGATGGGACTGGGCGTCTTTGGCCAGGGACTCTACATCAATCCGACCCGGCGCGTCGTGACGGTCCGCTTTTCATCCCTGCCGGCGCATTCGATTATCGAATACTCCAAAGGCTGGAACGACATCAGGGTGTGGCTGGACGAAACGGCAAACACTTCGCACTGACCAAATCCGAGCTTGCATTCGGGCTCGGGTCCCGGACGGCGGGAGCGCGTAGGGAACGATGGACGATCGTCGCGCATCAAACGCGCCGCTGCCTCCCGGCTACCGGCAGGGCGTGATCTCCGCGATCACGGTCGTGATCAGCTTCTCGCTTCTCTTCATGCGCTATTGGGGGTTCGAAGCCAGTGGCCGGGTGACGCGCGCGTCCGCCGTCGCGGGTCTCCTGCTGCTGGCGGCAATCCTGCTCGAGTTTTACACGCTCTGGCGCTCGCTTCAGCTCGCGGACAACTCTGAGGCCGAATACAGGATCACGCTGCGCTGGTTCATGGCGTCCGTCGCCGTCCTGCTGGTGAGCATCACCCTGGCCTCGCTTGCGGCCGCAGGGATCATTGCGGTGTGAAGTCGAACTCATGGGCTGAGGCCGGCCGACGATCCGGCCCTCGTTCGGTTGGTCTTGCTTGCGCGAGCGGCGCGCCCGGTGCTAAGCGCCTCGCCTGCGCCCTTCTCGATTGAAGAGCGAGTTGGAGGGGTGGCCGAGCGGTCGAAGGCGCACGCCTGGAAAGTGTGTATACGGGAAACCGTATCGCGGGTTCGAATCCCGCCCCCTCCGCCACGAGTTAAGCTGTGTTTGAGCCAGCGTCGCCTGCGGTTCCACGCTCTGACGCTCTCAATCGGGTCGCTGCGGCAGAAGTGCTGGACCCGTGTCGTCCGCGGCTTACTCTCCCGCCGTGTCGAACCCGGGACCTCGCGCCGATCGCGCCTCGACATCCTTGAACGAGACGAGACGCTGCCGCGTCTCATCCCAGAGCGCCAGACGCGGGCAGGTGAGGCTTTGCGCGAGATTGATGCGATTGAGTTCGCGCAGCGAGGGGTAGTCCCTGAGCACCTCGGGCAGGCGGTAACAGGGAATTCTGACTCGAGAGGTGGTGGACGTGGTGGACGCCGATATTGCCGGTGAGCCAATCCAAGGGAGCCGGCAGTGCGTAATACGAGCTGCCGAGCGCGGCCTCGCCCGCGCTCCATTGCTTCTCGCGGACCCAGTGCGCCGGGTCGAACTGGTGCTGAACGAAAAAAAGCCAGACGCCCGCCGCCGCCGCAATAAGGGCGGTCGCAACATAGGTCATGAGCAAGGTCTGGACGCCGAAAGCCCAGATCGTCAGGCCAACCCCAGCGGCGATGCCGAGGTTCGTCGATGTCGTGCTGACCCAAGGCATCCATCCCTTGCGCATCGAGCCAAACGGCAGTCGATTCTCAAGGAAAAAGACATAGGCCGGCCCCAGCCCGAACATGACCGCCGGGTGGCGGTAGAGCCGATAGCTCAGTCGACCCCAAGCTGATCGCGCGCGGTACTCGCCCGACGTCAAAGTGTTGATGTCCCCGATCCCGCGGCGATCGAGGTTGCCTGAAGTCGCGTGATGAATGGCGTGAGTGCGCCGCCAATGGTCGTAGGGGGTCAGCGTCAGCACCCCGGCCAGCCGACCGACCCAATGGTTCGCTGTCGCGTTGCCGAAGAAAGCGCCGTGTCCACAATCGTGCTGGATCATGAATAAGCGAACGAGAAATCCCGCCGCTGGAAAGAGAAGAAATCCGTAAAGCCAGTAAACGTGAAACTGGAGCGCGACCAGCATCGAGAGCCAGCAAAACCCGAGCGGCAGCACCGTCGCCGCGAGCTCGAACAGGCCTCGCCAGTCATTCGGCCGCTGATAGGAGGTCAGTCTACGACGCCAGCCATCGGCATCGGAGATCGAGAGTTCGCGATACGCCTGTTCCGTCACGGGAGTGAGCCTTTGTGCGAGCCCCGCGCAAAAGGCGCCCTTCGCCCCGGCTGGCTGCCGATCATCCGCCTCGATCACGCGCCCCCTTGGTTGGAGCGGATCGGAGGACTAACCAACTGCGACGATTTCGTATTCGTTGACGTTGCGCTCGAACGGTTCGGCCTGGCTCTTGATGCGATAGACGCGCGGCTTCATCTCGTCGTCCGCCGGCAGCACCCGCAAGACCTCGTACGGTCCTTTGGTTCTCGGGGTCGGCTCGATCCTGGTGTCGAAATCGACGAGCTGGCCGATGATGAACTTTTGCGGAATCATGGGTTTCGAACCCCGGTGGATGGACAGAAAAAAGGGCCAGGATATTTCCTGACCCCTTCCCACCGTCCTACGAAAATTCGCGACCTTCGCCGCCGCCGCCGGTACATCCGCGGTCAACGGCCGCACAGGCCCGCTATTTCGCTCAGACGGCCTGGAGCTTGTCGGCGGACATCTTGCCCGAGCGCTTGTCGGTGACCAGCTCGAAGCTGATTTTCTGACCTTCTCGCAAATCGTTCATTCCGGCGCGTTCGACGGCGCTGATGTGAACGAAAGCGTCCTTTCCGCCGTCATCGGGTTGAATGAAGCCGAAGCCTTTTTGCGGGTTGAACCACTTTACTGTGCCAATTGCCATGACGATCCCTTTCGGATGCGAGCATTCAGACGCGGCGCCAAAAGTCCGCGCCGCGATCATGTTTCGATTTTTCGAGGGAGTTCATCAGAACGAGCAAACTTTTTCACTCGTAACAAGAGTTGTCCGGCCGAATTTCGATGATTAAACCTAGGGCGATTGGCGCAGATTGTCAATAGCGGCGCTGGTCCACATGGGCGCGCCCCGGTCAATCAATCGCGGCGAAGGAGAGCGTCACGGCGCTCTCTTGCCGCCGCCGCCGGCGACCTCTTTACGGCAAAGTGCAAAACGAGGGGAGTAAAAGCGCGGTGATGCCGCTTTGCAGGGCCGGCGCATCAAGACCGGCGTCTGAAGGAGACGGCGCAAGGACACGGGAATCCGCACCGGTCGGCCGTCACGAATCGCCGCAACCTTTACCGTGGCGGCAATCAGCTCCGTATCGCCGCGCAGGATCTGTTGCCGAAACTCGATCGACGCCCCGCCTGCTTTGGCGATGCTGGTTTCGACCCGAAGCAGGTCGTCCATCAGCGCCGGCGCCAGAAATTCGATCTGCATTGAGCGTACGGCAAAGGCGACCCCGGAGGTCTGCGCCAGCTCGCGATGCGCGAACCCGCGCCCGCGCAGCCACTCCGTTCGCCCGCGCTCAAGATACCGCAAATAGGAGGCGTGATAGACGCGGCCGGAGAAGTCGGTGTCTTCATAGTAGACGCGAATGAGCAACAGCGTCGGCCGGCGGAGGCGACAAGGCCTTAACTCCTGGGACAGGGAAGAACCGGGACCGGGGGAAAGAACTGGGACAGGGAAGAAAGCGCGCTTCCGCGCCTTCTCGTCAACCGTCGTCCCGCGACGGTCGGTCCGACGGACATTTGATCGACCGACATCGCAGGGCTAAGAGGAGCGGCACGGCTGGCAATCGTGGGAGGACACATGGCTGATCAAGCGGACATCGGCGTCTTCGGATTGGCCGTCATGGGTGCGAACCTGGCGCGCAACGCGGCGCGGCACGGGTTCGGCGTCGCGGTGTTCAATCGCAACCATGAACGGACGGATGAACTCGTGGCCGAGCATGGCGGCGAGGGTCGCTTTTTTCCGGCGAGCGCCCTTCCCGACTTCATCGCCAGCATCGCCAAGCCCCGCCCGATCCTCATCATGGTCAAGGCCGGCCCGCCGGTCGACGAGGTGATCGACGAGCTCATGCCCCATCTCGAGGCGGGCGACATCATCATCGACGGCGGCAATTCGCTGTTCACCGACACCGCCCGCCGTCACCAGACTTGCGAAGCGAAAAAGATCCGTTTCGTCGGCATGGGCGTTTCCGGCGGCGAGGAGGGCGCGCTCGAGGGCCCGAGCATGATGCCCGGCGGCGACCGCGAAGCCTGGGACCGCATCGCGCCGATGCTGACCAAAATGGCGGCGCAGGTCGACGGCGTTCCCTGCTGCACTTACATCGGTCCGCAGGGCGCGGGGCATTACGTGAAGATGGTGCACAACGGCATCGAATATGCCGACATGCAGCTTATCGCCGAAGCCTACGACCTCATGAAGAGCGTCTATGGACTTGGCGCGCCGGAGATGGCGGACATCTTCCAGACCTGGAAACAGGGCGACCTTGACAGCTATCTGATCGAAATCACCGCCGCCGTCCTGCGCAAGACCGACAACAGCGGCAAGCCGCTGGTCGACGTCATTCTCGATCAGGCGGAGCAGAAAGGGACCGGCCGCTGGACCGCCCAGAATGCGCTCGAGCTCGGCGTCCCGCTGACCGCGATCACCGAGGCGGTCTACGCGCGCGTCCTTTCCGCCAACCGCGCGATGCGCCTGACGATGGAAAAGAAGACGCCGCGTTCTGCGCGCCCGGCGCTGAAGCCCGACAAAGCCGCGATCGACGCCATCCGGGACGCGCTCTACGCCTCCAAGATCATCGCCTACGCCCAGGGTTTCGAGCAGATGTCGGTCGCCTCGGCGCAATTCAAATGGGATCTCAAGCTCGGCGACATGGCGACCATCTGGCGCGGCGGGTGCATCATTCGCGCCAAATTTCTGGATCGCATCAAGGAGGCCTACGGGCGGAATGCGAAGCTCGCCAATCTCCTGCTGGACGACTACTTCTTGAGCGCGGTGACGAGAACCGAGGACGCCTGGCGGCAGGTGATCGCGCTCGCGGTCGCGAACGGCGTGCCCGCGCCGGCCTTTACCTCGTCGCTCGCCTATTACGACGGTCTGAGGCGCGCCCGCGGACCGGCGAACCTGCTCCAGGGTCTGCGCGACTATTTCGGCGCCCACACCTACCACCGTCTCGACAAGGAAGGCAGTTTCCATACCCGCTGGAGCCAGGACGGCAGCGAGGTGAAAATGTGAACGGGAGCGCGACCGCCGCCTCACGGATCTTTGACTTCGGGCGTCGTTCGCCAAGGCGGCTTCGTCTTGGAAACATCATTGTGATTCACTACTGATTCAGGGTCGCGGCGCCGGGCTCTGCCGGTTCGCTGCGTGGCTTTGGAGAAAAACGATGGCGTCGCTCAAAATTGCTCTCGCTGCGGCCTTCGTCTTCGCTATCGTCCCCGCCCTTGCCCAGAATGCGCCGGTCGCCTCGGCCCGGGCGACCATCGAGACAGTGAGCGCCGACGGCGCGAGCCTCGGGGTAAAAACCCGGGCAGGCGAGGAGCATGACGATCCACATCAGTCCGAAGACGCGCTTCGCGCTGGTGGTCCCGGCGACGCTCGCCGACGTGAAGCCGGGTTCGTTTGTCGGCGTCGCCGCGACGCCGGGCGAGGGAAACGAACTCAAGGCGGTGGAAGTGCATATCTTTCCCGAGGCGATGCGGGGAGCCGGCGAGGGCCACCGCCCGTTCGACCTCGGGCCCGGCAGCAGCATGACCAACGGCAATATCACCGCGCGCGTGGACGCGACGAGCGGGCCGAAGCTCACCGTGACCTACAAGGGCGGCGAGCAGGCCATTGTCGTCGATCCCAAGACGCCGATCGTCGCTCTCGCGCCCGGCGCCCAGACCGACCTCAAACCGGGCGCCGCGATCATCGCTCGGGGGCCCAAACAGGACGACGGCTCGATCGACGCCGCCTTTGTCCTGGTCGGCAAGGACGGGCTCGTCCCGCCGATGTGAGACGCCTCCTTTGGCGAGGCCCGGAAAGTGCGGGCGATTTGCCCGGTTAGGCCGTCCCGTGCTAGCCAAGCTGCAATTCACTTAAAAGACGGGACATCATGGACGCTTCGTCGAGTTCAATCGAGACCAAGCGCAGTTCAAGCGCGCCGGATTCGTTATTTACCTTTGTCCTCGTCAAGCCGACCCATTACGACGACGACGGCTATCCGATCCAATGGTATCGCTCGGCGTTGCCGTCCAACACCCTCGCCTGCATGTATAGCCTGGTGGAAGACGCCCGAAAGCGTCAGGTGCTCGGGCCGGGAATCGACTTCGCGGTCGAGACTTATGATGAGACCAATCGCCGCGTCCACCCGAAGCGCATCATCGCCGACCTGAAGCGTCGCGGCGGACGGGCGCTGATCGGCATCGTCGGGGTGCAGTCGAACCAGTTCCCGCGCTCGATGGACCTCGCGCGCGAGTTCCGCGCCGCCGGCCTCCAGGTCTGCATCGGCGGGTTCCATGTCTCCGGCTGCATCGCGATGCTGCCCGAAATGCCCGCCGAGCTCAAGGAGGCGCAGGCGCTCGGAATCGCGCTGTTCGCGGGCGAAGCTGAGGAGCATCGGCTCGACGAGGTGCTCAGCGACGCGTGGCGCGGCGAGATGAAGCCGCTTTACAATTTCATGGACCACCTGCCCTCGCTCGAAGGCGAGCCTGCGCCGATCCTGCCGCGCCAACATCTCGCTCGCACAACGGGCCATTATTCATCGATCGATCTCGGCCGCGGCTGCCCCTACCAGTGCTCGTTCTGCACCATCATCAACGTTCAGGGCCGCAAGAGCCGCTTCCGGACGCCCGATGATCTGGAACAGATCATCCGCGAGAACAAGAAGCAGGGCATCGACAGGTTCTTCATCACCGACGACAATTTCGCCCGCAACAGCGACTGGGAAATCCTGCTCGACCGGGTGATCAAGCTTCAGGACGAGGGCATCCACTGCGGCTTCACCATCCAGGTCGACACGCTCTGCCACAAGATCCCGAACTTCATCGAGAAGGCGACCAAGGCAGGCGCCCGGCGCATCTTCATCGGGCTCGAGAACATCAACCCCGAGAATCTCATCACCGCCAAGAAGCGGCAGAACAAGATCACCGAATATCGCGTCATGCTGCAGAAGTGGCGCGCCCATGGCGCGCTCACTTTCGCCGGCTACATCCTCGGCTTTCCCGCCGACACGAAGGAATCGATCCTGCGCGACATTGAGATCATCAAGCGGGAGCTGCCGCTCGATATTCTCGAGTTCTTCTTCTTAACCCCGCTGCCGGGTTCGGAGGACCATAAGACCCTGTTGAAGAAGGGCGTCTGGATGGACCCAGACATCAACAAATACGACCTCGACCATCGCGTGGCGCATCATTCGAAGATGAGCGACCAGGAGTGGGAGGAGGCCTACCGCGCGGCCTGGGCCACTTATTACACGCCCGAGCACATTCGCACGATCCTCAAGCGCGCCGCCCAGATCCCGAACGGCCGGCCGAAGCCGATCACGAGCACGATCATGTGGTTCAAGCTGATGATCGAGCAGGAGGGCGTGCATCCTCTCGAAGGCGGCGCTTTCCGCCTCAAATACCGCCGCGACCGCCGGCGCAGCCTGCCGCTGGAATCGCCCCTGGTGTTCTATCCGCGCTACTGGGGCGGGATCGCTGTCAAGGCCTGGCACTATTCGCGATTTTTCTTGAGGACGCGGCGCATCCTCAACGAGGTCTTGAACGCGCCCGACCGCTACACCTACACCGACCTCGCCATCGCGCCTCCACGCGACGACGAATTCGAGCAACTCTCGCTCTATCACGCCACCAGCGGCGGCGAGGCGGCGCTCGCGCGCAAGGCGCTTGGCGACAGCATCCGCGATTCCGGGCGGCCTGCAGCCGCAGCAGTGCCGGCGACGGCGCAGGCGCAGTGACCTCAAGGCGATGATCGAAGCCGCCCAGGTCAGAGCCGCGCGCGCTCTCATCGGCTGGTCTCAACGAGAGCTCGCCGATGCTGCTGGCCTGCCGCTTTCGACCGTCGACCGGTTCGAGACCGGGGCGAGCGACAGCGTGCCGGCCGAAGCCGTCGCCAAGATGCGCGCCGCGCTCGAATTGGCCGGCGTCGCCTTCATTCCCAAGAACGGCGGCGGCGCGGGCGTTCGGCTCAGCAAGGGCAGCGAGGCCAAATATCTCGGCTGGGACGACCTCAACGCCGCGAACGACGAGTAAGGCTGGCCGCGACCGTGCTTCGAGATCCATCGCCCCGGCAGCGCGCGGCGACACGGATTGAAGGCCGTGCGGCCGACGTGTCATGTCACGAACGCAGCGACGCGGCGATCTTGTCGAGCAGGTCCCTCGTCCCGCGTTCGCGCGCCCCTGCATCGTCGTAGCCGTCGAGGAACGCCCCTTGCTCGTCGACGGTAAGCCGCGTTCGTCCTTTGCCCTCAGGCTTGATCTGAAGGGTCGCGAGCGAGACTGAGATCTTGCGATCGTCGAGATGCATTTCGTAAGTGTAGACGATCCGCTCGCGCGGAACGATGTCGTGATAGACGGCGTCGAAGGTCGTGGTCACGCCGCCATCGAAGCCGCCCTTGACCCGCTCGCGGCCCCCGACCCGGAAATCCATTGTCCGCTCGATCAGCCGCCATCCCGCGGGCCCGAAGAACCAACGGCTCTTGGCCGCCTCGTCCGACAGCGCCCGGTACAGCGCGTCAGCCGTCGCGTCATAGGCGCGCTCGAGATGAAAGGCGCCGTGGACGACGGAGCGGACGGCGCCGGCGTGCATGCGCGCAACCTCGGCTTCCAGCTTGTCGAGCGTCTGCCGCCAGCCCTCCGGCGCCCCCTTGAGCATCTGTTCCGCCTGCGCAGCGCCGGCGGCCGAATAGGTCTGGACCACCTCCATCAGGGTTCGCCCGGCGCCCTCGTCGCGGAAGCTCACCTGCGTGACGGCGCTGAACAGCGGACCGCCGCCGCACGGATCGATCACGTGATGGTCGATGGTCAGGCGCTCGGGAGCGACGACTTCGGTGAACGACCCGCGGGTCCAATGATCGACGCCCGCAGGCGATCGCATGCAGACTTCGAATGCGCCGCCGACGCGCATCTCGACCTTCGCCTCGGGAACCGAATAGCTGTCCGGGCAGAACCACCGCTTGATGTGGTCGGCCGAGCTCCAGGCCTTGAACACCGTTTCACGCGGCGCCGCGAAGATGCGCGACACGCGAACCGGGGCTGGTTCGATCTTGCCGGCCACACTATCGATCTTGCTCATCGCTTTCTCCTTCGCTGTTCAGGGATTTGAGATATTCGCCGAGCCGATCGAACCGGCGCTCCCACTCCGCTCGCCGGTCGGCGATCCATCGCTCGGCTTCGGCGAGCGCGGCGGGATTGATGCGGCAGGTGCGAACCCGGCCCGCCTTTTCCGATGCGACCAGCCCGGACATCTCCAGCACCGCGAGGTGCTGCATCACCGCCGGCAGGGACATTTCGAGCGGCCGCTTGAGCTCGCTGACCGACGCCGGCCCCAGCGTCAGCCGCTCCACCATCGCTCGGCGGGTCGGATCGGCCAGCGCCTGGAACGCCAGGTCCAGAGGGGTATCATAGTTAAGCATATGCCTAAGTATCACGGTGACGATAGATAAGCAAGAGGTTAAGTTTTGCCTTCCCTCACATTGTCGTGAGCCGGCAGGAGCAATCCACAAGCCAGCTATGACCGAACGCGACGAGCCGCGTCAGCGGGTAAAGGATCACGCGAATGTGAGCGGCCGTTCTGCTAGTCTGATCGCCTCGCCCTTCGCGAGCCGTCCGTTCTCAACCATATGCCTTTTAGCGCGTAGCGAGCGGGCCTGAAGCCTTGCGATCTGGAGCCTCCTGAATGACCGATTCATCCGATTACACCCCACCCAAGGTTTGGGCCTGGAACAAGCCCAACGGGGGCCAGTTCGCGAGCATCAACCGCCCGATCGCCGGGCCGACCCACGACAAGGAATTGCCGGTCGGCCGTCATCCCTTCCAGATCTATTCGCTGGCGACTCCGAACGGTCAGAAGGTCACGATCATGCTCGAGGAGCTTTTGGCGCTCGGCCACAAGGGCGCCGAGTACGACGCCTGGCTGATCCATATCGGCAAGGGCGATCAGTTCGGCAGCGGCTTCGTCGCCATCAATCCCAATTCGAAGATCCCGGCCATGGTCGATCGCAGCGGCAAAAAGCCGATCCGGGTGTTCGAGTCGGGGGCGATTCTTCTGTATCTCGCCGAGAAGTTCGGGGCCTTGCTGCCGACCGAGGCCGGCGCGCGGGCGGAATGCCTCTCGTGGCTCTTCTGGCAGATGGGCGCGGCGCCGTTTCTCGGCGGCGGCTTCGGCCATTTCTACGCCTACGCGCCGACCAAGATCGAATACGCCATCGACAGGTATGCGATGGAGGTGAAGCGGCAGCTCGACGTGCTCGACCGCCGCCTCGCGGAGAGCGAGTATGTCGCGGGCAGTGAATATACGATCGCCGATATCGCGATCTGGCCCTGGTACGGCGGTCTGGTGCGGGGCGGCCAATATGGGGCGGCTGAGTTTCTCAGCGTGCACGACTACAAGAACGTCCTGCGCTGGGCCGAGATGATCGCCGCCCGCCCGGCCGTCAAACGCGGGCGGATCGTCAACCGGACCTCCGGCGAGCCTTCCAACCAGCTGCACGAGCGCCACGACGCGAGCGATTTCGAAACGAAGACGCAGGATAAGCTCCTGGCCGCGAGCGCGCACGCTTCGTCCAGCGGGACCTCGGCCGCCACCTGAACCGGCTTTGCTTCTTCGCGATCGTCGTTCCGGCGACCGGCGCCGCCGGCGCCACGCATCGGTCCGCGACGCGACGGCAGGCTCGGGGCAAAAACAGGAGACGCGTCCATTCGGATCGCCGTAGCAATCGCCGCCTTCGCCCTTCTCTGGTATGCGAGCCTGCGCACGGCCGGAGCGAGCCGCGGCGCCGTCAATGTCGGCGCCAAGGCTCTCTTCCTGATCCTGACCTGTTTCGCCTGCATCATGATCGGCTTCCTCCTGCCGATGGCTCCCGGCTTGAAGGCGGTTATCGGCGCGGCATTCTGGGCCGGATTGCTGGCAAGCGCCGGCGCGCTCGCCGGCATGGCTGTTTCCGACGCCATCCTCGCGCGCATCGAGCAGCGGGAGTCGGACGGGCCAGTCTCAGCCGGGCCATCGCAGGCAGGCGAAAAGACGAGACCGCGCCACTGAGCGGCGCCTGAATCTTGAGCTCCACATTCACGGCCGCGCTTGCGCTTAACCGCGCGATGGCCTCTAAAGTCGGCGACGCGCCATCGGACGGATTCTCAGGATCAATGACCTACTTCTGGGTGATGCTGGGCAGCGCGCTCGGCGGGGGCGCACGCTTTTTCGTGTCAGGCCTCGCGGCTCAGCACATTGGCCAGACCTTTCCCATCGGAACGCTTGTCGTCAATGTCACCGGCTCGTTTGTGATCGGCTTTTTCGCCACCCTGACCGCGCCCGACGGACGCGTCTTCCTGGGCTCCGACGCGCGCCAGTTCGTGATGACGGGCCTGTGCGGCGGCTATACGACCTTCTCGTCCTTCAGTCTGCAGACGCTCAACCTCGCCCGCGACGGCGAAAATCTGCTCGCCGGGGCCAACGTCGTCCTGTCGGTCGTTCTCTGCCTGCTCGCGGTCTGGGCCGGCTTCATCGCGGCCAACGCGCTCAATCAGCTTCGGGGGACCTGATTTGAACGCTCCGACACGCGTTGCGGCCCGGACGCCCGGCCTCAACGTTCACGGGCTCGGGTTCACCTTCTTTCTCGCCCTGCTCACCGTCTTGCCGCCGCTCGCGATCGATACCGCGCTGCCGAGCCTGGCGCTGATCCAGGCCGATCTTCATGCCCCGCAGACCAAGGCGGCGGCGGTGATCGCGATTTTCATCGCCGGCTTCTCGACGGCGCCGATCATCGGCGGGCCGCTTACCGATCGGTTCGGCCGCAAGGCGATCATGGCGGTGGGTCTCATTGTGTTCACACTCACTTCCGCAGGCGCGGCGCTTGCGCCTTCGATCGACACGCTGCTCGCTTTTCGTCTCGTGCAGGGAGCGAGCGCCGGCGCCGTCGGCATCCTGCCGCGGGCCATCATCCGCGACTTATTCGAGGGCCGGGAGGCTCGCCTGCAGCTCTCCGCGGTCTCGATTGTGTTCAGCGTCGGACCGCTGATCGCCCCAACGCTCGGGACGGCGATTTTCTGCGTTCGGCTCATGGCGCCTGATCTTCGCCATCCTGACCGCGGTCGCCGCGGTCGTCACCCTCGTCGCGCTCTTCCTGTTCGAGGAATCACATGCGCCCGAGAACCGCCAGAGCCTGAAACCTTCGGCGGTGTTCGCGGGGTATCGGCGGGCGCTCACCAACCCCGCGTGCGCGGGATTTTCGCTGCTGGGCGGTCTCCTGTTCGCCGGCCTTTTCGCCTACGTCAACGTTTCACCGCTCCTGTTCATGCAAGGCTACGGCGTGTCGAGGACCGGCTTCGCGGGGCTGTTCGCAATCACGGCGTCGGGCGTGATCGTCGGCTCGTCGATCAACGCCTGGCTGCTCAACCGCCATGTCAGGCCGAGGGCGGTGGTCGACGTGGCGCTGATGATCGAGTGCGCGGCTGCGCTGACGCTGCTTGCGGTCAGCCTCGCCGGCGCCGGCTCGGCCCTCATCGTCGCCGGCCTGGTGATGATTTTCATTTCCGCGTTTGGCCTCGTCTTTCCCAACGCCGTGCACGAGGCGATCCATCCGCTGCCTGAGATCGCCGGCCTCGCTTCCGCCGTCGTCACCACGGCGCAGATGCTGTTCGGCGCGCTCGGCGGCGTGGCTGCCGCGGCGCTTTATCACGACGCTTCCCCGCTCGCCCTCGGCGCAATCATGAGCGTCGCCGCGCTCGCCGCCGCCGCCCTTTATGCGTTCTGGCTGAGGGGGAAGGTCGGGGCGTAAGCCACCGTTCTCCCGCGTTCGCCGCGTTTGCCACGCTCAGGCTTCGCCGAAAAAAAGCTCGCCCCTAGCGACAAAATGCCTCTCCAACTTCCCTTGGAAAGCCGGCTTTTCATCTCTATCTGCGTTTTTCCGTGGCTTTCCGCGCCCTGGCGCAGGCCTCTTCCCAAATTGCAGAGAATGAAATGAACAAGACCAATGCCGCCCTGGCGCGCATCGCCGCCTCCAACGGCAGCGCCCCGTACTCGACCTATTTCACCGATCAGGAGCCGATCGACGGAAAAATAACGGTCGTCGACCTCACCGACGGCGCATGCCGCTGGCCGACCGGAAATCCCCGCGATCTCAAGACATTCCGCTACTGTGGCGAGGCCGCGCATGGACCTTATTGCGAGCGCCACGCCCAGCTCGCCTACCTGCCGAGAGCCGCCTGACCGAGGCCTCGGCTCGACCTGCTCAGAACGGGTGGTACTGGAACATCCAGGTCTCGGTCACGGTCTCGCCGCCCGATTTCAGGAACGCGCGCAGTTCGACCGGCTCGGTCCCGGTGACGATGAGGTCGAACTGCGCCCGCCAGTGGCCGGGCACGCCGTCGGGGACCGCCTCGATGAGCTGGTAGGGGCCGAACGACCCGCGCGAGGTTGAAACGACGAGCTCGGGCGTGACCCCGAACGGGAGTTCGTTCAGCGGGCCGCCGAGGAACTCGACCATGAACTTCCTCACCCCCTTCGGGCGCGGCTGTCCCGGCTGGCCGCCGCGCCCGAGGCGGGTCGCCCATACGACCGCAAGCTTGCTCGGATAGGGCTCGTTGGCGAGCCAGTGCAGGCGGTAGTTGAGATTGACCTCGGCGCCCGCCAGGACCGGCTCAGCGGGAACCCACATCGCGACCACATTGTCGTGGATCTCGTCATCGGTCGGGATCTCGCAGAGCTGGATCGATCCCTTCCCCCACCCCTGGCCGCTCGGCCCCGGCAGCGGCTCGACCCACAGGCTCGGGCGCCTGTCGTAGAAGACGCCGTCGAGATAATGGTCGAACACCCGGTCGCGCTGCAACAGGCCGAAACCGCGCGGATTGTTGTCGAGAAAAGCCGAGACCATGATCCGCGGCGGATTGTTGAGCGGCCGCCAGAGCCGCTCGCCGTTGCCCGACCACATCGCCAGGCCGTCTGAATCGTGGACTTCCGGGCGCCAGTCGATCGCGGTCTCCTTCTTGGTCTCGGAGAACCAGTACATCGAGGTCAAAGGCGCGATGCCGAAGCGCGTGACCTGGGCGCGGGTGAACATCGTCGCCTGGATGTCCATCACCACGCCCTTGGCGCGGGTCATCAGGAAGCGGAATGCGCCGACGATCGAGGGGCCCTCCATCAGCGCGTAAAGCGTCATCGTGTCGCCGTCCGGGGCCGCGTCGATGTAGAAGTCGGTGAAGTCGGGGAACTCTTCCGCCCGATCGGCGACGGCGACGTCGAGCGCAATCCCGCGCGAGGAAAGGCCGTATTGCCTGAGCTCGCCGATGGCGCGGAAATAGGCCGCCCCGAGGAAGGCGACCCAATCGTTCTTGCGCCAGTCGAGCAGGCCGTCGCGCGCTTCCTGGACGCGGAGGCCCGCGAAACCGGCGCCCTTCGGCAGATCGCGCGCCGGCGAATTGGCGGGCATTTCGAAATAGGACTGGTCGTAGATGATCTGGCGCGCCATGTCGCCCTCGACGACATGCATTCTGACCGCCTTCTGGAAGAACAGGCCGAGGTGGAAAAAGGTCACCGGATACCGGCCCGGGCCGTCAGCGAACAGGGCGAAATCGTCGCGGTAGCGGATCTTCCCCCACTCTTCGTAGTTGATCTTCTGCAGGATGTCGGGCGCCGGACGCGGCGGCGCGACGTAGGGCCCGTGAGCCCGATCGCGGGCCTGCGACCTGAGAAGGTCGTAGGTGAACGCAACCGGCGGGTCGAACTGCAGCCCGTCGGACTGGGCGGCAAGAGCTTCCGCGAGCGGATTCATCGCCGCCGCGGATGCGGCCGCGCCTTTCAGCAGCGTGCGGCGATCGACGCTCTCGGTCATATACGCTTCTCCGATCGGACGCTCTCATTACGTGATTCTCCGCGATCGGAGTATCCGTTTTGAGCGTCCCTATTGGCTCACAGGCGCGCGAAAGTGAGGTAGACGGACCCCCGGCCCTCCTTGCGCGCCTTGGCCTCATAGCGCGTCGGGCGCCATTCGGGCCAGGGTCGGCGCCAGTCGTCGGCCCGGTTTGCCGTCCAGCGGAAATGGGGCGAATCGAGAAAGCGCTTGAGAGTCCAGCCGGCGTAGTCGTCGATGTCGGTGACGAAACGCAGCTCGCCTCCCGTTCGCATCGCGCGCGCGAGAGCCTCGATCATGCCCTCGGCCACAACGCGCCGCTTGCGGTGGCGTCGTTTTGGCCAGGGGTCGGGATAAAGGATGAAAACCCGCGAAAAAAATCCGTCCGGAACGGCCTCGACAAGCGCTTGGGCGTCGCCGCGGCGCAGGCGCACGTTGCCGAGCTGTTCGCGCTTGAGACCGGCGAGCGCCGCGACGACGCCGTTGAGAAACGGCTCGCAGCCCACGACGCCCACATCCGGGTTGGCCTTCGCCTGCTCAACGAGATGCTCCCCCGCGCCAAAACCGATCTCGAGCCACACTTCGGGCGGCGTCGGGTCAAAAGCCCGCCCCGACGCCAGCGCTTCCGGACTGACCGAAAAGAGCGGAAGCGCTTCGGCGAGCAGGCGTTCCTGACCGGCGCGAAGCGCCTTGCCTCGGCTGCGTCCGTAGAGCCGGCGAAGCGGCGCCGAACCGTCCGGCCCGCCGTTCGCCATCATTAGCCCCAACGGTCGCGCCGATGTCAGGCGAGTGCGCGCAGCGTATCCGCGAGATCGGTCTTTTCCCAGGAAAAGCCGCCGTCGGCTTCCGGCGCACGGCCGAAATGACCGTAGGACGACGTGCGGGCGAAGATCGGACGGTTCAAATTCAGGTGCTCGCGAATGCCGCGCGGCGTGAGGTTCATGACATCCATCAGCGCCGTCTCGAGCTTCGCCTCATCGATGTGCCCGGTCTGATGCAGATCGGCGTAGATCGACAACGGACGCGCGACCCCGATGGCGTAGGAAAGCTGGAGCGTGCATCGATCGGCGAGGCCAGCCGCCACGACGTTCTTGGCCAGGTAGCGCGCGGCATAGGCGGCCGAGCGGTCAACCTTGGTGGGATCCTTGCCGGAGAAAGCGCCGCCCCCGTGCGGCGCTGCGCCGCCATAGGTGTCGACGATGATCTTGCGGCCGGTGAGGCCGCAGTCGCCGTCGGGGCCGCCGATAAAGAACTTGCCGGTGGGATTGATGTGCCAAACGGTCTTGGCCGTGATCCAGCCCAAGGGCAGCGCCGCCTCGACATACGGGCGGACAAGGTGGGCGACTTCCTCGGAGGTAAGGGATTCGACGAGGTGCTGGTGGGACACGACGATCTGCGTCGCCTCGACCGGCTTGCCATTGTGATACCGTACGGTGACCTGGCTCTTGGCGTCGGGTCCCAGCGTTTTTTCCGCGCCCGAATGGCGCGCCTTGGAGATCGCGCGCAGGATCTCGTGAGCATAGTAGAGAGGCGCCGGCATGAATTCGGGCGTTTCGCGGCAGGCGTAGCCGAACATAATGCCCTGATCGCCCGCGCCCTCGTCCTTGTTGCCGGCCGCGTCGACGCCCTGGGCGATGTCGGCGGACTGGGCGTGCAGCAGCACCTCGACATTGGCCTTGCGCCAATGGAAACCCTCCTGCTCGTAGCCGATGTCCTTGATCGCCTTGCGAACGGTGGCGTCGATCTCGTCATTGGAGATTTTAGGCCCGCGGACCTCGCCGGCGACGATAACCCGGTTCGTCGTGGCGAGGGTCTCGCAGGCGACGCGAATTTGATAGGGATCGATGCCAGCCTTCGCCCCCTCGCGGAAGAACAGATCGACGATTTCATCAGAAATGCGATCGCAAACCTTGTCCGGATGCCCTTCGGACACGGATTCACTGGTGAACTCGTAATATTGACGAGCCATATTCACAATTCTCCTGCTGGGGCGCCCGCCGCCGCGACGATTGTGCGGCCTTAACGGAGGTCTCGGGCCGCGCAGGCGCCGCTTCTGCCAGCGGGCGTTCGATGCGTCAAGCCGATTTTGGTCGGATCGTTCTCTTTACCGAACGGGCGAACCACCATCGCCGTCGTCGGCCGCTGCCAGCGAAACGACCAAGTCAACAATCCGACGGCGCACCCGGGGGTCCCGAACCCGCAGGAAGGCGCGATTGAGCTGCAGGCCTTCAGTCGAGGCAAGAAAATCCACGACGTAAGACTGCGACGATTCTTCGGCGAACCCAAGCTCTGCTGATTGCGCCGGCGCGCCCTCGAAGAAATACCCTGGCGACACCTCGAGCACGCGCGCGGTATGCTGAAGACGACTGGCGCTGATCCGATTCGAGCCTTTCTCGTATTTCTGGACCTGCTGGAACGTCACGCCGAGAAGCTCGCCGAGCTTGCTCTGGCTCATGCCGAGCATCGTCCGGCGCATGCGCAACCGGGCGCCCACGTACACGTCGACTATGTTGGACGATTTGGACACCAGCTCGCGCCCCCTTTGGTCCGTGCGCAATGTCTGCAACCGTACGCTCAAACCAACTGACCTTAGGGAAAGCAGATACAAGACGCTCGCATAGCGCGCAAGCAGGCAATATTACAATCAACAGTCCTCGTTAATTGCGGCGTTTTCCGGCCAGGGCCGCCCCCAGGAACGCCAATCCGATCAGCGCCGCGCCAGCCGACCCGAAACGGGACTGCCAGGTCGGCGGGAGCGCCTCGGGCAATTCGGCGTCGAGGACGCCGTCCGCACCGAGCGGGGCGGCGACGATTTCGCGGCCGAAGCCGTCGAGCACGGCCGAGATCCCGGAATTGGCGTCGCGCACCAGCGGCGCGCCAAGCTCGATTGCGCGCAGCCGGGCCTGCGCGAAATGCTGATAGGGCCCGGGGGTTTGGCCGAACCAGGCGTCGTCGGTGAGGTTGAGGAGCCAGCGCGGCCGCTCAGCGCCGGAGAAGAGGTCGCCGATTTCAATCGGAAAGATCGCCTCGTAGCAGACGAGCGGCATGGCGTCGGGCAGGCCCGGAATCCGGAGGACGCGGCGTCCTGCGCCCGGCTCGAAACCGCCTGGAATGTCGACGAACTGGGTGATGCGCGCCTTCTCCAGGACGCTCTCGAAGGGGACGTATTCGCCGAACGGCACGAGGTGCTGCTTGTCGTAATGCTCGCCGGAGAGGCCGTTGCGGCCGACGATCTCGATCGAATTGAAGTAGCGCCGCGGCCTTCCGCCATCGTCCTCGAGCCGGGCCGCGCCGGTGATCAGCGTCGCCCCGCCGCTCAAGAAAGCGGCGATGTCGGCAAGCGCTCGCGGGTCGCGCGAGAGGATGAACGGGAACGCCAATTCGGGCCAGATCAGGTGGGTCACGTCGCGAACCCCGGATCGGTCCGGCGCCGTCGCACGTTCCGACAGGTCGAGGTAGCGGCTGAGAATCGCGTCCCTGTTTTCCGGCGAGAACGAGACAGTCCTGGGCGACGTTGGGCTGGATGAGGCGCAGCTTCACGCCCGGCAGCGAGGCGCTGGCCGGCGCCGCGAGCCGGAAGGCGCCGAAAGCCGCGATGAGCACGAGCGCGAGCGCGGCGAGGCCCGCAGGCGCAAGGTTGAGCCGGCCCTCGCCGACGCGCCATAGCGTCGCGGGCGCGGCAAAGATGGCGATGGTCAGGAACGTGAGCCCGTGCAGGCCGACGAGCGAAGCGATCTGGGCGAGCGCGAGATTGCTCCCGAGCGCCATACCGAGGTCGTTCCAGGGAAACCCGGTGAAGAGGAGGCCGCGCGCCCACTCGGCGAGGCCAAGTCCGAACGCGAGCGCGAAAACGCGCGCCGGCCCGGGCGACCACAAGGCCCGCGCGATCGCAAATCCGGCGGCCGGGAAGAGAGCCAGGACCGCCGGCAGGGCGACGACCCCAAGCGGCAGCGCCCAGGCGAACTTGTCCGCCTCGACCAGGAACGCCGCGCCGACCCACCAGAGGCCGGCGAGAAAATAGCCGAAGCCCATCCACCAGCCGGCGCCGAAGGCGGCGCGCATCGAGCCGATCAGCGGCCGTCCGGAGCCGCGGTCCTCAGCGCCGTCGATCAGCCAGACCGCGATTGTGAGCGGCGCGGCGATGAGGACGAACAGGGAAAAAGGCGGCAACGCCAGCGCCCCCGCCGCGCCCGAAACAAAGGCGATCGCGCGCCGGCGCCAGCCCCAGGAGAGGATCACCCCCTCGACGAGCGAGCCCAGCACGTTGACGCGGGGCATGGCGGTGGAACCGGCAAGGCTCAAGGAATATCCCTCGTGGACCGTCGAATCGCCATCGCCGACCATAGACCGAACGGGGGCCAGGTTCGACTCGGGTGAGTCGCGGCGACCATCGCGCGACATTGCGGCGCATATCTGGAGCGAAGCTCGATTTTGGTCGAGCGGGCCGCGACCCGGGCGCAGGCAAATCCATCGTAGGATGCCGCCGTCGATACGTTGGTTTGGGCGGCTCAATCCAGAAACCGTAGGACTTCTGCGGCTCTGGTCCGCGGTTTTCCCGCCGGCCCGGTAATCCTCGGGACGAGCAAAATATCTGAAAAGCGTTGAGACGAGTATTGCGAAATGTCGCGTCGGGCGCCGAGCGAAATCAATTGGCCTGAACACATACCGTGCGATGCTGTCCGCGCGCGCGGAAGCGCAGCAAGACCAGGCCAACGAAGCCGAGGAGCAACATCGCCCAGGTCGCCGGTTCGGGAACAATCGTGATCCTGACCGTGTCGATGTTGCCGGTCACGGCGTTGGGAAGCCCGGCATAAACTCCAGCCTGGAAAGTCGGATTGCTTGTTGTTCCGGTGTAGAGCGGAGGCCCGGATAAAAGGAATAAGCCTACGTCAAGGACGCCCGTGGAGGCGAATGAGGGAGAATCAAAGAGCGGAAACGTGGAACCGAAGGCGATACTTTCCAGCGACGACCCCGCGTTGATGACGACTGGCACATTGAGTTCGATAAAAAAAGTGCCGAAGTCGACGGTCGGCGGACTCTGCGGCAGTTCGAAGCTGAGGGCGTTATCCACTTCACCGTTGACGTCGACATCGACGACCGTGAAGAGCGCTTCACTAGCGGAAGCGCCGCAAACGCCGGCAAACGCGAGGGCGAGGCCGAACGCAATCGACTTGGCCGTCATGTCCATTCTCCTCCGCGCCCGAGATATTCGATGTCGTGTTCAGCGGCTTGCCGCCGGCCGGCAGCGCCAACCGCGGGCAACATGACAAAACCGCGCGGGAAGACCGGAAATACAGGAACCAGGCCGGCGGTCCGAACCTATCGTGACCACGCGGCGCAAAGCCGTCAAGGCGGGCGACGAACGCGCTAGAGATCGAAATTGGTCGGCATCATCACGACGTCGCGAATCGTCATGCCGCGTGGCCGCGTCAGCATGAACATGACCACGTTGGCCACTTCGCCGGGCTCGAGCAGGCTTCCGGATTCCCTTGCTTCCTTCAGCTTCTCCGGCGGCCAGTCCGCAAGCAACGCGGTGACGACGGGACCGGGCGAGATCGAGCCGACGCGGATGCCGTGCTTGAACACCTGGCGCCGCACGGTCTGCACGAAGCAGTTGATCGCCCACTTGGACGACGCATAGACAGGCTCCCAGGGCGTCGGAAAATGGGCCGCGAGCGAACTCGTGACGATGATGTCGCCGCTCCGGCGCCCGATCATGTGTGGCAGCACGTCGTGCACGTTCTTCATCACGACGTTGACATTGAGGTTCAGCATCCGGTCGATCGCCCCGGTGTCGGCGTCGACGAGGTCGCCGCCAACGTAGATCCCGGCATTGGCATGCAGGATATCGAGTTGGCCCGCCATCTCGAGGACCCTTGGCAGGAGCGAAGCGCAGGCCTTCGCATCGAGCAGATCGACGACAAGCGGGAGGAGCGCCTCGCCGTGCCTGGCGCGGAGCGCCTTCAACGCGGCCTCGTCGCGGTCGGCCATCACCACGCGGGCGCCCGCGGCCAGCATCGCCTCGGCGCTGGCCAGTCCGATTCCCGACGCCGCCCCGGTCACGACGGCAACCTTGCCTTCGAGTTCTCTCGCCACCGCTTATCTCCCTGAAAATGGGCTCGCGCCCGATCTGTCCAAAAACCGCCCGCCGGCAGGAAATAGCGGCGACCAAATTCGCGATTCCTTGCAATGCCCCGCTTCGCGAATTGCTGCAAGACGAGCTGGGATTCCGCCCCATTCATGCCGCTTCGATCTCGGAAGTTCGCCCCATTGCGATCATGGAGGAAGCTCATGTCGGAGCCCGAACATTTTGACGTTCTTGTCCTCGGCAGCGGAGGCGGCGGCAAGCTTACGGCGTGGCATGCGGGAAAGTCAGGGCGGCGAACCGCGGTCGTCGAGCGGAGGTGGATCGGCGGCTCCTGCCCCAACATCGCCTGCCTGCCGAGCAAGAACGAGATTCGAAGCGCCGAGGTCGCTCATCTCGCGCGCCATGCGGCCGAATTCGGCGTGATCACCGGGCCGGTCAAGGTCGACATGGCGAAGGTTCGCGAGCGCAAGCGCGAGATGGTCGCCGCGCAGGTCGCCGCGCATTTGCAGAACTATAAGGCGAGCGGCGCCGAATTGATCATGGGGAGCGGGCGTTTCGTCGGGCCGAAGACGCTCGAGGTGAGCCTGAACGACGGCGGCGTGCGAACGCTCGTCGGCGATCGGATCTTCCTCAATGTCGGAACCCACGCGCTTATTCCCGGCGTGCCCGGCCTCGAGGCGACAAAGCCGCTGACCCATATCGAGGTTCTCGAGCTCGACGTTCTGCCGGCGCACCTCATCGTGATCGGCGGCGGTTATGCCGGTCTCGAATTGGCGCAGGCTTACCGCCGCTTCGGCGCCGAAGTGACGATCATCGAGGCCGGTCCTCAGCTCATGAGCCGGGAGGACCCTGACGTCTCGCACGAGATACGCCGAATTCTGCGCGAGGAAGGCATCGAGTGCCTCGTCTCGACCGAGCTCCTCAAGGCGAGCGGCCAGTCCGGCAGCGCAGTCAGCATCAGCGGTGCGCGCAAACGCAATCGAGCGAACGATCGAGGGCAGCCACTTCCTGGTCGCGGCGGGACGCGTTCCGAATACCGCCGGGATCGGACTCGACAAGGCGGGCGTCGAATTGGACGGTCGCGGCTTCATTCGTGTGAACGAGCGCCTCGAGACAAGCGCGCCGGACGTCTGGGCGCTCGGCGATTGCGCCGGGAGTCCGCTGTTCACCCACATATCCGAGGACGATTTTCGCATCGTTCGCGACAACCTGGCCGGCGGCCGGCGCAGCACGCGCGATCGCTTCGTTCCCTACTGCATGTTCACCGACCCGCCGCTTGCGCATGTTGGCCTGAGCGAACGCGACGCTGAACGCCAGGGCGTCAAGACCCGCGTCGCGACGCTGCCGATGAGCGCCGTCCTGCGTGCGCAGGCGACCGGCGAGAAGCAAGGCATGCTGAAGGCGCTCATCGGAGAAAACGACGACCGCATTCTCGGCTTCACCATGATCGGCGCGTCGGCCGGCGAAGTGATGGCGGTGGTTGAGACGGCGATGATGGGCGACCTGCCCTACACGCGCCTGCGCGACGCCGTTCTCGCCCATCCGACTTTTGCTGAAGGGTTGGGCTTCCTGTTCTCGAACGTGCCGCCGCGGGCGACGAAATAGGCGGGGCGTAAGCCCGGCTCTCCCGGCCGCCGCCTGGGTCAGTCGGCTTGCGCGCGCCTGTCCTTGAGCCGATCGCGGTGGGCCGCCTGCTTGGCGCGATTGCCGCAGACCGCCATGCTGCACCACCGTCTCGCCCGCCGCCTCGTATGGTCGGCGAACATGAGGGTGCAGTTATGTCCCTCGCACGCCCTGACGTTGGCGAAATCTTCCTCGCACACGAACCTCGCCAACGCCTCGGCGATCGGCGCGAGCAGCGATTCGGCGGATCGCCAGCGCCGCGTCGCTCGCAGCTCGAGGCGACCGCCATCGCCGCCGGAGATGCGGCTGAACGTCTCGTCGCGCTCCAATAGCCGATTGAGAGGTCCGAGCTCCTGGAGCGCCTCCGGCGCGAGCGGGCGGCCCATATGTCGGCGAACGAAGGCCCTGAACCATTCGCGCAAGGCTGCGAGCCTCCTCGGCGACCTTGTCCAGATCCGCACGCGTCGCTCGCGCACGCAACGCATTCAGCGCATCCGGCGGAACGAGCTTGGCCTGAGCCAGCCAGTCGAGGAGCCCCTCGCCATCATCAAGCCAATCGACAGGCGTATCGAGGGGCGTCGCGATCGAGTTCAGGAAATCGAGGCCGAGCGAATCGGCAACGAAATTTGCGGGCGGCCTCTGCGGAGCGATTGACACTTCGAATCAGGCTAACCTGTCCGACCACTGTTGACAAGTTATTCAGCTTGTCGTAACCGTCCACAGGCATTTAGACAGGTTACGTTCGGCGGCCTCACGATCCGAGGAGCAACAGGATGGCGATGAATGACGTGAGCGTGGCGCTCGTGCATGGGGCCTGGGCCGACGGATCAAGCTGGGCGAAGATCATCGCGCCGCTGGCGGCCGATGGCGTCAAGGTGATGGCGGCGCCGCTGCCGCTGACGACGTTCGCCGACGATGTCGCCGCGCTCGACCGGACCCTCGAGCGGGCGACCTCGCCGGTCGTGCTCGTCGGCCACGCCTATGGGGGCGCCGTCATTGGGGCGACGCAGAGCGAGAAAGTGAAGGCGCTCGTCTACGTCGCCGCGCTCGGTCCGGACGAAGGCGAGACGGCCTTGGACGTCTTCACCCGCGCCGCGCCGCACCCGCAGGCGCCGAAGCTCGCGCCGGACGCGCACGGGCTGATCTATCTGCCCGAAGCCGCCTTCGCCGCGGCGTTCGCGCAAAACGCGACGAAAGCGGAGCTCGCGGTGCTGGCGGCGGTCCAGCAGCCGATCTCGCCCGCCTGCATCACCGTCAAGGCGGGGCGGCCGTTGTGGAAGGACCGACCGGCCTGGTTTCTGGTGGCTGAGCAGGACCGCATGATCGTTCCGGAAACCCAGCGCTTCATGGCCGAACGGATGAAGGCTCGTGGTGCGATCGCACCCTGTCGACCACGCGCCGCTGGTGACCGCGCCCGCTCCCGTCCTCGCCATCATCCGCGAGGCGATCGGAAAGGCCGCAAGCGGCTGACTTCGTGGCGACGCAGGTGGAAATGAGAAGGAGCGATATCGTGGACTCGCTTATCCTATACCTCTCGAAGACCTCTCTGTTTCGGAGCGATCTTGACCATTACCTGGTTCGCGCCGCGATGGTCTTCACGTTCTTCATATTTGGCTACCAGAAGTGGTTCAGTTTCGAGGCCAATCAGATTGCTCCGTTCATCAGCCACAGTCCGCTGGTGTTCTGGCTGATCCCGGTCTTTGGCGTTCGAGGCGCAGCCTTCTTCCTCGGCGCGACGGAATGGTTGTTCGGCGCGCTGATCTTCCTCGGCTTCTGGAGCCGGAGGCTTGGCGCCGTTGGGGCGCTCGGCTCGCTCGTCACCTTTCTTGGCACCGTCACCATCATCCCGTTCTTCCCCAACGCGTGGGCGGCGGAGGCCGGCGGATTCCCGGCCATGTATCTGCCGGTCGCGTTCCTGATGAAGGATTTCCTGTTCCTTGCGGCCTCGTTCTACCTCCTCAAGCAGGATTTGACGCGCGCGGCGCAGGACAGCGCTGAATCGAGCTTGATCGGCCTCAGGGAGGAGCAGGAGCGAATCGCCCGCGTAGCACGGCCAGTCGTCGTGGCCAGCCGCGCCACGGCGAGACGATGATTGCTCAACGAAGGAGAAGCGAGATGACCGCCATCCACTATCGGACCGCTAAGGTCGACGGCCGCAGTGTCTTCTACCGCGAGGCGGGCGCGCCGGGCGCGCCGAAGCTGCTTTTGCTGCACGGCTTCCCGACCGCCGGCCACATGTTCCGCGACCTCATCCCGCGGCTCGCCGACCAATTCCATATCGTTGCGCCCGATCTCCCGGGCTTCGGCAACTCGGACATGCCGAATGGGGCGAACACCTTCGACCGGGTCGCGGAGACGATCGACCGCTTCACCGAGACCATCGGCTTCGACCGCTATGCCGTCTACGTATTCGACTACGGCGCGCCGACAGGGTTCCGGCTCGCCGTCAAGCATCCGGACCGGATCACCGCGATCATTTCCCAGAACGGCAATGCTTACGAAGAGGGCCTGAGCGACGGCTGGAAGCCGATCCGCGCCTACTGGCAGGACCCTTCGCCGGCGAACCGGGAGGCGCTGCGCCCGTTCCTCAAGCCGGAGACGACCGTCTGGCAGTACACACACGGCGCGCCGGACCCGACGCGCGTCTCGCCCGACGGCTATTCGCTCGACAATTTCTACCTCGCCAGGCCCGGCGTCGCCGAGGTGCAGCTCGACCTGTTCGGCGACTACAAGAGCAATGTCGCGCTCTATCCGACCTTCCAGCGGTATTTCCGGACTCACAAGCCGCCCCTGCTGGCCGTGTGGGGCAAGAACGATCCGTTCTTCCTGCCGCCGGGCGCCGAGGCGTTCAAGCGCGACATCCCGGGCGCGGTCGTGCGCTTTTTCGACACCGGACATTTCGCGCTCGAGACCCATGCGGCCGAGATCGCGGCGGCGATCCGCGACTTCCTTCCCCGCTGATCACGGCTCGCGAAATCGAGGAGGTCTCTCCATGGCGAAGTCAGTCGCGATCGTCACCGGCGCGAGCCAGGGCATCGGCCGGGCGACGGCCGTCCGCCTCGCGCGCGACTTCACCGCGCTCGTCCTCGCGGCGCGGGACCGCGCGCATCTGGATGAGACGGCGAAGGCGGTGAAGTCCGCCGGCGCCGAGGCGCTGGTCATCGACATCGACCTCGCCGAGCCCGCGGCCGCCAAGCTCGTTGTCGATCAGGCGCTGGCCGCGTTCGGCCGGATCGACGCCTTGCTCAACATCGCCGGCGCCGTGCCGCAGATCGACCTGTTCGAGATGACCGACGCCCAGTGGGAGGCGGGACTGGCGCTGAAACTTCACGGCGCGCGCCGGCTCACGATCGCCGCATGGCCGGCGTTGAAGGCGGCCAAGGGCGCGGTGGTGCTGATGTCGGGCAACTCGGCGCAGTTTCCGAAGGCGCCTTACGCCGCGGTCGGCACGATCAACGCCGCCATCGTCGCGCTGGCGAAGGCGTTCTCGGATCGCGGGATTGCAGATGGCGTCCAGGTCAACAGCGTCCTCCCCGGCCCGGTGATGACGGGCCGCCGGCGGTCCTATCTCGAGCACTGGGCGCCCTTGCACAATATGACCGTCGAGGAGGCGACGGCCAATTTCCCGAAGGAGGCGGGCATCGCCCGCTATGGCGAACCGGAGGAGATCGCCGAACTGATGGCCTTTCTCGTCTCGCCCGGCGCCCGCTGGATGACCGGCTCGACGCTGCGCATGGACGGCGGCGAGGTGAAGTCGATCTGACGGAGAGCGGGCGGCGGCGATTCGTCGCGACCAACCGCTTTAAGGTTGGTCGCTCAGTTTAGACTCCGCCGCCGTCGCCGGCTGCGCGGGCGGCTTGATGCCGCGCGCCGAAAGCGGCCAGATTTTCACGCGCTTGATGCGGCGCGGGTCGGCGTCGAGGATCTCGAATTCGAATTCGCCCGGGCCGGTCAAAATCTCGCCGCGGTTGGGCACGCGGCCCGCCGCCGCGGTGACGAGGCCGCCGATCGTGTCCACGCCCTCGGCCTCGGGGATTGAAGCGAAATCGAAGCCGACCGCCTCGGAGACGGCGTCGAGGGGCGCGCGAGCCTCGGCGATGAAGCCGCCGTCGCCCGACGGGTGCAGCTCCGGCGTCTCGTCCTCGTCGTGCTCGTCCTCGATATCGCCGACAATCGATTCCATCACGTCCTCGATCGACACCAGGCCATCGGTTCCGCCATATTCGTCGATCACCAGCGCCATGTGGGTGCGCGAGGCCTGCATCTTCAAAAGGAGGTCGAGCGCCGGCATCGATGGCGGCGCGTAGAGGACCGGCCTTAGGATCCGCGCTGCCGAGAGCGGCATGTCGAGAGAGGTCTCGGCGTCGGCGCCGGCGGGCTCAGGCCCCGTCATCAGCCCGAAGCGCGGATCGGAGGCGAGGAAGACGACAAAATCGCGGATGTGGATCATGCCGCGCGGATCGTCGAGCGTCTCGTCATAGACCGGAAGGCGCGAGTGGCCGGCGGTGCGGAAGCAATCGAGCACGTCGCGAAGCGGCGTATCGAGCGCGAGCGCGACGACATCGGCGCGCGGCACCATCACGTCCTCGACCCGGACGTCGTGAAGCGCCAGCACGTTCTTGAGGATGGCGCGCTCCTGCGGGGTGAACTCCTCGCTCGCGCTCTCCTCGATCACGTCCTCGATGTCGTCGCGCGCCGAGGCCGGCGCGAGGCCAAACAAGGCCCGCACGCGGTCGAACAAGCTTGACTGCTGTTCGCGCGAACCGCTTGCCGGCGGCGCATCCGGCGCCGGCTCCCCCGCTTCCGTCTCTTTCATGTCCCCACGACTTCGCGCGCGTAAGGGTCGGCCGCCCCAAGCCGCGCCATGATCCTGGTCTCGAGCGCCTCCATGCGCTCCGCCTCTTTGTCCGTCCCATGATCGTAGCCGATGAGATGGAGAAAGCCATGCGCGACGAGATGGCGATAATGGTCGGCGAGCGGCACGCCGAGCTCATTCGCCTCGCGCGCCAGCGTCTCATAAGCCAAAGCGATGTCGCCGAGCGTGACGGATTCCCCGGCGCCGCTGCGCGGCGGCGATGGGAACGAGAGCACGTTGGTCGGCTTGTCGAGGCCGCGCCAGCGCAGATTCAGCGCCCGCAACCGGGCGTCATCGGCGAGGCAAAGGCTGACCTCGCCGCCCGCGGGCGAGACCTTCCCGCTTTCCGCAACGGCAGCGGCGATCGTCTCGCGCGCAATGGCGCGCGCCCGCGGCAATCCGCGCCACAGGCCTGACGGAACGCTGATGTCGAGCGCAACCTTCATTTCTGCGCTGTCGGCTGTCCCTCGCGACCAGCGCGCTCGTAAGCTTCGACAATCTGGCGCACCAGATCGTGGCGCACGACGTCGAGGTGGGTGAAGCGGACGTGACCGATGCGCGGGTTCGACCTGAGAAGCGCAATCGCATCGCCAAGCCCCGATTTCTGTCCGGGCGCGAGGTCGGTCTGGGTCGGATCGCCGTTGACCATCATCCGCGACCCTTCGCCGAGGCGGGTGAGGAACATCTTCATCTGCATCGCAGTCGCGTTCTGCGCCTCGTCGAGGAGGATCGCCGCCTTGCTGAGCGTCCGCCCGCGCATGAACGCAAGCGGCGCGATCTCGATCATTCCGGTCTGAATCCCCCGCTCGACCATCCTCCCGTCCATGAAGTCGTAGAGCGCGTCATAGATCGGGCGCAGGTAGGGGTCGACCTTGTCGCGCATATCGCCGGGCAGGAAGCCGAGCCGCTCGCCGGCCTCGACCGCCGGGCGCGACAGCACCAGCCGCTCGACCAGGCCCTGTTCGAGCAGCGAGACGGCATGGCCGACCGCGAGCCAGGTCTTGCCGGTCCCGGCCGGACCTTCGGCGAACACCAGCTCGTGCTTGCGCAGCGCGGCGAGATAATGGTCCTGGGCGGCGCTGCGGGCGCGAACGACGCCGCGCTTGCGCGTCTTGACGATGCCGAAGCTCTCCTTCGACCCGTCGTCGCCGGGGAACAAGAGCCCCTGATAGGCGCTCTCGGCGATCACGCCCTCGACATCGCCTTCGCTCGCCGGCTGACCGAGCTTGACGCGTTCGTACAGCATCTCGAACACCCGTCGCGCGTGCTCGCTCGCCTCGCGTGGTCCCTTGATGACGACCTGATTGCCGTTGGCGTAAGCCGAGACCCCCAGAGATCGCTCGATGCGGGCAATATTCTGGTCGTAGTGGCCAAACACCACCGAGGCGGCGGCGTTGTCGGGGAAGGCGATGGCGATTTCGGCCGGTTTGGACTCGCGGAGCGTTGGATTCATCACGGGCGGGGCGGCGGCGATGCGCGTCGGCGAACTGTCCTGCGGCTTCAAATCGGCTATCTCCCTCGTGTCCTCTCGGGGCCTGGAATCATCCTGCACGCTACAAAATCCCAACTTTACGACGCTGGCGAGACAACGCGCCCGCGCAGCGAATGGGGCTCGACGCCGACGATTTCGACCTGCGCCATGACGCCGATCAGCGACTTCGGCGCGTCAGCGAACACCGCCTGCATATAGGGCGAGCGGCCGATCGCCTGGCCCTCGCGCCGGCCAGGCTTCTCGAACAATACCTCGAAGCGCCGGCCCACGGTCGCGCGATTGAAGGCCTGCAACTGCTCCTCGATCAGCGCCTGAAGCTTGGCGAGCCGCCACTCCTTGATCGCCGCGTCGATCTGTCCAGGCGCCTCGGCGGCGGGGGTTCCGGGCCGGGCCGAATATTTGAAGGCGTAGGACGAGGCGAAACCGACGGCGCGGACGAGCGCGAGCGTTGCCTCGAAATCGGCGTCGGTTTCGCCCGGATAGCCGACGATGAAATCGGACGAGAAAGCGATGTCCGGCCGCGCGGCGCGCACGCGGGCGACGATGTCGAGATAATCGGCGACGCGATGGCGGCGGTTCATCGCCTTCAGCACCCGGTCCGAGCCGGATTGAACCGGCAGATGGAGCGAGGGCGCGAGCGCCGGAACATCGCGATGGGCTTCGATGAGGTCGTCGCTCATGTCGCACGGATGCGAGGTCGCATAGCGGACGCGAGCAATCCCGGGGACGGCGGAGACGGCGCGGATCAGCGCGGCGAGCCCGACCGCGCGGCCATCGCCGTCAGCCCCATGATAGGCGTTGACGTTCTGTCCGAGCAGCGTGATCTCGCGCACCCCGGCCGCCGCGAGGCGCGCGATTTCGTCGATGACCGCGCCAACCGGACGCGAAACCTCCGCGCCGCGGGTGTAGGGCACAACGCAGAACGAGCAGAACTTGTCGCAGCCCTCCTGGACGGTCACGAACGCGGTCACGCCGCGACGGCGGATCGCGTCGGGCGTGCTTGCGGGTAGATGGGCAAACTTGCCCTCGGCCGGGAAATCGGCGGCGACGACGGGCCCAAGCCGCGCTTCGCGCAGGAGCTCGGGCAGGCGGTGAAAGCTTTGCGGACCGACCACGACATCGACCGCCGGCTGGCGGCGCAGGATTTCCGCTCCCTCCGCCTGGGCAAGGCAGCCGGCGACAACCAGCGTCATCCCCTGCCCCGCCCGGCGGCGTTCGTCCTTGAGCTCGCGCAGCTTGCCGAGTTCGGAATAGATCTTCTCCGACGCCCGTTCGCGAATATGGCAGGTGTTGAGGACGATAAGGTCGGCGTCCTCGACCGCGCGAGCTTCGCGGTAGCCCTCCTCGGCCGCAATGTCCGCCATTCGCTCGGCGTCGTAGACGTTCATCTGGCAGCCGAACGACTTGATGAACACCCGTTTTCCTTGGTCGCGCGCGGGGGCGGCGCGACGGGCGTCTTCAAGCACAAACGACTCGGACAATTAGCGGCTCCAAAATGGTCCCAACTCCAATGTAGGCGCTTTTCCGCCCCGGGAGAATAGCCGCCGTTCAATCCAGCGCCTTGCGCATGATGACCGCGGCGGCCCGGGTTCCGTCCTTGCGGCGATAGTAGCCTGCGCGCTCGCCAACCTTGGCGAACCCGAACCGCTGGTAGAGCGCCAACGCCGGCGCATTGTCCTTGCCGACCTCGAGGAACATCGCCTTCGCCCCGGCGTTCGCCGCCTGGCGCACGGCCTCGCCGATGAGCGCCCGGCCCACGCCCCTGCCCCTCGAGGCGGCCTCGACCGCGATGGTGAGGATTTCCGCTTCGTCCGCCGCCATCCGCGCGAGCACGAACCCGCGCAATCGGCCGTTTGCCGGATCGAGCGCCGCGACCGCGAGCGTCGAGGCGCTCGCAATCAGGGCGGCGACCTCCTCAGCCGACCAGGGATGGGCGAAGTCCTTGGCATGGAGACGGGCGCAGGCTTCCGCCTTGTCCGGCCGGAGCGGACGAATGACAGGCGGGGAGGGTCGGCGCAGGCCGAAGATCATGATTTTTCGGTCGATCGTCTCAGGCGGGCGCCCGGGCGATCGCGTCGGCCGGATTCGGCCGCGCGTCCGGCGGTTTGACGTAAAGGGGGCGGGCCGGACTCGTCGCGGGGTCGACGGCGAGGCCGATCCACGCCAGGGCGACAATGTCCGGCGCCTCCCCGGCGGCGCCGAGGTCGTAAGGCAGGCCGGCGCGCTGCGCCTCGCCGGCGATGAGCGCGGCCGCATCGCCCGCGAGCCACGCCGGGCCGGCGCCGATCGCCCGCACGCATTCGCGCGCCGTATCGCAACGCGGCGGCCCCAGCGGACGGCCGGTCGGCTCGAACAACTGAAAATAAACCGACCCGTGGCGAGCGTCGATCGCGGCGGCGATGATTCCAGGCCTCGGCGCGCTGAGCAGCGGCGCGGCGAACGCCGCCAAAGTCGAAACGCCGACCACGGGAATCGCGAGCGCCACCGCCATCGCCCGCGCCATCGCAAGCCCGACCCGGATGCCGGTGAAGGAGCCGGGACCGGTCGCGACCGCGATCCGCGACAGCGAAGCAAAGCCGCCGTCAAGGCCGCGCATCACCTCCTCGACCATCGGCGCGAGCGCGTCGGCGTGGCCGCGCGCCATCGGCCTCGTCATGACCGCAAGCGGTTCGGCCTGGCCGCTTTCGACGACCGCGACCGACGCCGCTCCGCAGGACGTGTCGATCGCCAGAATGCGCATGGGGCCTCTTTTCAAGCGGGTTTAGAAATAGCGGCGGGAGCGGGACGTTTCAACGATTGTCGGGACCTCTGCGCCGCATTCCGCGGCTTTCGAGACGCGCGAGACGGCTTCTTGTGAAGCTCGCGAGCCTCGGAGCGATCAGGACGCTGCGCGCCGTTTCGTCGCTTTCGTCCCCATAAAGCCCTTTCGAAGGGCTTCCTCTACCCGCGCGTTGTAGCCCGGGCCGCTCTCACGGATCCGCTCGACCAAGTCAGCGCTCAACCGGAAGCCGACATGGACCTTTGGGGTCTCGGACTTTGGGCGGCCGAGCCTCTTGCGCTGCTGGTCGACTGCTTCGATCAGCTCGGGCAAGATCTCACGAATCGGCTGCATCCGGCGCATGTCTGCGAGCAACAGCTCCCGGACCTCGCCCTCCTTATCGGTCAGCGGCTTTGGCTGCCTTTTCCTCTTGGGCTCACTCATAGCGTCTCATCTCTCGATCGTTTGCCTTGCGCAGACTGATGACCCGGAACGTATCACCACGAACGCAGAAGCAGGCCGCGTGCAGTCTTTCCTTCAGAAAGGCCAAAGCCACATAGCGTTGCTCGCCATAGTCGCGGCGATCGTCTCGCTCGATGATTCCCGACCGGAATTCGAGCTCGACGAACCGGCCAAGCGAAAGTCCGTGCTTATCGACGTTTTTCTGGTCCTTGCTCGGGTCGAATTCTATAATCACGCTTTATTGTGGCAACAGCAAGCTGCCCCGCAATTCAGAGAGGCGCCGCCAAGTGAGCCCGGCTAGAAAATCGCCGCTTCGATCCAGGTGCAATCGGCTCGGAATTCTAGACGAGATCGAGTTCTAAATGACCCACCCGGACGTTTGAGGTTTTCGCTATCGCTTCGATGGCAAGGCGCGCAAGCACACGCTTGGTCGTTCCCGCGCTCACCCTCGCCGCTGCCCGCGACGCGGCGATGAAAGCCAGAGCGTCTATCGTTTGGTGGCAATGACCCTCGAAGCGATTTTCTTCCTGGAGAATGTTGCACTTCTTCTGGGAACGCGGACGGAACGATAGTGCTAGCGCGCATTTCTCATAGGAGGGGCTTGGTCTTTCGCGACCCGACGATGATTGCGCAGTGGCCGTGGCGAGGACGAGCGCGTCCCTGGCGCGGTTTGCGCGGATGGGGTCGGTCTTTTGGGGGTCTCCGGTGGGTGGTGGGTTGGATTGCCGCGTTTTTTTCGGCGTCGCGGCGACGCGTCAGGCGGTTGTGACGAGGCGGGCGGCGGCCAGCCGCCATTCGTCGGCGTAGGGACAGGCTGAGGCGAGCGCGAATTTGATGCGCCGCGCGCTGACGCGGACGAGACCGGCGAGCTTGAGGAGCTTGAGCCGGATTGTGCCGCAGGTCGCTTCGGCGAACTGGGTGTGGGCAAGACCGATGCGCCTGACAGCGCACAGGAGCGCATAGGCGAACGAGGCGAGCCAGAGCCGCAGCTGGTTGGCGCACAGGGTTGCGGTCGAGGTTCGGTCGGCGAACAGGTCGCCTTGGCATTCCTTGATCCGGTTCTCCATCTCGCCGCGGGCGCAGTAGACCTTCTCATAGAGAAAGCGGGCGCTCGTCTCGGCCTTGTTCAACGAGGTGACGATGAAGCGCGGATTGGCCTCGCCGTTTGTCCATTCCGCCTTGGCGACGACCCGGCGCCGGCGCGACCAGCTATCGAGCGTCGCATAGCGGAAGTCCTTGAAGCGGCGAGCGGGCTTGCCGGTCGCGGACGCCTCCGCCTCGGCCTGCAAGAGCTCGACGCTGATCTCTTCGACCAGCCGCGCATTGCGGGCGAGCCCGAATACGAAGTCCACCTGGTTCATCTCGCACCAGGCCATCAGCGCCTCGCGGGCGAACCCGGAGTCGGCGCGCAGCAGGATGCGCGTTCGCGGCCAACGCCTGCGAATCTGCGCGACGATGCGCGCGACTTCCTCAACCGAGCCGGCGCTGGCGTCGATGTTCGACGGCCTGAGCTTGGCCGCCAGCAGATGCCGGCCGCAGAACACGTAAAGAGGCAGGTAGCAGTAGCAATCATAGTAGCCGTGGAAGAAGCGGCCTTCCTGATGGCCGTGCAGCGGGTCGTCCGTGGCGTCGAGGTCGAGGATGATCTGCTGGGGCGGCCGGTCGTGCGCCTCGAGCAACAGGTCGACGAACAGGGCCTCGATCGCCGCGGGCTCATGTGCGATCTTGCAGTACTTCGTGGGCGTCTCGCGCGACAGTTCGAGCCGGTTCAGCGTCGATTTGCCCGCCACCGGCGCGCAATCCTCGCGCCTGGCCTCGAGCTTGCCCGCCAGCACCGCCATCAGCGGGTCGTGACGAAGCTCGTCGTGATCGTTCAGATCCTCGTAGCCGAGCGCAATGCCGAACACGCGCTGCCCGATGAGCGTGGCGACTGAGTGCTCGACGAGCCTCGGGTCTCTCGCGTCACGAAAACATCGCGCAATCCGGCGAACCAGGCCCAGACGTTGGTCGGCGGCGCCCAACAGCAGGCCGCCCGCGTCGGACGTCAGCGCGCCGCCGTCGAACTCCGCCACAACGGACCGACCCTCGACCCGTCCAAACATGCTCCGTTCTGCGCTACACTCCGTCTGCATCGGGCCGCCTCTCCAAATCAGCGCAAGTCGTTCTCGCAAAACAACTTTTGCCTGATTCGGCGACCCGATGCGCTACCCAGTTTGAGAAATGGCGGCTAGCCTTGGGAGACGACGTTTACACAGGTGGAGCATTTGCCGGGTTTAACCCAACAACATCCAACACCCTGACGACGGGAATAATCTTTCAGAATTTTTACGGTGGTCCCGCCATTATAAACAATGACTATACTGCAACTTTTTCGTTTGTTGGTCCTTCTGCTACGGCGGCACTGGTATTTGTTCTTGATGTTAGCGGTCAGTATCAATATGATGATTTCGGAGATACTGCTATTTTTTCATTTGATACATTGCCGAGCGGCGTCTCATACGCGTCAGCCTCGGGGGATTTCTGACTGCAGTTCCGGAGCCTTCGACGTGGGTAACGTTGTCCATAGGTTTTGCGTGTCTCGGCATTGCGGGATACCGCCGCTCAAGCCCGCACTCCACCTCTTATTTTTCATTTGAGTTATAAGGTCAGGTTATTCTTCTGTAGCCGTGCAACTGCATTTCAACGGAAATTGGGCCGGATGACATAGCCTGCGTCGCGTCGCTCCGGGGGCTTTGTGGTTACCTGCTCGAAGCAATGGCGCCGATCACGCCGCGCCCGATGGTCGCTATCGCATAATCAGCGTACCCGCGCCATAATCGGTGAGCAGCTCGATCAGCACCGCGTGCGGGACTTTGCCGTCGAGGATGACGACGCCCTCGACGCCGCGTTCGAGCGCATAGATGCAGGTTTCGACCTTGGGGATCATACCGCCGGTGATCGTGCCGTCGGCGATGAGGCTGCGGATGTCGTCGATCCTCAGTTCCTTCATGAGCGCGCCGCTCTTGTCGAGGACGCCGGGAACGTCGGTGAGAAACAAGAGGCGCTTGGCGCCGAGCGCGCCGGCCACGGCGCCGGCGAAAGTGTCGGCGTTGATATTATAGGTCTGCCCGTCAGCGCCTTGCGCGACCGGCGCCAGGACCGGGATCAGCTCGCGGCCGAGAATCTGCTCGAGCACGGTCACGTCGACCTTGTCGGGCTCGCCGACAAAGCCGAGGTCGACGACGTCTTCGCCGGGACTGTGCGGGCGGTGGACCTTCCGCGCGCTGACCATGTTGCCGTCCTTGCCGCACAGGCCGACCGCCCGCCCGCCCTCGGCGTTGATCGAGCCGACGATCTGCTTGTTGATCGATCCGGCGAGCACCATCTCGACGATTTCCATGGTCGTCTTGTCGGTGACCCTCAAGCCCCCGGAGAAGTGCGATTCGATGCCGAGCTTCTTCAGCATGACGCCGATCTGCGGGCCGCCGCCGTGCACCACCACCGGATTGATGCCCGACTGCTCCAGAAGCACCATGTCCTTGGCGAAGTCGCGCGCCTTGTCCTCGTCGCCCATCGCGTGGCCGCCGTACTTCACCACCACGATCGCTTCGTCGTAGCGCAGCATGTGCGGCAGCGCCTGCATCAGGATTTCGGACTGCTGCTGCGGGGTCGCGTTGAGGGGATCGGACATCGGGGCTCCGGAAGGCGGGCGCGCGGCCGCTTCTAGCCGCTCGCGGGGGGAAGCTCAAACAATTCCAGGCTTGGCGTCACGCAATCATTCGATTTGACCGCGCGTCGCATGCGCCGATACTGTCGACAAGGGAAATTGGATCAGAGCCGTGCCGGCTGCATGATCGAGGAGGAAGGCGATGAGGTTCTCAGCAGTTCTAACACTCTCCGGGGTTATCGCCCTGGCTGGGTCGGGCGGCGCGTTCGCCGGCGATCCGGAAAGCTGCAAGACGGTCAAGTTCTCGGACGTCGGCTGGACCGACATCACCGCGACGACGGCGATTGCCGGCGAAATCTTCAAGGGCCTCGGCTATACGCCCAAGATCACGGTGCTCTCGGTTCCGGTGACCTACGCCTCGATGAAGAACAAGGACATCGACGTGTTTCTCGGCAACTGGCAGCCGTCGATGGAAAACGACCGCAAGCCGTACATCGAGGACAAGTCGGTGGTCGAAATCGGCGCCAATCTGCCGACCGGCGCGAAATACACCCTCGCCGTGCCGCAATACACCTATGACAAGGGTCTCAAGGATTTCGGCGACATCCAGAAGTTCAAGGATTCGCTCAAGGGCAAGATCTTCGGCATCGAGCCCGGAAACGACGGCAACCGCCTCGTCCTCGACCTCATCAAGGGCGACAAGTTCAACTTGAAGGACTTCCAGCTGGTTGAATCGAGCGAGCAGGGGATGCTGGCGGAAGTGCAGCGCGCGACGAGCCACAAGGAAGACGTCGTCTTCCTCGGCTGGGCGCCGCACCCGATGAACGTCAATTTCAAGATCCAGTACCTGACCGGCGGCGACGACAGCTTCGGCCCGAATTTCGGCGGCGCGGTCGTCTACACCAATGAGCGCGCCGGCTGGGCCGAGCAATGCCCGAACGCGGCGCGGCTGGTGAAGAATCTGGTCTACACCGTCGATATCGAGAACGAGGTGATGAACAAGATTCTGACCGACGGCGACGAGGGTCCGAAGGCGGCCCAGGAATGGCTGAAGACCAATCCGCCGCAGCTCGCCGCCTGGCTCGATGGCGTCACGACCTTCGACGGCCAGCCCGGACTGCCGGCTGTCAAGAAGAGCCTCGGCCTTTAGGCGATTCGACTCGCGCCGGCCCCCTGCCCGCCGCCCGACCTGCGGCGGGAAGGCCCAGGGGGCCTGCATTTGGCCCGTGGCTGGAGGGACGGCCTTGGAGAGCTGGTTCACCGAGCCGAAGCTTCCGCTCGGACGCCTGGTCAAGATCGGCATAACCTGGCTGCAGGACAACGCCGCCGGATTTTTCGACGCGGTGACGGCGGTGATCGATTTTCTGGTCGACGGCTTCACCGCGATCCTTCTGCACATCCCGTTCCTGATCGTCGTTTTCGCCCTCGCGGCGCTGGCCTATTGGATGCATCGATCCTGGCGCCTCGCCGCGTTCGTCGTCATCGCGTTCATAATCATCGCCAACCTCGGCTACTGGCAGGCGACGGTCGAGACGATCTCGCTCGTCGGGTTCGCGACCATCGCGAGCGTCATGATCGGAGTGCCGGTCGGCATCGCCTCGGCCCATAGGCCGTGGCTCTATGCTCTGCTGAGGCCGCTGCTTGATCTCATGCAGACGCTGCCGACATTCGTTTACCTCATCCCGACCCTGGTCCTGTTTCATCTCGGCTCGGCGCCGGGCCTGATCTCGACCGTCATCTTCGCGATCGCCGCGCCGATCCGGCTGACGCATCTCGGCATCGTCTCGGCGCCGCTGCCGCTCAAGGAAGCCGGCGCCGCGTTCGGGGCGACAAATCGGCAACTCTTGTGGAAAGTCGAGTTGCCCTATGCGCTGCCGACGATCATGGCCGGCGTCACTCAATGCATCATGCTGAGCCTGTCGATGGTCGTCATCGCCGCGCTGGTCGGCGCGGCCGGGCTCGGCGTGCCGGTGGTGCGGGCGCTCGGAACGGTCAATATTCCGATGGGGATCGAAGCCGGCGTCTCGATCGTTCTGCTCGCGATCGTGCTCGACCGCGTCTTCCGCAACCCCGAGCGAAAAGGGAGCGCGTGAAAATGTCGGCGGTGGTCTTCGATCATGTCGACATCGTCTTCGGCGACAAGCAGGCCGAGGCGCTGGCGCTCGTCGACAAGGGAGCGTCGCGCGACGATATCCTGAAAGCGACCGGAGTCGTTCTCGGCGCGGCGGGTGTCGACCTTTCGATCGAGCCGAGCGAAATCTGCGTGCTGATGGGACTGTCGGGATCGGGCAAGTCCACGATCCTTCGCGCCGTGAACGGCCTCAACAAAGTCGCCCGGGGCAAGGTTCTCGTCCGCCACGGCCAGGGCGCGATCGACGTCGCTCATTGCAGCGCCGACGAACTCAGGATGCTTCGCACGAGCCGCATCGCCATGGTGTTCCAGCAGTTCGCGCTTCTGCCATGGCGCACGGTGAAGGAGAACGTCGCCTTCGGGCTCGAGCTTCGTCGGACGCCGAAGGCGCAGATGGACAAGATCGTCGCCGAAAAGCTGGCGATGGTCGGCTTGACGCAATGGGCGGGCAAGTTCGGCCATGAGCTGTCCGGCGGCATGCAGCAGCGCGTGGGCCTCGCGCGCGCCTTCGCCACCGACGCCGACATCCTGCTCATGGACGAGCCGTTCTCGGCGCTCGATCCGCTGATCCGCGACAAGCTGCAGGACGAGCTCCTGCTGCTGCAGAAGGACCTGAAGAAGACGATCATTTTCGTCAGTCACGACCTCGACGAAGCGCTCAAGATCGGCAATCGGATCGCCATTCTCGAGGGCGGGCGCATCGTCCAGTGCGGCACGGCGGAGGACATCCTGCTGCGCCCGGCCGACGCCTATGTCGCCGAATTCGTCAAGCACATGAACCCGCTCAACGTGCTGCGCGGCAGCGCGCTGATGACGCCGGCCGCCGCGCTCAGGCGGCACGAAAATGAAGTGCTCCTGGACCGCGCCGGTCGCATCCGCGTGCGGCTTGACGCCGACGACCGGCCGATCGGCGTCACGCTGGACGGCGCGGCGGGCACGCTGTCCAAGGCGGACGCGACGTCGGGCGAGATGTCGCATGACAGCGTCGACGTCGTCGTCGCCTCGATCGATCTGAAGATGCGCTCGGCGATCGCGCTTCGCCGGGACTCCGGCAATCCGATTGTCCTGGTTGACGATCTCGGCCGGATGGCGGGCCTCTGCGGCGACGACGAGATCTATCGCGCCCTGCTCCAGCAGCGGAAGGCGGCAGGAGAGGCGTAGCGATCCGGCGCGAGTTGGCTCCGGCTAAATGTCGTCTCTCGGTACAATACCAAATAACGATAACGGATAACGGTGACACTTTACTCAATCCCCAATGGTCTCGGAGCCAATTCCCGGCAACGCAGTACGCTGCTGAGTGACTGAAAGGCAGGATAACGGTGACACTTTACTCTATCCCCCGGCAGGGCCCGTTCCGGCAACCGCGCGCGGTTGAGCGACACAAAGGCCGAGGTACGGGGAATAACGACACGTTCGACAATTCTCATTCGATTGATAGAGCTAAGACTGTCACCGGATCATTCGATATCGATATTCCGATTGCGCCGCGATATCCGGCGGCGAGGCGTAGCCGAACGTGCGGATGTTCTATTTAACAGAATATAAGTTTGGCCGGTTGAATATAATCGAGCAATTTCTTTCCCTAAATCAGAAATCTTGCTACTCTATCGCCATGTCCCCAATAGGCGCCGGAGGCGAACCGATGTCGAGCGAAACCCCAACTCTCTCCCAGCGCGCAGAGGCGCGCGCAGCGGGCAAGGCGCGCCGCGCCAAGGCGGCGCGTGAGCGCGAGGCCTTCTTCGACCTCCTCGTGGCCGGCTATAGCCACGAGCAGATCGCCGCCCGCACGGGCGTCAGCGTGGCCTCGGTCCGGCGCGCGGTCGACCGAGCGATCGCGCAGCGGCGCCTCGATGGGTCCGAACGCTATGTCCATCTGCAGATCGCCCGGCTGACCAAGGCGCTGCGGGTGGCCGACGAAGCGATCGACGAGGGCAAACTCAACGCGATCGACCCGTTTCTTCGCGTCGTCACCGCGTTCGACCGCTATCATGGGCTCGCCGCTGCGCCGCCGGCGCCGCCCGTATCGAGCGCGCCGCGGATCGCGCGCGAAACTCCGCTCGCGCTAACCCATGTCGTTTCGCCCGCGCTCATCGCGCCCGCCGGCGGACGTTACAGAAAATGGCGCCCAAGTGCTTGAGATCGCGGGCGCGCCTCCCGTTCCGCAACGGGAGTGAGCAACCGGCCCGCCGAACCGATTTCAGGCGCGCAGCGACGCGTTCGCCGGATCGTACGGGCTCTCGGCGACAACGACCGCGCGGCGGGTCTCGCCGAGAATCCGGATCTCGACCTCGCTCCCGGCATTCGAAAACTCCGGCTTCACCATCGCCAGCGCGAGCGATTTCCCGGTCCGCCAGCCGTAGCCGCCGGAGGTCGTGCGGCCGACCATCGCCCCGTCCTTCGTCACCGGCTCTGAGCCGCGCGCGTCGGCGTCGCTCACGCCCTGAACCTCGAGCGTGACAAGCCTGTTTGCGACGCCCTTGCCGGCCCAGGCGATCAACGCGTCGCGGCCGAGGAACGGGCCTTTCTTGAAATCGACGAACCGGTCGAGGCCGGATTCGAGCGCGGCGTATTCGATCGAGAGTTCCCGACCGATGAGCTTGTAGGACTTTTCCAGCCTCAGCGAATCCATGGCGCGAATGCCGAACGGCTTGATGCCGAACGGCGCCCCGGCCGACATGAGCGCGTCGAAGATCGCGTTCTGCATCTCGATCGGATGGTGCAGCTCGTAGCCGAGCTCGCCGACGAAATTCACCCGCATGGCGATGAGCCCCGCCGACCGGATCGAAAGGCGCCGCGCGGTCAGCCATGGGAACGCCTCGTTCGAGACGTCGATATCGGCGACCTTGGCCAGAACCTCGCGCGACCGCGGGCCGGCGAGCACGAGAACGCCGCGCTGCGTCGTCACCCTGTCCAGGCGGACGCTTCCATCGCCGGGCAGCAGCTTTTCCAGCGAATCGAAATCGTGCGATTCCAGCGCGCCCGCCGAAACGAGATAGAAGCGTCCCGCGCCGATGCGGGTCAGCGTGAACTCGGCCCGCACGCCGCCCCGCGCGGTCAAGAGATAGGTGAGCGTGACGCGCCCGATCGCCTTGGGGATGCGGTTGGTGAGGATCGAGTTCAGCCAGCTTTCGGCGCCGGGACCGGACACCTCAAGCTTGGCGAACGCCGACATGTCCTGCAGGCCGACGTTCTCATGCACGTTGCGGCACTCGGCGCCGACGAACTGGAAATAGTTCGAACGGCGGAAGCTCCACTTCTCGCGCGGCCGTTCGCCCTCGGCGGCGTGCGGATGATTCTCGTTGAGCAGCACATCGGGTCTGGCGAGGTCGGTCTCGCTCAACCCGTAGCCCGGCGGCGCAAACCAGTTCGGCCGCTCCCAGCCGTAAATCGAGCCGAACACGGCGCCGAGAGCCTTCATCCGCGAATAGCAGGGCGTCTGGCGCAGCGGACGCGCGGCGACGCGCTCTTCGTCGGGATAGTGGACGGTGAAGACCTTGGCGTAAGCCTCTTCGTTCTTCTCGATGAGGTAGCCTTTGTCGGCATAGGACCCGAAGCGGCGCGGGTCGACGCCGAGCATGTCGATCGTCGGCTCGCCGTCGACGATCCATTCGGCGAGCTGCCAGCCGGCGCCGCCGGCCGCGGTGACGCCGAACGAATGGCCTTCGTTGAGCCAGAAGTTCTTCAAGCCCGGCGCCGGGCCGACGATCGGCGAGCCGTCGGGCGTGTAGGCGATCGCGCCGTTGTAGACCTTCTTGACTCCGACCTCGCCGAAGGCGGGAACGCGGGCGATGGCCGTCTCGATGTGCGGCGCGAGGCGGTCGAGGTCTTCGGGAAAGAGCTCGTATTCGCTGTCCGCCGACGGTCCGTCGACATAGCAGGCCGGCGCGCCCTTCTCGTAAGGCCCGAGCAAGAGTCCGCCTGCCTCCTCGCGCATGTACCAGGACGAATCCGATTCCCGCAGCACGCCCATTTCAGGCAGCCCCCTGGCCTTGCGCGCGACAATCTCGGGATGCGCCTCGGTGACGATATACTGGTGCTGGACAGGGATGACCGGCACGTTGATTCCGACCATGGCGCCGGTCTGCCGTGCGAAATTGCCGGTCGCCGACACCACGTGCTCGCAGACGATATCGCCCTTGTCGGTCACGACATTCCATTCGCCGCTCGGGCGGCGCTCGATCGCGGCGACGGTCGTATGGCGGTTGATCTCGCCGCCGCGCTCGCGCGCCGCCCGCGCCAGCGCCTGGGTGAGGTCGGCGGGCTGGATGTAGCCGTCCTCGGGGTGCTGGATCGCGCCGATGATTCCGTCAACGTCGCAGAGCGGCCAGATCTCCTTCACTTCCTGCGGCGTCAGGAACTTCACCTTGACGCCGATGGTCGCGGCGACGCCGGCGTAATAGCGATACTCATCCATCCGGTCGCGGGTGCGGGCGAGGCGGATGTTCGACACCGGGCGCAGACCGACGTCGAGGCCGGTTTCCTTCTCGAGCGTCCTATAGAGGGCGACCGAATATTTGTGGATCTGACCGACCGAATAGCTGAGGTTGAAGAGCGGCAGGAGGCCCGCCGCGTGCCAGGTCGAGCCCGAGGTCAACTCCCTGCGCTCGACGAGGACGCTGTCGCCCCAGCCTTTTCTCGCCAGATGATAGAGCGTCGAGACGCCGACCACGCCCCCGCCGATGACCACCGCCCTCGCATGCGTTTTCATTCAAACGGTCCTCAACGGCTGATCGTTCGGTCGCCGACTGCTCCCCTTGCGGGAGAAGGTTGCGCCATAGCCTGTCCGACGGACGCCCGTCCTTCGACAGGCTATGGCGCCGGATGAGGGGTCGAGCGCGCGACGGCGAGGCCGCGCTATCGCGCGCCATGCCCCAAAGCGGCGCGGGAGGGCGCCTCTCGCCGTAAGGGGGCGGAGGGGGCGGCGGCGAACGTCCAAAGGCTCATGCGCGCATCAATAGGTCGCATCCGGCATCGAGGCCTTCTTGCGCTCGATGAAGTCGCGGATCGCTTCGTCCTTGGCCGGGTCGAGCGGCGGCGGTTCGTATTCGGCCAGCATCGACTTCCATAGGCCGTTGGCGCGGGTCGCGGCGTCCTTCGAACCCTCCTCGCGCCACTGCTCGACCGAATTGTTGTCGGCGATGTTGGAGCGATAGAAGGCAGTCTCGAAATTGGCTTGGGTGTGGGCGCAACCAAGAAAATGTCCGCCCGGCTCGACCTGGTGGAACGCCTCCATCGCCTGGCCGTTGTCGCTGAAGTCGACGCCTTTGGCGAGAACGTGCATCGCGCCGAGCTGGTCGAAGTCCATCACGAACTTCTCATAGGACGCGGCGAGGCCGCCCTCGAGCCAGCCGGCGGCGTGGAGCACGAAATTGGCGCCCGCCAGCACCGTCGGCAGAAGCGTCTGCGCGCTTTCGTAAGCCGCCTGGGCGTCGGGGATCTTCGATGCGCAGAGCGAGCCGCCGGTGCGGAACGGCATGTTCATCCGTCGGGCAAGCTGGCCGGCGCCGAAGATCGCCAGCGCCGCCTCGGGCGTGCCGAAGGTCGGCGCGCCGGACTGCATCGAGAGCGTCGAGACGAAGGTTCCAAAAACCACCGGCGCGCCCGGGCGGGTAAGCTGGCAGAACGCCGTCCCCGCCAGCACTTCGGCCAGCACCTGGGTCAGGGTGCCGGCAACCGTCACCGGGCTCATTGCTCCAGACAGAATGAACGGCGTGATGATGCAGGCCTGGTTGCTGCGGGCGTACGCCTCCGCGGCGCCGAGCATGCTCGAGTCCCAGACCAGCGGCGAATTGGCGTTGATGAGGCTCGTCAGCACGGTGTTGTCGCGCACGAAGTCCTCGCCGAACAGAAGCTCGCAGATGCGCACGCTGTCCTCGGCCCGTTCAGGCTTGGTGACCGACCCCATGAACGGCTTGTCCGAATATTTGAGATGCGCATAGACCATCTCGAGATGCCGCTTGTTCACCGGCAGGTCGACCGGCTCGCAGACCGTGCCTCCGGAATGATGGATGTACGGGCTCACGTACGCGAGCTTGACGAAATTCTGGAAGTCTTCGAGCGTCCCGTAGCGGCGGCCCTTGTCGAGGTCGTGGACGAACGGCGAGCCATAGTTGGGGGCGAACACCATCGCGTCGCCGCCGATCACGACGTTGCGCTCAGGGTTGCGCGCGTGCTGCATATATTGCGCCGGCGTCGTGGCGCAGAGCTCACGCGCGAGACCGCGCGGAAACCGGACCCGCTCGCCCTTGATGTCGCAGCCGGCGTTGCGAAAGAGATCGAGCGCGCGGGGAAAGTCGCGAAACTCGATTCCGATCTCCTGCAGCAGCGTCTCGGCGTTGCGTTCAATCGTTTCGAGGCCTTCCTCGCTCAACATCTCGGTGAGCGGGATCTTGCGCGTGATGTAGGGGACGGACGCATGCGACCGATGGGCTCGCGCCGACCGGCGCGCCTCGCGGCCGCGTCTTGGCTCCCTGGCGGCGGCCGATGCGGTTTCCGACATGGCGTTTTCGCCCTTCCCGATGTTCATTTGGCCTGTTCGTTCCGGACCCTGCGCCAGAGCGGCGCTGATTTGAACCCGAAAATTAAGGCCCGGTCATCAAGACGGACACGATTTGGCGCGTCCGCCGTTGTCATCCCCGCGAAAATGGGCGGGGGGCGAACCGCCGCTGACAGTCGCGATCCGCGCCCCGCAACGCTGGATCGGCGCGTGGGGCGGGGATGACATCACCAACCCTACCGCTGCTTCGTCTCCCAGTCGGGCGCGACATAGTAGGGCGCATTCGATGCCGGCAAGGGATCGCGGCCGAGGATCATGTCGGCCGCCTTCTCGGCCAGCATGATCGTCGGCGCGTTGAGATTGCCATTGGTGATCGACGGCATGATCGAGGAATCGACGACCCGCAGGCCTTCGACGCCTATCACCCGCGTCTCAGGGTCGACGACGGCCAAGGGGTCCGCCGCCGATCCCATCCTGCATGAGCAGGAGGGATGGTAGGCGCTGTCGACGCGCTCGCGCACAAAGGCGTCGATCGCCTCGTCGCTGACGGAGTTCGCCCCAGGCTGGATTTCGCGGCCGCGATAGCGATCGAAGGCCCGCTGAGCGAAGATTTCGCGGGTCAGGCGCATGCATGCGCGCATCTCGATCCAGTCCTCGGGATGGCTCATATAATTGAACCGGATCATGGGCGGCTCGGCCGGATCGGTCGACTTGAGACGCACCCAGCCGCGGCTTTTCGACCGCATCGGGCCGACATGGGCCTGAAAGCCATGCTCGCGGGCGAGCGTCGAGGCGTCATAGGCGACGGCAAGCGGGCAGGAAGTGAAACTGGATGTCCGGATAGCGGACGCCGGCGCGCGAACGGATGAAGCCGCCGGCCTCGAAATGATTCGAGGCGCCGAGGCCCTCGCCGCGCAGGAGCCACTGGGCCCCGATCAACGCCCGCCGAACGAGGCCGGTGTGGCGGTAAAGGGTAATGGGCTCTTTCGAAGCGACCTGGACGGTGAATTCAAGATGGTCTTGCAGGTTCTCGCCGACGCCTGCCCGATCAGCGACGACTTCGATCCCGAACGATTCGAGCTCGGCCGCCGGCCCGACACCCGAAAGCTTGAGCAATTGGGGCGAATTGATCGGCCCGCCGCACAGAATCACCTCGCGCCGCGCGCTTGCCTTGTGGTCCCGTCCGCCGCGCCGGTAATGCAGACCGGACGCGCGTCGCCCGTCGAAGGCGATTCGAGTCGCGAGCGCGTGCGTGACCACCTTGAGATTGCGTCTTTTCATCGCCGGCCTCAGATAGGCGTTGGCGGTCGACGCCCGCACTCCGTCCCTCACCGTCATGTCGAGGGGCCCAAATCCCTCCTGCCGCTCGCCGTTGAGGTCGGGGCTCATCGCATAGCCCGCCTCACGGCCCGCTTCGACGAAGGCCGCGTAGAGCGGGTTGCGCTTGGCGCCCTGCGCGGTCGCGAGAGGCCCGCTGTCGCCGCGCCAGGCGTCGGCGCCGCCGCGGAAACTTTCGGCGCGGCGGAAGTAGGGCAGCACGTTCCGATATCCCCAGCCACTTGCGCCTTCCTCTTCCCAACGCTCGAAATCGAGCGGATGGCCGCGCACATAGACCAAGCCATTGATCGAGGACGAGCCGCCGAGGACCTTGCCCCTCGGACAGTGCATTCGCCGGCCGTTCAGACACGGCTCCGGCTCGGTCAGATAGCCCCAGCTGTAAGCTCTCATATTCATGGGAATCGAGAGCGCCGCCGGCATCTGGATCAACACGGATCGATCAGACCCGCCGTACTCGAGCACGAGGACAGTGCTGCGGCCATCTTCGCTCAGCCGGTCGGCGAGCACGCAGCCCGCCGAGCCTGCCCCGACGATCACGTAGTCGAAGACTTCATCCATCGAGCCGATGTGCGGCGCCCGATGCGGCGCCGCAAGCGCCAGTTTGCGGCGGCGCGATCCATTTTTTCGCCGCGCGCAAGGTTCCCTCGCCCTTGTAGGACTCGCCCAGCGCCGCCACGATCCGCGACTTATGGACCGCCTCAGATCGGCTCGGGTCCGCGCGAGATGGCGGCGACGCCGGTGCGCGAGACCTCGACGAGGCCGAGCGGGCGCATGAGCTCGACGAAATCGTCGATCTTGCGCGGCGCCCCGGTCAATTCGAAGATGAAGCTCTCGGTGGTCGCATCGATCACCTTGGCGCGAAAAGCGTCGGCGAGCCGCATCGCCTCGACCCGGTTCTCGCCCTTGCCGCGGACCTTGATCATCGCAAGCTCCCGCTCGATCGCGCGCACGGTCAGCGTCAGATCCTTCACCGAATGGACGGGAACCAGACGTTCGAGCTGATGGCGGATCTGCTCGATGATCTCGGGCGTGCCGGAGGTGACGATGGTGATCCGCGACAGCTGCGCCTCGTGGGCGACCTCGGCGACGGTGAGGCTCTCGATATTATAGCCGCGGCCCGAGAACATGCCGACCACTCGCGCGAGGACGCCCGGCTCGTTGTCGACCAGGACGGAAAGCGTGTGGGTCTCGATCTTGGCCTTCGCAGTCGCCGACGAATAGGGCGAGAGCGGCTGGGCGGAGGTCTTGCTCATGACGTTCATGTCCTTAATCCCGGTGTCGTCGTAATCTCGATTCAGGCTGCGGCGGCGTCCGACGCCGGAATCACCCATCGCCGGAAGAGATCGAAGTCGATGTTGCCGCCGGACAGCACGAGCCCGATCTTGCGTCCGTTGAGACGCGATCGCTCCTGCATCGCCGCCGCCAGGGCTGCTGCGCCGGCGCCCTCGGCGAGATTATGGGTATCGGTCCAATAGGCGCGGATGGCGGAGGCGATCTCCTCGTCGCTTACGAGCACGATCCGCGCCGCCCCCTTGACGATCACTGCAAGCGCCTCCTCGTCGGGAACGCGCGTCGCCATGCCGTCGGCATATGTGTCGGCGCTGTTGGTCCGCACCGCGTGGCCGGCGGTGAACGAGAGTGCATAAGCCGGCGCTTCCGCCGACTGGACGCCGACAATGTCCGTCTTGAGCCCCAAAGCGTCGCGCGCAGCGATGCAACCGCAGATTCCCGACCCCTGGCCGATTGGCACGTACAGAACGTTGAGGTCGGGGCGGTCGCTCAGCAGCTCGAGCGCATAGGTCGAGACACCGAGGGCAAGATCCCGATGGAAAGAAGGAACCATGTGCAGGTCGCGCTCGTCGGCGAGCCGCATCGCCTCCTCGCGCGCGGCCTGAAAGTCGCGTCCGGATTCGATCAGGTCGGCGCCGAGCGCGCGCATGGCTGCGTTTTTCTCAATCGAATTGCCTTCCGGCGCGAGGATCGTCACCTCGAGGCCCGCCCGCCGGCCAGCGAAGGCTAAACTCTGGCCGTGATTGCCGCGAGTCGCCGAAATAAGCCCCCGCGCCTTTGGCTCGCGCTTGATCAGCGCGTCGACATAGGTGAGGCCGCCGCGCACCTTAAAGGCGCCAGTCGGCAGATGGTTCTCGTGCTTGACCACTGCCTCGGCGCCGAGCCGCCCGGCGAGGAGCGGCCAGGAAATCGCCGGCGTCGGACGCAGGCCGCCAAGCACGACCTCGTGCGCTCGCCGTATTTCTTCCAGGCTGAACATCGCGATTGTCTCACCCAACCCCTGAACTTAGACGAGCATCCTCCCCTTCTCATCGATCACGTTGTCGAGCTCGACGCCGGCGTCGTCCTCGAGCTCGGCCATGATCATTTCGTTATGGGCCTTGCCCGACGGGATCATCGGAAAGCAGTTCTCCTTCTGATCGACGAGGCAATCGAAAATGACCGGCCTCGGCGTATCGATCATCTCAATGATCGCCGCGTCCAGCTTGGCCGGATCGGAGCAGCGGATTCCATGCGCGCCGTAGGCCTCGGCGAGCTTGACGAAGTCGGGGAGCGAATCGGTATAGCTTTCCGAGTAGCGGCCGCCATGGAGAAGCTCCTGCCACTGTCGCACCATGCCCATGTACTGATTGTTGAGAATGAAGATCTTGATCGGGAGGCGGTATTGCGCCGCGGTCGACATCTCCTGCATGTTCATAAGGATCGAGGCTTCGCCCGCGATATCGACCACCAGCGCCTGCGGATGGGCGAGCTGGACGCCGATCGCCGCCGGCAGCCCATAGCCCATGGTTCCGAGGCCGCCCGAGGTCATCCAGCGGTTCGGCTCCTCGAAGGCGAAATGCTGCGCCGCCCACATTTGGTGCTGGCCGACTTCAGTCGTGACGTAGACGTCGCGGCCCCTGGTCAGCTCATAGAGCCTCTTTACCGCGTGCTGGGGCTTGATGATCCTGTCCGAATTGCGGAATCCGAACGAGTTGCGCGCCCGCCAGCCATCGATCGCGCTCCACCATTTGGCGATCGCGCCCTCGTCGGCCCGATACGACCCACCGCGCCACAGCCGCACCATGTCCTCAAGCACATGGGCGCAGTCGCCGACGATGCCGAGATCGACCTTGACGTTTTTGTTGATCGACGACGGGTCGATGTCGATGTGGATTTTGCTCGACTTCGGCGAGAACGCGTCGAGGCGGCCGGTGATGCGGTCGTCGAAGCGGGCGCCGACGCAGATCATGAGATCGCAATCATGCATTGCGTTGTTGGCCTCGAACGAGCCGTGCATGCCAAGCATGCCGAGCCATTGCCGGTCGGACGCGGGATAGGCGCCGAGCCCCATCAATGTCGAAGTGATCGGGAACCCGGTCGTACGCACGAGCTCGCGCAACAGGGCCGAAGCGTGCGGGCCGGAATTGACGACGCCTCCACCGGTATAGAACACCGGCTTTTTTGCCGCCGCCATCATCTCGATCGCGTGCTGAACGCGCTCGAGATCGCCCTTGAGCTGCGGCCGATAGGTCTTGTGCTGGATGTTCTTCTGGAACGCATAGACGCCGCTTGCGAACTGCACGTCCTTGGGAATGTCGACGACGACCGGACCGGGTCGGCCGTGCGAGGCGATGTAGAAGGCCTCGTGGAGGATGCGCGGCAAGTCCTCGACGCGGCGGACGAGATAATTGTGCTTGGTGCAGCTGCGGGTGATGCCGGTCGTGTCGCATTCCTGGAACGCGTCGGAGCCGATGAGATGGGTCGGCACCTGCCCGGTGATGCAGACGAGCGGGATCGAGTCCATCAGCGCATCGGTGAGGCCGGTGATCGCGTTGGTGGCGCCGGGGCCCGAGGTGACGAGGAGAACGCCGACCTTGCCGGTCGAGCGGGCGTAACCTTCCGCTGCGTGAGCCGCGCCCTGCTCGTGGCGCACAAGGATGTGGCGCAGCTTGTTCTGATGGAAAATTGCGTCGTAGATCGGAAGCACCGCGCCGCCCGGATAGCCGAAGACCATCTCGACGCCCTGGTCCTTCAACGCCTCGACGACCATCTCCGCGCCGGTCATGTGCTTGGCCATAATCGTAAACTCCGCCTTCTCTCGTCGTTCAGAATCCCGGGCAACAAAAAAGGCCCTCAAAGGGGCCTTCGGGTTAAGCGCCAGCGACCGGATGCAGACCCTATGTCTGCCCGCTCTCCAGCGCCATACGTACAATAAGCATCGCCACGCGCAATAACCTCGACTAGATCGCAGTTCGTTATTTAGCTGACGAGCGACGGCGACGTCAAGAGCCCGCGCGCCCGTTTCGCGAGCCCTTCATTGAAGTTGAACCTTGGCGACGAACACCCCGACAGGACCAGGCCAGCGAAAGCTGTTGTGAGAGCCGCCAGCTTTCCCGTTGCGCAGGACGCAACTCCGGCTAGATTGTCGCAGTGACTCGCCTGCCCCTTGCCGAGATTCGTCGCCGCTACATTATCGAGGCCTGCCCGCTCGATGCCGAGACGGAATGCGCGCTCAGGGTCGATCCGCGCCTTGGCGCAAAGGCAATTCTCACCGCCGTCGCTCGCCGCCGCGCCGAGAACCGCTCGGAGGGGCAGCGCCTGCGCAAGCTCTTGCGGTTCGAGAACGCGCTTTGGAGCGCCGGCTTAATGCACGTTGCCGGCGTCGATGAAGCCGGCATGAGCCCGCTCGCGGGGCCGGTGGCGGCCGCGGCAGTCATATTCGCGCCAGGGTCGCGTATTCCCGGAGTCGACGATTCGAAAAAGCTCGATGCCGCAACTCGGGAGAAGCTGGCGGGTGAGATCAAAGGGCGCGCCGTCGCGTGGTCGATCGCCTTCGCCCAGGTCGACGAAATTGATCGCATCAACATCTATTGGGCCGGCCTTCTGGCCATGCGCCGCGCCGTCGAAGGACTCTCCGTCGCCCCTCAGCACATTCTGCTCGACGCGCGCCGTCTAAAAGAACTGCCGACGCCTCAGCAGGCCATTGTGAACGGCGACGCCAAGAGCCTGACCATCGCCGCGGCCTCAATCTTGGCCAAGACCGCGCGAGACGCTCTCATGCGCCAACTGGATGCGGAATATCCGGGGTACGGCTTTTCGAAGCACAAGGGCTATCCCGTGCGCGAGCATCGGGCCGCTCTTGCCCGGCTCGGCGCCTCGCCCATTCATCGCCGCTCTTTCACGCCCGTTCGCGAGATCCTCGGCCTGCCGCCGCTTCCGCCATGGGCGGACGTCAAAGCTGTATTGGACGGCGCGCCGGAATTCGACCTACGGCCTCCAGATCCTGAACTGTGACCATTCCGCCGGGAGCCGTTCGCAGGATAGAGGCCGGACCCCTTTCAACCGCTTATCTGGAATATGGACCTGCGTCCGGATGGCCATGCATTCTCGGCCACGGTTTTCCCTACGACGTCCACGCCTATGATCAGGCCGCGCCAGTCCTCGCGCAGGCCGGGGCGCGGGTGATTGTTCCCTATCTGCGTGGCTACGGGCCAACACGGTTTTTGTCGCCGAAACGCCCCGCTCGGGCGAGCAGGCGGCTCTCGGCGTCGACCTTCTCGACTTCATGGACGCGCTCAAGATCGAGCGCGCCGTGCTTGGTGGGTATGACTGGGGCGGGCGAGCTGCTTGCATCGTCGCCGCTCTTTTGCCGATGCGGGTCGTCGCGCTCGTCTCCGGCAATTCTTACAACATCCAAAACATTGCGCAGGCGATGGAGCCGGCGAGCCCGGCCGAGGAGGCGGCGTTCTGGTACCAGTATTATTTCCACAGCGAGCGGGGACGGCGCGGCTTGGCGAAGAACCGGAAGGAGATCGCGCGCCTCTTATGGCGCAGGTGGTCGCCGAAGTGGGCGTTCGACGATGCGACCTTCGATCGAACCGCGAGCGCCTTCGACAATCCCGACTTCGTCGATGTGGTCATTCACTCCTATCGGCATCGTTACGGGCTCGCGCCAAGCGCCGGCGATTCGCGCTACGATGAGATTGAAATGGCGCTCACGGCGCAGCCGCCCATCGCCGTTCCGGCCATCACCATCGACGGCGACACGGACGGCGTAAACCCCGGCACCGCCCATCACGCGAGGAAATTCACCGGCCCGCACGAGCATCGCGTCTTCAAGGGCGCGGGCCACAACCTGCCGCAGGAACGCCCCGAGGAATGGGCGCAGGCCGTTATCGACGCGCGAGAGATGGCGAAGGGCTAGCTCGCCATCGCTCCCGGTCCGGGGATCGCGCCTGGCGGGCATTTGCCCAGGATGATCATGCCGAGCACCTCGTCCTTGGTCATGTCCTGGACCCGTCCCGATCCGACGATCTGGCCGTTCTTCATCACAGTCACGCGGTCGGCGAGGTCGAACACATCGTGGATGTCGTGGCTGATGAGGAAAATGCCGATGCCGTCGGCTTTGAGCTGCTTGATCAGTTCGCCGACTTGGGCTGTCTCGGCCGGCCCGAGCGCCGCGGTCGGTTCGTCCATGATCAGGATGCGGGCGTTGAAATGGATCGCCCGTGCGATTGCGACCGACTGCCGCTGGCCGCCCGAGAGCGCGATCACCGGCTCCTTGAAGCGGCGGAAGTTGGGATTGAGCCGCCCCATCACCTTGCGCGCCTCTGCCTCCATCGACGCGTCGTCGAGCGTGCCCCAGCGGGTGCGCAATTCCCGACCGAGGTACAGGTTCGACGCCGCGTCGACATTGTCGGCGAGCGCGAGCGCCTGGTAGACCGTCTCGATCCCATACTGCTTGGCGTCGCGCGGATTGTTGATCGTCGCTTCCTGGCCGTTGATGAAAATCTGCCCGGCATCGCGCTTATAGGCGCCAGACAGAACCTTGATCAGGCAGGATTTGCCAGCCCCATTGTGGCCGAGCAGGCCGACGACTTCGCCGGGATAGAGGTCAATCGAAGCATCGTCGATCGCTTTCAAGCCGCCAAAAGCGAGCGAAATGTCCTTCATCTCGACCAGCGGGGTCTGGGGGTTCGCGTCCATGGCTCAACCCTTAGCGGTTCGGCGGCGATAGAACGTGTCGATGCCGACCGCGCCGACGAGCACCACGCCGACCACCATCTGCTGGAAGGCCGAGTCGAAGCCGAGCAGCACCATGCCGGACTGCAGCGACTGGATGACCAGCGCGCCGATCAGCGCGCCATAGATCGTGCCGATGCCGCCGGCGAGCGAAGTGCCGCCGATTACCGCCGCCGCGATAACATAAAGTTCGTCGAACTGCCCGAGCACGTTGGTCGCTGAATCGAGCCGCGCCGAAATCGATGCACGCCGCGACCCCCGCGAGCATGCCCATCAAAGCAAAGACGAGCACGGTAATCCGCTTGGTGTTGATGCCGGCTAGCTCGGCGGCTTCCGGATTGCCGCCGATGGCGTAGACGTAGCGGCCAAACCGCGTCCGCCGGGCGAGGAACGTCATGACGACGCCGGTGACCAGCGCGATCAGCACCGGAATGGCGTAGCCGGTCGAGATATACAGGCCCCCTTCCGGCACCGGGATATTGTTGTCCGCCGCGTATTTCGCCGCCACCCGCTCTGGCCAAGGATAGGCGTTGACGATGGCTGTTGCGCCGACAACGACGAAACAACCCACCGCCGCGATCAGATATTCGGCCCACATCGGCCGTTGGGGGAAGCGGAAACGCGCCCGTCTCTGACGGCCGGCATAGAGCCCAAACACAATGGCGGCGCAGGCAATCGCACACAGCGCCCAGCTCGCGGTCGCTCCGATCGAGCCATGCGGGCCCCCGCCCATCAGCGCGAAGCGGTCGTCGAGCGGCGCGATCGTCTGGCCTGTCGTCACCCACCACGCGGCGCCGCGCCAGAACAATTGACCGCCGAGCGTGACGATGAAGGCGGGGATACCGACATAGGCGACCAGCGAGCCGTGAAATGCGCCGATGGCGGCGCCGATCGCGAGCGCCACGACAACGGCGATAACCCAGATCGCCGGATTGTCGAGGCCGAGATAGAGCGGCAAAATATGGACCTGGGCGACGCCAATGATGGTCGAGACGAAGCCGATGATCGATCCGACGGAAAGGTCGATATGGCGCATGACGATGATGAGCACCATCCCCGTCGCCATGATCGCGATCGATGACGTTTGTACGCTCAAATTCCAAAGGTTGCGCGGCGTGAGGAAAAGACCCTCGCCGGTCTGAACCAGCGTGTAGATGTTGAAGCCGACCCAGATCAGCGCCAGAGCGCCGATCATGCCGATCATTCGGGTGTCGACCTCAGTGGCTCTGAGCAACCTTCGGATGGCCGGCTCGCTCGAAGCCGCGCTGGTCGCGCTTGGGGCCGCAGAGGTCATGCTCCCTCCCGAACTTCATCCTTGAGCCGCCGCCTTAAGACGGCATGCGGCGCGCAGCAGAAAGCCGCGCCGCCTTGCAAACGGCGCGGCCTTCTTTTGTTTCACTCGATTGAGATACGGTCAACTCACTTGCAGAAAGGCGTCATCTCCGGCTTTACCCCGGCGCAGACTTCCGCCTTCGTAATCCACCCCTTGTCGACAATCACGTTCAGGTTGTCTTTGGTGATCGGGAGCGGAGTGAGGAGGATGCCGTTGACCTTCACGCCCTTAGCCCCGCCGGTGAACGGCTTGACGTCCGGGATGGCCGTCATCTTCTTGCCGTTGCCGAGTTCGACGGCCGCATCGCCCGCTGTCTTGCCGAGATCGCGCGCGTCTTTCCAGATCGACACTGTCTGCGTGCCAAGCGCGATGCGATTGATCGCCGCGTGGTCGCCGTCCTGGCCTGACACCGGCACTGAACCCGCCATTCCCTGCGCGGCCAGCGCGGCGACAACGCCGCCGGCCATTCCGTCGTTCTCCGAGACCACCGCATCGACCTTGTTGTTATTCTTGGTGAGGATCTGCTCCATGTTCTTCTGCGCGTTGTCTGGCTTCCAGCCGTCGGTGTAGAGATTCGCCAACGTTCTTGATCTTGCCGGCTGTCATCGCCGGCTTGAGAACTTCGGTGATGCCGGAGAAGAGGAAATCCGCATTCGGGTCGCCCTTGTCGCCCTTGATAAATGCGTAGTTGCCCGCTGGCTTGGCGGCCAGGATCGCTTTCGCCATCATGCGGCCGACGCCGACGTTGTCGAAAGTGATGTAAAGCACGTTCGGGCTCTCGATCAGGCGGTCATAGGCGATGACCGGGATGCCTTCGTCCGACGCCTTCTTGACCGCCGGCAGAATCGCTTCCGAGTCCATCGCGAGGATGACCAGCACGTTCGCGCCCTTCGAGATCAGGCTTTCGACGTCGGTCAGCTGCTTTGTCGGCGAGCCTTGTGCGTCAGCCGAGATGTACTTCGCGCCATGCGCATCGAGCGCCTTCTTGATCGCCGCCTCATCGGTCTTCCAACGCTCTTCCTGGAAATTCGACCACGAGACGCCAACAGTGAGGTCTTTCGCCATCGCGGTGAGCGACGTCAGGCCGACGGACGCCAGTAGCGCCGCCCCCAACACCAATGTTTTCGCAGTTTTCATTGTTTTCCTCCACTTGAGGTCCTTCAGGGACCGACTAAAAGCTTCTTTGAAGCGCTGTCTGAGCGAGCGGTCGGGCGGCGCATCACCACTTTCCCCTCGATCGCGCGCCAGCGCAACTGGACAAGAGTCGTATAAGAAGACCCGAATTCAGGGCAAATTGTCCCTCATCACGATATCAATGCGGATCTTTTCCTGCTCAGCAAGGATCGGCTCGCCGCGGATCAGCGACAAAAGGACGCGCATTGCGGACCTCGCCTCGTGGCCAGGGTCCTGGGCGACCACGGCGTCCATCACGCCGCGCAGAAGGCATCTGCGGGTGACGTTGGACAGATCATGCCCGATGAAGGTTATGGCCAACTCCCGGCCCGCATCTGTGATCGCCTTGGCCACGCCCGGAACGCCCGCTCCGACATTGTAGACGCCGATCAGATCAGGATGATCGTCGATTAACCTCATCATGAGGGCTTCGCTCTCACCGTCATGATCGCTTCCCTCAACCGGACTTAGAACGCCGAGGTGCGGATGCTCCAAACTCATCACCTGGTTGAAGCCGAAAATTCGCTCCGCGTGATCGCGGAGGGACTGGGAGCCTGCGATGACGCCGATCTTCCCCGACTGATTGCGAGCGAACCGTCCCATCAGCGAGCCGGCCGTTCGCCCGGCGGCGACATTGTCAATGCCAATGTAGTGATGACGTCGAGAGCCGGGCACATCGGATACGAGCGTGACAACGTAGGTTCCGCCGGCGACGAGATCATCTATGGCCGCACGGACGCTTTGGTGGTCGAGCGCCACCACGGCGACGCCGTCGTAGCGCCCGGCCAAGGATTCCAGGGTCCGCGCGAGCGCCGCCGGGTTGAAGACATTGGTCTTCGTCGTCTCCAATGTCGCCCGTCGCGCCCTCAGCCAGCCCGACATCTCGGCGACATGATCGAGAATCATCGACATGAAGACGTTCGAGCCTTCCGGCATCACGAAGGCGAGCCGGCTTGCGCGGTTCTTTGCCAATTCTGCGCCCGCGGCGAATGGACGAAATCCATGCCGGTCTATTGCTTCCCGAACCCGACGCGCAGTCTCCTCCCGGACGCCGGCCCGGCCATGCAACACACGATCGAGGGTCGCCACGCTGACGCCTGCCTCCCGAGCGATGTCCTTCAGAGTGAGATGGCTTGCCGCCATATCGCTACACATTGAGCGCATATCCGTAGCATCACCGCTGAGGGACGCAACTCAAATCTTGAGGGCATTCGCGCTTCGAAGCCGCGTTCCCGCTTGCGAGAGCCACTGCGATCGTGACAAAAGGCGAATAACGATCCGCCGCAGGAGCGGCGAGGCGCGAGGGAAATGAAACGAAGTCGGGGAGTGGTTTTCGCGTTTGCCAGTCTGGCCGCCGCCGGGGTCGCGTTCGGCGGCAGCTGGGACGAGCGGGTCTTCGAGCCCGGCTCACATCTCGATTTCAATGCAATCGCGTCTGCGGGCCCATCAGCCCTGCCCGCCCTCATCGACCGCGGGCGGGTGCTGTTTAAGGCGAAATTCACCACCGCCGACGGCGCGGGGCGGCCAAAGGCGACCCAGGCGATCATTCCGACCAAGGTCAAGAATGGCGTCAACCCTCCCTTCAGCCGCACCAGCGGGCCTGATTCCAACTCCTGTTTCGGCTGCCACAACGATCCGGTTGAGGGCGGCGCGGGCGACGATGTCGCCAACGTGTTTGTATCGGAAGGGTTCGAAAGCGCCCAGTTCGATTCGATCGACCCGTCGTTCTCGAGCGAGCGGCGTACGATCGCGCTGATGGGCGCGGGCCTGATCGAGCTTCTGGCGCGCGAGATGACCGCCGACTTGCAGGCGATACGCGCCGCGGTGGTCGCAGAAGCCTGCGCGACGGGCAAGGACGCGCCTGCGGACCTAGTGACAAAGGGCGTACGGTTCGGCTCGATTGTCGCCCACCCGAACGGCATCGTCGACCTCGACGCCATAGAGGGCGTCGACTCCGACCTCATCGTCAGGCCGTTCAGCCGCAAGGGCGTGTTCACGTCGCTCCGACAATTCACCATCAATGCGCTCAACATCCACCACGGCATGGAGGCGGTCGAACGCTTCGGCATCCGATGGACCGGCAGCCACGATTTTGCCGAGAGCGGGGTGCCCGACGCGATCACCGACGGCGACGTCTCGGCCCTGGTCGCGTTCCAGGCGACCTTGCCCCCGCCGACGGTCAAGGCCAATCTGCCCGCCGACTGGCGACAGGCGGCGAGCGAGGGCGCGAAGACTTTCAACGAGATCGGCTGCGCATCGTGCCACATGGAGACCTTGCCGCTGAAGTCGCTCATGTTCACCGATCCGGCGCCCTACGACATGGCTGGAACGCTGCGCTCGGGCGAGGTCAAGGAGCCGATCCGCATCGATCTTGCCGCCCTTCCGTTCGCCAAGACGCTGAAGCGGAACGACAAGGGCGAGTGGCTCATCCCCCTTTACAGCGATCTCAAGCGCCATCTCATCGTCGACGAGACGGTCAACGCGCTCGGCAACGAATTGCAGGCGCAGCGTTTCGTCGAGCGCGACGTGTTCCTGACGCCGCGGTTGTGGGGCGTCGGCTCGACCGCGCCCTACGGCCATAACGGCGCCTTTCGCATGCTCGACGAAATCATCGTCGCGCACGGCGGCGACGCCCGCTTTTCGCGTGACGCCTATCTTGCGCTTGATCCGCCCAAGCGCGACGGCGTTGTCGCCTTCCTGCGGTCGCTGGTCATCGAGGCGCCGTGATGCGGATCATCGCCTGCGTTCTCGCCTTCCTGGTCGGCGTCGCCGCAGCGCGCGCCGCCGACGACCGGCAACGGCCGCTCGGCGATATCCCCGTCATGCACGAGGAGGCCGAGGCGGCGGGGATTCACAGCCTTTACGACGGTCCGTGGGAGTTCTTTGTCGGCGGCGGCGGGGCCGCGTTAGACTGCGATGGGTCAGGCTTTCCTTCGGTGTTCCTGGCCGGGGGCAAGAATCCGGCGCGACTCTTCGTCAACCGCTCGCGCTCGGGCGGCTCGCTCCGCTTCGAGGAGAAGCCGCTCGATATTGGCGCCGATCCCAAACTGCTCGAGAACGTCATCGGCGCCTATCCGATCGACATCTCGGGCGACGGGCACATGGATCTTTTCGTGCTCAAGGTCGGGGGCAACCTCCTGCTCAAGGGCGGACCGGACTGCACGTTCACGCTCGCCAACCACGAATGGAATTTCGACGGCGATCCCGGCTGGACGACGGCGTTCGCCGCCGAGTGGGAGCCGGGGCAGAAGTTCCCGACGCTGGCGATCGGCCATTATGTCGACCGCAACGCGCCGGGTTCGCCGTGGGGCACATGTGAGGAGAACTCGCTCTACCGTCCGCAACCCGGCGACAAGCCAGATTACTCAGTGCGCACGCCGCTCGCGCCCGGCTTCTGCGCCCTTTCGATGCTTTTCACGGACTGGAACAAGTCGGGCGCTCCATCGCTCCGGGTCTCCAACGACCGGCAATATTACCGCGGCGGCGAAGAGCAGATGTGGCGGATCGACCCGGGCAAGACGCCCCGCCTCTATACCCGCGCCGACGGCTGGAGGCATCTTTCGATCTACGGCATGGGCATCGCCGAGGGCGATCTCGACGGCTCCGGCTACCCGGAGTATTTCCTCACCTCGATGGGGGACGAAAAGCTGCAGAAGCTCGATCCCGAGGGAGGCGACCGCGGCGAGGCGCCCATCTATCGCGACATCGCGGGCCAGGTCGGAGCGACCGCGCATATTCCCTATGCGGGCGGCGACAAGCGGCCTTCGACCGCCTGGCACGCCGAATTCGCCGACTTCAATAACGCTGGGCTCCTCGACATCTTCGTCTCCAAGGGCAATCTCGAGCAGATGCCGGACTTCGCCGCCTACGATCCGAGCAATCTTCTGATGGGCCAATGGAACGGCAAATTCGCCGAGGCCGGCGACGAAGCTGGAATCGCCAACGGGCTCAAGGGTCGTGGGGCGCTGGTCGCCGACTTCAACCTCGATGGGCGGCTCGACATCCTGCAGGTCAATCGCGGCTCGAACGTCTCGCTTTACCGTAACCTCGGGGCCAAGAACGGCGAAGACCCGCCGCTGCCGATGGGCAACTGGAGCGAGATCAAACTCGTTGAGCCGAACCCCAACCGCAACGCAGTCGGGGCCCGGATTACGATCAGGACCGGAACCCGCAGCCAGACCCGCTTCGTCGACATCGGCGGCGGCGACGCCTCGGGCCACGCTGGCTTCATCCATGTCGGCCTTGGCACGGCCGAGCGGGCCGAGATCCGGGTGCAGTGGCCCGACGGCGAGCACAGCCCCGGTTACCGCGTATTCGCCAACCAGTTCGTGGTCATCGACCGCACGAAGCCACAGGCCGCCTATTGGTATCCTCCGCGCTGAACGCAGATAACCGGAACAACCGGGCCGCCGCGCTTACCCACGGAACGCGCGTCACCGCCGGCGTGCGGGTTTGGGGGCGGGTCGTCTCGTGTTCGCCGACGCTGACCGCGCGCGGACCGACTTCAGTCTTGAGCGCGCGCGCTTCGCGGGACGAGGCTTCCTCGCCGCAGTCCTCTTGTCGAGGGTCCTTTTTGCCACGCCCTTTCGCGGCGGACGCTTCGCCACCGAAGCGGCGCCTCCCCGCGCAGAAGCGCCTCTCCTCGCCACGGTCCCTGCGGATGCGCTGGGTCGGGGCGGCTTGCCCGCATGCGGCGATGGCCCGGTCGCGGTCGCGGCGCGCACTTGCGAGCCTCCGGACGCCGGGGCCGCCGCCGGCTGGCCGCCGGCCGCAGGGGCGGACGCGCCTTCTCCCAGCCAGAACCTTATCTCTGCGAGTTCGTCGCCGGCGAGATAACCGTCTTGCCATGTCGCGTTGTCGACCGGGCCGTGCCACACCTGCGGATCCTTGGCGTGGGCGTCGACGTAGGTGTTCCAGCGATAAGTCTGGTAAATCGCGATGATATTGGCGGCGTAAGATGCGGCGAGCGGCGCGTTGCCCTCCACGATCATCATATTGTCATCGTTCTTGGTCGAGGCTTTGTAGCCGAGATTGTGCGAGCCGGTGATGACGACCGGCTTCTTGCCAAACGGGTCGACGACGATCACCTTGCTATGCACGTGCACGCCTTGGTTCATCACCTCGCTGGCCCAGGCGTGGAAGGCGTCTTTGATCGCCTTGGGCACCATCAACTCCGCCGGAACGGGAATCGGGGCCGTCTTGCCGCTCGCATAAAGCTTCACCGGACTCGGATTAGCCGGATCGACAGCCACGGCCTTGCCTGGCGTTGCCGGGCCCTGGGTGGTCAGGCCCGCAATCTCCTGGTTGACGACGCCGTGGATATAGAGACCGCCGTCGTAGTTCGGCGTTCCGGGCTGATGCCGGGCTAGAATGTTCTGCAGGAGTGTCCACTGCTCCGGCTTGTCGTCCGGCTCGAATACGCCCGGATTGAAGAATAGGAACAGAATGCCTTGCTCGGCGCCATCGATAAGCTGGCGCGCATAATCGAGATCCTCGCCCTTGTCGGTTGGCGCGAACCACTGCGTGACCGTCCCGCCATCGACGGCGAAGGATTGGGACTTCGAGTTCGCCGCCATGAGGGATTGGGGATAGGCGCTCCCCGCGGCCTTGAGCAAATTCCATTGATTGATAAAGAACGCCCCCAGGTTCGGGTCGTCGACGACGATGCCGTTGTTGGCCTGGGTGCACAGTCCGGTCATCGTCCAGTTCGTGCTGCCGGAAAGAACGCGTTGCGGCTTGCCGGCCGAATCGCAGGCAACGACGAATTTGTTGTGCGCAAAATGTCCTTGCCCGACCAGGCGGTCGTGCAGGTCGACCTTGCCGCGCAACTGCGCCCGCACCGTGCTGTTCTCGTCAGGTTTCTTCGAATTGAAGGCGCCGTTGGCGAGGATAAGGTGGCATTTCTGCCCGAGCGCCGCGAGCCTCGGGATCAATTCCGGATCGTTCAGCTCGTAGAGCGCCGCGTAAATCTCGCCGCCATTCTTTTTGACGTCGTCGAGCAGATCGAGCAATTGCGGGCGAAGCAACCCGCCAAGCGCATTGCGCAGCGCGTTGCCGGGTTCGGCGATGAGGCTGTCGAGCTTGGCGCTTTTACCGACCGTCGCGAGCGCGCGCGCAACCCACTGCGCCGAAACGATGCCTTTGTTGAAATAGGCGCAGACATGCGCCGACGCCTGCCCGGTAATGGTCATCGGCGGCGTCTGCGCGCTCGCGTCAGCGAGAGAGAGCGACAGGCGGCCCTGGTCTGGTCCGACAACTGGGACGATCGAATATTGAACCACATCGCCGGGGTCGACCAGATAGTCCCACCACATGTACCGTTGAAGCGGAAACTTCCACGGCGCGGTTGGATCGAGCTTGTCGGCGTCGGAAAATCCGACAAAGCCGTGCAGATAACTGTCCCGCGCCGGCCCTCCCCCGTTCGGTTTCAATGTTCGGTGAATCGTGAAGCCGCGGCAGTCCGGAATTGCTTTCTCATCCGAGGGCGCCCAGACAAGACATGTATGGTCTCCGTTGTCGTAGACCTTGAGTTCAATCGTCATCGCGGTCCTCCCGCAAAATTAAATTTGCTCTAATGGAACGTCGCGCCCTGCCGACAGGTCGCCCGCTCTCGCTTGACTAGAAACTCGGCTGGAAGTTGTCTGTGACCCCGGTCACACCGCGACCGAGACGCGGCAGGACGACTTCGGCGAAATGGGCTCACGACCGGGAGGAATCCGTCGCGGTCGGCCGACTTTACCTCAGGACATCGGGAGGCCGGTCCACGGGATGCGCTCCGCACCGCGCTTTGAGTTCGTCGAGCGCGGACTGAAGCCTGGCCGCATTGTAAGGTTTACTGATCACAGCAACGCACCGGTCATCGGCGAAACGCGCGCGCAATGCTTCGGCGAGGTCGTTGCTGGCGATCAGTATGGGCAGATCACTGTGCATCGCCCGCAACTCGTTGACGAGCGATTCGCCCCCCTTCTCGGGCGCCGGAACGTCCAGCACCACCGCATCGTAACGGCCGCCCGCCACGCGGATGCGTCCCAACGCCTCCGATGCAGTTGCCGCCTCGTCGACCGTGTTGCCAGCTGCAAGCAGCGCCTCGACCGCGAACATCCGCACTGTTTCATCGCTCTCGACGACGAGCACGCGTCCGGTTCGTCCGGTGTCGAGGACGTCGGCGATCTTTTCGGCAAGACCCTGATAAGTGAACGGCTTGGCGATCATTTCAACGCCGGGATCAAGCCGTCCGCCATGGACGATGGCGTTGCGTGCGTAACCCGAAGTGTAAAGCACCTTCAGAGCAGGATGGCTCAGACGGGCAGCGTCGGCAAGCTCACGCCCGGACAGACCCGGCATCACTATATCGGTGAAAAGGAGGTCGACCCGCTGTTCCTGCCTTTCGAGAAGCCTGATGGCTGAAGCGCCGTCGTGCGCTTCAAGCACGATGTAGCCGAGCTCTCGAAGGATCTCGACGGTGTAAGCGCGCACATCGTCGTCGTCCTCGACAACGAGGATACGTTGGTCGCGCCGCATGCGGTCCGGCTCGGCGGGCTCATCGCTTTCATCGACTTCGTCGGCCTTTATGACTCGTGGCAGATAGATCTTGACCGTCGTCCCTTCATTCGGCTCCGAGTAGATCTTTACGTGTCCGCCTGACTGTTTCACGAAGCCGTAGACCATCGACAGCCCGAGGCCCGTGCCCTTGCCGACGCCTTTCGTCGTGAAAAACGGATCGAAAACGCGCACGAGCGTTTCTTTCGACATTCCGGTTCCCGTATCGGTTACGGCGATGACAACGTAATTGCCTGGCGCGACTTCGGCATGCGCGGCGGAATATTGCTCATCGAGACGCGCATTCGCGGTTTCGATCGTGAGTTTGCCGCCTTCCGGCATCGCGTCGCGGGCGTTGACAGCGAGATTCAAGATCGCGCTCTCGAGCTGGTTGGGGTCGACCTCGACGCGCCATAACCCTGGCGTCGCTACAGCCTCGAGCTGGACCTGCTCGCCCAGCGCGCGATGAAGCAGATCCGCCATTCCGGCGACGAGCCGATCCACGTTGACCAACTTGGGAGCCAAGGGCTGGCGGCGCGAAAAGGCGAGCAGGCGCTGGGTAAGCGCGGCGGCTCGCGCCGCGCCCTTTTGCGCATTGTCGAGCGCGCGCCCGGCCCGCGACGTTTCGCCTGAGCCGAGGGCGCGCCGCGCCATGTCGACGTTGCCGGTAATGACGGTGAGAAGGTTGTTGAAGTCGTGCGCTATGCCGCCGGTGAGCTGACCCACCGCCTCCATCTTCTGCGCCTGTCGAAGGGCGTCCTCGACTGTTTCGCGCTCGGAGATTGCGCGCGCCACTCGGCCCTCCAGTTGTTCGTTGGCCTCCCGGAGCGCCGCCTCGCTGGCCTTGACAGCGTCGGCCGCCTCGCGGCGGACGCGCGCCATGGAAATGCCGGAGGCGACCCGCGCCACCAGCTCGCGCGCCGAGAAGGGCTTCGTCAGATAGTCGTCGGCGCCGGCGGCGAGACCATCGACCTTGGCTTCCTCCCCTGCCCGGGCCGATAGCATCAAGACGGGAAGTTCGCGGAAATCGGGGCTATCGCGGACGGCCTGCAGCAGCCCAAATCCGTCCAACCCCGGCATCATGACGTCCGTCAGAAGCAGGTCAGGCTTCGAGGCTCTGAGTGCGGCAAGCGCCGCGTGGCCGTCTCCGGCAACTTCGATCTCATAGCCTTTCTCGGTCAGGAGGCGAGCGATGTAGTCGCGCAGGTCGGCGTTGTCGTCCGCGATAAGAACGCGACGGCCGGCGGCCTCCGGAAGCGGCGCCGCCTCTTGCGGAATGCCGATGGCCGACTCGGCCCCGAGCAGCGCGTCGGTCGCACCGGCTGGCAGCCAGCGGAGCGCCTCCTCGACGAACGAGCTGACCCTTGCCGGCGCCGCGACACTCTGTTCCGCAGTCTCTATCCGATCAGCGGGCAGATGAGCGGCGCCGAACGGAACCGTGACGGTGAAAACCGTGCCGCGGCCAACTGCGCTTTCAACCGAAATTCTGCCTCCGTGTTGCCTGACAAGCTCGGAGACGAGCGCGAGGCCGATGCCGGAACCCTCAAAACTGCGCCCGTGAGCGCCTTCGACGCGATGGAACCGCTCGAAAAGCTTCGGCAATTCGCTGTCAGGAATGCCAACGCCGGTGTCGCGCACGATAAGCTGCGCGTTCCCCTCGACTTCGCGCAGGGAGAGGGCAATTTCACCCTCCCAGGTGAATTTGAAGGCGTTCGACAACAGGTTCAGAACAATCTTCTCCCACATGTCGCGGTCGGCATAGACCGGGCCCGGGAGAGGCCTCATATCAACCACGAATCGCAAGCCTGCCCTCTCGATCGCAGATCGGAAGCCGCTCGCAATCTCGGCCGTGAACGCGGCAAGGTCGGTCGGGCGGAACGTCGCCTGAACCCGCCCCGCCTCGATGCGCGAGAAGTCGAGGAGCGAATTGACGAGGCGAAGCAGCCGAAGCGCGTTGCGATGCGCAATGTCGACCCGATCGAGTTGGACCGCCGCGGGCGCCCCGGAGTCGACGAGCGCGTCCTCGAGCGGTCCAATCATGAGGGTCAGCGGCGTTCGGAACTCATGACTGATGTTGGAGAAGAACGCAGTCTTCGCCCGGTCAATTTCGGCTAGAGCGGCGGCGCGCGCGCGCTCGCGTTCGTAGTCGTCGGCGCGTGCGACCGCCGCCGAAAGCTGACCGGTCAGCAATTCGATGAACCCGCGATAGCTCGAATCCAACGCTCGATGCGGGTTCAGTCCCGCGACGAAAACGCCGACCGCCGCTTCCCCCTCGGCTCCCGTGATCGGCGTCGCGACGGCTCGCGTCGGCGCCGATTGCCAATGTTTCAGCGTCAGTCCGTCAACAAGATCCTTGGGGACATCCAGAGTCAAAGATTCGCCGCTGCGAACTACGCGGTCGAGCGGCCACTTCGACTCCCCTTCCAAACTCGCCGTGAGCCACCGGGCCGCCCCCTCTCTGCCGACGCCATGCGAGGCCATGAGCGTGAATTCGTCGCTGGATCCGTCGCGAAGGTAGGCGAGCGCGAACGGCAGGTCGCGCGGGTCAGCTGCGAGACAAGCCTCGAGCGCCGACATGAGTTCGATTCGGGTCGCCGCGCCGGCCAGTCTCACGCCAAGGTCGCGCAGTACGGCGAGTTGCCGTTCGCCGATGACCCGCTCGGTCACTTCGGCCACCACGCACAGCATGCCCGCGATTTCGCCGTCGTCGTTGGCCAGCGGCGAATAGGAAAAGGTATGATAGGTCTCTTCGGTGAACCCCGACCGCCCGAGATAGAGCAACAGCGCTTCGTCCCAAGTGGCCACGCCGGTCGAGAGTACGTGGTCGATGCGTGGTCCGATGTCGGGCCAGATTTCCGCCCACACCCGATCTGACCGGCTGCCTATGACCCAATCCCGTTTGATGCCGACTGTGGGGAGGTAGGCGTCGTTGCAGAAGAACGTCAGTTCCGGACCCCACGCCATCCACATCGCGAAACGGGACGTGAGCATCACGCGAACAATGGCCCGAAGACTCTGCGGCCAGGCTTCCGGAGGCCCGGTGGGAGTCAACGCCCAATCTCGTGAGCGCATGAGCGCGCGGACCTCGCCTCCTCCGGCAAGGGCCTCCCAGGCCGGCTGGGTTTTTGACGGTTGGCCCGCTGTAAATTCGGACAATTAAGCCCCCACGCGAACGCCCCCGCCCGGCGTCATGACCAATTCTCTGCATCGAATTGCATCGCGCCAACTAAACTGCACGAAGCCAAACGCCGGGCCGGAACTCTGTCCGGGTATGCTTGTGAGATGCTACATTTTGAGTTTGGGCACGGATTTGCGCAAGTCAAGCCATGGGTCGCTCAAGGCGCCGGATCAGCGCGCGACCAAGCGGCCTCAGCGGATTGGTGCTTGCTAACGGGTTGTGCGAGCACATAGCGCCGGGCCTCTTCCGACACGCTGACCCATTCGTCGGCGCTCGATGGCGTCAATGTCACCCATTCTTTCTTAACCCGACCGGGGCCGGTCGAGAACGGCTTACCAAGCCCGGCAGCAATCAGCTCTTCGACGCGCCGCGCCGGCAGTTTCACGAGCAGGCGACCATTCGACAGGGCAGCGAAGATCCTGCCGTCCGCCTTCAGCGCGTTCGATCCAAAACCGCGGCCGCGGGCGGCGTCGAGCGTGACGCCGTGATGCCGCGCCACCATGCGGTAGAGGGTGTCGGCCGTGACGCTGCCGCTTATCATGCCGGCGCGCGCCGGGACCGCCGCAGGCTGGGTCTCAGCCGCCGATCGGCGTCGTCGCGGCGTCTTCAAAGGCGGTCGCCTCCCCGATTTGCCGCCAGCGGCCGAGCTCCGCCGCGAAGATTGCATGCTTCTGTTCCCATAGTCCGATCGCGTCGGCGCCAAGCAGAAGGCGCAGCGGCGGATCATCGCTCTCGACCACCGCGATCATCGCCTCGGCCGCCTTGGCGGGGTCGCCCGGCTGCTTGCCGTCGCCGCCGTAGAGATAGGCTTCGAGCTGCTCGATCACAGGGCGGTAGGTTTCAAGGCGCAGCGCCGGTCGCATGTTGGCGGGGCCGGCGAACTCGGTGCGGAAGGCGCCGGGCTCGACGATCGTGACCCGGATGCCGAGAGGCTTGATCTCATCGCGCAGGGCCTCGCTCCAGCCTTCGAGGGCGAATTTCGAGGCGCAGTAGGGACCGAACCCGCCAATCGACACGAGCCCACCAATGCTGGTGAGCTGCAGGATATGGCCGTTCGTCTGCGCCCGCATGGCGGGCAGCACCGCGCGGGTCATTTCCGCGGCGGCGAAAAAATTGACCTCCATCTGCTCGCGCAGCTGGTCGGGCAAAAATTCCTCTGCCGCGCCGAGCGAGCCGCGTCCGGCGATGTTGGCGAGCACGTCGATGCGGCCGAAGCGCGCGAGCGCGGCCTCAACGGCCTTCAGGCGCGCCTCCGCGTCGGTCACGTCGAGTCCGATCGCGAGCGCCGACTGCGCGTATTGAGCGGCGAGCGAGTCCAGCGCGTGCGCCCGCCGAGCCGCGATGACGGCGCTGTCGCCGCGCCTCAGCACCGCCTCGGCCAGCGCGCGGCCAAAGCCGCTCGATGCGCCGGTGATGAACCAGACCCGATCCATGGCGTCTGACCTATCGCAGATGCGGTGGACCGATCAAGAGCAGCGACGGCATCACGGCTGCCCACTCGCGGCCTCCTCAGCTTCATGACCTCGGGCTCGCCGGCGATCGGTTTGAGCGGGTCGCATCCGTCGCGTCAATCGGGCGATTTGGATCAAGCGCAGGTCAGGGATAGCATCGAATAATCTGCCCTTCGACTCCGGCCAGAGCTTCGGCGGCTGTCGCCCAGAGGCAGTTTGAGGGAGGCGGATCCCGTGGATCTCCCGCGCGACGCCATGCTATTGCGAGTCTTCATCGGCGAGGATGAGAAGTCTCAACATCGCCCGCTCTACGAGGCGATCGTCCTCAAGGCCCGCGAGGTTCAATTGGCCGGAGCAACCGTCCTCCGCAGCCCGTTGGGCTTCGGCCAATCGACCCGGCTGCACAGCACGAAGATCCTCGATGCGCCCGAGAACTTGCCGTTGGTGATCGAGATCGTGGATACGGAGGACAACATCAAAGCGTTCTTGCCGATTCTCGACGCCATGATGCCAAGCGGGCTGGTCACGCTGGAGAAAGTCCAGGTCCTGCAGTATGGCGAGGACGTCAAGCACGCGCCGGCCTGACAGGACCTACGGCTGCGGAGCGCATGGACGCCGCCAACGAGCGTCTCGTTCGGATCGAGGAGGGCTAGGGCGGCCGCCTCGGCGTCCCGCGGTCTACTACACCGAATCGTCCGCGCCGATGGACGTGCGCAACGCCATCCATAAGGAAGTCGGAGCGCTGATCGCGGAGACGTTCTGAGGCCGAGCCTCTCCGGCGCGGGCCTCAGAGCGGCATTGCGACTTACTCCAGACCCCCAGCCATCGCGAGGGGCGCCGCCGCCCTGCCCGCCTTGCCGTCAGCCCCACAGGCGCGGGCGGCGCGCCATCGCGTGGGCGAACCAGAACCAGCCGAGCGCAACTGGAACCATGAAACTCAGTGTCATCGCCTCCATCAGGTTCCGCTCGGCGGCGAGATTGATCGTGACGCCGACGGCGAACGCCCGCGGCGCTGCTGGCTCCGGGAGCGGCGGTGCGGCGCGGTCGCGCGAGGGCAGATCGCGCACCCATTCGTCGGTCTTCGAGCCCGATCCCGCGTCGCGGAGGCTCGCCTCGGTGGCGGCAAATGGAACGCTCTCGCCGGTCAGCCCGTCCAGAACGACCGGCGTGCGCGCGCGCGGCCCGCGTCCCCTTGCCGGCATCGTGAACTCGATCGTTTTTTTGCTCACGCCGCCTTCCTTTTCATAGAACCGAACACCTCATGCGCGAGAGCGTCGATCTCGCGCGCCGCTTCGCTCGCTGGCGCGGCCTCGATCACCGAAAGCCCCCTAGCCGCACTCTCGGCGTAAACGATGCGCTGGTTCAGAACCGAGGCGAGAACCGGAATCTCGTCGAATTGCGCCAGCGCCGCGGCGGCGTCGCGGCCGATCGCGGTCCTGGCGATGCGGCGATTGACGACGAACGCCGCCTTGAGGCTTTCCTTCATCTGCTGCGCCTCGCGGATCAATTGCACGGTGTCGGCCGCGGCCCAGACGTCATAGGGCGACGGCTGGACGGGGATCAGCACCGTGTCGCTGGCGAGGATCGCCGAGCGGCCAAGCTCGTTGACGCGCGGCGCGCCGTCTATGATCACGACATCGTAGTTGCCGGCGAGCCGGGGCAGGTCGCGGTGCAGAGTCGGCTTCGCCATGCCAACGACCGCGAATGGCGGTTCGGTTTCGCGCGTGCTCGACCACGCCATCGCGCTGCCCTGCGGGTCGGCGTCGACCAGAAGGACGCGTGAGCCGGACCGGGCGAGGCTCGCAGCCAGATTGATGGCGACAGTGGTCTTGCCGACCCCACCTTTTTGATTGAGAACGCCGATGATCATCAGGACGCGTTCCTTCGCCGAAAGAGCGTCGCGTCGACCGGCCCACCCATGCTGCGGCGCGATGCTGCAGTGCAATATAGCCACAATCTGGCGATTCGAGCAAGGGAGTGTCCGGCCTCTGAGACCAGACCCGAACCGGCTCCGCGCCGGAGCCCGAATCGAGCCGGCTGGGACGCTCCCTAGGTCCCGGCCGGAGCTGAAACATCGAGGGCTGCGGCGATCTGGGCCACGCTCGCCTTTTCGGCGGCGCTCACCTGAGTTCCGCCGAAGCCGAGAAACCCGCCCTCAGGCGCTGCTTCCGCGACCGCGTTTGCGAGGTGACAGAGCCAAGCCTTGTAAGCGCCCGCATCCGCCGGGGCTTTGGCGTCGAGCAGCGCCGAAAGCGCGCGCAGCGGGTCCACGGCTTTCAAAGCAACGTCGGCTGGCCTGGCCCCGGCGAGCAGCGCCTTGAGTCCGTCCTGAGCGAGGCCGCGGCCTTCTGTCGTCTCGAAGTCGCTGGCGACCGCCTTGACGAGCTCGTCAGCATTGGGATCGGCCTTTGCTTGAACGAGTTCACGGGCGCTCGCCATGCTCTCCTTCAGCATGCCGATGAGTCCGCTCGGGTCGGCCGCCGACACCGCAATCCCGACCAGCAGAGGGCTCTGCATCAGGGACTTCCACTCGTCCGGCGTGAAGTTCGCTTTCGTCGCCATGGCGCGCTCCTAGAATGTCGATCGCTTTTCGCAGACTGTCATACGCAGGTCGCTGCGACATATTGACGTCAAATCGGCGGCGCCTCCCACCGGGCCGCCGTCGGCCGACCGCAAGAAAGGGGGCCGGCCACACGGCCGACCCCCGACTTTGGCTCGGTTGTGTACGAGGTCTACTTGCCGCCGCCGACACAGGTGTCTGCGGTCTTCGGCGTGCAGACGTCGAGACCCGTGTAGGTCGGGTCGGTCGGCGCGGGCTTGCCTTCCTTCATGTCCTTAAGCGCATACATCGCCTTGTAGCCCATCTCGAACGGCCGCTGGCCGACCTGGCCCGAGGACAGGCCCGCCTTCATCGCGTCGATCTGAATCGGCAGCGTGTCCGCGACCACGAGGGCAAGCGCGCCCGAGGCGATCTTGTCCTTGTACTTGGAGGCGATCTTCGCATAGGCGTCGGGCAGGAACTGCGGGAAGCCGCCGGTCGGCGTGAACGCGTCGAGGTTTGGATATTTGGCGAGAATATCCTCCATCTGCTGGTTGGCGCGGGCGAAGTCGTCGTCGGTGTAGAGCGGGCAGCCATCCGCTTCCTTCCAGCCGTTCTGGCCGGTGAGGCGGGCGCCCGGCGACTCCGCGCTCTTGGTCCCCGACAACGTATCGCGGATGCCCTGCATGCGCTCGTTGTGGTTCGCCGCCGCCGCGCCGCCGGACTGGATGCAGATCGTGCCGCCCTTGGGCTTGATCTGCATGACGAGCTTGGCGATGTTGACGCCAATGTCATAGTTATGCGTGCCGATATAGGCGGCGCGCAGGCCCTTGTCCTGCGGGAGAAGGTCCGAGTCCCAGGTGAGGACCGGGATCTTGTTCGGCGCGGCGTCCTTGAGCGCGTTGGCCATGGCCGGCGCGTTGGCGGGCGATACGGCGATGCCGTCGACCTTCTTAGTGACGAGATCGGCCACGATCTGCGCTTCTTCGTCGCCGCCGCCATGCTCGCCAGGTCCGATGTAGAGGCACTTCACCGCGCCCTTGAGTTCGGCCTCGGCCTTCTTGCAGCCCGCGAGCGCCTGATCGAAGAACGGATTATTGGTGTTCTTCGGCACGAGCGCAAAGGTGTACGGGTCCGCCGCCTGCGCCGAGGCCGTGATGGCCATCAGCGCTCCCGCCGCAACGGCGCCAGTCAGCATAAGCTTCAACATTTCATTCCTCCCAGTTGGACAAGGCCCCTGCGGGGCCAGTTAGACGCGGCCTCACAATGAGGTCACTCGCGTTTCGCGCCCCGGATCTTTCCGAGGTAAACCGCTCCAATAAGGAACAGGCCGACGAACATGCCCTGCCAGTTCGAATCGATACCCGCCATCAGAAGGGAATTGCGGATCACGAAGATCAGCGCCGCGCCGATAAAGGCGCCGTAGGCGCTCGCTTCGCCACCCATCAGATTAGCGCCGCCGATTACGGCCGCGGAAATCGCAAGGAGTTCGTAGCTGGTTCCGAGGGCGTTGATCGCCGAGCCGGACCAGCCGACGTTGAGGATCGCCGCCACGGCCGCGGCGAGGCCAGAGACAACATAGACCTGCACCTTCACCCGATTGACCGGCACGCCGGTGAGGAGCGCAGCCTGCTCGTTGCCGCCGATCGCCAACACGTGGCGGCCCCAACTCGTCATCTTATAGACTACGGCAAGGATCGCGGTCAGCACGATCAGGAACAGAAGCGGGTAAGACAGCGAAAACGAATGGCCGAGCGAAAGTTCGCCTCCGCCCAGATTTTTGAACGCCGGGCCGCCCGGACCGAACTTGTAGAGCATGCGATTGCCCGACAGCACCACCGCGCATGATCGCGCGATCGCGAGCATGCCGAGCGTGGTGACGAACGGGGACAAGTCGAGATAGGCGATGATGAGGCCATTTATGAGCCCAGTGACCGCTCCCGCGAACAGACCGACAATAACTGCGGCCCAGGCCGGGTAACCAGCTTCGAGCGTGAGTCCGCTCGCGACCGCCACGAGGCCCATGATCGATCCGACCGAAAGGTCGATGCCGCCGGTCGCGATCACCGCCGTCATGCCGAGCGCCATGATGCCGATGAAAGCGAAATTGCGGGTGATGTTGTAAAAGTTTTCCGGAGTCGCGAACGAGGCCGGCTGAAGGTAGCTCATCACGATGCAGATGATGATGAGCGCGATCGTCACCCAGAACGATTGCGCAGCTGCGATCCGCTGCCAGAAATTGTGCTGCTGGACGCCGAGCACCGACTCGATCGAGACATTGGCTTGCGGCGGCGGCTTGGCGGCTTCGGTCGACATCGGGAACGCCTTTAGGCCGCGTGGATGGCGCCGGTGATGAGGCCGGTCACCTCTTCCGGACTGGTCGCCTTGATCGGCTTGTCGGCGACCTTGCGGCCGCGGCGCATCACCACGACCCGATCGCAGACCGCAAACACGTCGGGCATGCGGTGGCTGATGAGGATGATCGCCATGCCCGAATCCTTCAGGCGGCGGATGAGATCGAGAACCTCGGCGACCTGTCGCACCGAGATCGCCGCGGTCGGCTCGTCCATCAGCACCATGCGCGCTTTGGACAGGCGCGTGCGGGCGATCGCCACCGCCTGCCGCTGCCCGCCCGACATCTGCCGCACGAGGTCACGGGGCCTGGTCTCGGACTTGAGCTCGCTGAACAATTCCCCGGCGCGCTTGGCCATCGCCTTGTGGTCGAGCCACCGGAACGGCCCGGCGCCCCGCTTGACCTCGCGGCCAAGGAACACATTGGCCGCTGCGGACAGATTGTTGCAGAGCGCGAGATCCTGGTAGACAACCTCAACCCCCTTCTCGCGCGCCTCGACGGGCTTGTGAAAATGCACCGGCTCGCCGCCGATGCGAACCTCGCCATGGGTTGGGGGGAAATTGCCGGCGATGACCTTAACCAGGGTCGACTTGCCGGCGCCGTTGTCGCCCATCAGGCCGAGAACTTCGCCCGAATCCAGCGTGAGATCGACCTCGTTAAGCGCATGGATGGCGCCGAAATGCTTGGACACCGACTGTAGTTCAAGAATCGGCAATCGGCTTCTCCGCTTCCACCCACGCAATATCGTTCCGCAGCCTTTTGGCGCGGCCGGATTTATCCTACTTTTGCACCATTGGCCAGATCGGAACCGCGCGCAAGGACCTTTTTTCCTCGGCCGCGCCTTGAGTCCCGACCGCGGGGCGAAACCACGTGTTGGGGCGGAAGCTGTCGCTCGCCCTTTACCGCCACATCGCCCGCATCCGCGCCTGAAGATCGACCCGCGGGCCGTCGCTCGCCGAACGCTGCGGCTCGGGCGCGGCCTCCGGCCACGTCTGGCGCTCGAAGTGCTTGAGCAGCGGCGCGGGGATGAACCGGGTCCGGCCCGCGAACACGGCTCGGTCGCCATATTTCGGCTGGCCGTGGACGTAGAAGCGCTGGGGAACGACGAGCGCGAGCTCGTCCTTGGCGCGGGTCATCGCGACATAGAGCAGGCGCCTCTCCTCCTCGATTTCCTCCGACGAACCGGTCGCGAGATCGGAGGGAATGCAGCCGTCGACGCAGTTCAAGACGAACACCGAACGCCATTCCTGGCCCTTGGCCGAGTGGATGGTCGAGAGAATGAGATAGTCCTCGTCCTTGAGCGGCGGACCGGCTTCGTCGCTGGTCTTGTCCGGCGGATCGAGCGCGAGCTCGCTCAAGAAGCGCTCGCGCGAGGGGAAGCCGGCGGCGATGCGCTCGAGCGCCTCGAGATCGCCCATCCGGACCCGCGCGTCGTCGTAGCGCGTCTCGATGAGCGGCGAAAGCCACGCGACGGCGTCGGCGATCTCCGCCGGCCACGGCGCGGCGCGGGCGGCGAGCCGTCGCATGACCTCGCCGAACGCGGCCAAGCCGGCCCGCGCCCTTGCCGGCAGCGCCAAAGCCGCCATCGCTGCAAAGCCGTCGCCGACCGCCGCCGCGGCGACAATGGTCTCGGCGATCTTCGGTCCCACGCCGGGCAGGAGCTGGGCGACACGAAAGCCCGCGACCCGGTCGCGCGGGTTTTCGGCGAAGCGCAGAATCGCGACCGCGTCCTTCACATGCGCGGCGTCGAGAAACTTCAAGCCGCCGTATTTGACGAACGGCACATTGCGGCGGGTGAGTTCGAGTTCGAGCGCCGCGCTGTGGTGAGAAGCGCGAAACAGCACCGCCTGCGCTTTGAGAGCCGCGCCCGCCTCGCGATTGGCGAGCACGCGAAGAGCGACGAACCGCGCCTGCTCGGCGTCGTCGGCGACGGTCACGAGCAGCGGGGCGGCGCCCGCCGGCCGCTCGGTCCACAGGTTCTTCGTGAATCGCTCGGGCGCGAGCGCGATTGCCGCGTTGGCGGCGGCAAGAATGGCGCCGCTCGAGCGGTAGTTGCGCTCGAGCGTGACAACAAGCGCAGGCGGATCGAAGGCGAGCGGAAAGTCGAGGATGTTGCGCACAGTCGCGGCGCGGAACGAATAAATCGACTGCGCGTCGTCGCCGACCACCGTCAGGCCGCGCCCCTCCGGCCTCAAGCGCAGCACGATTTCGCCCTGGAGAGCGTTGGTGTCCTGGTATTCGTCCACCAGCAGGTGATCGAAGCGAGCGGCGATTTCGCGGGCGATTTCCGGCTCGCCCAGCATCTGGGCGAAATAGAGCAGGAGGTCGTCGTAATCGAGCACGTTCTGGCGCTGCTTCATCTCGACATAAGACTGAAACAGCGCCCGCAACGCCGCCTCGTGCGCGGCGACCCAGGGAAACCATTGGCCGAGAATGGCCTTGAGTTCGCCGCGCGCGTTGACGACGCGCGAATAGATGGCGAGGCAGGTTGCCTTGGTCGGAAAGCGCTCCTTCGTGTCTCCGAGCCCGGCTTCGTGCCGCGCCCAGTTCATGAGATCGGCCGAATCCTCGCGGTCGTGAATGGTGAACTGGGGATCGAGACCGAGCCGGAGCGCATATTCGCGCAGGAGCCGGGCGCCGATCGCGTGAAAGGTGCCCGCATAGGCCGGCGTCGCCGCGGCGGCAGCCTCGGTCGCGAGGCGCCGGGCGAGAAGCAGCTCGACCCGGCGGCCAAGCTCCGCCGCCGCGCGGCGGGAGAATGTGGCGAGCATGATCCGCTTCGGATCCGCGCCGGCGAGAATGAGCGCGGCCACCCGATGCGCCAGCATCGCGGTCTTGCCCGAGCCCGCGCCGGCGACAACCAGCAGCGGCCCGGGTCCGCCGGGATCGCCGATCCCATGCTCGACCGCGCGCTGCTGCTCCGGATTGAGCTCAACCGCGGGCGTCTTGCGAATCAGGGCGAGGGACATGGTCCGAGGGAATCATGTTTCGCGGTTTGTTCCAAGGGCGGTGGACGCGCGCGCATACATTAGCTAACAAGTGGACTAATGAGGAAGTCCGCCATGTCCACCGTCACCGTCCACGCCGCGAAGACAAACCTTTCGAAGCTCCTCGCCCGCGTCGAGGCGGGAGAGGAGATCGTGATTGCGCGCGGCAAGACCCCGATCGCGCGGCTGTCGCCCATCCATCCGCCGCGGACCGCGCGCCGTTTCGGCGCCATGAGAGGGATAGTGAGCGTAGGGCCAGAATTCTTCGAGCCGATGAGCGAAGCTGAGCTCGAGGAATGGGAATAGCATGACAGGTCTCCTCCTCGACACGCACGCCTTTCTGTGGTGGCTGGCCGGCGACACGAAATTGAGCGACGGCGCGCGCGAGGCCATCGGCGAAGACTCCGGCCCCGTCTTTGTCAGCGCTGCTTCGATTTGGGAAATCTCGACAAAATATCGCTCCGGCAGGCTTCCGGGCGTCAGCTCGATTGCCAGCGATCTTGCCGCCGCAATTGCAAGCCAAGGTTTCGTAGGCATGCCGATCACGATTGCGCATGCGCAAGCAGCAGGAGCGCTGCCCGGGCCGCACCGCGATCCATTCGACCGCATGCTGATTGCGCAGGCGATGCTCGACGACCTCGTCCTCATCTCGATTGAGCGCGTCTTCGATGCCTACGGCGTGCGGCGGCTCTGGTGAGGCGGCGCCTCTCCTCTCGTCGCGCGCCCATGATAGTCGATCGTACGAAAAGCTGGTGATAGGGCGGCGCGATGCCGGGAGCCGAGTCTCACTACGTCAACCGCGCGGGCTGGCTTCGGGCCGCGGTGCTCGGCGCCAATGACGGCATCATCTCGACCGCGAGCCTCATCGTCGGCGTCGCCGCGGCGGCGGGGTCGCGCGGCGAGATCCTGACCGCCGCGATCGCCGGCTGGGCGGCGGGCGCAATGTCGATGGCGGCGGGCGAATATGTCTCGGTCAGCTCGCAGGCGGACTCGGAAGCCGCTGACCTCATGCGCGAACAGCGTGCGCTCGCCGAGCAGCCGAGCGAGGAGAAGGCGGAGCTCGCCCACATTTACGAGGAGCGGGGCGTGCAGCCGAAGCTCGCGAGGAAAGTCGCCAAGCAGCTCATGGCCAAGGACGCGCTCGACGCCCATGCCCGCGACGAGCTTGGCCTCAACGAGTCCGCAAAGCCAAACCCAATCCAGGCCGCCTGGGCGTCGGCGGTTTCATTTTCGGTCGGCGCCGCGTTGCCGACGCTTGCGGCTTTCCTCGCACCGCACGGCGCGGTCGTCATCGTGGTCCCCGCAGCTGCGATGGTCTTTCTCGTCACGCTCGGCGCGATCGGCGCGAGGGCTGGCGGCGCGCCAATCGTCAGGCCGGCGCTCAGGGTCGGCTTCTGGGGCGCGCTGGCCATGGCGGTGACGGCGGGGATCGGCGCGCTGGTCGGCAGGGCGGTCTAAGCAAGGCGCATCGGAGAATGGCCAACGCAAGGCGGCAGGCCAGAACCCTTCGACGTTGGTCAACGCGCCGCGACCGCGCTGTAGAGGTCGTCCTCTTGCGCGGAATGAATGCGCACCAGAGTCTCAATTGTAATGATGAGCCGCTGTGCGTCGTGGATGAGGTAACGATCAATCGTCAGCGTCGACAGATCCGCGGCGGCGCGGCCGAGCAGGCGGGCGACATGCTGAATTTCCCGGTGCGCCCGGCTCATCGCCGATAGACCGCGGCTGTCGAGGAGGATCTTGGACAGCCCGGGATAGACTTTGGCCTCGTCGTCGCGCTCGTGTTTGACAATTTGTTCTTGAACAATCGAATTGGCTTCGGAGACCAGCGCAGCGGCCGTCTCCCCCGTTGCGTCATCGAGCGCATCAGCGATCGACCTCAGCCGATCCAAACCGTGGATAAGTTCGACGTGGGCGAGTTGGAGTTTCTCCTCCGCGGCATGGCCCAGCACTCGTCGAGAGGCGGCATGGGAAGGACTCAATGCGCGCAACGCATTGAGAATGACGGCGACATCGATGATCTCCTGCACGATTGCTGCTGGAACAGGGGTCAGCCATCCGAGCGTCGCCGCGAGCATCGCCAAGGTCGAAAGACCCATTCCAGCCACAATGCTCTGGACCGCGATCAGGCGAGCGCGCTTTGCGATTAAGATGGCTTCTCCCACACGATCGACCCGGTCGGTTAGGATCACCACATCCGCCGCCTCCGACGAAGCGCTGGCACCGCGCGCGCCCATCGCGACGCCAACGTCGGCCGAGGCGAGGGCAGGAGCATCGTTGATGCCGTCGCCAACCATGATCGTCGAATGCAATTGCTTCTCAACCCGGACCGCTTCGACCTTGTCTGCAGGGACACAATCGCTAAGCACCGAGTCGAGGTCCAGCGCGGCCCCAATGGCTTGCGCGGCGGCGGCGCGATCGCCCGTCACCATCATGATGCGCCTGACGCCTGCATCCCGAAGCGAGCGGATCGCGCGCGGCGTATCGGCGCGCATCTCGTCGGCGAGCAGCAGCGCGCCGGCGGGACGCCCGTCAATGGTGACAAAGACTGTTAGCGCCGAGCGCCACTCTGCCCGTCTGGCGGCGCGGCGCGCCCATTCGGGGATCTGGCGCCCGGCGAAGATCATGTCGAGAGAGCCCGCGCCGACCCGCCGATCGCCAACCACGCCCCGCAATCCGGCGCCCATATCCTCTTTCACGCCGTTCGGCATCTTCAGGTCCAAGCCGCGTTCCATCGCCGCCTGAACGACCGCCGAGGCCAAAACATGATGCGAAGCCTGTTCGAGCGAGGCGCCGAGTTGCAGCACCTCGTCGGGATCCTCTCCCGGCGCCGGCTCGATCGAAAGAAGACGGGCGCCGCCGACGGTCAATGTTCCCGTCTTGTCAAACAAAACCGTATGCGCGCGGGCCAGCGCCTCCAAGGGACCACCTCCCTTGACAAGGATGCCGCGCCGCGCCGAACTCGCGACGCCCGCAATGAAAGCCACCGGCGCGGCCAGGATAAGAGGGCAAGGGGTAGCTGCGACAAACACCGCGAGGCTGCGGATGATATCTCCCGATATCAGCCATGCGGCGAAGGCGACCGCGCAGGTGAACGGAAGGAAAAAGAGGGCGTAGCGGTCCGCGAGCCGCGTGAACGGCGCCTTGGCGGTTTGCGCAGCCGTGACCAGCTTCACGATGCCGGCGTAAGCGCTGTCCCCGGCGAGTGCGGAGGCGTTGATCTCGAAGGTTGCTCCCGCATTGAGCGTGCCGCTGAAAACCCGCCCTCCCTTGGCCTTGGCGACGGGAATGGGCTCGCCGGTCAGCGCCGATTCATCGATGGTCGCCGATGAAGACATCACATTGCCGTCGACCGGAATGACCTCGCCAGCCTTGACGATGAGTTGATCGCCCACCTCGACACGCTCGACGGGCGTGTCCTCCACCCTTTCCGCAACACGGCGGTGGGCGAGGCGGGGGGCTCGATCGACGAGCGCGCGCAAACTGCCCTCGGCCCTCGCGACTGCGATTTCCTCAAGCACATTGCCGCCGGAATACATGAGCGCGACGACGGCCCCGGCGAGAGGCTGGTCGAGTGCGATGGCTGCGCTCATGGAAATGAGCGCAATGGCGTCGACCCCGACCCGCCCGGCGGCAAGGTCTCGAACGATCGAGACGGCGAGTCCGGCGATGACCGGGACTGTCGCAACGGTCCAGCACAGCTTCGCCAGTTGGGGCCAGTTCACAAAACTCGCAACGCCGCCGGCGGCCAAGCCGGCAACCGCGATCGCTACGAGCGTCCAGCGCACGGCACGCTCAATTGACATCGGCCAATTCAGACTTTCCGCAGACATTTCGGACATCAATAGCTGAACCTGCGCGGCCGAAAATTGCAGCAGGTCAACGCCACGGGAAAATTATGGGATCCCCTGCCGCCGGATTTCAGCTCACCGTCTCGGCGCTGTAGCGCGCGATGAGACCGGTGCGGATCACCGAGCGATAGACGGCGAAGAAGAAGAGGCACGCGAGGACCAGGTAGACGAGGGCCAGCCCGCCGCCGATCGCCAGTTGGTCCCAGGGCGGAGGATTTCCGGCGACCACCGCGCGCATGCCCTCGAACACGTAGGACGGCGGCAGGACCATCGCCACCGCCTGCATCCAGAGAGGCAGGACCGCGATCGGATAGAAGACGCCGGCGAACGGCGAGATCAGCATCGGGATCGGCCAGATCAGCCACTCGGAGGCCGGCCCCAGTCTCAGCACCAGGGCCGAAGCAGCAACGCCAAGCGCGATCCCGGTCACAAACAGCACCATCAGGAACGGCGCCAGCGCAACCCCGTAGGCGAAAAACGACAGCCCGAACGCGATTTGCGCCAGCGCCAGCATGGCGACGAGACTCAGCAGACTTGTGCTCACGGCGACGACCAGCAGCCCCGCAAGATATTCCGACACCCGAAGCGGGGTGGCGAAAAAATTGAGGAAGTTTCGCGTCCACACATCCTCGAACAGCGCCATGGAGATTTGCTGCATCACCCGGGTCAGGAAGTCCCACAGCAGAACGGCGCCCAGCAGCGCCGGCACGAAGTTGAAATCGGCGCGCGAGACCGAGTTGAGGTAGCGGGTGAGAAAGCCCCAGAGCACGATATCGACGGCGACGAAGACGAAGATGGGAAACACCCGCTGCGGGCTGCCGCGATAGAGGTAGAACATCCGCAGCACGATCGCGCCGACACGCGAGCGATTCACCTTGCCCCTCCTGCCTGCAACGCCTCTTGCGCCACATTGACGAACAGGTCGTCGAGGCTCGCCGCGCCATGTTCCTCGGGCAGCGTCTTCGGATCGCCTTCAAGCACGATCCGGCCGTGCGACAGGAACAGCACCCGGTCGCAGACCGCCTGGACCTCGTACATGTTGTGGCTCGTCCACAGGACCCCGCAATGTCCGCTGTCGACGAATTTGGCGATCCCGGCGCGAATGTCGCGCGCGCTCGAGGGATCGATCGAGGCGGTCGGCTCGTCGAGCAGCAAGAGCCGAGGGCGGTTCAGCATCGCCTTGGCGAGGCTGAGCCGCGTCTGCTCGCCCGACGACAAGAGCCCCGCCTTGGTCCCCCGGTAGCGGAGGAGGTCATAGGCCGCGAGCAGCCGCTCGATTCGCTCGGAGAGGTTGCTCACCGCGTAGAGCATGCCGAACACCCGCAGGTTCTGTTCAACGGTGAGATTGCCGGGCAGCGGCGCATAGACGGCGGCGAAGTTGGTGCTCGAGAGCGCCCGGCTGCGATCTTGGGCGAGGTCGACGCCCTCGATCTCAATCCGCCCGGCGCTCGGCTCGAGGACGCCGAGGATCATGTTGATCGTCGTCGTCTTGCCGGCGCCGTTCGGACCCACCAGCCCGACGATCTCGCCCGGCGCCACGTGGAAGCTGATGGCGTCGACCGCCCGCAAGTCGCCGAACGACTTGGCGATCCGTTCGACGGAAAGCACGGGTGGCGAAGGCGAATCCATTGGCCCGTCGTATCCGCCGGGCTCACGGGCGCGTCAAGCTGGCCGCGGCTCTCAGGGCTGTCCGGTTCCCCCGGACGAGCCATAGACCTGGCCGGTCGCGTAGCTCGCGTCCTCGAGGGCGAGCTGAACGTAGATCGAGCCGAGTTCGGCGGGCTGTCCGGGCCGGCCGAGCGAAGTCTGCCCGCCAAACTTCTCGAGCTTCTCCATGCTGGCGCCGCCGCTGACCTGCAACGGGGTCCAGATCGGGCCGGGCGCAACCGCGTTGACGCGAATGCCCTTCGAAGCGAGCTGCTTGGCCAGCGATTTCACGTAATTCATGGTCGCAGCCTTGGTCTGCGCATAGTCGTATAGGTCGGGCGACGGGTCATAAGCCTGTTCCGAGGCCGTCGCGATGATCGTCGAGCCGGGCCGCAGATGCGGGAGCGCGGCCTTGATGATCCAGAACGGCGCATAGATGTTGGTCTTCATCGTCGCGTCGAAATCCTCGGTCGAGACATCGAGGATCGACGCCCGAGCTTGTTGGCGCCCCGCATTGCTGACCAGGATGTCGAGGCCGCCGAGACCGCGCACCGCCTCGTCGACAAGATGCTTGCAAAACGCCTCGTCGCGGATATCGCCTGGAATTCGAGAGCCCGAGCCGCTCCTCGGCTTTGATGAGGTCGATGACTTCCCGGGCGTCGGGTTCCTCCTCCGGCAAATGGTTGATCGCCACGTCGGCGCCCTCGCGCGCGAACGCGATGGCCGCGGCGCGCCCCATGCCGGAATCCCCGCCTGTCACCAACGCCTTCCGCCCGGCGAGCCGCCCGGACCCTCGATAGGAGGTTTCGCCGTGGTCCGGCCGCGGGTCCATTTTGCCCGCGAGCCCCGGCCAGGGCTGTGACTGCCGGTGGAATGGCGGCTTTGGATACTTGCTGGTCGGGTCCTGCAGGACGACCGAAGCGGCCGCCTGCTTCGAACTCTGCGCGAATGCCGGAGACGCCGCGGCGGCCGCCAGCCCGATACCGCCAGAACTCACGATCTGCCGGCGTGAGAAGGGAAAGCGTTCACCTGTTGACATGTGCGACCTCCGGGATTGTGCGGAGGAACGCGTCTCCCTTGCCGTTTGTTGCCGTCACGGCATCTGTTTTGCGGTCGCCTCAGATGCGATCGATCTCAACCGGCCGCGGCGGCGCTCAAGTCGAGCGTAAACAATTCCTGGGGCCTGCCGACCCCACGCAACGCGAACCGTCCGACGGAAGCGAAGGCCCGGCCGTTGCCGGCGGCGGAGGCCGCGAACGCCGACGAGATAAGGACCGGCTGGTCGACGGACCGGCACATGGCCGCGATCCGGCTCACTTCGTTGACCGCCGGCCCGACGACGGTGAAATCGAGCCGTTCCTTGCTGCCGATGTTGCCGTAGAAGACCTCGCCGAGATGGAGCCCAAGGTACATTTCGGTTGCCGGCAGGCCCATTTCGAGCCGCCGCACGTTGAGCGCGGCCACGGCCTCGTGCGCCGCTCCCGCGGCGTCGAGCGCGGCGGCGCAGGCTTTGGCCCGTTCCTCGGCCGGGAATATGGCGAGCACGCCGTCGCCGATCAGCTTGAGGACGTCGCCCTCATGTTCGTGGATCGAAGAGACGACGGCGTCGGCGTAATCATTGAGGAGCGGGATGATCTCCTCCGGCGGCGACGTTTCGGAGATGCGCGTATAATTACGCAGATCGCTGAACCAGAGCACGGTCTTGATCCGGTCAGCCACGCCGCGCTCGATGCGACCCCTCAACACCCGGCGGCCGGCATCCCTCCCGAGATAGGTTTCGACAAGGGTCGACGCGATGCGGCCTAGAGAGGCGGATTTGATGGCGAGCCCAAGAAAAGGCGTGAGCCGCTTGAGCGCGCCGATCTCGTCGTCGGTGAAACCGTCGGCTCGATCCGTCATCCAAAAGGAATACACGCAATCCATTTCGCCGATCGCGCCGTCCTCGGCGAAGCGGTTGATGATCGCGACATAGTCTGTGCACTTCGCTTCGCGAAACTCAGCGAAGGAAGGAAATTCCGCTTCGGTCTCTGCGGTCACACGCAAGCGCAGCAGCGATTCGCCGCTCGTCAGGAGCCGGTAAAGAGGGCTCGTCCGCCAGCGTTCCGCCGCCTCCCCCTCAGCGGTTCGCCCGTACTCGGTGAGTGTCGCCTCCGGTTTTTCCTTCTCCCAGCGAAAGGCGCGCCCCTCGTGGATGGGGTGGAGCGTATCGATCAGGACCATTGCGCGCGCGAGCGGGAGGCCGCCGGCGACCGCCCGATTGCAGAAGCCCTCGACCAGGGCGGTTTCCGTCCGTCCTTCAAGTCCCGCCTTTGCGAGCCACGACGCAAGCTTGGCGATCTCGGCTTCGGTCATGGCCAATCATAGCCGTGGGCGGCTATCAGGCCAACGCCCACATCCGCAGCTTGCGGCTGTGCTTCGGACAACGTAACAGTCCCCGCGCGGCGGCCGGCGACGGGGCTGGGAATGGCCCGGGGGTTGTGGTAAACCGCTAATTATATCACTTTAGTGGACTAAGCGCGCCAAGGGAGAAATCCATGTCTCTTCGCATCAACGACACCGCCCCCAACTTCACGGCTGACACCACGCATGGACCGATCGATTTCCATCAGTGGATCGGCGACAAGTGGGCGATCCTGTTTTCCCATCCCAAGGATTTCACTCCCGTCTGCACCACCGAGCTCGGCTACATGGCCAAGATCGAGCCCGAGTTCACCAAACGCAACGCCAAGCTGATCGGGCTCAGCGTCGACCCGGTCGACAGCCATGGCCGCTGGCTCGCCGACATCGAGGAGACGCAAGGGGCGAAGGTCAACTACCCGATCATCGCCGACCACGACCTCAAGGTCGCCAAGCTTTACAACATGCTGCCGGCCGAGGAGCCGGGCACCTCGGAGGGCCGCACGGCGGCGACCAACCAGACGGTGCGCTCAGTGTTCGTCGTCGGCCCCGACAAGAAGGTCAAGCTCACTCTGACCTACCCGATGAGCACGGGGCGCAACTTCGACGAGATTCTGCGGGTGATCGATTCGATGCAGCTCACCGCCAAGCACAAGGTCGCGACCCCCGTGAACTGGAAGCACGGCGACGACGTCATCATCGCGGGCTCGGTCAACGACGACGACGCCAAGAAACTGTTCCCGGCCGGATGGAAGTCGCCGAAGCCCTATATCCGGATCGTCAAGCAGCCGGTCTGATCGTTCTTTGCAACGCGCTTGAAGGGGCCCCGCTTCAATCCGCGGGGCCGGGAGACCGTGAACGTGCGAGCGCCGCTGCTTGTGGGGATTTACCTGTCCGCGCTGGGCGTGGCGCAGGCCGGGCAGTCCGGGACATTCGAAGCCAGTATCGACGCGCTCACGCCTGTTCAAAGAGAGAAGATGATCGGCCGATCCTGGCATGAGGGTTGCCCGGCGCCGCTCGATGATCTCGTATCCATCCGCCTCGACTACATTGGCTTTGACGACGCGGCGCATGACGGCGTGCTTGTCGCGCACCGCAGGCTGGCGAATGAGATCGTTGAGATTTTCAGCGAGCTGTTCGCCGCCGGATTCAAGATTGAACGCATGCAGCCATATGAGGATTTCCCGGTCGGGGAATACGCGGCAAGCAACGACACGGTCGGCTTCTATTGTCGTCCGGCCCAGGACGATCCCAAGGTTTTCAGCTCGCACGCCTACGGCATATCGGTCGACATCAACCCGATGACCAATCCGTACCACGATCCGAAGAGGCTGGTGGCCGGCCGGCTCAGATGGGGAGCGCAACCGTTCGGCGCCGGGCTTCTCAACGCCGACTCCGAAGCCGTCAAGATCTTCATGCGGCGCGGTTGGATTTGGGGAGGCCTGCTCAATCCGCCCGACTACATGCATTTCGGCAAGATCACCGTCGGCGACGAAGGCAATCCTTTGCAGCGCCCTGTCTGGGCAAGTCGGTTGGAGCCTGCGCCCAAGTGAATCGCGTTGAGGCGACGCGCTTGCCCGCGTTGTTGGGCGGTCGACCGGGGAGCGCCGCGGGCGTAAGACGTCGTGAGCGGTGTCTGCCGATAGAAACGGGGAGTGAGCGATGCGAGTCGGGTTGTTCTTCGCTCTGGCGCTTTCCGGCGCTGTCCAGTTTGGCTCTTCGCCCGCCCTGGCCGACGAGGCGGCGCTCACCCCGCAACTGCAGCAGCTCGTCGAAGGCTATGTCAGGGATCGCGCCTCAATCGAAGGCCTCTCCGGCGCCGCACTGCAGGTGGACCGCGGCGCGGGTCATCCGATCGTCGCGGTCTTCGCCGGCGACGACGGCCTCAGCGACAAGAAGCCGATCGGCCCGGACACGCTGTTTCAGATCGGCAGCAACACCAAGGCGTTTACCGCGGCGCTGATCCTCAAACTGGAAGCGGCCGGAAAGCTCAGGCTCGACGACACGATCGGCCGGTGGCTGCCGCAGTATGCCGGCGTGGCGGGATGTGACCATCCGCTCGCTCCTCAACATGACGAGCCCGATCCCAAACTATTCGGAGACGGTCGAGATCGGGGAGATCGAGGTCGCCGACATTCATCACCAGTTCAGCGACAAGGATCTGATCGGCTTCGTCGATCCGGGCAATGGCCACAGTTTTCCGCCGGCCGCCGGATGGTTCTACTCCAACACCAACTACATCCTTGCGGGCCTCATCATCGAGGCCGCCTCTGGCCTCTCGTATGAACAGGCGCTGACGACGATGATCCTCGAGCCGCTCGGGCTCAAGGACACGTTCTATCCCGACGGCCCGCATCCGGGGCCTGCGGCGCTGGGATCCCAGATAGCGCGCGTGCCTCGCGCCCTCTACATGTTGCAGGATTGCCTCGACTATCAGCCAAAGCCATGCAGCGTTTCGACGCTCGCGCCGCTGATCGGCAAAGACGTGCGGACGCAAAACATGTCGTGGGCGGGCGCCGCGGGAGCGATGGTCTCGACGCCCCACGATCTCGCCCTATGGATTCGCGCCCTGTTCGAGAAGCGGGTCATTCCCGAGACGCAGCTCGGCGAGATGACGCAGCTCGTGTCGCAGAAGTCCGGCTTGCCCCTGAGCGCGGCGACCCCCGAAGACCCGAGGGCCTTCGGCCTTGCTCTGGGCCGATTCGATGTGAAGGACCTAGGCGGCGCCTTCTGGTTCTATGAGGGAGAGACGCTCGGCTTCAGGGCGATCTTCGCCTATTGGCCGCAATACGACCTCCTCATCACGGCCGTCGCCAATAGCCAGGCGCCGAACGGCGAGGACCGTCTGGGACCGACCCTTGTCAATGGCGCGTTCGCAGTCCTGAGCCAGGCTCATCTGATCGCCGCGCCCTCGAAACCACCCGCGAATTGATGTAAGATCGCCGGTGCATGGCTCGCGCACGGAGAGGCGCCGATGATCTTCCGGCAATTGTTCGACAGCATCTCGAGCACTTATAGCTACGTGCTCGCGAGCCGCCGCGGCGGCGAAGCGCTGATCATCGATCCCGTGCTCGAGAAGGTCGACCGCTATCTGAAGCTGATGGAGGAGCTCGATCTCAGGCTGGTGAAGGCGGTCGACACCCATCTCCACGCCGACCACATCACCGGCCTCGGCGCGCTGCGCGACCGCACGCACTGCGTGACGGTGATGGGCGAAGAGAGCAATGTCGACGTGGTGTCGATGCGGATCGCCGACGGCGACAAGCTCACCGTCGAGGGCTTGAGCCTCGACGTGCTCTACACGCCCGGCCACACCGACGATTCCTACAGCTTCCATTTCGGCGACCGCGTCTTCACCGGCGACACGCTGCTCATCCGCGGCACCGGCCGCACCGACTTCCAGAACGGCGATTCCGCGCGCCCAGTACGAGAGTCTGCAGCGGCTGCTGCGGCTCCCCGAGGAGACGCTGGTCTTTCCCGCCCACGACTACAAGGGCGACACCGTCAGCACCATCGGCGAGGAGAAGCGCTTCAATCCGCGGCTCAAGGTTCGCGACGTCGACGAATACGCGGCTCTGATGGCGAGCCTCAACCTGCCGAACCCGAAGATGATGGACGTCGCCGTGCCCGCCAACATCCATCAGGGGCTGCATCAGCAGGATGTGGCGCGCAAGGGCTGGGCCTTTTCGGCCGCCGAGGCGAAGGCGCTCGTCGGGCGACCGGACATCGCGCTGATCGATCTGCGCGAGAAATCGGAACGCGACCGGACCGGCGCCATTCCGGGATCGCTGCATGCGCCTTACGCCGAGCTCATGGACAACATCGGCGAGGGCGGCCTCATCCATGAGCTGGCGCGATCGGGCAAGGCGATCGTCTTCTACTGCGCCTTCGGCGAACGCTCGGCGATGGCGGTGCAGGCCGCCCAGGACCAGGGCCTCGCCTCCGCCCGCCACATCGAGGGCGGCATCGCGGCCTGGACGAAAGCCGGCGGCGCGACGCGTTGACCTTGCCGAACGGTTGCGGCGTCAAGAGGGCCGCCCCGCTACTCGCGCCGCAGTTTGCAAATCCTGACTGGCTCTATGTTGGTCATCAGCGCATCGCATTCGCCACGCGCGAGCCTGAGGCTGGCCAGCGCGGCGTCGGCCGCGCCCGGGGAATCGTGGGGATCGTCGACGCCCCACAATGGACCCTGATGATCCCTGACGGCCGCCGCGATGACGCCCCACAGCCTGCCTTGGCTGCCGGGATGGACGAGATTGTTATTGACGCCGATCGCGCGCACGGAACTCGGCATCGAAGGCACGAGGAAGCCGTAGGGCTGGGGATCGAGAAAGAGCACCATCGCGTTCTGCTCGAGGGGCGGCAGTTGAACGGAGAGCGCCTGAGAGCCGGGCGGGACGCGGGGCCAGTCCGGAAGGAGCGTCGTTCGCAACGCGCCGACGAAGACCAGCGCGAACAGGGTCGACAGCATCCAGGGCCGGCCGCGCGCCCCAGGCAGGATCGGCAGAGCCGCCAGAACCAGAACTCCGCTCATGGCCTCCTGAATGGGGAGATAACGATAGATCGACCAGACTTTCTCCCATAGCGCGTAGGACGCGAGGAACACGATCGCCAGCGAAAACGAGAGGGATTCGAAGCTCCCGATCGGCGCCGCCCTCCCCCTGCGCAGCGACCGCCAGACGAAAGCGAGAATGATGATGAGTGCGCTCACGCAGCCGAATAGGATTTGCGGGTCGCGCATCGGCAATTCGCTGACATCGATCGAGGGATGGAGGGCCCAGCGCGCCGGATAGAGGAGCGCCGCGGCGGCCGTCTTCGGCAAGAACCGGTCATCGGTCCATCTCCCCAAGTCAACGAGATCCGATTTGAAGACTTTGTTCATGATCGGGAAGATCGGGTTCCCGTACGCCCTGAAATTGCCCCACAGCCAGGCGCCGTCGAGGGCGGCGAAAACGACGAGGCCCCCGGCGCCGAACGCGATCGCCTCTATCAGCGCCGATCTCTTGCCGATCGCCAATCGGATGGCGATCGCCGCGAGCATGCCGATGAAGAGCGGCGCCTGAGTGAGCTTGAGGCCGACCGAAACGCCGGCGAGGCCGCCAAGGGCAAGCGCGGTCCAGACCGTATTGCGCTGGGCGCGCTCGAGATGAAGCCATAGCGCGAGCGCGATCAGAGCCGCGAGACCCGGAAGCACATCCGATTGTGTCGTCGCAAGGGTCGCCAAGGTCGCGACGCCGGTGAAGCCCAGGACGGTCGCCCCCAGACTTACCGCGAGGGGCCACCGATAGCCGGGCGCCGCGAACATGCGGGCGGTGTAGAAAATCGCCAGCGCTGCGAGCGAGTACGGTATCGACAGCAGAAGATTTATGAGAACCGGCCGATCGTTCAATAAGCTGAAGATGGAATAATAGACGATGTCGGGACCGTAAAAGAACGTCGTCTGCTGCTGCGCCGGAAATATGTCGAGCGCCCTGCGGTCGTGAAAGACGGCGAAGCCGTTGTAAAAATGATAGTTCGCAAAATCAAACGTGGCGTCGGTCGTCAGCAAGGACGCGCGAATTGCGAATGCGATGAGGAACAGGAGTCCCCACACGAACGGTCGATCGAGCGACTTGAGGGAACCCCTGTTCACGCGCGCAGCGCCGCCTGTGGCTCTGGTGAAAATTCGGTTCGACTCGCGGCTTATGTCAAAGCATCGGCGCGCTGTTCAGCGGACCCGCGTGTCGCGTCACGAACGGGCCGGCCGAGGTCGGATGGCGGAAGCCGGGTCGCAAGTACGCATATGATCCTGCCCGCCACTACAATATTTACCCAGGCGGCCACGATCAGGTAGCGCGGAACCGGCTCGGTGGAAAGCGCGAGCTGGAATGCGGCGCTGGCGAGCCCGAACGCTGCGAGCGTCAGCGTCGACGGCCTTCTGTCGAGGAACAGACAGGCGGCCAGCAATATCGCCGAAATTGCCGGGATCAAACCATAGTACCGCCACGCCGCTTCGAAATAACTTCGGATCGGAGACTGAACGGAGGCCGTATCTACGACATCGTCAATACGGTTCTCGGCAAGAAGCGGGATCACGCCCGGGACAAATTCCCGATTTCCCGCCTCCTCCAGGACGCGGCCATGGGTCAACGGCTCATCGAAATAGTCGAGATAGCTCGACCAGGCCAGGCCGATAAAGCCAACCGGATCTCGAAGAACCGCGTGGATCGCGATGTGGCCCGCAAGGCGGCTCTCCCGCTTCACGTTTTCCGCGGCGCTTCTCCCGTTTTCGGTCGCGTGTTGAATTTGGTCGGTCGTCAGTCCAGGTTTGAACATCTCAATCGGTCGCGACCTTCGGTCTCTTGCTGTGTCATCCAGAATCGCCGGCGTCCGCGCCGGGTCGATATAGGGCTCGACGTCGGCGCGCGAGACAATCGGCAGCACTGCGGCGAGCAGGAATTGTCCCGACGCGGCGTTGTAGCCGCGAACCCCCTGGTACTCGAGCGCATAATGGGAAAAAGCGAGCTGGAACAGGACAAGCGACGCCGCCATGGCGGCGCCGGCGCGATAGTCGCGACGAAAGAAAAGCAAGACGAGCAGCGTGAGCCCGCATAGCAGCGCCAAGCTCGGAACCTGCGAGCTGCGCAGCGAGGCGGCCAAGACCATGCACGGAGCCGCGAGCGCCGCGTAGACCGGCGCTCGCGTGCTCGTCTCGATGACGCGAACGCAGAAGAAAACGGCGGCCGAGACCATGACGAGGCCCAGGCTGTCGGCAAGAAAGAAGCGCTGATAAATCAGCGCCAACGGCTCGATGAGGCAAAGGCACGCCACGACAAGAGCGATGATGTCGCGACGGCGCCCGTCTCGGCCCGACACCAGTCCGAAAGCGACCCACGCGGGAATGACGGCCAGCGCGCATTGGAGGTAGGTGACCATTTTCGCCGAATGCAGGGACAGGATCGGGCTCAGGAACCACGCCGGGTAGGTCCACGAGCGGTCATAGGGTCCATCGTGAAATACGGACCAGAGATAGGACGCCGAATCCCCCATGAGATAGCGGGGCGTGGGATCGAGAAGCGTCAGGCCAAGCTAAAGAACGAGAATCAGGCCGAGGTAAAGCCAAGTCCGTGCTTCCGGCCGCGCCGTCGGGCGGATGGAAATGCCAGTAGCCAATAAATCGCCTTGCCGTCGTATGGCGTTTTGGAAATTCATCCCGCGAACAAGCCGCCTACACAGCGCCCGCGGCTCATGTCAACGCGTTGGCGCGCAGCTCGTCGACCAGGACGCGCTTGTTCTCCGAATAGTCGACCGGGGTCACGACGAGATGGACGCCGCCGGCGGCGAAGGCGGATTTGAGCGCGGGCGCGACCCCGTCAGCGGTTTCGACCCGGCTCCCCTTCGCGCCATAGGCCTTCGCATAGGCGACGAAATCGGGATCGCCGAAAGTCAGGCCGAAATCCGGGAAGCCGTCGGTCGCCTGCTTCCAGCGGATCATGCCATAGGCGTGATCCTCGAGCACCAAAACGACGAGATTGAGCTTGAGCCGCACCGCCGTCTCGATCTCCTGCGAGTTCATCATGAAGCCGCCGTCGCCGCAGACGGCGAGCACGCGGCGGTCCGGATTGAGGCATGCCGCCATGATCGCCGAGGGGAGGCCCGCGCCCATGGTGGCGAGCGCGTTGTCGAGCAGAAGGGTGTTGGCGACGTGGGTGCGGTAGTTGCGGGCGAACCAGATCTTGTACATGCCGTTGTCGAGGCAGACGATCCCATTTTCCGGGACCGCCTCGCGCACGTCGTGGACGATGCGCTGCGGCGTCGGCGGCCAGCGGCTTTCCTCGGCCCGGTCGGCGATATGGGCGAGGATGTCGTCGCGCAGGCCGATCAGAGCCTGCGCCCGGGGCAGCTTGCCTTCGAGCCGGTCGGCGAGGAGGGAGAGGCTGGGGCCGACGTCGCCGACAAGCTCCGCCTGGGGAAAGAACACTTCCTCGACGGTCGCCGGCAGGTAGCCGATATGCAGCACCGTCGGTCCGTTCGGACCCATGAAGAACGGCGGCTTCTCCACCGTGTCATGGCCGATCGAGATGATGAGATCGGCCCGGTCGATCGCCCGATGGACATAGTCGCGCTCGGACAGCGCCGCGGTCCCCATGTAGAGCGCGGACCCGCCGGTGACCGCGCCCTTGCCCATTTGCGTATTGAAGAACGGGATCCGCACCCGTTGCACGAACGCCGACAGCGCATCGGCGAGGCGGGGCCGGCTCGCGGCGGCGCCGAGCATGACGAGCGGCCGCTCGGCGGCGAGGATCAATTGCGCCGCGCGGTCGAGCGCCGCGCCCGGCGCGATCGGCGGGTCGATCGGATGAGGCGGGACCGGGACCATGTCCGGCCCCGGCTCGTGGGCGATGTCCTCGGGAAGTTCGAGATGGACCGGGCCCGGGCCGCTCCTGCTGCGCGACCCGGAACGCTTCGCGCACCAGCGCGGGAATGGTCGCCGGAGAGACGATCTGGCGGGCCATCTTGGTCAGCGGCGTCATGGTCGAGACGATGTCCACGACCTGAAAGCGCGCCTGCTTGCGGCTGAGGATCCCCTTCTGGCCGGTGATCATCACCATCGGCATCGCGCCGAGGAGCGCATAAGCCGCGCCGGTGGTCAGATTGAGCGCGCCGGGCCCGAGCGTGGCGAGACAGACCCCGGCCCTGCCGGTCAGGCGCCCGTGCGTCGCCGCCATGAACGCCGCCGCCTGCTCGTGGCGGGTCAGCACCAGCCTGATCTTCGAGCGGCGCAAGGCTTCGACGACGTCGAGATTCTCCTCGCCCGGAATGCCGAAGATCTGCTCGACGCCCTCGTTCTCGAGCGCGGAGACGAGGAGTTGGGCGCCGTTCATTGCATGCTCCTCACTTTCGTCCTGGGTCCGCCCCGAGAGAGCGTATCCCTGCCCGGTCCGGCGCTTCTTTGCCATGGAACCGGACGGCGGCCTATCCCCCGCCGGCCAATTCCGTCTGTCCCCTCGGGCGCCTGATCAGGGGCGAGAGCCCCTTGGCCCGCGCCAGCCTCCCTGGCCGACTGCCGGTCGAGCCCGCTCCGTCACGGAAGGATATCCGGATATCGGTGGATATCGGGTGGATATCGGGATATCGGGATATCGGTGACACTTTACTCAATCAACGAATAGATCCGATTGTCCCAATTCATGGCTCCTTCGCCTTTCGGTCTCTGTAGCGCGTACCGCATTGCCGGAATCGGCTCCAGGACAATTGGGGAATGAGTAAAGTGTCACCGATATCCCCTATCTGACACCGATGTCCGATATTCGAAAGTGTCACCGTTATTCGTTATTCCCGATCCGAACAAATGACTTTAGCAAACTTCGCTCATCTCATTGAACAAACAACACTATTACCATTCGCGATATCAGCGAAGAATCATTCGCATGTTTCGGAAAAACAAAATCCATGATACTCTCCCTTCCGATGAGCAATCGCCAGAAAAAACGCCCCGGATGCGCATGGCCGCCGCAGGCTTTGTCTGACTCCAGGCTCCGGACGAAGCCTTCCGCCAGGGAGTCGCCATAACCCGTTGAAAAAGCTCGATTCGGACAAGGCGATGCAAGGAAATCCAAGCCTTTTCCTTGGGCGGCCTTGGCTGGAGGCAAGGCCGCCATGGCTCAGCTTGGTTAGATTTGGCCGACCTGGAAAGATAACACAGCGTTTATAGCGTATTCGGCCCCGGCCGCTCGCCCTCGACCGCCCCCGGCCCGCGCTCCGCCCAGGCGTTCGCCCGGCCGCCGACCAGTTCGCCGATCCGCTTGACGCCGCGCTCCTCGACCGCGCGCCCGAGGCCATCGAGGATCTCCTCCACGACCCGGGCGCCTTTCAGCGCGAGGCCGGTATAGAGCTGCACCAGATTCGCGCCGGCTTCGATCTTGGCGAGCGCGCTCGCCGCGTCCTCGATCCCGCCGCAGCCGATCAGCGGCATCGCCCCGCCGGTCAGGAGATAGGCGCGGGCGAGCAGCCTCGTCGACGGCTCGAACAGCGGCCGGCCGGAGAGGCCGCCGGCTCAGCCCGGTTCCTCGAGCTCAGCGACGCGGGCCGGGCGACGGTGGTGTTGGAAACGATCAGCCCATCGATGCGATGGGCGAGCGCGGCGGCGACGATGTCTTCGAGCCCGCGGGCGTCGAGATCGGGCGCGATCTTGATCAGGAGCGGCCGGTGAGGCTCGGTCTCGTCGCGCGCGGCGACCACTCGCGTGATGAGGTCGTCAAGCGCTTCGCGCCGCTGCAGGTCGCGCAAGCCGGGCGTGTTCGGCGACGAGATGTTGATGGTCAGATAGTCGGCGAGCGCGGCGAAGGTCCTGACGCCGAGCACGTAGTCCGCGACCCGGTCGACCGAGTCCCGGTTGGCGCCGATGTTGACCCCGATCACCCCCTCGCCGGGCGGCCGCCGCCTGAGGCGCGCTTTCGCCCGCTCGAAGCCGTCGTTGTTGAAGCCGAAGCGGTTGATGACCGCCGCGTCCTCGTGAAGGCGGAACAGGCGCGGCCGGGCGTTGCCGTCCTGCGGCCGCGGCGTGAGCGTCCCGACCTCGACAAAGCCGAAGCCGAGCTTGAGCATCGGGCTCGGAACCTCGGCGTTCTTGTCGAACCCGGCGGCAAGGCCGAGCGGATTGGGAAACCGCATTCCCAGGATCTCGACCGCAAGCCGCGGATCGGCGGCCATCGGTTTCGGCGGCGGGACGATCTTCAGCGCGCAGATCGCCGCGCGATGCGCCGTCTCCGCCGGGAGACGGTTGAGAACGGGAGCCGCGACGTCGGCGAGCCTCACGCCTCGAGATTCCCGAAAGCATGGCGTCCGTCCGGTCCGAGCGTGAGCGGACGCGACCAGACCACCGCGCTCATCTCAAGGGCGGCATAGAGGTGGGGAAACAGCGCCCCGCCCCGCGACGGCTCCCAACGCAGGTCCGCGCCCAGGGCTTCGGCGTCGACCGCGGCAAGGATCAAATCGTCCCGGCCGGCGAACCATTTGGCCGCCGTCTCCGGCGCCTGCTCGGCGGTCGAAAAATGGATGAAGCCGTCGGCGCGATCGACCGCCGCGCCGGCAAAGACGCCGGCCGCTTCGGCCTCGCGCCATTCGTCGGCGGCGACGATCTTAAAGACAACCATATCCAACCGGGCCCGCCGCGCACGGGCTTCCGGCGCTCCCGCCTTTTCCCGCACTACGGAAACGGCCCGCCCATGAGCTTCTTCGCCGCAGCGCCGCGCAACGTCTTCTCACTCTTGCAGCATCCGTTTCAGGAACTCAAGCGTGTCGCGCAAAGTCGGATCGTTCTGCAACAGCGCCTCGATCTTGCGCACCGCGTGCAGCACGGTCGTATGGTCGCGGCCCCCGAAGCGGCGCCCGATTTCCGGCAGCGAGCGCGGAGTCAGTATCTTGGCGAGAAACATCGCCACCTGGCGCGGCTTGACCACGGCGGCGGTGCGGCGGGAGGAGAGAATGTCGGCGCGCGAGACGCTGTAGTGGCTCGCGACCAGCTTCTGGATGTCCTCAATCTTCACCCGTTTGGGCTCATGGGTGCGGATAAGGTCGCGGACGGCTGCTTCCGCCGTCTCCACGGTCAGCGGCGGGCCGGCCGGCGTGCAGTGCGCCCTGAGCCGGTTGACGGCGCCTTCGAGGTCGCGGCCGTTCGACCGGATCGAGCGCGCGACAAAGGCGAGCACGGTCGGCGAAACCTCGAAGTGGCATTCGGCCAATCGCGCTGCGGCGACCCGCGCCTCCAGGATCTTGAGCCGCAACGGCTCGTCGAGCGCGCCAATCTCGACACAAAGACCGACGCCGAGCCGGGAGCGGACACGCTCGTCGAGCGATTCAAGATCGTTCGGAGGGCGGTCCGCGGCCACGATCACCTCACGCCCGGCGTCGAGCAGGGCATTCAGCGCATGACCGAACTCGGCCTGGATCGCCTTTCCCTGCAGGAACTGGGCATCGTCGAAAATAAGGAGGTCGATCGCTCTCAGCCGCTCCTTGAAGGCGATCGAGGTCTGGGATTGGAGGGCGGCGACGAAACCGTACATGAACCGCTCGGCGGTCAGATAGATGACCGACCGTCCTTGGCTCGCGGCGGTATGTGCGACGGCCTGGAGGAGGTGGGTCTTGCCCAGTCCGACCGCCGAATGGACGTAAAGCGGACAAAAGGCAGGCGTTCCGCCCCTGTTGTGGTCAGCCACGCGCTTTGCGGCGTGAAAGGCGACTTCGTTCGACCGCCCAACCTGGAAAGTCGCGAAGGTCAACCGCCGATCGAGGGGAGAGCCGGTCAAAGCATCGCCGAACGTGGGAGCCGCAGACGTGCGGCCGGCTGGGCGCCGTTCGGCTGGACCCCGGGCGCCGCCCGGTTCCGGAGACTTGAACGCCGTCTTGTCGGAGGCGGCGCATTGGGCCGGCGAATTCTTCGCCGGCTCGACGGAAGTGGAACCGCGGACGGAGATGAGAATTTGCACCACCGGGCCGAATTCGGCGTTGAGCGCCGCCGAAATCTGCCCGACGTAATGCGTGTCGATCCAACTCTTCAGGAAGCGCGTCGGAACGGAAAGTCGAGCCTGCCCGGCCCCAACCGACGCCAAAGCCAGGCGCCCGAACCAGCTGTTGAAGATATCGTCGCCGACTTCCGCCCGCAGGCGGGCGCAGCATCGACGCCATGCCTCGTTAAGCGGCGGACCGCCGAAACCGTGTTGGTCGACGCGATCGGGATCGGTTTCGTCAAAAACATCCATGGATGTAGCCCGGGCGTGAAGGTGGACAGCCGAAAATGCGGCGATGGCGAGGAACGCGAAGCGCCTGCCGCTTCAGGTCTGCGTCCAGGGCAACCCGCCTGCCTTCCACCCGCCGGCGCCGCCTCTTCGGCGCAAATCGTCCAGCGGACCTTCGAATCCATCCGAAACATTGAAACAAGGCGCCCATCCCGCGCTCGTCATCGCGATTGCGGCCTGGCGCGAGCGCGCCCCCGAACGGCACAAGAACACCAGCGATGCGCCACGCTCGACCCCCGCGGACCGCAACTGCGCCTCGAGACTGGCAGCGAAGTCGGCGTTTATCGCCATCGAAGGATAGCTCTGCCATTCCAAGAACAGAGGTGTCTTGCCGAGAGAACGAGTGTCGGGCATGCCGACATACGCCCATTCCGCCTTAGTCCGCACGTCGATCAAAACCGCGGACGCTTCGCCCTCGAGCAGCTCATAAGCGTCGACCGCAAGAAGATCTCCAGCGTACCCAGCGAAGTTTTGATAAGACATTGCCTCTCCCTCCGCAGTCCACACTACGGATTTCTCTCGGATTCAATCTATTCTTGAAAATGGGCCAAAAAAACTCCGGCCCCAAACTTCGTGCCCGAACCTGGTTGCGACCGCCCTCGTCTCGCCGCTCTTACCGGAGCGTCTATTCTTCTAATGTACTTACGCCTTGCCCGCCCATACACGTCACACGCAACTGATTTTTCTTTATTGCTTTGTGTCGGCAAGACTATGACACGGCGCGACCGACGGCGCAACATTCGCTTCACGACCGAAAGGCGACGCAAGGGCGGCGAAAGTGGACAAGATTGAACGACTAGAACATGGTTTTATGCAAGGGCTTGATTCGTAGGACAAGATCGCGATGAGGTTGCAACCTCCCTGGCGAAAACATTCGGACCGATGGCCCCCTACGTTGTATGGATTGCCGCGATTGACTTTCATCCCAATTCGAACCGCGGTGGTCTTGGCGTTTAAGAGCTTGGCAATTATGAATTTTTTATGAGCGCCCAGGGAGTCGCCGCGTGGTCTTCAATTCGTTGCAAAATTGTTATATGTCGTCTCATTGTCAGTCGGGGGCCCGGCCGTGCGATCGGCGAGGGGAAGGTCGGCCTCTTTAGGCTTGCGCTTCGTTAGGCTTGCGCTTCGATTTGTTCTGGACGCTGAACCCGATCGCCGGCGATCACGCCGTAAAAGGCGGGGATCGCCAATAAATACGCGAGGCCTGCGACTTCGATCACCGCCGCAAGGCCGAAATTGGTCGCGATGACGGGCGCCGCCGCCGCCCCGATCACCGAGAAGCAACCGTTCACGCCCCACGCCCAGACAAACATATGTTCCTTGCCGAGACGCCCCAGCGTCGTCATCGCCACCGGCATCGGGAAACCCATTAGGAAGGCCGGAGGCGCGATCAGAAGAAAACAGCACACGAGACGCGCCGCATAGGGGATGGCGCCGATCGCGTCGAGCGCACGGCCCAGAAACAATCCATAGAAGATCAAAAGCGCCGCCACGGCGACGAAGAGGATCGGCATCACCGTCCGCATGTGGGGCATGGCGCGTTCCGAGGTCAGCGCGCCGAGCCCGGAGAACACCAGCATGCCGGTGATCAGCACCGAGGCCGAGATGGTCGGATTTCCCAGCGCCATCACGAAATGGGCGATGAGCCCCACTTCGACCATGATGTAGCCCGCGCCGAGACAGGCGAAGTAAACGACGGTCAAGAGCTTGCCTCGAGAGCGTGAGAAGATGGTCCGCCAACCCCAGATCAGGGGAATGACCAGAAGCACGGTCGCGGTAAGACACGCGACCCCGAGCGTCGCCCAGATTAGAAGATATCCCCACTCATCCTGCAACAGTTCGAGCCGATCGAGCACGCGCGGCAGGTCGCCGGTTTTCACGTAGGCGGCGAAGTAAGGCGAATCGTTGGTGAGCGCGCGCGTATTGAACACGTAGCGATCCGCAATCTCCGGCCATTGGCCGGCGATGAGCGCGTGCCAAGCGAGCCTGCCCATAACGGTCGCCGGCAGAACGCCATCGTCAGGTTTGCCGGAAGGAGGCGCGTCAGCGTCCTGACCAGCCGGGGCGTTTGCATCCGCCGCCTCCGACGGCTCTGCGGCTGGCGGCCCGCCTGCCGCGCCGGCAAAAATCTGCTCGACATAGCCCGCTAGGGTGCTGTTGGTCTGCGATGAATTATAGAAGAACCCCGGCGAGTAGACTTCGTCAAACGACATCGCACGCGTGTGGGCGCGCAGTTTCTCAACCTCGTCGGGCGTAAACCCGCCATTCTTATAAAGAACGGTCGCCGTCGAAAGGTAAGACGAGGCGACGAAGAAGGAATTCGCCAAGTGGGCGGGATCGACCTCGCGCGCCGCCGCGGCCATCGTCGCATAGAGCTTCAAGACCGATTTCGGCGGCTCCTCCTTGTTCCAAAGAGTGACCGACAGCACGCCGCCGGGAGCGAGCGCGCGCATGTAGGTCTCCATCGCCTCCTTCGTGTAGGAGAACTTCTCGACGATAGCGAAGCCGCCGGGGTTGGAGAGTCCGACCGAATCCGCGAGTGAAAGGTCGATGACGTCGAAGCGCTCGTCGGTTTGCGCCAGGAAGTGGCGGCCCTCGTAGCCGATGACGTGCACCTTGGACAGGATGTCGCCGGTGAAGTTGCGGATGACGTCGGCGTGAAAGGCCTCGAGAACGGCGCGATTGCCCTCGGCGACCGTTACGTCCTTGGCGCCGGAGTGCAGCGCCACCTCGGTCGAGATGCCGCCGCCGAATTGGACGATGAAAGTCTTCGGCGCCGACTTGATGACATAAGGATAGACCATCGGCAGGAAGTGGAAGTACGCCGTCTCCTTGTCGGTGAGATCGCGCATGACGCCGATCGGACCGTCGCCGTCGATGTAGAGGCCGAGATAGGCGTTGGCCGGCATCGACGGCAGATTGAAGCCAGCATTGTCCGAGAGCCCGGGCGCAAAATGAAGATAGGAGCTCGAGTACACCTCAAGAAAGCCGAACGGGGAAGCGCTCTCGTAGACCTTCTTTGCGTCTGGGAATTTGCGCGCGTACGCGACGCCCTTGTAGTCGTTGACAGCGAGCGTTTTAAGCCCAAGCATCTGCGGCGCGACGAAATGGCCGGCGAACGCGAACACGCCGGCTGCGACAAATGGAACGAGCGTGACCCGTCCGCCGGGGCCGAACGCCCACGCCACGCAGGCCGCGAACCACAGCGCCAGCGGCGCGGCGATCAGATTGGCAGGCGTGAACACATACATCGCCAACAGGACGACGAGGCCGCATAGTCCGGCGCCAGCAAGATCGGCGAAATAGACCCGACCGAATGTGCGATTGCTCCTCAGGAAAACGCATCCAAGGAAGAAGGCGCCGGCCAGGAACGGCGTCAGCTCGGCGAGGAAGATCTGCAACAGCTTCCACTTTTGCGCCGGATCTGACACCAGGAAGATGGCGTTGAAGCCGAGATGCTGCACATAGAGGTTGGCTCCGACCGCGAGCGGCCCGAACAGTGCGAGCGAGAAGGTGGCGGCGCCACGCCAATGGCGGCCAAACCAGCCCTTGGCGATGGTCATCGTCGCGCTCGCCAAGCCGAAGCCGAGCATCGCCAGGCTGACCACCAGCGAGCCGAAATGCGCCCAGCTGCCGACGGAAAAAACGCGCATGACATCGATCTGCAGCGCGATCACCGCGCCGGCGCCCAGGCCGACCGCGAAATAGAGCCCGAGGCGCGAGCCTGGATCAAGCTCTGCGTCCAACTGGGCGTCAGCGTCCAGGACGTCCGCGGCGGCGAGTTTGCCGGCGTCGTTCACGGCGTCTTTGGGCGGCCGGCCCGGCGCGGTCCGGGCGCCCTCCGGGTCGAGGCCGCCATCGCGGCCGAGACGAATCTGGGTCAAATCGGTGCTAGTTGTTGTGCGTGCCGACGATTTGATCGCCTTCAAGCTTGGTGAACGGAACGAAGGGCACGATCCGCCCGCCATAGATGTCCGATCGCGCAACTGTCATCTGGCCATCCGCGCCTTGACTCTTGACGACTTTCAAAACGCGCTGTGCGCCGGGCGGTCCGACCGGAATGACCATGATTCCGCCGGGCTTCAACTGCTGAAGCAGCGGCGGCGGGACGTGGTCAATGCCGCAGGTGACGATGATCTTGTCGAACGGCGCCGCCTCTTCCCACCCATAATAACCGTCGGCGGCCTTGCTCTTGATAGCCTCGAACTCCTTGTAGCCATCCTTGATGAGCTGATCGTAGGTCGCCCGGGTGCGGTCGGCCAGCGGCTTGATGATCTCGATCGTGTAAACTTGGTCGGTGAGGTGCGCGAGATAGGCGGACTGGTAGCCGGAGCCGGTGCCGACCTCGAGCACCCTCTCTCCGACCTTGGGATCGATGTTCGACGTCATCCGCCCGACGATGTGGGGGCCGGAAATCGTGACGCCATAGCCGATGTCGAGAAACGCGTGCTCATATGCGCGGGCGAGATTCTGCTGCAACACGAACTTCTCACGCGGCGTCAGGAGAAACGCGTGCTTGTTGCGATCGTTGACCAGGTCCTCGTTGCGCACCATGGCGCCGTATCGGTCGAATCGCTCGCCCAGATATTTGGGATCCTCGCCGCGCTGGGCGACGCCCCAGGCGACGAACTTCTCACGACTGTCCGTCGGCGGCGCCATGTCGAACGTAAAGGCGGTCGGAACGTCAGCCATCGCCAGCCGCGGCGCGAGGGAGCCCGCAATCAGGCCGGCGGCGCCGGCGATAAATTGACGTCTGTGCACCAAAGGCCTCCTCAAACGGCTTTCGCCGGTTCAGTCCCGGTAGGCCTGATATCCTAAACAAAGGGAAAACGCGACACTTCGAAACGTGAATTTTTGCCCATGATCCCGCTTTGTTGATCAGCGGTAAGGGAGCCTCGCTTCCCCCGCTCAGCGTCCCAACGGATCGCGTGCCCATTCCTTGAGCGTCCGCGTGCGGCGGATCGGCGCATACGCAAGCGCTGGCCCTGACCGACGTTCATGGCGCGCGACATCGTCGAACGGCGATCCGATGATCCGGATTTCCGCCCCTTGCCGCTGCACCATGGCGAACAGCGTAGCCGCATTGCTGGGCGAGATGCGGACGCAGCCATGCGACGCCGGCCGGCCGAGATTGCCGACCGCGGTCGTGCCGTGAATTGCATACTGGCCATAGAAGAAGATCGAGTGCGGCATCGGCGCATTGCCGTACTTGGCCGAGTGGACCATCGTGTAAAGGGCTCTCGGTCGGAAAACCCCGCGCGGCGTGGCATGACCAGCCCGGCCCGAGGATATCGGCCAGACATAGGTTTCGCCCGTGCCGGAATGTACCGTCATCGTCTGAGACGTCAGGTCGATGTTGATATCGACATACGCGTGGGCATAGCTCGGCGCCGCCAACAGCGCGGCAAGCGCCAGGATGTGTTTGAATAGCTTGCCCATGTTAGCCCGCTCCCCGCCGCGCTCCGGACCGCGCTTTTCCTGCGCTGAGCTATGCCAGTCGATGGCGGAGCCGCTATCGCTGGCTTCTTACTTACTTTGGGGTCGCCCCTCGGCTCGCCGAAACAAACCTGACCAAATCATGGCGCCGAATGGGCGATCGCGCAATTGTGGTCCTCAAGATCCTCGGCGTGGCCCCCGCCCTCGAGCGAGAACTGGTCGGCGAGCAGGATGAAGTCCGGCTTTCCGTCAAAGCTTGCGCCGATGGCCGCGAGGCTATAAGCGCCCATTTGCGCCCGTGCGCCCTCAACGCCGTCCGCGAGCAGCCTGAGCGGCGCGACGTCGCGAAGATCGGCCGAGTCCACCCGGCGCGCGAAATAGACCCGTCCCTGGAGCGGAACCGTCATCGCTCGCCACTTGTCGTCGATGGCGGGAGCATATTCGGAAAGCGCCTTGACGACCGGGACGGCCACGCAATCGACATGGACGTGCAATTGCTCCTGGCTGCGGGCCCATTTCGAATTGATCGCGAGCCCGACCGCCTCCCGCGGCAGCGGGCGGCCAAGCCGCGCCTCGACCAGATCCTTGGCTCCCCACGCGTCGGCAAAAACGGGCGGCGCATCGGGCTCGAGCATCTGCGGGTCTTCAATCCCGGTGATCCGCCGGGTCGGAATCGCCAGCATCTGCGAAACGCCGATCAAGTCCTTGAGGATCGCGACCCCCTGGGCGACGCCGCCTTCGAGATCGACCCGCTCGCAGGGCTTCGGTCCCAACCCCGCTTCCACATGGGGCACGCATTCGTCATGGACGATCCGCCAAAGGGCGTTTGGGTCCGCGCGGGCGGGCCCGCAGGCCAGCGCGAACGCGGCAATCGCAAAAACCGCATGAAAATAAGTTGCGAGCGCGAGACCGCGCGCGCCCGGGGCTAACGGGAGCACGGCCGCAAGCTCAAATATGGATAGCGCGCTTCGCCACCGCCATCGCCGCCTCCTTGACCGCTTCGGACATCGTGGGGTGGGCGTGGCAGGTCCGTGCGAGGTCCTCCGCCGAACCGCCGAACTCCATCAGAACCGCGATCTCGTGGATCATCTCGCCGGCGCCAAAGCCCACGATATGCCCTCCGAGCACGCGATCGCTGGCGGCGTCGGCGAGGATCTTGACGAATCCGTCGGTGTGACGCGTCGCCCGCGCCCGGCCGTTGGCGGTGAACGGAAACTTGCCGACGGCGTAAGCGACGCCCTCGGCTTTCAGCTCTTCCTCGCTCTTGCCGACCGAAGCCACCTCTGGGCTGGTGTAAACGACGTTGGGAATGACGCCATAGTTGACGTGGCCAGCCTGTCCCGCGATCAGTTCGGCGACCGCGACCCCTTCGTCCTCCGCCTTGTGGGCGAGCATCGGGCCGCGGATGACGTCGCCGATCGCGTAGATCCCTGGAACGCTGGAGGCGTAATGCGCGTCGACGACGACCTGGCCACGATCGGTCTTCACGCCGACCGCATCCAAGCCAAGGCCTTCGGTGAATGGTCGCCGGCCAATCGCGACCAGCACGACGTCGGCCTCGATCGTCTTGAACTCGCCGCCGGCTGAAGGCTCGATCGTCGCCCTGACGCCGGCTCCCGTCTTTTCGACTTTCGTCACTTTATGGCCGAGGTGAAAAACGAGACCCTGTTTTTCCAGCGTCCGCTGCATCAGTTTGGCGACCTCGCCGTCGATGCCGGTCAGAACGCGATCGAGAAACTCGACCACCGTCACCTCGGCTCCAAGGCGCCGCCAGACTGAGCCGAGCTCAAGCCCGATAATGCCGGCGCCGACGACAATCAGCTTTTTCGGCGGCGCGGGGAGGCTGAGTGCGCCGGTCGATGAAACGACCGTCTTCTCGTCGATCTCGACTCCCGGCAGCCGAGCGACGTCGGACCCGGTCGCGATCACGATCGCCTTTGTCTCGATCGCGGTCTCCTTGCCGTCGCCGCCCTTGACGATCACCCTTCCGGGCGCGGCGATCCGCCCCGCTCCGGCGAGCCAGTCGATCTTGTTCTTCTTAAACAGGTAGGCGACGCCGTTGACGTTGGCGGCGACGGTCGCATCCTTGTGCTTCATCATCGCCGCGAGATCGAGCTTCGGCGGTCCGACGACAACGCCGAGCGCGCCGAGGCCATGCCCCGCCTCGTCGAACATTTCCGTTGCGTAAAGAAGCGCCTTGGACGGAATGCAGCCGATGTTGAGGCAGGTTCCGCCGAGGGTCTTCATCTTCTCGACCACGGCGACCTTCATGCCCAGTTGCGCCGCGCGGATCGCGCAGACATAGCCGCCGGGGCCGGAGCCGATCACCACAACGTCATAGCTCATTCAAGTTCTCTCCCGCTCGCCGCGACGACTAGGCGGACGCTGGGTCGAATATATATGGCGATGAGTTGCGGCTTAGAAGACGAGACGGTAGAGCATCATCAGAAGGCCGATGACCGAAATTGCCCAAAGCGCCGTGCGAACGTAGATGACGCCCATGAGGTAGATCGGCAAGTAGATAATGCGGGCGAGTATCCAGACCGTCGCCCCCCATGCGCCGAGGCCCCCTCCCTGTCCGGTCGCGATCAGCGCGAGAGCCAACGCGATGAATGGCCCATAATTCTCGACATAGTTGCCAAGCGCGCGAGTGGCCCGGCCGCAGGCAAGGCCTTTGGCGACCGGCTGAGCATCGCGCGGTGTCAGAAGATAAGCGTCGCCGAATTCGGTGCGGGACGCGAAGAACTGGACCAGCACATGCGCCACCCATAGCAATACGCTCAATTCGAGACACGTCAGTTCGCTCATGACATCCTCCCCGTCCGGCAACCCCCTCCGAGGCCTGGCCGATTCAGAGGTCTAGCACGAGCCGCGCCGGGTCTTCGAGCGCTTCCTTGACGCGGACGAGGAAGGTCACCGCCTCCCTGCCGTCGACGATCCGATGGTCGTAGCTCAACGCCAGATACATCATCGGCCGGATCTCCACTTTGCCGCCGACGGCGACCGGCCGCTCCTGGATCTTGTGCATGCCGAGGATGCCCGACTGCGGCGCATTGAGGATCGGCGTCGACATCAGCGAGCCGTAGATGCCGCCATTGGTGATTGTGAAGGTCCCGCCTTGCAATTCCTCAAGCTTGAGCTGGCCGTCGCGGGCGCGCTTGCCGAGATCGGCGATCGTCTTCTCGACGTCGGCGATGGAGAGCCTGTCGGCGTCGCGCACCACCGGCACGATAAGTCCCTTGTCGGTGCCGACCGCTATGCCGATGTGGTAATAGTTCTTGTAGACGAGGTCGGCGCCGTCGATCTCAGCGTTGACGGCCGGGATTTCCTTGAGCGCCTGAACGCACGCCTTGACGAAAAAGCCCATGAAGCCAAGCTTCGCGCCGTGCTTTTTCTCGAACGCGTCCTTGTAGCGGGCGCGCAACGCCATCACCTCGCTCATGTCGACCTCGTTGAAGGTCGTGAGCATAGCGGCCGTGTTTTGCGCGTCCTTGAGGCGGCGCGCGATGGTCTGCCGCAGCTTGGTCATCCGCACCCGCTCCTCGCGGGCGCTGTCGTCGGGCGTCGTTGAGCGGGCCGCCGGAGCAGGCAAGGGAGCCGGGGCCGGAACGAGCGCAGGGGCCTGAACCGGCGCGGGCGCGACAAAGGGCGCGGAAGCGTTCGCCATCGCCGCGAGCACATCGCTCTTCAACACCTGGCCGCGCTTTCCGCTCCCCGCGACCGAGCCGAGATTGATCTTCTCCTCCGCGGCGATCTTGGCCGCAGCCGGGGCCGGCGGCATCGCTGTAGCCGGCGCGGGCGCCGGAGCAGCTTTCGCCGCTGCGCCTGCGACCGCGGGCGCCGCCGCTCCGCCGGAGAGTTGGCCAAGCAGCGCGCCGATCGCGACCGTCTGACCGGTCTCGGCGGTGATTTCGCTCAACACGCCCGCGCCCGGCGCGTTGACCTCAAGCGTCACCTTGTCGGTTTCGAGTTCGACCAGCGGCTCGTCGGCCCGCACAGCCTCGCCGGCCTTCTTGAACCATTTGCCGACGGTCGCTTCGCTGATCGATTCGCCCAGCGCCGGAACCCGGATTTCAGTCGCCATATCAATCGCGCCCCGAGGCGCCCTTCTCTATATCCTAGGGAGTGACGGAGGTAATGGGCGCGAGCGGCAGGCTCGGACGCACGGCGATCCCCAGCATGGGGAAGTTCTCGTAGGCAAATCCGCGTCCAGCGGCAATGACCGGATCGGCCCGCAGCATCGTCTCGAGCGCGGCCGTGGAAGCCGCTTCGATGATCGCAACGCCATAGCCGCCGGCAGGATCGGCGACCGGGCCCATCGCCACCACCACGCCCGTCTCCACCCGGGGCGTCCAGTATTCCCGGTGCGCGCGCATAAGGACCAACTCGTCGGCCGTCATGTCGTCGATGAACGTACGCCGCGGCGGCCTGAGCTTGCAGAGGTAATGAGGCATGTCGAACTCGCTTCCCCCGTCGCGCCGTTCGCCTAAGGTCCCTTGCGCCAAGTATCTACGCCAAGCATTCGTCGAGGAACGCCCTGAGCTGCGCCAGGTGCTTCGACATGAGCCCGGTCGCGGTCGAGGCCGATGCGGGACGTCCTGCATAGCGTGGGCGCTTCGACTTGCCGCCCATCTGCCCCAGCACCCATTCGAGATAGGTCTCGACGAAGCTCCAGGCGCCCATGTTCTTGGGCTCCTCCTGGCACCAGACGATCTCCGCCTGCTTGAAGCGCGACAGCTCCTTCAACAACGCCTTGGCCGGGAACGGATAAAGCTGCTCGATCCGCAACAGGTAGACGTCGTCGATCCCGCGCTTCTCGCGCTCGTCGTAAAGATCGTAATAGACCTTGCCCGAGCACAGCACGACGCGGCGGATCTTGTCGTCCTTGGCGAGCGTGATCTTCTCGCCTTTGTGCGTCTCCGCGTGATCCCACAACAAGCGGTGGAAGGACGTGCCAGGGCCGAAAGCCTCGAGATTCGAGACGGCGCGCTTGTTGCGCAGCATCGACTTCGGGGTCATCGCGATCAGCGGCTTGCGGAATTCGCGTTTGAGCTGCCGTCTGAGCGCATGAAAGAAGTTGGCCGGGGTCGTGCACACCACGACCTGCATGTTGTCCTCGGCGCAGAGCTGCAGATAACGCTCCAGACGCGCTGACGAATGTTCCGGCCCCTGGCCCTCGTAGCCATGCGGCAGCATGCACACCAGGCCGGACATGCGCAGCCACTTGCGTTCGCCCGCCGAGATGAACTGGTCGAATACGACCTGCGCCCCGTTGGCGAAGTCGCCGAACTGCGCCTCCCACAGGACAAGCGCATTCGGCTCGGCCAGCGAATAGCCGTATTCGAAGCCGAGCACCGCCTCTTCCGACAGCATCGAGTTGATGACTTCGTAGCGCGCCTGCCCGTCACGAATGTGATTCAGCGGGATGTAGCGAGCCTCCGTCTGCTGGTCGATCAGCACCGAATGGCGCTGCGAGAACGTGCCCCGTTCGCTGTCCTGGCCGGAAAGGCGAACCGGAAAGCCGTCGTCCAGCAGGGAGCCGAAGGCGAGCGCTTCGGCGGTGGACCAGTCGATCCCGTCGCCGCTTTCGATCGCCGCGCGACGGTTGTCGAGAAAGCGGAGAATCGTCTTGTGGATGTTGAAGCCTTCCGGCGCTGCCGTGATCCGTTCGCCGATCAACCGCAGCCGATCCAGTTTGACCCCGGTCTGGCCGCGGCGGTCGTCGTCGGCGATGTCTTGCGCAGCCTTGACTCCCGACCATCGACCGTCGAGCCAGTCGGCCTTGTTGGCCGAATAGGACTGGCTGGTCTCGAATTCCGTCTCGAGGCGCTGGCGCCAGTCGGCGCGCATCTTGTCTACCTCGCCCTCTGTGACGACGCCCTCGGCGATGAGCCTCTTGGCGTAGATCTGAAGCGTCGTCGGATGCGAGCGGATCAGCCGATACATGATCGGCTGGGTGAACGAGGGCTCGTCGCCTTCGTTGTGCCCGAACCGCCGGTAGCAGAACATGTCGATGACGACCGGCTTGTGGAACTTCTGCCGGTATTCGGTCGCGACCTTGGCGCAGAATACGACCGCCTCCGGGTCATCGCCGTTGACATGAAATATCGGCGCTTCGACCAGCTTGGCGACGTCGGAGGGATAGGGCGAGGAGCGCGAATAGCGCGGATAGGTGGTGAATCCAATCTGGTTGTTGACGATGAAATGCAGCGAGCCGCCGGTCCTGTGCCCGCGCAGGCCCGAAAGGCCAAAGCATTCGGCAACCACGCCTTGTCCGGCGAAAGCGGCGTCGCCGTGGATCAGGAGCGCCAGCGCCTTCGAGCGCTCGATGACGTCATTGAGTTGGTCCTGCTTGGCGCGAACCTTGCCGAGCACGACCGGATCGACAATCTCGAGATGCGATGGGTTCGCGGTCAGCGACAGGTGAACGCTGTTGCCGTCGAACTCACGGTCCGAAGACGCGCCGAGGTGATATTTGACGTCTCCGGAGCCGTCGACCTCGTCCGGCGACGCCGAGCCGCCTTTGAACTCGTGGAAGATGACGCGATGCGGCTTGTGCATCACCTGGCTCAGCACGTTCAGCCGGCCGCGATGGGCCATGCCGAGGGCGATGTCGCGCAAGCCCAATTGGCCGCCGCGCTTGATGATCTGCTCGAGAGCCGGGACCATCGCCTCCGCGCCATCGAGGCCGAAGCGCTTGGCGCCGGGAAACTTGACGTCGAAGAAGTTCTCGAAGCCCTCGGATTCGATCAGCTTGCCGAGGATGGCGCGCTTGCCCTCCTTGGTGAACTGGATTTCCTTGTCAGGGCCCTCGACCCGCTCCTGAATCCAGGCCTTCTCGGCCGGATCGGAGATATGAATGAATTCGAACCCGATCGTGCCGCAATAGGTGCGCCTGAGGATCGCGAGCATTTCGCGCAAGGTCGCGTATTCGAGCCCGAGCACGTGATCGATGAAGATCTGGCGGTCGTAGTCGGATTCCTGAAAGCCGTAGGTCGAGGGATGCAGCTCCTCGTGGTCTCTTTGCGGCTCGAGGCCGAGCGGGTCGAGATTGGCGTAGAGATGGCCGCGCATGCGGTAGGCGCGGATCATCATCAGCGCACGCACCGAGTCGCGGGTCGCCCTGCGGATCTCATCCTCGGTCGGGGCGGCCTTCGGCCCGGCTTCCGCCGCCTTGGCCCTGAGCTTCTCGGCTACCGTCCTTTCCGTCGCCGGCCAGTCGCCGTCGAGCGCGTTGATGAGATCGCTTTTCGGGGTCGCCGGCCAATTGGGCTTGCGCCACGACGCGCCGCGCGCGGTCTTCGCCACGCTTGCCGGATCGTCGCCGAGGGCCGCGAAGAAGTCGCGCCAACCCGGTTCAACCGAAAGCGGGTCCTGCTCGTATTTCGCCTGCAAGGCTTCGATATAGGCGCTGTTGGCGCCGTACAGAAACGACGTCTGCAGCAACGCCTGGTTGACGTCCTGGCGGGTCATGCGACGCGGACTCCTTTACTTGCCGTTCAACAGGTCGACCAATGTCTTGCCGAGCCGCGCGGGCGAGGGCGACACGCGGATGCCCGCCGCCTCCATCGCCGCGATCTTGTCCTCGGCGCCCCCTTGCCGCCGGCGATGATCGCGCCGGCATGCCCCATGCGCCGCCCGGAGGGCGCCGTGCGGCCGGCGATGAAGCCGACGATCGGCTTCGCCCGGCCGTGCTTCGCCTCGCTTTTCAGGAACTCGGCGGCGTCCTCCTCCGCCTGCCCGCCGATCTCCCCGATCATCACGATCGATTTTGTCTGCGGATCGCCTAGAAACATGGCGAGCGCGTCGACGAATTCCAAGCCCTTGATCGGATCGCCGCCGATGCCGACCGCGGTCGTCTGCCCGAGACCCTCGCGCGTCGTCTGGAACACGGCCTCGTAGGTCAGGGTTCCCGACCGCGAAACAACCCCGACGCTCCCGCGAGAGAAGATGTTGCCCGGCATGATGCCGATCTTGCATTCGCCCGCCGTCATGACGCCGGGGCAGTTCGGGCCGACCAGAATCGACTTCGATCCCTGGAGCGCCCGTTTGACCCGCGCCATATCGAGGACCGGGATGCCCTCGGTGATGCACACGATGAGCGGCGTCTCGGCGTCGATCGCCTCGCAGATCGCATCCGCCGCGCCCGCGGGCGGCACGTAGATCACGCTGGCGTCGGCGCCGGTTTTCTCCCGCGCCTCGGCGACGGTGTCGAAAACCGGCAGTCCGAGATGGATCGAACCGCCCTTGCCCGGCGAGACGCCGCCCACGAGCTTGGTGCCGTAGGCCATCGCCTGCTCGGAATGGAACGTGCCGTTCTTGCCGGTGAAGCCCTGGGTGACGACTTTGGTTTCGGCGTTGACGAGGATGGACATATCGGAACTTTCGCCAAAATATGGGTTTGCAATTGCAAGCGGAAAGGACGTCCGTTCAGGCCGCCTTCCTCACCGCGTTCACGATCTTCTGCGCCGCGTCGTCAAGGTCGTCCGCCGGAATCACGTTGAGGCCGGAGTCGCGGATGATCTTCTTGCCGAGATCGACATTGGTGCCCTCGAGGCGCACCACGAGCGGGACCTTGAGGCCGACTTCCTTCACCGCGGCGATGACGCCTTCGGCGATGATGTCGCAACGCATGATGCCGCCAAAAATGTTGACGAGGATGCCCTTCACGTTCGGGTCGGCGGTGATGATCTTGAACGCCGCGGTGACCTTGTCCTTGGAAGCGCCGCCGCCCACGTCGAGGAAGTTCGCCGGGCTCTCGCCATAGAGCTTGATGATGTCCATCGTCGCCATCGCGAGCCCGGCGCCATTGACCATGCAGCCGATCGAGCCTTCGAGCGCGACATAATTGAGATCGTGCTTCGAGGCTTCGATCTCCTTGGCGTCCTCCTCGCTCTCGTCGCGCAGAGCGGCGATATCGGGATGCCGATAGAGCGCGTTATCGTCGAACGACACCTTGGCGTCGAGGACGCGCAGCTGGCCGTTCGACATCACAATCAGCGGATTGATCTCCAGCATCGACATGTCTTTGGCGAGAAATGCGGCGTAGAGTTTGGCAATGAGACTCTCCGTCTGCTTGGCGAGGTCGCCAGTGAGTCCAAGCGCGCGGGCGGCGGCGCGGCCATGATGGGGCATGATCCCGGTCGCCGGATCGACGGCGAAGCTCATGATCTTTTCCGGCGTCTTGTGCGCGACCTCTTCGATATTGACGCCGCCCTCGGTCGAGAGAACGAACGACACCCGGCTCTTCTGGCGATCGACCAGCGCCGACAGATAAAGCTCCTTGTCGATCGTCGCGCCGTCCTCGACGTAGAGGCGGTTGACCTGCTTGCCGTGGGGGCCGGTTTGGACAGTCACGAGCGTCGCGCCCAGCATCTGGCCCGCGAAGGTCTTGACCTCATCAATCGACTTGGCGAGCCGGACGCCGCCTTTGTCGCCCGCCGAGGGCTCCTTGAAGCGGCCCTTGCCGCGGCCGCCGGCGTGGATCTGGCTCTTGACCACCCAAAGCGGGCCGCCGAGCTTCCTCGCCCCCTCGACCGCTTCTTCAGCCGTGAGCGCGGGAAAGCCGGCGGCGAGCGGGACGCCGAAGGCTCTGAGCACCGCCTTGGCCTGGTATTCATGGATGTTCATTGCGGCGACGACCTCAAGACGAACAGAAACGCCCGCAGATCGCGGGCTGCGGAGACCAAGATCAGCCTGCCAGCGCGGGATTGATCGCCTTGCAGGCCTCCATCAGCGCATGGACCGCTGCGACCGACTTGGCGAACATCGCCTTCTCGGTCTCGTCGAACGCAATTTCGATAATGCGCTCGACGCCGCCCGCGCCGATCACCACCGGAACCCCGATATAAGCGTCCTTGACGCCGTACTGGCCGGTCAAGTGCGCGGCGCAGGGCAGCACCCGGCGCTGGTCCTTGAGATAGGATTCGGCCATCGCGATCGCGGAGGCGGCCGGGGCGTAGAAGGCCGAGCCGGTCTTCAGCAGGTTGACGATCTCGCCCCCGCCCTTCCGGGTGCGCTCGACGATGGCGTCAATCTTGGCCTGGGTCGTCCACCCCATTTTAACGAGATCCGGCAGCGGAATGCCCGCCACCGTCGAATAGCGAACCGAAGGCGCCATATCGTCGCCATGGCCGCCGAGAACGAACGCGGTCACGTCCTCGACCGACACATTGAACTCTTCGGCCAGGAAATAGCGAAAGCGGGCCGAATCGAGCACGCCCGCCATGCCGACGACCTTGTTTGGCGGCAGGCCGCAGGCCTTCTGCAGCGCCCACACCATGGCGTCGAGGGGGTTGGTGATGCAGATGACGAAGGCCTCCGGAGCGTGCGTCTTGATCCCGGCCGCGACCGCGTCCATCACCTTGAGATTGATGCCGAGCAGGTCGTCGCGGCTCATGCCGGGCTTTCTGGGGACGCCGGCGGTGACAATGATGACGTCAGCCCCGGCGATCGCGGCGTAATCGCTCGCGCCCATGAGGCGCGCGTTGACGCCCAGGACCGGGGTCGATTCCGCCAGATCCAGCGCCTTGCCCTGCGGCACGCCGTCGACGATGTCGAACAGAACGATGTCGCCGAGTTCCTTCATCGCCGCCAGATGCGCCAGCGTTCCGCCGATCTGGCCGGCGCCAATCAATGCAATCTTCTTGCGCGCCATGGAGTTTATTCCGCAGTTCGAGACCGCCGCCGCTCGTCTTTGAGCGGCCTGATGAGCTTCGCTGGTGCTATCGACCTATCGCCGCACGCGATCAAGCCAAACTTTTGGCGAAAGCCTCGAGAATCCCGCCCGTGGGACGGTTACCGGGTCCAAGGCTTCGTCATCACAACAACTTAAATGGACCTTGGCCGCCCGGCCATGCCCTGCCGAACCCGGAAATTGCCTGTTCCGTGACATCTGGTCGCAACTCGAACTATTCCACGACGCCCTGGTCCGTGCGGCGCGCGGCTGAGTAGACCTGCCGACCGAACAGGCTCGCGGTCAGGTCGACGAGGAGGAGCGCGCTTTTGCCCCGCTCATCGAGGAAGGGATTGAGTTCGACAAGATCGAGCGACGGATTAAGGCCGGATTCGTACAGGAGCTCCATCACCAGATGCGCCTCGCGGTAAGTCGCCCCGCCGGGGACGGCGGTGCCGACGCCGGGCGCGATCGTCGGATCGAGAAAGTCCACGTCCAAACTGACATGCAACAGGCCATCGCGGGCGCGAACGCGTTCGATGATGCGGCGGATCGAGACGGCGAAGCCATGCTCGTCCAGCATCCGCATGTCGACGACGTCGACCCCGCGATCCCGCAACAGCCCCCGCTCGCCTGAATCGATCGACCGGATGCCGAAAAGATGCAGCCGGCTGGGCTCGATGAAACCGTGCGGCTCGTCGCCGAGCACCCCCTCGAGGCCCGGCTCGCGACACAGCATGGCGAGCGACATGCCGTGCATGTTGCCGGAGGGCGAGGTGAGCGGCGTGTTGAAGTCCGAATGGGCGTCGAGCCAAAGCACGAACAGCTCGCGCCCCGCCTCCGCCGCATGCCGCGCCACGCCGCCGATCGAACCCATCGCCAGGCTGTGATCGCCGCCGAGCACGATTGGAGTCCGCCCAGCGCGCGCCGCAGCGTAGGTCTCCCGCGCCAGCAGTCGCGCCCAGGCCGACACATGGGCGAACCGGTGCGCCCTGCCTTCAGGGGCAGCCGCATGGACGAGCACACGGGGAAGCACGAGATCGCCCCGATCCTCGACATCGAGGTCCGAGATCGCGGAGCGATTTGACGATCCCCGCCGTTCGCAGCATCGCGGGTCCCATCGCGGAGCCCGCAACGCCGGCGCCCGCTTCGACCGGCGCGCCGAGAATGGCGATCGGCTTTCGGGGCGGCCGCCGCCCCTCGCCTTCGGGAACGTCTTCGCCGCTGTCTTTTCCGTTCAAGATCCCCCTCCTTGAACCGCCGTCCCCCATTCTAGTCGATTTTGCGGTTTCGGCAGACCCAAAGCCTTGACAATCGAGCCCCGTCTGTCCAAGGGATGCCGGCCATGACGCCCGCGCTCCGCATTATCCGGATTTGCATCATTAGCCGCTAGCATCAAGCTGGCTGGTTCGCGTCTCCTTATTCTCAAAAGCCATCGAGAAGCGATCATCCGGCCAATCCCGGCGACGCGCGTTCGCGCCGTCGGATCCAAGAGACGACGCTTAAAGAGCTCCCAATGACGCCGACCAGTCAACCAAGCAGTCCGAGAGCGGCCGGAAAGCCGCAGCGAGAGGACAAGACGCTTCGTCTCTACAACACGCTCACCCGCCGGAAGGAGGATTTCGCGCCCATCGACCGCAATGCGGTGAGGCTCTACGTCTGCGGCCCGACGGTCTACGACTTCGCCCATATCGGCAACGCGAGGCCGGTCATCGTGTTCGACGTGCTGTTCCGTCTGCTCCGCCATCTTTATGGCGCGGAGCATGTCCGATACGTCCGCAACATCACCGACGTCGACGACAAGATCAACGCGCGCGCCGAGCGCGACTACCCCGATCTTCCCCTGAACGAGGCGATCGCCAAGGTGACCGAGGCCACCGAGCGCCAGTTCCATGACGACGTGGCGGCCCTCGGCTGCCTGCCGCCGACCGAAGAGCCGCGCGCGACCCAATATGTCGGAAAGATGCGCGACATGATCGAGCGACTCGTCGCTCGCGGCGTCGCCTATGTCGCCGAGGATCACGTGCTGTTCTCGCCCTCGGCGATGGACAGGTTGCCCGGCGCGCCGCGCTACGGCGCGCTCGCGCACCGCTCGCCCGACGAGATGCTGGCCGGCGCGCGCGTCGACGTCGCGCCCTACAAGCGCGACCCGATGGACTTCGTGCTGTGGAAGCCCTCGAAGCCCAACGAGCCGGGTTGGCCGAGCCCGGCCGGCATCAATTCGCTCGGGCGCCCGGGCTGGCATATCGAATGCTCGGCGATGTCGATGGCGACCCTGCTCGAGCCGCTCGGCGGCGGCCTTAAATGCGACGACCCCGACCTCAATGTGTTCGACATTCACGGTGGCGGGATCGATCTCGTCTTTCCCCACCACGAGAACGAGATCGCGCAGTCCTGCTGCGCCTTTGGCACTAGCCGCATGGCCAATATCTGGATGCACAACGGCTTCTTGCAGGTCGAAAGCGAGAAGATGTCGAAGAGCCTCGGCAACTTCGTCACGATCCACGAGCTTCTGCACACGAGGAAGTTCGGAGGCCGCAAGTGGCCTGGCGAAGTGTTGCGGCTGGCGTATGCTTGCGCACGCACTACCGGCAGCCCATCGACTGGACAGTTAAGGCGCTGGAGCGAGGCATACGAATTCCTCAATGAATGGTACGGCCTATCTTGGCAGCGGATGATCTCCTAACGGCGCAGTAGATCAGCCAACGTCCTCGATGCGCTGTCCGACGACCTAAACACGCCCGCCGCGCTCGCTCGGTTGCACGAGCTTGCGAAGGCGGGAGACTTCGAGGCTCTCCGTGCCTCCCTCAGTTTTCTCGGTTTCAGTGGCAATCGGACGAAGCTCCGCTCGGCGGTACTGCTCATTTCGCCGAGCCAGCGGCTTACTGCGTCGTTCCCGGTTCCGTTATAGCGTCAGGGCTGACGGAACGATTGAGACCGACCCGTCAACCCAAGAATTGATTGACGATCGAATGGCGCGTCGCAAGGCCGCTAGCGCGGCAAAGAATTGGGCAGAAGCTGACCGGTTGCGCGATGAACTCTCCGCCCTCGGCTTCGCAATCAAGGACAACAAGGACGGCACAACGACCTGGGAGCCGAAGCGATGAGCGCCGTCGCGCTACGCCCCTATCTCCCCGCCGACGCCAAGCGCTGCGCCGAGATTTTTCGCGCCAGCATCGAAGAGCTGGCGGCCGAGGATTACGACGCTGACCAGCGCGAGGCGTGGGCGTCGCGGGCCGACGACGAAGAGGCTTTCGGCGCCCGGCTTTTGGGAGCGTTGACCCTGCTCGCCGTAATCGACCGTGAAGTCGTCGGCTTCGCCAGCCTCAAGGATGGCGAGGAGATCGACATGCTGTTCGTCGATCCCGAATTCGCCCGCCAGGGCGTGGGCCGGGTGCTGATCGAGGCGTTGACGAAACTTGCCCAGGCGCGCGGCGCGAAGCGCCTCACCACTGAAGCGAGCGATGTCGCTAAGCCTTTATTCGAGCGCCAGGGCTTCGCGGCCCAGAAGCGCAACCTCGTGCGCAAGGGCGACCAATGGCTCGCCAACACCACCATGACCAAGACCCTCGGCGCTGAACCGGCGCCCCCGACCCGACATTGACGAAGAGCCCCATGGCCAAAGAACGCCTCTATCTGTTCGACACGACGATGCGCGACGGCGCGCTCACGACCGGCGTCGATTTCTCGCTCGACGACAAGCGCCACATCGCCGCGACGCTCGACCGGCTCGGCGTCGACTATGTCGAAGGCGGCTATCCGGGCGCAAACCCGCTCGACACCGAATTCTTCAAGCAGAAGCCGACCAGGAATGCGCGGTTCTGCGCCTTCGGCATGACCAAGCGGCCGGGCCGCTCGGCCGCCAACGATCCAGGCGTCGCGGGGCTTCTCGCCGCCGACGCCGACGCGATCGTCTATGTCGCCAAGACCTGGGACTATCACGTCCACGTCGCGCTCGGCTGCACGCTCGAAGAGAACCTTGAAAGCATCGCCGACAGCGTGAAGGCTGCCGTCGCTTCTGGGCGCGAAGCGATGGTCGACTGTGAGCATTTCTTTGACGGCTACAAGGCCAACCCGAAATATGCGCTTCTCTGCGCCAAGGCTGCGATCGAGGCCGGCGCGCGCTGGGCGGTGCTGTGCGACACCAACGGCGGCACGCTGCCGGACGAGGTCGAGCGCATCGTGGCTGAGGTCGCGCGCGTCATTCCGGGCGAAAATCTCGGCATCCACGCCCACAACGACACTGGCAACGCGGTCGCCAACTCGCTCGCCGCCGTCCGCGCCGGCGCCCGCCAGGTGCAGGGCACGCTCAACGGCCTTGGCGAGCGATGCGGCAACGCCAATCTCGTGACGCTCATCCCGACGCTGTCGCTGAAGCCCGAATTGGCCGAGCGTTTCGAGACCGCCGTCACGCCGGAAGCGCTGCGTCAGATCACTCATGTGTCGCGCGCCTTCGACGAAATGCTCAACCGCGCGCCGAACCGGTACGCGCCTTACGTCGGCGCCTCGGCCTTCGCCACCAAGGCCGGCATTCACGCGTCCGCCCTCGCCAAGGACCCGCGCACCTACGAGCATGTCCCGCCCGAGAGTGTCGGCAACACGCGCGCCGTACTCGTCTCCGACCAGGCGGGACGATCGAACCTCGTCTCCGAACTCAACCGGCTGGGGATCGAAGCCGACCCGGCCGACCCGCGCCTCACCCGCCTGCTCGACGAGGTCAAGGCCCGCGAGGCGCAGGGCTTCGCCTATGAGGCGGCCGACGCCTCGTTTGAACTGCTCGCGCGCGGCGTTCTCGGCGGCGTGCCGGAATTCTTCGCCGTCGAGAGCTTCCATGTCGGCGTCGAGCGCAAGCTGGTCGCGGCCGGCGTCACCTATTCGGCGTCGCAAGCGGTGGTGAAGATCCGCATCGGCGAGGAGCGCCTCATCTCGGCCGCCGAGGGCAACGGCCCCGTCAACGCGCTCGACCTCGCGCTGCGCAAGGACCTCGGCGTCTATCAGAAATATATCGAGGACCTCGAACTGCGCGATTATCGCGTCCGCGTCTTCCAGGGCGGCACCGACGCGGTGACGCGCGTTCTGATCGAATTTGGCGACGGAAACGGCGACACCTGGTCGACAGTGGGGGTTTCCGGCAACATCATCGACGCCTCGTTCCAGGCGCTGGTGGACGCGATCACCTATCGGCTGCTAAAAGTCGGCGTCGCCGCGCAATAACATGAAGCGCTTTGATCAAGGCATCCGCGACCAGGCGCCGATTTCCGAGCGCCCGATCACCACGCTGTTGAGCCGCTCCACTTCGGTGCGTATGCGCTGCCTGAAGCTTGCGGGATCGATCTCGCCGGACAAAACGACGCCCTGCTCCTCCATCACCGGCGCCATTGTGATCGCCAATTCCGCGATCATGTCGAAATAGGCGACGTCGCCGGATGGGCCTTCAATCAGCGCTCGTAGCCCCATCGATGGCGCGGGGATGCCCGCTCGCACGAAGGCCGAATGCAGATCATGACCCATGTACGGGTTTGTGCCGACCTTCTTGAACGTTCGAACAATCCAGTCGTGGCACTGATCGTAAATCGGGACGAGTGGGGCTGACCGGACTCCGTTCCAATCCGTTTCGTGAAATACAATCACGCCGCCCGGCCGCAAAAGCCGAGCGAGCGATCTCAGCATCGCCGCGGGATCTGGATTGAACATGAGCACGTACCGGCCCACGACCGCGTCGAATTTCCCCGCAATCTCGACGGCGGCCGGATCGCCCTGACGAAACGATATGTTGCGCTTTCCGAGCGCTCTCATCCGATTTTGCGCCGCCGCGACCGCGACGGGAGATGTATCGACGCCGAGAACCTCGCCGCCGTCCCCGACCAACTCCGCCGCTAGCAACGCGGTGTCGCCCCCTCCGCTGCCAACGTCCAGGGCCCTCATGCCGCGTTCGAGGCCCGCGTCGTGAAAAAATTGCCGGGTGATCGGATCGACGAGTTGCGCCTGAACCTGAAGGCGCCTCAACTCGCGATCAGAGTGTCCAAGCTCATATTCGTGAGCGCGCGTATCGTCCGCCCTGCTTGTCATCGGACGTCTCCCCGGCCGGCGCGGTATATAACGCGGGACAGCCGAGAAGCGCTATGCGTATTCGTGACCGTGGCCCTCATGGGCCCGGCCGGCCGGGAATATTTTCGCCTGCCCGGGAATAAACCGCGCAAGCCCTGAGTCAACTCTTTGAACGGCGGTTTTCGCCGATCGAGGAGTGACCCATGACGGACGAACGCGCTCACGGCCTCAGCCGCCGCGAATCCTTAAAATGCATGCTCTGGGCCGGGACCGGCGTGGTCTGGACGGTTGCCGGAGGCGTGCCGTCCTCGCGCCTCATCGGCGCAGCCAAGGCGGCCGAGGGCGGCTTTTCGTTCGTCCAGATCTCGGACAGCCACATCGGCTTCGAGAAACCCGCCAATCCGGACGCGCGCGCAACCCTCAGCGCGGCGGTCGACAAGATCGTGGCGATGCCCGGGAAGCCCGCGTTCATCATCCATACCGGGGACGTCAGCCACGCGGCCAAGCCGCAGGAGTTCGACGACGCTCTTCAGCTCATCGGCCGGACGAAGCTCGACGTTCATTACGCGCCCGGCGAGCATGACATCCTCGATCCCAAGACGCGCGACGCCTACCTCGCGCGCTTCGGCAAGGGCGCGACCGGCGGCGGCTGGTATGCGTTCGACCAGGGCGGCGTGCATTTCGTGTCGCTCAACAATGTCGTCGACCTGAAGAAAAACGGCCTCGGCTCGCTCGGCGCAGAGCAGCTCGAGTGGCTCGAGGACGATCTCAAGGGAAAGCCGGATTCAACGCCCATCGTCATCTTCTCCCATATCCCGCTTTGGATGATCGCGCCCGAATGGGGCTGGGGCACCGAAGATTCCGCCCAGGCGCTCGGCTATCTCGCGCGCTTCGGATCGGTGACCGTGCTCAACGGCCATATCCATCAGCTGATGCAGAAGGTCGAAGGGAACGTCACCTTCCACACCGCGCGTTCAACCGCCTTTCCCCAGCCCGCGCCGGGAACCGCGCCCGCGCCGGGTCCCAAGCTCGTTCCGGCGGGCGAATTGCGCAAATGGCTCGGCGTCCGAGAGGTCGTCTATGCGCCCACCCCTGCCAACCTTGCGGTCACGGACTCTGACCTTTCCTGAGACGCCTCCAATGAATTTGTTTCGTTCGCACAAACCTCTCTCCCGCGATGCCTGTCGAGAGACAGGCGTCCTCCCGCCGCACTCGTCGCGGGAGAGGGACTTTTTGTCTCCTTGCACGAGACCCCGCGCCGATGGATTGGATGAAAGTCCCTCTAACGCGTCCCTCCGCAGGAGAGAGAAATACGCGGCTGCAGTGATGCTCGCAGCCGCCATCTCCGCCGCGCTCGCCAGGACCGCGTGGGCCGGCGGGCTCGCCGGCGACGCCGCTCGCGGCGAGACGCTTTACGAGGCCTGCCAGGACTGCCATTCGCTCGACAAGAACGATGTCGGACCGCGCCATCGCGGGGTGTTCGGGCGCAAGGCGGCCTCGCTGCCCGACTACGACTATTCGGATGCGCTCAAATCGGCGAATATCGTCTGGAACGAGGAGACCCTGGACAAGTGGCTGACCGACCCCCAGGCAGTCGCGCCCGGCGCCAAGATGTTCTTTCATCTGGACAACCCGCAGGATCGGGCCGATGTGATCGCCTTCCTCAAAGAGCGCGCCAAATAGGGCGCGCGCCGGCGGGGCTCGCCGGTTGAACAATCTCGTCGCCGAGCAGCGCTTTCGCGAAATCGTGCCGCCGCTGCTCGACGACGCGTACTCGCTTGCGAAATGGCTGTCGCAAAGCCCGACCGACGCCGAGGACATCGTGCAAGATGCTGCGCTGCGCGCGCTTCAGGCTCTCTCCACTGTTTCGGTCGATCGACCGAAACCTTGGTTTCTCGCCATCGTTCGCAACGCCGCCATGACCTTCATGGCTCGCAATCGGCGCAAGACCGTGGCCTACGCCGGCGACCTGGCCGACCTCGACGCGCTCGGTTTGCGTCAGGGCGACGACGCCGCGCCCAATCCCGAGCAGGAGCTCATTGCTCATGAAGACGGCGAGCGACTGCGCACGGCGATCGCCGCCCTGCCCTCGCCCTTCCTCGAAACGCTGGTGATGCGCGACGTCAACGGCCTCTCTTATCGCGAGATCGCGGAAGCGACCGACACGCCGGTCGGCACGGTGATGTCGCGGCTCGCGCGGGCGCGCGCCATGCTCGCGAAGAACCTTGAGGGCCCAGTCATGACCGCGCGGGACGTGAGTGAGCGCCTTCTCAGGCTCAATGCCGCCCTCGACGGCGAGCTCGACGCGATGGCTTCGCTACAGTTCGAGCGCGAGATGCGCGACGATCCGGCGCTCGCCGCCGAATACCGGCGCCTGGCGGCGCTTCGCGATGCGGTCCGCCGTCACGCCCCGCGCGAGGCGGCTCCGCAGGCGCTCGCCGGCCGCATCGCGGCGCTGGCGGCGTCGGCTCCATCAGTCCCCGCCCCTCAGACCGCAGCCGCGCCGGCGACTGTGGCTCCGCTTCGCCGTCGCGCCTGGCTCGACGGGCGCGCGCTGGCGATGGCCGCGTCTTTCGCTGTCCTCGGCCTTGCGGTCGGCGCGGGGCTCATGTCGCTGCGCACGCCTTCGCCTTCCAGCGTCGTGGCTGAGCGCCTGGTCGCCGATTTCGCCCGCGCCGAAATCGCTGGCCAGCCGTTCGACGTCGCTTCGTCCGACCGCCACACGGTCAAGCCGTGGCTCGCCGCCCATGCGACGATCAGCGCCCAGATCGCCGACCTGACGCAGGAGGGGTTTGCGCTTGAAGGCGGGCGCATCGCCGTTATCGACCGCGTCCCGGCGCCGACGCTCGTCTATCGCAAGCGCGAACATCTCATCGCCGTGACCGAGCTTCCGGCAACGGCGGCGGGCGGGCGCGACGGGGCCAGGATCGAGACCATCGACGGCTTTCACGTCGCCCGCTGGTCGGACGCGAACCTGAGCTACATCGCGGTCAGCGACATCGACGAGAATGAGCTCGCCGCATTCGCCGAGGCGTTCCGGGCGGCGCAAAAGCCAGCCGGCGAGGGGACGGGGCGGTGAGGCCGAACGTCACGGCCCAAAGTCGACCACCGAGAGGTCGAGCGGCAGCATGTCGCGAAGCGGTTGCGGCGGATCGACCTTGGTCAGCGTGAGAGCCGAACCCGTCGCCTCCGCCCTGTCGAAATCGGCCGTGCCCGCGCGGTCGACCGCCGTCAGGGTGAACGCGTCGAATACGTAAGGGATTCCATTCGACGCAATCGGCGAAGGACCGTCGGTCACATGCAGATGCAGGTGCGGCGCCTGGCTGTTGCCGGAATTGCCGACCTTGCCCAGGATCTCGCCGCGCGTGACCTTGTCGCCCGCTTTTACCGTCACGCTGCCGGGCTGCATATGGGCGTAGAGGACATAAGCGCCGCCGATATCGAGCACGACATAATTGCCGTCCGCCTCGCCAAGCCGGATGCCGGCCGGCAAGGCTCCCGGGACCTGCTCGGGCAAGTCATTGCGCGAGGCGACCACGGTTCCATCGTCGACCGCAAGCACCGCCTTTCCGAAGATCACGTAGTTCTCGAGCGCCTTCGGATCGCCGCTGACCACGCGGCCCTCGGAGTCGATCTGCTCCCAGTCGATCGCAAAGCGCTGTGCGAGCTCGAGGCGTCCGTCGATCGGCAGGAGCGCGCGCACATGGCGAATCGAGTCGCAGCAGCCGTCGGCGGCGACATAGCCCGAGCCCGAGAGCGGCGGGCCGAGGACCGCCGGACGCCGCGACACGGCGGATGCCGTCTGACCGCCGGTCATGGTGAAATCGGCTTTGATCTTCCCGAAAAAGCCGGTGATGCGGTGGACCAGCGTCGCTGGCGCCGGCTCGCCGCGAGGAAGGGCGACATGGACGAACAATACGCCAAACTGGGCCGGGCCGAGATCGGCGGATTCGGCCCCGCGTGAACCGCCGATGGCAAGGCGTTTTCCGATCTCCGCCCGATCAAGCTCGAGCAGGACCCGATCGCTCTTGGGGTCGACGACATCGATCGTCTTGAGGTTGAATTCGCCGCCGCTCACATTTGCAATCTTCAGCTCGTAGACGAGATGGCGCTGTCCGTCCGAGCCCATCACGGGCGTGAATGGGGCGAGCGCTTCGACGGTAAGCGGAGTCAGTTCGGGCTCCGCTGCGCCCGCCCGCCCGTGGGCGAGAGCGAGCGCGGATATAGCGGCGAACGCAATGGCGGCGAACCGGCGCGGGTGGAGCGTCATCGGTTTTCTTGTCCCTTCGCAGGCCGGCCGCCTCACGTCGCGCGGCGTGTTTCGGCGACAAGATTGCGGCTTGGACGGCGGGAAGTCGAGCACGAGTTCCGGCCTGCCCCTCTCCCCGCGCCGGGCGGGTGGGGCGGGGTTATCGAGGCCGCTGCAGATTTCGCGACAAATTCTTCCTGAAAATCAGAATCTCTGCTAATGTGCCGGACAATGAATGACGCGCGGCAGCACACGCTCAGAGAGAACGGGACTCGCCGGTCGGCTCCCGCAAGTCACATGACCACCCTGATCTTCGCCCCGCAAAAAAAGCTACGATGTTTTGCCCGCGGTCAGCGCAACGCTTTGAAAGGGCTCGTTTCCGACAAGGGAATCCAAGGCTTTTCCTTGGATAGATTTGGCTGGGCTTGTGCTGGGCTTGGCTGGACTTGAGTAAACTTGGATTGGGCTTGACCCTGGCAGCCCCGCCGGCCGTCGCTACCCGCCCGGCGGAGCTGCTCGAAGGCGTCAATCGAGCTGGATCACTGGCCAGCCGGCTTGGGAAGGGCGCGCGTGGGCAACGAGGGCTTGGCGTCGTGCGCCATCTTCATCAGTTCGTCCCGCGACGGGCCGATCCCGCGGGTCGGCTCGGCGATGCTGGCTTCGATGGCCTGCCCCTGCCAAGAGACGGAACGCGTTTCGGCGTGGGCCGAAACGGCAAATGCACTCGTCAACACAAGCGTCAAGCAAACCGACAATCCGCGCATGATGTTCTCCTCAGGACCGACGCCGACCTCAGGCCGGCCGGGGCTATTTTGGACACCCCTTGGACACGTAGTCGAAAAGACTTCCATAAGTATCTTGTCGAAAGTAAGGGCCAAATGTGATGCCGGGCCAACTTGGATTGCCGAATGACGTGACGCCAACGACAACATTTTTGTCCGCGCTTTCGCCGTTGGTGAAATTGGCGATCCACGCTCCGCCGCTGGTGCCCTGGGTCATGTTGGGGTTCGAGTGCATGAGAATGACTTCGTTCGGCCGGGAGAGCGAGAGCGCCAGCACGCCAGGATCCCGTTGGATGATCATTCCGCCTTCAATGGCTCCGGGATAGCCGATCTGCACCGCCATGGGATGTCTCCCGAGCCATTCTGTATCCACTTTCATGTGGCCAGTTATGCTATCGTGATTCACCAGTATCATCGCGTAATCATACTGCATCGCGTCGTCAAACGCCTGTTCCTTTTGGTCGTCTGTTGCGTTGGCCGCAAGTTTTGGCACGTAGCCAGTCAAATGTCCGGTGCAAATCACCTTGTAGATGTCCGACGCGTTGTCATTCTGATACTGCAAGAAGAAGAACATCTTGTTTGTATCGTACCATTCTCCGGTCTGGTTGTCGCGCACGCAATGGGCCGCCGTGAGAAGGACCCTCGGCGCTATGAATTGAGCCGTGCACGAGAACGTCTCGTCTTTGGCGTTCTTGAACACCAGCAACCCAACCCATTTGAGCGGCGCGACCGCTGGATTTCCCGCAATCATGGGTTGGTCCTCAGCCGCAGCCATCGTGCTGAAGGCGACAGCGACGGCCAATCCTACCAGCCAGCGAAAGATGCTCATTTTGCTTTCTCCCACGCCTGCCGGGGGTTGAGCCCGGGAGGTTCCTGCTTACACATATTGTGCGGACTTTACGCCGCCTGACAAGAGCGATACTGGCGCCCCCTTCCCACGCGCCTTCGCGGTCCCTATATTCGGGTCGCCGTCCGCGAGGGCGGCTATGGCGATAAATGGGCATCGGAATAAGTCTTTCGGACCCGGGGGCGGTACCCGGCGCCTCCACCCAAGCTCGCTTCCGATGAGCGGGTTTCGGCGGGGGCGAAATAGGTTCGACGGGGGACCCAAAGGGTGATCTTTCGCTCGGCATGATACCGCCGTTATCGGGTCAAACCTATAGTTGCGAATGACAACTATGCTCCGGTGGCCCTCGCTGCGTAATGCAGCGCTGGTACTGGGAATCAAGTCCTAGGGGTTTGCACTTCTAGGCGGGGTCCGGAGGCGCCTGGCAACAGAAGCCTCCACTTCCTTTCCGCCGATCCCCGCCGCCTGAAGACGCATTCGCGATGGATTGCAATGCCCCAAACGGTCGGCTAGTTCTGGCGCTATCCTGAGCTCCCTTATGGCGACCGACCTCATTCGCTACGATCTTCTGGTGCAGGACGCGCTGCGCTCCGTAGTGCGCAAGGTGCTCGCCGATACTGCGCGCGCGGGCCTGGTTGGAGACCATCACTTCAACATCGCGTTCAAGACCCAGGCGCCAGGAGTCGTCGTTCCGCCCGCGGTCAAGAGCCGGTTTCCCGACGAGATGTCGATCATCCTTCAGCATGAGTTCTGGGACCTCGTGGTCACCCAGGACGCGTTCGAAGTGAATCTCAACTTCTCTCGTAAGCCCGAGCGGCTGGTCGTGCCCTTCAATTCGATCACCGGCTTCACCGATCCATCGGTGCCATTCGGCTTTAAGCTCGAGCCGCGGGCGCCGGAGCCGGCGGCGGCCCGCGCTCCGGCCACGGCGGGAAAGAAGGAAACAGCGCCCGCGCCCACGGCCGCAAAGTCCGCGCCGGCTAAACCGTCAGGAGCCGCCACGGCGAAGCCCGGCCCGCGGCCGGAGAAGCCCGCCGAGCCGGCCGCCGAAGCCAAAGTGGTGTCGATCGACGCCTTCCGGAAGAAATAGCCGAGGCCAGCTTGAGCGAGATCGTCAATCTTGGCCGCGTGCGAAAGCGAAAGGCGCGCGAGCGTCACGAAGCAGTTGCGGCCGAAAACCGCGCGATCTTCGGCCGGTCAAAGGCGGAAAAGCGTCTCATCGAAAGCGAGCGCGCGCTCGCCGAGGCGAGTCTCGACGGCCGCAGGCTTACGCGCCCAGATGCCGACTGACGCCGCGAGCGCGCGCGTCATCAAACGCTCGCTGGTGATCGCTGGCCATCGCACCAGCATCTCGATCGAGGACGCTTTCTGGCGCCGGCTGCGCCGGATCGCCACGAAGCGCGGACTTTCGCTCAACGGGCTGGCTGCGACTGTCGACGCCTCACGCGGCGACGCCAATCTGTCATCAGCCATCCGGGTTTTCGTGCTCGAGGCCGAGGGCGACGCCTATCCGGATTAGTAGAGCCCGCCGGGGGCCGGTTCGACCGGCGTCGAGCGCACCTTCGGCCTCGCTGGGGGCATCGGCGCCGCAGGCGCCGCGGCGCCCAGTTCGTCGCTCTTCGGCGCCGCCGCGGGCGCGAAGGGAACCCTGGCGGCTGTCGCCGCGTCCCCGCCGGGTGTTTCGGCCTTGACCGCTTCGGCGCTATCGGCGGCTGCCTTGTCCGCCGCCGCTTTTTCCGCGGCTGCTTTGTCGGCGGCTGCTTTGTCCGCCGCTGCCTTCTCGGCGGCCGCTTTTTCCGCTGCCGCCTTCTCAGCCGCCGCCTTTGCGGCCGCAGCTTCCTCGGCCCTCTTCGCCGCTTCGAGTTCGGCCGCCTTCTCTGCGTCCTCCATCGCGCGCAAGTGTTCGGAGAGCCCCTTCAGCCGCGACTGCTCGACTTTGAAATCCTCGATTTCCTGCCGCCGACGATCCATGAATCGCTCACCCTTGAGACGCCGGTTGAAGAAAGCGCGCTCGCGAATGTCGGCTTCCATGGTTGCGATGCGGTCGGTTTCGCGCGCGATCGCCTGTGCTGCGAGCGCGGCGGAAAGGGAGCTGACGTCGAGCTGCCGCCTCGGCGCGTCAAGGACGTTGTCGACCGCGACCATCGCAGTCGGAGGCGGCCCCGACCAGAACTTCAAGTTGCTCGCCGACGAGGTAAGGGTGAGGCGCGTCCCGCCCGCGAGCTTGCGCAGATCGAAGTCGGCGCTCAGCGCGCCGTCGCCGCTCCGTCCGGGAATGCTGATCGGTCCGACCTTCATGACGCCCCCGCTGAGCGCGACGGGTGCGCTCCCGTCCGGAACCGGCAGCGGCCCCCGGTTGAGCTCAGCGCCCAAACCGAACGCGATATTGGTTTCGTCCACCGGCGCGTCCGGGGTCTGAGCCCTGGCGACTACGCGACCGAGAGCCGCGGGATCGCTTCGCGCCAGGGCCGCCCCGGTGAAGTTTACCGTCCCTGCGCCGGCGAGGCCGTCGATTAGCGCCGCGGGACTGCGCCCAGTCGAGGCGAAATCGAGCGATCCGCCTAGGCGCCCGAGAATCCAGGCCGTTCGATCGCGACCAACTCGACAGTGAGCGCGCCGGTCAGCGTCGCGGCGTCGCCGTCGCGCCGGATCGTGGCATGGCCGGACGCGGCGCCTCCCGCGACCTGCATTGCAAGGTCGTCGAGATCGAGCCTGCCCCTGTCCAGCCGCAGCAGGGCCGCGAACCCTTGCGCCGAGAGCGCGTCGGCGAGGTCGAGCGTTCCCACTTTGAGTTTAACGGCGGTGGACGGGAGGCGCAGGGGCGTTGGAGCGAATTTCGCCTCTGACCAGCGCGCTCCCGCTTTGCCCGGCTGGGGCGCCCCGAGCGTGAGGGCCAGAATGTCGCTCATCGGCAGCCGATCGACGGCGAGCTCGCCTTGGATCTCCGCGGCCGGAGACAATGGCGACCCCGCAACTCTCGCCCCGGCGCCAAGCGCCGCCTCGGCGCCAGAGATCGCGGCGCTCGCCTGGGCGGCCGGCGAGAGCGTCACGACCGGCTGATAGGTCAGCTCGCCGCTCGCCTTGACTCCGCCAATCGTCGCGGCGAGCTTCGAGAACCTCCACTGATCGCCGCGCAAGGTCGCATCGAAACCTATATCGGCCGGTCCGAATGCGCCGCCGTCGGCGGGAGCAAGACCGAGCGCGGCCGCGACCGGAGCGAGGTTCGGCGTCTTGGCCTTGACTGCGCCGAACAACTTCGCATCGTCGCCTTCCGCTTGAGGCAAGAAGCGGCCGCGCCATGTGAATTCCGAGCCGGCGACCGAGGTCGCCGCATCGACGTCGTAGCCCTGCGCCCATCCGCCCGCCGCATTGAGCGCGATATGCCCCCGCCCCCCTCCGGCCGGCGCCCAACTCATCCCAAACTGACGCAGCATCGCCCCCGAGTTTGGGGAATCGAGGTTGGCGGTTAGAGCGCGGCCGCCGTCCTTCGGCCGCGGATCGAGCGCGATCGTGAACTGGGTTTCGCCCGCCGAGCCGCTGGCGTGCAGGGAATCAATCTCTGGCTTCCCGCTGCCGGCGCCGCCGCGAGCCTCGAAGGTCAGCGCCGCCGGCGAGAGCTCCTCTGCCCGATCGACCAGAATCCGGCTCCATTCGCCCGGCGCGAGACGCGAGACCAGCACGGCGAAATCGCGCAGCCGGTCGGCGCGCAGATGGCCGGTCGCCGCGAGCAAGTCGCGATCCGTCGTTCCCTGCATGTCGAGCGAGGCGCCGCCCAGACCCGCCACGCTCAAGCGCTCGAGGGTTACTTTTGGCCCGGTTTTGACCGCCTTCAGCGCGACCGATCCGCTATCGATCTGCGCTTCGCCGACACGGGCGATATGCAGGGAGCCCGCATTGAGCGAAATCGAAAAGTCCGTGTCGCCGATCATGTTTGCCACGGCAAGGCTCGGCAGCGTGTCGACGTCGAGCGAATCGGTTGCGAGATCGAGGGCGACGCGGGCGGCGTCACCGCCGGCTGAACTTGTGACGGCAAGAGAGCCGTTCAGCGTTGTTCGATCCAACCCAAGCTCGAGATTGCGCAGCGAGACGCGGGCCGCCGAGGCTTCGACGTCACCCTTGAGCGAAGCGCTGCGATAGGCGAGGGCTTGCGCAATTGCCGCGATCTTGGCCGCGCTCTCCGGCGCGCCGAGGCTCGCCCAATCGCGAAGCAATCCAAAGTCCGGGCTGTCGAAGTCAACGTGGCCACGGAACTTCGATGCGTCAGTGTCGAGATCGCCTTCGCCGCCAATTCGGCTTTGCCCCGGCAGATCAGCCCTGAAGACGAGATGCAGCGGCGCCCCTGGCTGAGTTCTCAGCGCCACGGTCGCCTGGGGCAACGTTTGCGCTCCGAGAATGATCGGTTGGGCCGAGGCTTTGGCGTCGATCGCCATCCGGCTTAGCCGGCCCTGAAGCGCCGCCGCGGCGATCCGCGACGCGAGCATTGCCGCGCGCGCCGGCGCGACGCCGTCTTCGCCTTTGCGGCGCATCAGCGAGTCGACGTTCGCCTGTTTGGCTTTGAGATCGATGGCGAGCCGGGGCGGCGAGCCGAAAGCGAGCGTGGCGTCGCCGGTCGCCCGAATCGCGCGTTCTTCGGGCCCCAGCCGGAACTCCGCCCCGCGAAGCGCCGCGCGGTCAAGATCGACGGTCATCGGTCCGGCGATGCGCCACGGCGTCGGCTCATTCTCGCCGGGCGCGGTCCCGCTCAAAGTGCCCGCGCCGGCCAATCGAAGCCCTGTAAGTCCGCGGGCCGCGTCGCCTTCAAGCGCGCCCTCGAACGCGCCCGCTGGCCAGCTCGGACCGGCGTCGACCTCGATACGGATCGGCGTCCCTTCCGGCCCCGGTTTTTGCGACGCGAACCTGAAGATGACCGGCGCGCCGTCAGGACCGGTGAACTGGCCGGCGAGGCGGGCAGGCCCGTCGAGAGAGGGAATGGCGGCGTCGATGTCGATGCCTTCGATCTCGGATGCGGACGCGTTGGCGACGCCGGCGACCCGTAGCCGGCCCTCCCGCACGATCAGACGGTCAACTCCGGTCGACTGGAGCCGGGCGATCGGCAACGCCGGCAGCCGCAGCGCCCCGTCGGCCCCGCGCCCGATCGTCAGGACCGGCTTATCGAGGCTGATGTCCGAGAACCGGATCCGGCCGCTCGCAAGATCGAGGAGCGCGAGCTCAAGCCGCGCGGAGTCGAACGAAAGATTGGGACCGTCGGCGTCCGGCGCGGACAACGAGCCGGCGCCGAGAGCAAGATAGGGCGTCGGCAGCAGCCGGAGCTCGACCGGCCCGTTCAGCGAGACGTTCGCGCCGGTGATCGCGCGCAGGCGGGCTTCGATCTGGGCGCGGTGCGCCGACCAGTCGATGAGCATGGGCGCAATGAGCGCTGCCGACATCACGGCGACGAGCGCGACCGCGATGATGGTCAGGACATTGCGCACGGGAAAACGACTTCCACTCCGCCTCGACGAGCTGCCGCGGCAACGGCTGGACGACCATCGCGGTTCAAAATGGCGCGAAAGTATGACCGTGACAACAAACGGCGCAGCCCCCAAGCCCGGTCCAAATTCATCAAAGCCGGGACATGTGGTTATGCGGGCCAGCCAAATCTAGCAAAGGAAAAAGGACCGATTTCCTTCGATTGCCTTGTCCGGATCGAGACTTTTCAATGAGTTGCGTCAACTCCCGCCGGACAATCCTCTTCCCCGGCTGGATTTCACAGGTGTGGCTTGGCGACGCGCGCCGGGCAGCCGCCTGCCCGTGGGCGGTCCGGCGCCTCGGCGCCCGACGGTTGGCTGATGGAACCTCATGACCCTGCATCCTACCTCATATTTCGTTTTTCAGAAAGAAGAAAATCTTTCGCGGCCGACCCAGCCGTCGCAGCGGAGCGGGTCGATCGCGGCAGGAGCGAATGCGTGATCTCGCCCGAGCCAGGCTCATGCCGGCCGCATTCTCGGCGATCGGGATATGCCCGATTTTCGGCCAAGGCCGCTTCGAGACGGCGCGCGCGCCCTGCATCGTGGTAGATGTCGCTTGGCCAAATTCCGCCTTTTGGATTCGGTTCCGCCCGATAAGCGCCGCGATCGAGCGGCTAAGTTGCATGATCCCGTTCCCCATGCCGCTTGGACGCGATGAAATCTCGTGTTCGCCCGGACGCAACTCGGAGATGAACATGCAGCCAGACAGCCCGAAGACGAAGGGGTCTACCGCTGGCAGGGATCGGGAAACCGTCGGCGCCGCGGCTACCGATCAGCCGTTCGCGATCGGCGCCGCGTCTTCGATCCAGGACCTGCGCCCGCTCGTCCTGAAGCATGGCAATACCTTCGCCGTCTTCGATCGCAACGGCGACGCTTCTCCCGGCGAGGGCGCCGCTCAGGGCCTTTATCATTGTGACACTCGCCATCTTTCCCTCTTGATCGCAACTCTCGATGGCGCGCGGCCAATTCTGCTCAGCTCCACCTTGCGCGACGACAACGCCACCCTGACTTGCGATCTGACCAATCCGGATCTCGCTGACGCGGCCGGGCGTCCTCGGCTCGATCACGACCTCATCCACGTCAGACGGTCGCGATTTCTATGGAACGCCGGCTGCTTCGAGAGGCTGAACGTCCGCAATTTCGACGACAAGCCGCGTCGCGTGGAGCTCGGAATTGCCTTCGCGGCCGATTTTGCCGACCTGTTCGAGGTGCGCGGAGCGCGAAGAGCGCGTCGGGGCGAGACGGCCGCGCCCGTGGTCGGCGCCAGCCGTGCGACGCTGAGCTATACCGGGCTCGACAATCGGCGCCGATCGACGACGATTCGGTTCGATCCCACGCCGACCCGTCTCTCGCATAAGGAAGCGGTCTTCCGCCTCGATCTCGCCCCGCGCGAGAGCCGCTCGCTGTTCGTCGAAATCGACTGCCGCAACGAGGAACGAACGAGCGATCCGCGCCGGGCGTTTTTCATCGCGCTCCGCGACGCACGGCGCGCGCTGCGGGCCTCGTCCTCGCGCGCCGCATCGATCCAATCCTCCAATCAGATCTTCAACGAAGCCGCCCGCCGCAGCGTCGCAGATCTCTACATGCTGATGACCGACCTGCCCGAGGGACCTTATCCCTACGCCGGAATTCCCTGGTTCAGCGCCGTTTTCGGGCGGGACGGAATCATCACCGCGCTGGAGACGCTCTGGGTCGACCCCTCGATCGCGCGCGGCGTGCTGGGACATCTCGCCGCCAGTCAGGCGACCGAGGTCGACGCCGCTGCGGACGCGGAGCCGGGCAAAATCCTGCACGAAGCCCGTCACGGCGAGATGGCGAACCTGGGCGAAGTGCCTTTCCGCCGCTACTACGGCAGCGTGGACGCCACGCCGCTGTTTATCGTGCTGGCGGGAGCCTATCTCGAGCGCACCGCCGATCTCGACGCCGTTCGGGGCCTCTGGCCGCACATCCAGTCGGCGCTTGACTGGATTGATCGTTACGGCGACCGCGACGGCGACGGATTCGTCGAATATGGCGCCCAAACCAGCCAGGGTCTGGTCAACCAGGGCTGGAAGGACAGCCACGACGCGATCTTCCACGCCGATGGACGATTGGCGCAGGGTCCGATCGCTCTGGCCGAGGTGCAAGCGTATGTCTACGCGGCGTGGCGGGCCGCCGAACGGATCACCCGGCGGCTGGGCGATCCCGAGCGGGCGATCGGGTTCGAACAGAAGGCGGATGCGATGCGTCGCCGGTTCGACGAGCGCTTTTTCGACGAGTCCCTCGGGTCCTATGTTCTGGCGCTCGACGGCGACAAGAAACCTTGCCGCGTTCGCGCATCCAATGCCGGCCACGCGCTGTTCGCCGGCGTCGCCCTCCCTGAACGCGCGCCGGAGGTCGTGCGCACATTGATGGGAAGTTCGTGCTTTTGCGGGTGGGGAGTGCGCACCATCGCCTCGACCGAAGCCCGTTACAATCCGATGAGCTATCACAACGGCTCGGTGTGGCCGCACGACAATGCGCTGATCGCCGCGGGATTCGCGCGATACGGATTTCGGCGCGAGGCTGCGCAAATCTTTGAAGGACTGTTCGATGTGTCTACCTATGTCGATCTCAGGCGCCTGCCCGAGCTGATCTGCGGCTTTCCGCGGCAACAGACGCGCGGGCCAACATTTTATCCGGTCGCGTGCAATCCGCAGGCCTGGGCGGCGACCTCGCCGCTCTATCTCATCCAGTCGTGCGTCGGCCTCGCCTTCGACGCCGCCGCGCGACGCATCACGTTCCGCGAGCCGATCCTGCCCCACTTTCTCGATGAAATCGTGCTGCGGGGCCTGACGGTCCCGGGGGGTTCGGCGGACGTCGCGCTGCGGCGCTCGAACCGCCATGTCGTGGTGGACGTTCTCGACAAGAGGGGCTCGGTCAGCGTGCTCGCCGTCAACTAGAGTTCAGTCGTCGGCCACGGTCTTCACCAGTTCGAGCGACCCCAGCCGGCTCGCCACGACGCCGTTCAGTCGCCCAGGCTTGAGCCTGATCGGCTCGTCGATGAGATTTGCCGCCGCCACCAGTCCAAGCCCCAGTTCGTCCCTCTGCGGCGCGCGATTGCGGCCGATCCGCGACCCGGGAAGGTTGCGGTAGATCCTTAGATAGTCGGTGGCGACGCGGTCGATGGCGAAACGCCGTTCAAAGACCGCGCGCGCCCTCGCCCGATTCAAGTCGCCGACGCGCCCGGCGGCCGCAACCGCGGCGGATATGTCGTCGACCAGAAACCCCGTCACGCCGTCGTCGATGACTTCAGGCGCGGAGCCGCGCCGGAAGGCGATCACCGGCGTGCCGCACGCCATCGCCTCGATCATCACCAGGCCGAAGGGTTCGGGCCAGTCGATCGGAAACAGCAAGGCGGCGGCGTTGCCAAGGAAGTCCGCCTTCTCGCGCTCGTTGATCTCGCCGACAAACTCGACGTTCGGCGCCGCTGCGACCATCGGCTTGATCACCTCGTTCCAATAGGCCTCGTCCACCCGGTCGATCTTTGCCGCCATCTTCAATTTCGCTCCCGCGCGCTTCGCAATCTCGATTGCGCGGTCGGGTCGCTTCTCGGGCGAAATTCTGCCCAGGAAGGCAAGATAGCCGCCTTGCGGCGTCGGGTTGAACGGCAGGAGGTCGCGAGGAAGGCCGTGATGGACCGTTCCCACCCAGTTTGATCGCGGCGCCGGCTTGCGCTGATCGTTCGAAATCGAGATCAACGGGGCGTCGGCGAAGGTCGAGTAGACCGGAAGAAGCTCCTCAAGGTCGAGGCGGCCGTGCAGCGTTGTCACCGTTCGGTCCACGAAGTCGCGGATGATCGGGTAATGCAAGACGTCGACATGGAAATGCAGGACGTCGAACCGCTCGGCCATCCTTCGGACTTTGTCGAGCATGACGACATGGTGCGGAGCAGTGTCCTTGACGCGCGGATCGAGCCGCAGGGCGACCTCGCAACCGGGCTCCAGGCGCGCCGAAGTCTGCGAAGTCTCCGCTGGCGAAGAGCGTCACATCATGTCCCCGGCGCACCAATTCCTCAGTCAAGTACGAGACAATCCGTTCTGTCCCGCCATACAACTTGGGTGGACAGCTCTCGATCAATGGGGAAATCTGGGCGATCTTCATCGGCGCTCGGTGTCCTCTTTGGCCTTGACTAAACTCTGCACCCGGCAACTCGTTCCATCGCGGGACGCCGCGCCCCGCGAGTCCGGCTGCGTATTGACGCCGCCGCGCCGAGGCGTGACATTGGCCGTCAAAGCGCGAAAGCCGTCGCCGGGACGCTTCGCGTGTTCAGCCATCCGGGAGGCGCCCCATGGATCTTCGATTGACCGAGGAGGAACTCGCGTTTCGCGCCGAGGTGCGCGCGTTCGTCCGCGACAACCTCCCCGCCTCGATCCGCGAGAAGACCGTCGCCGGCCGACGCCTCAGCAAGGACGACTATGTGCGCTGGACGCGCATTCTCGCCGCCAAAGGCTGGGCGGCCCCGCACTGGCCGCCGGCATGGGGCGGCACAGGGTGGAGCCCGATCGAGCTTTCGATCTTCCTCGATGAGACGCAGCGCGGGAACGCGCCCGAACTGGTGGCCTTCGGCGTCAGCATGGTCGGCCCGGTCATCTATACGTTCGGCTCCGAGAAGCAGAAAGAGCGCTTCCTGCCGCGCATCCTCGATCTAAGCGACTGGTGGTGCCAGGGTTTTTCCGAGCCTGGAGCGGGATCGGACCTCGCGAGCCTCAGAACGACCGCCCGGCGCGACGCCGACGGCTGGGTGATCTCCGGCCAGAAGACCTGGACCACCATGGCCCAATACGCCAACTGGATTTTCGTCCTCGCCCGCACCAACCCGCAGGCGAAGAAGCAGGAGGGCATTTCGTTTTTCCTCGTCGACATGAAGTCGGCCGGGATCACGGTGAAGCCGATCCAGACGATCGACGGCGGCCACGAGGTCAACGAGGTCTTTCTCGACGACGTGCGCGTTCCGGCCGATGCGATCGTCGGCGAAGAGAACAAGGGCTGGGACTACGCCAAATTCCTGCTCGCCAACGAGCGCAACGGCATCGCCCGCGTCGGCCTGTCGAAGGCGCGGCTCGACCGGGTGCGCGAGCTCGCTTCGATCCCGGTCTACGGTTCGGGGCCGAAGATCGAAGACCCCTTCTTCCGCGCCAAGCTCGCCGAGGTCGAAGTGGAGCTGAAGGCGCTCGAAGTCACCCAGATGCGCGTGATTTCGAACCGCCGGACTGCGCGGCAAGCCCGATCCCGCCTCCTCGGTGCTCAAGATCAAGGGCTCCGAGATCCAGCAGGCGACGACCGATCTCCTGATGGAGGTGGTCGGACCCTACGCCCTGCCCTACCAGGAGCCGGACGGGATGACCAACGAGCCCCCGGTCGGGCCGGATTGGGCGGCGCCGCTCGCTCCGACCTATTTCAACACGCGCAAGGTCTCGATCTACGGCGGATCGAACGAAATCCAGCGCGGCATCATCGCCAAGGCGATTCTGGGGCTCTGAGGCAAATGGATTTCGAACTCAGCCCCGAACAGGAACAGTTGCGCGACAATGTCGCGCGCCTCATGCGCGAGCGCTACGGGTTCGAGGCCCGCAAGGGCTATCGGGCGAGCCCCTCGGGGTGGAGCGACGCGCTATGGCGCGACTATGCCGATATGGGCCTGCTCGGCGCCCCGTTCGCCGAAGCCGACGGGGGCTTCGGCGGCGGCGCGGTCGAGACGATGATCGTGATGGAGCAATTCGGCAAGGCCCTCGCGCTCGAGCCCTATCTTCAGACCGTCGTCCTCTGCGGCGCGCTTCTGAAACACGGCGCCAGCGAGGAACAGCGCGCCGAGCTCATCGGCGCGATCGCCGCCGGCGAGACGCGGCTGAGCTTCGCCCACGCGGAAAAGCAATCGGGGTTCGACCTCCACGATGTCGGCTTGAGCGCGGTCAAGGATGGCGGCGGCGGCTTCGTGCTCAGCGGAGAAAAGACGCTGGTCGGCCAGGGCGACAGCGCCGACAAGCTGATCGTCTCGGCGCGAGTGGCCGGCGCGCGGCGCGACCGCGAGGGGATCGGCCTTTTCCTCGTCGACGCCAACGCTTCTGGCGTCACCCGGCGCGGCTATTCGACGCAGGACGGCCAGCGGGCGGCGGAGATCGCCTTCGCCGATGTCCGCGCGGCGCCGCATGACGTCATCGGCGCTGTCGATGGCGCGTTTCCCGTCATCGAGCGGGCGGTCGACGAAACCATCGCCGCGCTTGCCGCCGAGGCGGTCGGCGCGATGTCGGAAGCGCTGACGATGACGGTCGAATATCTCAAGACGCGCAAGCAGTTCGGCGTCGCGATCGGCTCGTTCCAGGCGCTCCAGCACCGCGCCGCCGACATGACGGTCGCGCTCGAACAGGCGCGCAGCATGATGTATCTGGCGGCAATGATGGCGGGCGAGAACGATTCCGCCGAGCGCGCCAAGGCGATATCGGCGGTGAAGGCGCAGATCGGCCGCTCGGCCAGGTTCATCGGCCAGCAGGCGGTGCAGATGCACGGCGGCATCGCGATGACATTTGAGTATAAGGTCGGCCACCTGTTCAAGCGCCTGACCATGATCGATGCGGCCTATGGCGACGCCGACTTTCATGTGCGGCGCCTCGCCGAGCGCGGCAGCCTGTTCGCCTGAGGACCCTTGTCGAGCGCGACACGCACGATACTCGTCACCGGATTCGAGCCGTTCGGCGGCGAGTCCGTCAACTCGTCGTGGGAAGCGGCGCGCAAGCTCGACGGCTGGCGTGTCGGCGAATTCACAGCGGTCGCGCGGCTCCTGCCATGCGCCTACGACGCTTCGGTGAAGGAGCTCATCCAGGCGATCGAGGCCCTCCGGCCGGAGGCGGTCCTGATGGCCGGCCAGGCGGCGCGGCGCGGCGTCGTCTGCGTCGAGCGATTCGCGCGCAATCTCGACGACGCCGCCGCGCCCGATAACCTGGGGGTGGCGCGGACGGCGGCCGCGATCTCCGCGGGCGCTCCCGAACGGCTCGAAACCGCGGCGCCGGTCGAAGCGATCGCGGACGCGATACGAGAGGCGGGAATTCCGGCGCGAGTATCGAGGAGCGCCGGCGGCTTCGTCTGCAACCATCTCTATTTCTGCGCGCTGCAATACCTGCGCGACAAGCGAAGCGCGACGCCCGCCGTCTTCGTGCATCTGCCAGCAACGCCCCGGCAGACTGCGCCGGCGGCGAGCGCGAGACGGCTCACGGCGGCCGGAGCGGCGAAGGCGCTCAGAATCGCAGCGACGGCCATGATCGACGTTCGAGCGAAAGCGGCATGATCGCGGGCGCTCTGACGCTCGGAGTCGACGGCGGCGCGACCCGCTGCCGCGCACGGCTCCGCGACGCCGACGGCAAGACGCTCGCCGAGGCGAGCGGGCTTGCGGCAAACATCCATGTCGATTTCGCCGCCGCGATCGCGGTATTGCGCGCGGTCGTCGGCGAGGCCATAGCCAAAGCCCGGCTTAAGGACGGCGACCGGGCGCGGATCGCGATCGGCTTTGGGCTTGCGGGAATCGAGGATCCGACCGACGCGGCGCAGGTCGTTGAGGCGTTTCCGGGTTATCGGCTCGTGCGGGCGGCGAACGACGCGGTGACCGCATGCATCGGCGCCCATGCCGGGGCCGACGGCGGACTGGTGATCGCCGGCACCGGCTCCGCCGCGATCGCCCGGGTAAGGGGAAAGGAAACCATCATCGGCGGCCGCGGCTTCACGATCGGGGACGGCGGAGCGGGCGCCCATATCGGCCTCGACGCCGTGCGGGCGGCGATGCGCGCCTTCGACCGCCTCGGGCCGGCAAGCGCGCTGACCAGCGACATCATCGCCCATTTCAACGGCGATTCCGTCGCCATGATGCGCTGGGCGCGCCATGCCACGCCGGGCGACTTCGGGGCCTTCGCGCCCGGCGTGTTCAGCCACGCCGCCGCTGGCGACCGGGTCGCGCTCGAGATAGCCGCTCGGGCCGCGCGCGCCATCGGCGCGCTTGCGCGCGGCGCGGTCTCGCTCGGCGCGGAACGGGTCGCGCTGGTCGGGGGCGCGGGCGAAGCGATGCTGCCCTATCTCGAGCCCGAAATCGCAGCGCTGCTCTCGCCTCCGCTGCATGATGCGAGCGACGGCGCGATCCTCATGGCCGGCGGGGTCATCGCGGCGCAGAGAGAAGTCGCGCAATGAAAGTGCTCGCCGGCGCCCGCATCTTCGACGGCGAGCGGCTCCGCGACGACTGCGCGCTGGTGATCGAGGGCGATTCGATCCGGGCGCTGACCCTGGTCGACGATCGCCCTCGCGGCGGCGAGCAAGTGGATCTCGGCGGCGGGATTCTCAGCCCCGGCTTCATCGACTGGCAGATCAACGGCGGCGGCGGCGTTCTGTTCAACGGCGAGCCGACCGTGGAGGGAATCGCTGCGATCGCCGCCGCGCATCGGCGCGCCGGCGTCACCGGGTTTTTGCCGACGGTGGTGACCGATGCGCCACGGGTGCTGACGCAGGCGCTGGCGGCGGCGCGCGAGGCGCAAAAGCGGGTTCCCGGCGCGCTCGGCGTCCATGTCGAAGGGCCGTTCATCGACCCGCGACGCAAGGGCGTGCATCCGCCCGAATTCATCCGCCCGATGGAGGAAAAGGACGCCGACGCGCTGATCGCCGCGCGTGCGGGCGTCATGGTGGTCACGCTTGCCCCGGCCTCGGCCCGGCTCGAGCAGATCGCGCGCCTGGCGAAGTCGGGGATTGTCGTCAGCCTCGGCCATTCCGACGCCAGCGCCGAGGAAGCGGCAAGCGTCTTCAACGCCGGGGCGACCGCGGTCACCCATCTCTATAACGCGATGAGCCAGCTCTCTTCGCGCGCGCCGGGAGTGGTGGGCGCGGCGCTCGCCGATCCGCGCATCGTCTGCGGCCTCATCGCCGACGGCGAGCACGCCCATGCCCTCGCCTATCGCGCCGCCATCGCCGCCAAGGGCGCGCGGGGAATAGCGCTCGTTTCCGACGCCATGCCGCCGGCCGCAGGCGGACCCGACGTGTTCGAATTGCAGGGGCGACGGATGACCCGGATCGGAAACAAGCTGGTCGCCGAGGACGGGACGCTCGCCGGCGCGGCGATCACGATGCGCGACGCGCTCGATTATGTCGTGCGCACGCTCGAGGTTCCGCTGGCCGAGGCGCTGACGATGGCGACGCTGACGCCGGCGCGGCTTTTGCGCGTGGACGACCGGATCGGCCGGCTCAAGCCGGGCTATCGCGCCGACCTCGTGCATCTGACCGACGACCTTCAAGTGGCCGACGTGTGGGCGGGCGGGCGCTCCCTCGCCGAGATCGAAGCGGCGGCCTGATCCCGCCCCACAGCGTTGCCCCCACCACCGCGCTTATGCACGGTCCCCCTCCCCTGCGTTGCGAGGGAGGATAGGCAGGCTCCGACCGTCGAGGCTATCAATTCTCCCTTGCCGCGAAGCGGCGGAGGAGGGGAACCATGCGCAGCATGGCGGAGGCAGCGCCATCGGTCCGCCTTGTCTCCGAGCCGCAAATGCGAAACGATCCGGTCATGACGGCGTCCGATCCCCGCGTACTGTTGCGTTCGCTGTTCGACGCCGCCGTCGCGGCGGCCGATCCGGCGCTGATCGTGCCGGAGCACTTGCCCAAGCCGCCGAAAGGACGAACGATCGTCGTCGGCGCCGGCAAGGCGGCGGCGGCTATGGCGGCGGCGGTCGAGAAGCATTGGCGCGGGCCGCTCGAAGGGCTGGTCGTCACCCGCGTCGGACATGGCGCGCCGACGGCGCGGATTCGCGTCGTCGAGGCTGGGCATCCGAACCCCGACGCCGCCGGCATGGCGGCGGCTCGGGAAATCCTCGCGATGATGAGTGGCCTGACGAGCGATGATCTCGTGCTCGCGCTCATTTCCGGCGGCGGGTCGGCGCTGCTCACGCTGCCGGGCGGCGAAGTCACCCTCGCCGACAAGCAGGCGGTCACTCGCGCGCTTTTGAAGAGCGGCGCGCGCATCGGCGAGATGAACGCTTTGCGCAAGCATCTCTCCGCGATCAAGGGCGGACGGCTCGCGATCGCCGCGGCGCCGGCGCCGGTCGTGACCCTCATCATCTCCGACGTGCCGGGCGACGACCTGTCGGTGATCGCCTCCGGGCCGACAGTCGCGGATACGACGACGCTGGCGGAGGCGCGCGAAGTGCTGGCGCGATACGGAATCGACGTCCCGGCGCGCATCGCCGCCCATCTCGCCGATCCCTCGAACGAGACGCCGAAGCCGGGCGACCCGAGGCTCGCCAAGGTTGAGAACCGCCTCATCGCGACGCCGCGCGGCTCGCTCCTCGCCGCCGCGGCCAAGGCGCGCGAGGCGGGCTATGCGCCGCTCATTCTCGGCGACGCGATCGAAGGCGAGGCGCGCGAATGCGGAATCGTGCACGCCGGCATTGCGCTCGGCGCCGCGCGGGACGGCGATCCGATCCGCCCGCCCTGCGTTCTCCTCTCCGGCGGCGAGACGACGGTGACGATCCGCGGCAAAGGCCGCGGCGGCCGCAACAGCGAGTTCGCGCTTTCGCTCGCGATCGCGCTCGACGGGCGGCAAGGTGTGCATGCGCTCGCCGCCGACACCGATGGCATCGACGGCGGCGAGGACAACGCCGGCGCGATCGTCACGCCCGACACGCTCGCCCGCGCCCGCGCGCTCGGGCTCGATCCTCGGGCGCGCCTCACGACAACGATTCCTATTCGGTCTTCGCCGCGCTTGGCGACCTCGTCGTCACCGGTCCGACGTTGACCAATGTCGACGACTTCCGCGCGATCATGATCGAAGCGATGGGGCGGGAGCGAAACTAAAGGCTGGCGAGTTCGCGTTCTTTCCACTCTGATGGCGACAGGCCGGCCATGCCGGTGAAGAATCGGGTGAAAGCGCTGACCTCGGAATAGCCGAGGATCTGCGCGAGGCCGCCCACGCTCAGGCGCGTGTCTCGCAGGAGCTGGCTCGCCATCTCGAAGCGCGCTTCGTTCACCGCGTCGCGGAAGGAGAAGCCGCGCATTTGCAAAGCCCGGTTCAGTGTCCGCGGATGCATGACGAGCAGGTCTGCGGTCGCCTTGAGCGAGGGCGTTCCGGCCAGCACCGAAGGCACCAGAACGCGCATGACGCGGTCGAGAATGTCGGGCTGCAGAAAGTTCCAGCGTTCGGTCACGAACTTGCGGATCTCCGCATGGAGGGCGGGGTCGGCGGTCGGGATGCTTTGGCGAGCGCGGCGCGGGAGTAGACGAGCCCGAAGTGCTCCGCCTCGAAGACGAGCTTCGCCCGCCCGAACGCCCGTTTGTAAGCCGAGGGGTCGGCGGGCCGCGGCAGGGAAAGAAGGGCGCAGGCCGGTTCAACGCCGCACAGCTCGGCAAACACGCTGCGGCCAAAAGCCGCCGCGCCCGAGCTGAAGGCCGCCGAACCGCGCAGGCCGGGAGAATGCACGCGATGGCCGATGAGGATCGCGTCATCTGCCCAGTCGATCAGATATGTGCTTGCCCCGCGCACATAACGGGGATGATTGGCGACGAAGTCCACGAGCGCCGAGCCGAAGTCGGCAGCGGCCGACAACAGCTTTCCGATGATCCCCAAATGGCGCAGGCGAGCCGATGCGCCGAGAACCAGCGAGAAATCTTCGCGTCCCGTCGCCTCCTCGCATTTCAGAACGAGGTCGGAAACGACAGGAAACGGAAGCCGAGCCTCGACGTCGGAAAGCGCATCCGGCCGGAGCCCGAGGGCCGCAAGAACCGGCTCCGGCTCGACATTCATCTCGCGCAGGAGGCGTGGGATCTCGACCAGCGCCCCCGCGCGTCGCAACGGCGGCGCCGGACCGCCGCCAGCAGACGGCGCCGTGCAATTCGATCCAGCCTTCAAGCCCCAGCCATGCGTTTAGAGAGCGCGCGGACACAAACATGGACGTGTCGCAAAATGTCAAGACTTACGCGCATCCCACGGGCTAAATCCGCGCGCGCCGCCGACTATGCGGCGTCGGCAGGGACAAGAGGAAGCGATGTATTATACCGACGATTCGATTCTGCCTGAAAACATGCAGCCGCTCATCATCACCGCCGCGCCCTTCGGACCGGCGTGGCTGCCGGGCGACGCCGACATTCCCCTGACCTGGGACGAGCAGGTCCAGGCCGCGGTCGACTGCTACAACGCCGGCGCGACGATGCTGCATGTGCACGTGCGCGACCCCGCGACCGGCCAGGGCTCGGTGAACTTCGACCAGTACAATTACCTTCTCGGACGCCTCCGGCAGGCCGTGCCGAAGATGATCCTGCAAGTGGGCGGGTCGATTTCGTTTGCGCCGCATACCGCGGAAGCCAAGGCGAAGTGGCTCAACTACGATACCCGCCACATGCTGGCCGAACTCGATCCGAAACCGGAGTTCGTCACCATCGCGACCGGCACGACCCAATGGGACATCGTGTCGATGTTCGTGCTGGACGACATCAAGGGCACCCATCTCGACAACAATCCGCAGGTGCAAGCCGCCTGGGCGGGGATGTGGGTCGACGCGGGCCCGGCGTTCTATCTCGAGCACCTGAAGCGCCTTGCTGCGCACAAGATCCAGCCCTATTTCGTGCCCGGCACGATCCACCAGCTCGAGATCATCGAGCGGCTCATTCGCGCCGGCGTCTATATGGGGCCCTTGAACCTCGCCATCTGCGGTTACGGCGGCGGCACGCTGGGCAGGAACCCGTACCACTGGATGGACTTCCTGCGTCAGGTCCCCCAGGGCGCGGTCTCGACCTTCTGGTCGAGCATGCGCGGCCTCATCTTGCTCTCGGCGATGGCGATCGTGCTAGGGCAGCACGTGCGCGTCGGCAACGAGGACAACCTCTGGGGTCCGGACAAGAAGCGCCGCACGTCGGTGCAGCAGGTCGAAGGCGCCGTGCGCATCTGCGAGGAGTTCGGCCGCAAGGTTGCGACCGCCGAGGAGGCGCGCGAGATCCTGAAGGTCGGCGTATGGTACAACAGCGTCGAGGAGACGCTGATGAACCTCGGTCTGCCGCCGAACCGCCGCGACGGCGATAAGGGCTTCCTCGTTTGGCCGACCGACGGCAAGAAGACTGTCGCCAAGGTCGCCGGCGACTCGCATCCGATGGCCTATTGCATGGTTCCGCCCGAGGCCGCGAAGGCCGCGATGGCGGCGGTGGCCGCGGCCAAGGCCAAGGCGCCGGCCTAGCCTGGCGGGGCGCCAGGGGCGGCGCGGCTGGCGCCGTACCTCCGATGCGCTCGAAAAGGGCAGCGCAAGTAAGAAGGGGCATGGCCGATGAACGCCTTAATGACAGGAGTGCTGGTTTTCGTTTTGACCCTCGCAGCCGGATACGCCGGCCTGCACATGCAAAAGCGGCTGGTGGACGCGCACAAGACAGGCGAGTCTCGTGGCGTCATCGGTCAGATTGCTGGCCTGATTACCCTCCTCCTGGCGCTGGTCCTGGGGACGCTGATCGGGGTGAGCTACGCCTATTTCTCGACGCAGAGGACCGAGCTGGAAGGGTTTTCCGCGCAGATTCTCAGGCTTGACCAGGCGCTGAAGCAATACGGGCCGGAGACGCAGCCGGCGCGGGACAAGCTCAAGGCGGGCATCGTCAAAGGCTACGAGGCGTTCTGGGGCGGCGGGGAGCCAGACCCAGCCGCGCTGACCGTCGCGGCTCCCTTAGCGAACGCGCAGGGCATGATGGACTATCTCGCGAACCTTGAAGCCAAGCACGGACGCGCAGAAGGCCGCTTTGGCGACAGCGAACCAATACGCGAGCATGGTCGAGCAATCGCGGCTGGTGATGTCCCTGCAGGTAGCCAGCCCCCCGGTGTCCTGGGTTCTTATCGCGATCCTGACCTTCTGGGCGGCGGCGCTGTTCTTCGGCGTTGGCCTATACGCGCAGCCCAACGCATTGGTCTTGGCGGCGCTGACATTCGGGGCCCTGTCGATCGCGTTCGCGGTGTTCCTGATCCTCGGGCTCGGCGAGCCTTATACGGGGGTGTTCCGGGTCAATCCGGCAGCGCTTCAGGAAACCATCGAGTTCATCGGCAAATAGCCTGCCAGATGTCTGGTCGGGGTGAGAAAGGGCGAGCGCCTTGGCGGGACGTCTTACCAATTTCGAGATCTACGGCGACGACCCTGAGGCGCTCGCGGCCTTCTATCGTGAAGTCCTGGGCTGGCGCATAGCGAAGGCCGAGGGCGTCGACTACTGGCGCATCGCGATCGACGCGGAGCCGGCGCCGCCCGCGGCCGGGGGGATTGCGCGCAGGCCCGCGTTCGCCCAAGGGGGGTGGATGAACTTCGTCGAAGTTGAGTTGCTCGACGCGACGTTCGCGGCGGCCGAGCGGCTTGGCGGGACCATCCTCAAACCAAGGACAGCGGTCCCGCGCACCGCCTGGCACGCGGTGATCGCAGACCCGGCTGGAAACGCCTTTCTGGTCTGGCAGCCCGACCCGCTCGCGTTCCCTCCCCCCGAGCCGGATTGAGAAGGAGGAGGTCGAGAGCAATGAAACTGGAGCAGCGGCATGAGCCCCAAATCACCGGCCCGAGACTCGACGAGCGCGGATAGCCACAAGTCAGGGGCTGGACTTCGACCGAGTCAGGTTCCGGACTTGAAGAACGGGAGCTACAGCGACGGGCATCCGCTCGATGAAGTCCAGTACCTTGAATGCAAGCTGATCCTGAAGCCCGACCGCTTCACCGCCGCCAAAGCGTTCCTCGAATATGGCGCGCTGGTTGCGAACACGGCCAAGGCATTTGGCGTCTCTTTCGACAAGCACGGCGTCGTTCTCGCGCCCGAGCTGAGAGAGGTGCTGTTCCTCGATACGGGCGACTTCAGCCTTTACAATCAGGCGTTCATCCTGCGGCGGCGTATTCGTTACGAACAGGGCTTCCTGACTGGCGATCCGGAGATTGTCTTCAAGTTTCGGCATCCTGACTTGCAGACCGCCGCCAACCTCGACGTGCGGCCCAAGATCCCAGGCCAATACCGGATCAAGTTCAAGGCCGAAGCCCTGCCGCTGAAGGACGCGGTCGGCGGCTACCGGCTCCTGTTCTCGCATAATGTCGAGGTGGGCTTGAGCCAGTTGCCGGAAGGGGACCGAACGTCGATGGCGACGCTCCACCACCTCTTACCCTGCCTGGCGAATCTGAAACGCTCCTCGAGCGAACGGGTCGAACTCGTAAACCAGACCATCGTCGAGGAAGTGTTGCAGGAGCTTGGCGTTCTCGACTTCGGTCATGGCGTAACCGCGAAGGCGAACGTCGCGCTCTGGCGGGAGCGAGGCATGTACCGGCCGCTCTGCGGAGAGTTCGCATTCGAGGCGAAGTTCAAACGCCGCGACGAACTGCATGAGAAGGCGATAGAGCGGATGAAACGCTTCTTCGTCGCGCTTCAGCAGGACGGCCGCGATTGGTTGTCCCTCGGCACGACCAAGACCGGCATGGTTTACCGGCTGTGCGGCAACCCGCCGCAGGCGCACGAATAAGCCGGCCGGGCGACGACGAACGTGTTCGAGCGCTTCAAGCAAGACGATCTGCGCGGCGTGCGTTTCGCGCTGAACGTCTTCATCGGAACGACCGCGCTCTGGCTGCTTTTGCGAAATGTAGCGGGCGTCAACCCGATCTGGGCGATTGCGTCGATGATCGCATCGAGCGAGCCTGTCGTGAAGGACGCCCTGCGCATGTTTCGCGCGCGAATCATCAACGTGGCGGTCGGTTGCCTTGTCGGGCTCGCGGTGCTGATCACCGGCGGATCGAGCGAATGGAAGTTGCCGATCGCCATATCCGTCGCGGTTCTCATATCCTCCTACGTGGTCCGCATTCCGACCATGTGGCGTCAGGCGCCGATAACCGCCGCGATCGTCATCGCCTCGGACCTCGCGCAGCACTCGAAGCTGGGCGGCGTCGAGTTTGGACTTCGGAGGGTGGCGGAAGTGATCGCCGGGTGCATCGTCGGGCTGATCGTGAGCTGGCTCATGTCCGCTATCTGGCCGCTTCCCGAGGTTCGCGCGGCCCCAGTATCGAAGACGAGCATCGGAGACGCGTCATGAACGAAACATCTGCCCGCGAGCCGGGCGCCGGCCCTCTCGGCCCTGGGCTCGATCTCCTCGAACAATGGGACCCGGCTTGGGCGGCGGCGGTCACGAAGATGGCGAGCGATCCCTGGCGCGGGGGCGTGCTCTCGCGAAAGCTGGTCGAGCTGATCAGCCTGGCGATCAACGTGGCCTGCACCAACCTCAACGCGGAGGGAACCCGCCGACACGTCCGCGGCGCTCTGAACGCAGGCGCGAGCCGGGACGAGATTCTGTTCATCTTCAAATGCGCGACCGCTATGGCGATCCATTCGTGCAGCCTCGGCGCGCCGATCCTTCTCGAAGAGGCCAAGGCCGCGGGCGCTCAGGCAAAACCGGCGGCGCCCGCCGCCACGCCGGCCGTCGACAAGATGAAGGCGATCGGTCAGTGGAACGCCGCCTGGGACCCGTTCCTCGCCCTTGATCCGGCCTGGACGGACGCATTCATGGGCGTCGGCGCGGGCATCTACGGGAGCGGCGTCATGCCGATGAAAGAGATCGAGCTTGTCAGCATCGCCTTCGACGCCTCTTTCACCCATATGTACGCGCCGGGAACCCGGCGTCACATTCACAACGCGCTGAAAGCGGGCGCTTCGATCGAGGAGATCTTCGAGGTCCTCAAGATTTGCGCGTCACAGGGCGTCCAAGCCTGCAATCTCGGCGTTCCGATCCTGGAGGAGGAGCTCGCCGCCCGGAGAAGCTCGGAATAGCGCGATTGACGAAGAGCGATATCGCGCCGGCCTCACACCCTGAGCGGCATCAGCACGTAGAGCGCGGACGCGCCGTCGCGGTCCTGGATCAGGGTCGGCGAGCCGGGATCGGCGAGGCGGATCAGCGCCGTGTCGGACGAGAGCTGGCCGACAATGTCGAGCAGGTAGCGGGCGTTGAAGCCGATGTCGATCGGCGCCGAATCGTAGTCTGCCTCGATCTCCTCGCTCGCCGAGCCCGAATCGGGATTGTTGACCGAGAGCGTCATCTTGCCCTCGGCGATCGCGAGCTTGATCGCCCGTCCGCGTTCGGAAGACAGCGTCGAGACCCGGTCGACCGCCTTCTCGAACGGCTCCTTGTCGACGACGAGGCGCTTGTCGTTACCGGTCGGAATGACGCGCGCGTAGTCAGGGAAGGTGCCGTCGATCAGCTTGGTCGTCAGCACGACGTCGCCGAACCGGAAGCGCGCCTTGGCGGTCGAAATCTCGACCGCGACATCCTGGGTCATGTCCTCGAGCAGCTTCTGCACTTCGCTCACCGCCTTGCGCGGAGCGATGACGCCAGGCATGCCGACCGACCCCTCCGGCGCCGGCGTCTCGACCCGCGCCAGCCGATGGCCGTCGGTCGCGACCGCGCGCAGCATCGGCTTGCCGTCGACGTCGACGGTGTGGAGGAAAATGCCGTTGAGATAATAGCGCGTCTCCTCGGTCGAGATCGCGAACTGGGTGTTCTCGATCAGCCGCTTGAGCTCGACCGCCGAGAGCGCGAAGCGGTGCGAGAACTCGCCGGAGGTGAGATCGGGGAAGTCGGACGCCGGCAGCGCCTGAAGGGTGAAGCGCGAACGGCCGGAGCGCAGGACCAGTTGCCCCGCGTCGCCGGCGGTCTCGAGGCTCGCCTGCGCGCCCTCCGGCAGCTTGCGCACGATGTCGTAGATGACATGCGCCGGAACGGTGGTCGCGCCATTCTGGGCGACGTCGGCTGGAACCGACTCGGACGCCTCGAGGTCGAGGTCGGTGCTCTTCAGCGCCAATCGGCCGTCCCCGGCCTCCAAGAGCACATTGGCGAGGATCGGAATGGTGTTGCGCCGCTCGACGATGCGATGGACGTGCCCAAGCGCCTTGAGCAGGACCGAACGCTCGATGGTGACCTTCATCGCATGAAATCCCGAGGTATCCCTGACGCCGCACGCGCCCCGCAAGCGGGCGCGGACTCTGCCAAGGCGTCTCCGCTGGCGCAAGGGCAGTCGGCCTCGGTTTCGAAGGCTTGCCCAGAATTTCGCTGTGTGCTACATCGAACTGGGCCGCCGCGCCGGTTTTGGAAGCCGACGCAGCGGGGCTACAGGAACTGCCCGCTCCTTATGGAAGGGAGAGGGAGAAGGCCTCGGCGTTGGCGCGTCGAGGCCTTCATTATTGCCAAGGCGTTTCGGCTGGCGCAAGTGGCGCAGAAGTCGATCGAAACGGGTCTCCTCAGCGATTTTCGCCAATTCGTCAATTCTGGCGCAAGCTTTACCGGCCCTTAAACCGCTGGCTTTACGTTCCTGGACCTGGCGGGGCGCGTTTCGCCCGAGGCTCCCTCGTCGGAGCCGCCGCGAACGGGATCAGCAATGTTCGGCCGAAGCGGCAAGAAAACCGGCAGGCGGATCGAGCCGCGCCTCAATTGGCGCGGCGGGGGCGCTCCGGACGAGCTTCGCGCCGACCCCGCCGACCGACCGCCGACCGGTCGCCGGACCAAGAAATCCGCGTCGCGACCGGCTGCGCGAGCCGGGCGGAGACGCCGCTCTTGGCTTGGCCGCTTCGTCTACTGGGGCGCCGTCCTCTCGGTATGGGGCTTGATCTCGACGGTTGCGCTCGTTGTCTACTACGCGAGCCAGTTGCCGCCGATCGATCAGCTCGCGGTGCCCAAGCGGCCGCCGAACATCGCGATCCTGGCCGACGACGGGTCGCTCATCGCCAACCGCGGCGACACCGGCGGCCCCGCCATCAGGCTGATCGACTTGCCGCCCTACCTGCCGAAGGCTTTCGTTGCGATCGAGGATCGGCGGTTCTACGACCATATCGGCATCGATCCCCTCGGCGTCTCGCGCGCGCTCATGCGCGACGCGGTCGGCAGGAGGAACATCGAGGGCGGCTCGACGCTGACCCAGCAGCTGGCGAAGAACCTGTTCCTGACCCAGGAGCGCACGCTGTCGCGCAAGATTCAGGAGGCGATCCTGGCGTTGTGGCTCGAGCGCCGGTATTCGAAGGACCAGATCCTCGAGCTCTATCTGAACCGCGTCTATTTCGGTTCGGGTGCCTATGGGGTCGAGGCGGCGGCGCAAAAATATTTCGGCAAGAGCGCGCGCTTTGTCACCCTGCCGGAAGCCGCGCTGCTGGCAGGGCTCATGAAGTCGCCGACCAGGCTCGCGCCCAACCGCAACCTCGCCGGCGCCAACGAGCGCGCGGCCGAGGTCATCACGGCGATGGCCGAGCAGGGCCACATCACCGAGGCGATGGCCAAGTCGGCGCTCGCCAACCCGGCGCAGGTGGTCCACGACAAGGGCGCAGGCTCGATCAACTACGTGGCCGACTATGTCATGGACTCGCTCGACGACACGGTCGGCGCGATCGATGACGACATCGTGGTGACGACCACGATCGATCGCAGGATGCAGGCTGAGGCCGAGCGGGCGCTGACCGACGAGCTCAACGCCAAGGGCGGCAAGTTCGGCGTCGAGCAAGGGGCGCTGGTGGCCCTCGATCCCGCGGGCGCGGTCAAGGCGATGGTCGGCGGACGCAACTACGCCGAGAGCCAGTTCAACCGTGCGGTCGCGGCCAAGCGCCAGCCCGGCTCCTCGTTCAAGCCGTTCGTCTATCTGGCGGCGCTGGAGAAGGGCCTGACCCCGGACACCATCCGCGAAGACGGGCCGATTTCGGTCAAAGGATGGAATCCGGAGAACTACTCGCGCGAGTATTTCGGACCGGTGACGCTGACCAAGGCGCTCGCGCTCTCGCTCAACACGGTCGCGGTGCGCCTTGGCCTCGAAGTCGGGCCGAAGGCGGTGGTCGCCGTCGCCCATCGGCTCGGCATAACGTCCGATCTCGATCCCGTCCCCTCGATCGCGCTCGGATCATCCGAAGTCACGCCGCTCGAAATGGTTTCCGCCTACGCGGCCTTCGCCAACGGCGGCGTCGGCGTCCAGCCGCATGTGATCTCACGCGTGCGGACCGCCGGCGGCAAGCAGCTCTACGCACGGCGCAACGCCAGTTTCGGCCGGGTCATCGACCCGCAATATGTCGCGATGATGAACCAGATGATGCAGGAGACGCTGCTCACCGGCACCGCCCGCAAGGCTGAGCTGCCAGGCTGGCAGGCCGCCGGCAAGACCGGAACGAGCCAGGATTGGCGCGACGCCTGGTTCGTCGGCTACACGAGCTACCTGGTCGCCGGCGTCTGGCTCGGCAACGACGACGGCTCGCCGACCAAGAAAGTGTCGGGCGGCAATCTGCCGGTCGAAATCTGGAGCCGGTTCATGAAGTCGGCGCATGAGGGCGTGCCGGTCGCCGGCCTGCCGCTCGGGACTTGGCGCAACGCCGAGACGCCCAATCCGGATGTCCCGCTGCTGCCCCCGCTCGATCTTACGGGAGCGCAGGCGCAGGCCCCGACGCCCCCGCCGGGCGGGCGGGGCGGGCTTGCTGCGCAGCCAGGCCCCGCATCCCAAGTCGCCGCGCCGCCCGCGCCGGCCTGGGGCCCGCGCGGCGCGCCTGGCCCGGCGGCCGACCGGGCGCCGATCCCGCCCGCTTCGATCCCGAACCCCGTCCCCGCGTCGCGCGACAAGGGACCTCTCAGCAAGCTGTTCGGGACGCTCTGACGAGAAACAAGGTCTAGACCCGAGAGAGACCGGCGGTTGATGCGCGATGTTCGCGATTGCGGTCCTCTTCCGCAATCGGGTCCGTCACCGTCAAGCCGTGAGCATGACAAAGGGCCTCGAGGTAGGAGCCGCGTGGCGGCGAGGCGCCCATTTTTCGGAATAACACCGAGCGCCAGAGGTGGACTGTCCTCGTTTCCTCGCTCAGCTCGGCCTTGAGGAGCTCCGGCGGGCCGCACAGCAATTTCCAGTTGTGATGGGAGACGGGATAGAACACCGAGCTTTTCTTGGCCCGTTTCGCCACTCCGTACTTCCGCGCGAGATACGTTAGGAGCATCGGTCCGAATGTGCCCCAGCGGTAATTCTCAGGCCGGAGGTCCCCCTCGGTCAGCCTCCTCCAGTAGAAGATGGCGGTCTTTCTCGGCCCGTAGAAAGGCGGGCGCCAGTTCATCTGCGGGATCTCGCAGAGCTCCCGAACCATGTCGGAGTTCGCCGGGAGGCGCAAAACCGCGCCGTTTATCGAGGACCGGTGCTCCCACCCGAACAGATAGTCGTCCTCGAAGTCGATCGGCCGGATGAAATAGAGGTCGAGATCAACCCAGGCCCCCAGTCCCTTCGCCTGCATCGCGTAGCGAAAGAAATCCGTGCCGAGGGCGGCCGAGCCGCCTTCGAAATAATGCGCAAGCTCCTGATACGGAACCACTTCATTCGCGTCACGGACCTCGACCCCGCCGGGAGTTCCGCGAAGCTTTCCGGGCGTATACGAATAGAGCGTGAATGAGTGACCGACGGCGAGCCCCGAGGCCAGCGTCAGTTTCTCGATGTAGCCAAGCTGATCGCCGATCCAGAGCGAATTCAACCGAGGAAGCATTCAGGCCCTTTCTCTCTGCCCCTCGATCCGCTCCGGGCCGCTCAAAGTCAATCGGCCTCAGGCGTCGACGCGAGGCCATCAACATCCCGGCGCCAGCCGAGGGGGTTGCCGATCGAGGGTCGTTAGGCCAAGCTTTCGCTTGGCCGAGCGGGTCGGCGGGTGAGATTCATGTCGAAGCTGCTTCTCGCGTGCGCGACCTTCGTCCTCGTACTTTCGGTCGCCGGCGCGAATGGCGATACGCTGCCGCTGCCGCAAAGCCTGTCAGGCTTCAGCACTCGCGACGGCGAGGCCTATTTTGCCGAGAGCGACGCGCGGGAGGCTTATTTCCCACTCGCCAGCAACTTCCTGACGCAGAAGACCCAGGCCTATTGCGGCGTCGCCTGGATCGTGATGGTGCTCAACGCGCTCGGCGTCCCGGCGCCCCCGGTTCCCGAATACACTCCCTACCGCACGTTCACCCAGGACAACGTGCTCAACGAGCAAACGGATGCTGTGCTCCCGCGCGAGACGCTCGCGCGGCAGGGCATGACGCTCGACCAGATCGGCGGCATCCTCGCCACCGTGCCGGTCAAGGCGGAAGTCCATCATGCCTCGGACAGTTCGGCCGACGAATTCCGCAAGCTGGCGAGCGCCTATCTCGGCGAGCCTGGGCACTTCGTGCTCGTCAACTACCTGCGCAAGGCGATCGGCGAGGAGACCGGCGGTCATATCTCGCCGCTCGCGGCTTACGACGGCAAGGCCGACCGCTTCCTCATCCTCGACGTCGCGCGCTACAAATATCCGCCGGTCTGGGTCAAAACGGCCGACATTTTCGCCGCCATGAACACGCCCGACGCCGCAAACGACGACAAGAGCCGCGGCTTCGTGCTGGTGACGGCGGCGACCGTTCAGTAGCCCGGCGGTCCGGCGCCGTCAAGGCAGCCATCCAGAGCGACGCGAGGAGGCCCCCGGACGCCGCGTACACTGCGACGATCCGCGGCCAACGGAACGCGATGGCCGAGCT
>CAWEAT010000034.1:0-59765 GCA_963806935.1 uncultured Alphaproteobacteria bacterium
TGGTCGGAGTGAGAGGATTCGAACCTCCGACCCCATCGTCCCGAACGATGTGCGCTACCAGGCTGCGCTACACTCCGACATCGCGGCGGTTGAAGGCCGGCGAGCAGGCCTTATAGGGGCGTGAGGGGCGCAGCGCAAGCGGCTCATTCGCGTTGCGTCGATGATCCGGCAAGCCCTTGCCCCTGCAACCGATCGAAGGCTAAGCTTCACGCTTTGGGAGCAGCGTTCGGGCCGCCGGGCCGGCGCAGACTCCCGGCAAAAAGGTTCAAGAGGAGCGCTTTATGAGCTTTCGCCTCAGACTTCTCGCTCTTGCCGCGGCGCTCCTCGCCTCCGCCGGGGCGGCGGCCGCGGACGATCTCAAGATCGCCCTTCTCTATGGCCTGACCGGCCCGCTGCAGGCCTACGCCAAACAGACCGAAACCGGCTTAAGGCTCGGTTTCGAATATGCGACCAAGGGGACGATGGAGGTCGACGGGCGCAAGATCGTCATCATCACCAAGGACGACCAGGGCAAGCCCGATCTCGCCAAGAGCGCGCTGGCCGAGGCCTATGAGGACGACGGCGTCGACATCGCCGTCGGCACCACCTCTTCCGCCGCGGCGATCGCGATGCTGCCGGTCGCCGAGGAGCACAAGAAAATCCTCATCGTCGAGCCGGCGGTCGCCGACCAGATCACCGGCGACAAGTGGAACCGCTATATCTTCCGCACCGCCCGCAATTCGAGCCAGGACGCAATCTCGAACGCGATCGCGATCGGCAAGCCGGGGGTGCATATCGCAACGCTGGCGCAGGATTACGCCTTCGGCCGCGACGGGGTCGCGGCGTTCAAGGCCGCGCTCGCCAAGACCGGAGCGACGCTCGACGCCGAAGAATATGCGCCGGTCAACACCACCGATTTCACGGCGCCGGCGCAGCGCCTGTTCGACGCGCTCAAGGACAAGCCGGGCAAGAAGCTGATCTGGGTCGTCTGGGCGGGCGGCGTCAATCCGCTCGACAAGCTCGCCGATCTCGACCCCGGCCGTTACGGGATCGAGCTCTCGACCGGCGGCAACATCCTGCCCGCGCTCGCGGCTTACAAGCGCTTTCCCGGCCTCGAGGGCGCGGCTTATTACTACTACGAGATCCCGAAGAACCCGGTGAACGACTGGCTCGTGGCCGAGCACAAGAAGCGCTTCAACGCTCCGCCGGATTTCTTCACCGCCGGCGGCTTCGCCGCGGCGATGGCGATCGTGACCGCGGTCGAGAAGGCGAAATCGACCGATAGCGAAAAGCTGATCGCGACCATGGAAGGCATGGAGTTCGACACCCCCAAGGGCAAGATGATCTTCCGCAAGGAGGACCATCAGGCTCTGCAGTCGATGTATGCGTTCAAGATCAAAGTCGACCCGAACGTCGCCTGGGCGATCCCCGAGCTCACCCGCGAGATCAAGATCGAGGACATGGACATTCCGATCCGCAACAAGCGATGACCCTGCCTCTTGTCACCCCCGCGAAAGCGGGGGTCCAGAGTATGGGCGCCCAAGCGGCGGGGAGGGGGAAGAAGGAGAGCTGGATGCCCGCTTTCGCGGGCATGACAGGCGATGAGCAATGACCGCTTCGCTCGAGACGCGCGAGCTCACGATCCGCTTCGGCGGGCATGTCGCGGTCGATCATGTCTCCTGCGCTTTCCGGCCCGGCGAGCTCACCGCGATCGTCGGGCCGAACGGGGCCGGCAAGACGACCTATTTCAACCTGATGTCGGGTCAATTGGCCGCCTCCGACGGCGCCGTCATGATCGAGGGCGAGGACGTCACGCATTTAAGCGCGCCGCAGCGCACGCGGCTCGGCCTCGGACGCGCGTTCCAGCTCACCAACCTTTTTCCGCGCCTGAGCGTCGGCGAGAACGTGCGGCTCGCGACCCAGGCGAGGGCCGGCATTCATTACGACATGCGCCGGCCGTGGCGCGCGAGCGCCGATCTCATCGCGAGCGCCGACGCCGTCCTTGATTCGGTCGGGCTCCTCGGCAAGCGCGACGCGCTGGCGTCCGCTTTGCCGCACGGCGATCAGCGCAAGCTCGAAGTCGCGATGATGATGGCGCTCGAGCCCTCAATCTTCATGTTCGACGAGCCGACCGCGGGCATGAGCGTCGATGAGGTTCCGGTCATCCTCGACCTCATCGCGCGACTCAAGACCGACAAGTCGAAGACCATCCTCCTGGTCGAGCACAAGATGGACGTGGTGCGCTCGCTCGCCGACCGGATCATCGTGCTCGCCAACGGCCGGCTTGCGGCCGACGGCGAGCCCGCGGCGGTGATCGCTTCGCCGGTCGTGCAGGAGGCCTATCTCGGCCTCGCGCCCGGGGCGCAAGCATGAGCGCCGCGCTCACGCTTCAAGGCGTGCACACCCATATCGGCCGCTACCATATCCTGCAGGGCGTCGACTTCGACGCGCCGGCGGGCATGACGACCATGCTGCTTGGCCGCAACGGCGCCGGCAAGACGACCACGCTCCGCACGATCATGGGCCTGTGGCGCGCCTCGAAGGGACGGATCGCGCTCGGCGCCACGTCGCTCGAGAAGCTCGCCGCGAGCGATGTCGCGCGGCTTGGCGTCGGCTATGCGCCGGAGACGATGGCGGTGTTCTCGGATCTTTCCGTCAAGGAGAACCTCGTTCTCGGCGCGCGCTCTCGCCCGCTCGACGACTCGCGTCTGAACTGGATCTTCGGCTTCTTTCCGGCGCTGAAGAAATTCTGGCTCTCGCGCGCGGGGGCGCTGTCGGGCGGGCAGAAGCAGATGCTGTCGATCGCGCGCGCGATCGTCGAGCCGCGCGAGCTCCTGCTCATCGACGAGCCGACCAAGGGCCTCTCGCCCGCGATCGTCGGCTCGCTGATCGCCTGCCTCAACGAGATCAAGGCGACCGGGGTGACGATCCTCATGGTCGAGCAGAATTTTCGCGTCGCCCGCGAAGTCGGCGACGAGGTCCGGGTGATGGACAATGGCCTCATCGTCCATCGCGGCAGGATGGCCGAGCTCGCCGCGGACGATCGCTTGCAAAATCGCCTGCTCGGCCTGAGCCTGGATTCGCATCAATGAGCGTGCTCGACGCCGGCCAGGCGCTGCCGCGGCGGAGGCCGGACATCCTGCCGGCGCTGGCGCCGCTCGCCGTCGCGCTGATCGCCGCGCCGTTCATCGGCTCGCCCTCGACATTCGTGACCCTGACCGCGGCGGGGCTCGCGATGGGGATGATGATCTTCACCATGGCCTCGGGGCTCACCCTCGTCTTCGGCATGATGGATGTGCTCAATTTCGGCCACGGCGCCTTCATTGCGCTCGGCGCCTACGCCGCGACTCTGGTGCTCGGGCCGCTGGCGGGCTGGTCGAGCGCCGATTCGCTTGTTCTGAACCTCGCCGTCTTCGTGGCTGCGATCGTCGTCGCGGCGGCGGTCTGCGGCGCCTTCGGCTGGGCGTTCGAGCGCCTGATCGTGAAGCCCGTCTACGGCCAGCACCTGAAGCAGATTCTGGCCACCATCGGCGGCTCGATCATCGCCGAGCAACTGCTTTACGCCCTGTTCGGGCCGGCGCAGATTCCGCTTGAACTGCCGAAGACTTTGGAGGGCTCGTTCGTCATCGGCCAGGCGGCGATCGAGAAATATCGGGTGCTGGCGACATGCGTCGGCCTCCTGGTGTTCGCGGCCGAGATGATGATCCTCAACCGCACCAGGATCGGGCTTCTGATCCGCGCCGGGGTCGAGAACCGCGAGATGGTCGAGGCGCTCGGCTATCGGGTCGACCGGCTGTTCGTGGCGGTGTTCATGGCCGGCTCGGCGCTGGCGGGACTGGGCGGAGCGATGATGGCGCTTTATCGCGGCCAGGTTCACGCGACCATCGGCGGCGAGTTCCTGGTGCTGTGCTTCATCGTCATCATCATCGGGGGGCTGGGCTCGGTCGGCGGCTCGTTCGTCGCCTCGATCCTGGTTGCGCTGATCGCCAACTACGCCGGCTTTCTCGTTCCCAAGCTCGCGCTGGTTTCGAACATCCTGGCGATGGTCGCCGTTCTGCTCTGGCGCCCGCGCGGCCTCTATCCGGTCAGCGGGAGATGAACATTCTCTCCGGCGATCCGCCGCGCGGCCGCGCGCTGCAGTTGATCCTCGTGCTCGTCATCCTCGCGCTCGTGCTGGCCCCGTTCCTGTTCCCGGGCGCGAAGGCCCTCAACGTCGCCGCGAAGACCTGCGTGATGATCCTCCTCGTCGCCTCCTACGATCTCCTGCTCGGCTACGCCGGCATCGTGTCGTTCGCGCATGTGATGTTCTTCGGCGTCGGCGCCTATGGCGTCGGCCTTGCGCTTTATGGCCTCGGCGCAGGCTGGGGCGCGCTTGGCGTCGGGCTCGCCGCCGCTGCGGCGCTGTCGCTGGCGCTGGCGCTGGCGATCGGCCTGTTCTCGCTCAGGGTGCAGTCGATCTTCTTCGCCATGGTGACGCTTGCGGTCGCTTATGCCTTCAATGTGCTGGCGTCGCAGCTCTCGTGGCTCACCGGCGGCGAGGACGGGCGCTCGTTCAAGGTTCCGGACGTCTTGCAGCCGGGTTTCAGGCTGATCGAGGGCAAAGTGTTCGGCGTCGCGATCAATGGCAAGATCCTGACCTATTATCTGGTGCTCGTCGTCGTCGCCGCAGCTTTCCTGGTGCTGCTGAGAGTGGTGAACTCGCCGTTCGGCCGGGTGCTGCAGGCGATCCGCGAGAACCCGTTCCGCGCCGAGGCGTTGGGCTACCGCACCGTTTTCCATCGCACCCTCGCGACCTCAATCTCCGCCCTCGGCGCAACGCTCGCTGGGGCGTTGAGCGCGCTCTGGCTGCGCTACGTCGGGCCGGACACGGCGCTCTCGTTTTCGATCCAGGTCGACGTCCTGGTGATGGTCGTCGTCGGCGGCATGGGATCGCTCTATGGCGCGATTCTCGGCGCGGCCTTGTTCGTGTTCGCCGAGAGCTATCTGCAGGACGCGATGGGCGCGCTTTCGCGCCTCGCCGCCGACGCGCGCCTGCCGCTGCTGCCGGCGTTGTTTCACCCGGACCGCTGGCTGTTGTGGCTCGGTCTCGCCTTCGTGCTTGCGGTCTATTTCGCGCCGACCGGTATTGTCGGGGCGCTTCGGGGCGGCGAAGCGAAGGCGAATTGACTCGCAGAGGAAGACAGCGGGGGCGCTCTTGCGGGCGCTTCGCGCGCGCCATACCTGCCTCGAAGGCCAGCAAGCAAGGAGACGGGAATGAAAGTCGGTATTATCGGCTCGGGCGTGGTCGCGCAGACCCTGGGCGGCGGATTTCTCAAGCATGGGCATGAGGTAGCGATCGGCACCCGCGATCCGGCGAAGCTCAAGGACTGGGCGGCGAAGCATAAGGGCGCCGCGATCAAGTCGATGGGCGATGCTGCGTCTTTCGGCGACGTCGTCGTCCTGGCGGTCGCAGGCGACGCCGCGCTCGAGGCGCTGAAGCAGGCGGGCGCAGGCGCGCTCGCCGGCAAGACGGTGATAGACGCCTGCAATCCGATCGGCGGCGGCCCTCCGGTCAACGGCGTGCTCTCGTTCTTCACGCCTCAGAACGAGTTGCTGATGGAGCAGCTGCAGAAGGCCTTTCCCAACGCGCATTTCGTCAAGGCGTTCAACTCGGTCGGCAACGGGCAGATGATCAATCCGCAATTCGCCGGCGGCAAGCCAACGATGTTCATTTGCGGCAATGACGCGAACGCGAAAAAGACCGCCGCGCAGATCCTCGACCAGTTCGGCTGGGAAACGGAGGACATGGGCGCGGTCGAGGCGGCGCGGGCGATCGAGCCCTTGTGCAAGCTCTGGTGCATCCCGGGCGTAGGCAAGGGCGACTGGTCGGCGCACGCGTTCAAGCTCCTGCGCTGATGGCAGGGCTACGACGCCTTCTGCGCCGCGTCGATGACCACACGCAGCTTCTGCGCAAGCTCATGCTGCGTATAGGGCTTGGCGAGAAATTGAACATCCGGATCGAGCTGCCCGTTATGAACGATGGCGTTCCGGGCGTAGCCGGTGGTGAAAAGGACGGGCAGGGCGGGGCGTAGCGCCGCCGCCTCGCGCGCCAGCATTCGTCCGTTCATGCCTTGGGGGAGAACGACATCGGTAAACAGGATGTCGACTCGGTCGCTTCCTTTGAGCTGCGCCAGAGCGTCGGGCCCATTTCGGGCGGCGACGACCGAGTAGCCCAACTCCCCCAGCAAGCCGACAGTCGAAGCCAGCACGTCCTCGTCGTCCTCGACGATCAGCACGACTTCGCCCGGGCTGGCTTGCGGTGCTTGCCCGCTCTCCGCTCGCGCCGGCGCGGGCGCTGATTCGATTCGCGCCGCTCCGGCCATGCGCGGCAGGTAAATCTTGGCGCTCGTCCCGTGGCCGACCTCGCTGTACATGCGGATGTGGCCCTTCGACTGCTTGACGAAGCCGTAGATCATCGCAAGTCCGAGCCCGGTGCTGGTCGAAGCGCTCTTGGTGGTGAAGAACGGTTCGAACACCTTGCTGAGGTTCTCCGGCGAGATTCCCGTTCCGGTGTCGGTAACCGAGAGCAGGACATATTGTCCGGGCGTCACATCGCCGAATTGTCTGCAATAGGCCTCGTCGAGCGATGCGTTCGCGGTTTCGATGGTGATCCTCCCGCCGTCCGGCATGGCGTCGCGCGCGTTGACGACGAGATTGACGACGGCGTTTTCGAGCTGGCTCCCATCCACGAAGGTCGGCCAGAGGCCGCTGCCGAGAATGGTCTCGACCGCGACCGTCTCTCCCACCGTGCGGGTCAGCATCTCCGACAGGCTGCCGACCAGGCGGTTGAGGTCGACCTGCTTCGGGCTCAGGACCTGCTGGCGGGAGAATGCGAGCAAACGCTGGGTCAGCGTTGCGGCTCGCCTCGCGCCTTGCATCGCCGCCGCGATCGGCTTGCCGACCGACGCGGAATCGACCGTGCCGGCGCGCTCGAGCCGGCGCTCAGCCGAGTCGAGGTTGCCGATGACCACGGTCATCAGGTTGTTGAAGTCGTGGGCGACGCCGCCGGCGAGCTGGCCGATCGACTCCATCTTTTGCGCCTGCGCCAGCGTGGCTTGCGCATCCTTGCGGACGCGCGTCTCCTCCGCCAGCGCGTCGGTGCGCTCCCGCAATTCGCGGATCAGGGCGGCGGCGATCGAGAACGCGGCGAGGGCAGCCCCGACGGCGCCGGCGAGGCCGACCAGAATGAGGCCGAGCATGATCGTCCGCCCGGTTGATTCGGCGGCTTGCCGCTTGCCGAGGAGATCGCTCTCTTCATTGTTGATCTGGCCGACGAGCGCCTGGACGGAATCAAGCGCCGCCTGCCCCCGCCCCGCCGCGACAATCCCGATCGCCTCGTCGAACCTGCCGCTGCGGCCAAGGTCGATCGTCTTCGCCGTTTTCGTCAGCAGAACGTCGATGTCGGCGCCCATCCGGTCGACCCGCGCGATCTGGTCGGGATTGTCGGCGACAAGAGACCTGACCCTCTGCAACTCTTCGGGGGTTGCCGCTCGGGCTCGTTGATAGGGCCCGAGAAACGTGTCCGATCTCGTCAACAGATAGCCGCGCTCGGCCAGCTCCAGCGCCTGCACCGTGCCGAGCAATTGGGTGGCTGCGCCCTGGACTTCGAGCGAGTGGGCGACCCAGCCGGCCGCCGACCGGACGCGCTCGACCATCGCCGCGGCGAGCAGGCCGGCGACCACAACCAGGATGAAGCTAGCGAGCGCGAGCAGGTTGGCCGGGCGGCGGCCGAGGTTCGGCCAGGCGGAGCTGAGCCCGAACGCGCCCTTCACGACTGACATTCCTTGACTTTTCCCTATGGGGTCCCACTTCCATATTGTTCGATGGAACGATTGTGGTACGCTCGCGCCGGGCTGGCAACTGGAGGCGGAATGGCGAGAATTCTGGTCGTCGACGACGAGCCGCTGATCAGTGCGATGACCGAGGACTGGCTATCGGAACTCGGTCATGTCGTGGTCGGACCGGCGTACAACCTCGCGGCCGCGCTCAAACTCGCCGAGACGGACCTGGACGCCGCGATTGTCGACGTTTCCCTCGGCCACGAGAAGAGCTATCCGCTCGCGGACGCGCTGAGCGCGCGCGGCGTTCCGTTCGCGCTGGCCACGGGATATGGGCCGGAAGGGATCGAGCCGAAGTACCGCACGGGCTCCACGCTCGGCAAGCCATATGAATTTGCGACCTTCCGGCGCGTCATAGACGAGCTGCTTGCTCAAAGCCGATCGACTTCGGCTCCTGACATCGCGCCGTGACGAGATCTACCGCAGCGACGCGTTGATCGCGTCCAGCGCCTTCGATCCCGGGCACAATTCACGATCGCCGAGCTCGTTGAGCGGCTGCGCCGTCGTGCCGAGGATGTCGTGCAGCTCGTCGGCGTCCTCGTTGATGTAGACGAGGCCGGTGACGATCTCGCCGGAGACGCGGGCGCGCTCGAGCGTAGCCAGCGCCCCCGACCGGTCGGCGCAATTGTGATCGGCGTCGAGCTTTCTCAGCACAATCGTCGAGCCGTCATGCATCGCGACCGCCTGGCTCGCGCCTTCCGCATAATCGACCTCGATCGGCTCTCGCCCGAGGATGACGTCGAGCGCGTTGACGGCGATATTGTGCTCGCGCACGTAGTCGAAGCTCTTGGTCGAGCCGGCGTGGTTGTTGAACGTGACGCAGGGCGAGATGACGTCGATGAACGCCGCCCCGCGATGTTCGAACGCCGCCTTGATCAGCGGCACGAGCTGCGCCTTGTCGCCGGAAAAACTGCGGGCGACGAACGAGGCGCCGAGCCCGATCGCCATGCCGACGAGATCGATCGGCTGATCGAGCGCGCCGGCTCCCTTTTTGCTCGTCGAGCCGCGGTCCGCGGTGGCCGAGAACTGGCCCTTCGTCAGCCCGTAAACGCCGTTGTTCTCGACGATATAGACCATGTTGACGCCGCGGCGCATCGCGTGGGCGAACTGGCCGAGCCCGATCGACGCCGTATCGCCGTCGCCCGAGACGCCGAGGTAGATGAGGTCGCGGTTGGCGAGGTTGGCGCCGGTCAGCACCGAGGGCATGCGCCCGTGCACCGAATTGAAGCCGTGGCTCTGGCCGAGCATGTAGGTCGGGGTCTTGGAGGAGCAGCCGATGCCGCTCAATTTGGCGACCCGGTGCGGCGGCAGGCTCAGTTCGAAGCAGGCGTGGATGATCGCGGCGCTGATCGCATCATGCCCGCAGCCGGCGCAGAGCGTCGACATCGAGCCTTCGTAGTCGCGGTGGGTGTAGCCGAGCGCGTTCACCGGGATCGAGGGATGGTGAAACTTCGGCTTGGCGAGATAGGTCACTTGACGGCCTCGAAAGGTTGCGTTGGGGCGGGCGTGCGCAGACGCGCCGCGATTTCGCGATAGATGAAGCGGGCGGAGGTCGGCATGCCGTTGAAGTGGAGGATCGGCGTCCAACGGTCTGTCGCGACGCCGAGATCGGTCGAGATCAGCGTGCGCATCTGCGCGTCGCGATTTTGTTCGACCACAAAGATCCGATCGTGGCTGGCGATGAATTCCTCGACCTCGCGCGTCATCGGAAACGCGCGGATGCGCAGGGTGTCGACATGCAAGCCCTCGTCGGCCAGCATCTTCTGGGCTTCGTCCATCGAGGCGGAGGTCGATCCGTACTGGAGGACTCCGACCCGGGTCGGCTTCGCCGCCCGCTTGAGCACCGGGCGCGGCAGCAAGCCGCGCGCGGTCTCGAACTTGCGCTCCAACCGCTCCATGTTGTCGATATAGGGCAGGCCTTCCTCGGTGTAGCGCGCGAACCGGTCGCGGCTGGTGCCGCGGGTGAAATAGGCGCCGCGGGTCGGATGGGCGCCGGGCAGGGTGCGGTAGGGAATTCCGTCGCCGTCGACATCGTCGTAGCGGCCGAAATTCGGCGCCTTCTCCAGCTTGTCGAACGAGAGAACCTTGCCCCGGTCGTAGACGCGGGCGTCATCCCATTGGAACGGCGCGCTGAGGTGCGAATTCATCCCGATATCGAGGTCGAGCATGACGAAGACGACCGTCTGCAGCCGCTCGGCGAGATCGAACGCCCGCGCCGCGAATTCGAACGCCTCGTTCGGGCCGTCAGGAATGAGCAGGACGTGCTTGGTGTCGCCGTGCGAGGCGAAGGCGCACGAGAGGAGGTCGGACTGCTGGGTGCGGGTCGGCATTCCGGTCGACGGGCCGCCGCGCTGAACGTCGAACACCACCACCGGAATTTCGGCGAAATAGGCGAGGCCGAAAAACTCCTGCATCAGCGAGATGCCCGGGCCGGAGGTCGCCGTGAAGGCGCGGGCGCCGTTCCAGCCGGCGCCGACCGCAATGCCGATCGCAGCGATCTCGTCCTCAGCCTGGACGATGGCGTAATTCTTCTTGCCCGTCGCCTTGTCGACCCGGTAGCGCGCGCAATTGCGTTCGAACGCTTCGGCAACCGACGTGGACGGCGTGATCGGATACCACGCGCAGACCGTTGCGCCGCCATAAACGGCGCCGAGCGCGGCGGCGTAGTTCCCTTCGACGAGAACGCGATCGCCGACCGCGGCCGAGCGGCGAATGCGGATGCCGAGGGGGCATTCAAACCGCGACCTGGCTTCATCATGGCCGATGCGCAGCGCACGCTGATTGGCCTCGATGAGCTTGTCCTTGCCTTTGAAGCGTTCGACGGTCAGCTTCTCCATCACCGCGAGATCGATATCCAGGAGCGCGGCGAGCGCGCCGACATAGACGATGTTCTTATATAGCTGACGCTGCCTTGGATCCGAATATTGGGCGGCGCAGATTTCGGTCAGCGGCATGCCGAGAATTACGATGTCGTCGCGCATGCTCGAGGGCGGCAGCGGGCGGGACGAGTTGTAGAAAAGGTAACCGCCGGGCTCGAGCGCCGCGACATCCTGGGCGAAGGTCTGCGCGTTCATGGCGACGAGAATGTCGGCGCCGCCCCGCGCGCCGAGCCACCCTTCCTCGCTGACCCGCACTTCATACCAGGTCGGCAGGCCCTGGATGTTCGAGGGAAAGATGTTGCGCGGCGCGATCGGCACGCCCATGCGCAGGATCGAACGCGCGAACAGGAGATTGGCGCTTGCCGATCCCGAGCCGTTGACGTTGGCGAAGCGAATAACGAAGTCGTTTACGGCGCTGATCGGCATGAGTGTCCGGCTTGGGCCATCTCGAAGGTGAACTTCATCATATCCCAGGCGCCGGTCGGGCAGCGCTCGGCGCAGAGCCCGCAGTGCAGGCAGAGGTCCTCGTCCTTGACCATGACCCGGCGGGTCTTGACCGGCTCCGAAACATAGATCGCCTGGGAAAGATTGAGTGCGGGCGCGGTCAGCGAATGCCTGAGCTCGCCCTCGGGCGCATTGGGCACGAATGAGATGCAGTCGATCGGGCAAACGTCGACGCAGGCGTCGCACTCGATGCACAAGGGGGCGGAAAACACGGTCTGGACGTCGCAGTTGAGACAGCGCCCCGCTTCCCCGACCGCCTGGGCGAGATCGAAGCCGAGCTCGACTTCGGTCTGAATGTTCTTCAGCGCCACCGCGTTCTCGACATGGGGCACCTGGAACCGCCGATCGAGGGTGATGTCATTGTCGTAGGACCACTCGTGGATGCCCATTTTCTGGCTGACGAGATTGGTCATGGGATCCGGGCGCAGCCGCGGATCCTGGCCCTGGCAGAATGCGTCGATCGAGATCGCGGCCTCATGGCCGTGGGCGACGGCGGTAATGATGTTCTTCGGGCCGAACGCGGCGTCGCCGCCGAAGAAGACCTGTCGCAGGCTCGACTGGAAGGTGACCGCGTCGACGTCGGGCAGGCCGTTGCGGTCGAAAGCGACGCCGGCGTCGCTTTCGATCCAGGGAAAGGCGTTCTCCTGGCCGACCGCGATCAGGACGTCGTCACATTCGATCACAACGTCAGGCTCGCCGGTCGGGACCAGAAGGCGGCGCCCACGGTCGTCCTTCCTCGCTTCCATCTTCTCGAACACGACGCCGGTCAGGCGGTCCCCTTCGTGCGTGAACGCCTTGGGGGCGTGAAAGTTGAGGATCGCGACGCCCTCGCGCATCGCGTCTTCCTTCTCCCACGGCGATGCCTTCATCTCGGCGAAGCCGGAGCGCACGACGACCGTGACCTCGGCGCCGCCGAGACGGCGCGCGGTCCGGCAGCAATCCATGGCGGTGTTGCCGCCGCCGAGCACGACAACCCGCCGGCCGATCGACGAGACATGGCCGAAGGAAACGCTCGAAAGCCAATCGATGCCGATGTGGATGTGGTCCGGCGCCTGCCTGCGGCCGGGGATATCGAGATTGCGTCCGCGCGGCGCGCCGCAGCCGACGAAAATCGCGTCATAGCCCTCACTGAGGAGGCCCTTGAGGCTGTCGATGCGCCGTTCGGCGACGAACTCGCCTCCGGTCGAGAGCGCGTAGCCGACCTCCTCGTCGATCACTTCGTCGGGCAGGCGAAACTTCGGGATCTGGCTGCGCATCATGCCGCCGGCGCGCGAAATCGGAATCGAACACCACGACCTCGTAACCGATCGCGGCAAGATCACGCGCGACGGTCAGGGAGGCCGGCCCGGCGCCGACGCAGGCGACGCGCTTGCCATTGCGCTCGCCAGGCGCGGGCGGCAGGAGCGCGGCGATGTCCTGCTTGTGATCGGCCGCGACCCGCTTGAGCCGGCAGATCGCAACCGGCTGCTCCTCGAGCCTTCCCCTGCGGCACGCGGGTTCGCACGGCCGGTCGCAGGTGCGCCCCAGAATCCCGGGGAACACATTCGACTTCCAATTGATCATATAGGCGGCGTTGTAGTCGCCCGCCGAGATCTTGCGGATATATTCCGGGACCGGCGTGTGGGCGGGGCAGGCCCACTGACAATCGACGACTTTGTGAAAATACTCGGGATCCGAGACGTCCGTCGGCTTCACGACCTCTTGACCTTCCGCCCGTCCCCGGGATGCGAACTCGTCCGAATCCATTCTTACGCCAGCCTTCGGGCAAAACTTCTAAAATCGTTCAGGGAAACGACAAAAGGTCGTGAAGTCGGTAGTTCATCGTCAATTCCGCGTCAAGCAAGACCGCCCGGAGCCCGCCGGCGCGGGAAACTAACCCTTAACGCGCGGCCAGGTGTCTGTGATCCGATAGCCCAGAGGCCAGGGATCGGACGGGTCCAGCATATACTGACTGACGCCGGTAATCCATCCCCGCCCGGAAATGATCGGGACAATCGCCGGCCGGCCGGCAACCGTGGCCGGGCGCGCGATGCGGCAAACGAACTCCGAGCCGATGATCGAGCGGGCGCGATAGACGTCGCCCTCGGCCATCAGCCCCCGCGCGCTCAGGGTCGCCATGCGGGCCGAGCAGCCGGTTCCGGTCGGCGAGCGGTCGATCTTGCCGGGGCGGACGACGACCGCGTTGGGGCCGCTGAGCTCGGCGCCCTCGCGCGTGAGCGGTCCGGCGAACTGGCAGAACGAGATGTGGTCCCAGCCCGTCGTCTCGGGATGGGAAAAGCCGAGTTGCTCGTTGGCCGCCGCGGTGATTCGCATCCCGGTCTCGGCCAGGTCGCGCGCCTCGTCAGGCTGAACCGCGAAGCCCAGCGCCGCCGCGTCGACGATGACGAAGCTGTCGCCGCCATAGGCGATGTCGACGGTGAGCGCGCCCAAGCCCCGCGACCTCGAGCGGCGCGTCGAGCCGGTCGACGAACGAGGGCACGTTCTCGACGCTGATCCGCTCGGCCTTGCCGTTGCGGCATTCGGCGACAACGGCGATCATGCCGCCCGGCGCCTCGAGCGTAAGATGCGTCTCGGGCTCCTGCATCGGCAGGATGCCGGCGTCGAGCAGCACGGTCGCGACGCAGATCGAGTTCGAGCCCGACATCGGCGGCGTATCCTCGGGCTCCATGATGATGAAGCCCATCTGCGCCCGCGGGTTCTTGGCGGGCACGAGCAGGTTGACGTGGCGAAAGACCCCGCCGCGCGGCTCGTTGAGGACGAAATTGCGCAGGGCGCCGTCCTTGGCGATGAACCGCGACTGCTCCCACAGCGTCTCGCCCGGCGGGGCGGGGACCCCGCCGACGATCACGTCCCCGACCTCGCCCTCGGCGTGGCAGGAGATGACGTGGATGAGTTTGGAGGTGCGCATGGCGGTTCGAGCGTAGTTGTATGCGAGTCCCCGAAGCCTGCGAAGGGGCTAGTCGCTCGCCGAAAGCAAACCGCGCAACCTTGCTAGCAGTTCGTCCGAGCTCGCCTTCACGCCGCGCTGCTGGAAGACGATTTCGCCCTCGGCGTCCAGGAGCGAAATGACCGCGGCGTGCTCGAAGCCATTCCGGTCGTTCGGGCGGAACGGAACGTCGAGCGCGGCCGCAAGCTCGCGCACCGCGTCATCGTCGCCGTTGAGAAGGGTCCAGTGCGCGCGATCGAGGCCGTGGCCGTCGGCGTAGAGACTGAGCCTTTCGGGCGTGTCGGCCTCGGAATCGAAGCTGAAGAAGACGAAACGGACCCGCCCTGCCGCATCGGGGGGCAAATGCTTCTCGATCCACATCATGTCGGCCACGATCGCCGGACATATGTCCTTGCAGGTCGTGTATCCCATCGCGAGAACGACGAGCTTGCCGGCGAAAGAAGAAAGCGCGACGCTCGCGCCGTCCTGGTCCGTCCACTTCCCCTCGAGATCGTAGAGGGAGACGCGGGCCGGCTTGCCCGGATCGGCCGACGCAGCGACCGAGAGCGCGAGCCACGCGATCGCCGCCGCAGCGAGCAGGCTCCGGCAATTCATGGCGCGCCTCCCGCGCAGCGAAAGCCGACATTGTCGGCGGTATAGTTGGCTTTGAGGCTGGCGCGCATCGAGTAACGCATGAAAGCCGGATAGTCGGTCGGGTCTGCGACGCCGGCCGCCGAGCCGCCGCAGAACGCAGCGCTGTCGCCGCCGTTGGGATCGCGCGATTCCGCGGTCGTGGCGTAAGCGCCGTAATCGAGCGTCCACTCCCATATCAGGCCGACCATGTCGCGCACGCCAAATCCATTGGGATGACCGGCCCCGACCGCAGGCAGGCGAGCGGGGTTCGGTTCGGCCAACCAGTCGAGCGATCGCTCGCGCAACTCCGTTTGGCCTCGTCCATTGTCGGCAAGCGCGTATTCCCATTGCTCCGTCGTCGGCAGGCGAAAGCCATGGGCGCGGCAAAAGGCTTCGGCGGCGAACCAGGACACATTGGTCGCCGGCTCGGCGGCCGCCTCGGCCGTCTGTCAGTTCGAGGTCGGAAGGCCAGCGTTTGAGATAGCTCGAAATCCGCGAACAGCGGCTTGATCCGCGACTTGCGCCATTCGGGATGGGCAATGACGAAATCGAGAAACTCGGCATTGGTCACCGGCTCGATATCCAGCCGGAAGGCGCCGACGACCGTGCTCGTCGAGACAGGCGCGGAGACGTTTACCTGCTTCACGCGCTGAAAGGGGGTGTAGAGCCCCGCCGGGATGAGCGCTACCCCGCCACCGAGCGCCTCGTCAGCCGAGGCCGCTGGACTGACGGCGGCAAGGGCCAGCGCAGCCGCGAGAACAGCACGCGCTCCGCCCGCCATCTACTGCGCCTGCACTCGATAGGCCTTGACCTCCTCGGGAGCGACATCAAAGCCTGAGTTGCCCCAGGTGTTGTAAACGTAGGTCAAGACATCGGCGATGTCTTCGTCGGACAGGCTCCACGCAGGCATCACGCCATTGAACTCATGACCGTTGACGGTGAGTTTCGTCTCGAGCCCGCCGGTGACCGTCTTGATCGCGCGGACCTTGTTGGCGTTGAGATAGTCGGATTTGGCCAGTGGCGGGAAAGCGTCCGGCACGCCCTCGCCGGTGGCCTGATGGCATGCCTGGCAGTTGTTTGCGAATACCGCCGCGCCGAGCTTGATGCGCTCCTCCTTGGTGTGGGCCGACGGCGCCGGAACGCCGCCCTGCTCGGCGGTTCGGATGCCTGTTCCCTCAGGCTGATAGACGAGATCGAACTGCTTGCCGGAATAGACAAGCTTGTCCTCCGGCCCGGTCACCTTGAGCTGCGCCAGCGCGCCGCGGTTGAAGGCCCGCTCGATCGAATGGTCGACGATGATGAAGGTGCCGGGCACGCTCATTTGGAACTGGACGATGGCGGCGCCGCCGGCCGGGATCGCCGTCGTCTGAACGTTATGCGCTGGGGCGGCGAGGTTGCCCTCCGGCCAGACGGAATCGAAAATCTGGCCGATGACGTGGAACGACGAGACGAGGTTCGGTCCGGCGTCGCCGACAAACAGCCGCACCGTCTCGCCGACCTTGGCCGTCAGCGCCTGGTCGCCGACCGTCGAGCCGACCGACCCGTTGAAGACGACATACTCAGGCTTCTCGTCAATGACCTTGGCCATGCTGAACGGTTGCAGGCCCTGTTCGCCGTTCTTGCCCTGGGTATAGAAGTCGCCTTGCATGATGTAGTATTCGTGGTCGACTTTCGGCAGGCCCTCCTTCGGCTCGACCAGAATCATCCCGTACATGCCGTTGGCGATGTGCATGGCGACCGGAGCGGTCGCGCAATGATAGACGAACAATCCCGGATTGAGCGCCTTGAACGAGAAGACCGAACTGTGGCCGGGGGCGGTCAGCGAGGCCGCCGCGCCGCCGCCGGGACCGTTGACCGCGTGCAGGTCGATGTTGTGCGGGTTCTTGTTGTCGGGATGGTTGTCGAGATGGAACTCGACCTCGTCGCCCTCGCGGATGCGGATGAACTTGCCGGGCACGTGCCCGCCAAAGGTCCAGAACATGTATTGGACGCCGTCGGCGAGCCGCCCCTCGACTTCCTTGACCTCGAGATGCACCACGACCTTCGTCGCATGATCGCGGTGGATGGGCGCAGGAACGTTGGGCGCATCGGCCAGCACGGCGTCCTCGACGCCAACGACCGGATCAGCGAGATTCTCCTGGCGTGAAGCGCCCCAAGCCGAGCCGGAAAGGACGATCGCCGCCAGGATCAACCCTGTACGGGGAAACCAAATCGCCATCCCTCCGCTCCGCTGTTTTCTGCCTTCGCGCCGGCGACGCGAGCCCTGCGGATACCCCGTCCCGCTTCGGGGCTCCTTGACTTCGATCAACCGACGCGCGCTTCCTCGAGTGGCCCGGATCGCGGCGCCCGACTGCGGCCTTCTCAGCCGGCAAGCCCGCCATGCGCGCCCAGGACCGCGCCGAGGATCGTGACGGCCGCCGCCGCGAGCAGAACGAAATGCGCGAGCGAGATGCGCCGTAAGACGGCTCTCGGGTCGCGCGCCGCCGTCGCCTCGAGCCGGCTATGCGCGAGCGGCTCGACGACGAAGACGAGAGCCATGAACAGCGCCCAAACCAGCGCCATGGCGTCGAGCCACCAGAATGTCGGGTCGCCGAATTGGGCCCAAAGGTCGAGGCGCCAGGCCATCCACAGTCCGGTCGCGCCCGCCAAGGGGATCGACCACCTCACCTGCGCCGAGAAGCGCCGCTCGATGGCTTCGAACAGCGCCCAGCCTTTGCGCGCGTCTTCGTTCGCTCTGGCGAGCGGCAGCGCGATGAGGGTGACGAAAGCGACGCCGCCGATCCAGTGAACGACGCACAAGACGTGAACGGCCCGGGCGAGCTCGATGTCGTCCAGGCTCATGCGGGCCCGGCTTCGCCCGGTGGGGACTCGATGCTGTCGACGATCACGTGGCCGACCGCGCGCTCGGCATGGCGGGCTACGATGTCGATGAGTTTGGATGTGCGCATTTCATCTCATTTTCGTCAGGCGCGCGTATCGTCTCTAGCCCAGCAACGGGAGCAACGAGTAGTGTGAGCCGGCATGAAGACGACCCGGTATTTCGATGAGCAGGTTTTGCGGAGGCGACCATACATAGAACTCGATGGTGCGAAGCCGCAATATCTGCGCCGGCGCGGCGCGAGAGACAATCGGACGGTTGAATTCGGTATTGGCGACCGATTTTCGATACCCGGACGGAAAATCCCGTATGCTGCGGGTTGTGACCTTGGATGACGGGGAGACGGTGCATAACGCCTTCTTCGATCGCGACTTTCGCTAAGGCCGAGCCATGAAACTGCATTACTACCCCGAAACCGACAGCCTATACATGGAACTCTCCAATCGACCGGGCGCGGAAACGCGAGAGATTGCCGACGGTTTGAATGTCGATCTCGACGCCGAAGGCGTGGTCGTCGGCCTCGATATCGACGGAGCCTCGAAGAAGCTGGACCTCACTTCGATCGAAACCATTGCGCTGCCTATCAAAGCCACCCGAGCCGCATGAGGCGCTGTCCTCATCGGCGCAAGGCGACGATAGGCCGCTCCCTCTTCCATCCACGCCCCATTCGGCATAGATAGCGCCTCAATTCCCCTTGAATTCGCGCGCCCCCGAGGGCGCTGGAGAGCGTTATGTCCGAGCCGCGTACGTTATACGACAAGATCTGGGACGAGCATGTCCTCGACACCAAGGGGGACCTGAGCCTTATCTATATCGACCGCCATCTCGTCCACGAGGTGACGAGCCCGCAGGCGTTCGAGGGATTGCGGATGACCGGCCGCAAGGTGCGCGCGCCGGGGAAGACCCTCGCTGTCGTCGACCACAACATCCAGACGACCGACCGCAGAGGCGGCATCGCCGATCCGGAGAGCCGCCAGCAGGTCGAAGAGCTGGCCAGGAACGCGCGCGAGTTCGGGATCGAATATTACGACGAGTTCGACGCGCGCCAGGGCATCGTCCACATCATCGGGCCGGAGCAGGGCTTCACCCTGCCGGGCACGACGATCGTCTGCGGCGACAGCCACACCTCGACCCACGGCGCCTTCGGCGCGCTCGCCCACGGCATCGGCACGTCCGAGGTCGAGCATGTGCTGGCGACCCAGACGCTGATCCAGACCAAGGCCAAGAACATGCGGGTCAAGGTCGACGGCGCGCTTCCCGAAGGCGTCACCGCCAAGGACATCATCCTCGCCATCATCGGGGAGATCGGCACGGCCGGCGGCACCGGACATGTGATCGAATATTGCGGCTCGGCGATCGAGGCGCTCTCGATGGAAGGGCGGATGACGGTCTGCAACATGTCGATCGAGGGCGGCGCCCGCGCCGGCATGATCGCTCCGGACGAAAAGACCTACGCCTATCTCAAGGACCGCCCCAAGTCGCCGAAGGGCGGCCATTGGGATCAGGCGATGCGCCATTGGGAGACGCTTCAGAGCGACGATGGAGCGCATTTCGATCGCGACGTGAGGCTCAACGCCGCCGACCTGCCGCCGATCGTTTCCTGGGGCACGAGCCCGCAGGACGTCGCGCCGATCCTGGGCGCCGTGCCCCGGGTCGAGGACGGCGAGACCGAGCAGAAGCGCGCCTCGATCAAGCGCTCACTCGAGTACATGGGGCTCAAGGGCGGCGAGAAGATCGCCGACATCGAAATCGACCGCGTGTTCATCGGCTCATGCACCAATGGTCGGATCGAGGATTTGCGCGCCGCCGCCGCGATCGCCAGGGGCCACAAGGTCAGCGAGCGCGTCAATGCGATGGTCGTGCCGGGATCGGGCCTGGTCAAGGCTCAGGCCGAGGCCGAGGGCCTGGACAAGATTTTCCTCGCCGCCGGCTTCGAGTGGCGCGAGCCCGGCTGCTCGATGTGCCTGGCCATGAACCCCGACAAGCTTGAGCCGGGCGAGCGTTGCGCCTCGACCTCGAACCGCAATTTCGAGGGCCGCCAGGGCTACCGCGGCCGCACCCACCTTGTCTCGCCCGCCATGGCCGCCGCCGCCGCGATCGCCGGGCGGTTCGTCGATGTACGGGAGTGGCGGTAGCGGCATGAAAATCGGCGATCTCTTGGTTGACGAGGGCGAGATCGTCGAAAATTTCGTGCGCGCCTCCGGACCGGGCGGGCAGAACGTCAACAAGGTTGCAAGCGCGGTCGAGCTTCGGTTCGACGCCCGGCGGTCGCCGAGCCTGCCGAACGATGTTGCGATCCGGCTCATCAATCTCGCCGGCGCGCGAGCGACCCAGGATGGCGTGATCGTCATTTTCGCCCAGAAGTTCGCGAGCCAGCCGCGCAACCGCGAGGACGCTCGCGCGCGTCTTGCGGCGCTCATCACGAAGGCGCAGGAGCGGCCGAAGCCCCGGCGCGCGACCCGCCCGACGCTCGCTTCGCGGGCGCGCCGCCTCGACGAGAAAACCCGCCGCGGCGCGGTCAAGGCGCTGCGGCGGCCGACGACCGGGGCCGACTGAGCGATGTCGCCGAGCCCGGAAATTGTCGTCGATGGGAAGAACGAGCTCGGCGAGGGCGTCCTCTGGTCGCCCGCGCACGGCGAAGTCCAGTGGACCGATATCTTCGGCCGCCGCTTCTTTTCTTATCGCCCCTCGGACGGCGCCGTGCGCTCGGTCGCGCTGCCCGATCGCCTTGCGTGTTTCGCGCCGCTTGGCGCGACTTCACTGCTCGCGGGCTTCGCTGGCGGCCTCGAGGTCTTCGACCTCGAAAGCGGCGCGCGCCGGCCGATCGCCGCCGTCGAGCCCGACCGTCCGACCACGCGCGTCAACGACGGCAAGCTCGACCGCCGCGGGCGGCTGGTGTTCGGCACGATGGACGAGGATCCGGGCCATCAGCCGATCGGCCGGGTTTATTCCTATGACGGCGGAGCGAGCCCGCGCGCGCTGATCTCCGGCGTGCGCATCTCGAACTCGATCGCGTTCTCGCCCGACGGCCGGCGGATGTATTTCGCCGACACGCCGACCAAGGTCATCCGCTGCTACGATTACGATCCTGACAGCGGCGACGTCAGCGGCGAGCGGACATTCGCCGAGGTCCAGGGTCCCGGCGCTCCGGACGGGTCGACCGTCGACGCCGACGGCTGCCTCTGGAACGCCGAATGGGGCGGCGGGCGGGTCGTGCGCTACACGCCCGACGGCCGCGTCGATCGCGCCATCGCCCTGCCGTGCGCGCAAGTCACCTGTTGCGCATTCGGCGGCGCGGGGCTCGATCAATTGTTCGTCACCACGGCGCGCACCGGCCTCGACGCGGCGGCGCTTGCTCGTCAACCGCAGGCGGGCGCGCTGTTTGTCATCGACGCCGGCGTCGCCGGTCTTGCCGATACCCCGTTCCCCCCGGCCCGTCTTTCGTTTAGCGGTTGATCGGGTTTCGTTCGCTGCGGCGGTGCGGCGGAACGCCGCGAGGCCTTTCGGCGGAATGCGGCTTGTTCGGACAGAACTTCATATTGTATTACTTTTTCGCATCCAGGAAGCGCAATGGGCCTTTCGAGGCGAACGGACAACGTGGGAGGATTGAATGTTGAACGACCGTAGCAAGAATTATGGGCTCGTCCGTCGGCGTCGCGCTGATCGGCTCGTTGGCGGCGACGTCCGCTTACGCCACCGACCCGACGCCGAAATGGTGCCAGGGCGTGAAGATCGCCGCTTTCCCGGGCGGGCCGCAGGGCGGCGTGTTCGCCAACAACGTCTATAACGGCTTCAAGCAGGCCGAGCTCGATCTCGGGCCGAGCGTCACCTATTACTTCTCCGACTGGGACCCCAACAAGATGCTGACCCAGATCCAGCAGGCGTTGGCGACCAAGGTCGACGGCATCGCCACCTACGGCTTCGGCGGCGAAGCAGCGACCGGCCCGATGGTCGATCAGGCCTTCGCGCAGGGAACGATTTTCACCACCCTCAACACGTCGCTCCCCGACAGCCAGAAGAAATATTCGGCCAAGGGCTTCGGCTACGTCGGCGCGCCCAACTATTCCGCCGGCTTCGCGCTCGGCGCCGAAGCCGCGAAGCGGGCCAACCTCAAGGCCGGCGACAGCGTCTTCGTCTGGGGACTGAAGGGCCAGGGCGGCGACCGCGGCCAGCGCACCGTCGGCGTGATCGACGCCTTCACCAAGGCCGGGGCGAAGGTGATCTACCAGGAGATCGATGCGGCGACCAACGCCGATCCCAACGCCGGCACCGCGACGTTCGTCGGGGTGATGGGCGCCAATCCGGGAATCAAGATCGTCGTCACCGACCACGGCGGCCTGACGTCGAACGTCGGGGTCTACGCGCGCGCCGCCTCGCTGAAGCCGGGGCAGGTGTTCTTCGCCGGCTTCGACATGTCGCCGAACACGGCCCAGGCGGTCAAGGAGGGTTATCAGAATCTGGTCATCGACCAGCAGCCCTACCTTCAGGGCTATATCCCGATCCTCAACATCTGCCTGACCAAGAAGTACGGCTTCTCGGGTCTTGATGTGAACACCGCGGGCGCGTTCGTCGACTCCACCAACGTCGACGCTGTCGCTCCGCTCGCGGCCAAGGAAATCCGCTGACCGATGCGTTCCCCGAGGCGCGGGACCCGCCGCGCCTCGACCGCTTCAAGAGAAATGGACCGCCCGTGACAACCCAGTCCGCCGGGGCCGCCGACCCGCCGGTGATCGAGCTTCGCAACGTGTCAAAGACGTTCGGCGAAGTGCGGTCGCTTACGGGGGTGAATTTTGCCGTCAATCACGGCGAGATCGTCGGCCTGCTCGGCGACAACGGCGCCGGCAAGTCGACGCTGGTGAAGATCGTGATGGGATTTTATCGCCCGGATTCCGGGGGAGAGATCTATTTCCAGGGACGGCGAATCGACGATTGGTCGGTTGCGAGGGCGCGCAGTCTCGGCATCGAGACCGTCTATCAGGAGCGGGCGCTGAGCGAGAAGCAGCCGATCTGGCGCAACATGTTCATGGGGCGCGAGCCGCGCACGCGCTTCGGTCTCCTCGACGTCAAGCGAATGCGCTCGGAATCGGCCCGGCTGATGAGCGAGCATATGGGGTTCACTTCGGCTGCTGTGCATCCCGACAACGTCGTCACCACCATGTCGGGCGGCGAGAAGCAGGGCGTGGCGATCACCCGGGCGCTCTATTTCGACGCGGAACTCGTCATCCTCGACGAGCCGACCATGGGGCTCTCGCTGAGCGAAACCAAGAAGACGCTCGATTTCGTGAGCGGCATCAAGAAGGCGGGCAAATCGGCGATCTTCATCGATCACAACATTTTTCATGTTTACCCGGTCGTCGACCGGCTCTATGTGCTCGATCGCGGCAAGGTCGCGGGCGTCTACGCCAAGAGCGAGATCACGATGGACGAGCTGATCGACCGCCTTTATCGAGTCGCGCGATCCGGTTCGATGGACGGACCCTGATGGCGACCGGCGCAATTCCGAACCGTCCCGTTGACAACCGCATTGCGCCGCCCTCGGCGTTGCGCCGGCACGGCAGCCAGCTCGGCATCATCGGCGTCGGGCTGGCGATGTGGCTCGCCTTCGTCGTCGCGGCCCCGGCCGTGTTCACCAACCTCGACATCTATCGCGCCTTCGCGCAGACGACGCCGCAATTCGGCATCATCGCGCTCGCTCTCACCTTCGTCGTCATCACCGGCGAGATCGACCTCTCGTTCCCCTCGATCATGGCGCTTGGCACCGCGGCGTTCTGTCTGACCACCGCCTATGGCGGGGCGCCGTGGTGGATCGGCATTGTTTGTGCGCTCGCGACCGGCGCGGCGTGCGGGTTGTTGAACGGCCTCCTGGTCGCCAAGCTCAATATTCCCTCGCTCGTCATCACCATCGGCACCTCGTTCCTCTATCGCGGCCTCGAGCTCGTGCTGATGAACGGCACCGGCGTGCCGCTGACCGCCGACAAATTTCCGCAGATGCACGCGCTTCTGCGCGCCTCGTTGTTCGGCGTCCCAATCCAGACCTTGTGGATGATCGCCATTCTCATCGTCTTCTGGATCCTGCTCAACCGCACCCGCTTCGGCGCCCATGTGTTCCTGGTCGGCGACAATCCGACCAGCGCGCGGCTCATGGGCGTCAACGCCGTGTCGGTGAAGGCGCGCGCCTTCGTGCTCGTCGGCGTCACCGCAGTCTTCTCCGGTCTCATGACCTCGATCTACGGCTATTATTTCTGGCCGACGACGGGCGACGGCTTTCTCCTCAACACCATCGCGTCGGTCTTCCTCGGCGGCACGTCGGTGTTCGGCGGCACCGGCTCGGTCGTCGGCACGTTCGTCGCCTCCTACATCATCGGCGCGATCAACGCCGGCATCGTCTCGGCCGGCATCAACGCCTTCTACACCCAGCTCGCTTTTGGGCTCGTCATCGTGATCTCGGTCGTCCTGCAGACGCTCATCGAACGGCGCATCCGCCGCCAGTCGCTGACCGGGCGGTGACTGAAGGCCGGGCCCCAAGATGAAGATCACCGCGATCAAGACCGTCGTCGTCAACGCGAAGCTGCGCAACTGGATCTTCGTCCGCGTCGAAACCGACGTTGCCGGGCTCATCGGCCTCGGCGAGGCGACGCTCGAATTCCAGACCCGCGCCGTCGTCGGCGCGATCGAGGACCTCGCGCCGCTGGTGATCGGCCAGGATCCGCGCCGCATCGAGCATCTCTGGCAGGCGATGTACCGCTATCCGTTCTTCAAGGGCGGAGTGGTCACCATGTCGGCGCTATCGGGCATCGACCAGGCTCTGCACGATTTGAAGGCGAAGGACCTGGGCGTTCCTTTATGGCAATTGCTCGGCGGTCTCTCGCGCGAGCGGCTGCGCATGTACGACCATCTCGGCGGCGGGGATTCGGCCGCGGTCTATGACGACGCGGCGGCTGAATCGTTCGCCGAGAGAGCAGCGCGCTCGCGCGCCGACGGGTTCTCGGCGGTCAAGATCCTGGCTGTCGGCAAGACGGCGCCGCTCGACGGCCTCGCTGCGCTCAAGGACGCCGAGCGGCTGATGGCGGCGGCGCGCGCCGGCGCTGGCGACGACATGGACATCATGATCGATCTGCATGGGCGAACGAGCGCGGCGATGGCGATCCAGTACGCAAAGGTGCTCGAGCCTTTTCGCCCGTTCTTTCTCGAAGAGCCCTGCCAGCCCGACGATCCCGACGGCATTGCGCGTGTCGCGCGCTCGACCCCGATCCCGATCGCCGCGGGCGAACGGCTCACCCATCGGCGCGAGTTCCTGCCTCTCCTGCAGTCGCAGGCGATCGCGGTCGCCCAGCCGGACGTCTGCCATGCCGGCGGCCTGACCGAGGTCAGGCGCATCGCCGCGCTCTGCGATACGTTCGGCGTCAGCATGGCGCCGCACAATCCGCTGGGGCCGATTGCGACCATGGTCAATATCCACCTCGGCTTCGCGATGCCGAACTTCCTCATTCAGGAAGTGATGCGTTCCGACGTGCCGTGGCGTGACTCGATCGTCACCGGCGTGACGCCGATCCAGGGCGGCTACGTCGAGCCGAGCCTCGCTCCCGGCGTCGGCGTCGAGATCGATTTCAAGGCGGCCGAGAAGCATCCGTTTCAGGAGGCGCCGCCGATCCAGTGGCGCCATCATGACGGCGCGGTCGCCGATTGGTGAGAGGCGCCGATGGCCGGACGGATCGAGGGCCAGCATGTCCTGGTGACCGGGGGCGCGCGCGGCATCGGCGCGGCGATCGTCGCCAAGGCGCTCGCTGAAGGGGCGTCCGTTTCGATCATCGATCTGGACGAAGCCGCGGGCGCCGAGCTCCTCGTCGCGCTCGGTCGAGACAAGCGCGTTTTATTCGCCGCCGCCGACGTCAGGCTCGCGTCCGACATCGCCCGCGCGGTCGAAACGGCCGCAACAACGTTCGGGCCGGTCAACGGTCTCGTCAACAACGCCGGACGCAACGTCTACGCCGACCCGGTGACGATGACCGAACAGGAGTGGGAGGACGTGTTCGCGGTCGACCTCAAATCGGCCTGGCTTGTCGCCCGCGCCGTCCTGCCGGCGATGAAGGCGGCCAGGAAAGGCGCGATCGTCAACATCGCCTCGCTGCACGCCGACATGACCTATCCCGGAATGTTCCCCTATGCGGCGGCGAAATCGGGCCTCGTCGGGCTCACCCGCTCCCTCGCGCTCGAGGTCGGCCAATGGCAGATACGCGTCAACGCGCTGTCGCCGGGCTATGTCGAGACGGCGTTGGTCACGGAGTTTTTCGCCCGCAATGATGCAAGCCTGCGGGAGAAGGTGCTGGCGGCTCATCCGATGAATCGCATGGGCGGCCCGGCCGAGATCGCCAATTGCGCCGTCTTTTTGCTGTCGGACGAAGCCTCGTTCGTGACCGGCGCCAACTGGCGCGTCGACGGCGGCCTCGGCGCCCGTTTCGCCGGCTGACGCGCTGGTTGCGATGGCGAATGCGGGCGCGATGAAGTTCCTGATCATCGAGGACGACGCCGAGACCGCCGATTTTATCGCCGCGAACCTCGAGGCGCGCGGGCATGAGGCTAAGGTCGCCAGGAACGGACGCGAGGGCTTCGGGCTGGCGACCGCCGATCGCTACGATGCGATCGTCCTCGACCGGATGATGCCCGAGCTCGACGGCCTGGGTCTCGTCGCGCTGTTGCGGGCGGAGGGAATATCGACGCCGGTGTTGTTCCTCACCAACCTCTCCGGCGTCGACGACCGGGTCGAAGGGCTTGAGGCTGGCGGCGATGACTATCTGGTCAAGCCGTTCGCATTCGAGGAGTTGATGGCGCGCCTCAGCGCGCTCGCGCGCCGGCCGACGCTCGGCTCATCGCCGACGTCGCTTGTCGCAGGCGACCTCGAAATGGACCTGATCGCGCGCACGGTCAGGCGCGGCGGCGAGGCTATCGATCTGCAACCGCGCGAATTCCGGCTGCTCGAGTTCCTGATGCGGAGCGAGGGCCGCCTCGTCACCCGCAAGATGCTGCTTGAGCAGGTGTGGGAGTTTCACTTCGATCCGCGAACCAATATCGTCGAGACCCATATGAGCCGCCTGCGGAGCAAGATCGACCGCGGCAGATCGGCGCCGCTGATCCAGACCGTGCGCGGCGCAGGATATTTGTTGCGTGTTCCCGAATAGGCTCATCCGGACGACCAGTTTCCGGCTTGCGGCGATCTATCTGTTGCTGTTCGCCCTGTCGACGCTGGCGCTCGGGATCATGGTTTACGCTTCGGTTCGCCACGAGATCCTGGCCGATTTCGACGACAGGATCGCGGAGGAGGCAGACGCGCTTCAGAGCGTTTTCAGCCACCAGGGACGCGATCGGCTGGCCAGCCTGATCGAGGCCCGCGGATCGGGCGGCGGCGCGCTGGCCTATGGGCTCGAAGGTCCCAAAGGCAAGCGGCTGGCGGGCAATCTTTCTCTGCCCCGGCGCCTGGCCGAGAGTCGGCAGGGGGGTTGGGTCGAAATGCCGGAAGCCGAGAGCGATGAGCCGCCCGAAACCAAGCCGGAAGTCATTCGCGCGTACGTCTCGCGTCTCTCCGATGGTTCAACCCTGATCGTCGGCGACGAGCTGCGCCGCGTGGATGATGCGCTGCGCGGCGTCCTGACCGCTTTCGGCTGGGCCGTCGGCGCGACGATCGTGCTCGGAGCCGCAGGCGGTCTCTGGCTCAGCGCGCAATTTCTGCGGCGCATCGACGCGATGCGGCTCGCCGCCCAGGGGATCATGGGCGGCCAATGGAGCCGCCGGATCCCGTTGTCTCCGGTTGACGACGACTTGTCGGCGCTCGCGCGCACCTTCAATCGCCTTTTTGACCGGATCGAGAAGCTGCTGCTGGCCAACAAGCACGTCAGCGCCGACATCGCCCATGATTTACGCAAGCCGCTCGCCGGCATTCTGCGCCGGCTGGAAGCCGCGCGGCTGGAGGGCGCCTCGCCCGCCACGATCCGGGAGGCGATCGACGCCGCGATCGTCGAAATCGAAAGCGTGCTCGAAATGTTCAGCGCGCTTCTGCGCATCGGCCAGATCGAGGCCGGCGCCCGGCTGGCGGCGTTCCAGCCGCTCGATCTCGCCGGGATCGCACGCAACGCGGTCGAAGCGTTCCAGCCGGCCGCGGAGGAGCAGGGAAAGACGCTCGTCCAGCATCTCGGGACCGAGTTGCCGATGTCCGGCGACAAGGAATTGCTGACCCAGATGGTCGCCAATCTCTTGGACAATGCGCTCAGGCATACGCCTGCGGGCGCTCGCATCGAGGTCGTCGGCGAGCGGACGCGCGGCGGCGTTTCGCTCTCAGTCGCCGACAACGGAGCGGGCGTCGCGCCGGAAGACCTGACGGCCATCTTTCAACGCTTCTATCGCGCCGACTCAGCGCGCGCCCTTCCGGGCAGCGGTCTGGGGCTTAGCCTGGTCGCCGCGATCGCCGAGCTGCACGGCCTCGATTGCTCAGCATCCGACAACCATCCCGGCCTTCGGGTGACGCTCGCGACTTCGCCCGAGGACGAAGGATGATCGACTGGCTGATGGTGGCGCCGGCAGGCTAGCGATCGTTCCTCAGCGCCGCCTCGACGGCATGAGTGAGCTCAGCGATGACATGGACCGCGAAGCTGATCGAAAGGATAATGTCGATCGAACTCGACTCCGCAGGGATCGGTCGGGATTCCCGCCGTCACTGTCAGATAGATGTCTTCGTCGATCGCGGCGGCGGTCGGTGGCCGTCGCATGGCGAAATAGAACGGCGCTCCGTCCTTGTCGCGGTCGCTCATCGTCGGCCTCCGTCGGTCGGGTCGAGCTATGCGACATCTCGCGGTCCGGGCGCGCGCTTGACGCCAAGCGCCATCGCGCGGACCAGGTTCTCGTGGTGCCGGAGGCTCGCAACCACAACGCCCGCAAGATGGACGGCGACGAGGATCAGCACCCCGTGAGCGAGGACCGAATGCAGGCGCTGAACGGTGATTGAACCCCAGTATGCGTCGGTCGTCAGCATCCAGCCGGTGACCGCGGTCGCTGTCAGGAACGCCAGCAGGACGACGATCATCGTCCCGCCGGCCGGGTTGTGGCCGATGAACCGCGGCTCCGAACCCGCCGCCATCGATTTGAGATAGGCGGCCACCGCGCCCGGCGGACGGACGAATTGCGAGAACCGTGCGTATGGAGGGCCGAGAAAGCCCCAGGCTACGCGCGCGAGCACGAGCCCGGCGACCGTGTAGCCGGCGAGCTCGTGCAGACGCCCCGAGTTCCTCTCCGCTGAACCAGGCGACGGAGAAGCTCAGCACCAGCGCCCAGTGGAACATCCGCACGAACGGATCCCAGACGTGGATCATCCGCGCTGCCGCGCCCCGCGAAGTTCGCCGCATGGAGGTCAGTTTTCGCCGGCTTCGGGGTTTTCGAGCCGCTCGAGCGTTTCAGCGTTGAACGCCATGTTGGCGCGCTTGCCGTCCTTGTCGGTTGCGTAGACCTCGTAGCAACCGCCTTCAGTCTTGATCTGCCGCACCTTGTAGCCGTCGGCCATGAGCCGGGATTCGAGCGCCGACTTGGCCTGCCATTTGGACTTTGGCGCCGTGGTGCAGGCTCCGCTCGCCAGAGCGGGACCGGCGGCGGCCAATGTGAGGATGGCGAAGGCGCTAAGGACTTTCATCAACGGGGTCTCCGAATTGGGTTATCGAGCGGCCGGCAAGCCGGGCAAGGTTTCCCAGCGCGCCGCCTCGGCTGTCGATATCGCCTTCCAATTCGCCCGAACTGCGGTTCTCAGATTAAGGATCGCCAATGTTGGCGAGAGCCATGCAGATTCGCGAACATTGGAAAAAATGAATGTTTTGGGACGCACTTCCGCCGTCGGCGTCGAACAATTGCGCGCCGCCCGCCCGGTGCAGAAGCCGCAGGGCGTCGAGGGATATTTCTCTTAGGCGCGGCGACTCGCGCAGCAATCACCGCGATTTGCGTGAGCTTCGCTGGCCGCTTTGTCCGGCGATCGCCGTGCGGCTCGCCCTATCCGCGCAGCGCGATGGGCTCGGCTTGGCGGATTCGCCGCGGCGCGCTGATCGGCGGCGCGACGGGCTCGGCTTGAGGTTCTTCACCCTTCAGAGCCGCAAACTCGACCGGGTCATGGGAGCAGAACAGCTTGACGTAGCCGATCGTCAGCCGCGCGAGTTCGCGCAGCCGGGCCAGGTTCGCGCGCCGCGCCGCATCGTCGGCGCTGACGAAACTCTCGAACGCCCGCAAGCCCGACGGCGCGGCGCCTCCGCCCGGCTCGACCTCGGAACGGTGGAAATAAGCGTCGCCGCAATGGAGGAGCCAATCCTCCGGCCTCCGCACCGCGACGCCGCAATGGCCGCGCGTGTGCCCCGGCAGCGGGACCAGGAGAACCTCGTCCCTTGTTCCCGGAATCGCGCGCACCGCCGAAAAACCGAACCAGTCCTCTCCCCCCTCCTTGACCACTGCCCACTTCTTGACTGTGGAGAGCTGCACGGGGCGATAGCGGGCGCGGTCACGCAGGCTCGAGCGGCTGGAGGCGGCGCGAAGCTCCTCGTCGTAAACGTGGACCGCCGCAGCCGGGAAATCGCTGATGCCGCCGGCATGATCGAGGTCGAGATGGGTCGGCACGATGTGGCGCACGTCGCTCGGGCGGTAGCCCAGATCAACGACCTGCCTCAGCGCCGTCTCCGCGATCTCGAGCCGCGGCCGCATCAGGACATTGAACAGCCGCCCGAGACGCCGCGGCTCGTTGACGTCGTCGACGCCAAGTCCGGTGTCGACCAGGATCAGCCGATCATCGCCCTCGATCAAGAGACAGTGACAGCACATTGGGGCTGGGGACAGCAGCCCGCCGGCGCCGCCAAACAATCTCCCGCCCGGCGGACAGAACGACCCACAGTTAAGATGATGAATTCGCAAGCGCCTGATCCTCCGAAGGCTGGGTTCTCTCAGCCTGTCACAAACCGGGTGGCGGCGTCCATCTAAGGCGGGAAGGAGATTGTACAGGGAACGGATGATTCATCAACACAACTCGTCATTCATCGCAGACTTGTCGAGGGCAGAGACGGACGTTCTGTATTGCTCAACCTTCGTTAAGGCCGGCTTAAATACAAGGATTCGGTTCAAATGCGACGAGTAATCAACAGGTAATCGGCTTTTGATGGTTGAATATGGAGCGCTTCGCATAATGGTCGAGGTTTGTGGGTGTGCGGTTTTTTGACCGCCTCAACAGGGCCGCAACGAAGGTGTACGCCTTGTCGTGCGGCATTTTCAGCGTTCTCAGCCGCTCATTTTCTGGCCTCTTGCCTATTCCACACAAACTCCGTCCCTAGCGGCAGCTCACGGCGCCGCGATGAGAAGCCTCGCCCGCTTCATGTTCATCGCCATCGCGACGAACTGAAGGTGGCAGTTGTTGCGATCCAAGCCGAGATAGCGAACCTTCGCCATCCCATACCAGTTCTTCATCGTCGCGTTCGCACGCTCGACGCCGACGCGAATGCGCGACGCCGTCTTGTTGAACCAGACCTGCCAGTTGACCAACGGCTTGTTGCGCTTGGCCTTATAGGCGATCCTGTCCTCGATCCCGAGTTCGCCGAGCTTGTCGCGCAGCGCCTGGCTGTCGTAGGCCTTGTCGGCATAGTAGGCCGCCTCGTCGCCCTGGATCATGGCTTCGCCCCGCTGACTGTCGTGCAGATCGGCGCTCGTCATCTCCGCTTGGCGCACAAGGCCACTCTCCTCGTCCACCGCCAGATGCGCCTTGTAGCCAAAGGAGGTCTCGTTGTTCTTCACCGTGAAGCTCGCGTCGGGATCGCGCTCGCTGACCACGCCTTCCTCGAAAGACGGCGGCTTCACCGCCGCCGCGATGATCGTGGCGTCAACCAGCGTGCCGCGTTTGACGATCAGACCTCGCGCGTCGAGCTGACGGTTGACCTCGGCCAGAAGCTTCTCCGACAGGCCGAGCTTCTCGATGCGCTGGCGGAAGCGCCAGATCGAGGAATGGTCGGGCGTCTCCTGATCGAGCGGAATGCCACAGAAGCGCCGAAACGACAGCCGATCGCGCACGGCTTCCTCCGCGCCAGGGTCCGAGAGCCCGTACCATTGCTGGAGAAGCACGATCTTGAACATGGTCAGCGGCGGGTAGGCTGGGGCGCCGTCCGAAGAAGAATGCAATGGACCCATCAAGACGCCAAACGCTGCCCACTCGAATGTCTTGGCGATATCTTCCAAGAACCCGCCCACACAAGAATAGGCATTGACGAAGGCGTCGGCGAGCGATGGTTGGCTGAAGTTACGGCGCGACATCGGCGACTCACGTTCTCGGAGAAGCCAAGAGAATCACGGGTCAGAGCGTTTTGCAAAGGGCTCAATATGGTAAATGAATCCTACAACCTCGGGAAAGTTTATGCAAAACAATAAGCGCGGGTGCACCGACCCCGGCACGGGATAGGGGACGGCGCGACGGGAAGTCGCGGCCTATCCGCCCCCGCCGATCGGCCTTGCGGAGTCGCCCGGCAGCAGAAGCTGCGGGGCCTGGGCAAAGCTCCAGGTTCCGTCGCCTTGAAGGTCGAACACCCAGACGAGGTCGAAGCGATGGCCGGGCCAGACCGGCGGAACCCCGTCCGCCCGGCCGAGGATCAGCGTCGCGATCTCGGGGATCGCCTCATGCTGCCAGGAGATGAGCGCGGGGCCTTCGGCGGCCTTGGCCGCGGCGGTGAGCCCGGCCTCCTGCCCTTTGAGAAAAGTCCTGATCGGGAGTCCGAGCGACGCCGCGAGGGGCGCAAGCGTCTGCTTTGGCCGCAGGCTTTGCGATCCCGAAGCAAAGAGGCTCGCGGGCCGCTCAAGCGGCGGCCGCTGGGGGGCTCCGTTCGGAGCGAACAGGCCGACGAGCGCGTTGGCGCGCGTCCAGCCGGTCGCCGTCAGCGCCTCCGGGTTCTGCGTCCCGTCCGGCACGAGCCCGGGGCCGCCGTCGCCGTTCGGCTTTTCCGCGTGCCGGATAAGCATGATTTTCGTGGCTGGCATGGATATATGCCCTTCTCCCGGCCGTCACGCGTCGCGTCGGCGCGGCTGCAAAACGCGAACGCCGCTTACGCCGCCCCTTCCGCCGCCCTGGCGCGCTCGGCGCGCTTGCGGTCGTTGGGATCGAGCAGGCTTTTGCGCAGCCGGATCGACTTCGGCGTCACCTCGACCAGTTCGTCGTCCTCGATATAGGCCAGCGCCTTTTCGAGCGTCATCTGGATCGGCGGGGTCAGCCGCACCGCCTCGTCCTTGGAGTGGGTGCGGATATTGGTGAGCTTCTTGCCCTTGAGCACATTGACCTCGAGGTCGTTGTCGCGCGTGTGCTGGCCGACGATCATGCCCTGATAGACCTTGGCGCCCGGCTCGATCATCATCGGCCCACGATCCTCGAGGTTCCACATCGCATAGGCGACCGCTTCGCCCGCCTCGTTCGAGATCAGCACGCCATTGCGCCGGCCGGCGATGTCCCCCTTCCAGTGGCCCCAATTGTGGAACAGGCGGTTCATCACCGCCGTGCCGCGGGTGTCGGTCATCAGTTCGCCGAGGTAGCCGATCAGGCCGCGGGTCGGGGCAAGAAAGACGAGGCGCAGCCGGCCGCCGCCCGAGGGGCGCATTTCAATCATCTCGCCCTTGCGCTCGCTCATCTTCTGCACCACGACGCCCGAATGCTCCTCGTCGACGTCGATCACGACCTCCTCGACCGGCTCCAGGACCTCGCCCTCCGCGCTTCGACGGAAAAGCACCTTCGGCCGCGAGACGCCGAGCTCGAAGCCTTCGCGTCGCATGGTCTCGATCAGGATCGCGAGCTGCAATTCGCCGCGGCCCGAGACGACATAGGCGTCGGAATTGGGCGGCTGCTCGACGCGCAGCGCGACATTGCCCTCGGCCTCCTTGAACAGGCGGTCGCGGATGACCCGGCTTGTCACCTTGTCGCCCTCGGTTCCGGCGAGCGGGCTGTCGTTGACGGAAAAGGTCATCGACAGCGTCGGCGGGTCGATCGGCTGGGCGTGCAGCGGTTCGACCTCTTCCGGGCTGCACAGCGTGTCGGCGACGTTGAACTTTTCGAGCCCCGCGATGGCGACGATGTCGCCCGCGACCGCCTCGTCGATCGGCGCGCGCTCGATGCCGCGGAAGGCCAGGATTCGCGACACCCGGCCCTGCTCGAGCGTGTCGCCCTGACGGTCGATGACCTTCACCGGGGCGTTGGTCCGGATCGAGCCGGAGAATACCCGCCCCGTGACGATGCGTCCGAGATAGGGATTGGCCTCGAGCAGCGTCCCGAGCATGCGGAAGCCGCCAGCGCCGACTTTCGGCGGCTCGACGTGCTTGACCACCAGGTCGAAGAGCGGCGCCATGTTCTCCTTTGGGCCGTCCGCGGAGAGCGCCATCCAGCCCTGCTTGGCCGAGCCGTACAGGATCGGAAAGTCGAGCTGCTCGTCGGTGGCGTCGAGCGCGGCGAAAAGATCGAACACCTCGTTGACGACCTCGACCGGGCGAGCGTCGTTCTTATCGACCTTGTTGACGCAGACGATCGGTTTCAGCCCGATCTTGAGCGCCTTGCCGACCACGAACTTGGTCTGCGGCATCGGCCCTTCGGCGGCGTCGACGAGCACGATCGCTCCGTCGACCATCGACAGGATGCGTTCGACCTCGCCGCCGAAATCGGCGTGTCCAGGCGTGTCGACGATATTGACGCGCACGTCCTTCCACACCACCGACGTCGCCTTGGCGAGAATGGTGATCCCGCGCTCGCGCTCGAGGTCGTTCGAATCCATCACCCGTTCGGCGACGCGCTGATTGTCGCGGAACGCGCCCGACTGCTGCAAGAGCCGGTCGACGAGCGTTGTCTTGCCGTGGTCGACGTGGGCGATGATGGCGATATTGCGAAGCTTCATGGAAAAGGGCTTTGCTGACGGCGACGGCCAGACGGCGCGGGACGCGCCGCGCTGTCCTTTGGCCGCTTAAGTGACGGGAGCGCGACGGCGAGCCCAGCGCTCGCTATCGCGCTCGCCCGTTGCGATTGTGCGGCGCAATACACGAAACGCGGGCGGAAGGGAAGGGCGATCGGCTTTCGCCGCCGCCGCCCGCGACCTAAGGTGCGGTCTGCGCAGCGTCCGGGGCGGGGATCAGTGAAAGCATCTAAGCTCGACACGCCGAACGGCGCGATTGCGGTCTGCGAATCGGACGGCCAGGGACCTGCGGTCGTACTCATCCACGGCAATTCCTCGTCGTCGCGCGCTTTTTCGCGCCAGATCGAGGGGCCGCTGGGGCGGCGTTTCCGGCTGGTCGCCCTCGATCTCCCAGGTCACGGCGCCTCGGGCGACGCGAAAGACCCGAGCGCCTACTCGCTGCCCGGGCACGCCCGCGCCGTTCGCGCGGCTGTCGACGCGCTCGGGCTCAGCGAGGCGCATTTCGTCGGCTGGAGCCTCGGCGGCCATATCGCGCTCGAACTGGCGCCCGACCTGCCGAAAGCGCGTGGATTTCTCGTTTTCGGCACGCCGCCGATCGGATCCGGCGACGACATGCGAGAGGCGTTTCTGCCCGATCCCGCAATGAAATTCGCCTTCCAGGAGGTCATCGACCGCGACGACGCGCTGGCTTATCTCGCCGCGTTCTTCCGGCCGGGATTTGCTGACGTTCCGCCGTTCTTTCTCGAAGACATCCTGCGCACGGACGGGCGGGCGCGCTCGGGTCTTGCCGCCAGCGCCCGGAATGACGAGTTTCGCGACGAGGTCGGCGTCGTGCGCAATCTCACGGTCCCGCTCGCGGTGGTGCACGGCGGCGACGAGCGGCTGGTCAACGGCCGCTATTTTGCTTCGCTGGCCATGCCGACGCTATGGCGCGGCGCGGTGCAGACCATTCCCCGCGCAGGTCACACGCCGCAATGGGAAACGCCGGAAGCCTTCGACGCCCTCATCGAGGCGTTCATTGCCGAGACGGCGTGAGGCTGCCTCGCCATATTCTTGCCGGAACTACGCCTTAGGCGTAGTCTGTCATTCGTGGATCTCGAATTCGATCCGTCAAAGGACGAGGCCAATCGCGCGAAGCATGGCGTTTCGCTGGCGCTGGCCGAAATTTTATTCGCTGGTCCGCACTTGGTGCTCGAAGACGATCGATTTGACTACGGAGAGGTGAGGCGGATCGCTTTTGGCCACACGGCTGTTCGTGTGCGTCTTCGTTGATCGCGCCTCCACGCGGCGAATCATATCGCTGCGCAGGGCCAATTCCCGCGAGGTTAGGCGATATGGGAAAAAAGCCGAGCAGGGTCGCGGCTAAGGCTTTGGCTGCGACAGATTGGAATAAGATCGACGCAATGTCCGACGCGGACATCGCGCGCCAGATCGCCGCCAACCGGGACGCCGCGCCCGATATGGCGCCTGAGATCGACGTTCGCGCCATTCGCCGCGCGGTCGGGATGACCCAGGCTGAGTTCGCGGCCGCCTATCAGTTCAGCGTCAGGACCGTGCAGCAGTGGGAGCGCGGAGCGAAGCGCCCAAGTGGTCCGGCCCGCACGTTACTGCGCGCCATCAAGGCCGATCCCGAGGGTCTGCGGCGGGCGCTCGAGGCCGCGTGACTGCGTCGCTTTGAAGTGCGACTGCGCTGGTCAGCTCAGTTCGCGATCGGCGCGTATTTGCCGGCGCTCCACATGTTGATGTCGTAGCGCGGGTCGAGGATGTCGCCCTTGCTGTCGAATTTGACCGGGCCCATCACCGTTTCGACGGGCTTGCCGTCCTTGAGCGCCGCGGCGATCTTGGCCGGATCGTCCGAGCCGGCGCGCTTGATGCCGTCGGCGATCGCCTGGACGACGCCGTAGCTGAACAGGGTGAAGCCTTCGGGGTCGTAACCCTGGGCCTTGAACTGCTCGAGCGCCTTGGCCGCGTTCGGCGAACGGCGCGGATCGGTCGGGAAGGTGAACAGCGTGCCCTCGCCCGCGTTTCCGGACATGGCCCAGAACTCGGACGTCGCGATGCTGTCGCCGGTCATGAGTTGGAACTTGGCGCCCTGGTCGGCCGCCTGGCGCAGGATGAGGCCGGCCTCGGCGTGGTAGCCGCCGAAATAGACGAAGTCCGCGCCGGCGCCCTTCAGTTTGGTGACGACCGCCGTATAGTCCTTCTCGCCCGGATTGATGCCCTCGAACATGACCTCGGTCACGCCGGCGGCGTTGAGCTTGTCTTTGACCACCTGGGCCAGGCCTTTCCCGTAAGCCGACTTGTCGTGCAGGATGGCGATCTTCTTGCCCTTGTATTTCTCGGCGATCCAGGGCGCGATGAACTCGCCCTGCCGGTCGTCCCGAGGGTAAAGGCGCATGATCGTCGCGTGGCCCTTTTCGGTCAGCGCCGGGTTCGACGACGCGGGGCTCATCATCAGCACGTTGTTCTCGGCATAGACGTCGGACGCGGGGATCGAGGAGCCCGAGCAGGCGTGGCCATCGACATATTTGATCTGTTGCCCGACGATGAGATTGGCGACAGTGACTGCCTGCTTCGGGTCGCAGGCGTCGTCCTGGATGACAATCCTGATCTTGCGCCCGTCGACCCCGCCGGCGTCGTTGATCGCAGCGGCTGCGGCTTCGGCGCCGCGCTTCATCTGCTCGCCGATGCTGGCGACCGGCCCGGTCATCGGCCCGGCGACGGCGATCGTGATGTCCTCGGCCAGAACCGGCGCCGTCAGCGCCATGAGGCCAAGGCCGGTCAGCGACAGGATCATTGTTGTGCGCATTCTCGAAGCTCCTCCCGCGACGGCTTCTTGTGACCGGTCGACGCTGACCGCGATAGCCGGGAACGGCAGCGATGGCAACCGGCGCGGCGGAACGCGGCCCTGTCTATCCGTTCGCCCGCCATCGCATCTTGAGCGTCGGCCAGCCCGAAAGCGAGCTCACGCCGCGCCCCACGGCCTCGAATCCCTCGCGCTCGTAGAAGCGCTTCGCGCGCGGGTTCGCCTCATTGACCTTAAGCTCGATTGCCTGCGGCGCGCGGCGCTTTGCTTCCTCCATCAGCGCAACCGCAAGGCCGGAGCCGCGCTCGTCAGGCGCGACGCAAAGCTGGTCCAGCACGCCGGAACGCGGATCGATGGTCACGAAGCCGGCGGGCTTCCCCTGAGCGTCGAGCCCGACGACGATCTCGGCCCCGCCGGCGCGGAGCACAGCGAGGCAATTCTCGATCCAGCCCCGACGCGCGTCGAAATCGATCGGGACGCCGGTGGCTTTCCAGGCGTCGACCCAGAGGTCGATCAGCGCCGGCAGATCGCCTTCGACGAAGTCGCGCAGCGCGCGGCTCGGAGCGGTCACCTTTCCGTCAGCTTGAGCTCGATGCGCCGGTTGGCGGAGAGCGACGCTTCGTCCGTTCCCTGGTCGATCGGCTGGAATTCGCCGAAGCCGGCGGCGGCCAGGCGGTCGGGCTCGACCCCCTTGCTGATCAGGTATTGCACCACCGAGACCGCGCGGGCGGCCGACAGCTCCCAGTTTGATTTATACTGGCCGCCGCTGATCGGCCTGTTGTCGGTATGGCCATCGACGCGCAGGATCCAGGGCAGGTCGGGCGGAATCTCGCGCTCGAGATCGAGCACGGCGGAAGCGAGGCTGTCGAGCGACTGCTTGCCCGCCGGGCTGATTTCAGCCTTGCCGACGTCGAACAGCACCGAGGATTCGAACACGAACCGGTCGCCGACGACCCTGATATCGGGCCGCGAGCCCAGGATCTGCCTGAGGCGGCCGAAAAAGTCGGAGCGGTAGCGGTTCAGCTCCTGAACCTTTTGCGCCAGCGCGACATTGAGCCGCTGGCCGAGGTCGGAGATCTTCGATTGCGATTCCTTGTTGGCGGTCTCCGAAGCGGAGAGCGCGTCCTCGATCGCCGCCAATTGCCGGCGCAGCGCGGCGATCTGCTGGTTGAGCACATCGACCTGGGCCAGCGCCTGAGCCGAAATCTGCTTCTCATGATCGAGCGCCTGAGCCGCCGCGGAAGCCTTGCCGCTCGCCGAGTCGGCGTTGACGGCGCCCGCGGACGCCGCGTCCCTGAGCCGCTTCTGCTCCTGTTCCGCCGCGTCGAGCGTTGCGGTCAGGGTCGAGATCCTGGTTTCGTCGGCGCCCTTCTGCGTGCGCTCCAGCGCCAGGAGGTTGGTGAGCTCCTCGATCTGATGGTTGAGCTTGACGAGCGCCTCGTCCTTGCCGGTGACTTCCCGCGACAGGAAGAACTGCGCCAACATGAACACCGAGAGCAGAAAAATGATCACGAGCAGCATCGTCGACAACGCGTCGACGAAGCCCGGCCAGTAGTTCACCGCCTCGTAGCGGCGCGAGCGCGAGAGCGCCATCGATCAACTCCTTCGTGCCCCGCGCCCCGATCCTAACCTTCTCCCGCGTGAAAGGGGAAAAGGAACTACCGCGTTCCCAGTTCGTCCAACAGACGGCGGAGCAGCTTGCCGATGTCCTCCTGCTGCACCGCCTGTGCGTCCACCCAGTCGCGAATCTGCTGCTGCTCGGTGCGCATATGGCCGACCAGAGCCTGAATGCCTTCGGCAAGCGTCGCGATCGCCTTGGTGTCGCGCTGGCTCTCGATCGCCGGCTGCCCGCCCTGGGGGATGATCGGCCCGTCGGGCATTGCTTCCGCGACCGGCGCAGTCTGCACGTGGCTGGCGAGAAACTCCTCGAATTCGGAATAGAACCGATTCTGCGCCTGTCCCGCCTGGAGATCGAGAAAGCCGAGGATGAGCGAGCTCGCAAGTCCGAACAGCGAGGAGGTGAACGAGACGCTCATGCCGGAGATCGGGGCCGAAAGGCCGGTCTTGAGCGCGTCGAACATGCTCGTCGTATCGACCCCGGTCTTCATGCTGTCGATGACGCCCGCGATCGAATGCACCGTTTGCAGGAGCCCCCAGAAGGTGCCGAGCAGCCCAAGGAACACCAATAGCCCGACGAGATAGCGGCTGAGCTCGCGCCCCTCGTCGAGCCGAGTGGCGATGGAATCGAGGATGGCGCGGGTCGTGATGGTCGACAGGCCCCGCGCGCCCGCCCCGGCGTTGAGCATTGCCGCCATCGGCGCGAGCAGCCGGGGCATCGGGGCGGCGCCGGTCTGGGCGCCGGTCAGCGAATTGACCCAGCGAATTTCGCGGAAAAGCCGGATCACCTGCCGGAAGGTGAACAGGGCCCCGATCGCCAGAACGCCGAGGATCAGGCCGTTCAGGCCCGGATTGGCGCTGAAGGCGAGCGCGATCTGCTGATAGAGGATGAGAACGACAAAACCGACCAGCGCCAGAAACGCCGCCATCCCGACCAGGAAAATGCGCGGCGAGGTGAGCAGGCGGATATCCGGATCTTGCGCCATGGATTGCTGAATCAAACCTTAAGAATAACGCGCCACGTCGCGCAACATCACCATAATAGATTAGCGGGCAATAAGGCGACAGATGGTTAACCCGGTTCGGCCGCCTCGTCTTGCGCGCTCGATCGAACGGTCATGCAACCTTGAGCTTGGGCTTCAGCCAGCCGCGATTGACCAGGACTTCAGCGATCTGGACCGCGTTCAGCGCCGCGCCCTTGCGCAGATTGTCGGAGACGACCCAAAGGTTGAGGCCGTTGTCGATCGTGGGATCGTCGCGGATGCGGGAAATATAGGTCGCGTCCTCGCCAGCCGCCTCATGGGGGGTGACATAGCCGCCGGGCTCGCGCCGGTCGATGACCAGGCAGCCGGGCGCCTTGCGCAGGATCTCGCGCGCTTCGTCGGCGCTGATCGGGTCGACGAACTCGACGTTGACCGCTTCCGAATGGCCGATGAACACCGGGACGCGGACGCAGGTTGCGGTGAGCTTGATCTTGGGGTCGAGGATCTTCTTGGTCTCGGCGACCATCTTCCACTCTTCCTTGGTCGAGCCGTCGTCCATGAAGACGTCGATCTCGGGAATGACGTTGAAGGCGATGCGCTTCGGGAACTTCTTCGGCTCGACCGGATCGGACACGAACACGGCGCGCGTCTGGGAAAAGAGCTCGTCCATCGCGTCCTTGCCCGCCCCCGAGACCGACTGGTAGGTCGCGACCACCACCCGCCTGATGGTGGCGCGGTCGTGCAGCGGCTTCAGCGCCACGACGAGTTGCGCGGTCGAGCAGTTCGGGTTGGCGATGATGTTCTTCTTGCCGAAGCCCTTGGCCGCCGCCGCGTTGACCTCGGGCACGATCAGCGGCACGTCCGGGTCCATCCGAAAGGCCGACGAATTGTCGATCACGATGCAGCCGCGGGCGCCGATCCCGGGCGAATATTGCTTCGACACCGCCCCGCCGGCCGACATGAGGCAGATGTCGGTATCGGAAAAGTCGTAATGCTCGAGCGCCTTGCACTTCAGCGTCTTGTCGCCGAACGAGACCTCGCGGCCGATCGAGGCGGGGGAGGCGAGCGCGACCACTTCGGACACGGGAAAGCGGCGCTCGGCGAGGATCGCGAGCATCTCGCGGCCGACATTGCCGGTTGCGCCGGCGACCGCGACCTTGAAGCCTGACATGGGTGAAGAATCCTTTTTGCCCTGCCTCCCCGCTTGCGATCCGATTTCAGGACCTCAGAACCCCGGCGCTCCGCCGGGGAGAAGCGGAGGGCGCGAGTCAGCCGTTCGTCCCGCCTTTCGCGGCGGGACGCGCTTTGGTCGTCGGTTTCAATCGACGTGACGGCATCGGGACAGACCCGAGCGGCGGGGGCGGGCCCCCGAGGGTTTCCGAAAACACGGCGCGGCCGGGATGTCAATGCAAACAAAGCCAAAGGGCGGAGGAACAATTGGAGCGAGACGGCGGCAGATCTCGGCGGAATACGGACAATGCTCGACCAGCGGATGTCTTGATGACGTATGTTGAAACTCGCTTGATGGCCGGTCGCTGTTCTTCCTGTGCAGGAGATGGCCGATGATGGGCGAGCGGCGGGTGATGCAGGAGGCGCTGTTTTACGGCTTCAGCCTGAGCGGCACGTCCCGAATCACATGCTTCGCAGGATCGACCGTTCGTGACCTTGGACGGGGCGACTGGGCTACTACAGCGAGGCGGGCGGCCTTCGATCGATCCCGGCTGATGATGCGATGTGATCGTGGGCACGTCGGCATCCGCGGAGGGTGGCTGCGTCCCCACCACTGGCATCGCTGGCTCTTCGATGGGCTCGACGGGACGTCCCGATTATTCGGTTTTCAAGAACCGCCACGGCCGTTTCGGAGAGCGATCTCTGCGCAAGCTGTTCGAGACCGTGGTGGCGCGTGCATGAAGGAAGGGGGGCGGCAACGCCTTCGAGGTCGCGCATAGTTCGTCTTCGTTGCGGCCCATGAGGCGCGAGTAGCCAGTCGAGACCTCGATCCGACCTCCAGTCGGCGGTCGCGGAATATCTCTCGGTTCTGGATGATGCGGCTTCGGCGGGCGACGCGCGGTCGAGCCGAAGACGATCTCGCCGACAGATCGGCCGCCGCTAACCGCTTCGGCAACTCTCTGCCGGTTATGCCTATCCGAAATACTCATGATCTGAAGCATGCGGTGATCATGGACGGAGGCGACGAATCGGCAGCAAGAATGGCCGCGAGACGACGCTCGACCGCACGGCTGAACGGTTCGACGTCACGCCGTCGCGCCTGGTCGCTGATGGGGGCTACGGCTCGGCAGAGATGGTCGGGTGGCTGGTGGACGAGCGCGGGATCGAGCCGCACGTGAAGCTGGTGGACAAGGCCGAGCGCACGGACGGAACCTTTCGCGCAGCGACTTCGCCTTTGATCCAGAGCGCAATCTTTATGTCTGTCCCGGCGGCAAAGAGCTAAAGAAATACCATCGCGCTTTCGCCAAGCCGCGCGACGGGCTGACGAAGGACGGGACGATGATCTACTTTGCGCGCAAGCAGGACTGCGAGGCCTGCGCGCTCAAGCCCAAGTGCTGTCTGAACGTTCCTGCGCGCAAAATCGCGCGCTCTGTTCATGAAGCCGCGCGCGACAAGGCGCGTGCGATCGCGAAGACCGAGGCCTACGCCGTCTCATGTCGCGAACGAAAGAAGGTCGAGATGCTCTTCGCTCATCTGAAGCGCATCCTCAGGCTCGGTCGATTGCGTCTGCGTGGGCCGAGCGGAGCGAAAGACGAGTTCCTTTGGCCGCCACCGCCCAAAATTGCGGAAACTGGCGAAGCTCATCCCCCTTCCGACGCCGATCTGCGCCACTGAGGTGCAGAGCGCCTTTGCCTCGCGAAGCGGCCTGACGCATCGCCGCCGAGCGAAACGGAGTTCTTCAACGAAATCGACGTAGCGGACATAGCGGTGCGGCGCGGCGTCGCGTTGGGCGGAGCACGCCTACAGGTTCGCCCATGGAAGGCCGGTCTCGCTTAGCTGCCTCGTGGCGGTAGGAATAGGCTTACGCGAGCGCTGGGATTCGGTCGCTAGTTCTACGACTGCGCCTCCGGCCCGCCTAGCGAAAGAGACACTCAGTGAATATCGCAGGGCGTCCCTCGGCGGCCGTCACCCGCGAGCGCGCGATCCAGGCGGCTACCCCGACGTCCAGGACAGCTAGAGCGTCGTCCACCGCCTCCCTCCGAGTCGTCGCCGCTGCGCATGGTGTGGTGACTGCGAGACAGAGGACGCGACGCCTGCGGCCGCGCAAGGCGTAGAGAGCGCGCCACGACGGCAGAGCCTCGTCGCGCTGCCGATCGCGTCGGCGTCGCGAGGGGCGTCGTTGTCCAGCTGGCCCCGACGACGCTGCGCGGCTGTCTGAGCGCTGGCGGCAGCGTTGACCCCTGCGCTCGGCGACCGATGGCGGCGCGTTGATAGCTCGTGCCCGCCGCACGCGCGGTCGATGATAACGAGTGAGGCGCCGACGGCGTTTGGCGGCGGGTCGGCTAGAGTAGCGACCCGAGCGACAGCTCCGGCGACGAGGCGGCGAGGCGCGCGACCGCGCGCCACGACCCCGCTGGGGGCCGAGTTCAAAGGTATCCAATTCGGTATGGTACAGGGCCATCCGCGAACGGGTTGCTGCTCCGCTGAGTAACGGAGGAGGTCGGAATGCAGCGCAGAAGCGTTCCTCGGACATGCGCTTGTCCGCCGTTCCGCAACCGCGGCAGGCGTATATGAAGCCGCGGATGTGCGCTTGTTGGCGAATAGGGGCGGGTACGCATGTTCAATGAATGCCGATCTGATCATGGACTGATGGGAGGAGCTTACGCTGAACACCGCGACCGTCACGCTCATTGGGAAGCGTCTACGCTGCAAAGGGCGAGACCAGGTTAGCTGGTTTCAGGAAAGCCCCCAGCCGTCCTACAGCTTATCGAGGCGGCCGGCGCGACTGACTGGCGATAATCGATGTCGGCGGCGGGGCTCGCGGCTGTGGATATGGTCGCGCAGGCAGCGCCTGACGGGCGGCGGAGGGCCCTACGCGCGCAATCTAGGCGAAGGGAAGCGCGTTCATGGCTCGCCGCAGACGCGACGACATGGGAGCCTACCGGACCTATGACATTTGGCATGATCGGGCAGCGTTCCATTTCCTTACCGATCCCAACGATCGAAGCGCTTACATTGCGCGGCTGCGGCGGGCTCGGCAACAACGGTCATGCCATCGTCGGGACTTTCGCGCTTGATGGGCCGAGAAGTGCAGCGGTTTGCCCGTCGCGCGATACGACGCTGTGAGGCTGAGCCATGCCCTGGGGGAGGGATTTGTCCTTATCGATCACGCACACATGAAATAAGACCCCATGGGATTCACTTAGCGCTTTCAGTTGAGTACTTTCCGGTACACGAAATCTTGAGGGACAGCCAAAGTTGTGAATCAAGTTGAGGTCGGCAAGCCAGCGTTTGTGCAGAGGAATGCTGCGCTCCGCCGGCGTTGGTCCTGCCCACCCGGACCGGACAATCCGGCGAGAGGCAAGACCTGACCGACAGGCGTTCCGGCTCGAATGGTTGACAATTGGCTGGATGAGCGTCGAGGCCATCGTCGCCATTGGCGCTGGCTCGACGGCCGGGAGCCTGGTTCTCACGGCCTTCGGCCTCGACAGCCTCATCGAACTGGCCTCGGCCGGCGTCCTGATCTGGCGACTTACGTCGAGCTTCGCCGCGGCGAGCGCTTCTCGGAGGAAATCGAGAGAACGGCCAGCAGGATCGCAGGCGCGTTGCTATTGGTCTTGGCCGCTTACGTGACGGTTGCAGCGGCTTGGAGCCTATGGACGCGGACTGGCGAAGCCTTTTCGTGGCCGGGCCTTATCGTCGCATTGGTCGCATCGTCATGCGCTATCTCGCGCATCGAAAGATCGCCATCGCTGAAAAACTTGGCAGTCGCGCCTTGCGAGCGGACGCGATGGAGGCCGTGACCTGCGGATGGCTCTCTTTGTGGTCGTCGCCAGCCTCGCCGCTCAATGGGCTCTTGGAGCGTGGTGATCGATGGCGGTGCGTGGTGGATGATGGAGTCGCCTCGCTCGCGATTGTCTGGCTTCTGATCAAGGAAGGCCGGGAGGCGTGGGCTGGTCGAGAATGCTGCTAGCCTCGGCTGTCGAAACTTTATTGTGAGCTGATGACAGTCACGATCTATCACAACCCCACTGGGCACATCGCGCAACGTGCTGGCGATGATCCGGCAGAGCGGCGAGGAGCCGGTGATCGTCGAGTATCTCAAAAGCCCGGACGCGATCGTGAAGAACTGATCGGCGATGGGATGGTTGAGCGCTCCTGCGCGAGAAAGGCACGCCCTATGCGGAGCTCGGGCTCAACGACCCGAAGTGGACCGACGAAACTCCGGCTCATGCTAGCGCACCGATCTTGATAAACCGGCCGATGTTATCACACCGAGGGGGCCAAGCTCTGTCGTCCGTCAGAGACGGTGCTCGACATCTGCCGAACCCAAACATCGGGCGGTTTGTCAAAGAAGACCGGGAGATGGTCGCACCGCGACGCGGGCATAAATGAATTGCCCCGGATAGCGACGATTATGAACAGCTCGGCAGAGCCTCTGAACAACGGCGGGCTCTGTCGTGGTGCCTTCAACCGAAGACCGCTTCTCGCGCCTTACCGCCCGTTCATAGGGCCGATCTTTAGGTCCACTCAGGGTCGACGTTACCCGTTGCGCCGTTGTCGGGCGAATGGCCGGTATTGCGCGTTCCTGCCGTTCGTAGAGCATTCCCTCAAGGTCTACTTCGGGTCGATTTGACCGTTCGGCACGCAGCCGGGCAACCGCCGTTATGTGCGTTACCGCGTGGAGGGATGTGAGAGCAACAAAGGGTCGATAGGAAGGGGAAGGAAGACCGACAATCTCTTCGGTAAAGCAGAAGAATGTGTTAGACTGCCGTCGCGATGACCGATGTGATCCAGGACCCTCTAACCAGGCGCGCGAGACCCGCCTTTCAGGCCGCAACCGATCGGACAGGGGGACAAGTAAAGACAAACCGCCCACGGGCCGCGCAGCCCCTTGAAAACGCTCATTTCCGACGAAGGATTCCAAGCAAATCCAACCCGGCGCCAAGCCCGTCCAAACCCACAGCTCACGAGCTTCGGCCCGTTCCAAGAAAATACAAACATGATTATGTTGTATTTTGCCGCCGCCCCTCCCACTCGCTCTTCAGGATCGCCATCAGGACGAGGTCGGCGCGCGTCCCGTCGCGGCCCCGATAAGCCTTGCGCAGGACGCCGTCGCGGGTGAAGCCGAGCTTCAGGTAGGCGCGTTGGGCGCGGGCGTTGTCGGCGAAGCAGTCGAGATAGAGGCGTTCGGCGCCCAATCGTCCGAACCCCTCGTCAAGAACGAGCGCGAGAAAGGCCGCGCCCAGCCCCTGCCCGGGGCGGGCGACCGCGACGCGCTTGAGGTAGAGGTTGGCGTGCGCGTCGCCGAGACCGCGCAGGATGGCGAAGGCCTCGATCGCGCCCGTTTCGCCAACGCCGAGCCGGTAGGCGTGGGACGGCGAATCGAACATCGCGCGATGCTCGGCCTCTTCGGAGCGGCCCACGTAAAGCTCGAACCCGGGCGAGCGCTCGATCGCCATCACCGCGCCGATATCGGCGAGCGCAGCCGGGCGTAAGGTCAGCGCAGAAGCGGCCATCGAGAGCGGCGATCCTCGGTTCGCGGCGCCCATTGCGCCTCGCGGCGCGAGCGTCTATACCCCGCCGGCCCTAGAGCGGCTTCGCCTGCTCGGGACTCCGGGAGATGGGCGCTTAGCTCAGCGGTAGAGCACTACCTTGACATGGTAGGGGTCAGAGGTTCAATCCCTCTAGCGCCCACCATCCCCGGCTGCAGCGGCCGCCTCATTTTCGCGCGGGTTTTCGGCGACAGGCGCGCGAGGGCGGCCTCCGCTTCGTCTCCGCCCCAAACCCTTCGACGGATTGCATCATTGTCATCGCGGACGACGGCGCTCACCGGCGCGAAACGATCGAAAGCCGGCCGGGCGCTCTTCAGCCTTGTCGCCGGACTGGCGCTTCTCGCCGTCGCCGCGGGCCGGGGCGGATGCGGCGGATCCACAGGGCGCGATCAAGGACAAGCACGGCGACTGGGTGACACGCTGCGAGACGCCGCCCGGCGCCGCCCACGAGCAATGTGCGATCGTGCTCAGCGTCGTCGACCAGGATCGGCCGAATCTGGTGCTGGTCGTCATCGTGCTCAACACCGCCGATCGGAAGGCGCGGCTCATGCGGGTGATCGCGCCGCTCGGGGTGCTGCTCCCCCCCGGGGTCAGCTTGCGGATCGACGACGCGGACGCCGGCCGTTTGAGCTTCCTGCAGTGCCTGCCCAACGGCTGCGTCGCCCAGCTCGCCGTGGACGAGGCGCTTCTCGACAAGCTGAAGAATGGAAAGACAGCCACGCTCGGCATCTTCCAGACGCCCGAGCAAGGAGTTGGAATGCAGGCGCCGCTCGCCGGCTTCAAGGAGGCCTACGAGCAATTGCCTTGACGGCGTCGGCAGGGTAAGCACCGCCGACTTTCAAACAAATCCCGGTTGCTCAATAGGCGAAGTCTGAAGCAATGATCGTTCGCGCAAAGCTGGCTCGCATGGCGCTTCTTTCGATGGCGGTCGGCGCCCTTGGGGGCTGTGACACAGTCGGAAGCGCTGTGGGTTCTGCCAGCAGCTCAGTCGGCGGGTTTTTCTCCCACCAGGATCCGAGCGTCGCTACCCTCAACGCGGGCGCGAACCCGCGGCCGGTGGCCGGGAAGCCCGCGACCAATCCGAGCGACAGGCCCAAGGTTCTTCCGGTCGCCTCGCAAGACATCAATTGCCCGGAAGTCACGATCGCGGACTCCGGCGCGGCGCTGCGGGTCGGCGGCCCGGACAACCCTTCGGTGCGCTATCAATTCAACATCATGGACACGGCGCGCGAATGCGATCCCGCAGGGCCCTCGCAAGCCGCGATGAAGATCGGCGTCAAGGGCGACGTGGTGATGGGGCCGGCCGGCTCGCCGGGAACCTTCAGCGCGCCGCTTAAGATCACGATCACCCGCGATAGCGACAAGACGGACGTGTTTTCGCAGACCTATCAAGTCCAGGCGGCGACGGATGGCGTCACTGCCGGCGCCTTTCGCGTCGTGACGGATCCGATCACGGTGCCGATGCCGACTCTCCAGCTCGCAGACGTCTATTCGATCACCGTCGGCTTCGAGGGCGGCACCGGTGGTCCGGCGCCAACGCGCCACAAGAATAAGAAGAGGTCAGGCTAGGCGACGCGGGCCGAAGCTGGGGTGCATCTTGCGTTGACAATCCTCGGCCGGTCAGGCTAGCTCGAAAGGTCAGTCGAAGACACTTCGCGGAAGAGCCCGGTGCATCTCGCGCCGGCGCCGAAGGCGCAACCGCCCCGGAAACGCTCAGGTCTTAGGGACCGCGCAAGTGATGACGCTCTGGAAAGAGGCGGGCGCATAAGGCGTTCGCCCACCGACGGGGGCAACCGCGAAAGCGGGAAATCTCTCAGGTCATCGGACAGAGGGGGCGTGCGTGAGCGCGAAGGCCGCAATCCTGCGGCTCGGCGTCTTGCGGGCGCTTGTTCGCGACTGGTGGGCCAATGGACGAAACCGTCGATCAGAAGACGCCGTTGCACGCGCTGCATATCGAGCTCGGCGCGCGGATGGCGCCGTTCGCCGGTTACGACATGCCTATCCACTATCGGGCCGGGGTCCTCGCCGAGCACCTCCACACCCGGAAGTCCGCCGGGCTGTTCGACGTTTCGCATATGGGCCAGGCGCTCATCGAGGGCGCGAGCCACGCGACGGTCGCGGCCTTTCTCGAAACGCTCTGCCCCGCCGACTTTCTCAATCTGGCCCCTGGCCGCCAGCGATATACCCAATTGCTCAATGACGACGGCGGAATCGTCGACGACCTGATGGTCACGCGCCCGCCCGGCGCGGACGGCGTGCTGAGGCTCGTCGTGAATGCCTCGCGAAAGGCCGTCGACTACGCGCTCATTCGCCGTCGCTTGCCCTCAAACCTCCGCCTGACTTTGCTCCCTGAGGCGGCGCTGATCGCGCTTCAGGGCCCTATGGCGGCCTCGACATTGGCGCGCCTTGCCCCCGGCGAGGGACTCGAGACCATGCCCTTCATGAGCGCTCGCCCGGCGGGGATCGCGGGGCTCGAAACCTTCGTCTCACGCTCGGGGTACACAGGCGAGGACGGCTATGAGATCTCGCTCGCGTCGACCCAGGCGGAAGGCTTCGCCCGCCTTCTCATCGCCGAGCCCGACGTTGCGCCGATCGGCCTCGGCGCCCGGGATTCGCTGAGGCTCGAGGCCGGACTCTGCCTTTACGGACATGAGCTCGACGAGACGATCGATCCGGTCGAAGCCGGGCTGTCGTGGTCGATTCAGAAGCGCAGGCGTTTGGAGGGCGGCTTCCCTGGCGCTGGGCGCGTTCAGGGCGCGCTGGCCACCGGGCCGACGCGTCAGCGCGTGGGCATTCGACCCGACGGTCGCGCGCCGGCGCGCGAAGGGGACGGAAATCGTCTCGACGGACGGCGCGCCGATCGGCGTCGTAACGTCCGGGGGCTACGGCCCAAGCGTCGGGGCGCCGATTGCGATGGGCTATGTCGCGCGCGCCTATGCGCCGGTCGGAACGCCGATCGGGCTCGTGGTTCGCGGCAAGGCGCTGAGCGCGCGGGTCGCCGCGCTGCCCTTCTATCCCCACGCCTATTATCGCGGTCAAGCAAGGAATGGATGATGTCGCAAATGCGTTACACCAAGGACCATGAATACGTCCGGGTCGAGGGCGGCGAAGGCGTCGTCGGCATCAGCGAGCACGCCCAGCAACAGCTCGGCGATGTGGTCTTTGCCGAGACGCCGCCGATCGGCAAGGCGTTGAAGCAGGGCGATCCGGCCGCGGTGGTCGAAAGCGTCAAGGCGGCGAGCGACGTATTCGCGCCGGTCTCGGGCGAAGTCGTCGCGGTAAATTCGGAAGTCGAGTCGACGCCGGGCCTCATCAACGAGGACGCGCTCGGGCGCGGCTGGCTCTTTCGCCTCAAGCTCGCCGACCCGGCCGAACTGAGCGGATTGATGGATGAATCCGCCTACGCGGACTACCTCAAGACGTTGGGTTGAACGATGCGCTACCTGCCGCTCGACGCAAGCGAACGCGAGGCGATGCTGGCGCGCATCGGCGTACCGGACATCGAGGCGCTGTTCGCCGACATCCCCGCCGACAAGCGGATTCAGGGTCTGCTCGACATGCCGCGGGCGCAGAGCGAAATGGCGGTCGAGCGGGTGATGACGACGATCGCCAGGCGCAGCATCGCCGCCGGCTCGGTCGCGTTCTTTCTCGGCGCCGGCGCCTACAGACGACACATCCCGGCGACCGTCGACCACCTGATCCAGCGTTCCGAATTCCTGACCAGCTACACCCCCTATCAGCCGGAAATCGCCCAGGGGACGCTTCAGGTGTTGTTCGAGTTCCAGACCCAGGTCGCCGCCCTCACCGGCATGGAGGTCGCCAACGCCTCGATGTACGATGGTTCGACCGCGTGCGGCGAAGCGATGTTAATGGCTCACCGGCTCACGCGACGCAGCCGGGCGGTGATCTCGGGCGGCCTGCACCCTCAATATGCCGACGTCTGCGCGACTTTGGCGCATATGGCCGGCGACACGGTCGTCCGCCTGCCTCCCGACCTCAAGGCGGCCGAAGACATTGCTGCTGCGATCGACGATGAGACAAGTTGTGTCATCGTCCAGGCGCCCGACTTCTTCGGCAATCCGCGCGATCTCGTCCCCATCGCCGCGTCGGCGCATGCGCGCGGCGCTCTGCTGATCGCGGTCTTCACCGATCCGGTGGCCCTCGGCGCGCTGCGTTCTCCCGGCGAGATGGACGCCGACATTGCGGTTGGAGAAGGTCAGGGGCTCGGCAATGCCCTCAACTTCGGCGGCCCATATCTCGGCCTGTTCGCGACGCGGGCCAAAAACGTGCGCCAAATGCCGGGACGTCTTGCGGGCGAGACGGTGGATGCGGCGGGGCGGCGCAGCTTCGTTCTCACCCTTTCGACCCGCGAGCAACACATCCGCCGTGAGAAGGCGACGAGCAACATCTGCACCAACTCCGGCTTATGCGCGCTGGCGTTCTCGATCCATATGACGCTTCTCGGCGCCGCCGGACTCGGGCGGCTGGCGAACGTCAACCACGCCAACGCCGTGCGACTCGCCGAGCGGCTTGCCGCGATTCCAGGGGTCGAGGTCGTCAACCCGCACTTCTTCAATGAGTTCACGTTGCGCACGCCCCGGCCGGCCGCCGAACTGATCGAGGCTTTGGCCGGGCGCGGGGTGATTGGCGGATTGCCGGTTTCGCGGCTTTTGCCCGGGGCGGGGCTCGACGACTGCGTCATCGTCGCCAGCACGGAGACCAATACCGAAGATGACCGCGCAGCCTACGGGCAGGCGCTGGCCGATTGCCTGCGCTGAAGCCGAGGAAAGGGCACCCGATGAATGCACAAGGTCGTCCGACCCGTCCTGAAACGGCCGCCGTCCACTCGCGCGGAAGCTTCACCGGAAATCGCGGGCTCAACATGGAGGAAGCGCTGATTTTCGAGACCGGGCGTTTGGATGCGACCGGGGTCGATATCGAAGAGCCCGAACCTTTCCATTCAAGGCTGGGCCCGCACGTGCGCGGAAAGACGGTGGAACTGCCCGGATTGACCGAGCCGGAGGCGATCCGACACTACGTGCGCCTCTCGCGCAACAATTACTCGATCGACGCCGGCATATATCCGCTCGGGTCGTGCACGATGAAGCACAATCCCCGTCTCAATGAAAAGATCGCGCGCCTGCCCGGATTCGCGGATGTCCATCCGCTCCAGCCGGTCTCGACCGCGCAAGGGGCGCTCGAGGTTGTCGAAGCGCTCACGAACGCCTTGTTGACGATGACCGGCATGGACGCCGTTGCGATGTCGCCGAAGGCCGGCGCGCACGGCGAACTCTGCGGAATGATGGCGATCAAGGCGGCGATCGAGGCGCGCGGGGAGGGTGCGGCGCGGCGTATCGTGCTGGTTCCCGATTCCGCCCACGGCACGAATCCGGCGACCGCGGCGCTGATCGGTTATTCGGTTCGCTCCGTGCCGGCGAGCGCAGACGGAAACGTCAGCGCTGAGGCGGTGCGCGCCGCGGTTGCCCCCGACGTTGCGGCGATCATGCTGACCAATCCCAACACCTGCGGACTGTTCGAGCGCGAGATTGTCGGCATCGCCGAGGCCGTACACGATGCAGGGGCGTATTTTTATTGCGACGGCGCCAACTTCAATGCTGTCGTCGGCAAGACCCGGCCGGGCGATCTCGGCGTCGACGCCATGCACATCAACCTGCACAAGACGTTCTCGACCCCGCACGGCGGCGGCGGCCCGGGCGCCGGGCCGGTCGCGCTGTCCGCGCGGCTCGCCCCTTATGCGCCAATCCCGTTCGTCAAGCGCGAAGGCGCAGCGCTTCGTCTGGTCGAGCACGCCGAAGGCGGCGCGTCATTTGGCCGCATGTGCGCTTTCCACGGGCAGATGGGCATGTTTGTGCGCGCGCTCAGCTTCATCCTGTCTCACGGCGCCGACGGTCTCAGGCAGGCTTCGGAGGACGCGGTGCTGTCGGCCAATTATATTCGCGCTTCGCTCAACGACGTGATGAGCGCCCCGTTCGGCGAGCGGCCCTGCATGCACGAGGCGCTGTTCGACGACCGCTGGCTGAAGGACACCGGGCTGACGACGCTCGACTTCGCCAAGGCGATGATCGATGAGGGCTATCACCCGATGACCGTCTATTTCCCGCTCATCGTGCACGGGGCGATGCTGATCGAGCCGACCGAGTCCGAATCAAAGGCGAGCCTCGACCTGTTCATCATGACGCTTCGCGATCTCGCAATCGCCGCCGCAGCGGGCGAGCGCGAGCGGTTTCTGTCTGCGCCGGTCGATGCGCCGCGGCGGCGGCTCGACGAGACTCGAGCCGCGAGACAGCCGGTATTGCGCTGGACGAAGCCGCAGCCGGCATGACGATGGCCGGCCCCGGCGCTCTTCCTTGTGACGCCGATATGGTTCTAGACTGCGGGCGTGCGATTCCATGCCTGTCCGGGCCAGAGGACTGAGCCGCCATGCCATTCGGACTGATCCGTTTCGTCGTCGCGAGTTTCATCGCCGCCGCAGCGGCGATGGCCGCAAGTGGGAGCTTCGCTCAGGACAACCCGGCGACGCCTCCCGCGGCGCAGGCGCCGGCGGCTCCGTCGCCTGCGCCCGCCGCTCCCCCGGCCGCCAATCCCGCTCAACCGCCTGCGTCGACGACGCCGGCGCCCGCGCCCGCCGCTCCAGAAGCTGCGAAGCCCGGCGAATCAACTCCGCCGGCGGGCGAAGCTTCGACCGGGGAGACGGTCGACATGCCGGCGCGGCCCTTCGCCTATATCGAAGGGAAGGCCGACCGGGACGAAATCTACAGCGCGATTCTCGGCTCGCTCGGACTCGTCAAGCGCGACATGGACAAGGCGAGCCTTGTCCCGGCGGGTCGGCCGATCGCGGTGTTCGTCGAATCCGACGATACGGGTTTCAAGTACCATGCCGGATATCCGTTGGCCTCGGCGCCTGAGGGGAAAACAAGCCTCTCCGACGCGGTGAAGATCGGCCAGACGCCCAGCGGCAAGGCGATGCGGTTCGAACACCAGGGCGCATATTCGGACATCGACGCGACCTATGATGCGATTACGGCGTATCTGGACGAGAAGGGCATCGACGCGCAGGATTCCTTCGTCGAGGAATACGCCAACGATGTGAAGGATCCGGACGACCCGACTTTGCAGGTCAATATCTACGTGCTTCTGAAATGAAACATTGAGATTTATTGCGGCTGTGGCCTTCCGATTTGATCGGAATCAATTCGGCCTCGGCTAGCGAGCCGATATCGTTACGAAGTTGACGCGTGAGGCGAATAATGGCTGCCGAAGGCGACGTGATCGCGCGGGTTATGAGGCGCCGTACGGATCATACCGACTTGCTGCAAATCCTGCGCGAGGTCCAGGAGGAACTGGGTTGGATTTCGCCTGAGACCGGCCGGGCAATTGCTTCGCGGCTAAGCGTTCCGATGACGCGCGTGCAGAGTGTCGTGGAATTCTATTCGTTTCTCTATGACAAGCCGCGCGGCCGCTATCGGATCCTCTTTTCCGACAACATCACCGACCGCATGCTCGGAAGCCTGGCGCTGTTCGAGCATATGCTGAAGCGTCTAAAGCTCAAGCGTGGCGAGGTGTCTGCGGACGGGGCGGCCAGCGTCGATCTTACGTCATGCACCGGCATGTGCGATCAGGGGCCCGCGGCCCTCGTCAACAACCGCGCGGTGACGCGCCTCACCGCTCGCCGCGTCGACGAGATCTGCGATCTTGTGCGCGGAGGCGTACCGATCGCCGAATGGCCGTCGGATTATTTCCGCGTCGAGGAAAATATCCGCCGCGCCGACGCGATCCTCGGCTCGCGCTATGAAAGGGGTTCCGCGCTCAGGGCCGCGGTCGCGCTCGGTCGTCAGGGGATGCTCGACGAAATGAAGAGCTCGAACCTGCGGGGCCGCGGCGGCGCGGGCTTCACGACATCGGTCAAATGGGAGAGCTGCCGCAATGCGCCCGGAGCCGACCGCTTCATAGTCTGCAACGCCGATGAGGGCGAGCCGGGGACGTTCAAGGACCGGGTGCTGCTTTCATCTTATGCCGAGCGGGTGTTCGAGGGGATGGCGATCGCGGGCTTCGTGGTCGGCGCGGCGCGCGGGCTTCTCTATCTGCGCGGGGAATACCGGCATCTCTTGGAGCCGCTCAGGACGAAGCTCGAGGCGATGCGCCGCGACCGGCTTCTCGGCGCCAGCATATGCGGAGCGCAGGGTTTCGATTTCGACATCGACATCCATCTCGGGGCGGGCGCCTATATCTGCGGCGAGGAATCGGCGCTGATCGAGTCGCTCGAAGGCAAGCCCGGCAAACCGCGCATTCGACCGCCTTTCCCGGTGACCGTCGGCTATCTCGGCAAACCGACGGTGGTCAACAACGTCGAGACGCTCGCGCAGACGACCGAAATTGCGCTCTATGGCGGTCGCGCGTTCGCCGGGCGCGGAACAAGGCGCTCCTCGGGCACCAAGATCCTGTCGGTGTCGGGCGATTGCGCGCGGCCTGGACTTTATGAGTACCCATTCGGCGTGCGCATCGAGCAGGTGCTCAAGGATTGCGGCGCGAGCGACGTTGCGGCCGTCCAGGTCAGCGGCCCGTCGGGCGTGTGCCTTACGCCGGACGAGTTCCGCCGGCACATCGCTTTCGAGGATGTGCCGACCGCGGGCGCCCTCATGGTGTTCGGCAAGGAGCGCGACCTGTTCGAAGTCGCGCGCAACTTCGCCCATTTCTTCGCCCATGAGAGCTGCGGTTTCTGCACGCCATGCCGTGTCGGCACCACGCTTATGCGCGACGCCATGGACAAGATCGCCGAGGGGCGCGGCTCGCGCTATGAGATCAACGACCTCATGCGCCTCGCGGAGCTCATGCGCCGCACCAGCCATTGCGGGCTTGGGCAGACAGCAGGGAATCCGGTGCGCGACACCTGGGCCAAATTCCGGCCCGCCTACGAACGCCGCCTGATCCGGGGCGAGTTCGATCCCGCGGTCGACCTCGACGCGGCGCTCGCCAGGGCGCGCGAAACCGTGGGACGCGACGACGCGGCTGCGCATATCGGAGCCGAGGCATGAGCGCGCCCGACGCAATGATCCTCGTCGACGATGTTTCGGTTCCCTTTGCAGCGGGTCAGACGATTCTCGAGGCGGCGCTTTCGGCGGGAGTCTATATACCGCACCTCTGCCATCATCCGGAATTCGAGCCCCACGGCAGCTGCAAAGTGTGCACCGTCGTCGTGAATGGCCGCAATGCTTCCGCTTGCACAATGCGGGCGGCCGCGGGGCAGGAAGTCGAGGTGGACACTCCCGACCTGCATGCCTACCGCCGGACGCTGGTGCAAATGCTGTTCGTCGAGGGCAATCATTTCTGTCCCGGCTGCGAGAAGAGCGGCAATTGCCAGCTGCAGGCTCTCGCCTACGACAGCGAGATGATGACGCCCCATTTCGTCGAGTTCTACCCTGACCGCCCGGTCGACGCGTCTCACCCGGACGTGCTGCTCGACTTCAATCGCTGCATCCAATGTGAGCTTTGCGTCCGGGCGAGCCGCGACATCGACGGCAAGTCCGTCTTTTCGCTCGCCGGACGAGGCATGGCTTCGCGCATCATTGTCAACTCGCCGACCGGCAGGCTCGGCGACACGAACTTCTCGGCCGCCGACAAGGCCGCGCACGTGTGTCCCGTCGGCGCCATTCTGATCAAGCGCGTCGGATTCTCGACGCCGATCGGCGAGCGCCTCTACGACCTCGAGCCGATCAGCGAGGAAGCGACGCGCTGCGCGGTGGAGGGAGCGAAGTGACCGGCCCCGCCGAAGGTCCAGCGCTTCCGAAGGTTCGTCTCGCCACGACTTCGCTGGCGGGCTGCTTTGGCTGCCACATGTCGTTGCTCGACATCGATGAGCGCATTCTCGAACTCGCCAAGATCGCCGAATTCGACCGCTCGCCGCTGACCGACATCAAGCACTGCGGGCCCTGCGACATCGCGCTGATCGAGGGCGGTGTGTGCAACGCCGAGAACGTGCATGTGCTGCGGGAGTTGCGCGCCAACTCGAAGATCCTGGTCGCCGTCGGCGCCTGCGCGATCAACGGCGGCCTGCCGGCGATGCGCAATCGCCTCGACGTCGGCGATATCCTCAATGAAGTCTATCGCGACGCTGACGGCGTCCGGTCGCATGTCCCCAGCGATCCGGAGCTGCCGCTTCTGTTCGACAAGGTCTATCCGATCAACGAAATCGTCCGCGTCGACTATTTCATTCCGGGCTGCCCGCCCTCGGCCGACGCGCTCTGGAAATATCTCAACGACCTGATCCTGGGACGCATGCCGCGTCTCGATCATGAACTCCTGCATTACGACTGAGGGTCGCGCGATGCTCAATCTCGAAACCGCAGGGTCCCCCCACACGCTTCGCCGAGTCGCCATCGAGCCGGTCACCCGGGTCGAGGGCCATGGCAAGGTGACGATCCTTCTCGACGACGAGAATCGCGTCCATCAGGTCCGGCTGCACATCGTCGAGTTTCGCGGCTTCGAGGTCTTCATCCGCGGCCGGCCGTACTGGGAGGTTCCGGTCGCGGTGCAGCGTCTCTGCGGCATCTGCCCGGTCAGCCATCTCCTCGCCGCGACCAAGGCGATGGACCTCATCGCCGGCTACGGCCCGCTGACGCCGACGGCCGAGAAGCTGCGCCGCCTCTTGCACTATGGGCAGATCGTGCAGTCGCACGCGCTGCACTTCTTTCACCTTTCCTCGCCCGATCTGTTGTTCGGCTTCGAGAGCGATGTCGCCAAACGCAACATCATCGGAGTGGCCGAGGCTTTTCCGGACCTTGCCAAGCGCGGAGTCATGACGCGCAAATTCGGGCAGGAAGTGATCCGACACATCGCCGGAAAGCGCATTCACGGCACCGGCGTCATCCCGGGCGGCATGAACAAGGCGCTGAGCGCCGCCGATCGTGATTCGATGCGCGTCGGGATCGACGAGATTGTCGACTGGAGCCGCGAGGCCGTCGGTCTCGTCATCAAGCTGCACGAAACCGATCCGAGCTTCTACAGGACCTTCGGCGAATTGCCCGCCAACATGATGGGTCTTGTCGACGCGCGCGGCGCGCTCGACTTCTATCACGGCGGCCTTCGTGCGCGCGACGCCGACGGCGGCGCGATTTTCGATCAGGTCGATTACGCGACGTACCAGGCCGTTCTCCAGGAGGACATCAAGAGCTGGAGCTATATGAAGTTCCCGCACATCAGGACGCTTGGCGCGGACAGGGGCTGGTACCGGGTCGGGCCGTTGGCGCGGGTGCAGGTTTGCGACGTGATGCCGACCCCGCTCGCCGAAGCCGAGCGCCGGACGTTCCTCAGCGTCGACGGCGGTAAGCCGCTGCATGGCGCCTTGATGTATCATTGGGCGCGCATGATCGAGATGCTGCACGCCGCCGAAATGGCGCGCGAACTGCTCGACGATCGCGATATCTGCGGAACCGAGCTCATGGCCGACAAAGGTCCGCGGCGCGGCGAGGCAGTCGGCGTGATCGAAGCGCCGCGGGGGACGCTCTTCCATCATTATCGCGTCGGCGACGACGATCTCACGACCTACTGCAATCTGATCGTCTCGACCACCAACAACAATCAGGCGATGAACGAGGCGATCCGCGCCGTCGCGGCGCGGTTCCTCTCGGGGCGTGAACTGACCGAGGGTCTCCTGAATCACATCGAGGTCGCCATCCGCGCCTATGACCCGTGCCTCTCCTGCGCGACCCATGCGCTCGGCCAGATGCCGCTCGAGGTCGACCTCGTCGACGCCGACGGCGCGCTGGTTTCGCGCCTCCGCAAAGGCTGAGCCTTGCGGCTCGTCGTCTTCGGCTGGGGCAACGACGCGCGCGGCGACGACGGACTCGGACCGCTCCTGCTCGAGCGCGTGGCGCGGGCCGAATGGCCGGAGGTGCGCGCAATCGAGGACTTCCAACTGCAGATCGAGCACGCGCTCGACCTCGACGGCGCCGATCTCGCGCTCTTTCTCGACGCAGGCAAGGACACGCCTGCGCCGTTCGTGTTTTCCGAGATCGAGGCCGCCCCCGTTCCGACGCCGACCACCCACGCGCTCGCGCCCGAAGCCGTGCTCGACGTGTATAAGCGCGCGCTCGGGCGCTCTCCGCCGCGGGCGTTCACGCTATGCATCCGCGGCGACCGGTTCGAGCTTGGCCAGGGACTGTCGCCCGAGGCGGGCGAGCGGCTGGAAGCGGCCTGGGCGTTCGTCCAGGGGCTGATGGGGGAGCGGTCGATCGAAGCGTGGCGGCGGAAGGCGCGCCCTTAAGGGCGGGCGATGCCCCGGCTGCGCGCAACGAAATCAAAATCGACCGCAACGATTCCCAAATCCCCCGCAACAAAATCCAAGCCCGGCGCAACGAAATCCAAACCGGGCGCAACAAAATCAAAATTCTAATAGCCTTGTGAATCAAGGCTTTAGGTCGGAATCTGGCTCTGTCGCCGCCTCCGCGTCGGAGTTCGCCGCGTCAACCGCCGATCTGCGGCGCTTGACCTCCATCCGCGCGGCGATGCGGTTGATCTTGGCGAAGAGTTTCTCCCGCGCGGCGTCGTCGTACCCCTGTTTCCTGACGCTCGCCTTTTGATAGAAGTCGAGATGGTCGAGAACCTTGAGGAAGGGCGGGATCGCTTTGAGGTCGCCGGCTTCGATCGCCTTGCCGGCGATGGCCAGCGCGCCCTCGAGCCGGAAGATCTGAAGCAGCGCGTGATCCGGCAGGTCGTCGACCTCCTGCCGCTTGAGCGTGTCGGAGATGATTTTTCGGACCCGCTGCTCGCTCAGCCGTTCCTCGTGCGCGATCTCGGCAATCGACGCTCCGACCTGCACCCGGGCAAAGACGCGCTCGCGCCTGAGCGCCTTGGTGTAGGGGTTGAGCTTGGGCCGCGCCGGCTTCGAGCTTGGGTCTGTCATGTCCGCTTGTCCTTTCCGCCGCTGCCTGCGGCGCTGAGATCGAAGAGCGGGACAGTACCATTGGATTTCGGAAAAAGACAAGAAAAGACATTTATTTCTGCAAAA
>CAWEAT010000035.1:0-36481 GCA_963806935.1 uncultured Alphaproteobacteria bacterium
GCTGAACGTGACGCCGCCGGGATAGTCGGTGACGGCGCGGCCGGCGTTCGAACTGGCCGACGTCTTTCGCCGCCACGGCGAGACCTATGCTCAATTGAACGCCGGACATCTCGGGCGCGTCGAACGGCGCGTGTCGGCGGCGATCGCGGCCTGCCGCACGGCGGCGCTGGGCGGTCACGTCGAACGCTGCGACGATTGCGGCCTCACGCGCATCGCCTACAACTCCTGCCGCAACCGCCATTGTCCAAAATGCCAAGGCGCGGCGCGGGTGAAGTGGCTCGCCGCCCGCCAAGCCGAGCTGCTGCCGGTTCCCTATTTCCATGTCGTGTTCACCTTGCCGTCGGCGGCGGCCGAGATCGCCTTCCAGAACAAGCGGACCGTCTATGGCCTCTTGATGCGCGCCGCGGCGCAGGCGCTCAGCGTCCTCGCCGCCAAACGCCTCGGAGCCAGGATCGGCCTGATCGCCGTTTTGCACACCTGGGGACAGACGCTGACCCACCATCCCCACGTCCATTGCCTGGTTCCCGGCGGCGGCGTCGCCCTCGACAACAGGCGCTGGGTCGAAGCCAAACCGAACTTCCTGCTCTCCGTCCATGCGTTGTCGAAGGCGTTCCGCCGCCTGTTCCTCGACGGCCTCAAAGCCGAGTCCGAGAAAGGAGAGTTGAGCTTCTTCGGCGAACTGGCCCGGCTCGCCGAGCCGGAGGCCTTCAAAGCCCGCATGCGCGCGCTGCGGCAGAGCCCGTTCGTCGTCTACGCCAAGCCGCCGTTCGGCGGACCCGCGCGCGTGCTCGCCTATCTCGCCCGCTACACCCATCGCACGGCGATCGCCAATTCGAGGCTTGTCGCCGTCGACGACAATGAAGTGGCGTTCGTCTACAAGGATTATCGCCGCGGCGGCCGCAGCCGCATCATGCGCCTCGCCCCGCACGAGTTCATCCGACGTTTTCTCCTCCACGTCCTACCCGACGGCTTGCATCGCATTCGTCACTACGGTTTCCTCGCCAAAGGCGAGCGCGGCGAAAAGCTCGCATATGTGCGAGACCTGCTCCACGTCGCGTCCAAGCCGCAGGAGCAGGTCGATCCGGAGAAGGCGCCGTGCGGCGACCCAGAAGCCGACACCGTTCGCGACGCCTTCATGCGCTGCCCAGATTGCGGGGGCTTCATGCGCCGCATTGAAACCGTCGCGCCCCGGCCCGCCGGCGCCTTTCGCTGCGACACGTCATGACAATAACGCACCCGCCGCTCCGCGTATGCGATCTTCTCAGTTCTCCCAACTCGGACACCCATCTCGCGGAGCGTCGCTGCGACCGCTCGCCTTGAAGCTCATTTTCGAAGCCGTTCGCGCGCCGACAACGCCCACGTCTAGCCATTCTCGACCATGGTTCAGCTTTATCCTCGCAATCGTCGGGCTCAACGACTTCGCCGAACCGGTCCGCGGACCTCTCGTTCGCCATATGGCGTCAGACCGCCAGCGCGCTTCACCCATAGCGCCTCATCCCGACCGCGGCTTCGTTCAATCCGGCTTATGTGAGGTCGCCATTCGCGACGCCCAACCCGCGCCCCAGCGACCTCACATAACCCTCCAGATTCCCAGAAGTGCGCAAATCAGATTCAACGCTGATTTTTGGAGGTCAGCGGTGGACTGCGACGCGCTTCGGGACGACCAATGGGAGCGGCTGAAGGATTTCGTGCCTGGGGGCCGGAAAGGCAAGCGAGGACCGCGCACGGATAATCGCCGGTTCTTGAACGCGCTCTTGTGGATGGCGCGTTCGGGCGCTCGTTGGCGCGATCTGCCAGAGGAGTTGGGCGACTACGACACTGTCAAGCGGCGCTACTATCGGTGGATCGAGATGGGCGTTCTGGACGACATTCTTGCGGCGCTGGCGCGCGAAGCCGATCTGGAATGGCTGATGATTGATTCCACCATTGTTCGCGCGCATCAGCACGCGGCCGGCGCGAGCCGGCAAAAAGGGGGGCGGATGCCCAGGGCCTTGGCCGGTCACGCGGGGGTTTAAGCACGAAAATCCACGCCGCTGGCGATGCGCTCGGCAATCCGGTGCGCCTGATCGGCTCGCCAGGGCAGCGCAACGACATCGCCTTCGCCCATGACTTGGTCGAGGGCTTCGACGCAGATGTGACGATCGCCGATAAGGGATACGACGCCGATCATCTCTGCGATAAGATTACGCGGACCGGCGGCGAGGTCGTCATACCGCCGAAACGAAACCGCATCGTCAAACGTCCGTACGATCCCGATCTCTATAAAGAGCGCAACATCATCGAACGCTTCTTCAACAAGCTCAAACAGTTCCGACGCGTCGCGACGCGATACGACAAGCTGCTCGTCAACTTCATGGGCTTCGTCAAACTCGCCGCTATCGCTATCTGGCTCAAATAGTTAAATGGTCACCACGGCCTAGTAAGCTGGTTGCCGCTACTTGATTTGATTGGCGCTCCCAAGGGGACTCGAACCCCTGTTTTCGCCGTGAGAGGGCGACGTCCTGGACCGCTAGACGATGGGAGCGGCGGGAAACGGGATTGTATATCGGCGCTCATGGAGCTAGGCAAGCTGCGTACGGCGCCGCAGAAAGCGAACCCGCCCGCCATCCGCCAGGGTTCACCTTCCGTTAAGCTTGTGGCGCCGAATTTGCCTGATAGCTTACGGTTACGAATCGATCAAGGCGGCGTGCGCCGGTCGAGATGGAGTTTTCGAGATCATGCCCATGGCGAGCGTCGCCCGGCGGCGGACCGTTCTGATCGTGCTGCACCAGGAGCATTCGACTCCCGGCCGGATCGGCGCGGTGCTCAGGGCCATGGACGTCAGGCTCGACATTCGCCGGCCGAGCCTTGACGAGCCGTTGCCGGAGACGCTCGCCGATCATGCCGGCGTCATCGTGTTCGGCGGCCCGATGGGCGCGAACGACACGCTCGAATGGGTCCGACGCGAGATCGACTGGCTCGAGACGCCGCTCGCCGAGGCCAAGCCCACCCTCGGCGTCTGCCTCGGCGCGCAGATGCTGGCGCGGGCGCTTGGCGCGCGGGTCTTCAGCTACGAGGACAAGCGCAGCGAGATCGGCTACTACGCGATCGAGCCGACGCCGGCGGGCGAGGCGCTATGCGGGGCGCGATTCCCTCGCACCGTCTATCAGTGGCATTCCGACGGGTTCGATCTGCCCGCAGGAGCGCAGCTCCTCGCCTCGGGAGGCGAGAATTTCCCCAACCAGGCCTATCGCCACGGCCGCCACGCGGTCGGCCTCCAGTTCCACCCGGAGGTCACCTATCACATGATGTGCCGGTGGACTCATCGCGGCGCCGAGCGCCTGACCCGGCCCGGCGCGCTGAGCCGCCCCGAGCATCTCGGCGGCTGGTTCCAGCACGACGGCCGCGTCGCCGCCTGGCTCGAGGCGTTCCTGCCGGCCTGGCTCGAAGGCCGCCTTCCCGAGGTCGAGAAGCCGAAGGGCGCGGGGGCCGCGAACCACAACCGGGCGCCCGCCCATCCTGAGCCGGCGGCCCGTTACGCCGGGGCTTAGCTCGCGCGCCCGCGTGGGCCGACGAGCCCGGGCCCGCGCAACAAAAGCAAAATCGGCCGCAACAAATTCCAAGCCGGCCGCAACAATTTCCAAGCCGGGCGCAACAAAATCAAAGGCCGGAGCAACAAAAGCAAAATCGACTTTTCTTCCGAAGATAGAGCTTTTTCAACGGCTTGCGTTCGGAGGCTGCGCCAAATCCTCCTTCCCCGCTCGCCGGCGCCCGCGACTTTTCGCAGGGCCGGCTCACGGCTCCTCATGAATGCCGACAATAGCAGGAGTTCTGATTTTCGTAAAGCCTCTGTCGGCTCTCATAGCGTTTTCTGTTGATCAGCGACTGCGCGGTCAAGCCTTCGCCGTCATGGGCCGGGCTTGTCCCGGCCATGACGTGCTGGGACTCGTCCGCGGGTCCCCCACGTCCGAATTCCTCGAAAGCAACAGCTAACGCCATAAGAGCCTTTTGCCTACTCAATGGCTCGGTTCGCTCTCCTGCGGCAAGCCGGCGCGTGACCTCCGGCGGCGCAGGCTGTAATGAAGCCGCGGCGCGGCGAGATTCGCCGGCGGGAGGAACTCATGGCGCTTAAGGAATACAAGCCGGGACAGGCGTTCCCGGGCGTGATCGGCCGCACCTTCGACGTGTCCAAGCCGGCGTGGCCGGCGCCAAACCGGGCGCGGGAGGGCGCGCCGAACGTCCTTTTCATCATCCTCGACGACACCGGCTTCGGCCACCTCGGCTGCTACGGCAGCCCGATCGCCACCCCCAATCTCGACGCGCTCGCGGCCGACGGGCTCCGATACAGCAACATGCACACGACGGCGCTGTGTTCGCCGTCGCGCTCGTGTTTCATGACCGGGCGCAACCATCACTCGAACGGCATGTCCTGCATCACCGAAGGATCGACCGGCTATCCCGGCGGCAACGGCAACATTCCGTTCGAGAACGGGATGCTCTCGGAAATCCTGCTGCAGAACGGCTACAACACCTACGCCCTTGGCAAGTGGCATCTGACGCCCGCCGAGCAGGCGTCGGCGGCAGGCCCGTATGACCGCTGGCCGCTCGGTCGCGGCTTCGAGCGCTACTACGGCTTCCTCGGCGGCGATACGCATCAGTATTACCCGGAGCTGGTGCGCGACAACAGCCAGACCGAACCCGACAAGACGCCGGAAGAGGGCTATCACCTGACGCCCGATCTCGTCGGCAAGGCGAAGGCGATGATCGCCGATTCGAAGCAGGTCGCGCCGAACAAGCCGTTTTTCATGTATTTTTGCCCGGGCGCGATGCATGCGCCCCATCACGTGCCGAAGGAATGGGCCGACAAGTACAAGGGCAAGTTCGACGCCGGCTGGGACGCCTATCGCGAGCAGGTGTTCGCAAGGCAGAAGAAACTGGGAATCATCCCCGCTGCCACGAAGCTCTCGCGGCATGATCCCGACGTGCAGGACTGGAGCAAGCTCTCCGCCGACGAGCGGCGCCTCTACGCGCGCATGATGGAAGTGTTCGCCGGCTTTCTCGAGCACACCGACCACTACATCGGCGAATTGATCGCGTTCCTGAAAGATATCGGCGAGTACGACAACACCCTGATCATGGTCGTGTCCGACAATGGCGCCAGCGCCGAGGGCGGGCCGACCGGCTCGGTCAACGAAGGCAAGTTCTTCAACAACGTGCCCGACGATCTCAAGCAGAATCTCGCGGCCATCGACGACCTCGGCGGCCCGAAATATTTCAACCACTACGCATGGGGCTGGACCCACGCCGGCAACACGCCGTTCCGCCGGTGGAAGCGCGAAACCTATCGCGGCGGAACCGCCGATCCCTTCATCGTCACATGGCCGAAGGGCATCAAGGCCAAGGGCGAAATCCGCTCGCAATACGCCCACGCGATCGACATGGTCCCGACCGTGCTCGACGCGCTCGGCATCGAGCCGCCGGCGCAGATTCGCGGCGTCACGCAATCGCCGCTGCAAGGATTCAGCCTCAAGTCGTCATTCGACGACGCGAAGGCGGAACCGCTCCACATCACCCAGTATTTCGAGATGATGGGCCATCGCTCGCTCTATCACGACGGCTGGCGGGCGGTGTGCCCCTGGCCGGGGACATCGTTCACCGAGTCGGGCCTCGCCTTTGGCGCGCCCATCGACTACCAGAAGCTCACCGAACTCGACGCCAAGGGGTGGGAACTCTACAACCTCAACGAAGACTTCGCCGAGACCAACAATCTTGCTGAGAAGGAACGCGACCGGCTGATCGCGATGATCGGCATGTGGTACGTCGAGGCCGGCAAGTACGACGTGCTGCCGGTCGACAGCCGCGGCACGGCGCGCTTTGCCGACGAGCGGCCGCAGATCGCCGTCGACCGCAAGAAGTACATCTACTACGCCGGAACCCAGCAGGTGCCGGGCAACGCCGCGCCTCGGCTGGTCAATGTCGCGCACTCGGTCTCAGTCCACGCCAACGTGCCGAAGGGCGGCGCCGAAGGGGTGCTGTTCTCGATGGGCGGCGTCGACGGCGGCTTCGCCTTCTACGTGCAGAACGGCAAGCTGACTTACGGCTATAACTACGTCGCCGACCAGCGTTTCAAGGTGCAGTCCGACAAGGCCATTCCCGAGGGCGATCACATTTTCAGCTTCGAGTTCAAGCCGACCGGCAAGGCGGATATCGCCAAGGGCAAGGGCGTGCCTGCTTCGATAACCTTGCTCGTCGACGGCGCGCCGGTCGGCAAGGGCGACTTGCCGGTGACGATCCCGCTCTCGCTCGGCCTGCTCGGCGGGCGTCAGCATCGGCTCCGACGCCGGCGCGCCGGTCATGCCCGACTACAAGCCGCCGTTCGCCTTCACGGGCACGGTCAAGAAGGCGCTGGTCGATGTGACCGGCGAGGCGGTCGAGGACATGGCGGCGAAAATGAAGATGTATCTCGCGCGCCAGTAGCGTCTGGAGCGGTTCGGGAGAGTTGCGGGAGGAGAGGAGCCGGGGTGAGCGGCGGGAAAAGCCGCGTCCGCTTCCTAGCCCGCCGCAAGCTACCGCACATCCAGAATGAGGGCTTCGCGGCCCGCGATCATGACCGCCTCGCCGGGGCCGCGCGAAACAACCGCTCGGGCCAGCGGCGACACATAGGAGACCGTCCCGCGCGAGGGCTCGGCCTCGTCTTCCCCGACGATCTTGAAGCTCTGCTCGCGCCCGTCGTCGCGGCGGAGCGTGATGGTCAGGCCGAAGGACGCCGTGGATCGGTCGGCGGGAGGTTCAACCACTTCCGCGGTTCCGAGCCGCGCCGTCCAATATCGGATTTCCCGCGCGGCGGCGGCAACGGCGTCCTGGTCGCCTGAGTGCCGCGCTGCGCGGTAGGCGGCCTCGAAGCGGCCGAGGGCGGCCTTGATTTCGGCCAGCCCGGACTTGGTCACAAAATTGCGATGCGGCGATATCGGGCGGTCGGGAAGTTCGACCGTGTCGTTATCGGCTTCTTTGACGAAAGCACGGCTCATGGGGGCTCCCTGCGGCGCTTGTCTTAGCACCGCAGGCCTAACGCTGACGATCAGGAAAGTGTTGCGCCTCCTGCCCATGAATCGCCGACCCGCGGCGGCTCGGGGTCGCGCGCGCATTGCGGCTCGATTGCGTCACACGTCAGAACAGCGTCCCCTGCCCTTCGTCCTTGTCGGGCTTGGCGCGCCGGCGAGGCAGGAGCGCCGGCGGGGTGAGCGCCGGCCCGACGCGCCCGCCGGCGACAGCGCCGACCTTCCCGTCGGCGAACTCGATCTCGAGGCGCTGCGTCTGGCGGACCTCGGCGGCGCGCCTCAGTGGCCTTTGCGCCTCGTCCCGCACCAGGGCGAAGCCGCGCGACAGGACGCCGCGATAGCTCATCGCGCCGAGCAATTGCCAGGCGGAGACAAGCTGGGCGCGTTTGCTTTGCAGGCGTTCGCCATAGGCGCGCGCCATGCGGGCCGAAAGCCGCTCGACCGCCTCGGCCCGCTCGCGGCGCCTCCTCGAGATCAGCGCCGTCTCGCGCGCGAACGAGCGCCCGGCCGCGTCCGCCGCCCGCCGCAGCCGTTCGATCAGGAGCGGGCGCACTCGCCCGAGACGCCCGGCGAGTCCCCGCAAGCGTTCGCGTTGTCCGGCGAGATGGGCGCGCGGCGAATGGCGGGCGAGACGGCGGGCCAATCCCGCAGTTCTCAGCGCGCGCTGGTCGACGCCCGCACGCACGCGGGCTTTCAGCGTCTCCTGGGCGCGATCGAAGCGCTGGCGCGGCTGGGCGACGATCGCCTCGCCGCTCGGCAGCGCGCGGGCGACCGCCCTGAAATCGGCGCGACGGCGCTGGCCGAAGCGCAGGATCGCGCCGCGGCCGCGGGCGCCAAGGTCGGCGATCGCGGCGAGGAGATCGACGCGCACCGGCACCGCGAACTCGGCCGCCGCGGTCGGCGTCGGCGCGCGCACGTCGGCCGCGTGATCGATCAGCGTCCAGTCGGTCTCGTGGCCGACCGCGGCGATGAGCGGGATCGAGCTGCGAGCGACGGCGCGCACCACCGCCTCGTCGTTGAAGCTCATCAGGTCCTCGAGCGAGCCGCCGCCGCGGGCGACGATCAGCACGTCCGGCCGCATCGCGCGTCCATTCGCCGGCAGCGCGTTGAAGCCGTCGATCGCCGCCGCGACCTCGGCGGCGGAGGTTTCTCCCTGCACCCTGACCGGCCAGACGACGACCCGGACCGGGAACCGATCGGCGAGACGGTGGAGGATGTCGCGAATGACGGCGCCTGTCGGCGAGGTCACCACGCCGACGACCTTCGGCAGGAACGGGACCTTGCGCTTGCGCGCGGCGTCGAACAGCCCCTCCTCGGCGAGTTTCCTCCGCCGCGCCTCGAGCAGCGCCATCAGCGCCCCGATTCCGGCGAGCTCGAGCGCCTCGATCACGATCTGGTAGCTCGATTTGCCGGGGAAGGTGGTGAGTTTGCCGATCGCGACGACCTCGAGCCCCTCCTGCGGCTTCAGCTTCATGCGCTGGAGCGTGGTGCGCCAGATGACGGCGTCGAGGCGCGCATTGGCGTCCTTGAGGCTGAAATAGGCGTGGCCGGAGGAATGGGGACCGCGGAAGCCGGAAATCTCGCCCCGGACCCTGACGTAGCCGAACCGATCCTCGATCGCGCGCTTGAGCGCGCCCGCGAGTTCGCTGACGGTGATCTCGGGCGCATTGGTTGCGCGCGCGTCCGCTTCGGCCATCGCCGGATTATGCCCGACCCGGGCGGGCGAAGCCATAAGCGCGGCCCCGCGGTCTGGCGTCAGCCGGGGAAATTACGTATGAAGCGCCCGGGCGGGGGATCGGGATGCGCGCGCCTTGTTCGCGCCGCGATGCCGGTTTTTAACCCCCTTCGATTCGGCCTCGGCGCCGGGCACTGGCGTTTCATGGGATGAAGGCGGCGATGACTGGCATGGGAAGCGCGCTCCGGGGCGGAAGGTTTCTGGCGTCGGCCGGCGCTTTCGCCGCGCTGGCGGCGGCGATTGCGGCTTTCGGCTCCGGTGACGCGCGGGCGCAGAACAGCGCCGACTGCGCGCGCCTGCAGCAGGCGATCGCCTCGCGCCACGGTTCGAGCGGCGCGCAGGCCGCTGTCGAGCGGCAGCGTGCGGAGCTGGCGCGCACCGAAGCCTATTCCCGTTCGCTCGGCTGCGAGAATCGCAAATTCCTGTTTTTCGGTTCGAATCCGCCGCCCCAATGCGGCGAGGTCAGCGGGCAGATTTCGCGCATGCAAGCCAATCTCGCTGATTTGCAGGCGCGCGCCGGCGGCGGCGCCGGCGACCTCGTCGCCCGCTACAACGCCGAATGCGGGAATGCGCCGCGGCCGACCAACTTCCTCGAGGCGTTGTTCGGCGGGGTGGCGAGGCTGGCGGCGCCCCCGCCGCAGCAGCCGCAGCAGCAGATGGACGCCAGACTCGAGCCGCTCGATCATGGGCCGGCCGACCGCACCACCGAGTCCGGGCAGCCCGCCGACAGGAGCGGCGTCGTCGCCCATGCGGGCTCCTACGCGGTTTGCGTGCGCACCTGCGACGGCAGCTTCTTTCCGGTCTCCTATTCCGGAGCCGGCAGCCGCGCCGACACTCTGGAAGATGTTTGCCGGGCGTTGTGCCCCAACGCCGACATGGCGCTCTATTCGTTCCCGTTCGGGGGAACGATCGACGGGGCCGAGTTGGCGTCCGGCGAGCCTTACGCCAATTTGCCGAACGCCGGGAAATTCGAGCAGAGCTACGACCCGAATTGCTCCTGCCGGCGCAAGGGAGAGAGCTGGGCCGAGGCCCTCGCCGACGCCGAGGCGAGGTACGGCCACGAGAAGCACGACATCATCGTCACGCCGGAGAAATCGGCCGAAATGGCCCGCCCGATCATTGACCCGAAGGCGAAGCCGGCAGTGGACCCGAAGGCCAAGCCCGGCGCGTCGCTCGTCGCCGGCCCCGGGGCCGGCGCAACGCCCGGCGCGACGCCGCCGGCCGATGCGCCGAATGCGCCGGTCCTCGACATCAACGGGACCGACACCAAGCTCAGCGCCGCGACCGCCACCGTCAGCCGCGAGGCCTCGGGCATCGCCGGCGACGACGTCCAGAGCGCGAAGAGCTTCACCGTGAATCAGGGGCGCACGGTGGAAAGCACTGGACCGGACGGGGTCAAACGGACTGTGAGGATAGTCGGGCCAGCGCTCTAGGGCGGCCCATCAAGCGGCAGGAGAGCCGCGAGCTCCGGCCCGGCCTCGCGGCCGGTCAACGCCAGGCGCAAGGGGTGAAACAGCGCCCGGCCCTTGCGGCCGGTCAGTTCCTTGATTCGCGCCGTCCACGCGCCCCAGGTCGACTGGTCCCATGGGCCTTCGGGCGCGCATGAGGCGGCAAACCGGAGAAAGTCGGGATCCTCGACGATCGGGGCGATTTGCCCCTCGACGACGTCCCGCCAAATCGCCGCGTCGTCGATACGCGTGAGGTTGCCGCGGACGGCGAGCCAAAGCGCTTCGGCCTGGGGTCCTGCAACGCCGAGCGCCGACAGCCGGTCGGCGACCGCCGCATAGGGCATGCGATGCAGCGTGCGCGCCGAAAGCGCCTGAAGCTCAGCCTCGTCGAAGCGCGCCGCCCCATGAGAAAGATGCGACGGATCGACGAGGCCCGCCAGTTCCTCGAGCGAATCGACCGGGCGCACCGGCTCGGCGGAGCCGACCAGGACCGCGAGCGCGGCGACGGCGAGCGACTCGACGCCCTTCTGGCGCAGCGAAGCGATCGACAGCGCGCCGGCGCGCTTCGAAAGCCCCCCGCCGCCGGCGTCGGTCAGGAGATTGTGATGGCCGAAGCGGGGCGCAGCGCCGGCGAGGGCCTCGAAAATCTGAATCTGGACCGCCGTGTTGGTGACGTGATCCTCGCCGCGGATGACATGAGTGACGCCAAAGTCGATGTCGTCGACCACGGAGGGCAGCGTGTAGAGGTAGGTCCCGTCCTCACGCCGGAGAATGGGATCGGACAGCGACGCGCAGTCGATATGGCTCTCGCCCCTGACCACATCGTCCCAGCGCACGATGGTCGGTTCGAGCCGGAAACGCCAGTGCGGCTTGCGGCCCGACGCTTCGAGCGCCGCCCGCTCGGCTTCCGACAGGCGCAAAGCCGCGCGATCGTAGACGGGCGGCCGGCCGAGCGCCTGCTGCCGCTTGCGGCGCCGGTCGAGTTCGTCGGCAGTCTCATAAGCCGGGTAGAGACGGCCCTGGGCTTTGAGCCTTGCCGCGGCCTCGTCATAGGCGGCCATCCGCTCCGACTGGCGGCGCACAAGGTCCGGCTCAATTCCAAGCCACTTCAGATCGGCTTCGATCGCGTCGGCGTACTCCCGTTTCGAACGCTCGAGATCGGTGTCGTCGAAGCGCAGGATGAACGTCCCGTTGCGGCGCTTGGCGAACAGCCAGTTCAGGAGCGCCGTGCGGGCGTTGCCGATATGGATGCGCCCGGTCGGCGATGGCGCGAAGCGGACGACCGGGGGAGTGGCCATTTCGCCTTCATAGAAGCGTCGCGACGGCGCGGCAATATGGTGTGACAAAGCCCAGTGATTCGAGTAGGCTGGACCCATGACCATCAGCGCCCTGGCGGCGGGGATTTGCGCTACCAGCGCGGGGATTCATGGGCTGAGCGTCGCGCTGGCGACTGCCCGGTGCCGATGGCGGCCGGGCCGTACGCCGGCGCCGAAAAGCGCGCCGGGCGTGACGATCGTGCAGCCTCTGTGCGGCGTCGAGACGTTCTCGCGCGACACGCTGCGGTCGATCTTCGCGCTCGACTATCCCGTCTACGAGATCGTCTTCTGCCTCGCCAGCGCCGACGATCCGATCGCTTCCCTGGTGCGCGGCGCCATCGACGCCAACCCGCATCGCCCGGCGCGCCTGCTCATCGGCGATGACCGGGTCAGCGCCAATCCCAAGCTCAACAATGTCGTCAAGGGATGGAAGGCCGCGCGCCACGATTGGGTGATCATCGCCGATTCCAACGTCCTCATGCCGGTCGACTACATTCAGCGTCTGCTGGCGCGCTGGGGCCCCCGCACCGGGATTGTCTGCGCCCCGCCGATCGGCGCGCGTCCTGAGTCTTTCGCCGCCGAGATCGAGTGCGCCTTTCTCAACACCTACGAGGCGCGCTGGCAGTACGCAGGCGATACTTCCGGTTACGGCTTCGCCCAGGGCAAGACGATGCTGTGGCGTCGCGAAATCCTCGAAGCGGGCGGAGGGATTGAGGCTTTGGGGGCCGAGATCGCCGAAGACGCGGCCGCGACCAAGCTCATCAACGCCCAAGGATATCACGCCCGCCTCGTCGACCAGCCGTTCCAGCAGCCGCTCGGCCGCCGGCGCCTGAAGGACGTCTGGTACCGCCAGGTTCGCTGGGCGCGACTCAGGCGCGCAACGTTCCCGCTGTTCTTCCTGCCCGAGATTTTGACGACGAGCCTGTTCACGCTCGCCGCGGCCGGCGTTGCGGCGCCGCAATTCGGGGTGAGCCCCGCCGTCGCCGTCGCGGCTGATGGCGGCCTTCTGGTACGGCGCCGAGGCCATCCTCGCGTTAGCGGCGGCCTGGCCGCTCACCTGGCGAATGCCGCTGGCATGGATCGCGCGCGACTTCCTGCTGCCGCTGGTGTTCGCCAAGGCCTGGACCGGTCACGCCATCGTCTGGCGCGGCAACGCGATGAACGTCGAGCAAACGATGTTCAGCGAAGCCGAATCCGAGCCGCGTCCGCAGATTTAATCTCGCTGATGGGGCCCGCTCGCCCCGCCACGAGCAATGCGCCAAAATTCCGCTCAACTGACGCGCTAAGGTTTTGATCAGCGTCAAGCCGCAGCGGCGACCCTCGTGTTACCCAGACCGGGCCCCGCGCGCGAAACAGCGAAAAGCACAAAGGCGCGGGAGGAGGCAGAAATGTACCGCCAGAGCGAAGACGTGCGCACGGGCGTGTTGAACGCGCTCTATTGGGACTTGCGGGTCCCGCGGCATCAAGTGCGAGTTCGAGATCGAGAATGGGTGGGTCACCGTTTCGGGAACCGTGGACCTCCCCTATCAGAAGACTTGCGCCGAGTTCGACGTCAGAAGCGTGCCCGGAGTGGTCGGCGTCACCAACCTGATCCGGCTCGCGGACGCCCTACGCTCCCAACACGGAGCCGCCGAAAGCCGTCACTGATTTCGGGTGACCCTGACCCGTCGGCGGTGGCCGCTCAGACAGACTTCAACATGCCGCCGTCGACGTAATAGGTCGAACCGACGGAATAGCTTGCCCGTTCCGAGCACAGGAAGACGAAGAAGTTGGCCAGTTCCTGCGGCGTGGCGAAGCGTTTGATCGGCGCGTGCTCGCGCGCGACGCCGTCGAGATAGGCCTGCCAGTCGCCGCCCTTGTCGGCGGTCAGTTGCTTGGCGGTCTTGATCCAGTCCGGCGTCAGGATGAGACCGGGATTGACGCAATCGACCCGGATATTGTCGCCGATGAGTTCGGTCGACAGCGTCTTCGAGAACATCATCAGCGCCGCCTTGGTCACGTTGTAGATCGGCTCGTACCACAGCGGCTGGGCGGCGCAGATCGAGGCGTTGTGCAGGATGACGCCGCCGCCGCGCTTCTTCATCGTCGGGGCGAGGCCACGCGCAAGCCGGACCGCCGCCATCACGTGCAGGTCCCAGTACTCCTGCCATTTCTCGTCCGGCGCCTCCAACACCGTCTCGTTGCTGCCGGTGCCGGCGTTGTTGATGAGAATATCGGCGCCGCCGAAAAATCGCTGGACGTCGGCCACGAGGTCCTCCGTTCCCTCGCGGGTCGCGACGTCGCAGGCGACGCCTTCGGCGCGGACGCCAAAAGCCTTGGCGATGCGGCCGGCCTCGGCGCGGACCCGCTCAACGCCGCGCGCCGCGATCACGACATCGACGCCCTCCGCGGCGAGGCCCTCGGCGATCGCGAGGCCAATTCCGACGCTGCCGCCGGTGACGACGGCAACCTTGCCCTTGAGCCCGAGATCCATGATGCCCCCGTTCCGCTTTTCAGTCCTGCGGAACTTCTTACCAGCAGCTATAGCCGCCGTCAGCCAGCACGATCGACCCGGTCATCAGGCTGGCGGCGTCCGAAGCCAGAAACAGGACGACGGCGGCGATCTCGTCCGGCTCGCCGATGCGCGCCATCGGCGTGCCGTCGATCCAGGCGTCGAACATCGGCTTGTTGGTCCGGGCGAAGGCGGTCAGCGGCGTATTGATATAGGTCGGCGCGACGGCGTTGACGCGCACGCCGCGCGCGCCCCACTCGGCGGCGAGCGACTTCGTCAGATGGTGCACGGCGGCCTTGGAGGCGTTGTAATAGGATTGTGGCTGCGGCTTGTTGACGATGACGCCCGACATCGAGCCGATATTGACGATCGAACCACGCCCGGCCGCCAACATGTGCCGGCCGAACGCGCGACAACACCAGAACAGGCCGTTGAGGTTGACGTCGATGACGTTGAGCCAGTGCTCGTCGGCCACGTCTTCCGCCGCAGTCTCCGAACGCGCAATGCCGGCGTTGCAGACCAGAACGTCGATCCGGCCTTTCTCGTCCATCACCCGCGCGGCGGCCGCATCGACCTGCTTCGAATCAGTGACCTCCATCTCGATGACGTCCGCGGCATAGCCCTTGGCTTTCATCGCCGCCTGACCCTCGGCGGCGGTCTTGGAATTGCGGTCGGCGATGTAGACATGGGCGCCGGCCTCCGCCAGCGCCTCGACGCAGGCGAGACCGATGCCCTGGCCGCCGCCTGTGACGACCGCGACACGGCCCTTGAGATTGAAGCGATCGAGGTACATGGGTCAAAGTCTCCGCGACGAATTGTCAGCTCGCCCGGCCGCCGCCGCGCGGGGCAGGCCAGCGCCATTCGCGCTCATTGCTTGTTCGACAGATAGTCGGCGAGCGTCGTGCGCACGCCCTTCGTCCAGAGCGAGGTGAGCGCGGCGGAGAAGGCGCCGACATAGGCCGGGTTCTTGGCGAGATCGCCGAAGATGTCGCCCATCGCGAGCCAGGCCTTGGGGTCGCTGCGCGCGGGCTTCGCGGCCGCCTGCAGACGGTCCCAGCTCGGGTCGTTCGGAGGTATGGGCTTGCCGCTCTCCGTTTCGCCGTAACAGTAGCGGCACCAAAGCGCCGAACACAGCGCAAGGCCGGCCGCGCTCGCGCCTGCCTTGAGCCGGTCGCGGGCGGTGGGGAGAATGAATTTCGGCTGCCGGTTCGAGCCGTCGAGACAAAGCCGCGAGATGGTGTCGCCGATCTTCGGATTGGCGAAGCGTTCCGCGACCTTGCCCCGATAGGCGTCAAGATTGACGTTCGGCGGCGGCGGCACGACCGGAATGATCTCGCGCTTCGTCAGCGTTGCGAGGAACTCGGCGATCTGCCTGTCCTCCATCGCCTCGTGGACGAAGTGAACGTCGAGCAGGCCGGCGGGATAGGCGATCGCCGCGTGCCCGCCGTTGAGAATCCTGATCTTCATGAACTCGTAGGGCGCGACGTCGCTTGTGAAGGTGACGCCGACCTTGTCGAGCGCAGGGCGGCCGGAGGTGAACGTGTCCTCCACCACCCATTGCTTGAACTCTTCGCAGAAGACCGGCCAGTTGTCCTCGACGCCCCATTGGTCGTTGAGGATCGCGCGCTCGCGGTCGGTGGTCGCCGGCGTGATTCGATCGACCATCCCGTTCGGGAAGGCGACGGCGCCGCGGATCCATCCGGCGAGCGCGGGATCGGACATCTCGGCCAGTCCGACAACGGCGTTCGCGGTCACGTGGCCGTTTCCGGGGAGATTGTCGCACGACATCACCGTATAAGGCGCGATGCTCGCCGCGCGGCGCCTTTTCAGCCCGGCGACGATGAGGCCGAAAGCCGTCTTGGGCGAATCGGGGTTCCTGGCGTCGGCGGCAATGTCGGGATGACCGGGATCGAAATGCTGAGTGGCGGGCGAAACATAGTAGCCGCCCTCGGTCACGGTGAGCGAGACGATGCGGATTTTGGGGTCAGTCAGCGCGGCGAGGTTTGCCGCGACGTCGAAGGGCCGAACGAAATCGATCATCGCCCCCGTGACATGCGCCGTGCTCGACCCCGCTTCCTGCTCGACGACGGTTGTGAACCAGTTCTGCGCCGCGAGCTTCTCTCGCATCGCGATGTCCGGTTCGCGCACCCCCGCGCCGACGATCGCCCAGTCACGATCGGCGCCGGAATTGAAGAGATCGTCGAGATAAACCGCCTGATGGGCCCGATGAAAGTTGCCGACGCCGATATGGAAGATGCCCGCCGTGAGGTCGGAACGTTGATATTTTGGAACCGCGACCGTTTTCGGCAGGCTCGATAAGGTCGCGGCAGACAGTTTCACGCTCATCTCGTCACCCTCATCGCGACGCCCGCCCGCAATCAGTCCGAAAAATCTTGGGCCGAGCGCCGCCCTCAGGCGATGCGCCGCCCGTCCTTGTCGAAACGGTGCAGGTACGCTTCGCGCGGCGTGACGTAGATTGCCTGGCCCGGGGTCAGCGGCGCCTCGCCCTCGAGCCGCAGGGTCAACGCCCCGATGCCGTCGGCCTCGGCGTGGACGAACGTGTCGGAGCCGAGATGCTCGGCGAGGCGCACCTTCGCCGGCCACTCGCCCGCCGTGGTCGATACGTCGGCATGCTCCGGACGGATGCCGATGGTCTCGGCGCCACGCTTCGCCGCCGACGGTCCCTTGATCAGGTTCATCGTCGGCGAGCCGATGAAGCCGGCGACGAAGAGGCCGTTCGGCTTGTTGTAGAGCTCGAGCGGCGAGCCGACCTGGGCGACCGACCCGCGATCGAGCACGACGATCTTGTCGGCCATGGTCATCGCCTCGACCTGGTCGTGGGTGACATAGATCATCGTCGTCTTGAGGGCCTCGTGAAGCTCGCCGATCTCAACCCGCATCTGAACGCGCAGCGCGGCGTCGAGATTGGAAAGCGGCTCGTCGAACAGGAACGCTTTCGGCTCGCGTACGATCGCGCGCCCGATCGCGACCCGCTGACGCTGGCCGCCGGAAAGCTGGCGCGGCTTGCGGTCGAGATAGTCGGTCAGGTTCAGCGTCGTGGCGGCCTTGCGCACCTTCTGCTCGATGACGTCGGCGCTCTGCCCGGCCATCTTGAGCGCGAAGGCGATATTGCCGCGCACGCTCATATGCGGATAGAGCGCATAGGACTGGAACACCATGGCGAGTCCGCGCTGGGACGGACCGACGTTGGTCATGTCCTTGGCGTCGATCAGCACCTGTCCGGAGGTCACGTCCTCGAGGCCGGCGATGAGCCGCAGCAGGGTCGACTTGCCGCAGCCGGACGGTCCGACGAACACCGCGAACTCGCCATTCTCGATGTTGAGATCGACGCCGTTGATCACGCTGACGGCGCCGAACGCCTTCCGCACGTCTTTCAGTTGGATGCTGCCCATAGGTGCTTTTCCTTAGTTCCCGATCACTTCACCGCGCCGAACGTCAGGCCTCGGACCAGTTGCTTCTGCGAGAACCAGCCAAGAATGAGAATGGGTGCGATGGCAAGGGTCGAAGCCGCCGAAAGCTTGGCCCAGAAGAACCCTTCCGGCGCGGAGTATGAGGCGATGAACGCAGTCAGCGGCGCCGCGTTGGAGGTCGTCAGGTTGAGGGTCCAGAAGGCTTCGTTCCACGACAGGATGATCGCGAGCAGCATGGTCGAGGCAATGCCGGGCACCGCCATCGGCGTCAGCACGTAGACGATCTCATTGAGGAGCGAGGCTCCGTCCATGCGCGCCGCCTCGAGGATGTCGACCGGGATTTCCTTGAAATAGGTATAGAGCATCCAGATGAGAAGCGGCAGATTGAGGAGCAGCAGCACCAGGCCGATCCCGACCAGGCTGTCGAGCAGGTGCAGATCTCGAAACAGGAGATAGATCGGCACCAGCACGCCGACCGCGGGCATCATCTTGGTCGACAACATCCACATCAAGAGGTCCTTGGTCCGTTTGCCCGGCGCGAAAGCCATCGACCAGGCGGCGGGTACGGCGATAAGGAGGCCCACGATATTCGCGCCGACCGAGAGAATGATCGAGTTCGAACGCGAAGCGCAGATAGTTCGACCGCTGACTGAACTTCGAAATAGTTTTCCAGGGTCCAATTGAAGAACAGGAACTTCGGCGGCATGGCGATGGCGTCGAGTTCGCTCTTGAAGCTGGTCAGGACCGTCCACAGGATGGGAAAGAAGATCAGGAAGGCCACGAGCCAGGCGAGGATCGACACCCTGACGCGCTTGCCCAGCGATTGTTGCAACGCCATCGTTCAGCCCTCCAGGTTCCTGCCGATGATGCGCATCAGGAAGATCGCAACAATATTGGCGAGAATGACGGCGATGATGCCGCCTGCGGACGCGCCTCCGACGTCGAAGTCGAGCAACGCCTGCTTGTAGACGAGGAAGGGTATGTTCGTCGTCGCGACTCCGGGACCGCCGTTGGTGGTCACGTAGATTTCCGCAAACACGCTGAGCAGGAAAATCGTTTCGATCAGGATGACGACGGTGATCGCGCGCGCGATATGCGGCAGCACGATATAGCCGAAGTAGGAGATCGGGCCCGCGCCGTCGAGGGCGGCCGCTTCCTTCTGCTCTTCGTCGAGCGACTGCAGCGCAGTCAAGAGGATCAGGCTCGCGAACGGCAGCCATTCCCATGAAACGATGATGATCACCGACAGCATCGGCCAGTTGGTGAACCACACGATCGGCTGAAAGCCGAGCGACTTTGCGATCCAGGCGAAGAAGCCGGAATCGGGGTTCATCAGCAGATTTTTCCACACGAGCGCGCTCACCGTGGGCATCACGAAGAACGGCGCGATCACCATCAGGCGCAGGACATTCAGCCCGAACACCGGCTGATCCATCAGAAGTGCGACCAGAATGCCGCCGCAGACGCTGATCACCAGCACCGAGAGCACGAGGATGAGGGTGTTGAGGAGCGCGGCGAGGAAATTCGGATCGGAAAGAAAGGAGGCGTAGTTCGCAAGCCCGACGAAGCTGATGTTGTCCGGATCGAGCAGGCTGTAATGAAGCAGGGAAAAATAGAGCGTCATCGCGAGCGGGACGATCATCCAGACGAAGAGAAGGATGACCGAAGGTGCGACGAGGAGGCGCCCTGCCGTGGTTGTTTGCTGCGTCGCCATCCCTTGTCGCCCTTCTTACGCCGGATTCCGGTCTCCCATCGGGCGGCCGAACGTCGTCATTGTCGCCGCCGGTCCGCTGTCGAGCGATAGACCCGGCCTGCCAGACATGATGCGCGCCTTCACGCTGATTTCTTAGCGCCTCCCCTGCTCCCCCCTCGCGAACGAGGAGGGGGGCGGGGACGGGGAGGAACGTCCCTCCAGGCGCGCAGCGGCCGAAACGTCGCGACGCGGCGAGACGGGAGGGCTACTTGATGTAGCCGGCCTTCTTCATGGCGGAGTCGGTCGCTGGCTTGCGCCTTCGCGAGCGCGTCGTCGACGCTCATGGTTCCGGCGAGCGCCGCCGAGAAGTCCTGACCGACCTCGGTCGCCGATGCCCTGGAACTCGGGGATCGCCACGAACTGCACGCCGGTATAGGGAACGGGCTTCACGGTCGGATGCGACGGATCGGCCGAGTCGATCGACTTCAAGCGTCAGTTCGGCGAACGGGGCAGCCTTCAGATAGTCCGCGTTCTTGTAGAGCGAGGTGCGCGTTCCCGGCGGAACTCGCGCCCAGCCCTCCTTGGCGGCGACAAGCTCGGTCGTAGTGCTTGCTGGTCGCCCAGGAAATGAACTTCTGCGCCGCGTCGCCCTTGCTTCGTTCCGGCCGGCACCGCAAGCGACCATGCCCAGAGCCAATTGGCGTTCTTGCCGAGCCCGTTATTGGGCGCGAGCGCGAAGCCGACCTTGTCGGAAACCTTCGATTGCTTCGGATCGGTCACGAAGTCCGGCCGCGACCGTGGCGTCGATCCACATGCCGCACTTGCCGTCGTTGAACAGGGCCAGATTCTCATTGAAGCCGTTCGAGGACGCGCCGGGAGGCCCGTCTGCCTTCATCATCGTGACATAGAAGTCGAGCGTCTTCTTCCACTCCGGCGTATTGAACTGCGCGTTCCATTTCTCGTCGAACCACCGGGCGCCGAAGGAGTTGGACATCGCCGTCAGGAAAGCCATGTTCTCGCCCCAGCCGGCCTTGCCGCGCAGGCAAATGCCGTAGACACCGGCGGCCTTGTCGGTCATCTTGTCGGCGGCTTGTTTGATGAAGTCCCAGGTCGGGCTCTCGGGCATTTTGAGCCCGGCCTTCTCCATCAGGTCGGTGCGATACATCACGAAGGAGCTTTCGCCGTAGAAAGGCGCCGCGTAAGAGCTTGTTGTCCTCGGTCAGGCCGGCGCGGATAGGCGGCAGCAGGTCGTCAACGTCGTAATCGGCGCCGAGCTTGTCGAGCGGCAGCAGCCATTTCTTCTTGGCCCAGATCGGGGTCTCGTAGGTGCCGATGGTGAGGACGTCGAACTGGCCGCCCTTGGTCGCGATGTCGGTCGTCACCTTCTGGCGCAGCACGTTCTCTTCGAGCGTGACCCAATTGAGCTTGATGTCGGGATTGGCCTTGGTGAAATCTTCCGTCAGCCCCTGCATGTCGCACCATGTCGCCGTTGTTGACGGTGGCGATCGTCAGCGTGGTGTCGGCATAGGCGGGAAGCGAGAAGCTTGCCAGCGCGACCGCCCCTAGCACGCCCTTCACGTGAACCTTCATAGCGTTTCCTCCGATGAGACAATGCCAGTGTGGGCATTTGCCAATTGAGCGGGCGAATATTCGCCATATTCGCCCGCGCAAGTCAATCCGAAATTTCTGCTGCGCCGCCCACGCGGCGGCAGATCAAACGGAAGTATCTGAGGTTTATGGTCTTTTTTTGCTAAAACCTCACCGCTGCAGCAGATGCTCGGCGGTCGCCTCGTCGGTCACCAGGCCGGAAATGAGCCGCCCCGCGAGCGCTCCGCGGATCGGCGCCCGCCGCGACGGCCCCATCGCGACGCCGATCACAAGCCGGTTGTCGGCCCGCCGCAGCGGGGCTGAAGCGACCCGCTGGTTCGTGCCTTCGGCCAGCACTTTCCCCGCCGAGTCGAACGCCCAGCCGGTGATCTCGCCGACCGCGCCCGCTTGGCGGAGCGCCTCGGCCTCCTGCCGGGTGATGATCCCGTCCTGCACCAGCGCGCCCGGAATCGCCAACCGAGCCGACCCCGACGAAACTGACATCGGTGCGCTCGACGAGGGCGAACAGGCTCTTGACCGAGGCGAGGCTCGTCAGCAGGTCGCGCTCCTCGACCGAGCGCGCAATGACCGGCAGCGGGATCGGATAGTGCGGCGCGCGCACGCTGTCGGACACGCGAATGATGACGTCGTAGAACGACGCCGAGCCGTCGGTCTTGGTGTTGCCGACGAGCGCGACCAGTTTGTGTTGCGGACATTCCATGGCCGGCAATTGATCGGCGACGGCGCGCATCGTGCGCCCGGTGCCGATGCCGATGACGGCGGGCTCCGGCCTCCTCAGCCAGCGCTCGAACTCGGCCGCCGCCACCTGCGCGATTCCGAGCGTCGACGACGTCGAGTCGGGATCGGTCGGCGCGACTTCGCAGAAGCGCAGGTCATAGCGGAGCTTCAGCGCCGCGGCGAGCTCCATGCAGCGGGCGATCGGATGGTCGAGCCTGACCTTGATCAGCCGCTCGCTGATCGCCAGCGAAACCAGGCGTTGCGCCGCCTGGCGCGAAATGCCGAGCTTGCGGGCAATCTCGTCTTGCGTGTTGCCGGCGACGTAATAGAGCCAACCCGCCCGCGCGGCTTCGTCGAGCCTCAGACCGTCGTGATCCGACTTGCGCGCCATGACGTCAATCCGTGTTCGCCGCTCGCGCCGCCACGATGTCAGGCAGCCCCGCCATGTCGTCGAAGATGAGTTCGGCGCCGGCCGCGGTCAAATCGGCCCCCTCGCCGAGACGGGAGAAATGACTTGCCCCGACGAACCCGAACACCCGCATTCCCGCGGCGCGCGCGGCCGCGACGCCCGCGACGCTGTCCTCGATCACGAGGCAATCCTTCGGCGCCGCGCCCATCGCCCGCGCGGCGAACAGAAAAAGGTCGGGACTGGGCTTTCCTTGCGCGACCTCGACGGCGGAAAAAATGTTGGGCGCGAACAGGGACTCGTATCCGGTGACCCGAAGCGCGAATCGCAGTCTCTCGGGCGCGCTCGAAGAGGCGACGCAAACGCGAGCCCGCAAGCCCCCGACCGCCTGCCGCACGCCTTCGACCCCTTTGAGCTCGCTCGCGAATGTCGCCAGGATCTCGCGCGAAAGATCGTCGGGAAACTCCTTCGGCAGCGGCGCGCCGAGTTCGGTCTCGATTCTGCGAACGACCGAATCGAGCCGCAGCCCGAGGAAACGCTCGCGCGTCTCCTCGTCGCTCAGCTGAAGGCCGGCCTCGCGGAGCCGGCGGCGGGTCACGGCGAGCGCGATCACCTCGCTGTCGACGAGCACGCCGTCGCAATCGAAAATGACGACCTCGGGCCAGCGGGCCTTCAGGTTCGCGTGGCGAATCTCCCGCTCGGCCTGGCGCAGGATCTCGTGCGCGCGATGCTTTCGGCCGTGGAACGCCGCCAACGCCCCGCCCGCCGGGGCCGCGCGAACCGCGATCGCAGACATCAACTCCATCGCGGAGACCAGCGTATGCGTTCCCGCCGCTACGGCGCCGATCATGGCCGAGCCCAGCAGCACCGGCTCCGGCGTCTCGGGCGCCTCGACCGTCTTGCCGCATACATCGGCGATGATCTGGCGGACCAGCGGGCTCCGCGCCGCGCCGCCGCTGACAACGATCGCATCGAACTCGTAACCGGTCCGCTCGAGCTTGCGAACAATGTCGCTGAGGCCATAGGCGAGACCGCAGAGGCCGGCGACATGAAGCTCCTCAAGGCTCGCAGCGTCTTCGCGCAGGTCCATCCCCATGACGCCCCCGCGCGCGCCCGGATCCGCCAGAGGCGATCGGCTGCCGATGAAATCCGGCAGGACATGCAGGCCCTCGGCGATCAAAGCCGCCTGCGACAGACCGCCCGCGCGGGCCACGATGTCCTTCTCCAGCGCCGCCAGCGCACGCGGTCCCGCGCGCTCCGACAGCGCGGCGAACGCCGGATGCGCCCGCAAGAGATGATCGATCGCCGCGCCGAACGCCGACTGTCCGCCATCGATGAGCCATTGATCGGGAGTCAACGCCGCGAAATGCGGTCCCCATACGCCGTCGACGAATCGCGGTTCGTCCGAGAGCGCCATGCAGCTCGACGAGGTGCCGAGGATCAGCGCCAGGCGCCTGCGCGGATCGACCGGCCCCGCTCCCCGGCGCGCGCCCAGCGTGCCCGCGGCGCCCGCGTGGGCGTCGACCAGCCCCGCGCCGACCGGAGTTCCCGGCCGCAAGCCCATCGCAGCAGCGGACTCGGCGGTCAGTCCCCGGCCAAGCGGCGCGCCCGGCGGCGCCGGATGAGCGCCAATGAGGGCGTAGTCGTCGCGTCTGAGGAAGCCGAGACCCACGCAGTCGAAGAATTCGTCCGGCCATCGTTTTTCCTGCCCGAGATAGCCGAACTTGCAGGTCGTCGTGCATGTCGAGCGGGTGAGCGAGCCGGTCGCCCGGTACGACAGGAAATCGGTGAGGTCGAAGAAATGCCCGGCCTCGGCGATCATTTCGGGCTTCCGTCGGGCGAGCCATGCAAGTTTGGGCACGTGCATCTCAGGCGAGATCAAGCCGCCCACGTAACGCAGCGTCGCATGTCCGCCGGCGTTGATCCGGTCGGCGTCGGCGGCGGCTCGATGATCCATCCATACGATCACGTCGCGCTCGGGCGCTCCCGGTCGGGCTCACCGACAAGGGACGCGCGTCGCGGTCGAGCGCGACCAGCGAGCAGGTCGCGTCGAAGCCCATGCCGGCAATCGCCTCGGGCGGCAGACCTGACGCCTCGATCGCCTCGCGCACGGCTGAGGTCACCGCCCTCCAGATGTCGTCGGACGATTGCTCGACGATCTCGCCGGGTTCGCGCCAGATCGCGATCGGCCGCCGGGCGCTCGCCATCAGGCGTCCGTCGAAATCGAAAACGCCGGCCCTCGCGCTGAGGGTCCCGACGTCCACTCCGATATAGGCCTCGTTCATGGCGCTCCCGGCGACTGTCGCGGCGGGAGAATTCTCCCTTTCCGGCGTCGCTGGCAAGCGCGGAGGCCGCGGCGTCAGGCCGGCAAGTTCAGGAGACCCGCCGCGCCGCTCTCCAGCCCGAACAGCAGACGCGAGCCGGCGGCGTCCCAACTCAACGCGCTCACCGCGCCCCCGCCGGGATCGCGCACCGGAATTTCGGCCGCATCCGCCAGGCGGCACAACAGGACCGCTCCATCGGCGTAACCGACGGCGACGACGAGCGCCTTCGGATGGAACGCCACTCTCGTGACCCGCGCTTCGCGGACGCCGCATTCGCGCGGGGCCTTGCCCATCGGGCCGTCTTTGTCCTTGAACGGCCAGACCACGGCGGCGTCGGCGCCCGAGGTCGCGAGCCACTGGCCATCGTGCGACCAGGAAAGCGAGCGCGTCTTGGCCGGGTAGCCGGTCATTCGCATGTTGCGCGAATCGGCGAGCCGCCAGCCGTGCAGCGCGTTCTCCTGCATCGAAGTGACGAGAAAGCGCCCGTCGGGAGAGAAGGTCGCGTCGAGATGGGCGCCCTTCCACTCCAGTGTCTGCGGCGCGCCTTCGACCTTCGGAAACCACAGTGTCGCGCCATTGTAATGGGTGAAGGCGAGACGGTAGCCCTTGGGCTGGAAGGCGAGGCCTCGTGCGGTCGTAGGCGCGCTCCAGCTCTTGATCGCCCCCGTTTCGTCGCGGGCGCGAACCTGCTTGCCGGCGCTCCAGGCGTAGGCCTTGCCGCGCATCGCCAGGGCGTCGATCCACCGGCCTTTTTCGTCGGCGATCTCCTGCGAGGCGCCGTCGGGCCGGGTCGCGACGACGCGCCCATCATCGCCGCCGGTGATGAGCGTCTTGCCGTCGCTGATCGCGGTCAGGATCGCCGCATCGGGGTGGACGACGACGCGTTTTTGGTCCTCCGGCTCGCCGATCAGGACCACAGCATCGGCAAGCGCCAGCGTCGGCGCGCCGTCGAGAAACGCCGCCGCCACCACATGCGCGCCCGCCTCGAACTGACGGGCATGCTGCGTAAGGGAGGCGGTCGCCCGGGCGTCGGTCATGCGAGCCGAAGACCGTTCAAGCCGCGCAGGCCAGGAAGCCGTTGCGGATATCCTCCTCCGCGAGGTCGCGGCCGATGAACACGACCTTCAACTCGCGCTTCTCGTCCGGCTTCCATTCGCGCTGCGAATCGCCGTCGAGCATCATGTGGACGCCCTGGAACACGAAGCGCTTGGGGTCGCCCTTCATCGCGACGATACCCTTGCAGCGCAGGATGTTGGGGCCCTGCTCCTGGGTGACCTGGTTGATCCAGGGCATGAACTTGGCCGGATCGACCTCTCCGTCGAGCCTCACCGCGACCGACTGCATGTCTTCGTCGTGATAGTGCTTGAGGCCATGATGATGGTGGCCGTCGCCATGATCGTGGTCGTGATCATGGTCGTCAGCGACAAGGAAATCGGGCTCGATGTCGAGGATCCGATCGAGATCGAAGGCGCGGCGCTCGAGCACTTCGGCGATCGGAACGTCGCAGTTCTTCGCCCGATGGAGCACGGCATACGGGTTGATGGCGCGGATGCGCGCCTCGACCTCGCGCAATTCCGCGGCGCTCACGAGGTCGGTCTTGTTGATGATGATGACGTCGGCGAAGGCGATCTGGTTCTTGGCCTCGGGGGCGTCGCGCAGGCGAGCGGCAAGCCATTTTGCGTCGGCGACCGTCACCACCGCGTCGAGCCGCGCCGCCTCGCGCACGTCCTCGTCGACGAAGAAGGTCTGCGCCACCGGCGCGGGATCGGCGAGGCCGGTCGTCTCGACGATGATGGCGTCGAACCGGCCCTTGCGCTTCATCAGGCCCTCGATGATCCGGATGAGGTCCCCGCGCACCGTGCAGCAGATGCAGCCGTTGTTCATCTCGAACACTTCCTCGTCGGCGCCGACGACGAGCTCGTTGTCGATCCCGATCTCACCGAACTCGTTGACCACGACCGCGTAGCGTTTGCCGTGCGGCTCGCTCAGAATCCGGTTGAGCAGCGTTGTCTTGCCGGCGCCGAGATAGCCGGTGAGAACGGTGACTGGAATTTTCTCCAACTCGTGGCTCGTGGTCACGCGGTCCATCTCCTGCTTCTCAAGGGGTCAAGCCGCCATATAGGGCCGCGCGGCGCGGATGGGTAGGGGCGCCGCCCGTGCGAGGGGACCGGCCGGCCCTACCAGCCGCGCGACCCGAAGCCGAAATTGCTTCCGACATAGGCGCCTGTCCATCGCCAGACCGGCGGCGTGACGTAGGTCGGCTGCAGATTGACAAACGGCGGCGGCATTTCGTCGCCGGGCAACGTCGCCGGCGGCGGGCCCAGAACCACCGCGGCCGCCGGAACGTAGCCGGACAGGCGCCGCCAGGAGGCCTGACACCAGCCGTGGCGACAGCTCGAAAGCTCGATCTCGGCGCTGGCCGGGATGCGCTGGACGATGTGGGCCTTTTCCGAAGGCGCGGCGCGCATTGCAACCGGGGCGCCGGTCATCGCGAGCTCCGCGAGCGCCGGCCCGGAGGAGACCAGGGCGACGCCGAACCCAATAAGTGCAAAACGCCCGGTCACTTCGTGGGGATCTCCCTGCATTCGTGGGTCAGATTAGTGCCCTCACCCGGTTGGGTCCAGGGTCGCCGAAGGCCTGGACGTTGCGGCCGCAGGCTCAGATTTTCGTCGCCCGCCAGGTCGGACCCTTGGGGCCGAACGTCGGCTCGATGCGGAAATTGTCTTCAGCCGTCATCTTGCCCAGGGGCACGTCCTCGTCGGGCATGACAAGGGTCGCCTGGTCGCCGAGGAACATGAGGAGATGGCGACGCTGATCGAGCAGCGTCTTCGCCATCGCGCGCAACCGCTCATAGTAAGGCGGCCGCCGCCACGCGCCGGGCGAGCCAAGGTCGACCTGACCGTAGACGAAGCCGTTCCCGGGGTAGACCGACAGCACGAACCGCGCCCGGTCCGGCCGCCAGTCGTCCGGCATGGTCCCGTCGGTCATCCACAGGCAGAAGAAGTCGCGGCACTGGCCGGGCAGATTGTCGTGGATCGTGCATCCCTTGCCGGGTTTGCAGTACTTGCACCACACGCCCGCCGGCTTACTGATCTCGGGAAAGGTATAGACCTTGCAGCACATGGCGCAGGCGCCGCATTCGCGGCCGGGAGCGGCCCCGTAAGGGACGAAAGACATGGACATGGGGCGCGGAGGTATCCCGGCCCGGCGCCGCTGGCAAGGGCGTGTGCGGGTTCAGGACATGTGAGACGGGTGGGTCTCATTGGCTGTTCGCTGTGCAAGGTAGTGGGATGGGGTTTTTCCGCCAAGGGCTCCGTGTGGTCTGTGATGGTTATAGAGGTGCTGGAAGCCGTTGAGGATTGGATTGATCGCTTCGACGGATGTGGGGAGGTCGTAGACGGCGTAGAATTCGTATCGCCAGGCGCCATTGCAGCGTTCGACCGCGCCGTTCATTTGCGGCGACTTGGGCGGGAGGACGAAGAGCCTGAGGCCCTTTTTCTCGCAGGCGTCCTCGAACTCGGCCATGAACTCGGATCCTCCGTCGACCTGGATGGCCTTCACGGGAAAGGGCATTTCGGCGACGATCTTATCGAGGAAGATCGCGGCCGAGGCCGCGGTCGCCCGATTGAAGGCCCTGGCGACGGTCCATTTGGCGATCGGGTCGTAGGCGGTGAAGTGTTTGATGGATTTGTCGGGCGCGACATTGACGTGGACGGTGTCGAGCTGGACGAGGCCGCCCGGCTCCTCGACGGCCAGGTCGCGGGGGAGGCGTTGGGCGAAGCGGCGTTTGGCGGTCCAGCGATGGGCGTAAGGCCGTCGTCGCAGCGTGGGGACGGATTGAAGCGCGCCCCGGGCGACCAGATGGGCGATGATGCGCCCGACGGTGGCGTCGGAGACGGCGAAGCCCTGCTCGCGCACGAGGGGTCCGAGCTTGGCGCGGCCCCACATGGGAAAATCGAGGCGCAGGCGCTCGATCGCCTTGACAAGACCGGGCGGGCGATTGGGCTTGCGCAGGCGCGCCGGCCTGCGGCTGCGCGGCTCGGGGCGCTTCTCCCAGCGATAAAGATTGGCGCGCGCCTCGCCGACCGCGCGCGCCGCGCGATCGCTGGCGAGCCCATCGGCCATGGCTCGCCGCCAGCGCGCCACGGCGTCGCGTCTTCTCTCCGCTTCGATATCCGGGGTCTTCGCTCCGAGAAGACGCGACGCCGCCCTGGCGGAGCGGATAAGATGCTGGGCAGGCCAAAAACCTGCATGGGGGGTCTCCTGAGGTTGTTGATTCGCAAACTCTCAGCTTCGGAGACCCCCTTTCCTCACTCAACTCCCTTTCTCACATCTCTCTGAACCCGGACAGGGCGCGTGCGGGCCCCGCCCTACGCCTCATCCGCGCTCCGCCGCGCTGAACAAGTATTCCACGCCGTCGAACGAATCGACGGGAAAGGCGTAAAAGAGGCGTAGCGTTTCGGTTCCGGTCTGGCGGATTCCATGCTCGGCCATCCCCGGAATGAACACCGCGCTGCCCGCTTTCACCGCGATGTCGCGCCCCTCGAGGCTCACGATCCCGGCGCCGGCGAACACGTAATAGATTTCGTGCGGCTCGTGCCGATGCAGCCCGAGCCAGTCGCCGGCCCCAAGTTCCGTCACGCCGCCAGTCATCCCCGCGGTTGGGGTCAACCCTTGCGAAAACAGTGTGCGAAAGCGAAGCCGCCCGCGCACCGGGTCGTCCCAGGCGCTCTGCGGCGCATCCGCCTCGTCGACGGCGAACGGTTGAACCGCGTCGGTCTTTTCGTTCATCCGGGGCTTCCCTATTCCGCCTGCCGCGCAAGGCTCATGAGGTCCCGCGCTCCCGCTGCGTCAGCTTCGGCGAAGTCCATCGCCTCGATCCGCTCCGAGCGGCGCGCGATCCGGCCGCCGGCGAGCCCGATGCCGGCGAGGTCATCCTGCGCCTGGCGGAAATGCGTATCGAGCTTGCCGGCCCGCTCGACGAGGAGCCGGACGTCGTTCAGGAGCTTGCCGACTTCGGCCTGGATCTCATGCGCTTCGTCGCGCATCCGCGCGTCGCGCAGGATCGCCTGGGCGACGCTGATCGCCATCATCATCAGCGTCGGCGAGACGATGACGACCCGGGCGCGATGGGCCTTCTGCACCAGTTCGTCGAAATGCTCGACGAGATCGGAATAGATCGCCTCCGACGGCACGAACATCAAGGCGACGTCCTGCGTCTCGCCGGGCACGAGATAACGCTCGGAAATGTCCTTGACGTGCTTGCCGACGTCGGCGCGGACCCGTGCGTGCGCAGCTCTTCGAGCTTCGTCGTCGCGCGCTGCGCGCAAGGCCGAGAACCCTTCGAGCGGGAACTTGGCGTCGACAGCGAGCGGGCGCGGATCGCCGGGCAGGCGGATCACGCAGTCGGGCCGGGCCCGGTTCGAAAGCGTGAACTGGAAGTCGTAGGCGCCGGCGGGCAGGCCGTCGCGCACGATCGCCTCCATCCGGCCCTGGCCGAAGGCGCCGCGCGTCTGCTTGTTGGCGAGAATGTCCTTGAGCGACACCACCTCGCGCGTCATCTCGGTCAGGCGCGACTGCGCCGCGTCGATCACCGCGAGCCGCTCGTTGAGCTGACCGAGGGACTCGCCCGTTGTCTGCGCATGACTTTCGAGCCCTGCGCCGAGCCGCGCCCCAACCGAATCGAGCCGGTCGGACACGACCCGCGCGAGATCGGCCTGACGCGAGCCCAGCCACTCCGCCATCGCCCCGACCTTTCCGTTGAGTTCGGCGCTCGATTGGGCGAGGACCGCGAACCGCTCCTCGATCGCCTGCTGCCGCTCATCCGCCGCTTCGCGCTCGCGCCTCCGCCCGGCGCCGGCGCGCCAGAGCGAGACCAGCGCCAGAGCGATGAGCGCGCCCAAGAGGGTCACGGCCGCGGCGAGCGCGTGGGGAAGATCGACTGGGACGCCGCCGATGACGGCGATTGGGGACGCGGAAATCATCGAAAACGCGGGGCCCCCGGAAGCGAATGGAACAAAATAAGAACACGTTTGACCGCGCCTGTCCAGACGCTTATCAGTCCCGACGCTCCTTCCTTGAAAACAAGCCGGCTCTCATGGCCCTCCGACCGATCATCACCCTGCCCGACCCCAAGCTGCGCCTCGTCAGCGCAAAGATCGAGCGGGTCGACGATTCGCTGCGCCGCCTGATCGACGACATGATCGAAACCATGCATGAGGCGCCGGGCGTAGGCCTGGCGGCGATCCAGGTCGCCGAGCCGATCCGTCTGCTCGTCGTCGACGTGGCGAAGAAAGAGGAAGAGCCGCAGCCTCAGGTGTTCGTCAATCCCGAGATCATATGGTCGTCCGAAGAGCGCGCGACTTACGAAGAGGGGTGCCTGAGCATTCCGGAATATTACGCCGAGGTCGAGCGGCCGGCGTCGGTGCGCGCCCGCGCCCTCGACCGCGAAGGCAAGCTCCGGGAGGTCCTGGCCGAGGGCCTCATGGCGACGGTTCTGCAGCATGAGATCGACCACCTTAACGGCGTCCTTTTCATCGACCATATCTCCAAGCTCAAGCGCGACCGGGTGATCAAGAAATTCGTCAAGGCCGCGAAGCGCGCCGGCGACGGTTCGCACGTGCTGTGAGAAGCCGGGGCGGGTTCACTTTTCAGGGAGCAATCTCATGCAACGCGTAGCCCTTCTTGGTCTCGGTACGATGGGGGCGGGCATGGCCGCCAACTGGCTGGCCAAGGGTTTTCAGCTCTCGGTCTGGAACCGCACGCCCGCCAAGGCGCAGGGGCTGGCTTCGAAGGGCGCTAAAGCCGCGGCGACGCCGCGCGAAGCGGCAGAGGGCGCCGATTGCATCTTCGCGATGGTGGCGGACGACGACGCCTCGCGCTCGGTCTGGCTCGGCGCCGACGGGGCGCTGGCCGGAACAAAGCCCGGCGCGGTCATCGTCGAATCGAGCACGCTGACCCCAGGCTGGGTGCGCGAGCTCGCGGAACATGCTCGGGCGAGGGGATTGGGCTTCCTCGATGCGCCGGTCGGGGGCAGCCGTCAGGCGGCGGCGTCCGGCGAGCTCAGGCTCTTTGTCGGCGGCGACGCTGCGACGCTGGACCGGGCGCGGACCGCGCTCGTCGCGATCGCGAGCAAGATTGACCTGCTCGGGCCGGCGGGCGCGGGCGCGACCTGGAAGCTCATCAACAATCAGCTCGTGGCTGCTCAGGTCGCCGCACTCGGCGAAGCGCTCGACGTCGCGCGGAAGGCGGGCTTCCGGCCGGTGCAGATCTCCAGTCTCATCCTGAACGGGGCCGCGTTGAGCCCGATCGTGAAGACCAAGCTCTCGAGCATGCTCGAGAGCGACTACGACGAGCCGGATTTCGCGCTTTCCCTCATGCTGAAGGACGCCCGCTACGCGGCGGCGCTCGCCCAATCCCTCGGCGCGCCAGCGGACATGATCTCGGGCGCGGTCAGGGCTTTCGCCCGCGCCGAAGCCAAGGGACTGGGCGCCAAGGACATCGCGGCGGTGGCCGGCTGAACCTCGTCTGTCCAAGCGCCAGAGGGCGAGAGCGGATGGCCGTCTCGACCGGCCTCGCACGAAAGAGGACACGATTGAGCAATGCAGGATAAGCCCGCGGTCGGCGGACCGCCCTGGCATGCCGAAACCATCGAGGCCGCTGTCGAGCGCTGCGGCTCCTCCAGTCGAGGTTTGGCGTCCGCCGAGGCGGCCGAGCGGCTCACGGCCGACGGGCCGAACCGCCTTGCGGCCGGCAAGCGGCGTTCGCTCGCGGCGCGGCTCTTTGCCCACATCAACAACCTCCTGATCTATGTTCTGGTCGCTTCAGCGCTGATCGCCTTCCTGCTCGGCCACGCCGTCGACACCGTGGTCATCATCGCCGTCGTCGTTATCAACGCGACAATCGGCTTCATCCAGGAGGGCCGGGCCGAGAATGCGCTGGACGCCATTCGCGCCATGCTGACGCACGAAGCGTCGGTCCTGCGCGACGGTCGACGTCTCACTGTTCCGGTCGAAAGCCTGGTTGTCGGCGACGTCGTGCTGGCCGAGGCGGGCGACCGCATTCCCGCCGACCTGAGGCTCCTGCGCGCCTCGAACCTCCGGATCGAGGAAGCGGTGCTGACCGGCGAGTTGGCTCCCGCGGACAAGTCTCCCGACCCCGTCGCGGCTGACGCTCCGCTCGGCGACCGCGCGTCGATTGCCTATTCCGGGACGCTCGTCGCAAGCGGCCAGGGCGCGGGCCTCGTGGTCGCGACCGGCGCTGCGACTGAGCTCGGGCGGATCAGCGCCATGGTTGGGGGCGTCGAATCCCTGACCACGCCTTTGCTGCGCCAGATGGACGCCTTCGCCAAGCGGCTGACGATCGTCATCCTCGGCGTCGCGGCCTGCGTCTGCGCCTTCGCTGCGCTGGTTCGCGGCTACGAGATCGAGCACGCTTTCATGGCCGCGGTCGGCGTCGCGGTCGCCGCCATTCCCGAGGGGCTGCCGGCGGTGATGACGATCACGCTTGCGATCGGGGTCAGGCGCATGGCCCAGCGCAACGCCATCATCCGACGCCTCCCCGCAGTCGAGACGCTGGGGGCGGTGTCGACGATCTGTTCCGACAAGACCGGCACGTTGACCTTGAACCAGATGACCGCGGATGCCGTCGTCACAGCGTCGCACGCGTTCAAAGCGACCGGGGCCGGCTATGAGCCCCGCGGCGCGCTCACCCTCGACGGGCTCGCGATCGAGCCTTCGGCTTATCCAGCGCTACGCGAGATCGCGCTCGCCGCGCTCATCTGCAACGATGCGTCCTTGCGCCAGGCGGGGCCGGACTGGATCGTCGACGGCGATCCGATGGAGGGCGCGCTGATCGCCCTGGCGATGAAGGCGGGCATCGACGCCGAGGTTGTGCGGCGCGACTTCCCGCGCCTGGCGGAGATTCCCTTCGACGCCCGACACCGGTTCATGGCTGCCCTCAACGGGGCCGGCGCGGGCAGGCTCGTCACCGTCAAGGGCGCTCCCGAACGGGTGCTGGAGCTATGCGACCGCCAGCGCTCGGCGTCCGGCGACGAACCGCTTGACGCGCCGATGTGGCGCGCCGCGATCGACAGCCTCGCCGCCAAAGGCCAGCGGGTCATCGCCTTTGCTTCCAGGCTCGCGCCGCCTGACGCCGCGAGCCTCAGCTTCGCGGACGTCGAAAGCGGCGACCTGGCGCTGCTCGGCCTTGTGGGGCTCATCGATCCGCCGCGGCCGGAAGCGGTTCGCGCGATTGCCGACTGCCGGGCGGCTGGCATCGACGTCAAGATGATCACCGGCGATCACGCCTCGACCGCCGCCGCAATCGCGCGCGAACTCGGCCTTGAGAAAAGCTCGGCAGAGGCCCTGACCGGCCGCGCCATCGACGCGATGGACGACGACGCCCTGCGCGCCGCACTGCCGACAACGGCGGTCTTCGCCCGCACCAGCCCCGAGCACAAGCTGAGGCTGGTCGAGGGGCTGCAAGCGGGCGGCGCGGTGGTGTCGATGACCGGCGACGGCGTCAACGACGCGCCGGCGCTCAAGCGCGCCGACGTCGGCGTGGCGATGGGCCGCAAGGGCACGGAGGCGGCAAAGGAGGCGGCGGAGATGGTGCTGGCGGACGACAATTTCGCCACCATCGCCGCGGCGGTGCGCGAGGGCCGGATCGTCTACGACAACCTGGTCAAGGTGCTCGGCTGGACACTGCCGACCAACGGCGGCCAGGCGATGGCGATCGTGGCCGCCATCCTCGCCGGCGTCACACTGCCGATGACGCCGGCGCAGATCCTCTGGGTCAATATGGTGACGGGGGTGACGCTCGGGCTCGTGTTCGCCTTCGACCCGGCCGAGCCCGGCGTCATGCGCCGGCCGCCGCGCGATCCGCGCGCGCCGATCCTCTCGGGCCTGCTCATCTGGCGGACGGCGCTGGTCTCGGCTTTGTTTTGCGTGGTCGTGTTCGCGGTCTTCTTCTGGGCGCTCAGGCGCGGCGAGGAGCTCGAGCACGCTCAGACTTTCGCCGTCAACGCCATGGTCGGACTCGAGATCGCCTATCTCTTCAGCGTACGGCTCAGGCACAGCGCCCCGTTCGATTTCCGCGCCATCCGGATCACGCGCGCGCTCGCGCTCGGGGTTGGCGCCGTCGTCTTGCTGCAGGTCGCCTTCACCTATCTGCCGCCGCTCGAATTCCTCTATGACACAAGGCCGATCGACTGGCCTGACATGGGCGTGGCGGCGCTGGCCGCGGTCGGCCTCATCCTGGTGATGGAGCTGGAAAAGGCGATCCGGGTCGGGCTGTTCGGGGCCGGACAAGGGTGAGGCCAATCGCCAACCGGCGCGCACGATCGCGGGGTCGATTCCGTCGGACGCAGACGCTCATTCGCGCCATTTTTGAAAATAAGCCGCCAAACCCGAGCGCCAGCGCGCGGAGCCAAAATCTCCGCCGCTTTGATGAATGACCGAGATGGGCCACGTCCCCATACTGACGCCCAATTGTTCGGCCCTGCGGCAGAAGTCCAAATCGTAGAAATGGAACTGGAAGCGCTCGTCAAATCGCAAGCCGCGCTGGCGAAGAACGCGTCTTCGCACCGCCAGGAAGACGCCGTCCATCAGCAAACATCTTTGGGGAGTGGGCCCGTACCTGCTGACCCGCGCTGGGTAGCCTTCGCCATGACCGACGCGACCGCTCAGATTTCTCCGCCTTGTCCCACCTCATGCGCTCGTCGACAAAGGCCCAGGACGGTTGCCTCGTCGTCCTTCGCCGGTTTCCGGCTAGTCCAACAACATCGAAATGGCCGAGCGCCACGCGCAATTCGTCGGCCCAGAAGAAATCGATGAGCTGCAAATCGTCATGCAGAAACACCAGGATCTGCTCTGAGTTTCCTTCCCGATCGATTGCTAAATTATAGGCCCACGGCAGTCCTTTTTTATTATTTAGATATAATGATATGCTCACCCTTGGCCGTTTTGAATAGCGGTATGCCATCGAGCGGCCAAGACTGGTCTTGCTGAAAAAGCTATCTGGATCAGGTTGTCGGGTGGCGCAGACAAGGCGAATAGTTTCGTTCATCTAGCCCCACTCTTCAAGATGCTGAAGCTTCCCGATCAAAGGTAAGCGTCGGGCCCGGAGTCCGCAAACGCGCATCTGGCGGGCGGTTGAATTTGGTCCGAATGAGTTGAGCCGCCCCGCTTTGACCTCCGGTTCGGCCTGTCAGCGAGCCTAAAAGCCTAAGGCGCGGCTTGCGGCCGCGCCTCGCTTTTCTTTTGGGGGCGACGAAACGACGCATTGATTGTTCTGACAGTCCCGTCGATCTGTTCACAACATATCTCGTCCTAGTAGGGAGTGTCGCCTTTCTAATATTCTGACGTTGCTGATTAGCCCGCAGGGCGGTTCCGAATAAGCGAGCATCCGCGACCGTCTGTTCGGGCTGGCGCTCGGGGGAAGTCAAAATGGCGGTTCTGGCTTTCGCAATCTTAGTGGCCCTGGCTGTATTTGCGGCCGGGGCTCTCGGCCTCACTCTCCATGGCCGCCTGCCCGAGAAACACTCCCCCGACAAATCGGCGGGCATGATCGGGGCGATGACGGGTCTGCTCAGTCTGTTGCTCGCGCTCGTGCTGGGCACCTTCGCCGGATCTGCCTACACGCTCTACGCGACGCAGAAATCCGAGCTCGAGACCTTGGGCGCCCGCATCATGCAGCTCGACTCGGCGCTTGAAGCCTTTGGACCGGAGACGCAACCTGGCCGCGAAGCCCTGCGCAAGGCGCTTCGGCAGACCTACGATGAAATCTGGGGCGATTCCACAGGGACGCCGTCGAACGTCGACCTCAAGAGCATTTTCGCTGGCACGAGGATGCTGGATCAGTACCTGCTGTCGCTTTCGCCCAAGAGCGACGGGCAAAAGCAGGCGTTGTCGATGGCGAACTCGGCCGCCACCGACATCAACAAGACCCGGCTCCTGATGGGGCTTCAGCTTGCGAGCGGCATCCCGTGGCCGATGCTGACGATCGTCATCTGCTGGTCGCTTCTGATGTTCTGCGGCTACGGGTTGGTGTCGCCCGTCAACAGGACCGTGGTTGCAAGCGTGGGGCTCGGGGCAATCACCATCGCCAGCGCAATTTTCATGATCGTCCAGCTCAGCAACCCCTATTCCGGCGCGTTCAAGCTCTCCGCCAAGCCGGTCATGGACACGATCGAGGCGCTGGGCGCAGGGACGCCTGACGCACAGGCGCCGAAATGATTGGCGGGTAATACTATTGAGGAATTATCGGCATGAGCA
>CAWEAT010000036.1:0-52450 GCA_963806935.1 uncultured Alphaproteobacteria bacterium
TTCTGATCGGCATCGTCAAAAAGAACGCGATCATGATGATCGATTTCGCGCTCGAGGCGCAGCGCCAGCAGGGCCTGCCGGCGCGGGAGGCGATCTATCAGGCCTGCTTGCTGCGCCTCAGGCCGATCCTGATGACGACGGTTGCGGCGATTTTCGGCGCGCTGCCGCTGATGCTCGGGACCGGCGTCGGCTCCGAGCTTCGCCGACCGCTGGGGCTGGCGATCGTCGGCGGCCTCGCGTTCAGCCAGGTGCTGACCCTCTACACGACGCCGGTCATCTATCTGTTCTTCGAGCGGCTCGGCGCGCGCTTCGGCATGGGCGCCGCGGGTTCCGCGCTGGCGACGGAAGCGCCGTGAACAACCGCTTTTCCGAACTCTTCATCCGCCGGCCGGTGGCGACGATCCTGCTCACGATCGGCATCGTTTTCGCCGGACTTCTCGGCTATTCCCAACTCCCGGTTTCGCCGCTGCCGCAAGTCGACTTCCCGGTGATCTCGGTCCAGGCGAACATGCCGGGGGCGAGCCCGGACACCATGGCGACCTCGGTCGCAGCCCCGCTCGAACGCCACCTCGGCCAGATCGCTGACGTCAATGAGATGTCGTCGCAGAGCACGCTCGGCTCGACCCGCATTACCCTTCAGTTCGGCCTCGACCGCGACATCGACGGCGCTGCGCGCGACGTCCAGGCGGCGATCGTCGCCGCGCGCGTCGACCTGCCGACCAGCCTGCGCCAGAACCCGACCTATCATAAGGTCAACCCCGCCGACGCGCCGATCATGGTCATCGCCATGTCCTCGACAACTCACACGGCGGGACAGCTCTACGATCTTGCGTCCAACGTCCTCCAGCAGCGGCTGTCGCAGCTTCCGGGCATCGGCGAGGTCGACATTTCCGGCGCCGCATTGCCGGCGGTGCGGGTCGAGATCAACCCCGGCGCGGTCTTCCACTACGGCATCGGGCTTGAGGACATCCGCGCCGCGCTCGCCTCCGCCAACGCCAACAGTCCGAAGGGCGCGATCGAGGACGACGATTACCACTACCAGGTCTACGCCAACGACCAGGCGTCGCACGCGAACCAATATCGCGACCTGGTGATCGCTTACCGTAATGGCGCGCCGGTCCGGCTCGGCGACGTCGCCGAGGTTCTCGATTCGGTCGAGGACCTGCGAAACGCCGGCCTGGTCAATGGCAAGCCCGGCGTCGCGGTGATCCTTTCGCGTCAGCCGGGCGCGAACATCATTCAGGCCGTCGACGGCGTTCGGGCCGAATTGCCACGCCTGATCGCCTCGCTGCCAGGCGATATCGATCTCACGGTGGCCGTCGACCGCTCGAAGACCATCAGGCAATCGTTGCACGACACCGAGAAGACGCTGGTTATCGCCGTCGTGCTGGTGATTCTTGTCGTGTTCGCGTTCCTGCGCAGCGTACGGGCGGCGGCGATCCCGAGCGTCGCGGTGCCGACCTCGATCATCGGCTCGTTCGGCGTCATGTATCTGCTCGGCTTCAGCCTCAACAACCTGTCGCTGATGGCGCTGACGATCTCGACCGGCTTCGTCGTCGACGACGCCATTGTCGTGCTCGAGAACATCTCGCGCTATCTCGAACAGGGCATGCCGCGCCTCGAGGCGGCGATCCGCGGCGCGGGCGAAGTCGGCTTCACCGTCATCTCGATCAGCCTCTCGCTGATCGCCGTGTTCGCCCCGCTCCTCTTCTTCGGCGGCATCGTCGGGCGCCTGTTCACTGAATTCGCGCTGACGCTGACGGTTGCGGTCCTGATCTCGTTGGCCGTCTCGCTGACGACGACGCCGATGATGTGCGCGCTCATCCTGCCGAGCGGGCCGCAACTCGAGCACGGTCGCCTCTATCGGGCGACGGAAGGCGTCTTCGATGCGATGCTGGCGTTCTATCGATCGACGTTGCGGATCGCGCTTCGTCATCCCGGGACCGTCGCCCTGTCGCTCCTGGCCACGGTCGGGCTCAATTATTACATGTTCCGCTATCACATGAACTATGGCCTGTTTCCGGTGCAGGACACGGGCCTCATCATCGGCGCGATCCAGGCCGATCAAAGCATCTCCTTCCAAGCGATGAAGGAGAAGTTCACTCAGTTGCAGGACATCGTGCAGGAGGACCCCGCGGTCGAAAGCGTCGTCGGCTTCACCGGCGGAAGGTCGACCAACTCCGGATTTCTCTACTCGTCGCTGAAGCCGTTCGCCGAGCGCAAGGTCACGGCCGACGAGGTCGTGACCCGGCTGCGCGCCAAGCTGGGTCAGGTCGCGGGCGCGCGGCTGTTCATGGTCGCCGTCTCCGATCTCAGAACCGGCGGGCGCCCGAGCAACGCGACTTACCAATATACGCTGCTCTCCGACGATACGGCGGACCTGTATGCGTGGGGACCGAAGCTGACCGAGGCGCTGATGGGCAGCGCAATCGTCAAGGACGTCAATTCCGATCAGCAGATGGGAGGGTTGCAGACCAACGTCACGATCGATCGCGACACCGCGATGCGCCTCGGCCTGACCTTGAGCGCGATCGACAACACGCTCTACGACGCGTTCGGACAACGCCAGGTGTCCACGATCTACAACCCGCTCAACCAGTACCATGTCGTGATGGAGGTCGCGCCGCGCTATTGGCAGGACCCGCGCACGCTCGATCAGATCTACGTTTCGAAGTCAGGCACGGTCGCCACCGGCGTCCAGCAGACGGGATTCGCCGCCGGCAATTACGTCTCGTCGACTGGAACCCAAAGCACTGCGGCCTCGATCGCCGCCAATTCGGCTCGCAACGCCGCGACCAACGCGCTCGCGGCGAGCGGTCATTCGGCCGCTTCGTCGGGGGCGGCGGTCTCGACCTCGCTCGAAACAATGGTTCCGCTTTCGGCCTTCGCCAAATTTGCGCCCGGCCACACCCCCCTCAGCGTCAATCACCAGGGACCGTTCGCCGCGACCACGATCTCGTTCAACCTCGCCGAGGGCCGCTCGCTCAGCGAGGCCAAGACCGAGATCGACAACGCGATCGAGCGCATCGGCATGCCGTCGACGGTCCGCGGCGCCTTCGCCGGCACCGCCGCGACCTATCAGCAATCGCAGTCGAGCATGCCGCTTCTGTTCGGCGCCGCGATTGTCACGATCTATCTCGTGCTCGGGATTCTCTACGAGAGCCTGATCCATCCGATCACCATCCTCTCGACCCTGTTTTCCGCCAGCGTCGGAGCGGCGCTGGCGCTGTGGCTGTTCGACGTCCAGTTCACCATCATCGCCGCGATCGGGGTCTTGCTCTTGATCGGCATCGTCAAGAAGAACGCGATCATGATGGTCGACTTCGCGCTCGAGGCGGAGCGGGCCGGGCGCGACACCCGGGAGGCGATCGAGGAGGCTTGCCTGCTGCGCTTTCGCCCGATCATGATGACGACCTTCGCGGCGCTGTTCGGCGCGCTGCCGCTGGCGTTCGGAACCGGCGAGGGCTCCGAGCTCAGGCATCCGCTCGGCATCACCATCGTCGGCGGCCTCATCGTCAGTCAGGCGCTGACGCTCTACACGACCCCGGTGGTGTTCATCTATCTCGACAATTTCGGCAAATGGCTCGCGGGCCTATGGCGCCGCTACTACCTGCGCGCCGGCGCCGCGCCGATGGCGGGGGCGCGCTGAGATGGAACAGCGCTTCGCATTCAATCAGATCGCGGATGTGTACCGGGCCGCGCGTCCCGGCTATCCCGAGGCGCTTATAGCCGATGTCGTCTCATACGCTGACTTGAAGCAAAACGATAAAATCCTCGAAGTCGGTTGCGGTACCGGTCAGGCGACGGAGAGTTTTGCCAAGCGAGGCTTTTCGATTCTCGCGCTCGACCCCGGGCCCGAAATGATCCGCGGCGCCCGCGAGAGCCTGGCAAGCTTCAATAATGTTGGGTTCCTGGAGACCACATTCGAAGCATGGCCTGCGAGACGCAGAGAGTTTCGGCTGATTTTCGCTGCCCAGTCGTGGCACTGGGTGGCCCCGGAGGTGCGGTTCGTGAAGGCCGCGCAGGCGCTTTCGCCGGATGGCTCGCTCGCGGTCTTCGGGCACGTTCCAGTGGGACTGCCCGTCGCGCTCATCGCTCAATTCAAGGAAATCTACCTGCGGCGCATCGGTAGGTGGGGTTCCCCGCCCGAGGCCTGGTACCTGCCCGATGGTCCGTTCAAGGGATGGTTTGATGAGTCCGGGTTGTTCGGGCCGGTCGCCCACACAAGCTACGCGTGGGAATGGCGGCACACGACATCAAGCTACACCGATTTCTTGCGCACGAGATCGGAGCTTCGGATGCTCGAATCGGCGCAGCGTGAAGAAATGCTCGGCGAAGTCGCGAAGGCAGTCGACGATCACGGCGGGACGCTTGCCGTCGACTATGAAACCCACCTCTATATCGCTCGCCGTTTAGATCGCGACTGATTGAGGTCGCCCAGCTGCGCAAGCCGACGCGGTTAGAGCGGCAGCGCGTAGCGACGAGCGATTTCCGCCGCAGCGCGCGCCTCCTCGATCGAGATCGGGCCGTTGTTGGCCGCCCGGGCGGCCTTCAGCGCCTCGCCGAGTTCGGGCGGACCGCCGACGTCGCTGAGCTCGCCCGATCCCTTGGCGAGGCGGTCGCGCATCGCCGCCTGCGCGTCGTCGTCGGCGAAGGCGACCGCCTGCATGAGCGCCATCGCCGGCCGCGGCAAACCTGAGCAGCGCGCTAGCCTATAGGCGTTGAGGAAACGCTTGGCGTCGCGCGGCGAATCGGCAGCGAGCGGAGCCAGCGCCGCAAGGAGCGAAGCTTCCGCGCTTGAAAGCGGCTCGACGAGCCCCGTCGACAGCTTCGGTTCGAGCGCCGCCGCGGGTTGCCCCGCGGTCGACAGAAGCCGCGCGACCACCCGTTCGCCGTCGGTTCCGTCCCGAGCCGGCAAATTGACGGCGACCTGCAGCCATTTTCCCAACCGCCGCCGCGCTTTGCGCGGACCGCCGAGCGTGACCGCAAGGCGGGCGGGATCGAAAGCCATGAGACCGACGCAGCCGGGCCCGATCGCGCTCTGCGCCGCATCGATCCACGCGATCGCCGCGCCCGGCGACAGCGCGTCGAGATTGTCGATCGCAAGGATGAGCCGGTCCGGCGCCGGCGCCGCCGGGTTCGGATGTCCGATCCTCGCGCCGAGGGCGGCGAGAAACGCGCGCGCCGCCGCGGCGGGCGCGTGACCCGATTCGAGGAATTCCGGCCCCGGCGCGCGGACGGACGCCTTGCCGCCCGCGCGCTGGCTCGCCGCATCGGCCCGCTTCGCCGCCCCTTCCGCTTCCGCAGCCAGTGCGGCGACGCGCTGATTGAGCCGTATCGCGCGTTGATCGAGGTCGCGGCGCCGTTCGCGGACCTCGAGGTTGAGCAGGCGCGCGCCGCGCAGAATGAGGTTGGAGAAGCCGAGAGCGCGCCACAGGTTGAGCGCAATCGCCAACGCGCCGAGGACGTACAGAACTTGCGCCGCCCGGTCGAACCATTCGCCGTGCGAGCCGATCCAGTCGGCGACCGGCCTGAACGCGTCGCCCATGCGCTCGATCGAGGCGAGCGCCGCCGGTCCGTGCAATAAGCCCAGGCCGAAGGCGAGGGCGAAGGCGACGATCGCCCAGATGAGCAGCCGGGCCTGGCTTCCGTAGCCCCAGATCGCGCGGAACACGATTCCCATGCGGGCGCCCGCGCCGAGGGTCGACATGTCTCGCGCCAGATGGCGGTAGCTCGCGTCGGCGTCCGATGCGGCGAGGCCGAACCGGCGCAGCCGCGCCTCGATCGTGCCGCGACGCGCGCGTGCGAACACGTCGATGCGGGAGCCCGGGGTCTCGAACAGCAGGGTGTCGGCGAGCCGCGCGCGCTTGGCCTCGACGTCGTCACGCTGCGAGCGCTCGGCCTCCAGCTTCCTGATCACTTCGTCGTGACGGTCGGACGCGGCTCTCGCGGCGCGATGCGGATCGCCGCCCGCATGGCCCGTCTCGTCGAGCAGGCCCGAATAATCGACGCCGCCGGGCTCGCGATCGAGCGCGGCATAGGCGGCGCTGGCGATCGCCACCGTCGGTTCGAGGCCGCCGCCTGCGTCCACATGCGCCACGACCACTCTCGGCAGCACCCCGCCCGAAGCCGCCGCCGAAGCGCTGAGCTCAACGATCGCCTGCGCCAGGCGCCGTAGCGCGAATGTCTTGCCCGAGCCCGACGCCCCGGTCACCGCGGCCAGAAACGGGGTCTGGACCTGCGGGGTCACGCAAAGCTGGGCCAGCGGCTGCACTGCCTCTGCAGCGCCCAGCACGTCGGCTCCGTCGACCGAATCGCCGAGGAAGATCGGATCGGTCTGGACCGGCGCGGGCGGCGGCGTAATCGATACGGGCGGCGCCGCCGCCTGAGCGGGAGCGCGGGCGGGCAGCGGGACAGACGGCTTGTCGCTCGCCCCTATGCCGCCGAGCAGGCGAATCTTCGAATTCACGCTGGGCTCGGACAATCGATCCTCCTCGGCGCGCGCTCGGGGGATCACGCCCGAAGCGCCGTGATTTCAGTGCGCGGCCCTAACGAACGCAAGGTTACCCGCGAGTCAAGCCACAACCTGGCGCCGATCAGGGGCGGCGCCCATGCGACGCGGACCGGCGCGATTCGCCGGCGACTGCGGTTTGCGCGCAAAAAAATCGTCGGGCGGACAAATTTTATGCGATTTCATTACGCGCTTTTTAACTGCCGACGCCCAAGGATCGTCTCGGCTAGGAATGCGGGCGTCGGCGCCGCAGCCGACACGTTCGCCGGCTCAAGACATTTGCTCGTTGGACGTTGCAGCGGGCGGCCGGTCGCGTAAGCCTCCCGCGACCGGGATCGGCGCCCTCCCGCGGTCTCCCCAGAGATCATGGCGAGCGGCGCTCATGGGCCGCGCCTCGAACCCCTGCGAGGCGCGGCCTCAACCTTGGGGCCGCCTCCGGCGCCAACGCCGCTGCTATCCCGAGCCGGCAAAATGCGTTTAAGTCGCCCCGGACCTTGTCTGTCCGATGGAGATTTGAGCCCTTGCACTCATTCGCTTCGCCGACGCCCGACGCGACGCCGGTCTGGTTGGTCGACGCCGGCAATTGGGAGGGGGTGAAAACCTCGATCGGCGCGGCTGCGGCCGCGTTCGCCGAGCGCTGCGGGTTCAAGCCGAAAGCCGGACGGCTACAGTTTCTTCCCGGCGAGGGAGGGACGCTTGCCGGCGTCTTGTTCGGCGTCGACGGGGAGCGCGCGCCCTCACACGATCCGTTCGCCGCCGGCAAGCTCGCGACGTCGCTGCCCGAGGGCGTCTACCGATTCGCCAACCCGCCTCGAGACCCCGATCTCGCCGCGCTGGGCTTCCTGCTCGCGCTCTACGTCTATGACCGCTTCAAGGCCAGTTCGGCGACGAAGCCCCGGCTCGTCGCGCCCGATGGCGCCGACAAGGAGCGGCTCGAACGCATCGCGGCGGCGGTCGCCTTCGGGCGCGACCTCATCAACGCGCCCGCCAACGCGCTCGGGCCGCAAGCGCTCGAGCAGGAGGCGGTGAGACTGGCGGAGCGATTTGACGCCAGCGTCAGCATGGTCCGCGGCGAGGAGCTTCTCGCCGCGAATTTCCCGCTCGTCCACGCGGTCGGCCGCGCAGCCGCCGAAGAGCCGCGGATCGTCGACTTTTCCTGGGGGCGGAAGGACGCGCCGAAGGTCGCGCTCATCGGCAAGGGCGTCACCTTCGACACCGGCGGCCTCGACATCAAGCCCGCGTCCGGCATGGAATTGATGAAAAAGGACATGGGCGGGGCGGCGACGGCCCTGACGCTTGCGCAGCTCGTGATGGAGGAAGGGCTCGATCTTCGCCTGAGGGTGGTGATCCCGATCGTCGAGAACGCGATCTCGGCCCCGGCGATGCGGCCGGGCGATGTCCTGAAGAGCCGCAAGGGGCTCGCGGTCGAGGTCGGGAACACCGACGCCGAGGGCCGGCTCATCCTTGCCGATGCGCTCGCGCTCGCCGACGAAGATGCGCCGGAACTCATGTTCGATTTCGCCACCCTCACCGGCGCGGCGCGGGTCGCGCTCGGCCCCGACCTGCCGCCCTTCTATACCGACGACGACGCGCTCGCGGCGTTGATCTCGGCTGAGGCCGCGCGCGTCCGCGATCCGGTATGGCGGATGCCGCTCTGGCGCCCCTACGATGCGATGATCGAGGGGACGGTCGGCGACATCTCGAATTCGGGTTCGGGCGGCGGGATGGCGGGCTCGATCACCGCGGCGCTGTTCCTTCGCCGGTTCGTCGACAAAGCGAAAGCGTGGGCGCATTTCGACGTTTATGCCTGGAACCCGAAGCCGCGCGCCCATGGGCCCGCGGGCGGCGAGATCCAGGCGGCGCGGGCGCTGTTCGAGCTGTTGAGCCAGCGCTATCCGAGGCGGTGACGCGCCTGCCTCACCCCACAAGCCACGGCAGCAGCGCCGGGATCACTGCCGGCGTCACCACGGCGTTCAGGCCCATGGCGAGGCCGGCGAAGACGCCCGCGACCGGATCGACCGCGAACGCGCGCGCCGTGCCGATGCCGTGCGAGGCGAGGCCGACGGCGAAGCCGCGCGCGGCATAGTCGGTGACGCCGAGCATGTTCATCAGCGGCGTGACGATGACGGCGCCGAGGATGCCGGTGGCGATGACGAGCACGCCGGTCAGCGGCGCCGGGCCCCCGAGCCTCTCGGTTACCGCCATCGCGACGCCCGCCGTGATCGACTTCGGCGCGAGCGCGATGAGGACCGCGTGCGGCGCCCCGAGGCCTTTGGCGACCATGACCGCCGACAGGATCGCGACGACGGCGCCGACGACAAGCGACGCCGCGAGGGGCCAGAAATTCCGCTTGATGAGCGCAAGGTTGGTGTAGATCGGCACCCCGAGCGCGACCGTCGCGGGCCCCAGAAGGAAATGAACGAACTGGGCGCCATTGAAATAGGTCTGATAATCCGCACCGGTAAGCTTGAGCAGGCCGCCGAGAAGCGCGATCGCGATCGCCACCGGATTGACCAGAGGGTGGCGATTCGCCGCCCTGGCGAGAGCGTCGGCGACGAGGAAGGCCGCGAGCGTCGCCGTCAGCCAGAAGAGCGGCGTCGTCTGGAGATAGACCCAGAGGCGGAAAGGCGTCATGTCTCGTCCTTCGCTCCGACATAGCGCTTGACGAGAAGAAAGACGCCGACCGTCGCGATCAGCGTGGCCACGGTCGAGACGACGAGCGCCGCCATGAGCGCGAGACCCTGGTCGCGCAGGAGACCCAGATACTGGACCACGCCGACGCCGGCCGGGACGAACAGGAGAGGAAGCGCGGCGAGCAGTCCGCGCGCGGCCTGGCCGAGGTCGCTCGCCGCGAGCGCCTCCGCGTCGAACGGCCGCCAGCGCCGGAAGGCGGCGAGCGCGACGACGAGAGCCGCAAGCCCGACCACCGGGCCGGGGGCCGGTAACGCGAGCCAGCGCGCCGCGACTTCGCCGACAAGCTGAAAAACGAGGAGCATGAAGAAGCCGCGGATCATGCCCCGTTTTCGCTGGAAGGCCGCAGCCTGGTCAAATTTGGAGCGCGAAACCGAGCCCCGCCTCCGAGCCAGGCTTGTTCCCAGCGTCCCGCCGGGCGATACCGCCCCATCACGGGCGAGGAGATCGGGAATGGCGTTGACCAAACACGGCAGGCTGACTGTCGCGGGCCTGCGGGCTGTCAAGGGCAAACGGCAGCTGACGATGCTGTTTGTCGAAACGCCCGAGGAAGCCGCGGCGGCGTCCGCGGCTGGAATCGACATCCTCTCGATCATTGAACCCTTATGGTCGCCCGCCATGCGCGAGGCGGCTGGCGACTGCTTCGTGCAGGTCGGCCTCATCTACGGCCAGCACTGCACCTACGAGGACTATCTGCGCGCCGCGCACAAAAATCTGATGATCGGCGGCGACGCGTTCTATTGCGCCGGCAGCCTCGACACGATTGCAAAGCTCGCGGCCGAGGGCATTCCTGTCGTCGGCCATGTCGGACTCATCCCCGCGCGGGCCACCTGGACCGGCGGATTCAAGGCAGTCGGTAAGACTGCTGCGGAAGCGATGCGGGTTTATCAGCACGTCAAGGAGCTCGAGGCCGCCGGCGCCGTCGCGGCGGAGATCGAGGTCGTGCCCGCGCGCGTGGCGTCCGAAATCTCAAAGCGAACGTCGCTCTTTCTCATGTCGATGGGCGCGGGCTCAGGCTGCGACGCGCAATATCTGTTCGCCGAGGACGTGCTCGGCTATTCGCGCGGCCATCAGCCGCGCCACGCCAAGGTCTATCGCAACTTCCGAGCCGAATACGAGCGTCTGCAGCGCGAGCGGGTGGCAGCATTCAAGGAATTCCGCGCCGAGGTCGAAAACGGCGCCTATCCGGAGGAGAAGCATCTCGTCCCGATCGCCGACGCCGAGTTCGAGGCGTTCGTTAAGGGGCTGGGGAAATAGGCCAGACAGGTTCTAATCTGCGCCCGCCCAATCCAGCACGATCTTGCCGCTCTCGCCCCGGCGCATGATCTCGAAGCCCTTGAGAAACTCGCTCGCGGGCAGACGATGGGTGATGACCTTTCGCACGTCGAGCCCGCTCTCCAGCATCGCGATCATCTTGTGCCAGGTCTCGAACATCTCGCGACCGTAGATGCCCTTGATGGTGAGCTGCTTGAAGATCACCTTGTTCCAGTCGACCAGCGCAGGCTTCGCCGGCAGGCCGAGCAGGGCGACCCGGCCGCCCACGAGAATCGCGTCGAACAGCTGATCGAACGCCGCCGGCGCGCCGCTCATCTCGAGCGCGACGTCGAAGCCTTCGGTCATCTTGAGCCGGCTCATCGTCTCCCTGAGGTCGGCCTTCGACACGTCGACCGCGACCACGTCGGCGACTTCCTCGGCAAGCTTGAGCCGGCGCGGGTTGATGTCGGTGATTACGACATGCCGAGCGCCGACATGGCGAGCGACTGCGCCGGCCATGATGCCGATCGGGCCCGCCCCGGTGATCAGCACATCCTCGCCCACGAGGTCGAAGGCGAGCGCGGTATGGACCGCGTTGCCGAGCGGGTCGAGGATCGCGCCGAGTTCATCGTCGACGTCGTCGGGCAGGGGCACGATGTTGAACGCGGGCACCCGCACGAATTCGGCGAAGGCGCCGGGGATGTTGACGCCGATGCCGCGCGTCTCGGGATCGAGATGATAGCGCCCGCCGCGCGCCGCCCGGCTCCTCATGCCGATCACGTGGCCTTCGCCCGACACCCGCTGGCCGACCTTGAGCCGCTTGACGTCGGCGCCGACGGCGGCGATCTCGCCCGCATATTCATGCCCGATCGTCATCGGCGTCGGGATCGTCTTCCGCGCCCATTCGTCCCAGTTGAAGATGTGGACGTCGGTGCCGCAGATCCCGGTCTTGTGCACTTTGACCAGAACATCATCCGGCCCGATCTCGGGGACCGGCTGATCGGCGAGCCACAGGCCCGGCTCAGGCTTTTCCTTGACGAGGGCGCGCATGGGGGCTCCGGAACAGTCAGGCGGCAGGCGCCGGCGTCAAATCAAAGCGCGATGCGCACAAGCTGGTCCGCACGGCGGCGCCGAACACATCGCGATCGAGCATGTGATCCCGATTTGAGCTATGCTGTCAAACAGATGCCCTTCATGGCCTCCGCCTAATGGTCTGGCTGCGATTGGGCCGCCTGGTCGAGGATCGCGGCGCACTCGACACGGCGCAGAGCGAGGAGCAGATGACATTCATTGATTTGCACCCGATCGCCTCCGCCTGGACAGGCGAGATTCTCAGCGGGCTCGTAGCGCTGGCTCTCTTCGCCGACGCCGCGCAGATTTTCTTCGCGCGCTCAAGCACAAAGGCCGAACTCGCAGCGACGGGCTTCCCCGAGAGCGCCGCGTCTCCGCTCGCGATCATGGCTCTCGTCTGCGCGATTCTGTACGCCATTCCGCAAACAGCCGTTCTCGGCGCGATCGTGACCACTGCATTCCTCGGCGGGGCGATCTGCACCCATTTCCGGCTCGGCAAGCTTGCCTCCGCCCCGCAAATCGTTTCGCTCGTCCTCGGTCTGATGGCCTGGGGCGGGCTCTACCTCCGCAACGCTCATCTGCGTGAGTTGCTGCCGTTCGTCTCCTGACAAGCGCCGCCTCTTACACGATCCCCAGCGACTTGCCGGCCTCGGTGAAGGCCGAGATCGCAAAGTCGATGTCCGCGGTCGTCAGCGCCGCCGACATTTGGGTGCGGATGCGCGCCTGCCCCTTCGGCACCACGGGAAAGAAGAAGCCGGCGACGAACACGCCAAGATCGTCCAGCGCCTGCGCCAGCTTCTGCGCGAGCCGCGCATCGCCCAGCATGACCGGAATGATCGGCGTCTCGCCCTTGAGGACCGTGAAGCCCGCCTTCTCGACCCCTTCGCGGAACCGCTGCACATGCTCCTGCAGCAATCCGCGCCGGTCATCGGCTTCGATCGCGATCTCGAGCGCCTTCAAGGCCCCGGCGGCGACCGGGGGAGCGAGCGAGTTCGAGAACAGATAGGGCCGCGCCCGCTGGCGCAAAAGATCGACGATCGGCTGCGCCGCGGCGACGAAGCCGCCCATGCCGCCGCCGAGCGTCTTGCCGAACGTCCCGGTCACGATATCGACGCGGTCGCCCGCGCCGGTCAGCGCCGGCGTTCCGCGCCCCTTCTCGCCGAGATGCCCGGTCGCATGGCAGTCGTCGACCAGCACCATCGCGCCATAGCTGTCGGCGAGCGCGCATATCTCTTTGAGCTTCGCGACATAGCCGTCCATCGAGAACACGCCGTCCGACGCGATGAGCTTGAACCTCGCGCCCGCCGCGTCCGCCTCCTTGAGCCGGTCCTCGAGCTCGTTCATGTCGGAATTGGCGTAGCGGTAGCGCTTGGCCTTCGACAGCCGCACGCCGTCGATGATCGAGGCATGGTTGAGGCTGTCGGAGATGATCGCGTCCTTTTCCTCGAGCAGCGGCTCGAACACCCCGCCGTTGGCGTCGAAACAGGCGGCGAAGATGATCGCGTCATCCTTGCCGAGGTGTTTGGCGATGGCCTGCTCGAGCTCGCGATGCAGCGTCTGCGCGCCGCAGATGAACCGGACCGAGGCCATGCCGAAGCCGAATTCGTCCATCGCGCTCTTCGCCGCCGCGATCACCTCGGGGTGGTCGGCAAGGCCGAGATAGTTGTTGGCGCAGAGATTGATCGCCTCGCGCTCGCCTTTCGGCCCGGCGACGCGGATCCGCCCGCCCTGCGGCCCGGCCAGCAGGCGCTCATGCTTGAACAGGCCGGCGGCTTCGATCTCGCCGAGGGTCGTGCGGAGGTGATTGAGGAAAGCGTCGGTCATGGGTCCGTCCGGTTCGCATCAATTTGGCGCGGATGGAAACGAAGGTCCAGAGCGCTTCGCGAACTTGGCCATTCTGATCGCGCCGCGGCCAGGGACCATCATCGCCCGTGACGGGGCGCGCTCTCGCGGGCTGCGGCGGCGTCAAATCAATGGGGGACTCGTCATGGCCGGGCTTGTCCCGGCCATCCACGCGAACACCGCGCAATTGATTTTGGCCCTGGGTCCTTGTGACGCTTTCACTGAAACCGCGGTGTGGCGGAGCTTTATGGATGGCGGGCACAAGGCCGGCCATGACGGACGAGCGGAAGGTCAGCTCGGAAACGATCCATGACTCCGCGCCAGCCCCTACTGACCCATGTGGATGAAAATCTCGTAGCGTCCGTTGCTGAGCGTGATCCCGGCCTGACGGGCGTTCAGGCGCATGACCACGCCCTGGTTGTTCTGAAGCCAGAGTTCGCCGTTCGCGAGCGTCGACACGGCGAGATTGCCGTTGCCCTGAATCCACGCGCCGGGAAATTGAGAGACGTTGCGGAGCCCATAGACTTCGCCCGAGGCCTGCGTCGTCGCAATGGCGCCGACGCCGTTGAGCGAGCCGATCAGCGTGAACGGATAGGCCCTGCCCCTGAATGTAAGCGTCCCGCTTCCGATTCCGGTTCCGGAGACGAAGGCTTGCGTCATCGTCACCGAGCCCGACGGCTTGAGGCCGCGGATGCTGGCTTCGGTCGGAACGCCGGACGGCGGCGTCTCGCAGCCGGCCAGCGGCAAAATGCCGACGAAAACAACAGCGGCCGCGAGCGCTTTCGATCGAACGGTTCCCAAGCCGATGCCCATGATCTCGTCCTTGACCAAGCTGCGACCGCCTCTCGCCGCATCCGAGGTTTAGCCAATGACGCCGCCGGATGTCACGCAACCCGAGACGCCTGCCCGCCCCAGTCGATGAGCGCCTCGCCGCGGTGGATCGCGTCGGCCTCGGTGGTGAGCCCGCCGCCGGTCTGGTGCAGGATGAGCGCGGGGGCGATTCCGAGCGGGGCCTTCGAACCCTTGATCCCGGAGATCAGCACCCGGTGGGCGGGGGCGCCGGCGAAGGCATGGACCGGCAGCAGCGCGACCGCGCCGAGCCGGTTCTCGACCGCGGCGAGGATGGTCGCGAGTGCGTCTGGGCGGTGGATCATCACGAACCGGCCGCCGGGTTTGAGCAGGGCGAGCGAGGCCCGGAGCCAGGCGGCGAGGGTCGCGCCCGCCTCGACCGGGGGTAGGACATGGGCGCGCGCCCGGCTTTTGTCCGGCGAGACGCGAACGGTTCCCGGCTCGAAAAACGGCGGGTTGGTGACGACGCAATCGGCTGTTTCGTCCGTGAGCCCGGCCTCGCGCCGCTCGACGGGCCTCAGAACGTCGAGCCTGAGGACGCGGACGCGCGCCTGAAGGCTGTTCCGCGCGGCGTTGATCTCGGCGAGCCGGGCCAGATCGGGGTCGATCTCGACCAGATCGGCGAACGCCCGCTCCGACCCCTGCGCCAGCGCGAGCCCAAGCGCGCCGATTCCCGCGCCGATGTCGGCGATCCGGCCGGCCGGCGTCCCGGCCGCTGCAACGAGCAGGGCGGCGTCCGTGCCGACCCGATGGCCGCCTTTCGGCTGGATAAGGGCGAGCCTGCCGCCGAGCCAGCGATCGACGGCGAGACCGTCGGCGAACGGATCGCTCTCGAGCCCGGGCGGCGGCTCAGGCATCGCGCAGTTCCCCTGCGAGGCCCGCCTCGGCGATGAGCCGGCGCGCGCGCCCCTCCTCGCGCTTATCGACCATGATCCGTCGCGGCAGAAAGCCGAGCGATCCCTCGACCGCCGCCATATGCTGGTCGGCCACGAAAAAGGCGACCCGCTCCGCGGTCAGGATCGATTCGATGACGCTGATAAGGACGAGATCGTTGGTGCGCATGATTTCGACCAAGGCCGGACCTCGATTGGCTGACTTGCCGCGTCGTTTCGCCGTCTTTATGGTCGGGGCGCGTCGTCTGGCAAGGGAAAGCGTCTCGTGGGAGTCGTCATTCCGCTCGAAGAAAAGTCGGCCGATCGTCTGATCGAGCCGCTGACGGCGCTTGTCGCCGGCGACATGGACAGGGTCAACCAGACCATCCTGTCGCGCACGGGATCCGAAGTGACGATGATCCCCGAGGTCGCCAACCATCTCATTTCCTCTGGCGGCAAGCGGTTGAGGCCGATCCTCACGCTCGCGACCGCGGGCCTCTGCGGCTATTCCGGCGACGGCCACATCAAGCTCGCCGCCGCAGTCGAATTCATGCACACCGCGACGCTTCTGCACGACGACGTCGTCGACGAGAGCGACATGCGGCGCGGACGGGAGGCCGCGCGGGTGCTTTGGGGCAACGAGGCGAGCGTGCTGGTCGGCGATTTCCTGCTCGGCCAGGCGTTCAGGATGATGGTCGAAGTCGGCTCGCTGCCCTGCCTCGACGTGCTGTCCAGCGCCGCCGTGGTGATTGCCGAGGGCGAGGTGATGCAGCTCTCCGCCGCCAAGGACACCGAAACGACCGAGGACGCCTATCTCGCCGTCATTCGCGCCAAGACCGCGGCGCTGTTCGCCGCCGCCTGCGAGGTCGGGCCCACTCTCGCCGGCCGCGCAAAGGCCGAGATCGCCGCCTGCCGGGGCTACGGCGCCAATCTCGGCATCGCCTTTCAGCTCATCGATGACGCGCTCGATTACGGCGGCTCGTCGGCCAAGCTCGGCAAGAATGTCGGCGACGACTTTCGCGAGGGCAAGATCACGCTGCCGGTGGTGCTTTCGTTCCGGCGCGGTGCGACGCAGGAGCGCGAGTTCTGGCGCCGGACGCTCGAGAAGGGCGAAGTTGTCGATGGCGATCTCGAGATCGCGCTTGCGACGATGAAGAAGCACCGTGCGCTCGAAGACACGATCGAGCGCGCCCGCCATTACGGCGCGATGGCTCTCGACTCGCTTGAGCTCTTCGCCGCGTCGCCCTGGAAGCACGCCCTCCGCGACGCGGTCGAATTCGCCATCGGCCGGGCGCATTGAGGGGCGAAGGACACCCCCACAGTCAGCGCAGATATTCCCGCCGGTAGCGCGGCCCGAGGCTGGTCAGCACGTGATAGCCGATTGTGCCGCTGCGGGCCGCGAATTCGTCGAGGGCGACCGAGGAGCCGAAAAACTCCGCCAGCTCGCCCGGCCGCGCGGCGTCTTCGGGTAAATCCGTCACGTCAGCGATGGTCAGGTCCATCGACACGCGCCCGACCAGCGGGCAGCGGCGCCCCGCGATCGCGACTTCGGCGCCCGCCTTTGCATCCGTCGTTCCCGCGCCGCGCGGCAGGCCGTCGGCGTAGCCGGCGAGCAGGGTCGCGAGCCGCGTGCGCCGCTTCGCCGTCCATTGGGCGTTGTAGCCGCAGGTCATGCCCGCCTCGATCCAGCGGGTCTGCTGGATGGCGATGGCGAGGGTCACGACCGGGCGCATCGGGTTGGCTGCGCCCGGCGTCGGATTGCCGCCATAGAGCGCATATCCGGGCCGCGCCAGATCGTAGGACGGGCGTGCGCCAAGGAACATGCCCGACGAATTGGCGAGCGAGGCGGGGAGGCTCGGGAAGGCGGCGCGGGCGGCATCGAACCGCTCGATCTGCGCGGCGTTGATGGGGTCGTCCGGGAACTCGGACGAGACGAAATGGCTCATCAGCAGATCGGCCCCGCTCGCCGCGCCGTCCGCCTCCATCGCCGCCCGCAGCCGCGCGAGCGACTCGAAGCCGAGCCAATTCATGCCGGTGTCGAGATGCAAAGCGCAGGGCGAGGTCCTGCCGCTCCGCGCGGCGAACGCCGACCAGCGCCGCAGCTCCTTTTCGTCGCCGATGACCGGGGCGAGGCGATGGCGGGCATAATCCGCAGGGTCTGCAGTGGTTTCGAGGCCGTTGAGCACGTAGATCGCGGCCTCTGGCAGGACCTCGCGCGCTGCGACCCCCTCGCTCAAATGGGCGACGAAGAAAACGCGCGCGCCGGCCGCCCAGAGCGCCGGCGCAGCTTCGGCGAGGCCGATCCCGTAGGCGTTGGCCTTGACGACGGCCGCGCACCGTCCCGGCGCGGCGCGGGCCGCAAGTGCGCGCCAATTGTCTGCGAGCGCGCCAAGATCGATCGTGAGGCGCCCCGGGGCGCGGTCGAGGGCGAGTTCGGGTCTGGCGTCTCGAATCTCCATATCCCGATGTAAGACGGTCGCTGGGGTGGAAGGCAAGCACGGCCGTCGCCCGTTGAACGCCGGGCCGCGGCCAGGGCCGGGACAGCTCGACCATTGGCGGATGAACGAACTTTAATCCGTTTCGCAACCCGCCCATTCCGCAGCCGCCTCGTTTTCGCCGCGGTCGCTGGCAATGTGCGCTTAAGCGCGATACACCGCGCAAGGCCGCGAGGTTGACAATTCGATGACCATAGCCCTGACCCGCCGGGCGGCGTTGAAAACCGGCGCGCTTGCCACGCTCGCAGCGTTCGCCCCCCGCCCGCTCGCAGCGCTTGCTGACAATTCGACCGAGACCCATGGCTTGTCGTCGTTCGGCGATCTGGCGCTCCCGCCCGACTTCCCGCATTTCGCCTACGTCAATCCCGAGGCGCCGACCGGCGGCCTGCTCTCGCTGCAGATCACCGGCACGAGCGGCAACCAGAACTTCGACACCTTCGATACCCTCAACATCTATACCTGGAAGGGCAACGGCGCGGCCGGCATGTCGGCCACTTTCGACACCCTGATGACCGCCAACGGCGACGAGCCTGATTCGGTCTACGGTCTGCTCGCCCAATCCGTCCGGGTCTCGGCCGACAAGCTCGACTACCGTTTCCGCCTCAGACCCGAGGCGCGCTTCTTCGACGGATCGAAGGTGACGGCCGCCGACGTCGCCTTCTCGCTCAATGTGCTGAAGGAAAAGGGCCATCCGATCTACGCCCAGCTTCTCAAAGAGGTGGAGCAGGCGAATCCGGAAGGGGACGACGTCGTCCATGTGCGTTTTGTAGAAGGGCGCTCCCGCGACGCGCACCTGATTGTCGTCGGCATGCCGGTGTTCTCGGCGGCATGGTGGAGCGGGCGCGATTTCACCGCTGCGACGCTCGACCCGCCGCTCGGCTCCGGCGCTTACAAGGTCAAGACGTTCGAGCAGGGACGGTTCATCGAGTACGCGCGCGACCCCGGCTATTGGGGAGCGAAGCTGCCGGTCAACCTTGGCCAGAACAATTTCGACCGCCTGCGGTTCGAATATTATCGCGAGCGGCAGGTCGCGTTCGAGGCGTTCAAGGCCGGGGCGATCAACTATCACGAGGAATTCACTTCGCGCTTCTGGGCCAACTCATATGACTTTCCGGCGGTCAAGGATGGCCGGATCAAGAAGGAGGAGCTCCACAACGGCGCGCCGTCTACCTTCCAGGGCTGGTACCTCAACACGCGCCGTGACCAGTTCAAGGATCCCCGCGTGCGCGAGGCGATCGGCCTCTGCTTCGACTTCGAATGGACGAACACGAACGTGATGTATTCGTCCTACAAACGGACCATCTCCTTTTTCCCCAATACCGACATGGAGGCGAAGGGCAAGCCGGGGCCGGACGAACTCAAGCTTCTGGAGCCCTTCCGCGACAAGCTCTCGCCGTCCGTCTTCGACGATCCCTACACGCCCCCCGTCAGCGACGGCTCCGGCAGCGATCGCAAACTGCTCAAGCAAGCCTACGACCTTCTGCTCTCCGCGGGCTGCAAGCGCGACGGCGGGACGCTCATGCTGCCGAGCGGCAAGCCGCTGACCATCGAATTCCTCGATTCGAACGGCGCCATGCAGCCGCATACGATGCCTTTCATCCAGAATCTCAACAAACTTGGCATTCAGGCCAATCTGCGAATCGTCGACCCCGCCCAGCTGAAAAGCCGCACCGAAGCCTTCGACTACGACGTCGTGGTCGAGAACAATTTCGGATCGACGACGCCGGGCGTCTCCTTACGGGTCGTCTTCTCGTCAGCGGCCGCCGCCCAGAACGGTTCGCGCAATCTCGCCGGCGTCGCCGATCCGGTGGTCGACGCGCTGATCGAGGCGATCGCCGCAGCGAAATCGCGCGAGGAGCTCAACACCGCTTGCCGCGCGCTCGACCGGGTCCTGCGCGCCGGCCATTATTGGGTCCCGATGTGGTATCGCGACACGGCATGGGTCGCCCACTGGGACGCATTTTCCCGTCCCGAGAAGCAGCCGCAACTCAGCACCGGCGCGCCTGGAACCTGGTGGTGGGACGAAGCAAAGGCCAAAACCATTGGACTTTAACAGGCGCTTGCCGCTTCGCCCGCAGGCCGGCTGAGGCATGCTCGCCTATATCCTCCGCCGGCTCCTGCTGATGATCCCGACGATACTCGGAATCATGGCGGTTTCTTTTGCGATCGTGCAATTCGTGCCGGGCGGCCCGGTCGAGCGCGCGATCTCGCAACTGCAGGGCACGGACCAGAGCTCAACGGCTGGGTTCGGCGGCGGCGGCCAGATCGGCGCCGGCGCGGCGCAGGCGGGCGGCGACATCTCTTCGCGCTATCGCGGCTCGCAGGGCCTCGATCCGAAATTCATCAAGGAGCTTGAGAAACAATACGGCTTCGACAAGCCGGCGCTCGAGCGGTTCTGGATTCTGGTCCGCGATTATTCGACCTTCAACTTCGGCAAGAGTTATTACCGTGACACGCCGGTGCTCGAGCTGATCAAGGAGAAGCTGCCGGTCTCGATCTCGCTCGGCATGTGGATGACGTTCATCTCCTACGCGATCTCGATTCCGCTTGGCGTCAGGAAGGCGGTGAGAGACGGTTCGCGCTTCGACACCGTGACCTCGGCGCTGGTCATTTTCGGCTATGCGATCCCGAGCTTCCTGTTCGCGGTCCTGCTGGTGGTCCTGTTCTGCGGCGGCTCGTTCTGGCAGATCTTCCCGCTGCGCGGGCTCACCTCCGACAATTTCGCCGACCTCACGTGGCCGCACAAGATTCTCGACTACCTCTGGCACATCACGCTGCCGGTCGCATCGCTGGTGCTGGGCTCGTTCGCCACCTCGACGCTTTTGACCAAGAACTCCTTTCTCGACGAGATCAAGAAATCCTATGTCCAGACCGCGCGGATGAAGGGCCTGACCGAGCGGCGCGTGCTTTACGGCCATGTCTTCCGCAATGCGATGCTGATCGTGATCGCCGGATTCCCGGGCGCCTTCATCGGCGCCTTCTTCACCGGCTCGCTGCTGATCGAACAGGTGTTCTCGCTCGACGGCCTCGGTTATCTCTCCTACGATTCGCTCATTCAGCGCGATTATCCGGTCGTGCTCGCCAATCTCTACATCTTCGCCCTGATCGGGCTGGTGGTTAACCTCATTTCCGACCTCACCTACACCTGGATCGATCCGCGCATCGATTTCGAAACCCGCGAGGTGTGAGCTTGGACTCGCGCGTCCGCAAATTCGTCATGGCCGGGCCGGGGTCGGCATGACGGACCTCGAAGCCCTCAAGGCCGCGGATGGCCGGGTCGAGCCCGGCCATGACGACGGAGAGCCGCCCGGCCCCGAGCAGGCGAGGGAACGCGCCGAGGTCGAGCGCCGGCCGTGGCTGTCGCCGATGAACCAGCGACGGCTTGACAATTTCCGCCGCAACAGGCGCGGCGCCTGGTCGCTGTGGATATTCCTTGTCCTGTTCGTCGGCTCGCTGTTTGCCGAGTTCATCGCCAACGACCGGCCGCTGATCGCCTCCTACAAAGGCGAGATCCTGTTTCCGGTGTTGTTCAACTATCCCGAGGACAAGTTCGGCGGCTTCGAGGCGCGGGCGGATTTTCGCGGCTCGTTCGTGGCCAACGAGGTCAACGCCCACGGCTGGATGATCTGGCCGCCGATCCGGTTCGCCAACTCGACCACGATCCTCAATCCCCCCACCCCCCTGCCGACGCCGCCGACCTGGATGCTGAGCGAGGCCCAGTGCCGCGCGGCGCTGGAGAAGCAGGGCGAAAAAGACGCGGCCGCGATCGCGAGGCCATGCAGCCGTCTGGAGCCGCTGTGGCTCGGCTCCGATCAGGACGGGCACGACATCGTCGCGCGCCTCATCTACGGCTTCCGCATTTCAATTCTGTTCGGCCTGACGCTGGCCGGCGTCTCGTCGGTGATCGGCGTGTTCGCCGGCGCTGTGCAAGGCTATTTCGGCGGCTGGCTCGATCTCACGATGCAGCGGGTGATCGAGATCTGGTCGTCCCTGCCGCATCTCTATATTCTCATCATCCTGTCGGCGATCCTCGCGCCGAGCTTCTTCGTCCTGTTGACGATCCTGCTGCTGTTCTCCTGGGTGAGCCTCGTTCACCTGGTCCGGGCCGAGTTCCTCAGGGCGCGCAACTTCGAGTATGTCAACGCCGCGCGCGCGCTCGGCCTCTCGAGCGCCAAGATCATCGTCAAGCATGTGCTGCCGAACGCGATGGTGGCGACGCTGACCTTCCTTCCGTTCATCGTCAATTCCTCCATCAGCACGCTGACCTCGCTCGACTTCCTCGGCCTTGGGATGCCGCCCGGCTCGCCTTCGCTCGGCGAGCTTCTGCTGCAAGGCAAGTCCAACCTTTCAGCGCCATGGATCGGGCTCTCGGCCTTCGCGGTCACGGCGTTGATGCTCTCGCTTCTCATCTTCATCGGTGAAGCGGTGCGCGACGCCTTCGACCCCAGAAAGACGTTCTCGTGAGCGAGGCCGAGCGGCTCCTCGATGTACGCGATCTGTCGATCGCCTTCGCTCAAGGCGGCGAAAGGCGGACCGTGGTCGACCGCGTCTCCTTCGGGCTCGAGAAGGGCCGCGCGCTGGCGCTGGTCGGCGAATCAGGGTCGGGCAAGACCGTCACCGCCCAGGCGATCGTGCGCCTGCTCCCGCAACCCTCGGCCAGCTATCCGACCGGCGAGATCTTTTTTCGCGGCCGCGATGTTCTCAAGATGTCCGACGACGAATTGCGCGCGATGCGCGGCGCAAGCGTGACCATGGTGTTCCAGGAGCCGATGACCTCGCTCAATCCGCTCCATACGATCGAGCGGCAGATCGGCGAGATCATCGCGCTCCATCACGGCCGCGGCGAAGCGGCGAGGGAGCGGATCGTCGAACTCCTGACCGAGGTCGGCATCGCCGATCCCGCCCAGCGGCTCGGCGCCTATCCCCACCAGCTCTCGGGCGGCCAGCGCCAGCGGGTCATGATCGCGATGGCGCTCGCCAACCGTCCCGACCTCCTGATCGCCGACGAGCCGACGACGGCGCTCGACGTCACCGTGCAGGCGCAGATCCTCAAGCTGCTCAAGGACCTCCAGGCCAAGTTCGGCATGGCGATGCTGTTCATCACCCACGACCTCCACATTGTCCGGCGCATCGCCGACGACGTGATCGTGATGCAGCGCGGAAAGATTGTCGAGGCTGGCGAAACGGCGCGCGTGTTCGCCGATCCGCGTCATCCTTACACGCGAGCGCTGCTTGCCGCCGAGCCGAAAGGCGATCCTCCGGCCGCCGACCATTCGGCGCCGACGGTGGCGAGCGCCGACAATCTGCGCGTCTGGTTTCCGATCCGGAAAGGATTCCTCCGCCGCACCGTTGCTCACGTCAAAGCCGTTGACGGCGTTTCACTCGCCGTGCGCGAGGGCCAGACCGTCGGCGTCGTCGGCGAATCCGGTTCCGGCAAAACGACGCTCGGCCTGGCGATCCTCAGACTCATTCGGTCGGAGGGGCCGATCGTCTACTGCGGTCGCGCCATTGACGGGCTCACCTCGAAAGCCATGCGGCCGCTGAGGCGGGAGATGCAGATCGTGTTCCAGGATCCATACGGTTCGCTGTCGCCGCGCATGTCGGTGGCCGAGATCGTCGAGGAGGGGCTGATCGCCCAGGGGACGAAGATGAGCGCCGCCGAGCGCCGCCGCGTCGCCGAGCGGGCGCTCGCCGACACCGGCCTCGATCCCTCGACGCTCGACCGTTATCCGCACGAGTTTTCCGGCGGCCAGCGCCAGCGCATCGCCATCGCCCGCGCGATGGCGCTCGATCCCAGGTTCGTCGTGCTCGACGAGCCGACATCGGCCCTCGACATGTCGATCCAGGCGCAGATCGTCGATCTGCTGCGCGATCTGCAGCGGCGCCGCAACCTCGCCTATCTCTTCATCTCGCATGACTTGAGGGTGGTGCGGGCGCTGGCGAGCGACATCATCGTCATGCGGCGCGGCAAGGTGGTCGAGAGCGGCGAAGCGCGGGATGTGTTCCGCTCGCCCCAAAACGAATATACGCGCGCCCTTTTCGCCGCCGCCTTCGCCAACGAGGCGACGCTCTCGGCCGTCGTGAACCAGTGAGGACGCCTGCCGAGGCGAGCGCCGGGCGCGCCATTCCCTTCTCCCCTTGCGGGAGAAGGTGGACGCGCGGAACGCGCGGCCGGATGAGGGGTTCCCCGCGCCGCTGTGCGACGGGGAGGTCGATCGGCCGCGGAATGATGGAATGACGTCGACAAGGGCGCGACCCCTCATCCGTCGCCTTCGGCGACACCTTCTCCCGCGAGGGGAGAAGGGGAGATGACCCGCGCCATTCTCATCGTGCTTGATTCCGTCGGATGCGGCGGCGCCGAGGACGCCAAGGCTTACGGCGACGCGGGCGCGGACACCCTCGGCCACATTGCCGAAGCCTGCGCGAAAGGGCTCGGCGACCGCGAGGGATTGAGGCGCGGCCCGCTCCGGCTGCCGCGCCTCGAGGCGCTCGGACTCGGCCGGGCGATGCAGGCGTCGACCGGCCGGGCGCCGCCGGGTTTTGCCTTTCCCGAGCCGCGCGGGCAGTGGGGTTTCGGCGTCGAAACCTCCCGCGGCAAGGACACGCCGTCCGGCCACTGGGAGCTTGCCGGGACGCCGGTCGACTTCGAGTGGGGCTATTTTCCCGAGACGATCCCCGCCTTTCCGGCAGCGCTCACCGAAGCGCTCATCGCGCAAGGCAAGCTCGCCGGCATCCTCGCCAACCGCCACGCATCGGGCACGACGGTGATCGCCGACTACGGCGAGGAGCACCTCAGAACGCTGAAGCCCATCTGCTACACCTCCGCCGACTCGGTGCTGCAAATCGCCGCGCACGAAGAGGCCTTCGGGCTCGAGCGGCTCTATGATCTTTGCCGAATCGCGCGCCGGCTCTGCGATCCGCTCAACATCGGTCGCGTGATTGCCCGGCCGTTCGTCGGCGGAACCGCCCAGGACTTCGTTCGCACCGCCCATCGCAAGGATTTCGCGGTCTCGCCGCCCGACGGCAATATCTTGCAGCGGGCCGCGCGGGCGAACCGTTCAGTCGTCTCGATTGGCAAGATCGGCGACATCTTCGCCCATCGCGACACCGGGGACGAGCGCAAGGGCAGGAGCAACGACGGCAACGTCGACCTTCTCATCGAGGCGCTGAGGACGACCGCAGACGGCGGTTTCATCTTCGTCAATCTGGTCGATTTCGACACCGAGTGGGGCCACCGCCGCGACGTTCCCGGCTATGCGGCCTGCCTCGAAGCGTTCGACAAGCGGCTGATCGACATCGAAGCCGCGCTGCAGCCGCAGGACTTTTGCGTCATCACCGCCGACCACGGCAACGACCCGACCTTCCGCGGCTTCGATCACACCCGCGAGCATGTCCCGATCCTCGCCTTTGGCGGCGGGGCGCCCGCCGGCCCGATTGGCGCGCGCGCAAGCCTCGCCGACGTCGCCGAGACGATCGCGATGAAGCTCGGCCTGCCGCGCGGATCGCATGGGACGCCGTGGAAGGCGTGAGTTCGGTCACATGCGAGTTGGACCGGAGGCGCGCGAGGAGCGACGCTCCGAAGCCTGCTTTTCAGGCCGCGCGTGCGAAGCGCACCGCGAGGCCGGTCGCGGTCACTCGCTGAAGATCGACGCCTTCGACGTCGGCGCCCTTGACCCCGTCAACCTCGAACCGCACGTCGACGACCGCGTCGGCGCCGTATTCCTCGGCTTCGCGGGTCAGGGCCTCGATCGCCGCCCGGCGATCGGCTTCGGCGCTCAGGATCGCCCGCGGCGCGCCACCGCGTCACAGCCCTGATGCGGCCAATCGCGGTCAGCGGCCGGCCGTCGTCGAGGCCGCTGGAAAAGCTCACGTGCATGAGGTCAGTCCGTATGATTGGGGGCGCAGACTCCATAGCGCATTTGGCCTTTCCGGCCTGTTAACGAGCCGTTACGGCTTGGAAATTTGCCCGAGCTTCGTTAACGCGCGCGAGCCTTGCGCCTCTCGCAGCGCAACGAGCAGCGCCATATCGGCGCTGCTCCTCGCTGGATGGAAAGCTCGAGCGGCTATTCGGCGGTCGCGGCCGGCTCCGCGGCGGGCGTCTTTTCGAGGTCGGCGCCGGTCTGCTGGTCAACGACGCGCATCGAGAGCTTTACCTTGCCGCGGTCATCGTGGCCCATGACCTTGACCTTGACCCGGTCGCCTTCCTTCACGACGTCGGTCGTCTTGTTGACCCGGGTCTTGGCGAGCTGCGAGATGTGGACGAGGCCGTCCTTCGAACCGAAGAAGTTGACGAAGGCCCCGAATTCGACCGTCTTGACCACCGTTCCGTCGTAGATCTGGCCGACCTCCGGTTCCGAGGCGATCGACTTGATCCAGTTGACGGCCGCCTTGATCTTCGCGCCGTCGCTCGACGCGATCTTCACCGTGCCGTCGTCCTCGATGTTGATCTTGGCCCCGGTCTTTTCCACGATCTCGCGGATGACCTTGCCGCCGGAGCCGATCACCTCGCGGATCTTGTCGGTCGGGATCTTCATGGTCTCGATGCGCGGGGCGAACTCACCGAGCTCGGCCCTGGCGCCGGTCAGCGCCTTGTTCATTTCGCCGAGGATATGCATGCGGCCGTCGCGCGCCTGGGCGAGCGCCTGGCGCATGATTTCCTCGGTGATGCCGGCGATCTTGATGTCCATCTGCAGCGAAGTGACGCCTTCGCTCGTGCCCGCGACCTTGAAGTCCATGTCGCCGAGATGATCCTCGTCGCCAAGAATGTCGCTGAGCACCGCGAAGCGCGAGCCCTCGAGAATGAGGCCCATCGCAATGCCCGCGGTCGGGCGCTTGAGCGGCACGCCGGCGTCCATCAGCGCCAGCGACGAGCCGCAAACGGTGGCCATCGACGACGACCCGTTCGAACTCGGTGATCTCCGAGACGACGCGGATCGTGTAGGGGAATTCGGCGGCGGTCGGAAGCATCGGACGGATCGCCCGCCAGGCGAGCTTGCCGTGGCCGATCTCGCGCCGGCCGGGCGCGCCCATGCGGCCGGTCTCGCCGACCGAATAGGGAGGAAAGTTGTAGTGGAGCAGGAAGCGCTCCTTGTAGGTGCCGTCGAGCGAATCGACATATTGCTCGTCTTCGCCGGTGCCGAGCGTGGCGACGACCATCGCCTGCGTTTCGCCCCGCGTGAAGAGAGCCGAGCCATGGGTGCGGGGCAGCACCCCGACTTCGGCCAGGATCGGACGCACGGTGGTCAGATCGCGCCCGTCGATGCGGCGCTTGTGGTCGAGAATGTTCCAGCGCACGACTTTGGCCTGCGCGTCGTGGAAAGCCTTCGCCACCTCCGCCACGGGAAATTTCGCTTCGGCGCCCTCGGGCGCGAGCACGCCCATGACCTTCGCCTTGGCCGCGTCAACAGCGGCGTAACGCTCCTGCTTCTGGGTGAGCGAATAGGCGGCGCGAAGATCGGCCTCGCCCGCATCCAGCACCGCCTTTTCGACCGCCGAGAGATCGTTCGTTTTGAGTTCGCGCGGCTCCTTGGCGGCCTTTTCGGCGAGCCGGATGATCGCCTGAAGGACCGGCTGGAAACGCGGCGTGGCCGGCCATCACCGCCTTCAGCATCGTGTCCTCGGAGAGCTCCTGAGCCTCCAACTCGACCATCAGGACCGCGTCCGCCGTGCCGGCGACGACAAGATCGAGGGTCGAATCCTTCATCTCCTCGACGGTCGGGTTGACCTTGATCTCGCCCTTGATGAGGCCGACCCGCGCGCCGCCGATCGGGCCCATGAAGGGCACGCCGGACAGGGTGAGCGCGGCTGAAGCGGCGACCATCGCCAGAATATCCGAGTCGTTCTCGAGGTCATAGGAGAAGACCGTCGCGATGACTTGAGTGTCGCAGCGGAAATCCTCGGGAAACAGCGGGCGGACCGGCCGGTCGATCAGGCGCGAGGTCAGCGTTTCGCGGTCGGACATGCGCCCTTCGCGCTTGAGATAGCCGCCGGGAATGCGCCCCGCCGCGAACGCCTTTTCCTGGTAGTGGACAGTGAGGGGAAAAAAGTCCTGGCCGGGCTTCGGCTCCTTGGCGGCGACCACGGTCGCCAGCACAGTGGTCTCGCCCCAGGTCGCGAGCACTGCGCCGTCCGCCTGGCGGGCGACGCGTCCGGTCTCGAGCGTGAGCTTGCGCCCGCACCAGTTGAGTTCTTCGCGTTGTATGTCAAACATGTGTTTTCATCCTGCGTGAGTTGAGGATGCGAAAGCCTGCGGCCCATGCCGCCCGTATCTCGGGCTCGTCATCGGCAAGACGGCGAGAGGCTGGACGAACGCCAGCCCCTCGCGATCCTGCCATGACGCCAGGCTCACGCATTGGGTTTAACGGACGTCGGCCGACGCCGCCGCCCGTTTTCTAAGGTCGGGGCGCACAAATTATGGCGCCCCGTTCGCGTCGGGGCGGCCTTCAGCGGCGGATGCCCAGACGCTCGATGAGGGTCTTATAGCGTTGTTCGTCCTGCTTCTTGACGTAATCGAGCAGCGTTCGCCGCTGCGACACCATCTTGAGCAGGCCGCGGCGGGAATGGTTGTCTTTGACGTGGGTCTTGAAGTGGCCGGTCAAATTGGCGATCCGCTCGGTGAGAATCGCAACCTGGACCTCGGGCGACCCGGTGTCGCCGACTTTCAAAGCGTATTGATTAATGAGCGCGCTCTTGCGCTCAGCGCTGATCGACATCGGATTTTTCCTTGAATCTGCGGCTGGCCAAAGCCAGCCTCATCATGATAAAAGCGGCCGAACCGGGATGTCGTCCAGGTCGGTCGCGACGCGGATTCCCGCGCGCTTCGAATAGCCGCGGATCGCGCGCTTATACAGATTTCGCGCTGCGGCGCCAGCAAAATAATGGGCTGGGCGCGTGGGCTGGCGGCCCCTATCCGCTTCCTCGGCGCAGTTTCGACGCCTAAAATGCGGAGGTCGATCGGACATGGTATAGGGCTCAACAGAGGTCGCTTCATGCGCGTTGCAGTCGTCAAAGCCACTTTCGATGAAGACGCCCGCGTCTGGTATGTCGAGAGTTCGGATATCGAAGGGTTACACGTGGAGGGCGACACGTTCGAGGCGTTCCGCCGCAACGTTGCGGACTCCGCCGCCGACCTCCTCGAAGGCGACGGAGCCGGGGAAGTCCACATCGAGATCATTGCGCACGCCTCGGTCCGCGCTCGCGTCGCCGCGTGAAGGACTTCGGCAAGGCCGTTCGTGATCGATTGATCGACGTCGGATGCTCTTTTCTGCGACACGGAAAGGGCGATCACGACATCTGGATAACCACGGAGGGAAAGCGGATCGTCGTGCCGGTCCAGATCAAATCCCGACACACCGCGAATGGCATTTTGAAGGAAGCGGGCCTTTCCAAGGCTTTTTAGGCCAGGAAGTCCGCTCGGTATTGCCGCGGGCGCCGAGAGCAGCTACCAAGCCGCCATCAACTCCCCTTTCCGCGTCCCCATGCCTGACTTCACCCGAAGACCTGCTCGCCTATCTCTCCGGCTCGCATCGAGAGGCGGAGACCTTGACCACCCGCCCTTGCACACGGTCGAGGATTCGCGCGCCCTGCGCGGCGATATCCCGGGCGGACACACCAAGAACCTGTTCGTCAAAGACAGAAAGGACCGGTTGTTCCTGCTGGTCCTGGGCGAGGAAGCCACTGTCGACCTCAAGCGCGTGCATGAGAAGATCGGCGGTCAGGGGCGCGTCTCCTTCGGCTCCGCCGAACTCCTGGAAGAGGTGTGGGGCGTCCGGCCGGGCGCGGTCACGCCGTTCGGCGCAATCAATGATGAAGCCGGCAGGGTTCGCGTGGTCCTGGATGAAGCTATGATGCGCCATGAACGGCTCAACTTTCATCCGCTCGTCAATACCCGCACCACCGGCCTTGCGAGCGCCGACCTGGTCAAATTCCTGCGCGCGACCGGGCACGAGCCGCTGGTCGTGGCGCTGGGGCAGGAACTGCCGCCGGTTGAATAAAAAGCGCCGGCCCTCCATCTAGGGCGGCAAAATGGGAAACGCGCGCGGGCCACCCTCGCGCCCTGGGCCGGAGATCATTGGAAATGGCGAATATCAGCAGCGCGATAGCGCCTCAAGCCAAGGCGGCCGCGGCGGTCAAGGAAGTGACGACCGCTTCGTTCCGCGCCGACGTGTTGACGGCGTCGACGCGCCAGCCGGTGCTGGTCGATTTCTGGGCGCCGTGGTGCGGTCCGTGCAAGCAACTCGCGCCGGCGCTGGAGAAAGCGGTCGCCGAACTCGGGCGGCAAGGTCGCTCTGGTCAAGATGAACATCGACGAGCACCCCCAGATCGCCGGCCAGCTCGGCATCCAGTCGATTCCCGCGGTGATCGCCTTCGACAAAGGCCAGCCGGTCGACGGTTTTGTCGGCGCGCTGCCGGAAAGCCAGATCCGCGGCTTCATCGAGCGGCTCGTCGGTCCGCTCGAGGGCGGTTCCGCGGCCCTGGTCGCGGAGGCGGATGAACTGGCGGCCAAGGGTGACGCAGACGGGGCTGCGGCGCTCTATTCCGAGGTTCTGGCCGAGGATCCCGCCGATCCCAAGGCGATCGGGGGTCTGGCCAAGCTGCACGTCGCCGCCGGCCGGCTCAACGAAGCGAAAGCATTGCTGGAGACAGCCCCCCAGGCCCCGGCGGGCAAGGATCAGGATCCGGCGGTCGCCGCAGCCTGGGCTGCGTTGCGCCTCGCCGAACAGGCCTCGAATGTCGGCGAGCTTCAGCCGCTCGAACAGGCGGTCGCCGCCAACCCGGACGATCACCAGGCGCGGTTCGATCTCGCGGTCGCGCTGTCGGCGAAGGGCGACCGGGCGGGCGCGGCCGATCAGCTGTTGGAACTCATCCGGCGCGATCGCGGTTGGAATGATCAAGCCGCGCGCAAACAATTGTTGCAGCTGTTCGAAGCCTGGGGTCTGATGGACCCCGAATCGGTCGCGGCGCGGCGCAAGCTGTCGGCGATCTGGTTTTGACGACGAGCCGCCGCCGAAAGCCCGCGAAAGTTGGGATGAGGGCCATGAAGCTCAACCGCACCTTCGCCGCGCCGGCCGAGATGCCGGCGACGATTCCGCTGTTTCCGCTGGCGGGCGCGCTTGTTGTTGCCGCGGCGGCCGATCCAGCTCACGGTATTCGAGCCGCGCTACCTCGAGATGCTGGACGATGCGCTGACCGGCGAACGGCTGATCGGCGTCATCCAGCCCTCGGTCGAGGACGAGACCGCCGACCCGGCGCCGGAGCTTTATCCGCTCGGCTGCGCCGGGCGCATCGTCCAATATGCGGAAATCGGCGACGGCCGCTGTTTCCTGACGCTTATGGGCGTCGCGCGGTTCCACATGGCGGCCGAAGCGCCGAGTGAGGGGCCTTATCGGGTCGCGCTCGCCGATTATTCGGCGTTCGCCGAGGATTTTCTCGAGGGCGCGGGGGAATCCGCGGTCGATCGCGAGGATGTGCTCGAGACGCTCAAGCGCTTCGCCGAGGTCAACGAGATCAAGGTGGTGTGGAGCGACATCAAGAAGGCGTCGAACGAGGCCCTGGTCAATGGGCTCTCGATGATGAGCCCGTGCGGTCCGAAGGAAAAACAGGCGCTGCTCGAGGCCAAGGACCTCAAGTCGCGAGCCGAGATGCTGGTCGCGATCACGACGATGGAGCTCGCGCGCGGGCAGGACGCGGCGACGCAGATTCACTAGCGCCCCCCGAACGCCGTCCGCCGGCGGGCGCGTCGTCGAAACCGACCGCGCGCTCGACGATGTAGAGCGGCCGGCGCTTCACTTCCGCATGAATGCGGCCGACGTAGAGCCCGATGACGCCGGTCATCAGCATGTTCGCCCCGCCGAGTCCGGCGATCACGACGACGGTCGAGCTCCAGCCGCGGGCGAGGCTCGGGTCGCCGAACGCCCAGCGCCCGATCACGACGAGCCCGTATGCGAGCGCGAGCGCGGAAACCCCGGCGCCGCCCCACAGCGCCAGACGAAGCGGCGCGTCGGAGAACGAGATGAGGCCGCTGGTCGCGAGAGCGATCATCCGGCGCAGCGAATATTTGCTCCTCCCCGCGGCGCGCGGCGGGCGGTCGAAGCTCACGGTTCCATGGCGGAACCCGACCCAGGCGAACATGCCGCGCACGAACCGGTCGCGCTCGGGCATGGCGCGGAAAGAGTTGAGCGCCTTGCGGTCGATCAGGCGGAAGTCGCCGGCGTTGCGGGGTATCGGCGTTTCCGAGAGCGCGCCGATGAGGCGATAGAAGAGATCGGCGGTCATCCGCTTGAAGGGGCTTTCGCCGTCCCGCGACGTGCGCTCCGCGCCGATGACGTCGTAGCCCTCCTTCCATTTTTCGATCATCATATGGACGATTTCCGGCGGATCCTGCAGATCGGCGTCCATGACGATGACCGCGCGGCCGGCGGCGCGATCGAGTCCGGCGGTGATCGCGACCTGATGACCGAAATTGCGCGACAGCTTGACGAGCCGGTAGCGCCGGTCGTCGCGAGCCTTGCCCTCGATCACGATCGCGCTCGTGTCCTGCGATCCGTCGTCGACGACGATCACCTCGCCCGGCGCGTCGAGCGAATCGAGCAGGGCGTCGAGGCGCCTGAGCAGAATCGGGATGACGGCCTCTTCGTTGAAGATCGGCACGACGAGGGAATAGGTGGGCGGCATGGCGGCGCGGTCCTTGTCCATGAAGTTGACCGTTCCGCAATTGCCTCAACAAAGCCTTTGCGGATTCCCCATGCCGCAGCGCTACTCAGCAGGCGAGGGTTCTGCTAGGGTGACCAGAACATTAACCGGCGCTCGCCCGGAGTTCGACATGGAATACGAAAACATGCCGCAGTCCTCGAATATCGAGGATCGGCGCGGCCAACGGGGAGGCGGCGGCGCGGTGGGGGCCGGCGGGCTCGGCATCGGCGCGATCATCGTCATTTTCGCGATCAGTTATTTCACTGGCATCTCGCCGCAGGTGCTGATGAGCGGCGCCGAGATGGTCGGCGTCGGCACCCACAACCAGGCGCCGCCGCAGACCGCCCCCGTCGATCCAAACGACCCGATGCGCAACTTTCTCGCCAAGGTCGTTGGCGGCACCGAGGGTGTCTGGGCGGAGGTGCTGCCGGCGCAGGCGGGGATAAAATACGAACCCGCGACGCTGGTCATCTATGACGGCGCCACCCGGTCGGGATGCGGCGGCGCGCGGTCGGCGATGGGGCCGTTCTACTGCCCGATCGACAAGAAGGTCTATCTCGACACCGCATTCTTCCGCGACATGAAGGCCAAATACGGCGGCGGCGGCGAGTTCGCCTACGCCTATGTCGTCGCGCACGAGATCGGCCATCACGTGCAGGACCTGCTCGGTATCCTCGACAAGGTCGACAATTATAAGCAGCAGGTGAGCCAGACCCAGGCCAACGCGCTCTCGGTCAGGGTCGAGCTGCAGGCCGACTGCCTGGCCGGGGTGTGGGCTAATCACGCCAACGAGAAGTGGAAAGTGCTCGAACCGGGCGACATCGAGCGGGCGCTGGCGACCGCACAGGCGATCGGCGACGATCGGCTGCAGACTGCCGCGCGCGGCTACGCCGTGCCCGACAGCTTCACCCACGGCTCGGCGGCGCAGCGCCAGCAATGGCTGACCGCGGGCCTGAAGAGCGGCGACATCAAGTCCTGCAACACGTTCTCGAATTGAGTGGCGGGGCTCTCTAGCGACCGAGAGCAGGACAAAGGATCAGCGAACCAGTCAAATTCGTCGGTCGCGGGCTCGGAGGTGTTTTCGGCCGACCCCGCGGGCTCTTGAAGGGCGCCGGCCCCTGGCGCCGCCGATCACCTCAACGACTCCCGTTTCCCCAATCCGCGTGTGACCTCGCGGAGCAGCGGAACCCTGCGTTCATCCCTGCGTTCTCACGAGGGGCTGAGCGGAGGCCGATCCCATGCCGGACAATCAGGACATTGTCGATCGTGACCGGACGCATTCGGACCGGGAGCGCGCCGAAGTTGCGCATTATCGCGGCCCGGCCGGGGGATGGGGATCCCTGCGCGGCATCGCCAGCGTCTTCGGCGAAGAATGGCCGACTCCCGGCGCCCTGGAGACCCTCGCACGGCAGAACAAGCCGCACGGCTTCATGTGCGTCTCCTGCTCCTGGGCGAAGCCCGCCGATTATCATCCGTTCGAGTTTTGCGAGAACGGCGCCAAGGCGACGCTTTGGGAACTGACCACCCGCCGCTGCAAGCCGCAATTCTTCGCCCGCCACAGCCTCACGGAGCTTCTGTCGTGGAAGGACCATGACCTCGAGCAGCAGGGCCGTCTCACCCATCCGATGCGCTTTAACCGAGCGAGGGACCGCTACGAGCCCTGCGAATGGGACGAAGCCTTCACTGCGATCGGGGCCGAGCTCAAGGCGCTCGATCCCAAATCGGTCGTTTTCTATGCTTCCGGCCGCGCCAGCCTGGAGACGTCCTATCTCTATGCGCTGATGGCGCGGATGTACGGCAACAACAATCTGCCGGACAGCTCGAACATGTGCCACGAGACGACCTCGGTGGCGCTCAAGAAACTGATCGGCGTCGGGGTCGGCACGATCGTCTACAGCGACCTTCAGAAATGCGACGCCATGTTCTTCTTTGGCCAGAATACGGGATCGAACAGTCCCCGCTTTCTCCATCCGCTTCAGGACATCGCGAGGCGAGGCGTTCCGATCATCACCTTCAATCCGGTTCGCGAAAAGGGCCTCGAATATTTCGTCAACCCGCAGAACGTCAGCGAGATGCTGACCGGCCACGAAACCCGCATCAGCGCTCAGTATCACCAGGTTCGGCCAGGCGGCGACATCGCCGCGATTCTCGGCCTCTGCAAGCGCGTCTTCGCGGCTGACGACGAGGCGCAGCGGAGCGGCCGACGCGTGCTCGATATCGACTTCATCAAAAGCCACACGATCGGATTTGAAGCCTTCGAAGCGAAGGTTCGCGAGACCCCATGGGAGGCGATCGAGGCGGAGTCCGGGCTTTCCCGCGCGGCGATCGAAGGCGCCGCGGACGTCTACGTGAAGGCGGAGCGCGTCATCGGCATCTACGGCATGGGTCTTACCCAGCATGAGCACGGATTTCAGAACGTCGGGATGCTTCTCAACCTGCTGATGCTCAAGGGCAACATCGGGCGTGACGGGACCGGCATATCCCCGGTCCGCGGCCATTCCAATGTGCAGGGTCAGCGGACCGTCGGCATCGCGACCAAGCCCAGGCTCGTCCCGCTCGACAAATACGCGGCGCAGTTCGGTTTCGACCCTCCGCGCGGGGAAGGCCTGGACACGGTCAAGGCTTGCGAGGGGATACTCGCCGGCACGGTCCGCGCGTTCATCGGGCTCGGCGGCAATTTCCTCCGCGCCATTCCCGAGCGGGGAAAGATGGAGGAAGCGTGGCCGCGCATGCGACTGACAGTCCAGGTCGCAACGAAGCTCAACCGCAGCCACCTGATCAACGGCGAGGTCGCCTATCTGCTGCCGTGCCTCGGACGAACCGAGGAGGACAGCCAGGCGACAGGCCCGCAGTCGGTGACGATGGAGGACACGTTCAGCAGTATTTATGGCTCGCTCGGCCGCCGCAAGCCGGCGAGCAAGCATCTCAAATCCGAGGTCGCGATCGTGGCCGAACTCGCCAAGGCGACGCTGGCGCCCAATCCGAAGGCGAAATGGGACGACTGGACCGGCGACTATTCGCTCATCCGCGATTGCATCGCCGAAACCTATCCCGATGAATTTCACGGCTTCAACGACAGGATGTGGACCCCCGGAGGCTTTTACCGCGGCAATTCGGCGCGCGAGCGCATCTGGAAGACCGAGAGCGGGAAGGCGGTATTCACGACGCCAACGACCCTCTCGGCGACGGGCTTCGACGACGCGCCCGGCCGTTTCAGGCTCATCACCATGCGCAGCAACGATCAGTTCAACACCACGATCTACGGCTATAGCGACCGGATGCGCGGGATCGAGGGAACGCGCGACGTGCTCCTTATCAATCCGAGGGACATGGCCGCCGCCTGCCTCGCCGAAGGGCAGATCGTCTCGCTCGTGAGCGACGCAGAGGATGGCGTGGAGCGGGAGGTCGGCGGGCTCAAGGTCACGCCGTTCTCGCTGCCGGACGGCTGCCTCGGCGGCTATTACCCGGAGATGAACGCGCTCATCCCCCTCTGGCATCACGACCGGCACGCGCTGACGCCCGCGTCGAAATCCGTCGCGGTGCGCATCAAGACGGCATAGCTCGACCCGCCTCGCCCCTTGACGCCGCGCCGGCGCAAGGCTATCTGCATTGTTCATGATTTGTTCCAGCCGCGCCATTATGGTCCACCGCCATGAACCCGAGCCCGATCCGAGCCTTCGCCCCTGACCCGCGTCACCGCCCGGAGGCGATCGCCGAGCGCATCCTGCCGGCCGAGCTCCGGCGCGGGCGCGGCGCAGCGACCAATACGTACCGGCCGGTTCGAGATTGAGCGGCGCGAGGCGTTCGACGACGGCTGGACGCAGGACGAAGCGCCCGAGCCGCTCGCGACCGAGGTGACCTGGGAGAAGCCCAAGGCGATCATCACCCGCAACGACTCGCCCGACATCCCGTTCGACCGCTCGATCAACCCATACCGCGGCTGCGAGCACGGCTGCTTCTATTGCTACGCGCGGCCGACCCACGCCTATATGGGTCTCTCGGCCGGGCTCGACTTCGAGACCCGACTGTTCGCCAAAGAGAACGCGGCGGAGCTGCTCGAACGGGAGCTGGCCTCGCCGAAATACAAGCCGGCGCCGATCGCCTTCGGCGCCAATACCGACCCCTATCAGCCGATCGAGCGCCAGTACCGCATCACCCGGTCCCTGATCGAGGTCCTCAGCCGCGCCGGCCACCCGCTCACCATCGTCACCAAGTCGAACCTGATCCTGCGCGACCTCGACCTGCTCGCGCCGATGGCCCGCGACGGCCTGGTCAAGGTGTTCGTCTCGGTGACGACGCTCGATCGGGCGCTGGCGCGGCAGATGGAGCCGCGCGCGCCGACGCCGCAGAAAAGGCTCGAGGCGATCGAGGCGCTCAACGATGCCGGCGTGCCGGCCGGCGTCATGGCCGCGCCGATCATCCCGGCGATCAACGACGAGGAGCTCGAGACGATCCTGACCCGCGCCTATTCCGCCGGCGCGCGCGAGGGGAGCTACGTCGTGCTCAGGCTTCCGGGCGAATTGCGCGACATGTTCCGCGAGTGGCTGCAAGTCCACTATCCCGACCGCCTCAAGCGCGCCGTCTCGCTGATGCAGTCGATGCGCGAGGGCAAGGACTACGAGGCCCAGTGGGGCCGGCGCATGGCGGGCTCGGGCCCCTACGCCTGGATGATCGGGCGCCGGTTCGAGATGGCCGCGCGCCGCCTCGGCTATCGCGAGACGTCGCGGGCGCTGCGCACCGACCTCTTCCGGAAGCCCGCGCGCGAGGCGCACGACGCCAGCGCCCAGCTCAGCCTGTTTTGACCGCGGGGCCTTCCCGCGCGTTTGCCCGCCGCGTAAACAGCCCGGATGCCGCGCTTCAGGCTCATCCTCGAATATGACGGCGCGCCATTCGTCGGCTGGCAGCGGCAGGAGAACGGCCTTTCAGTCCAGGAGGCGCTCGAGGACGCGTTGTTCGCGATGACCGCGGAGCGCGCGATCGCCCATGGCGCGGGGCGCACCGACGCCGGCGTGCATGCGCTGGGCCAGGTCGCCCATATTGACCTCGAGCGCGGATGGGACCCGTTCCGCCTCGGCGAGGGGCTCAACGCGCTGCTTCATCCCCACCCGGTCGCGGTTCTCAAGTCCGAGCGCGCGCACGCCGATTTCGACGCCAGGCGCAGCGCCAGCGCCCGCCATTACTCTATCGCATCGTCAACCGCCGCGCGCCGCTCGCGCTCGATCGCGGCCGCGCCTGGCGGGTGAAGCCTCGCCTCGACGCCGCGGCGATGCACGACGCCGCGCAGGCGCTGGTCGGCAAGCACGATTTCTCCACCTTTCGCGACGCGCAGTGCCAGGCGAAATCACCGATCCGCACCCTCGACCGCCTCGATGTCACGCGCGACGGCGATGAGGTTCTCGTCGAAGCGAGCGCGCTCTCGTTCCTGCACCGGCAGGTGCGCTCGATGGTCGGCTCGCTGGTCGAGGTCGGCGCCGGCCGCTCGAGCCGCGACGGCCTCAAGGCCGCGCTCGAAGCCGCCGACCGCAGCCGCTGCGGCCCGGTGGCCCCCGCCAGCGGCCTCTATCTCGCCCAGCGTGGACTACGCCGCAGCGCAGGGCGGAGAATTCGGCGCGCGCCCGTAATCCCCCGCGAATGCGGGGAGGGGGACCGCGCGAAGCGCGGTGGAGGGGGTTAGCCATCCGATGCGTCGCCGGAAACGATCGCTAACGCACGACGCCTTCGGCGCGCGCTTTCGTTACCGGAGGCGCGACTGTGGAACAGATTGCGTCAGCGCGCACCCGGATTGCCGACCTTTCGCCGCCAGCACCCGATCGGCCCTTATGTGCTCGATTTCTATTGCGCGAAGGCCAGGCTGGCGATCGAGATCGACGGCATGAGCCAGACGACTGGGACCGCATGATCGACGTGAACATCAAGGGCGTTCTCTATGGAATCGGCGCCGCGCTGCCGCACATGAAGGCCCAAATGAGCGGCCACATCATAAACGTGTCGTCAGTCGCCGGCCTCAAGGTGCGGCCGGGAAGCACCGTCTATTCCGCGACCAAAACCGCGGTGCGGGTCATTTCGGAAGGGCTGAGGCAGGAGGTCAAACCTTACAACATCCGTACTACCGTTATCTCGCCGGGCGCGGTCGCTTCCGAATTGCCCGAGAGCGTCACCGGGCCGGACGTGGCGGAAAGCGTCCGCAAGGTCTACGAGAGCGCCATTCCTGCGGACTCGTTTGCGAGCATGGTGATGTCGCAATGAGCCAGCCGGAGGATGTCGACATTAACGAGATCTTGTTTCGACCGACAAAGCAGGAATACTGACCGGCAACGTCGCGCCGGCCTTATACTTGACCTTGGCGCGTGCAGGCCGAAGAGGTGGAGGTGCGGAAGGCTTCTCCCGTGTCGTCTATTGTTCATAAAGCGGCGCTACTTAGGTGCGGGCAGGGAGCACCCATGACGGATATTTCAGCCGACCTTCAGCAGGAACTGGACGAATTGCAGGCGTCTTACAAGGCTGCGGTCGACGAGTGGGTCCAGGCCATCCGCGAGGAAGAGGCGCTCGCCTCCGGCAACCATGACGTCGCCGAGCTGGACAAATGGGAGGCGGCCTGGTTCCACGAGAACAAGAAGCAGAGGGAAGTGATTCACAAGAAGAAGCTTTACGAAGACGCGCTGCGCCGCGAGTTCTTCGGCTTCTGATCCCGGACGTGCTCGCCTCGACCGGTCGAAATTTCCCAGCGACTTAAACCGAATCGCGTCCGCGCGATCGCTGCTCGGCACTAAGACGGCGAGCGCTTCATGATCGCGGTTTTGTTGACCAGAGCACGCTGGCGCGAACCGGAATTCAACCGATCTTGACAGGGCGTCGGAGTTGACGCCAATTCGGCTTTCGGGGAGGCCCGGCATCGGCGCGGGCGGCCCGTCCCCCGGTAGGCTTGTGGGGTCCGACTGTCGGATGAATAAGAACGCTGCCGATCCTGCTCAAGCCTATCGAGGCCTGATCGCCGGATACACCGATGCGATCCGGGCAAGCGATTTCAAGGCCAACATCGCGATCCTGTTCGTCGCCTTCATGATGGGTCCGGTGCTGGGCAATTACACCCATTTTCCCAAATATCTGCCTATCCCCTTCGTCATGCTGCCCTTTCTGATCGTATACCTGTGCCTGTTTGCCGTGCTCATCCCGCGTTATCCCAAGCGCGGCGCCAAGCATTTCATAGTCTCCCGCAACGCCACGCTCAGCAATTTCGCCAATGTCGTCGAAGCGGAGGACGAGGTCGAGCAGTTGAAACTTCGGTGCTCGGTGCTGTCGGAATTGCTGTGGTGGAAGACGCTTTACATCAGGATCAGCTTCATTGTCTCGATGGTGAGCATCGTCTTGACAATATTCATTCTGATGTACGTGTGGTATGCTTGAGCGCGGGCGGCGGACCATGATCCATTCGCTTCACGCGTCCGTCTCGTCTTCCCCGGTGCGGCGTGGGCCGCGGCCGCTGTCGCGAGGCCTCTGATGGCCAGGGACCGCGAGGCGCAGTTGCGCAATCTGATCGCCGGCTACGGCGATTCCATTCGCCTCAGCGACATCAAAGCGAACATCGCGGTGCTCTTTGTCGCGATCATGATGGGCACGGTCCTCGGGTTTCGCGACAACTACCCATGGTACCTGAACGTGCCGGTGTTGCTGGCGCCGTTCGTCGTCATCTTTTTCTGTCTTCTCGCATCCGTCTATCCGCGGTTTCCGCGCGCGGGACGCAGGCGGTTCCCGATCTGGCGCAAGTCGACGCCGGAGGATTTCGAATTCATCACCGATCCGGTGCTTGAAGTGGAGGACCTGCCGGCTCGCTGCGCGCTCCTGTCCAGGCTGCTCTATTGGAAGACCGTCACGCTCCAGGCGGCCTACCTCCTTTCGATGGCGACGATCGTTGGAGCCGGGGTGTTGATGTTCGTGGCCTGGCAGTGACTGCAGCCACACAAGGAATTGGCGAACGGCGTCGCCCCGGCCCGCCTTGAGGGGCCGGGATTCAGTGCGCTGGGCCGAGGCGGGTCCACCTCATGCTCTGGCACATCACGCCGCCGAATACGCATCCTTCGGTGGTCATGCGACGGTTGGCGACCAGAATCAGCATGGAGTAGCGGCGATTGCGCTGCGGATCGAAGGCGTTGCCCGACCAGCGCGCGGCCCCTGTCGGCTTGACGTGCGCGATGAGCCGGTCGCCGACCTTTTCGCCGGAATCTCCTTGGCTGACCCAGGTGTTGACCCCGCAAAACGCCGCGCCGCAAGGTTCGACCCGGATATGGGTTTTGCCGTCGCCGCGGGCCCAATTGCCGAGAAACGCCGGACCGGCGAGCGCCGTGCTCGCCGTAACGAGCGCCGCCAGCACCCCTGCGAAGACTCCGGCCCCCAAGGTCGCGCGCGCCCCACCGCGGAGCGACCTAGGCGCGAGCGGCCAAGCTCATTGGGCGCGCTCGACGCAGTAAAGTCCGACATCCGTCACCCCCTCCAGAAAGCCCGCCGCGCAGTACCCAAAATAATAGTCCCACAGGCGTCGAAAGCGATCGTCGAATCGCAACGCCGCGATCTCGGGCCAACGAGCATGGAAACGGCGTCGCCATTCAGCAAGCGTGCGCGCATAGGAAAGACCGAACGATTCTTGCTTCACGAGACGCAGTCCGGCCCGCTCGAACTGCTGATGGAGAACGGTCTTCGACGGTAGGCAGCCGCCGGGAAATATGAATCGCTGGATGAAATCAACGGTGCGGCGATATTCGTCGAAATGCTCTTCCGCGATGGTGATCGCCTGAAGGACTGCTCGTCCTCCAGGCTGGAGGCGGTCCGCGATTTTGTCGAAGTAGGTTGGCCACCACGCTTCGCCGACCGCCTCGATCATTTCAATCGAGACGATGCGATCGTAGCGGCCCTCGACGTCCCGGTAGTCCTGCAGCCGAAAATCGAGTTGCGATGCTGCGCCGCGAGCAGCGGCGAGGTCGCGGGCGAACTCGAGCTGGGCGGGCGAGAGGGTCAACCCGGTAATGTGGGCGGCGCCGGCTTTAGCCAAGCGCACGGCCAATGTCCCCCAGCCACAACCAATCTCAAGGATCCGCTCGCCCCCCCTGATATCGAGCAGGTCGAGAACGCGCTCGATCTTTCGCGATTGCGCGGCTTCGAGGGTCGGCGTCGAGCCGTCCCAGAGACCTGATGAGTAGACCATGCCTTCGTCGAGCCAGAGCCGAAAAAAGTCGTTGCCGAGATCGTAGTGGGCGATGATGTTGCGCGCGCTGCCGCGCCTGGTGTTGTCGTTCAAGAGATGCCGAATGCGGAAGGCCAACCGCGAGAAGGGCGAACCTTTGGCGGCGCCGCTGAGCCCGTGGAGGTTGCGCGCCGCAAGGCGGATGAGCGCCGTCAAGTCCAGGCTCGAGCAATCGCCGTCGATCCACGCCTGGGCAAAGCCGATGTCGCCGCCGGTGATTAGGCGCCGAAGCGCCCGCCACCGGTGCACGACCACACTCGCTTCGGGGCCGGGTTCGTCACCCACGCGAACAAACTTTTGCCCGGTCGGCAGGGTCACGCTGAGCGAGCCGTAGCGCAGGCCCTCGACAAGACGCGCCAATATCCGCGTCCGCGGGTCCCACCCCCGGCTCAGTGCCGGCGCTTTTTCGGCGGGCCCCGGCGAGGCTCGAATTCTCGACCTGAGTCATGATCGCTAGACCTTAGGTATTTTCACTCGCTGATAAAGCGCGGGCGCCGAACTCGCCTCTCCATACGACGCTGCCGCCGTTTTGGTTCTACGCAAGCTGCCGGCCGATTATGCCCGCGATGGCGCCCGGCCCGCAAGGCTCGGTCACGGCAAATCCGCAGGCAGGGCCCCGTCGTATGTCTTCCGGCGCGGCGTCGCCAATATTCTATGCGAGAACGCCCCCTTGGCACGCCGCGCAGCTCATTGGCGTCGCCGAACCGACGGCGGACGGACGGGTGCTCGCGTGACCAACGGCCTCGACCTAAGGAGGAGCTCTACCGCGGCGCGACAAACCGCCGATCCCCTCGCGTCCGCGGGCGCTGCCGTAGCGTGGATGATCCTGGCCAACAAGCCATTGTACCCCGTCACGATCTGGTGGGTCGTCGGCGGGGGAATTGAAGCTTCGCTGACAACCCTGATCGCAGCCCCGCTTTATGCCGCCGTGCCTTTCTTTGCCCGGCGCGCGCCGCTTTTGGCGCGCGCGGCGACGCCGGCGATCGGATTGGCCGACACGCTGCTGGCGACAAAGGTGTTCGGACGAGGTTCGGGGACGGAACTCTTCCTCTTCGCCTGCGGCTTGCTCGCTGCTCTCTCCTTCCGGCCGCAGGAGGTCTGGTGGGCGCGGGGCCTCATTGGGCTGATTTTTGCAGCCTTCATCGCCGATGCGCCTCAGTGGCGGCTCGGCTCTCCACCCGCTGCCTCCCGATCAGCTCGGACGGTTGCTTGACGTAAACATCTTTTCGGCCGCGTCGCTTTTCGCCTTCATCGGGCTGCGCTTCGCGGGCGCGAATCGAGAGTGACGGATGCTGGGTTCAACATGGCGGGACTTTTGCGCGGCGCCGGCTCAGGCTGGCCGAACGGCGGCCGATCGCCTTTTCCTCTCCAGGCGGCCCCGGCAGGTAGCGCGCGCCTTTCAGCCATAGACGCAGCGCCTCCCAGTGAATGGCCGCCGTTACTTTCCCCGTTTCGAACGGCGCGCGGGCGAAAGCCGCGAGCAACATTCGATCCGTGAGCGGGCGGCAAACCGCGGTCATCGCTGCCGACATCAAGAGGCCGTCGCGATCGTGATCGGCAATACCGATGGTCAATCGGTCGCCGCGGCAAACGACGCGGAAATGATAGTCGATCTCCATCCCGATGAACGGCGAAACATGAAGCTCCTTCCGGCAGCGCTGGCGCAGCACAGAGGTTTCGGGATCATCGACGCCAATCACATACGAATGGCGCCCCCCAAAGGTATTCGACACCTCCCACACGATCGCCGTCATCCGATTGCGAGCGTCGTGACAGAAAAAGACGCTGATCGGGTTGAATACATAGCCCAACACCCGCGGCATCGTCATGAGCAGCATCGGCCCGTCGGCAGCGAAGCCGCCCGCCGTCGCGAGTGAAGCGATCTTGTCTCGCAGGGATCCGTCGCGACCGTCCGCGTGATCGCGGGCGTAGAAACTCAGGAGGTTGAAGCGTTCGAGCGACATGAGCCTGAGTCCGCTCGCCGTCTCCCGCAGGCGATCGAGGTCGAGGATCAGCCAAAAGACGCGATACTCGAACCGGCGCCGCACCGGCCGCGAGCGGCGATGCATCACCGAGCCGACGTAGAGTCCGGGCTCGATCATGGCGCAATCGCGACGCGGCCGGCGGGGCGAGCGGCGGCGAACTGAAGCCGATCGTTTTCGCCTTCGACTGACCACGGGCGACTTACGCCGCCGATTTCCTCCGCCACCGCAAGGCCTGCCTGAAGTCCGTCTTCATGAAACCCGAAGCCGAAATAGGCGCCGCAAAACCAGATGTCGCCGACGCCCTGAAGAGACCACAACCGCTTCTGGGCGGCGATCGTCGCGTCGGTGAATATCGGATGCTCGAACTGCATCCGGCGAAGGACCCGCGAATCGGGAATCTTTACCAACGGGTTGAGCGAGAGGAATACAGGCGGGCGGCCCGGCAGGCTCTGGAGGTTGTTCATCCAATAGGTGACCGACAATGACCGTCCATCCCCGCGCCCCCTGGCAATATAGTTCCAACTCGACCAGGCCGCGCGCCGGCGCGGCATAGCTCGCCAATCGGTGTGAAGCGTCGCGTCGTTGCGGACATACCGGAACGCGCCCAATAGGTCGCGCTCCGAGCGGGTTGGCCCGTCGATCAGCCGCAACGCCTCGTCGGCATGCGTCGCCAGGACCAGCCGGTCGAAACGCTGGGTCTCGCCGGTCACATCGGTGACGTCGAGGCCTTCTTCCGTCCGCTTCACCCGGACGGCGGCGCGCCCGGTCAGCGCGCGCCCCAGCTGTTCCGCCAGCGCCGAGACATAGACGCGGCTACCGCCGATCACGGTTCGCCAGGCCGGGCGGTCGATCAGATCGAGCAGGCCGTGATTGAGGCTAAAGCGAATGAACGCCTCGGCTGGATATTCGCCGACCCGCATCGCCGGCGTGGACCAGACCGCCGCCGCCATCGGGTAAAGGTAGTGATCGCGAAATGGCGCGCCATAGCCACGCTGATCGAGATAGGTCTCGAGCGATCCGAGATCCTCGCGGCCGACGTCTTTGCGCGCCTCCCGGAAGAATCGCAGGATGTCGCTCAGCATCGACCAGTAGCGCGGCCGCAACAGGTTGGCGCGCTGCGCAACGAGGCCGCGCAAGCCGGCGGCCGAATATTCGATCGCGCCATCGTCGATCGACGCCGCAAACGACATCTCGCTTTCGCGGGTCTTTATGCGAAGGTGAGCGAAAAGGGCTGTAAGGTTCGGATACGTGCGCTCGTTATAGACAATGAAGCCGCAATCGACCGGCGCGCCGTCCCAATTGAACGTATCGGAATGACCGCCGAGCCGCCTTCCCGCTTCGTAGAGGGTCACATCGCAAGTTTTGGCAAGAAGCCACGCTGCGCTGAGCCCCGAAACGCCGCCGCCAACGACGGCGACCCGGAGACGGCCGGATCGATGCGAACTCAATATTACCCTCCACTCTCGGAGGGATACGTCACGCCGTGGCGCTCGGATCAACAGTGATCCATTTCAAAGAGTCGCGCGTACGAGACGGGTCGATCGAAGGATGTGTGCGTGACTTGCGCTCTTGCGCCCCCGCGACCTTTGCGGAATAGGTCGGACGCTATGCATGCGCCCGCGCCGTCTGCCGACGACATGAAGCAATGGCTGAAAGCCGTCGCCGAGCAGCAGGACCGCGGAGCCTTTGGTCGGCTGTTCCAGCATTTCGCCCCGCGAATCGCTTCGTTCATGGAACGAAGCGGTCTGAACGCCGCGGAAGCCGAGGAGATCTCACAGGAAACCATGGTGATCGTCTGGAGAAAAGCCGCCCTCTACGATCCCGCCCAGGCTGGGGCGAGCACGTGGGTGTTCACTATTGCCCGCAATCTGCGCGTTGATCTCGCGCGTAAGATGTCGCGGACAAGCGCAGGGATCGCTGCAATGAGGGAGCTGCCGGCGCAGCTGGAGATTTCGGTCGAGGATATTGCGCTTGCAAGCGAGCGGGACGCGCGAGTGCGCAGCGCGATGGCGACGCTTTCGCCGGAGCAGGCGACCGTGCTGCGGCTGTCGTTCTTTGCCGAGAAGCCGCATGCGGAGATCGCCAGGGAGCTTTCCCTTCCGCTAGGGACCGTCAAGTCGCGCACCCGCCTCGCCATGGCGAAGATTCGCGCCATCCTGGAGCGGGAACGGTGATCACCCACCACCCCTCCGACTTGACTTTGGCGCGCGTGGCCGCCGGAACGCTGAGCGCCGGACCGCAGCTTGTCGTCGCGACGCACCTCTCCGGATGCCCGCAATGCCGCGCGGCGCTGCGATCGTTCGAGGCGGTTCTCGGAGCGATGCTGGACGCGGCGCCGCCGGCGCACCTGAGCCCGGACGCCCTTGCGCATGCGCTGAGGCGCCTCGATGAGGCCGTTCCGCATTCCGAGCCTGCGCCGCGCGTGATTCACCCGGACTTGCCGCCTCCGCTCAACGCCTACAACCTCGGTCCGTGGCGCTTGGTGCGTCCAGGGTTCCGGTGGCGACGGTTGACGCTGCCGGAATCGCCCGACGCCAATGTCATCATGCTGAAGGTCGCAGCCGGGCAGCCAGTCCCCCACCACGGCCATACCGGCACTGAATATACCCAGGTGCTGACGGGTTCGTTCAGCGACGCGCTGGGGCAGTATCGAGCCGGTGATTGCATGGAGATGGATGAAGAGGTCAATCACCAGCCGGTCGTCGATCGGGACGGCGAATGCGTGTGCCTGGCTGCGATCGAGGGAAGGCTCAGGCTGAACGGCTGGGTGGGCCGCCTTATTCAGCCGCTGATCGGCATCTGAGCTCAAGGATGCCGTGGCTCGCGGCGGTCGTGGCGCTCATGCTTTCCGGAGCGATGGCGGTGGTGTCTTGGCGCGCCGCGCTGACAACGGGACAATCCGGGCGCATCGACGCGTGCGCAAGCCGAGGATCCTTGCAAGCAGGACCTCCTCTTATGAATCGACGGCGGCCGGAGATCGCATGCCATTTCAGCGCCGGTTGCCGCGCTTCGAATCGATTGCGAATCCAAGCGGCGCCTGACTTCGTTGATTGATGCGAATTGCGCTGCGGCGTTTGACGCCGCATGGCATCCAAGGCATTGAAGATCAGATATCCGGACAGGATTCGCTGGCCATCCGGCGATAAAGCGCGGCCCGGCTGGGAGGAGATGGCCGACGCGGTCGCCTTTCTCGCCGGACCGAGGAGCAAACATATCAGCGGGCAGCTCCTTCGGGTCGACGGCGGCGAGATGCTTGTTTCCGGTTGAGGAGCGGCCGAGAGCCGCATCAGGGAGGTCAAACAGTGACGGACGCGAAACGCTTTGAGGGAATGACCGCGGTGGTGACCGGCGGGGCGTCGGGCATCGGCCTGACGTTCGCCCGCCGATTCATAGCCGAGGGGGGGCGGGTGACGCTATGGGACAATGATCCGGCGCGGCTGAAGGCGGCAACCGCCGAACTCGGCGACAAGAGCCGGGCCGAGCGCGTTGACGTCGTCGATCCGGCCGACGTCGAGCGCGCGACCGAGGCAAGCCACACGGCGATGGGCCAGATCGACGCGCTCGTCTGCTCGGCCGGAGTGGCGGGGCTGAATGCGCCGGTGATCGACTATCCGATCGAGGAATGGAAGCGGGTGTTCGACATCGACGTCCACGGCCTCTTCTATTGCAATCGCTACGTCGCCCGCCGGATGAAAGCGCGCGGCTATGGCCGCATCGTCAACATCTCCTCGATCGCGGGCAAGGAGGGCAACCCCAACGCATCGGCCTACAGCGCCGCCAAGGCCGCGGTCATCGGGCTCACCAAGTCGCTCGGCAAGGAGCTGGTGAAGGACGGGATCACCGTCAACGCCGTCACACCGGCGACGATCGACACCCCGATCCTCGTCCAGGCGTCGGCGGCGCACATCGCCTACATGCGCTCGAAAATCCCGATGGAGCGCTTCGGCACGGTCGAAGAAGCCGCGGCGCTGATCGCATGGCTCGCGAGCCGCGAGTGCTCGTTCTCGACCGGCGCCGTTTTCGACCTCTCGGGCGGCCGCGCCACCTATTGAGGCTTATGTGGGCGCCGACGACCTGAGCGAGCAAGACCATGCGTTTGCGCCTGCCGCCGATCTCGTCGCGGCCCTGCGCCGCATGGGCCTCCTGAAAGCCGACGAGCAAGCTTGCCTCAGGCCGCTGACCGGAGGCGTCTCATCCGACATCTTTGTCGTCGAGGCAGGCGCGCGGCGTTTCTGCGTCAAGCGGGCCTTGCCGAGGCTAAAGGTTGCGGCTCTATGGGAAGCCCCGGTCGAGCGAAACGCGGCGGAGGCGGCGTGGATGCGCGCCGTGGCGCGCTGGCTTCCGCGCGCCGTTCCGCGGATCCTCGGCGAGGACCGGAAGGCCGGCCTGTTCGCAATGGACTACCTGGCGCCCGAGGATCATCGCGCTGTGGAAGACGGAGCTCCTCGCTGGCCGTGCAGAACCGTATTTTGCCGCCGCTGTTGGGCGCGACCTCGCCATCATCCACGCCCAGAGCGCGGCCGATCCTGGTATTCCCGGAGAATTCGCCAACGACGGCACGTTCGAGGCGATCCGCATCGAGCCCTATCTCCGCGCGACTGGTCGCGCCCACCCTGAGCTTGCCTCGCGATTCGATGACCTCGCCCGCACGACGCTTTCGACGAAACGTGCGTTGGTTCACGGCGACGTCAGCCCGAAAAATATCCTGAGAGGTCCGCTCGGACCCGTGTTCCTCGACGCCGAATGCGCCTGGTTCGGCGATCCCGCCTTCGATCTCGCCTTTTGCCTCAACCATCTCCTGCTCAAGGGGGCGCGCGAGGGTGCGGACAGAACGCTTTACGGCGCAGCGTTCTCGGCGCTGGCGCAGGCTTATCTCGCTGGCGTCGATTGGGAGAGCGTCGACGGCCTCGAAGCGCGCGCCGCCGCGCTGCTGCCGGCGCTGTTCCTCGCCAGGATCGACGGCAAGTCGCCGGTCGAATACCTCACCCTTGAGAGCGAGCGCGCAGCCGTCCGCCGCGCCGCCGCGCCGCTGATCGCCGATCCGCCGCGCCGCCTGATCGACGTCGCCGAAGCCTGGGTTCGCGCGCGATGAGCAAACCCGTCATCCGATCGCTTCGTCGCCCGGCGCATCTGGGACTCGCGCGGCCGCCCGACCGTCGAAGCGGAAGTCGCGTTGAGCGACGGCGCGGTGGGGCGGGGAATAGCGCCGGCCGGCGCGTCGCGCGGCGCGCGCGAGGCGGTCGACAAGCGCGATGGCGGAAAGCGCCTCGGCGGCCTCGACGTGCAGGATGCGCTCGACGGGATTCGGACTGAGATCGCCCCTGCTCTCGCCGGCCTCGACGCGTTCGATCAGGGCGCGATCGACGCCGCGCTCATCGCCCTCGACGGCACCCCGAACAAGGCGAGGCTCGGCGGAAACGCGCTGACCGCGGTGTCGTTGGCGGCTCTCCACGCGGCGGCCGCCAGCCGCGGCCTGCCGCTCTGGCGTCATTGCCTTGGCGACCGCCCGGCGATCGTTCCGCTGCCGCGAAATCCAGATCTTCGGCGGCGGCGCCCATGCCGGACGGCGCACCGACGTCCAGGACTTCATGGTCGTCGCCCCGCGGGCCAAAACCTTCGCCGAGGCCCTCGCGGTGACGGCGGAGGTCTACCACGCCGCCGGCGCGATCATGGCCGAGCGCGGCCTGCTGCGCGGCGTCGCCGACGAGGGCGGCTGGTGGCCGGCGTTTTCGACCAACGAGGAGGCGCTCGAGACGCTGATGCGGGCGATCGAGCGCGCCGGGTTCGCGCCAGGCGAGGACGTCGCGATTTCGCTCGACGTCGCCGCGTCGGAATTCGGCCAGGGCGGTCGGTATCGCCTTGGCCTCGAACGGCGCGAGCTCGACCGCGACGCAATGGCCGAAATGCTCCTCGGCTGGTGCGCGCGCTATCCGATCCTGTCGATCGAAGACCCGTTCGCCGAGGACGATGATGAAGGGTTCGAGCGTTTCACCGCCGCCGTCGGCGACGCGAATTCAGGTGATCGGCGACGACTATCTCGTCACCGAGCGCGGAGCGGGTGCGCGAGGCGGCGCGTAGAGGCAGCGTCAACGCGGTTCTGATCAAGGTCAATCAGGCCGGCACGGTCAGCGAAGCCGCGGCCGCATGCGACGAAGCGCGCCGCTCGGCTTCGGACGATCGTCTCCGCGCGTTCGGGCGAGACCGAGGACACATCGATCGTTCATCTCGCGGTCGGCTGGGGCGCCGGCCAACTCAAGGTGGGCTCGTTCGCGCGTTCCGAGCGGATGGCGAAGTGGAACGAGGCGCTCCGGATCGAGGAGGCGCTCGGTGCGGAAGCGCGCTTCGCCGGACTCGACGAAATGCCGATGCGCCGGAAGGCGATGAAGCCAGTAGAGCCGGCGTCTGGAGACAGCGAATGAAGCCGAAGATTCTTTCGATCGAGGGCGGCGCGCTCGCAGTTCCCGATCCCGACGCCCGCGGCGTTCGCGTCTACAAGGGCATTCCTTATGCCGCGCCGCCGCTTGGGCCGTTGCGCTGGCGGCCACCCGAACTGGTTCCCGCGTGGACCGGCGTGCGCCCCACCGATACCTTCGGTCCGAATTCGCTGCAGGGCGTCGTCTGGGACGACATTGATCCGTTCGCGGCCGGCGTCTCCGAGGATTGCCTCTATCTCAACGTGTGGACGCCAGGCGCGCCTGGCGAAGGCGCCGGATTGTCGACGATGGTCTGGATTCACGGCGGTGGATTTGTCGCCGGCTCGGGGGCCGAGCCGCGCTACGACGGCGCTCATCTCGCCGCGCGCGGCATCATCGTCGTCACGCTCAACCATCGACTGAATGCGCTGGGCTTTCTCGCCCATCCCGAGCTCACCGCTGAATTGGGTCACGGCGCTTCAGGCAACTATGGGTTTCTCGATCTTGTTGCGGCGCTTGGCTGGGTGAAGCGCAACATCGCAGCCTTCGGCGGCGACCCGGCCAAGGTCACGATAGCGGGGGAATCGGCCGGGTCAATCGCGGCGAGCGCTCTCATGGCCTCGCCGCTCGCCAAGGGATTGTTCGCAGGAGTCATCGGCGAGAGCGGAGCGTTATTCGCCTCGCCTGGGCGCGCGCCCGCTTCGCTCGCCCAAGCCGAGGCCGCAGGGGTCCTGTTCATGCGCAAGGCAGGGGCGAGGTCGCTGGCCGAGCTGCGCGCGCTGCCTTCTGAGGCGATCCTCGCCGCCGCGTCAGGTGAGGGCTTCAGGCCGATCGTCGACGGATGGTTTCTGCCCCGCCCGCCGGCCGCGATCTTCGGCGCCGGCGACCAGAGCGATGTGCCGCTCATGGCGGGCTGGAACAAGGACGAGGGCTTCAACTTCACCCTCAAGCAGGGTCAGAACGCCAATCGCGCCCATGCGGATCTGGCGCGCGAGATTTTTGGCGGACGGACGGAAGAGGCGTTGAGGCTTTACTCCGGCGGCTCGGCGGAGGCTGACGCCGCGTCGGCGGCCGCGCTTGGAGGCGACCTCGCGATTATCCACCCGACCTGGGCCTGGATCGAGGCGCAGAAGCGAAGCGGGCGCGCCGACATTTTCCGCTTCCGCTTCGACCGCGCGCCGCTTACTCCGGAGGGTTGGTTTGGCGAGCGCGCGAGCGGCGAAGCAGGCGCCTTCCACGCCGGCGAAATCTCCTACGTGTTCGACAATCTCGCGGCCTTTCCTTGGTTGATCGACGACGCCGACCGGGAGCTGGCCGGGCTCGCCTCCAGCTACTGGATCAACTTCGTCAGAGGTGGGAACCCGAACGGCCCTGGCCTGCCGCACTGGCCATCCTACCGCAGCGCCGGCGCGCCGGCGATGATGCTGGGCGCTTCGCCCAGCGCGGGATCGGAGGAATGGCGGGAGCGCCACCTGTTCCTGCAGCGGGCGGTGTAGGCGCAAAAACGAGCCTGGGGGAAGCGCGAACGATGGCGCCGCGTTCCTCGCCTTCGCCTGTGATAGGCTCGGGGGGGAGGAAACGCGATGGCCAAGCGACGCGCTCAAAGGGTTGTAGGGGCGCCGCGGCCGCTTGATCTCGATCCCCAGCGCGCCACGCGCGCCGACCGGCCGCCCTATGCGATCGTCGACCTCGGCTCCAACTCGGTCCGCCTTCTGGTCTATGACCAGCTCGGCCGGGCCGATGCCTCGCTTCAACGAAAAATCCCTTCTGCGCCTCGCGGAAGGACTGGCCGAGACTGGCGTCATCGCGCCGGATGGCTTTCGCCGCGCCGTTCAGGCCGTGGGGCGCTTTCGCGCCATTGCCGATGCGATGGGGGTTAGTCGAATTGATGCCGTGGCGACCGAGGCCATGCGTCGCGCCGCCAACGGGCCGAAGCTCGCCGCGGCGATCGAGGCGGAGTGCGGCCTCAAGGTACGTATCCTCGCCGGGGCCGAAGAGGCGCGATACTCGACCCTGGGCGTGATTTCCGGGTTCTTCCGTCCGATCGGGTCGGTCGGCGACATGGGCGGAGGCGCCTTGAAGTCGCAGAAGCAATTGACGACCAGGTGGGAGAGCGCTGGGTCAGTCTACCGCTCGGCGCTCTGCCGGTTGAGGCCATGCTACGGGGCGGACTGTCCGCAGCGAAGCGCGAGATCGACGAGATCCTGCGCCGAAGTCTGCCGCGCGAGCTGGCGCGGCCAGTGTTCTATCCGGTCGGGGGCGGCTGGCGCGCGCTTGCCAAGGCCCACATGGAGGCCGTCGGCGCGCCCGTGAAAGTCGTTCACGGCTATACGCTCGGCGCCGTCGAGGCGCGCGAATTCGCTCGCGCGGTCTCCCGGCTTTCGCCGGCGAAGCTTGCGGCGAACCCGGGCGTGACGGAACGGCGGGCGCGGACATTGCCGGCGGCGGCGTTGGCGCTCGACCGCCTCTTGAAACATCTGGCTCCGGAACGTGTCGTCTTTTCCGCTCTCGGCCTGCGCGAGGGATTTCTCTATTCCCAAC
>CAWEAT010000037.1:0-18726 GCA_963806935.1 uncultured Alphaproteobacteria bacterium
ACCATGGACGGCAAGATAAAAGCGCCGCCTCTGGCAGGGCGCATGTGGTTGGTTGGATTGGAGATTTTCGACATTCCAGCCAGTCCGACCTGCTGGCGCTTTCGCCCGAAACGCCAACGATTTCAACGCCCCGAGCGCCATCCCTCGCGATCGGCGCAAGCGCTCCCGGCCATGACGATGCGCGACGATGACTTCAATCCGTGCCCGGGCCGCATCCGCGACGGCAACAAGGGTGCGCACAAGATAAGAGCTTTGTCGGCCAGGTGATGCGCGCCGCCAAGAAAGCCGGCCATAGCGGCAAACGATTCGGCGGCGCGCGGCAGGGCCGCGGCTCGAGTTTTGGGCGGGGACGGCGCGCGGCAACGGCGCTTGCGCCTCGCGATCGCCTCGCCGGCCGTGGTGGTCAAGGCGCGCGTGGTGCGCCACAGGGCACGTTCCGCTCCGCCTCGCTGGCCAATCACATTTCCTATCTGAGGCGCGAAGGCGTCACGCGAGACGGCGCAGGAGCACATGTTCGACGCCACCTCGGACGCCGCCGACGAGAAGGATTTCGCGGAACGCTGCGCCGATGACCGGCATCATTTCCGGTTCATCGTCTCGCCGGAGGACGCCAAGGACATGGACGACTGCGCGCTTTCACCCGCGAATTGATGAAGGACGCCGAACGCGATCTCGGCACCAAGCTCGACTGGATCGCGGTCGATCACTGGAACACCGACCATCCCCATATCCATGTGCTGGTCCGGGGCCGCACCGACGATGACCAGGATCTGGTCATCAGCCGGGAATACATCAGCCGGGGCTTTCGGGCGCGCGCCTCCGAACGCGTCACACTGGAACTGGGTCCGCGCAGCGAACATGAGATCCGCAGCTGCGCTGGAGAATGAAGTGGAAGCCGAGCGCTGGACCGGTCTCGACCGTGCTTTGCGCAGCGGCGGACGAAGGCGCCGGCGTCGCGGACCTGCGGCCCGGAGCCTCGAGCGAGGACAGCGAGCTACGTTATTTATGGTGGGGCGCGCCGCCAAGTTGGAGCGGCTGGGCCTGGCCGAGCAGATCGGCCCGGGGCAATGGACTCTCAAGCCCGAGGTCGAGGAAACCCTGCGCGATCTTTCCATCCGCGGCGACATCATCAAGACCATGCACCGGGCCATGACGGACGCGGGCGCGAGCCGGATGTCTCGGGCTTTGCGCTTCACGGCGAAGCCCGCCGATCCGATGCTGGGGCGGCTGGCCGAGCGCGGTCTGCATGACGAGTTGAAAGGCACGGCCTATGCCGTCATCGAAGGCCTGGACGGGCGAACCCATCATATCCCTTCGCCGATCTGGAGCTGACCGGCGACGCCGCCCCCGGCGCCATCGTCGAGACCCGCGCCTATGAGGATGCCAAAGGCCGCAAGCAATTGTCGCTCGCCGTGCGGTCCGACCTGCCATCGAGGCGCAGGAAACGGCGCGGGGCGCGACCTGGCTCGATCGCCAGCTTCTCGCCAAGGAGTTCGCGCTGCAGCGGCGGCGGCTTCGGCGCGGAGGTCCGGTGAGGCAATGGACCGCCGGATCGATCATCTCGTCGAACTTTGCTAGCAGCGCGGCCTTCAACCGGAACTGCAGCTTCCGCCGATTCTTCAAACGTGCGACGTGGTGCTACGGGCGACCGGAGAGCCTTCCAATTCTCGGCATCTATCGACCTTCTCGGCTGAGAACTATCGATGGAGCGTTAGATGGCCCCCCTGCATGAGACTGCGATCAAGAAAAGCATCCGGCGTCATCAGCTGCGCGAAATGGTCCCGCTCGCCGATAGCACGATCTACGAGATGGAGCAGCGTGGAGATTTCCCTACAGCGCTTCGCTCTGTCGCCACGGTGCGTCGTGTGGGATTTGCGGAAGTGGAAGCTTGGCTTGCATCGCGCCGATCAACGCCAGTTATCCGCGCACAACATCCCGACGTCAGCGCGCTTTCGGCCGGTCAAAGCGCGGGGTCGAGTTCGAGCAGCGGCACCGACCCCGGAATGAGGACCGGATTGTGCTTCCGACCTGCGACCCAGGCATCGACAATGTTTGACCACTCCTGCATCATATGCCGGCGCTGCGCTTCGTACTCGGCCTTATTGTAGACGCCCCGGGAGGATCGTCCGTCCTCGTGGGCGAGGCACTTCTCAATCCAATCGCTGTTAAAGCCGAGTTCGTTTAATAGCGTCGATCCCGTCCTCCGCAGGTCATGAACGGTGAAAGGTTCGAGCGGAAGGCCCTCCTTCTTCGCCTGCTCCACTACGAGGTAGGTAACACGATTAAAGGTGGCGCGGGACATTGGCGCGTCAGCATCGTAGCGCGACGGCAAGACGTACCTAGAGTTGCCCGCGCAGGTCTTGAGAGCGATGAAGATGTCGAGCACCTGTCTCGAGAGGTAGACGTTATGTGCCTTCGTCCGCTTCATGCGCTCCTTCGGAATCGTCCAGACAGCGTTCTCGAAATCCACTTCGTTCCACGTCGCGTCCTGCAGCTCGCTCTTGCGGACCATCGTCAGAAGATAGAGGCGTAGACCCAGCCTGATAGTAGGCAACGTTGCCACGTGCTCGAGCTGCTTGAGCATGATGCGGATTTCGGTCGGCGAAAGCGAACGGTCTCTCGGGAGGAAGTGGGCGATTGACGAGGGGGCCACTTCATCAGCAGGATTGGCAACCTTCTCGCCATGCAGAATTGCAAAACCGTAGATCTGCTTCACGATGTCCCGGATATGGATCGCAGTCGCTGGCGCACCGCGTTCAACGATGGTACCGCAATGCGCTCGAATGTCGTCCGGCGTAATCTCTGTGAGAAGCCGCTTGCGCCAGACCGGCAGGAGCTCGCGCTCGAAGATCGTCCGGCGCATAGCTCGCGTGCTGTCGGCCATGGGCGCGGATTTTAGCCACTTCTCTCCCAATTCGCCGAAGCTCTTCGCTTCCAGCAGCCGCCTCTTCGCGCGTTGCTTCTCGATCGCCGGCGAACGGCCCTCCTTGATCGCGCGCTTGGCGTCAATGCACAGCTCCCGGGCTCGCGCGAGAGACAAGCCCGTCGATCCGTACTTGCCGAAGGTGACGGTTTCGCGCCGGCCATTGAGACGATAGTCCAGGCGGAAAGACACCGATCCCTTTGGGCTAACAAGCACATACATACCGTCACGGTCAGTGATCTTGTACGGTGTGTCCTTTGGTTTCAATGACTTAAGCGCCGCATCCGTGAGCATCTGCACTTCCTCAGGCAAAATACCGTCAGCCGCATTTCGGCCCGCTTGTCAGAGAAATATGACGATATCTCAATCTCTTAGTTAGAGTGGAATACCGTCATGGGCCGGTCGAAATGCGACGGTATCGGCGAAAAATGTATTTGGCAATGAGAACGCGCACCGTCAGTCGATCCGACAAACGCAATCTCTGCGGACCGATAGTCCGCGAATAATATCGGAAATTTCGTATCTATTTCAGCAGGTTGGTGGAAAGAGTGGGATACCGTAGGATACGCTCGGATGGGCTTGAATTATTCCCACTCGATCGTGCCGGGAGGCTTCGAGGTCACGTCGTAGACGACGCGGTTGACACCCTTGACCTCATTGATGATGCGGGTTGCGGCGCGGCCGAGGAAGGCCATGTCGAACGGATAGAAGTCCGCTGTCATGCCATCGACCGAGGTCACTGCGCGAAGCGCGCAGACATGATCGTAGGTGCGTCCGTCGCCCATGACGCCGACCGTGCGCACCGGGAGCAGCACCGCGAACGCCTGCCAGATCTTATCGTAGAGCCCGGCCTTGCGGATCTCGTCGAGGTAAATTGCGTCGGCCTGGCGCAGGACATCCAGCTTCTCGCGGGTGACGGCGCCCGGGCAGCGGACAGCGAGGCCGGGGCCAGGAAACGGGTGACGGCCGACGAACGCCTCCGGCAGACCGAGCTCGCGGCCGAGCGCGCGGACCTCGTCCTTGAACAATTCGCGCAACGGCTCGACGAGCTTCATTCGCATCCGATCGGGCAGGCCGCCGACATTGTGGTGGCTCTTGATCGTCGCCGACGGGCCGCCCGAAAACGATACGCTCTCGATCACGTCGGGATAGAGGGTGCCCTGGGCCAGAAACTCGACCGGCCCCCGACCGTCGCTCGCGATCCGCCGCGCTTCGGCGTCGAAGACGTCGATGAAAAGCTTGCCGATCGTCTTGCGCTTGGCTTCAGGCTCCTCGACGCCGGCGAGCGCCCGCAGGAAGTCGGCCGCCGCGTCGACATGGACAAGCGGGATGTTGAAGTGGCCGCGAAAGAGGCTGACCACCTCGTCCGCCTCGCCCTGCCTGAGGAGGCCATGATCGACGAAAACGCAGGTCAGCTGATCTCCGATCGCCTCGTGGATCAAGACCGCTGCGACCGCCGAGTCGACCCCGCCCGAAAGGCCGCAGATGACCCGCGCTCGTCCGACCTTGGCGCGGATGCGTTCAATCTCCTCGGCGCGGAAGGCGGCCATCGTCCAGTCGCCCCTGATGCCGGCGATCTTATGGAGGAAGTTGGCGATGAGCTTGGCGCCGTCCGGAGTATGGACCACCTCGGGGTGGAACATCGTCGTGTAGTAGCGGCGCGTTTCGTCGGCGGCGACCGCGTAGGGCGCATTTTCCGAGACCGCATAGACGCGGAATCCCTCGGGCAGCCGGGTCACGCGGTCGCCGTGGCTCATCCACACTGGATAGCGGGCGCCCTTGTCCCAGACGCCATCGAAGAGAGCAGAGGGAGCGAGGATTTCGACCTCCGCACGGCCGAATTCCGCAGCGTGGCCGCCCTCGACCTTGCCGCCGAGTTGCTCGCATAGGGTCTGCTGGCCGTAGCAGATGGCCAGGATGGGGACCCCGCTCCTGAATATCTCCGACGGCGCGCGCGGGCTGCCCGGCTCTGGAACCGACGCAGGGCCGCCCGACAAAATCACCGCTTTGGGATTGAGCCGTGCGAACGCTTTGCCGGCCTTCGAATATGGATGGATTTCGCAGTAGACGCCGGCCTCGCGCACGCGCCGGGCTATCAGCTGCGTAACCTGCGAGCCGAAGTCGACGATGAGGACAAGGTCATGAGTCATGCGGGTCATGTGACGCAAAGAGCGGGGAGGCGCAATGGCGGACGTCAGGCTTGCTGAACCGTCTTGGCCAGAACCTCGATGGCGTCCTTGAGCCTTCGCGCGCCCGCCGGATCAGCCAGGATCTCTTCGGCCGTCGCCTTCTTCCCCGCGAGCGAGAGCTCTGCGAAGGCCTCCGGGACAAGTCTTGCGGCCATTGTCGATAGGGTCTCGCGCAGCGACGCCTGGGCGTGGAAGGCTCGTGGGGACGCATTGACGAGCGCGACCGGTTTGCCGGCGAAGGTCTCGCTCGCGACCAGCCAGTCGAGCGCGTTCTTCAGCGCGCCAGGCACGCCATGGGCGTATTCTGGGGCGGCGATGATGAGCGCGTCGCTCGCGTCGACAAGCGCGCGCAGGGTCTCGACCGGTTGGGGTTTCGGCCTGTCCTCGATATCATCGTCGGGGTTGAACGGCGGCAGCGTGGCGAGCTCGCGGTAGACGAGCACCTTGACGCCCTCGGGCGCGAGCCGCGCCAGCGCCTCAAGAGCCGCGGTGTTGGTGGAGGTTCGGCGCAGGCTTCCGGAGATGGCCAGAAACCTCATCGCGCGCGGCTCAACTCAGCGCGACGTTCAGCGCGCTCTCCGGCAGTTCCTGCCCGAAGCAGCGCTGGTAGAACTCTGCCACCAGTGTCCGCTCGAGCTCGTCGCATTTGTTGAGGAAGGTCAGGCGGAAGGCGAAGCCGACGTCCTTGAAGATTTCTGCGTTCTCGGCCCAGGTGATGACAGTGCGCGGGCTCATAACGGTCGACAGATCCCCGTTGATGAAAGCGTTCCGGGTCAGGTCCGCCACCCGCACCATCTTGTTGATGGTGTCCCGTCCGTCCTTGCGCGCCCGATGCGCCGGCGACTTGGCGAGGACGATGTCGACCTCCTTGTCGTGCGGCAGGTAGTTCAGGGTGGCGACGATCGACCATCGATCCATCTGGCCCTGATTGATCTGCTGCGTGCCGTGATAGAGCCCCGACGTGTCGCCAAGGCCGACCGTGTTTGCAGTGGCGAACAGCCGGAAGGCTGGATGGGGACGAATGACCCGCCGCTGGTCGAGCAGGGTCAGGCGGCCCGAAACCTCTAGCACCCGCTGGATGACGAACATCACGTCAGGGCGGCCGGCGTCATATTCGTCGAAACACAGAGCGATATTGTGCTGGATCGCCCACGGCAGCATGCCGTCGCGAAATTCAGTCACCTGCTTGCCGTCCTTGAGCACGATCGCGTCCTTGCCGACCAGGTCAATGCGCGAGACGTGGCTGTCGAGGTTGATGCGCACGCAGGGCCAGTTGAGGCGCGCGGCGGTCTGCTCGATGTGAGTCGACTTGCCGGTGCCGTGATAGCCGGTGATCATCACCCGCCGGTTGTAGGCAAAGCCAGCGAGGATCGCGAGCGTTGTGTCGCGGTCGAACAGATAGTCCGGATCGAGATCCGGCACGTGTTCGCCGGCTTCCGAATAAGCGGGCGCCTCCATATCGGAATCGATGCCGAACAGTTTGCGTACCGATACCCGCGTGTCGGGCAGACCGGGCGCGGCTTCGGATTCCACCAGGGTATGTATCGAATTCATTGGTCCTCCACGCTCTCCCGCGGGGCGGAAAGAGCGTCATTCTCATACTCGAATTCCGGGCGCGCGCAAAAACGCCGCCCCGCGCCGGGCCATCCGGCGCCTCGATCCCTTGAGCATCCTCTCGCCATTGCCGACTCGCCGCGATGGCGACGGGTCCTGCCTCGTCCCCCGGTTCGGCGACCCGCTTCTTGCGCCCGGCGGCCGGATCAGACGAGCTTGTTGGCGCGGAGGTAGTTGTACGCCTGAATGATCTCGCGCAATTTGTCTTCCGACGAACGATCGCCGCCGTTGGCGTCCGGATGATGGCGCTTCACCAGATCCTTGTATCGGGCCTTGATCTTCGCCTGAGTAGCGTCGCCGTCGAGGTCAAGCGTCAGCAAAGCCTTGATCGCCAAGGCGTTGTAGTTGTATCGCGGCGGCTCGTGCTGCGGCGCCTTGCCGCGCGCTCCGCGCCGCCGCGCCGCTCGCGCCTCGGCAAAAACGGACTCGTCGACCTGTTGGCCGGCCGGGGCCGCACGGGCGCCGAGCTTCCAGGTCGGTCGGTGGCCGACTGCGTCGGCTTGGCGAAATTTCGCCATCGAGGCATCGTCCATGCCGCGGAAGTAATCGTAGGAGGCGTTATATTCCCGCACATGATCGCGGCAGAAGCTGAAGTATTCGCCTTCGCGCTCGCGGCCCTTGGGCGCCCGAAAGACGCCCTCGGCCGCGCAGCCTGGAAACGAGCAAGGCGTCGCCGGCGCCTTTTCCGGCGCGCGTTCGGCAGGCTTCACCCGGATCCGGTCGAACAGGCGAGAATTCAAATCCATGCCATGACCTTTATGACCGCCGCCGCTATGGAGCAAGCCCCAAACAATCCCGCGAGAGGCGGAAGAGCGCGTCCTTTGCTAAGACATGTGGGGTCGAGAATGGCTTAACGGGAGTGCGCGATGTGATCATGGAGCAGAGAATTGTCGCTCGTTTGACAGAAGCGCTCGATCCGATAGCGCTCGATGTCGTCGACGAGTCCGACCATCATGCGGGACATGCGGGGGCGCGCGAGGGCGGGGGCACGCATTATCGGGTCCGGATCGTGTCGGCGCGATTCGAGCGCCGCAGCCGGGTCGAGCGGCATCGACTGGTTTACGACCTCCTGACGGCGGAATTCGCCGACGGCTTGCACGCGCTCGCGCTCGTCGCCAAGGCTCCGGGCGAGCCGTGACGGTAGACAGCCGCTCCATATCGTTCGGCCCGTACGCGTTCACGCTGTCCCCCGCCGAAGCCGAAGCCGCCGCGGCTCGGGCGGGACTGCGCCTGGTTCTCAGGGGCGGATTATTGGCTCGGCATCTCGCGCCGCTGACCGCCTTCGCGCTCGTACTCGCCTTCGCCGCGGTGTTGGCGCTGACCGGCCTTATCAGCCGCCGGACAGGCGAGGCGACGATCATCCTCGCCGCCGCGGCCTTCATGATTCAGCGCCTGGCCAATCACTGGCGGGTCCGCCGCGCCCGTCGCGAAGGTAGTGGGACCATTGCCGAGCTTCGGTCCGCAAGCGCGGTGACGGCGACGTTCGACAACGACGCGGTCTGGCTTGATGTCGACGGGCGAATACAGCGGCTCTGCTACGCCGACTGTGACGAGGCCGAAGACGCGGGGGGGCTCATTTACGTATGGATGCGCGAGGGATCGCCAATCGTCGTGCCAACGCGCGCGCTTGCCGATCCTGAAGAGGCGGCTCGGCTTATGTCCCGCCTCTCCGGGCGGATCGGAGCGATTCGCGACGTGGGCCGGGGGGAATAGGCCCGGTTACTGCGCCGGCGCCTTCGGCGAATCCGTGTCGTCGGTCGCCGGGTCCGCGACGTTCGGCCTCGCCGGCGGCGTCGGCGGCGTATGCAGCGCCGCCACCTTCACGCTCTTCTCGCCGTCCGAAGCGGCTCCATCGCGGCGCGGCGGCAGCGGCGCTCCGGAGGAAGGCGGCTCGTCGCCGGCGCTGGCTTCCACGGGCGCGAGCGGCGCGGACTGCTGGCCGCCGCCGCCGATATGCAGCCAGTTCTTGACGCTCTGCGCCCCGCCGGTAATCCCGCCGAGGACGCCGCCCGACGCCTGGCTTGGGGCCGGGGCGACCGGAGGGGCGGGCGCTGCCAGCTCGGTCGCGGAGGCTTCGACCGCCGGCGGCGCGGCGCTCGCGACCCGGCGCTTGGCGGCTTCGGCGGCGGCGATCTTGACGGCGGCCGGCGTGGGTTTGGAATCGCTGAGGACGATCTCCTGCGGGCCAGTCGCGAGCGCGTCCGGGTCGCTCGAGTCCTTGTAGCCGGCGAAGACCGCATTCTGGCCGCCGTCGGCATAGACGAGGCGGATCGGCTTGACGCCCGAGGCGACCAGATCGGCGACCTTGGCGTCGTCGTTCTGCTCCTTCTCCGCGACCAGCGCCTCGACGTTTTCGTCGCGCATGAGCGCCGGGCAGGGCTCACTCGCGGAGACGTCGCCCTTCGGCGTCGCGTCGAACACGTAGCGCTTGCCGCAGACCGTGACCGATGGTTCAGACTTGGTGACCTCGAAATGGTCGGAGCCGTTCTTGAGGTCTTTCCAGAAAGCGATGTTGGGATCGAGCCGGAACTTGGCCAGGTTCTGCGCCGTCATGTGGAACGGATAGGACTGGAGCTGGATTTCGCGCTGGCCGCCGGCGAAGGATTCGCGGGCGATCGCATAGATGTCGGCGACCTGCTCGTCGGTCATCGAGAAGCAGCCGGCCGACGAGCATACGCCATGCACCATGACGTTGCCGCCGGTGCGTCCGTAAGCCCGATCGTAGGCGTTGGGATAGCCGACGTTGAAGGACAGATAATAATGGGAGGTCGGGTTCATCTGCCCGGGCGCGATCGTATAGAAGCCCTCCGGCACCTGCATGTCGCCTTCGCGCTTCTTCGGCCCGAGCTGCCCCGACCAGCGGCACATCGGGTAGGTCTTGAGCAGCGCATACTCGCCGCTCGACTTCTTCTTCCAGATCTCGAGCTCGGCTTCCTTCTTGTAGGTGCGGATGAGCGTCGGCGCGGACGGCGTGGTGTCGAGCTTGTCCATCTCGGCGAGCGTCGCGGCCGAGATGGGCTGCTGGGACCGCGCGTTGCTTTGGTCGAGATAGGAATCGTCGCAGCCGGCGATCAGGGCGCAGGCCGCGACGGTCAGACCAGCGGCGACCCCGCGCCGGATGATTGAATTCATCGATCTCCCCGAATTCGATCCTGAGTCTAGCGGCGCGGGCGCCAAAAGTCCACGTCGCGGGAAATGAAGCGCCCGCACCCTTACGGAGCCGTTAATCGACCTTTCACTATCTATGTCCGTTGATTGCGGGACGGCGGCGAACGGAGGAAACGTTCTCAAAGCTGAGCGAAACAGAATCAAAGTCGGTCGAAAGGAAATCCAAATGCGCGCAAGCCAAATCCAAGAGTTTTTCCTTGTCCTGAAACAAGTCTTTTCAGCGGGTTAGGCGCCAAGTCTCGAAACACGCGACATCCGCCAGACGATATCACATCGCTTCTCATGTGAATTGCCGCGCGGGGCATGCCGAGACAAAAGTCATAGCACAGATTTCTGATTTTCGCAAACACTGGCCGCGCCTCCGATCGTGTCATCCGCGTCGGGTCGCGGACACCCGGCACAAGCCCCCCACGACGGGCGCAGCGGTCGGCGCCGGCGGGGAATCCGTTCTTGACCCGCCTCTTCACCACCGAGCGGACAGGGGCGCCGAATCGAAGATCTCCGCGAGCCGGGCCCGGGTGGCGCGGGTTGCGCCATCCGGCAGCGCCGAGCGCGGGAAAAAGCGCGCTTCCGCGATTTCCCGGTCGGGCGCCCGTTCGCCCAACACCTGGAAAGCTCGGACGAGGTAGACCGCCACATGGTCGCGCCGCGTCGACTGGGTGTTGAGGAAGAGGCCGTGCAGCAGCGGCGGCCCGTCGATTGCGACCATCGCCTCTTCCTTGAGCTCGCGCGCCATCGCCTCGACGCAGGTCTCGCCTGGCTCGACGCCGCCGCCGGGGAAATGCCAGCCGGAGACGTAGCCGTGCCTGACCAGCAAAACCCGTTCGTCGGCGTCGGCCACAATAGCCCTGACCCCAAGCGTCATCGGCCGCGCAAGGAGAAAACTCCAATGCATGAGGCGCAACTTCAGCCTCTCTCCAATCGGCGAGGGCATGGGCTCGCGGACGCTCCGGCGCCGGGCCAGACGCCCGGGGTTGTGTTTCCGTTCAAGCAATCTTATTGCCGCCCGGTCAATGGCGGCGCGAGGTCTCTTTCATCCCGGCCGCCGCCCGACGAGGCGCGATCAGGGACATGAGCTTCACGATCGCGCATATCACCGACCCGCACCTGAGCCCCGCGCCCATGCCGGGCCTCGCCGATCTCAGGCTGAAGCGGGTCATGGGGTTCATCAACTGGAAGCGGGGACGCGCCCGGCTCAATGACATGGGGATGCTCGTCCGCCTCGTCGCGGACTTGCGCGCCCAGCGACCGGACCATGTCGCGGTCACCGGGGACCTGGTCAATATCGGCATGCCGGCCGAGTTCCATCGCGCCGCGCTATGGATGAAGACGCTCGGCGAGCCGGCCGATGTCAGCTTCGTTCCCGGCAATCATGACGCCTATGTGCGCGCGTCGATGCCGCTGCTCGAGGCGACGTTCGCGCCCTGGACGGCGGGCGACGCGCCGCGCGGCGAGGCGACCTATCCTTACCTTCGCGTTCGGGGCGGGATCGCGATCATCGGCCTTTCGTCGGCGGTGCCGACCGGCCCGCTGATGGCGACGGGCAAGCTCGGCAAGAGGCAGCTCGAGGCGTTCGCCGGATTGCTCGGCGAAACCGGGGACAAGGGGCTGGCGCGGGTCGTGCTCATCCACCACCCGCCGATCGCCGGCGTCACGCCGCCGCTGCGCGGTCTTTCGGACGCTCCGGCGTTCGGGCGGATCGTGCGCGACCGCGGCGCCGAGGCGATCCTGCACGGCCACACCCACGAGCAGGCCGTTCGCTCGCTTCCCTCGCGCGCCGCGCGCACGGTCGGCGGCGCGGTTCCGGTGATCGGGGCGCCCTCCGCCGCGGCGAGCGCCCGCGACCCGCGCTATCGCGCCGCCTATCATCTCGTGCGCCTTGATCGCGACGGCGAACGCTGGCGGGTGAGCGTGCGCGCCCGCGGCCTTGCGCCGGAAAGCGCGGCGATCGGCGAGCGGGAGGCGCTGACGGTTTGAGGCAGTCAGTTCGGCCATTTCGAGCCGAACCGGCGTCCGTCGCGAGGCCCTGTCGCGGCCTTTCCGAAGTTTCGCTCGCAACTGCTAGAGCTGCGACCCCGCATTCATGCGCTCGTCGGCGCTCCGTGGCTGATGAAGAAGCCATGTCGCAAACGCCAGGCCGCAAATTGCCCCAATGAGCTGTGCGACGACGAAGCCCGGAAGGTCGATCGGACGTATGCCTGAGAATGTATTGGTGAGCGAGCGGGCGATCGCCACCGCCGGGTTGGCGAAGGACGTGGACGCGGTGAACCAATAGGCGGCCGTGATGTAGAGGCCGACGAGCCAAGGCACGGACTGCCGGGCGAAACGAAGTCCGGCGATGATCGTGACGATAAGGCCGAAGGTCGCCAAAAATTCCGCGAACCATTGCGCGCCGCCCGTCCGCATTTTCATCGACGCTTCCAGCACTGGCAGCCCGAACATCAGATGCGCCGCGAACGTCCCGACAATGCCGCCGGCGATCTGAGCGGCCGCGTAAAGGCTCGCTTCCCGCACCGGCAGATCGCCTCTGAGGGCGAATACGATCGAGACGGCCGGATTGAAATGCGCGCCCGATATCGGCCCAAGGATCGTTATGAGGACGACGAGAATCGCGCCCGTCGGCAGCGTATTGCCGAGAAGCGCGAGCCCCATGTCCTTGGTCAGCGTCGCAGCCATGATGCCGGAGCCGACGACGGTTGCGACCAGAAAACCTGCGCCAAGCGCTTCGGCCGCAAGGCGGCGGGCAAGCGTCGAACTCATGGCTTCGACGTCTTCGCCCTCTCGGTTGCTCCGTCGAGACCGCCGATTTCTCGCAGCTTCGCTCCGAGCGCCATCTTGTCGAGGCTCCTGATCGGCAGGCTGGTGAAGATCGAGATGCGGTTCTTCAAATATTTGAACGCGGTGACGAAAGCGCGCTCCTTCTCAATGTCGCTTCCCTCGACCGCAGCCGGATCCTCGATGCCCCAATGCGCAGTCATTGGTTGCCCCGGCCACAGAGGGCACGCTTCGCCGGCGGCGTTGTCACAGACGGTGAAAACGAAATCCATCACCGGCGCGCCCGTCGCGGCGAACTCGTCCCAGCTTTTCGACCGCAAGCCGTCGCTCGGGTAGCCGTAGGCCTCGAGCACCTTCAATGCGAAGGGATTGACCTTGGGTTTTGGATGACTGCCGGCTGAAAAAGCCTTGAAGCGGCCCGCCCCATCCTTGCGAAGAATTCCCTCAGCCAGAACCGAGCGCGCGCTATTGCCGGTGCAGAGGAACAACACGTTGAATGTCGGCTCGCTCATCGCGCCGGCCTTAGGCCATTGCCCGGTTTGATTGCGCGCACGAAAGCACTCATGAACTTGCCCTCGACCTGCGGCGCGATCGCGTCCACATCGATGCCCTCGCCAGCCAGAAATTCGCGCGCATCCTCAATGTCGTAGACGCGGGTCGGCTCAATGCGGATCGCTTCGAACCCGGCTGCGTCCAGTCTGGCGCGATAGTCGTTCTCGTCGAGCGCGCCCGCGATGCATCCAGCCCAAAGGAGCACGTCGCGGCGAATCTCACCCGGGATAGGCCCACGGGTGACGACATCGGAGACGGCAAATCGGCCGCCCGGCTTTAGGACGCGGAAGGCTTCTCTAAGCACGCGATCCTTGTCGGCGGACAAGTTGATGACGCAGTTGGAAATGATCACGTCGACCGAATTGTCCGGCAGTGGAACGTGCTCGATTTCGCCCCTGAGGAACTCGACGTTTGTTGCGCCGGCCTTGTGCTGGTTTTCGCGCGCGAGCGCCAGCATGTCGTCGGTCATGTCGAGGCCGAAGGCTTTGCCGGTGGGCCCGACTCGACGCGCGGAAAGCAGAACGTCAATTCCGCCACCCGAGCCGAGATCGAGAACGGTTTCGCCTTCCTTTAGTTCGGCGAGCGCGGTCGGGTTGCCGCACCCGAGGGAAGCTAGGACAGCCTTCTCCGGCAAGCCCGACTTTTCGTGGTCTGCATAGAGATTGGCCGAGATTGCCTCAGACCCCCGCTCGCCGTCGTAGCAAGACGAGCCGGGGCAGCATGAGGCCCCGGGATTGCCAACGCTGCGCGCGATTTCCGCATAGCGTCCCCGCACGACTTCCTTGATGTCGGCTTCCGGCATGGCGATCTCCTATGGACAGGCGCAAGCGATGATTGCTTCGGGGCGAATTGCCTTGTTGCGGGTGCAGCACTCCGCAAAAAGGAATCCCACCAATTCCTGAAGCGCTTTGGCATTCGCAGTGTGGCAGAGGAATGTGCCCTCGCGCCGTACCGACACAAGCCCCTCGTTCTTCAGTTTGTCGAGATGATGCGAAAGGGTTGAGGGCGGGATTCCGAGTTCGGAGCCGATCTCGCCGACTACGAGCCCTTCCGGATGCGCCGCGAGCAGAAGCCGGACGATGCGCAACCTTGGCTCGGCTCCCAAAGCGCCGAGCATGTCGGCGTAGCGGGCAGTGTCCACAGTCGAACTTTCATCCATGGCAAACCTTCTTCGATATTTCTATAGATATGGAATTATCGAATGTCAATCTGGTCTGTGGGCGAATGCCTGAATGTTTCTGGTCTCGCTAGAACGCGCGCGGAGAGAGCGCGAGCGACATGAAGACGCTGTTCCCGTTTTCCTGGTAGGCCCCGAATGGGCCGCAACGCCTAAACCCTGCGCTGCCGTAGAGCGTCTGGGCCGGCGCGAATGCAGGATGGCGGCCGGTCTCAAGGTACAGAGCCCGATACCCGCGAGTACGCGCGACTTCGATGATGTGATTCAGAAGGGCTCGACCCGCCCCGGTTCTGCGTCGCACACTCGGGGTGCGCATGGATTTGACCTCTCCCTGTGTCGGTGAGAGCTCTTTGAGCGCCGCGCAGCCCAGCAGCAATTCGCCGTCCCACGCCGTCCAGAAGGAAACGTCGGACGCCTTGAGCTTGCTCGCATCGAAGGCGAAGACCTGATCGGGCGGCGACAATTCGCGCATGTTTCGCAAATGCTCCGCGAGAAGGGCGATAACGGAGGATCGCGAGAGATCATCGAGCTCAATGCGCAACATTGGCGGAGAGCTTCAAGTTAGAAACGGGGAAGGGGGCTACCATTGCCCGCGCGCGCGTCCTTCAGCGGCTCATTCGCGCTCGGACGTTTAGCGCCCCTTCTCCACTTCGCGCCGGATCTCATCGTCCGAAATCGGCCTGCGGAGGAAGACGCGCCAATAGTTCGCCCCGAGCCCGACCCCCCAGCCGAGGATCGGCCAGATCGGCCAGAAATACCCTCGGCTGGTGATTGCCCAGATGGCGATGAGCAGAAAGTTGACGGCGACAAAGACCGTCGCGTGGCGCCCGAAGGCGCGCTTCGCCTCGATACGCTCGATCGCCGCCTGATGATCGGGCGGCGTCGCCGGACGCGCGGGCGCCGCTTGCGCCAGCTGGTGGACCGCTTGCGGCTGCTGGCCGACTTCGAGCGAGTAGACGCGGATCGGCTCGGCGATGTTCTTCAAATTCGTTGCGCCGAGGTCGGTGACCTTGAGATCAAGCCGCCCCTTCACCTGCCAGTAGGCCTGCTCGGAGAGACAGATCGTACCGGGCTTGGCGACGCCCTCGAGCCGCGCGGCGATGTTGACGCCATCGCCCATGAGATCGCCGTCACTCTCCTCGACGACGTCGCCGAGATGAACGCCGACGCGGTATTCGATGCGCCGCTCCGGCGGCACGCCGGCGTTGCGCTCGACCATGCCGTTCTGCAGTTCGATTGCACAGCGCACGGCGTCGACGACGCTGCGGAACTCGACGATCGCGCCATCGCCGGTGCTCTTGACGATCCGTCCGCGATTGGCGGCAATCGTCGGCTCGACGAGATCGCTGCGCAACGTCCTGATGCGCGCGAGCGTGCGCTCCTCGTCGGCGCCCGCGAGCCGGCTGTAGCCGACAATATCGGTGACCAGGATCGCCGCGAGCTTTCTTGTCTCGCTCATCGCATCGCCTCTCGTCGCCCACCGGACACTACCACGGACGCCAGCCGAACCCGGCGAAATTCAGCGAGGCGAAGCCGGCCGCACGCCGGGGCGCCCAGGCTGCGGCATATAAGCGATTGCTGCCAGAATTGTCATGTACGGCGGCTTTTCAGCGTGTATAGGTACGCGCAAACCTCAGGTTATTGAGAAGGGGCGGGGCGTATGTTCGGGAACACGCGGGCTGGTCAATTCATTGCCGTCTTAGGTCTTTCATTTGTCTTGAGCGCGGGCCTCATCTCATTGGCGCGCGCCGACGACGCGGCGCCGGCCGCCGACACGGCCAAGGCCGCCGCCAAGGAGGCCGAGCCGGTCACGACCAAAGACCCACAGATCGCGCTTGACGATCTCGAGCTCTTGCTCGAGCCCATGACCAAAGGGGAAATCGAAACCGAGGTCAAAGGCTGGTTTGCATTGCTGCAAGCCAAGGAGCGCGAAATCACGGTCGCCGAGCTCGACGTCCGGCGCAAGAATCGCGAGATCGCGCAGCTCGAGAAGCAGAAGGCGGCGGCCGCGGATCTCGCCAAGGCCACCGAGGAGGTCAAGGCCGCCACGACCGACAAGGACAAGGAGGCGGCTGCGAAGCATCTGGCCGACGCGCAGAAAACACTCGCCCAGACAGTCGCAACCGCGAGCAAGGAGACCGCAAAGGAAGAGAAGAAGGCCGAGGCGACCACCGCCGCGATGGCCAAGCAGGCCGATGCGGCGCCCCCGCCGGCGACGGTCACGGATTCCGGGGCGGGCGCAAAGGTCGTGCCGGCGGCGGGCGACAAGGAGATCCTCGAGAAGGCGGCCGAAACGGCGGCGAAGAAGTCCGAGGCCACCGGCGACACCACGAAGGTCGAGAAGGTGGTGGCGGCGACCGAGAAGGAATCCGCTGCGACCGAACAAATCAAATCAATGGCCGAAGCGACCCCGGCGGCGGGAACAGCGGCGACGCCAGCGGCGGTCGCCGACACCTCGAACAAAGCCGAAAAAATGGCCGCGAAGGCCGATGAGGCTTCGGCCGCCAAGGCCGACGTCAAGGTCCAGCTCGTCGACTACAGCACCCAATTGATGAGCGAACGCACGGCGCTTGTCGATCGCCTCAAGCTGGTCCTGGACAAGTGGGAGGCCAAGGGCGGCGACCCGAAGGATTATCGGATGTATATCGCCTCGATCGGCGGCATCAAGATCGACGTCTCGGATCGCGCCGCGACGATGGCCAGGATCTCCGCCTGGCTCACCGCCGACGAGGGGGGCCTCAGGTGGGCGCGCAATTTCGCGACCTTCATCGGCTATATCATCGGCTCGGTCATCGTCGCCTGGATCGTGCGCATGATCCTGCGCCGCGCGATGAGCGGGTCGCGGGTGACTTCGCACCTGTTGCGCGACTTTGTCATTTCCAGCGTCGGGCGGATCATCGTCGCGATCGGCGTCCTGCTCGGATTGTCGGCGCTCGAAGTGAACCTCGCGCCGTTGCTCGCGGTGATCGGCGCCGCGGGCTTCGTCGTCGCCTTCGCGCTGCAAGGCACGCTCAGCAATTTCGCCAGCGGCCTGCTTATCATGTTCAACAAGCCGTTCGACGTCGGCGATGAGGTCGAGGTCGGCGGCGGCATCAAGGGCCGGGTCACGCGGGTCAGCATCTTCAGCACCTATATCGAGACCGACGACGGATTGCTGAAGATCGTACCCAACGACAACATCTGGAAAGCCGTCATCGTCAATCAGACGACCGGCGTCGTGAAGGCCCCGCCGGCGGCCGAGGCGAAGCCCGCCGGCGCGACGCCCGCGGCGGGGTGAGGCGGCGGAGTCGATGGGACGACGCGGCGTATGGCTGGATCGGGGCATGGATCATGGGGAAAAACCGGCCGCGCCCGCCGATATGACCATCGAATTATGCGTGAAATAGCGTAGCGTGGTGATTCGCCGCCTTTTGAATAAGGCGCGCGCGTTTTCTGCCGAGGAGGGGAACGTCTGATGTCGGAAGCCACCGATTCCGCAGTCGAGGCCAAGGAAAAGAGTCAGGCGGTCGCGCTTGTGATCGCGGTGCTCGCGCTTTTGCTGGCGCTGGCCGAAGCGGGAGCGAAAAACGCCCAGCACCTGTCGACGGAGAAGAACATCGAGTCCTCCGATCTGTTCAATTTCTATCAGGCGAAGAAGATCCGCTCGACCGTCGTCGAAACGGCCGCCTCGACGCTCGAGGCGCAGAAGACCGCGATCAGCGACCCGACCGCGCAGGCGGCGTTCGAGAAGCAGATCGCCGATTTCAAGGCGACCGTCGCGCGCTACGAGAAGGACCCCAAGACCCCGGAAGACAGCATGGATGCGATCCAGGAGCGGGCGAAAGCGGCGTCGGAAACTCGGGAGCTGGCCAATCGCCGGCTCGGACACTATGAGCTCGGAAGCGGGCTCACCCAGATCGCGATCGTCCTGGCGTCAGCGGCGATCATCACCGGAATCACCGCGCTCGTGTGGTTCAGCGTTGCACTGGGCGCGATCGGCGCCATCCTGATCGCACTCGGATTCCTGGCCCCGACCGTGTTGACGTTCATCGGCTAGCTACGGCAGCGAATGCATGATCGCCGGCCCCGCGGTGGCGCTCGCGGGGCTCGCCACCAAGGGGCCCCAGGTTTTCTTCGATCCAGGCGAGCGCGCGGCGGTTTGATTCCTGCGCTTCCGCCACGGTGTTGAAGACGCTGATCGCTGTCACCGTGTCGTCCGGCGCATAGATCACGTAATAGCCCATGAAGCCTGAAACCTCGCTGATGATCGGGACCGCGCCCTTGATCTTGTCGGCAAGCGCGTCCGCCGAGCCCGGCTTGGCCTTGAACTGACGAATTGCGGCATACAT
>CAWEAT010000038.1:0-45637 GCA_963806935.1 uncultured Alphaproteobacteria bacterium
ATGTACGATTTCCTCGACAGGCTTTCTGGCGAGATCAACTCCGGCGTGATCACCACGTTCGAGCAGGTCGACCACGCGGCCTGGCCTTCCTGAGCTCCCGACTTATCCTTTGCGGGGATCGAAACTGCGGGGTCGGTTCCTACAGGCACGCAGAGAGTTGCATCGACAATGTGCTGAAGTCGCTGAGAAAAGGCTGCCGAATGTCAAGCGGCGCCCATCCGGAAAACAACTCCCACGAATCCCCCATATCTGTCTAGCGGCCCCGGAACGATTTGGGGTCTATCCTGCCAGCCTCGCGGCGTCGGTTTTCCGCATCAAGGGGGTCTCATGATTTCGAAACGTTTGTCCGGAGCCGCTGTCGCGGCCATCGCGCTTATGGGGATCGCCGCAGGACCGGCGAACTCGGCGGTCGTAATCGACATCACTCAGTCGGGGGCGAACGTCGATGTGACCGTGAGGGGCGACCTTAACCTTGAGGGGGCAACCTTGGTCACCCACCAGGACGGGTACAGCGCCGGGATTATTCCGGGAGGCGACAATTGGTATGTCACGGCCGGCGCGGACAGCGGCCAGGATTTGTACGAACTGACCGGCGTCACCCTGCCGTTTGGCACGAGCGAGACTTTCTTCGCTTCAGTCGTGACCCAGACGGGGGACGCCTTTATCATTTGGGGGGATCACGGCGGAGTGCCCAAGGTCGGAGTGCCGGCCGGCTACACATCGGGCGCGACTATTTCATCTTTCATGGAGATCGGCGGGGAGACAATCGCCGGCATGACGCTGATTCCCGGAACCTATACATTCAGCCTTCCAAATGACACCATCACGCTGGAAATCGGTTCTCCTGTCCCGGAGCCGGCGTCCTGGGCGATGATGCTGATCGGCTTCGCCGGCCTCGGCTTCGTCGGCTATCGCCGCGCGCGGGCTGCCGTTCCTGCCGTTTGAGCCGAGCGGACCCCGGCATAAGGCCCGCCCGAAAGGGCGGCCTTTCCTTTTGCCAAAGGCGCGCGCGGTGGGGGGTCAGCGGCGGATGCGCGCTAGGCCTTGCGATAATCAGAAATACGCGCTATAGTCGCACGATGACGACTGGAATGCCGAACGCGCTGGCGCGGGGCAGGCCGGGATGAGCGCCCGATCCGGCAGGAGCGAAGGGGATTTGATCGCGATTCAGACCTAAGCAATTGAAAAGGAACGAAAATTGCATTTTGCTTTCGTTGCGTCCCGCTTTGATATTGTTGCGCCTGATTTTGCTTTTGTTGCGCCGGGCTCGGATTTCGTTGCGCCGGGCTCGGATTTCGTTGCGGCCGGCTTGGGTTTCGTTGCGCCCAAGGCTCGCCCTCAGCCCTTCCGCTTGAGCGCGACGCCGGCGCCCGCTGCGGGCGGGTGCGGCAGGCCGCTCTGGGCCTTGGCGAGGGCGTCGAGCGCCGCCTTGGTCTCCGGGACCCAGGGCGCGGCGCGCGATCCTGCTTCGCCCAGCGCAACCGAGATCAGAAGCTGCTCGGAGGCGGCGAGGCGCTCGCCGCCCGGTCCGGTCATGTCGAGCCAGACGCGCAGCCGCTTGTCGTCGTGCTCGAGGATGTGGCAACTGACCGCGACCGCGTCGCCCTCCCTCGCCTCCTTGAAATAGTGCAGCATCATCTGGAGGGTGAACAGCGACTGGCGAGTGCGCTTGCGCGCCGCCGCGTCGAGGCCGACGCGGTCCATGAGCGCGTCGACCGAGCGGCTGAACACGATCGCGTAAGCCGCGTCGTTCATGTGGCCGTTATAGTCGACCCATTCGCTGACCACGGTCGCTTCGAGCACCGGAAGCGCTAAGCCGCGCCGCATGGCGTTCCCTCCGAAGTTCGTCGCGATTCGACCCGATCGGAAGGCGTCTTACAGCCGGCCCGGTCGGCCTTCCGCCTCGGGCCAGTATTTCTGCACCAGAGCGAGCAGCTCGACAAGGAAATCGTCGCGCCGCGTCTCGAGCTCGCGGATCGAACGGCCAGCGGCCTGATCGGCGCAGCCGTCGGCGACCTTGTCGATCAGTTCGTCGGTCAATTCGGGCGCGACCAGCTTCGTCCACGGCAGTTTCAGCGCCGGCCCGAACTGGTGCAGCATGTGGCGCATGCCGCCCTCTCCGCCGGCGAGATGGAAGGTGAGGAAGGTGCCCATCAGCGGCCAGCGCAGCCCGCAGCCGTAGACGACCGCCGCGTCGACCTCCTCGGTGGTCGCGACGTCGTCATTGACGAGCCACAGCGCCTCCCGCCACAGGGCCTCCATCAGCCGGTCGGCGATGAAGCCGACGATCTCCTTGCGCACCGTGAGCGGCCGCATGCCGAGCGAGCGATAGAACGCCGCGGCGCTCTCGATCGTCGCGGGAGCGGTTCTCTCGCCGCCGACCAGCTCGACCAGCGGCAGCAGGTAGACCGGGTTGAACGGATGGCCGACCAGCATCCGCTCAGGCCGCGCCATCTTCGCCGCGAGCAGCGTCGGCAACAGGCCCGAGGTCGAGGAGGCGACGATGGCGTCGGGACTGGCGGCGTCGATGCGGGCGAGGAGGTCCTGCTTGAGTTCTTCACGCTCCGGCGCATTTTCCTGGACGAAATCGGCGCCGGCCACACAATCCTCGAGCCGCTCGTGAAAGGTCAGCCGCGAGGGGCTCGCGCCGGCGGCGATTCCGCTGCGGGCGATCGCCGGCCACGCGGCGTCGATCGCCGCGAACGCCTTGCCGCGGGCGTCGGGCGCCGGGTCCCATGCGTCGACGTCGAGGCCAGCGCCGAGGAATCGCGCCGCCCATCCGGACCCGATGACGCCCGCGCCGACCACGGCGACCCGTTCGATTTCGGAACCCATCGCCCAACCTCCTTGTGCGCCGCCGATTGGCGCCAGCGCCTCTAACGCGCGCGAGATAACCGCGGGCCGGCCCCGGACGCGGCCATCGAGACGACCGCCGCGAGAATGATCGCGCCGCCGATCAGCGTCGCCGAGGCGGGCGTTTCGCCGAACGCCAGCCATACCCAGATCGGGCCGAAGATCGTCTCGGTCTGCGCCAGGACGGTCTGCGCCGCGGCCGGCACATGCGGCGCGCCGCGCAGGAAAAGCGCAAATCCGAGCCCCATCACCAGAAATCCAGCGCTGAACGCCGCCATGACGCCGGACGGCGACGGGAAGAGGGTCGTCCCCTTCGCAAGGCAGACGCCGGTCGACAGGGCGCAGGCGATCAGCCCGTAGGCGAAGACCGAGGGCGAATAGTCGCGACGGGGTCCGTGCCGCATGGCGACGCTGGCGCCGGCGAATCCGAGCGCGGTGAGCACGGCGCTGACATTGCCCGCGAGATGGCCGGCTTCGAGCGCTCCGCCGACGATGACGCCGAGGCCAGCGAGGCCGAGCGCAACCGATCCGGCCTGACGCAGGCTCAACCGCTCGCCGAGGAAGGCATAGCCGAGGAGGGCGGCGAGCAGCGGCGCGCAGGAGGAAAGGAAGAGCGCATTGGCGACGGTCGTCGCCTTCATCGCGAAGATGAATGAGATCGAGGACAGACAAAGCGCGAGCGCGACAATCACCCCGGCCGCGCCGGTCACGACGAAACGCGGCAGGAGCGGCCCGGCGCCTCGGGCTCGCAAGATAATGGCGAAGGCGCAGGCGATGCCGAGGTTACGCCACACCAGGAACTGCCACGAATCGAGATCCGGCGCGAGCCGCAGGAAAATCCCGGTGAAGCTCCATGAAAGTCCCGCGGCAAGCACGTATAACGCGCCGACGAGAAATCCTCGCTCCGGCGCCGCTCGAGCCTCAGCGACGGTCATTTCATTTCTGCTTCTTGAGGCCGAGCTTCGCGCGCGCTTCGGCGGGAGTGGCGATCGAAGCGCCCATCCGCTCGACAATCTCCCGCGCCCGGCTGACCAGCGCGCCGTTGGTGGCGGGCACGCCGCGATCGAGCCAGATATTGTCCTCGAGCCCAACCCGCACATGGCCGCCGAGCAGGGCGGCCTGGGCGACGAACGGCATCTGCATCCGGCCGATCGCGAAGCCGGCCCAATTGGCGCCCGCGGGCAGATGGCCGCGCATCGCCAGCATCGTTTCGGTCGTCGCCTCCGCGCCCCAGGGAATGCCGAGGCAGAGCTGGAAGAGCGGCGGCTCGTCGATCAGGCCTTCGGCGATGAGCTGCTTGGCGAGCCAGACATGGCCGAGCTCGAAGCATTCGATTTCGGGCTTGACCCCCGCCGCCTGGATCCGCCGGGCCATCTCGCGCAACAGGTCGGCGGTGGCGAGAAAGGCGCCGTTGCCGAAGTTGAGCGAGCCGCAGTCGAGGGTGCAGATTTCGGGCCTCAACTCCTCGACATGGGCGACGCGCTCGGCCGCGCCCGGCCATGTCGGTGCCCGGCCCGCCCGAGGCCGGATGAGCGGAATCGAAGAAAAAATCGCCGCCCATGCCGGCCGTGAGATTGATGACGACGTCGGCGCCCGACGAGCGGATGAGATCGACGGTCTCGCGGTAGAGGCTGGGATCGCGCGCCGCCTTGCCGCTTCCGGGATCGCGCACGTGCAGATGCACGATCGCCGCGCCGGCCGCGTGCGCTTCGAGCGCCGAATCGGCGATCTGGCGCGGCGTGACCGGGATCGCCGGATGCTTGCCGACCGTGTCGCCGGCGCCGGTCACGGCGCAGGAGATGATGACGTTGGCGTTCAAGCTTCCCCCTTGCCGATGTGGACGATTTTGCGCCCCGGCCGCCGGCCGCGCAAGGCTCGGCGGCTCATGGACGCCATGTTGAATTGCGGTCCGCCGATCTTGAAAAAAGCTGGTTCAGCGAAGCGGGCTCGCCCGCCCAGGCGCCCAGGGCGCCGACCCTGCGCCTGTTGCGGCGCCCGCTAAAAATGGAAGACGCGGCCGAGGGGGGATCGGCCGCGTCTTCGCTTCACCGAGGCTGATAACGCGCCCCGGGACTACTCGGCGCCGTTGTCGTCGCGCTCGTCCATGTGACGGTGCATCATGCCCATGACGAACTGCGCCCGCTCCGGCATCAGCATGCGTCCAAGCATGCCGAACTTGTGCTTCTGAGAATCGTCGAGGCTGGCGTAGAGCGGCTTGGCGGCGTCGGCGATCTTCTTGACGTCGGCCGCGCCTTGCGCAAGACGGTCAGCCATCGCCTCGAGGTGGTCGACCGGCGACATGCGCTCGCCTTGCGCATGCGTGTCCATCATCTGCCGCATCGCGTCCATCCGCGCCTTCGCGGCGTCCTTGACCGCGGATTCAAACGGGCTCCACAGTTTTTCCTGATCAGGGGTCAGAGCAAGGCCGGCCTTCATGCCGGCAAGCTTGGCGTCGACGATCGTTTCGCGGTCGGCGGCCCAATGCTGCATCCGCTCGGCGCGCGTGGGCTGCTGATCGCCCTCCGCCGCCGCAGTCAGGGCAAATGCGGATGCTGAAACCGCAACCGCGGCCAAGACCCCGAAAACTGTGCGTTTCATGACTTTCCCCTGTCCTGATCCGACAATCGAGAGGCTGATCGCTCCCAAGATGAAATGCAAATTAACTCGGCGTAATGAAGCCGAAGGGCGAAGACGCAAGACATTGCGGTAAACACACGGTAAATGGCCAAGGGCGCGACCCTCGTCGCCCGCGGGAGCGGACATGAATCAATCCGTGCTGGGAAAGCTCAATCAATCCGTGCTGGGAAAGCTCGCGGGTTCGCTCGCGGCGAATGGGGAGGCGCTGTGCGCCTGGGTCACGGTGAACGAGCCGGCCGTCGCCGAATGGCTGGCGCGCGAAGGCTTCGACGCGGTGGCGCTCGACATGCAGCACGGGGCGATCGACCTCGACGGCGCCATGCGCGCGATCCAGGGCGTCGCCCTTGCCGGCAAGCCGACCATCGCCCGGGTGCCGGTCGGCGGATTTGCCCTCGCCAGCCAACTTCTCGACGCCGGGGCCAGCGGCATTCTGGCGCCGATGATCAACAGCGGCGACGACGCGCGGCGGCTGGTCGAATTCGTCAAATTTCCGCCGCTCGGGCAACGCTCCTGGGGGCCGCGGACCGCGCTGCCGTGGAGCGGCCTCGACGCGGGCGCCTATCTCCAGACGGCCAACGCGACGACCCAGGCGATCGCGATGATCGAGACCCGAGCCGCGCTCGATGCGCTCGACGATATTCTCGGCGTCGAAGGGATCGATGGAGTGTTTGTCGGCCCCTCCGACCTCTCGATCGCCTTGAGCGGCGGCGCGAGCGTCGAGCCGCGCGGCGCGGCGCTGATGAGCGAAGCGCGGCGGGTCGCGAGCCGCGCCAAGGCGCACGGAAAATACGCTGCGATGTTCTGCTTTGACGGCGCTGACGCTCGCGCCATGCTGGCGCTCGGCTACCGCCTGTGCACGATCGCGAGCGACCATGCGCTCATGCGGGCGGCGGCCCAGGCCGAACTCGCCGCCGCGCGGGCGGCTTGAGCCTGAAAGTCGCCGCCGGCGCTGGAAAAAGCGCAATTCGCCGCCCATATGTAAATGGGCGTGGGGAGCGAAAGAGTTGGCGCCAGCGTGCATCGGCCGGCCCGACAGGGTAAGGTCGGCAAGCGCGAATCGAGCTCCGTCGCGCTTAAGCCCAACCATTGATAAGGCGTTGATTTTGGAACAGGAAGGCAAGGACCTGGCCGACGAGGCCGGGGCCGCAAGCGAAAGCTACGGCGCCGATTCGATCAAGGTGCTGCGCGGCCTGGACGCCGTCCGCAAACGGCCGGGCATGTACATCGGCGACACCGACGACGGCTCGGGCCTGCACCACATGATCTACGAAGTGGTCGACAACGCCATCGATGAGGCGCTGGCGGGCCACGCTAAACTCGTTTCCGTCACCCTCAACGCCGACGGCTCGGTCACCGTCACCGACGACGGGCGCGGCATTCCAACCGGCATTCACGACGAGGAAGGCGTCTCGGCCGCCGAGGTCATCATGACCCAATTGCACGCCGGCGGGAAATTCGACCAGAATTCCTACAAGGTGTCCGGCGGTCTGCATGGCGTCGGCGTCTCGGTCGTCAACGCCCTGTCGACGCGGCTTCTTTTGCGCATTTGGCGGGACGGGCTCGAGCATTTCGTCGAATTCGCTCATGGCGACGTCGTCGCGCCGCTCAAGGTCGTGGGGCCCGCGCCGTTGGTCGACGGACGGCCGAGGCGCGGCACCGAGGTCACCTTCACCCCCTCGCTCGAGACCTTCACCATGGTCGAGTTCGACTATGCGACGATCGAGCATCGCCTGCGCGAACTCGCCTTCCTCAATTCCGGCGTGCATATCGTGCTGACCGATCTGCGTCACGCCGAGCCCAAGCGCGAGGACCTCCACTACGAAGGCGGGCTCGAGGCGTTCGTGCGCTATCTCGACCGCGCCAAGACCGCGCTGATCGGCAGCCCGATTCTCATCAGGGGCGAACGCGACGGCATCGGCGTCGAGGTCGCGCTGTGGTGGAACGACAGCTATCACGAGAACGTCCTGCCGTTCACCAACAACATTCCGCAGCGCGACGGCGGCACCCATCTCATCGGCCTGCGCAGCGCGCTGACCCGGCAGGTGGTCGGCTATGCCGAAAGCTCTGGGCTTTTGAAGAAGGAACGGGTCGACCTCTCCGGCGACGACACCCGCGAGGGCTTGACCTGCGTGCTCAGCATCAAGTGTCCGGATCCGAAATTCTCGTCGCAGACCAAGGACAAGCTGGTGTCCTCCGAGGTGAGGCCGGTGGTCGAGGGCCTCGTCAACGAGCTCTTGTCGCAATGGTTCGAGGAGCATCCGCAGGAGGCGCGGGTGATCGTCGGCAAGGTGGTCGAAGCGGCTCAGGCGCGCGAAGCGGCGCGCAAGGCGCGCGAGCTCACCCGCCGCAAGGGCGCGCTCGATATTGCAAGCCTGCCCGGCAAGCTCGCCGACTGCCAGGAGCGCGATCCGGCCAAGTCCGAGATTTTCATTGTCGAGGGCAATTCGGCCGGCGGCACCGCCAAGCAGGGCCGCAACCGCGAGTTCCAGGCCGTGCTGCCGCTCCGCGGCAAGATCCTCAACGTCGAGCGCGCGCGCTTCGACAAGATGCTCGGCAGCGAGCAGATCGGCACGCTCATCACCGCGCTGGGAGCCGGCATCGGGCGTGACGACTTCAACATGGAGAAGCTGCGCTACCACAAGATCATCATCATGACCGACGCCGACGTCGACGGCTCGCACATCCGCACGCTGCTGTTGACCTTCTTTTTCCGCCAGATGCGTCCGATCATCGAGGCCGGGCATCTTTTCATCGCCCAGCCGCCGCTGTTCAAGGTCAAGCGCGGACAATCGGAGCAGTATCTCAAGGACGAGCGCGCGCTTGAGGATTATCTGGTCGACGCGGGTCTCGACGGGGCGACGCTGACCCTTGGCGGCGGCGAAGTGCGGGCCGGCGCAGACCTTCGGGCGCTGGTCGAGGAGGCTCGAGCGTTGCGCCGGCAGCTCGACGGCCTGCATTCCCGCTACAACAGAAGCGTGGTCGAGCAGGCGGCCCTCGCCGGGGCGTTGAAGCCCCTCGCCGACCCTGTCGATCCGGAGGCGGAGCCGCGCGCAGCCGCGATCGCCGCCCGCATGAACGCCATCGCCGAGGAGACCGAGCGCGGCTGGATCTGCCGGCTCGAGGCGGGCGGGTACGTGCTCACGCGGGAGGTGCGAGGCGTGCGGCAGGCGGCGATTCTCGACGCGGGCTTGCTTGCTTCCGCCGACGCGCGGCGCCTGGACGAGCACGCGGGACCGTTACGGGAAGCATTCGCTCAATCGGCGAGCTTCGCCCGCCGCGGCGAGACGACAGCCGTATCCGGCCCCTCGGAGCTTCTGGAGGCTGTCAACGCCGCCGGCCGCAAGGGCGTGGCCTTCCAGCGTTACAAGGGCCTGGGTGAAATGAACAAGGACCAGCTCTGGGAGACGACCCTCGACCGGGAGGCCCGCACTCTGCTGCAGGTGAAGATCCGCGAGGTCGACGAGGCTGACGACATTTTCGTCAAGCTGATGGGCGACATCGTCGAGCCGCGGCGCGAGTTCATCCAGGACAATGCGCTGAGCGTCGCGAATTTGGACGTGTGACGCTTCGGGCGCCGAAAAGGCAGCGGTTTGCGGTCCGCCTTACGACTGCGACCGGGCCTGTTCCAGCCTTGCCGCTCATCCCTTACGGTCGAGCCGCGGCGACGCAGCCAATCCCAAAAACACAAGCATAGCCTGATTGAGCCGCAGGATGTCCTCGTCGTCGAGCCTGCCGGTCCGTACCCCGACTTTGGACTTTGGAACGGTCGTAATCTTGTCGACCATCATGCGGCAGCCCAAGCGCAGTCCGTTGCGCTCGCTCGGCTCTACGATGAGCCGGAACAGCGGCGCGTCCGTCTCATCGGTGGTGAAAGCGCAGACGGTGATCGAATCGGTCGCATCGAAGCTATTGTCTTGCACGATGACGACGGGTCGCGGCTTGCCCGCATAATCTTTGCCGCCGGCGACTGTCCAGATGTCGCCCCGTTTCATTCATCGCCGCGATCCGAGATCGCTTCGATGAACGCCTGGTCGTCGGACGCGCGAGCGCTGGCGGTGACTGCGGCCGACTGGCGGTGGGCCTCTTTGCGGAAGGCCGCCGAACTTACGTCAGGGGCCCAGAACTGGATCGGGCGCAGACCCTGCTCGCGAAGCCGCCGGCGATGTTCCCGGACCTTGACGCGCGAAGACTTGGGATTTGACGTTGATGGCATGGTCGGCTCTCGGTGTGGTTACATGTAACCTACCACGAGCCGAAAGGGTTGGCCAGAACCTGCGGCCGTTCGTCACCCGGGCCGGGCGCGCGGGACCGATATGTCGCCTCCTCCCGAAACCCGGGGACAACACCCGGGCCGCCTTGCCAAAGCCAAATGTAAGGCCAATCTGGCTCCCCATGAAGTTCCAGCCCGAATTTCTCGACGAGATCCGCGCCCGGCTGCCGGTCTCCGAAGTGGTGGCCAAGCGGGTCAAATTGCGAAAGCAGGGGCGGGAATGGGCGGCCCTGTCGCCGTTCAGCTCGGAGAAGACGCCCTCGTTCTTCGTCAACGACCAGAAGGGCTTCTTTCATGACTTCTCGTCGGGAAAGCATGGCGACATCTTCGCCTTCCTGATGGAGACCGAGGGCTTGGGCTTTCCGGAGGCGGTCGAGCGATTGGCCGCAATGGCGGGCGTTCCGATGCCGCGCCAGAGCGACGCGGCGGCCGCCGAGGACAAGAAGCGCGCAAGCCTGATCGAGGTCCTCGCAATGGCTGCGCGCCTCTTCGAGGCCAATTTGCAGCAGCCGATCGGCGCCAAGGCCCGCGGCTATCTCTCCGACCGCGGCCTCGGGCCTCCGGTCGCAACAGCGCTTTTCGCTCGGCTATGCGTCCCCGGAGCGCTTTCATCTCCGCGACGAGCTCGCGGCCAAAGGCGTCGGCGCCGAGCAGATGATCGAGGCCGGCCTTCTTATCCACGGCGAGGACGTCGCCGTCCCTTACGACCGGTTCCGCGACCGGGTGATGTTCCCGATTCACGACCGCTCCGGCCGGGTCATCGCCTTCGGCGGGCGGGCGATGGAGGCGGGAGCCAAGGCGAAATACCTCAATTCGCCGGAGACCGGCCTTTTCCACAAGGGTTCGCTGCTGTTCAATCACCATCGCGCGCGCAAGAGCGCCCACGAGAGCGGCGAAATCATCGTCGTCGAGGGCTATATCGACGCGATCGCGGTCAGCGAGGCCGGCTTTCCCAATGTGGTCGCCCCGCTTGGCACCGCGCTCACCGCTGATCAATGTGCGCTGCTGTGGGGAATCGCGAGCGAGCCGATTCTGTGCTTCGACGGCGACAGCGCTGGCCGGCGGGCGGCCTTCCGCGCCATCGAGACGGCGCTGCCGCTGATCGGCGCCGGCAAGACCCTGCGGTTCGCGCTTCTGCCCGAAGGTCAGGATCCGGACGACGTCATCCGCCTGAGCGGACCGGCGGCAATGGCCGAGCATCTCAAAGGCGCGCTGCCATTTGCCGACATGCTGTTCATCCGCGAGACCGAAGGCGAGCGCTTCGATACGCCCGAGCAACGCGCGGCGCTCGAGCGGCGCCTCGGCGAGGCGGTCGGCAAAATCGCCGACGAACCCCTGCGGCGCCATTATCAGGCGGACGTCAGGCGGCGCCTCGTCGCCTTCTTCGGCGAGGAGCGTGAGCGCTTCGGCCGCGGCGACGGAGGGACAAAGCGCGCCTTTAGCCCCAGGCGCGGCGGGCCTTTTCCCGCGCGCGGGCCCCGCGTCGGCCTCGCTGGGGCGCCCCTGCCGCCCCAGAGCAAGCTTGCCCGCAGGGCGCGCGCTCCGGCGCGCGAGATCATGATCCTGGCGATTGCGCTTGGCCATCCCTCGTTGCTGGAGCGACGTTGCGAGGAGCTCGCGGCGGCCGAATTCGCCGGCCCCGGCCTTGGGGCGTTCCGCGACGCATTGCTCGCCGCCCCGGCCGAGGCGCTGCAAACATCCGCCACGCTCGCCGGCTGGCTCAATGGCGCCGGGCGAGGGTCGGAATGCGAGCGCATCCTTGCTTCAGCATCCAGGATGCCGGATTGGTGGTGCATGCGGCCCGAGGCCGCAGCCGCCGACGCCGACCTGGCGCTGAGACAAAGCTTGGCCTTGCATCGGCGGGCAGGCGCGTTACATAGGGACCTGAAGCTCGCCGAACGGTCGCTCGCGGCGGAGCCCAACGAGCTTAACCTTGCCCGACTGCTTGATATCAAAGCGAATTTGGCAGACCTTGCAGATGCCGAAGCCGCGATCGACGGATTTGGCGATCTATCCGGACGCGCCTCGTCCGCGATCTGATCCGAAAGGCCCCACGCGAGATGGGCGACGGCGCGGGCAAGGGATGGGGACGGCGGCGATTCCTCGGGGGCTTCGCGGACGGGCGGCCTTAGGTCCGGCCTGAACAATCTTGTTGGGACCGCTCGTCCTTGCGAGTCGGTCGAAGGACGATACTGGACACCCGGCGCCGCTGGCCGCGGGCATAACGGAGACGCCGCGATGGCAAAAAAAGACGAGGCGAAGGGCGAGGCCGAATCGGCGGTTGTCGAGACCCCCGATAGTCCTCTGCTCGATCTCAGCGACGCCGCTGTCAAGCGGATGCTGAAGATCGCCAAGAAGCGCGGCTGGGTGACGCAGGAGGAATTGAACGCTGTCCTGCCGTCGGAAGAGATTTCGTCCGACCAGATCGAGGACATGAACTCGATGCTCAGCGAGATGGGCATCAATGTCGTCGAAAGCGAGGACGCGGAGGAGGCGGAAAAGGAAAGCGCCGAGACCGCGGATGAGGAAGAAGCCGAAGGCGGCGAAATCGTCGAGGCGGCGCGAACGACCGCGGTCGCCACCCGCAGTTCCGAACCCGCTGAGCGCACCGACGACCCGGTACGCATGTACCTGCGGGAAATGGGCTCGGTCGAGCTCCTGTCGCGCGAGGGCGAAATCGCGATCGCCAAGCGGATCGAGGCTGGCCGCGAGGCGATGATCGCGGGCTTGTGCGAAAGTCCATTGACCTTCCAGGCGATCATCATCTGGCGCGACGAGCTCAACGACGGCAAGATCCTCCTGCGCGACATCATCGATCTCGAGGCGACCTACGCCGGGCCGGACGGCAAGAAAGCGCCGAAGACCGACTATTCCGCCCCCGGCGCGCCGCCGCCGCCCAATCCCGCCCGCGACCGCATCGCGCCGGCGACGGCGCCGCAAGCGCCCCCGGAGGGATTCGAGGGCGATCAGGTCCCTTCTTCCGAGAGCTTCGACGACGAGGATGATCTCGAGAATTCGGTTTCCCTCTCGGCGATGGAAGCCGACCTCAAGCCGCGCGTGCTCGAGACATTCGACCGGATTGCGGACGCATACAAGAAATTGCGCCGCCTGCAGGACCAGAACGTCGAGAACAAGCTCAAAAGCGAATCGCTCTCGCCCGCCCAGGAGCGCAAATACAAGGCGCTGAAGAAGGATATCGTCGGCGACGTCAAGTCGCTGTCGCTCAACCAGAACCGCATCGATGCCCTGGTCGAGCAGCTCTACGACATCAACAAGCGCCTGATCGGCCTCGACATTCGCCTGATGCGGATGGCCGAGGCCCATCGCGTGGGCCGCGAGGACTTTCTCAAGAACTACCAGAATTCGGAGCTCGACCCGAAGTGGCTGCTTCGGGTCTCGAAGCTTTCGACCCGCGGCTGGAAGGACTTCATCGCCGCCGACAAGATCCCGATCAAGGAGATCCGGGGCGAAATCCAGTCGCTGGCGACCGAGACCGGGCTTGAGATCCAGGAATTCCGCCGGCTTGTGCAAATGGTGCAGAAAGGCGAGCGCGAGGCGCGACAGGCCAAGAAGGAGATGGTCGAGGCCAATTTGCGCCTCGTGATCTCGATCGCCAAGAAATACACCAATCGTGGCCTGCAGTTCCTCGACCTGATCCAGGAAGGCAACATCGGCCTCATGAAGGCGGTCGACAAGTTCGAGTATCGTCGCGGCTACAAGTTTTCGACCTACGCCACCTGGTGGATCAGGCAGGCGATCACCCGCTCGATCGCCGATCAGGCGCGAACCATCCGCATCCCCGTGCACATGATCGAGACGATCAACAAGATCGTGCGCACGTCGCGCCAGATGCTGCATGAGATCGGCCGCGAGCCGACGCCCGAGGAGCTCTCGGAAAAGCTCGCCATGCCGCTCGAGAAGGTGCGCAAGGTGCTCAAGATCGCCAAGGAGCCGATCAGCCTCGAGACGCCGATCGGCGACGAGGAGGACAGCCACCTCGGCGACTTCATCGAGGACAAGAACGCGGTGCTGCCGATCGACGCGGCGATCCAGTCCAACCTGCGCGAGACGACGACCCGGGTGCTCGCCTCGCTCACCCCGCGCGAGGAGCGGGTGCTGCGCATGCGCTTCGGCATCGGCATGAACACCGACCACACGCTCGAAGAGGTCGGCCAGCAGTTCTCAGTAACCCGCGAACGCATCCGCCAGATCGAAGCCAAGGCCTTGCGCAAGCTCAAGCATCCGAGCAGGAGCCGGAAGCTCCGAAGCTTCCTCGACAACTGAGCCGCCAGCCGGTTTAGCGCTGTTCCGATCGTCGGGTCTCTTGACGCGAGGATCTGGCGATGCGCGCCGTGGCGCGCCGAAATCGAACCGGCAGCCTGAGCGCCTTTCGACAGAAGCGCGCCGCATGCTAAGCTTCGAAGGCCGGCAGTCGCCGGTTCGATAGGGTTTCGGCGTCCTTTCGCCGGGCCCGGGACGGCGGGGCGATCCAACGGCCGCCGACAGGGAGGGCGAACATGGCTTACAAGGATATCCTCGTCTTTCTCGACCCGACCGCCGAGGCCGCCGAGCGGGCGCGGTTCGCGGTCTCGCTGGCGAAGGCGCACGGGGCGCGACTGGTCGGGCTCGACGTCAGCGCGGCGCCGGCGGGCGAAGAGGCGGAGACCGAGGCCGTGGTTTCCCGGATGTTCGCCGATGCGACGGGGCAGGCTGCGCCGGCCGCCGTCTTCGTGTCGGCGGACAAGGCGGGCGAGGGCGAACTCTTCTCCCATTGCGTCGACTTGATGATTGCGCCTGGCCCCGAGAGCCTGGCCCACGCCAGCATTCGCGCCGGCGCGCTCGACCGGGCGCTGCTCGAATCCGGCGTTCCGATGCTGATCCTGCCGCCGGACTGGAAGCCGGGCCCGGTCGGCGACAACATCGTCATCGCCTGGAATGCCGGGCGCGAGGCCATGCGCGCGGTCCACGATGCGATGCCGCTGCTCGAACGGGCGAAAAAGGTCACCCTGTTTGCATTCTCGTCGCGGCCGAGCGGTTTGCGCACGTCGGCCCAGATGCTCGCCGACCACTTGGCGGCGCATGGCGTCAAGACCGAGCATATCTCGGACTGGACCAATACCGGGGACTTGACCGCGGTCGAGGCGCTGTTTGCCAGCCTCGACACCCAGGACGCCGATCTCATCGTCGCCGGCGCCTTCGGCCATTCGAAGCTTTACGAAGGGGTGTTCGGCGGGGTGACCATGGATCTGATGCATCAGCAGTCGCTGCCGGTTCTGATGTCGCACTAACGTCAACCGGAAACCCGATCAGCGGCGGTCTTCGCGGCGCCTCGAACCAACTCGCTCTTGCGGCGCACTATTTACTGTCTTGCGCCGCACTTAAAATCTTTCGCACTGCGAGAAGAATTTTTTGCAGCGACCCTACGGAAACCTCAATGCCAACAAGAGCCGCCGTGACGGACGTCGCTCGTAACTCCCTGTTCCAGCGATCATTTCTCGCGCGCACGCGCCAACGCACCCCTGCGAATTGACGAAGTCGGAGTGGTGCTAGGACGGGTTGACAGCCAGATTAACTCTCCGTAATGAAGGGGAGGACGGAGAAACTTTAGGGGGTTTCGATGAGCAAGTTTAAATCCACGATTTTGGCGAGCGTAGTGGCGTTCTCGGCAGTTGCGTTTGCTTCGAGCGGCGCTTTAGCCGCGGTTCATCCGCTCGGCACTCTCGATCCCGTTAATGCGGGTTCATTCAATGAAACAGATGTGACGGGCGCTATCGCTGTCTCGGGGACTTTCGACCTGACAGTCGGGGCGAACACGGCTGTTTCCGCGACGATCGCGACGGGGAGCGCGGCGTCATACACTCCGGGGGTTTTGGAGCTCTTTGAGGGCGTGAATCTGGTCCAATCCGTGGCGCTCGTATTTAACGGCTCGGCTTATACCGCTTCCTTCACCGACTTGCTCGGTCCGGGCAGTTACACCGCCGAGATTACGGGAACGGTCAACGTCGCCCGCCTCGGCATAGGCGGCACGGTGTCGACGGGGGCGATTCCGGAGCCCTCGACATGGGCCATGATGTTGCTTGGGTTTGCGGGCCTAGGCTATGCGGCCTTCCGCCGCAATGCGAAGGGTCAACGCTCCGCCGTCGCGGTCTGATCGTCGCAAGTTCATAAGGATTGAGAGAGGCCGCCGAGGGGCGGCCTTTTCTTTTTGCTCTTTCTTGGACGGGCTCACGTTCGGCGGCAACGGTCTACTGAAATTCGGTAGACTTCTAAGCGCCCCAGGGCTCGGCCCCGAATGTCCGTTAACTAAATCGTAAAAGATATCGTTAGGAAACCCGAAAATAGGTTGACCAATTTTTGGGCGTCTGCTTCGATTGCCTCGTGCAGCTTTGTTTAACCGCTCACGGGGGATTCCATGAGAAAGTTTACACCTAGGAAATTTCTGGGCGTGGCAGCGTTTTCGGCCGCGACGCTTCTTTCGAGTGCGGCTTTCGCCACGGTTCACCCGCTCGGAAATATCAATCCCGTTAGTGCGGGTTCATACAACGAAACAAATTCGACGGGCGCCATCGATGTCGAGGGTACTTTCAGCCTGACAACCGGGGCGAACACGGCTGTTTCCGCGACGATCGCGACGGGGAGCGCGGGTTCATACACTCCGGGGCTCTTGGAGCTCTTTATGGGCGCGAACTCGATCGATTCCGCAGCGCTCGTGTTTAACGGCTCGGCTTACACCGCCTCCTTCACCGACCTGCTCGGTCCTGGCGATTACACCGCCGAGATTATGGGAACGGTCGATGTCGCCGAACTCGGCATAGGCGGCACAGTATCAACCTTAGGGGTTCCCGAGCCCTCGACCTGGGCCATGATGCTGCTGGGGTTTGCGGGCCTCGGCTACGCGGCCTTCCGCCGCAGCGCGAAGGGTCAACGCTCCGCCGTCGCAGTCTGATCGTCGCGAGTTCGTAAGGATTGAGAGAGGCCGCCGAATGGCGGCCTTTTCTTTTGCTCTTTCTTGGACGGGCTCACGTTCGGCGCCAATGGTCTACGGACATTCGCTAGGCTTCTAAGCCCCGCCGGTCCGAATGTCCGTCTACGAAATTGTGAATTTATTGTTTGGGAAGCCCAAAAATGGATTGACCAATTTTTCGGCACATGCTTTGATTAACTCGTGCGGCTTTGTTAATCATCTCGCTCTTGGGGGATCCATGAGAAAGTTTACACCTAGAACGTTTCTGTGCGTGGCGGCGTTTTCGGCCGTCACGCTTCTCTCGAGCACGGCTTTTGCCGCGGTTCACCCTCTCGGAAATATCGATCCCGTTAACGCGGGGTCATACAACGAAACAGATGCGACGGGCGCCGTCGATGTCGAGGGTACTTTTAGCCTGACAGTCGGGGCGAACACGGCTCTTTCCGCGACGATCGCGACGGGGAGCGCGGGTTCATACACTCCGGGGCTCTTGGAGCTCTTTATGGGCGCGAACTCTGATCAATTCCGTAGCGCTCGTATTTAACGGCTCGGCTTACACCGCCTCCTTCACCGACTTGCTCGGTCCTGGCGATTACACCGCCGAGATTACGGGAATGGTCAACGTCAGCCGAACTCGGCATTGGCGGCACAGTATCAACCTTAGGGGTTCCCGAGCCCTCGACCTGGGCTATGTTGATGCTTGGGTTTGCGGGCCTCGGCTACGCGGCCTTCCGCCGCAACGCGAAGGGTCAACGCTCCGCCGTCGCCATCTGACCGTCACAAGATTGGAAGACTGAGAGAGGCCGCCGCAAGGCGGCCTCTCCTTTTCTTGGGCCTGTGGTTGTTCGCGCGGCCGCGACGGCCCCCGCACGCATCCTCTTGTGCGCCAGTCAGCTTACGGCGCGGGCATTCCCTGCGTGGAATTGTCGCGCAAGACCGCTGGCGGTTTGAGCTCCTCGCGATGGCGATAAGTTGCGGCGAGCCGCACGCCCGCGCCACCCCCTTCTTCCCGTGAGAAAAACTCGATCCCAGCCGCTTCGAGAGCCGAACGGATATCCGTCAGAAGGTAATGGTTCGGGGTGTGCGACTCTCTTTCAAAGTCACCGAGCGTCCGTATTCCAACCTTGGCCATTTTGCACAGCTTCGATTGCGACCAATTGAGAAGTCCACGCGCAGCTCGGCATTGGGCGGCGCTAAACGTCCCTTCGACCGGTTCTGGGGGGAGGCGCTCAAACTCGAGAACGGAGGCGTAACTTTCCATGGCGACAAAAGACAACATAACTTTCATAAATATGCAAGCAGATTGTTATTTGTGCCTATCGTAGGAGCCAAGATGACAGAAAAACGCCATTAATGGCGGACGCGCCGACGAATCGGTCCGGCATCCACCGCCGGGCCGCTTCTGACTGACCGCCAGCGTTTGGGCCGACGCTACGGGCAAGTCGCGTCCGGCGAACAATCGGGCGTGCAATCGTCCCCGGGATCAGGCGAGTCGCCGGCCGGCGACGCAAGAGTTGCAGAGTGCGGCCCCGAAATCCATTCCAACAGCAGTCGAGCATCCTCGATCCGGCGGTCGAGACGCGCCCGATCGGCCAACGATGCAGCCTCCCTCTCGACTTCCAGTGCGGATAAATGCGCCCTAACCGCCTGGTCCAGTTCGTCGCGCCCTTTGGTCGCCATCGCAGCACACTCGCGATAAGCGTGAATAATTTGTATGAACCATTTGTACCTACTATTCGTAGAAGCGATAGCGTGCCGCTCGCCAGCGATCAACCCCTCGCGCTTGAAAAGCAGTCGTCCGGGAAATTGAATGCCACACGATATCAGTTTTACTTGCGCACTAGCAACTTAGAAATCCAGATCCACGCCAGACAATTGGATAAAAGGCCAGAATGAGGAGGATGATACACTCACAATCCGCGCTGAAGCGTCGTATTGTACACCATCAGTGCACTGTTTTGCCGCTTGCAGGGTCATATTCCGGCAACCTGCGAGGAAAAAAAATTAAATCGATTTAGGGACGGAGGCTTGCGCTCAGGCGCGCGCTGGGGGTAGTTCTTCATGTCGGAGCGGTTCAAGATAATGCCAGGATTTTGCGGGCTCGAATGTCGTTCAGGTTTGCCGGTCTGCCGGGCGTTAAGAGAAGGAACCGGGTCGCCATGCGGTTGGCGGATGACCTGTCTCTCGACACTTACACATCTAAAACAAGTCGAACGAAGGCGGGCAACGACCCACTGGTGAAGGGCGCGTGGGTTCCGGTCGCGGCGCGGGGGGCGGTTTAGAGCCTTCTCTCGCAGATGATCGAGCGCGCGCACGGTCAAAGTCACGGAGCGAATAAAGCGATGTCGTATGAACCGAGGCCAATAGCGCAGGCGGCCCCATCGAGCTCGGATGAGAGCGGCGAGGCCCGTGGCGGCAGGACGACCGACACGAACAAGGCGACCGGCGAAAGGATTCGCTTCGCACGCAAATGGGCGGGCCTCAATCAGGATGAAGTGGCGACCCGGTTGGGGCTTAGTCGCGCTTCGGTCTCCAACTGGGAGCTCGGCTTGGGGATCAAACGCAAAAATCTCGTCGGCTTCGCTCAGGCGATCGGGGTTTCGGCCGAATGGCTGATAACCGGGGAGCCCAGCCTTGCTCCGAAAGGAGAAAACGCTGCGGATCAACCGCCCGTGCTTGAGATCGACATGGCCCAATTGGAGCGCTTGACCGCGGCCGCGTTCGAGTTGCTCGGCAAGCCGCCCGGTCAAGCGCAAGAATTGGCGAAGGCCATTCTGAAGGCCTCGGTTCGGGAACGATCCGGCGCGCACGAGCCGCACGACGAGGCCCTGACTAAACGTTTAGCTCAAGTTCTCATTCGAATGTATGCGCCTTGACCGCAATTCCATAACCGCCATTTCGTTCGATCGTCTTTCAGGTTTGTCGGCGCGACGATCTCGCTCATAGTCGTCGCGCGGACGACCTCTCGGGGCGTCCAGGAAACGCCTGATCGCAGGTGAAGCGGCCCTCCGGCCAAGGACACAAAGCGGGACAGTCCGGTTGGTCGGCATCGCCGTCCAGCCCGAGGGCGGTGTCGCTTCCGACCTTAGTTCTCGCCTCCCGCAGTTCCCGCACGATGGGCCGACCCATTTCCGACAAACCCCCGATTTTGAGTGGATCTCTAGCATGATGCCTGTCGTCGAGTGAAAGCCGACATCCAACAACTTGCTGCGGTGCGCAATTGTTTTTCCAGGATTCTCCCAGACAATCGGATAGATGCTCTTCAAAAGCAAGCTGATCCGTAAAGTTACGCCGGCAGCAGCCTTGTCCGGCGACATGGAAGGATTCTATGCAAGATTTTGTTTCTAATAGCATTATCCAGATCTGAGTCCAGAAACTGGCGACGAGTTTTATCAATCGCGTCAGGAACGCCAGCAATCACTGACATTCTCCTTGACTCGGACGGCTAAGTCACCCTACGCCTTATCCGTGCCTAGATTGCCTGTCGCGATGTCAGATTTCCTGTCATCGTTTCTCGCAGAAGGCGGATGCCATAGGTCGACTTCTGAAGTTTGCTGCTGCCGGGGCGACGGCGCCAATGATCGCTCTCGCGACGCCGGTTTCCGCTGAGTTGCAGGTCTACATCAACATCGGTGGGGCCGTGCCGATGCGGCAAACGGCCAAGGCGCGATCCCCGGCGGCGTCACGCCGGGCACGCTTCTTAACAGCGTTTCGTGGGGGCCGGTTGGCGGGGGCTCGCAAGCGTGAGCCTTTCGAACGGGTCGGGAGCGATCTTCGCTCCTGGGCCGGTCTCCATGACCGAAACGGCGACCCATACCAATGCGGCGGGCGGGTTTGTGACCAATCGCGGCACGTCGAAGACCTGTTCGCGGTTCCGGAGCCCTCGACTTGGGCGATGATGTGCTTGGGTTTGTCGGGCTCGGCTACGCGGCTTTCCGCCGCGGCTCGAAGGCTCGGGCGGTCGCGATCTGATCGTCGCCGAACTTCAAAGCTAAAGGGGCCGCCGCAGGGCGACCCTTCGTTTTCTCGATTGGGGATCTGCGAAGGTCAAGAGTTACCCGAAATAGGCGCTCCCGACGTCGGTGTTGTCAACGTACGCCCCATCGCCGGCGTCGGCTTCGCGATCGGGAATTTCGAGGAATTGGTCGAGGGAAAGCTTAATCATCCGGAGGGGTGAGACATGGTTGGATCATCGTGGTGGAAGCGTGCATCCTCCTTCGTTACGGCCCTGGGCGCCGTCGGGCGATCTACTTGATGCGGGCCGCGCTCGATTGGCTGGCAAAGGATGACGCGGAACAGGAGGAAGACGGACAGGGAGGAAAACGACAAATGAGTGCAGGGTTCCAAGCGGCTCGATTGAAAGGATCCCAGGGACACTCGCACCGTTCAACCGCTGGCGTGAACCCCTTTGGTCGTCGCAAGCATGAGCAGGACGACAACCCAGACGCCACGGTGAGGATCAGCTAGAGCGCGATTTGGTTAGGCTGAAGCATATCCTGCGTTGGTGAAGTAGTTTGCGCATTCGGTGGAGGTGAAGCAATCGAGCAAGGCGCCGATGGTTCGCCATGTGTCTTCGGTTGTGCGGGCGTCGGCCTTGCGTAGAAGGGTCTTCATTTTGGCGAAGGCCTGCTCGATCGGATTGAGGTCGGGCGAGTAGGCTGGCAGGAAGAAGAGCTTGGCTCCGGCCGCGCGGATGGCTCGGCGCACCGCGCGGCTCTTATGGCTGCCGAGGTTGTCCATGACGACGATGTCGCCTTGCGCCAGGATGGGCGCGAGAACCTGCTCGACATAGGCGCGGAAGCTTTCGCCGTTGATTGGACCGTCGATGACGCAGGGCGCGGTCAATCGGTCGCAACGCAACGCTGCCAGGAACGTCAAGGTCCGCCATTTGCCGAACGGCGCCTTGGCGACGAGGCGTTGGCCTCTGGCGCACCGGCCATGCGTGCGGGTCATGTTGGTCTTGGCCCAGGTCTCGTCGATGAAGACAAGCCGCTTCGGATCGATTGCGGCCTGACGCGCCTTCCATCGCTCACGCCGCCTGGCGACGTCCGGCCGGTCCTGCTCGGAGGCGCGAAGGCTTTTTTTTGAACGTCACGCCCTCGTGGTGAAGAAAGTTCCAAAGGGCGAAGTAGCTGACCGCCAGGCCGCGATCGGCCAGCTCTTTGAGCAGAGCCCGCAGCGTCAGATCGGGCTTCTCAGCGATCCGCGCCAGAACCCAGTCCCGCTCACGCGCAACAAGGTAGGGCCGCCGCCCACCCATCCTTAGCGCGGCCGGGCTGCCCACAGCGCGGTGGCGCTGAGACCACTTCACGACGCTCGCGACGCTGACCATGAACGTCTTGGCCACCGATCGGCGGGACTGGCCCGCCGCAACAGCCCCAACCACCCGCTCCCGCAGATCCAACGAGTAGGCTCGCGCCATCCCTGCTGGCCTCCAATCCAGTCAGCAGTTTGAATCTGACTCGCGCCCCTTCGGGAATCTGGAGGGTTATGTGAGGTCGCTGGGGCGCGGGTTGGGCGTCGCGAATGGCGACCTCACATAAGCCGGATTGAACGAAGCCGCGGTCGGGATGAGGCGCTATGGGTGAAGCGCGCTGGCGGTCTGACGCCATATGGCGAACGAGAGGTCCGCGGACCGGTTCGGCGAAGTCGTTGAGCCCGACGATTGCGAGGATAAAGCTGAACCATGGTCGAGAATGGCTAGACGTGGGCGTTGTCGGCGCGCGAACGGCTTCGAAAATGAGCTTCAAGGCGAGCGGTCGCAGCGACGCTCCGCGAGATGGGTGTCCGAGTTGGGAGAACTGAGAAGATCGCATACGCGGAGCGGCGGGTGCGTTATTGTCATGACGTGTCGCAGCGAAAGGCGCCGGCGGGCCGGGGCGCGACGGTTTCAATGCGGCGCATGAGGCCCCCGCAATCTGGGCAGCGCATGAAGGCGTCGCGAACGGTGTCGGCTTCTGGGTCGCCGCACGGCGCCTTCTCCGGATCGACCTGCTCCTGCGGCTTGGACGCGACGTGGAGCAGGTCTCGCACATATGCGAGCTTTTCGCCGCGCTCGCCTTTGGCGAGGAAACCGTAGTGACGAATGCGATGCAAGCCGTCGGGTAGGACGTGGAGGAGAAAACGTCGGATGAACTCGTGCGGGGCGAGGCGCATGATGCGGCTGCGGCCGCCGCGGCGATAATCCTTGTAGACGAACGCCACTTCATTGTCGTCGACGGCGACAAGCCTCGAATTGGCGATCGCCGTGCGATGGGTGTAGCGGGCGAGATAGGCGAGCACGCGCGCGGGTCCGCCGAACGGCGGCTTGGCGTAGACGACGAACGGGCTCTGCCGCAGCGCGCGCATGCGGGCTTTGAAGGCCTCCGGCTCGGCGAGCCGGGCCAGTTCGCCGAAGAAGCTCAACTCTCCTTTCTCGGACTCGGCTTTGAGGCCGTCGAGGAACAGGCGGCGGAACGCCTTCGACAACGCATGGACGGAGAGCAGGAAGTTCGGTTTGGCTTCGACCCAGCGCCTGTTGTCGAGGGCGACGCCGCCGCCGGGAACCAGGCAATGGACGTGGGGATGGTGGGTCAGCGTCTGTCCCCAGGTGTGCAAAACGGCGATCAGGCCGATCCTGGCTCCGAGGCGTTTGGCGGCGAGGACGCTGAGCGCCTGCGCCGCGGCGCGCATCAAGAGGCCATAGACGGTCCGCTTGTTCTGGAAGGCGATCTCGGCCGCCGCCGACGGCAAGGTGAACACGACATGGAAATAGGGAACCGGCAGCAGCTCGGCTTGGCGGGCGGCGAGCCACTTCACCCGCGCCGCGCCTTGGCATTTTGGACAATGGCGGTTGCGGCAGGAGTTGTAGGCGATGCGCGTGAGGCCGCAATCGTCGCAGCGTTCGACGTGACCGCCCAGCGCCGCCGTGCGGCAGGCCGCGATCGCCGCCGACACGCGCCGTTCGACGCGCCCGAGATGTCCGGCGTTCAATTGAGCATAGGTCTCGCCGTGGCGGCGAAAGACGTCGGCCAGTTCGAACGCCGGCCGCGCCGTCACCGACTATCCCGGCGGCGTCACGTTCAGCGAGAGCCGATCCAAGGGGCTTGCGGTATTGCCAATGAGCTGCGTGGAGACGCGCGTGTAGCGTGCTGTCGTCGACAGATTCTCGTGACCGAGCAACACCTGGATGATGCGGATGTCGACGCCGCTTTCCAGCAGATGGGTGGCGAAGCTGTGCCGCAGCACATGCACGCTCACTCGCTTGTCGAGCCCCGCCGCGGCCGTCGCTGATCGGCAGGCGGCGTGCAACACCGTCGGGTCGATCGGCGTATCGGAGGTGCGGCTCGGAAACAGGAACAGCGGCGGCCGCGCCAGCCGCCAATAGCTGCGCAGGATGCCGAGCAGGGCCTCGGAGAGCATGACATAGCGCTCCTTGCCGCCCTTCCCGTGTTCGATCCGCATCACCATGCGCTGGTTGTCGATATCGCGGACCTTCAGCGCCGCCACTTCGGAAACCCGCAATCCCGCTGCATAGGCCGTCGTCAGCGCGACGCGCGCCTTCAGGCTCGAAACCGACTCCAGGAACCGCACGACCTCGTCGGCGCTGAGCACCACGGGAAGCTTGCGCGGTTCGCGGGCGTAAGCGATCCGCTCCGGGATCGTCTGTTCGCCGAGCGTCACGCCGTAGAAGAAGCGCAAGGCGCAGACGGCCTGGTTCAGCGACGCCCACGCGACGCCCTTCGAAGCCAGATGCACCTGATAGGCCCGAACATCCTCCAAGCCGAGTCGATCGGGCGAGCGGCCAAAATACTGGCTGAACTTCGAGACCGCGTGGACGTAGGATTGCTGTGTCGCCGGGGACAGATTGCGGATCGTCATGTCCTCGATCATCCGGCGGCGCAGAGGGCTCATCTGGGCCATCTGAAAACTCCTGTCTGAGAGTGGGTTGCTACACCCCATCCTCTCAGGCAGGAGGAACTTCAAACCACCCGGCCGCCTCCAGCCCCGCCGCCGATTCCGCCGCGGTAGCGGCTTCGTTCAATCCCCTCGATTCAGTCAATCCCGATCGCGCTCTAGACGGACTACACCAGTCCCATCAGCCGGCGGGGGCTTTCTATGCCGGTCCGGCGAACGGCCAGCGCACTATCCCGGGCGGCGCCGCGAGGGGCGCTAATCTCATAACCTCCATTGGGCCTGGTTGGGGACCCTTTCCCCTTGCCGATTGGCGGCGGGGTGTCGACGAGCCGTCGGCCATCGGTGCGGGATCGCGGCGAGAAAAAGAAAGAGCAGGCATTGGTTCCGATAATCGGAATATCGTGTTATTGTCCCCGCTCCTTGGATCGGGGGGACCGTCGCCGCGGGTCGACGCGGGGCGTCGGTGCCCGCCCCCCGTTCGATCTGGAAGCGTCGTTGAGGGTCCGAGCGGAGATTAAAGAGGATTTGGGGGCCGAGTTCACGCCATAAGCCACTGAGAACGCGACGTATTTATCTCCGGCCTTGGCTTTGCTTTCCTTCCGCGCGGCTTTGGTTTCCTTCCGGCGGAGGCTTTGCTTTCCTTCCGCGCCGGCTTTGATTTCCTTCCGCCGATTTTGAATCCCTTCAGCCGGAATGGAGGGGCAAGCGCCAGGACAAGACGCCCTAAAACTCCGGCGTCGCCCCAGGATCGGCGAGCCGATGCAGCCGGTCGGCGGCGGCCTGGGCGAAGCGCAGCAGGAGCGCCCTGCGGCTCGCCGGCGCCATGCGCTGAAGCTCGGCTTCGCGCACGATTTCGGCGCCGTAGGGATCGGCGAGAATGAGGCCCGCCTCGATCGGCATCAAGCCGGCCGGAGTGCTGTCGGAGATCGCGAAATAGAGCCGGTCGCAGCAGGCGGCGTAGTCGCGCCACTTGCGGTCGGCGCGAAAGTCGGCGAGCGACGACTTGATCTCGACGATCAGCACTTCGCCGTCGCGATTGACCGCCGCGATGTCGGCCCGGCGCCCGTCGGTCAGCGGCAGTTCGGTCAGGCTCGAGAACCCGCGCGCCCTGAGGAGTTGCCGCACGCCGCGCGCGATCATGAGCGCGGGCTCCGATTGGCGCCCGTCGGGCGGCAGGGCTCGCAAGTCTTCCCGCATCAGCCGGCCCTTGCGTCGGCGAGGATCATCTCGGCCGCCTTCTCGGCGATCATCATGGTTGGCGAACCGGTATTGCCCGAGGTGATCCGCGGCATGACGGAAGCGTCGGCGACGCGCAAGCCGCCAAGCCCGTGAACCCTGAGCCGCTCGTCGACGACCGCCCCCGGATCCTGAGCCGTCCCCATTCTGGCGGTCCCGACGGGGTGGAAGATCGTGGTGCCGATCTCGCTCGCCGCAAGCGCCAGCTCATCGTCGTCCTGGAGCTTGGGGCCGGGCAGCAGTTCACGCGGCGCGTATCGCGCGAGCGCTCGCGCGGAGGCGAGGCGGCGCGCAAGGCGGATCGAGTCCACAGCGACCCGCCGGTCGGCCAGCGTCGACAGATAGCTCGGCTGGATGATCGGCGCGGCGCGCGGATCAGCGCTGGCCGCGTGGCTCGAGCCGCGGCTCTCCGGCCTCAGGTTGCAGACGCTGATCGTTATCGCCGGATAAGCGTGCAGCGGCTCGCCAAACCGGTCGAGCGAGAGCGGCTGGACATGAAATTCGATGTTGGCGGTGGCGTAGTCCGGCGACGACCTCGTGAACAGGCCGAGCTGCGAGGGCGCCATGGTCATCGGCCCGCGCCGGCGCAGCGCGTAGTCAAGCCCCATCATCGCCCGCTTGAACGGCGACTGAGTATCGACATTGAGCGTGCGGGCGCCTTCGACAGCGAAAATGGTCCTGAGCTGCAGGTGGTCCTGCAGATTTTCGCCGACCCCCGGCAGGGCGTGGACGACCGGCGCGCCGATCGCCTGGATGAGCTCCGCCCTGCCGACGCCGGAAAGCTCCAGGAGTTGCGGCGAGCCGATCGCGCCGGCCGCCAGAATCACCTCGCCGCTCGCGCGCGCCTCGCGGCTCTGGCCGTCCTGGCGATATCGCAGGCCGATCGCACGGCGTCCCTCGAAGAGAATCCGCTCGACATGCGCGCCCGTCGCCAGATGCAGGTTCGGCCGCTTGAGAATCGGCTTAAGAAACCCTCGCGCCGCGCTCCAGCGCCGCCCGCGGCGCTGGTTGACTTCGAAATAGGCCGAGCCTTCGTTGTCGCCGCGATTGAAGTCGTCGATTTTCGGGATGCCGATCTCCGCCCCGGCCTCGCGGACCGCGTCCAGGATCGGCCAGGAAACGCGCGGGCGCTCGACCCGCCATTCGCCGCCGATCCCATGCAGCGCGTTCATTCCGCCGTGATGGTCCTCCTGGCGGATGAAAAGAGGCAGCACGTCGTCCCAGCCCCAACCCGCAAGGCCGAGCTGGCGCCAGCCGTCGTAGTCGGCCGCCTGGCCGCGCATATAGATCATGGCGTTGATCGCGGACGAGCCGCCCACCACCCGGCCGCGCGGATAGGCGATCGAGCGGCCGCCGAGGCCCGGCTCGGGGGCGGTTTTGAACATCCAGTCGGCGCGTGGATTGCCGATCGCGTACAGATAGCCGACCGGAACATGGAACCAGATCCAGTTGTCGCTGCCGCCGGCCTCGACGATGAGCACGCGATTGCGCGGATCGCGGCTCAGCCGATTGGCGAGCACGCAGCCGGCGGAGCCTGCGCCGACGACGATGAAATCGTAAGCTTCCGCGCTCATGGGTCCACCGCCCAGCAGGCGACGTCCCGCCCTTGTTTGCGCTCGAGCGGCGGCATTTCCGCGCGGCAACGGTCGAAGGCCTGCGGGCAGCGCGGATTGAACGGGCATCCGGGCGGCGGGGCGAACGGCGACGGCGGCTCGCCGGACAGCACGATCCGCTCGCGCCTCATGGCCGGATCGGCGACCGGCGTCGCAGACAGGAGCGCCCGCGTATAGGGGTGCTGCGGGCTTGCGAAGATCGCGTCGCGCCCGCCAAGCTCGACGGCGTGGCCGAGATAGATCACCAACACCTCGTCGGCGATGTGGCGCACGACCGAAAGATCATGCGAGACGAACACATAAGCGAGTGCGAATTCCTCTTGCAAGCTCGCCAGGAGATTGAGGACCTGGGCCCGGATCGATACGTCGAGCGCCGACACCGGCTCGTCCAGCACCAGGATCTTCGGCTTCAGCATGAGGGCGCGGGCGATGGCGACGCGCTGGCGCTGGCCGCCGGAAAACATGTGCGGGTAGCGGTGATAATACTCGGGCCTCAAGCCCACCTTGTCCATGATCGACAAGGCCTCCGCCTTGCGCTCGGCGGGCTTAAGGCGGGTGTTGACGAGCAGCGGCTCCTCGAGCGCCTTGCCGATCGTCTGGCGCGGGTTGAGGGAGCCATACGGGTTCTGGAAGACGATCTGGACCTCCCGCCTGAGGCGCTTCCTTTTCGCCGCGCTCGCGTTCGCGACGTCTTCGCCGTCGATCAGGAGCGCGCCGGCGGTCGGGTTTTCGATCAGGGTCAGGAGCCTCGCCAGCGTCGACTTGCCGGACCCGGACTCGCCCACGACCGCCAGCGTTCGCCCCGCCTGCAGCGAGAACGACACGTCCGCCAAAGCCTTGATCGTTGCGCGGGAGCGGAAGACGCCCCGCGAGACGGAATAGTCCCGCGTCAGACCCCTGCTCTCGAGAACGGCGTTCATTCGGCGTCTCCGTGCAGCGCGAGGGGCCGGGGCTGTCCGCCGACCAGCGGGGTCAGGCACCGGGCGCGGCCGAGCGCAGCCTTCGCCCGCGGCGGCGCGACGTGACGGCAGGCGTCAAAGGCAAAGGCGCAGCGTGGCGAGAACGAGCAGCCGCGCGGCCGGTCGAACTGTCCGGGCACGACCCCGGGAATCGCCGGCAGCCGCCGTCCGGTCGCGCGCTCCGGCAGCGCCGCCAGGAGCGCGGCGGTATAGGGATGGTGCGGATCGGCGAACAGGTCGCGGGTGGCGTTCATTTCCATCTCATGTCCGGCGTAAAGGACGACGACCCGGTCGGCGGTTTCGGCGACAACGCCCATGTCGTGAGTGATGAGCACGAGCCCCATGCCGTTGTTGCGCTTGAGCTGCATCAGAAGATCGAGGATTTGCGCCTGGATGGTCACGTCGAGCGCCGTTGTCGGCTCGTCGGCGATCAGGAGCTTCGGCCGGCAGGCGAGCGCCATCGCGATCATGACCCGCTGGCTCATGCCGCCCGAAAGCTGATGAGGAAAGGCGTGCGCCCGGCGAGCAGGATCGGGAATGCCGACCTCGGCCAGAAGCTCGACGATGCGCCGGCCGCGCTCGGCGCGGGTGAGGTCAAGGTGCGTCTTCAGCGCTTCGTCGATCTGAAAGCCGACGGTGAAGCAGGGATTGAGCGAAGACATCGGCTCCTGGAAGATCATCGCGAGATCTTTGCCGGCGATACGGCGTCTCTGGTCGGCGGTCATCGACAGGAGATCAGCGCCATTGAACGCCATGCGGTCGGCGGCGACCGTCGCCCCCGGAGGCAGGAGCCCCATCGCCGCCAGCATCGCCACCGACTTGCCCGAACCGGATTCGCCAACGATCGCCAGCACCTCATTGCGCTCAAGGGTGAGGTCGAGACCGTCCACCGCCTTGAACGCTCCGTGCTGGGTGGCGAAGGAAACGGAGAGGTTGCGGATTTCGAGCAGATCACCCGCCATTAGCTCCGCCGCATCTTGGGGTCGAGCGCGTCGCGCAGGCCGTCGCCGGTCAGATTGATGGCGAGCACGGTGATGAGGATGGCCAGGCCGGGAAGGGTGACGATCCAGGGATCGGAGCGAATGAATTCGCGCGAGTTGGCCAGCATCGTGCCCCATTCCGGGGTCGGAGGCTGGGCGCCCAACCCCAAAAAGCCGAGCGCCGCCGCCTCGAGGATGGCGCTCGACACGCCGAGCGCGGCCTGGACGATGAGGGGCGCGAGGCAGTTCGGCAGCACAGTCGAATAGGCGAGCCTGAACGGCCCGACGCCGGCCACGCGCGCCGCGGTCACGTAATCCTTGCTGAGTTCGCCAAGCGCCGAAGCGCGCGTGAGGCGCACGTATTGCGGCAGGTAGACAATGGTCACCGCGATGATGGTGTTGGCGAGGCTCGGCCCCAGAACGGCGACGACAAGAACGGCAAGCACCAGGCTCGGGACGGCGAGAATCAGATCCATCAGCCGCGTAATGGCGACGTCGGCGACTGGGCCGACCATGGCGGCGGCGAGGCCGAGCGTAACGCCGATGACGAACGACACGCACATCACCGAGAGGCCGATGAACAACGACACCCGCGCCCCGAAGATGAGGCGCGACAGCATGTCGTGCCCGTCCCCGTCGGTCCCGAGCACGAAGCGCCAGGAGCCGCCCGTTTCCCACACCGGCGGCGCCCGCACGGCGTCGCGGAACTGCTCGATCGGCGAGTGGGGCGCGACGACATTCGCCGTCAGGGCGAGGAGGGCGATGAGGCCGAAGACAACGAGGCCGAACACGGCCCCCCGGTTCTCGCGGAACGCCGCCCAGAACGACGCGAGCGGCGTCGGCTGAGCGAGGACGGCCTTCGCATCCTCTCCAATCGTCGCGGCGAGGGCGGCGGCGTCAGCGGCCATGACGAATCCGCGGATCGATGACCCCGTAGACGAGATCGACGATCAGATTGACGCCGATCACGACTGCCGAGATCAGCATGACGCCCCCCTGCAGCGCCGGATAGTCGCGCCGGCCGATCGAATCAATGAGCCAATGGCCGACGCCGGGCCAGGAGAAAATCGTTTCCGTGAGCACCGCGCCGGCCATCAACCCGGAAATCGAAAGGCCGATCACCGTCACCACCGGCAACAGCGCGTTGCGCAGCGCATGCACCCCAATGACCCGCCGAGGCGGGAGCCCCTTGGCGCGCGCGGTGCGGACGTAGTCCTCGTTCAGGACCTCGAGCATCGAGGAGCGGGTCATGCGGGCGATGACGGCGAGCGGCACCGTTCCGAGCACGATCGCCGGCAGGACGAGATGGCGCAACGCGTCGAGGAAAGCGCCGGGCTGGTCGGACATCAGCGCGTCGATGGTCATGAAGCCGGTCGGCTGATCGAACGAGTAGTTGATGAGGTCGATGCGGCCTGAGACCGGCAGAAGCCCGAGTCTCACGGATACGAACATGATGAGCAGCAGGCCCCACCAGAAGATCGGCATCGAATACCCGAACAGCGAAATGGTCATCAGCGCCTGATCATAGACGCCGCCGCGCTTGACCGCGGCAAAAGCGCCGGCGGGCACCCCGACCGCAATCGCGAACGCCATGGCGAAGAACGAGAGTTCGAGCGTGGCCGGGAACAGGGTCAGAAACTCGGTCAGCACCTTCTGCGACGACGATAGCGAGACGCCGAAGTCGCCATGCGCTAGACGCCAGACATAATCGAGAAACTGTTTCCAGACCGGCTGGTCGAGGCCGAGCTCGTGGCGGAAGTAGGCCAGCCGCTCGGCCGACATGCCATGCTCGCCAGTCCTCACTTCGACCGGATCGCCCGGCACGAGCCGGATGGCGACGAATGTCAGGAACATCAACGCAAGGAAGGTCGGGATGGTCAGCGCGACGCGGCGAAGGAAATAAGCAAGCATGGCCGATCCGAAAACGACGGGCTCCGCCCCTCAAGGGACGCGGCGGAGCCCGAACCGGCCTTACTGGAGGTCGACGCCCTCGAACGCGTGGGTTCCGAGCGGGCTCTGCTTGTAACCGGTCACGTTGGAGCGCATCGCTTCAAACACGATGGAGTGGGCGAGGAGAAGCTCCGGCGCTTCGGCGTGCTCGATCTCCTGCATGCGCGAATAGAGTTTCGCCCGCTCCGCCTGATCGGAGATCAGGCGCGCCTTCACCAACAGGTCGTCAAATTCGGCGTTGCACCATTTGGTCGCGTTGTTCGCAGCCGGCTTCCCCTCGGGACAGCTTCGCAGGAAGAAGAAGTTGTCGGGATCTCCGTTGTCGCCGGTCCAGCCGTATTGGGCCGTTATCGGCTCGCCGTTGGAAAGGCGCTTGCGATACTCGCCCCACTCGTAGGTGACGAGCTTGGCGTTGACGCCGATCTTGGCGAGATCGGCCTGCATCATCTCGCCGATGCGCTTGCCGTTGGGATTATAGGGTCGCGACACCGGCATGTACCAGAGATCGATGTCGAGGGGCGTCTTGATGCCCGCCGCAGCCAGCATCGCCTTGGCCTTCTCGGGGTCGTAAGGCACGTCCGGGATCTTGTCGTTGAAGGACCACATGGTTGGCGGGATCAGCGTCGTCGCCTTCGATCCGGCGCCGAGATAGACGTCCTTGATGATCGCGTCCCGGTCGATCGCCATCGACAAAGCCTGGCGCACTTCCGTCTTGTCGAACGGCGGCTTGGTGGCGTTGAACGCCCAATACGCGATGTTGAGGCCCGGCATGTTGATCACCTTGAGCGATGGATCCTTCTCCATCTCCTCGAGGTCGGCGGGTCGCGGATAAGCGTTGATGTGGCACTCGCCCGCTTTGAGCTTGGCGTAGCGGGCTGTCGCGTCGGGGGTAATGGCGAACACGAGGTCGTCGACCAGCGCCTTCTCGCCATAATAATCCTTGTTCGCCTTGTAGCGGATGACGGAATCCTTTTGATAGGCGACGAACGAGAACGGGCCGGTGCCGACGGGCGCCTGGTCGAACTGCTCGGGCGTCCCCTTCTTGAGCAGGAAGTCGGCGTATTCGGCCGAGCCGATCGCCATGAAGTCCATCGCAAGATTGGCGAGGATGGCGACGTTCGGCGTCTTGAGCTTCATGACGACCGTGTAGTCGTCCTTCTTCTCGACCGAATCGAGCAGCTTCGGCATGTCCATGTCGTCGAAATAGTCATATTTGCCGCCCGAGACCTTGAAATAGGGGTTGTCGGGTTTCCACTGCCGATTGATCGAGAACAGGACGTCGTCGGCGTTGAAGTCGCGGGTCGGCTTGAAGTCCTTCAAGGAATGGAATTTGACGCCCTTGCGCAGATGGAAGGTGATCGTCTTGCCGCCGTCCGTGACCTCCCAGCTCTCGGCGAGGCCGGGCACGACCTCGGTCGTGCCGCGCTTGAACTCGGTCAGGCGATTGTAGACCGGGCGCGCCGCGTCGAAGCTGGTGCCGGTGGTGTTGATCGCGGGGGTGAAATTCTCCGGGCTGCCTTCCGAGCAATAGACCAGGGTCTTGGCGGAAGCCAAGCCCGCGCTCGCAAGCAAGGCGGCCAGTCCGACGCCGGCAAACGTGAGGGCTTTCATCCATCTCCTCCTGACCTCGCGCCCGCACAATGAACGCAGGCGCATCGAAGCCCTTTTTCGCTTTCAGTGCAATGGCCGTCGCGCGCTCACGCGCGCGTTACCGGCGCCTCGGCGATAGCGTTTCGAGCCTGGCGATCAAGGCCGCCGGATCGCCTGAAATTGCGACCTGCTTGACCCGGCTCTTCAAGCCTAGGACGACCCGAACCTGCGAGGCCGAGGCGCCGAGCCGATCGGCGATCAGCGCGCACAGCGCTTGATTGGCTTCGCCGTCCTGCGGCGCGCTCCGCACGCGCGCCACGAGCACCAGACTTCCGTCGGCAAGCTCGGCGACGCCATCGATCGCGTCTCGCCCGCCCCGCGGCGTCAGACGGCAGGAGACGACGACGCCTTCGCGGGTCTTGCGCCACGGCGGTCCGAGCGCGGTCATCCCTCCTCGATGGGGTCGTTCATGGGATGCAGATCGCGCACCATCGCCTTGGCGCGTTCGTCGAGCACGTGGGTGTAGATCTGGGTGGTCGAAATGTCAGCGTGGCCGAGCAGGTCCTGGACCACGCGGAGGTCGGCGCCGTTCTGCAGAAGATGGCTTGCGAAGGCGTGGCGCAGCACGTGCGGGCTTACGCGCCTGGAGTCGATTCCGGCCGCGGCGGCGACGCGCTTGAGATCGCGGGCGAAGGCCTGGCGCGTCAAATGGCCGCTCGCGCTCGCGGCCGGAAAGAGCCACGGACCGGTCGCCGCCCCGGGGGCGGCTTGATCGAGAAGCGCGCGAAACGCCGTCATCGCAGCGCGCGCGGGGCCGGAAAGCGGCGCAAGACGCTCCTTGTCCCCCTTTCCGGTCACCGCGATCAGCGGCGACTTGGCCGTGGCCGCCGATTTCTTGAGACTCAGCGCTTCCGACACCCGGAGCCCCGACGCGTAGATGAGCTCGATCAGGCAGGCGATGCGCGCCGCATCCAGCCGCTCGCGCACCGGACGCTCACTGGCGTCGAGACCCTCCCGCGCCGCCGCGATCAGGCGCTCGACCTCCGCCATGCTGAGCAGCTTTGGCAGCGGGCGCGTCCTTCGCGGGCCCTCGATCGCCAGCGCCGGATCGTCGCGGCGCCATCCTTCGGCGTAAAGAAACTTGTGAAATTGACGGATCGCCGACAGGCGGCGCGCGAGCGATGCGGCGCTCAGCGACCGCGCGCCGCGCGCCGCGAGATACCCCCGCACCGACGACGCGTCCGCGTTCAGCGCGTCAATGCCCTTGGCGGCGAGATAGGCTTCGTAGTCGGTGAGATCGCGCCGATAAGCCTCGATCGTGTTTAAACTCGCCCCGCGTTCGGAGGCGATCGCCTCGAGAAAGCCAGTGACGTGAGAGGCGCCCCGCGACTTCATTTTCGCGCCTAGTCCTCCTCGAACAGGTTGGGCTCAAGACCCACGCGCCGCGGCTCGGGGAGGCCGAGATGGCGGAAGGCGTGGGGCGTCAACAGCCGTCCGCGCGGCGTGCGCTGAACGAACCCGAGCTGGATGAGGTAGGGCTCGATGATGTCCTCGATCGCGTCCCGGGGCTCGGAGAGGGCGGCGGCGATGGTTTCCACCCCGACCGGTCCGCCGCTGAACTTGACCGCGATCGCGTCGAGATAGCGCCGATCCATCTGGTCGAGGCCGATCGCGTCGACGTCAAGCAGCTTGAGCGCACGGTCGGCCAGCGCGCGGGTGACGCTCTTCGCTCCTTCGACCACGGCGAAATCGCGCACCCGCCTGAGCAGGCGCCCGGCGATGCGCGGCGTCCCGCGCGAACGGGTCGCGATCTCGTTCGCGCCGTCGTCGGCAAGGACAAGGCCGATCGCCTTCGCGCTGCGAGCGACGATGCCCTGAAGCTCCTCGGTGGTATAGAAATTGAGCCGGATCGGAATGCCGAACCGGTCGCGCAGGGGAGTGGTCAGGAGCCCGGCGCGGGTCGTGGCGCCGATCAGGGTGAACCGGGCGAGGTCGATCTTCACCGAGCGCGCCGCAGGTCCTGCGCCGATCATGAGATCGAGCTGGAAGTCCTCCATCGCCGGATACAGGATCTCTTCCACCGCCGGATTGAGGCGATGAATTTCGTCGATGAACAGGACGTCGCGCGGTTCGAGATTGGTGAGTTGCGCCGCCAGATCCCCGGCCTTGACGATGACCGGGCCCGAGGTCGAGCGGAAATTGACGCCGAACTCGCGCGCCACGATCTGCGCCAGCGTCGTCTTGCCCAGTCCGGGCGGACCGACGAACAGCACGTGATCGAGCGCTTCGCCGCGCGAGCGGGCCGATTGAATGAATATGCCGAGGTTCTTGCGCGCAGCCTCCTGCCCGGCGAAGTCGGCGAGGAGTTGTGGACGGATCGCCGGCTCGTCCTCGGGACGCTTGTCGGCCGCGACGAGACGGCGGGGGGCGTCGGCCATCTCAGGCGTCCTCGCCGGCCGGCGGGGCGGCCTCCGGGGGCGCGAGCGCCGGCCGCATGGTTAGGCCGAGCAGGTTCGCGGCCACGGCGCAAACGAGGCCCGCGATCGCGCCGCAAGCGACGAAGGCGCGGACCGAGCCTCACTTCGATTCGATCAAGCAAAGCCGGGTCGATCCTTTCGGCGGGCCGGGAGCCGGGATCGGCCTCGACCGAAGCGATATAGGGCGCAAGGCACAAGGCGAGGCCGTAGGCGATCAGTCCGCCGATCACGGCGGCGACGAGCGCACGGGGCAATCGCGCGGGCGCAGCGGCGTCGCAAAGCGCGTAGAGGAAGGCGGTCGCGGCAGCAGGTCCGATCCCGACGACATAGGCCGCAAACAATCCGACCGCGTGGCGAAACAGCGCGGCTGTCAGGACCAGACGCGCCATAGCGTCAGGCGCGATCGTCGGGTTGAGCACCAGATAGAGGGGAATGAATATCGCCCAGCCAACCGCCGGCCCGAGCGCAGCAAACACGGCCACAATCCTGATCATGGGCGGCGAGAGAAAGCCGCGTTGGAGCGGGCGGGGGCATCGGCCATCTCAGGCGTCCTCGCCCGGAGGAGCGATCGACTCCAGGGCCGGGTATTCTGCATGGTCAGGCCGAGCAGGTTCGCGGCGAGGCCGCAGACGAGACCCGCGATCGCGCCGCAAGCGACGAACGCATAGCCGAGCGTCACGCTCGATTCGATCGGGCGAGGCCGCGCCGATCCATTCCGTGGCCCGCGCGCCGGCCTTGCCGTCGACCGCCATCTCGACCGTCGCTCCGAGCGGGGCGAGACGCGACGCCAGGCCATAAGCGATCAGTCCGCCGATCACCCCGGCGACGAGCGCACGCGGCCAGCGCGCAGGAGCCGCGGCGTCCCACAGCGCGTAGAGAAACCCGGTCGCCGCCGCAGGGCCGACGCCCACGACATAGGCCGCAACCAATCCGATGGCGTGGCCGAACAAGGCGGCGATCAGGACCAGAAGCGCGATCGTGTCGGGGGTGATCGTCGGCTTGAAAACCACCGAAAGGGGAATGAACAGCGCCCCGCCGACCGCCGGGCCCAGGGCGGCGAACACCGCGACGATCCCGATCATCGGGATGAAGAAGGGCCGCGCCGGCTCGCTCATCGTGCGCCTTTGGCGAAATAGACGACCTGCGGCAGTTCGGCGAAATGGGCGTCGCAAGTGAGCAGATCGGCGCCGGTGTCGATTGCAGTAGCGTAGATGATTGAGTCTGCCATCGCGAGCCCGCGATCTCGGGAAATTTCAGCCGCCTGGACCGCAATCCGGGTATCGAGGGACAAAACGACGCACGCATTGGAAAACGCAATCGTTTCGTCGGCGGCGTCCTCCGAGACCTCGCGCTCAAGACATCGCGCCAGCTCATATTGCACGATTGTCGGCACGATCCAGGCTCCCGGCTGCGGCAGTTCGCGGCCGAGCTTTCGGCCCAGCGCGCTATCGCTCAGCCATTCGAGCCATGCCGAGGTGTCCACGACACGCATCAATATCGATCATTCCGGTCGCGATAATTGTCGATGTTGGCCCCGCGGGCCAAACCGACGAGCGAGTCGCGATCCGGCACGGGGATCATCAAGACGCCTTTGCCCTTGGCGATGAACGTGAGCTTCTGACCGGGTCGCCAATTGAGCTGCTCGCGCAAGGCCTTTGGAATCGATACCTGATATTTTGGCGAGAGCGTCGATCGCATGAACATTTTTTTACCTTTCGCTGATCGATGCTTGTACCAAGCCGTCGCTTAGTGCGCCAGCTCCTTCAAGCCGGCGCGAACCAGCGTGGCGGTCTGAGCCTCCTGCCCGAGCTGCGCCGAAATCCTGGCGACCGCGGCGGCGGCCTGCGGCTCAGCGTAGCCGAGGCTGACGAGGGCGAGGATCGCATCCTCGGCCGCCCTGGTGAACCTCGACCCGCGTTCGAGGCCGACTTCCGCGCCGGCGAAGTCGGGAGCGGTTGAAGCCGGGGCCTTGTCCTTGAGCTCGAGCACCAGCCGGGCGGCGAGCTTCGGGCCGACGCCCGGCGCACGCGCCATCGCCGCCTTGTCCTGCCGGACGACAGCGGCGCTCAGCGCATCGGCCGAAAGGACGCCGAGAATGCCGAGCGCAACCTTGGCGCCGACCCCCTGGACATTTTGCAGGAGACGGAACCAGTCGCGCTCGGCGGCGGTGAGGAAGCCGTAAAGCCTGATCGCGTCCTCGCGCACATGGGTCTCGACCAGAAGCTCCACGGCCTCCCCAGCCCCGGGCAGCGCCCGCAGGGTTCGGGCGGAGGCGGAGACGAGATAGCCGACGCCGTTGACGTCGAGGATCAGAGCCTCGGCGTCGACGCTGTCAACCACACCCCGGAGCTTGCCGATCATGCCGCCCCTCGCGCGCGCGCCGCCCGATGCTGGGCGTGGCAAATGGCGACCGCGAGCGCGTCGGCGGCGTCCGCCGTCGCCGCGGTCGAGGCGGGCAAAAGCATCCTGACCATCATCGCCACCTGCCGCTTTTCCGCGTGCCCGGCCCCGACCACGGTCTTCTTGATCAGGTTGGCGGCATATTCGGCGACCGGCAGGCCGGTCAGCGCCAGCGAAGCCAGGGCGACGCCGCGCGCCTGACCGAGCTTCAGCGCCGATTGCGGGTCGCGATTGACGAAGGTCTCCTCGATCGCCGCCTCGTTGGGTCGCTGGCGCTCGACGAGCCCGACGAGCGAGCGGTGGATCGCCGCCAGCCGTTCGGCGAGGGACGACGCTGCGTCGGTCTCGATCGAGCCGCAACCGAGGAAGCTCAGCCGCGACCCAGCCGCCTCGATCACGCCCCATCCGGTCGTGCGCAAGCCGGGATCGACGCCGAGAATGCGAATCGCGCCGACGGTCATGCAACGTCTGATATACGAATTCCCGCGCCGACGCATTTTGATGCGCCTTCGAGCTTATTGGGTCGCCTCCGTCAGACAGGCGAGCTCGCGCTCGATCGACCCGAGTTCCGCAAGCGCAGCCTCAAGCGCAAGGCGCCCGATCCGAAGGCCGACTGATGGCCGCCGGAAAAGGTTTCAAAAAGGTTTAGTTTAATTATCCTTTAGAAAGACTGGCGCCGTACGAAAACGACACAGCGGCATGGGCGGCCGCATAACCGGACCTTTACTTAGAATCGAGCATAAACGACGCGCCGGCTCGAACGATCTGGCGTCAGCGTCGAATGGTATTGTGTTCATGCGTAACGCGCGCGCCGGAGCGTTTCGCCTCCCCGCCCAGCTTCAGGTTTTGCGTACTGGAGGCGGCGAGTCGGAACGCCCGGCCGCAATCGTTCCGACGCCCGGCGGCGGCCCGCCGGAGCGCGATTCGATCCTGATCGGCGATTGCCTGGCCGAGATGGCGGGCCTGCCCGAGGCCTCCGTCGATCTCGTGTTCGCCGACCCTCCCTATAACCTGCAGCTCGAAGGCGCGCTCACGCGCCCCGACCAGAGCCTGGTGGACGCGGTCGACGACGCCTGGGACAAGTTCGCCGATTTCGCCGAGTACGACGCGTTCACCCGCGCCTGGCTCGCCGCGGCGCGACGGGTGATGAAGCCCACGGCGACGATCGTCGTCATCGGCTCCTATCACAATATCTTCCGCGTCGGCGCGATCCTCCAGGATCTCGGCTTCTGGATCCTCAACGACATCGTCTGGCGCAAAGCCAACCCGATGCCGAATTTCCGCGGCCGCCGCTTCACCAACGCCCACGAGACGATGATCTGGGCCGCCAGGAGCGCCGACGCCAAGGCCTATACGTTCAATTACGAGACGCTGAAGGCCGGCAACGAGGATTGCCAGGTCCGCTCGGACTGGTTCCTGCCGATCTGTTCGGGGCCGGAGCGGCTGAAGGACGAGACCGGGCGCAAGGCCCATCCGACGCAAAAGCCCGAAGCGCTGCTGACGCGGGTGCTGCTGGCCGCCTCCAATGCCGGCGATCTGGTGCTCGATCCGTTTTTCGGCTCCGGCACGACCGGGGCCGCTGCCCGGCGCCTCGGCCGCTCGTTCATCGGCATCGAACGCGACCCCGTCTACGCCGAAGGCCGCGCGGCGGCGGATCGACGCGGTCGAGCCCTTGGCGGAAGAGGCGGTTGCGACGGCGCCGACGCGGCGCAGCGAGCCCAGGGTTGCATTCGCCAGCGTCGTCGAAGCGGGCCTTGCCCGCCCGGGCGACCGGCTCGTCGACGCCGGGAGGCGGCACAGCGCCGTGGTGCGCGCGGACGGCGCGCTCGCCGTGGGCGCCGCGGTCGGCTCGATCCACAAGATCGGCGCGCTGGTGCAGGGCCTGCCGGCCTGCAACGGCTGGACGTTCTGGCATATCGAGCGCGCCGGCCGGCTAACTCCGATTGACGACCTGCGCGCCGGCATCCGCGCCGCGATGCGCGAGGCGGCTGAGTGAGCCTCGCGTCGAGAACGAGAAATCTCGATAGTCATTTGCGATAATCAGAAAAACATGCTATCGTCCCGCTGTTGTCGGATCGCGGGGTTCGCCCCAGGTCGATGGCGAGGCGCCTGCGCCTCCTGCTGCTTGACATCGATGTCGTGTTGACGGGCCGGTCGATCGCGAGGGGCGTTGGGTCTGTGGCCAAGCCGTTGAAATATGAAAGGATTCGGCGTCAGATCCGGGCTTTGATTCCCTTCCCTGGATTTTGCTTTCCTTCCGGCTGGATTAGGTTTTCCTTCCGCGCGGGCCTTTGATTTCCTTCCGTGGATTTTGCAATCCTTCCGCCGCGCCCGACCCTGCCGGGCTCGGCGCGATCGCGACCCGGTCGCCGTGTCGGCGCGTCGAAATCGCTCGCCCGCAGAAGAAACACCTCGCCGGCCGTCTCCTCGGTGTCGAGCCAGACGAACGGAAGATCGGGGTATTCACGCTCGAGGAGCGGGCGCCCCGCGCCGATCTCGCAGACGAGCGTCCCGCCTTTGGTCAGATGCGCCTGCGCCCCGGCCAGGATCCGGCGGACGATGTCGAGACCGTCCGCTCCCCCCGCGTGCGCGATCCGCGGCTCGGCGGCGAATTCGGGCGGAAAATCCGCGATCGTCGCCGCGTCGACATAGGGCGGATTGGCCAGGATAAGGTCGTAGCGGGCGTGCTTGACCGGGGCGAACAGATCGCCGTTTTTCAGCGCGATCCGGTCGGCGAGCCCATGCTCGTCGACGTTGCGCTTTGCGACTTCGAGCGCGCCGGCCGAGAGGTCGACCGCGTCCACCCGCGCGCTTGGAAACACCCGCGCGGCGAGGATGGCCAGTGAGCCGCCGCCGGCGCACAGATCGAGGACGGTGGCGACGCGATCAGGCTCGCCGGTCAGCGCATTATCCTCTGCGAACGCGGTCATGAGGAGTTCGCCGATCAGGCTGCGCGGCACGATGACGCGCTCGTCGACATAGAACGGCACGCCCTTGATATAGGCGCGGTTCAAGAGATAAGCGGCCGGCTTGCGCAGCGTCGCCCGCGCTTCGATCAGATCGCCGAGCCGCGCCCGTTCATGGCGCAGGAGCCTGGCGTCGAGAAACGGATCGAGCGTGTCGATTGGCAGCGCGAGGCCCTCCAGGATGAGAAAGGCGGCTTCGTCGAGGGCTGAAGTCACGCCATGGCCGAAAGCGAGGCCCGCCGCGAGAAAGCGGCTGACCGCGTAGCGCAGCCAGTCGCGTGGAGTGAGGAATGTTTCGATGCGCTCGTCGCGGTCCCGGCCAGCCAGGGATGGCGATCCCTGCTCCTCCGCATTGGTCGCAGCGGAGTGCGGCGAAGGCGCAGGCCCAGCGCTCATGCGCCGCTTCTGCACTTATGCAGGAAGTGCTTGCGAGTCTTGCCTTGGAGCCCCTGGGCGTCGGCCTTTTGGGCGCATTCGATCGCTCTCGCGGACCGCTCGGCGGGGTCCTTCTCGGCGGCGGGGATTGGATCTGAGGAAGGCGTCATCTCGACGGTCAATGCGCTGCCCGGCGGCGCGTCACGCACGACAGGAGGAGAGGTCTGGGCGACGGCGTCAAACGCGATCAAGGCCTCCGACGAGAAAAGGGCAAGCCCGCATGCGCAAATCAGGGTCGTGATTCGCATCGGCTCAGGTATTCCCGTTGTCCAATTATGGTTCGTCCCGTCGCGGCGCAGGTTATAGGAGCCAGGGTCGATATATCAAGCAGGTGGCTCGTGCGGCCCCAAGGCCGGCTCGCCTGCGGATTCCCTCTTGCGCCTGACGCTCGTTAGACATAAAGATATGTTTATGTCTAACGAGCGATCAACCCTGCCGATCGCCTTTCCGGCGCTGCTTGCTGGCCTCGAGGCGGCTGGCGAGGAGACGCGGCTTCGCATCCTCTGCCTCCTTGAGGCAGCCGAGCTGACTGTCAGCGAACTCGTCGCAATCCTTGGACAGTCGCAGCCGCGGGTCTCGCGTCATCTCAAGCTTCTGGTCGAGGCGGGTCTGGCGACGCGCCAGCGCGAGGGCGCCTGGGCTTTCTTTCGCCTCGCGGAATCGGGCGGAGTGCTCGCGCTGGATTGGCTCCACCGGCTCGATCCGGCCGATTCGGTCGTCTCCGCCGACCGTGCCCGGCTCGAAGTCGTACGCGAGGCAAGGCGGAGGCAGGCTGCGGCCTATTTCGCCGAGCGCGCCGCTGATTGGGACCAGATCCGCGCCCTGCACGCGCCGGAGGAGCGGGTCGAGGCGGCGCTGATCGCCATGATCGGCTCGAAGCCCTACCGCGCCCTGCTTGATCTCGGCACCGGAACCGGCCGCATGCTCGAGCTTCTCAGCCCCCGGGCGGCGCGCGCGGTCGGCGTCGACCAGAGCGCGGCGATGCTGGCGCTGGCGCGGGCCCGAATCGATGAGGCTGGCCTGCGGAATGTCTCGCTGCGCCAGGGCGACATCTACGCCGCGCCGGTCGAGCGCAACGCCTATGATCTGGTCGTCATCCACCAGGTGCTGCACTTCCTCGATGATCCGTCGCGCGCGCTTGGCGAAGCTGCGCGGGCGCTGGCCCCGGGAGGAAGGCTCGCGCTGGTCGATTTTGACGCCCACGACCAGGAATTCCTGCGCGACGAGTTCGCCCATCGCCGGCTTGGCTTCGCCGTGCACGAAGTCGAAGGCTATCTCGCGGAAGCGGGCCTCGCCAACATCCGCTCGGAGCGTGTGCCGCCGGCGGCGGGGGAAGCTGGAAAGCTGACGGTGGTGCTCTGGATCGCTGAGGATCCGCGTGTCGTATCCGATTCGTTTCCCAAGAGCGACGTGGAGTTTGCCTGAATGGCTGCAAAACCAGTGCCCCTGAGCCGCGCCGGAGCGCAAGTTCGGGTGTCGTTCGAGTTCTTCCCGCCTAAGAGCGCCGAGATGGAGGCGAACTTGTGGGAAGCGGCGACCCGCCTCGAGCCGCTGAACCCGGCCTTCGTCTCGGTGACCTACGGCGCCGGTGGATCCACGCGCGAGCGCACCCACGCGCTGGTCGAGCGCCTCGCGCGCGAAACGACGATGAAGCCTGCGGCTCACCTGACCTGCGTCGGAGCCTCGAAGGACGAGATTCGCGCGACGCTGCGCGCCTATCGCAGCGCGGGCGTCCGCCATGTCGTGGCGCTCCGCGGGGATCCGCCGACCGGATTCGACGCCCCTTACGAAGCCGCGCCCGACGGGTATCAGTCGACCGCCGAGCTGGTCGCCGACGCTCGGCGCATCGCTGATTTCGAAGTCTCAGTCGGTACTTATCCCGAACAGCATCCGCAAAGCCCAACCCTCCTTCACGACATCGAAATCCTCAGGCGGAAGGTCGACGCAGGGGCGACCCGGGCGATCACCCAGTTCTTCTTCGACAATTCTGCTTATTTCCGATTTCTCGACGTCGCCTCCGCGGCGGGTATCGACGTTCCGATCGTGCCGGGCATCTTTCCGGTCCAGAATTTCAAGCAGACGGCCAATTTCGCCCGCAGGGCCGGGCGCGAGCATCCCGCAATGGCTCGCCGACCGGTTCGAAGGGCTCGAGGACGACCCCGCCACCCGGCGCCTGGTCGCTGCCGCCGTTTGCGCCGAGCAGGTGATCGACCTCATTGATCACGGCGTCGAAGAATTGCACTTCTACACCATGAACCGCGCCGATCTCGTATTCGCGATCTGCCACCTTGTCGGCCTGCGCGCGAGGCCGGTCGCGATGGAGCACGAAGAGCAAGAACCGCCGCCGCTGCGCCGGCGAGCTTGGTGAAGACGCGCGCGCTTATCGCCGCCGCGCTCGGCACATTCCATTTTCCTGGTTAACCAAACCTTTCGAAAACCCCAGCGGCCAGGTGGTCAGCCGTTGACTTGAATTTCTGTTTTTTGCATCGTGAACAAAACAAGAACATTTTTGCGGCGACTTGAGGTGGGCTCGGTTCGTTGTCAGCGCCGCCCCGGCCCCAGTCGCCCCGGTCTAGTGGCGTGCATAGGAGTAAGTTAGTGATGTTGAAGCTTATCGAGGGTTCCGTTGCATCATTTTTCCCAAAGGAAATGGACGCGATGTTCAGGAACCGGGCAGAGACCTTCTCGGACCGGCTCGGCTGGGAGGTCGTGGTCAAGGACGGCTATGAGCGGGACCGTTTCGATGACACGAATCCACTGTATCTCGTATCCGTCGATCCGGACACCGAAGAATACTGGGGCTCGTTGAGACTCCTGCCGACCACCGGTCCAAACATGTTGCGCGACGTTTTCGCGCGGCTGCTCGATGGAGACTTCGTCGAGAGCGCAACCATATGGGAAAGTTCACGAATTTGCGCGACAACATCGGCCGGACAGCCGGATCGAAGCAGAAGCGGCGTCAATTATGCGCTGAGCGAGCTCATTTTGGGCATCGGCGAAGTCGCGGTCGCCGCGGGGCTGACCCAAATCGTCTCCGTATTCGACGCCAGGATATTGCGCGTTCTGAAAGCCGCGGGGTGCAACCCTCAGATCATCGGGACGCCTCAGCGAATTGGCGGGGCCATGAGTTACGCCGGGCTCTTCGAAACCGGCGAGGGGCCGCTGAAGGCGTTCCGCGCCGCGGCGGGAATCGAGCACTCGGTTCTTGCCCCGGGCGCGAGGGAGCTCGCGTTTGCTTGAGAGAGGCCGCGGGCTCGGAGCGTCGGCCGAACGTTCGGGGGCTTCTGGAGTCACGGTCGGACGTGCCGCGCACGTATATTCGGCGACAAGGCGATGTTCATGTTTTGTTGTCTACAGGTCTGTTGATTGTCATTCTGCCTGTACGTCATCACACTGGTTTTCGAGAGGGGAATCAAGTATGGGAGAGTGAATTGGCCAAGAAATCGAAAAAACTCGCCGTAGAACCCGAAGAACCAAAGACACACGTCGGAGAATTGAATTTGTCGGCTTGCGAGGCGCGCAGGTTGTATTCCATATGCGTCGAACTGCTTGAATTGTGTACTCAGGTCTCAGGTAGAATAGACCCGGAAGCTGGTTACATGGTGGCGCATGCGCGAGATGAAGTGATGCTCGGAATTTTTGATGTCCGTCCATAGCATTTCGTTAAGAACGGCGGCCAGTTTCGAGTCCGCGACTTCGAGACTGACCGAGATGATCCTCGGGGCGGTTGAGCAGAATCTCGCGGAGACGCTGCGAGACATCGCAGCCGAAATTGGTCTTTGCCATATCGCGTATCTGCGCCTGTCACCGGATAAAAGCGCCGATATTTCTCTGCTGGTGGCCGTCGTCACCTATTCGAGGCTGTGGCAGCACCGTTATTTCGTCAAAAAGTACATGGTTAACGACCCGGTAATTCAGTACGGCCGACAAGCTGCTCAGCCGTTCGACTGGGAAAATCTGCCCACGGACGATCCGGCGACAAAGGCGTTCTTCGACGACGCTTTGAATCACAGTGTTGGGCGCAATGGCATTTCTATTCCGTTGCGGAATTGACGGGGCGTATTCGCGCTTGTCTCCTTCACCAGCGACCTGCCGAAAGTCGAATGGGAGGCTTATAAGACAGGCAATATGCGAGGACTCCAGCTTCTATCGGTTCTTATCGATTCTGCCGCGAATATCAATTTTAAATTGCCGCCCCTTCCGGTTCAGTTGTCGTTCCGCGAAGAGCAGTGTCTGCTGTGGGCGGCGCGAGGGAAGACCTATCAGGAGATCGCGGAAATCCTGGGTCTGGCCTTTGGCAGCGTGAAAACGCATCTGGATGGGGCCCGCCACAAATTGCGTTGCATGAATCTGACCCACGCGGCGGCGGTCGCCTTTGCGACCGGCATCATCCCGGCTCAGGCCCTCAAAT
>CAWEAT010000039.1:0-35911 GCA_963806935.1 uncultured Alphaproteobacteria bacterium
GCTTTCATTGAACATTTCGCCTTCCAGTGCGGTTATTGCACGCCGGGTTTTCTCAACGAGGGCCAGGTTCTTCTGGAGCGGCTGACGAGGGATCCGATCGCGCGGGCCGATCTTGAGAAGACGATCGCCGAGGCTCTGGACGGCCACCTCTGCCGCTGCACCGGCTACATCAAGTATCATCAAGCGGTGCGCGCTGTGATCCTCGCGGATCCGGCGCGCTACCTGCGAAGCAGTTGACCATGCGAACTGAGTTGCGGACCACGCTCTTCGTCGCAGCTATGGCGCTGCTGGCGAACGTATTCACCGCCTACGCCGTTTCCAGCGTCAACTCAGACAGCCTCGCAAGCGTCGAGAGCTTTTCGTCGATCGGCGATCCGGCTGCGCGGTCAGCCGCTTATTTTACCGAGCTCGGCAAGGTGCTGACCAGCCCCCGCTGTCTCAATTGCCATCCTGCTGGCGACCGCCCGCGCCAGGGCGACGCGGCGCGATTGCATCAGCCTCCGGTCGAACAAGGCGCCGACGGCTTCGGCCTTCCGGCGATGCGATGTCCGATTTGCCATCAGGCGGCGAACTTCAGCATAGCGCCGGGAAACCCTATCTGGCATCTCGCGCCGCGCGAAATGGCTTGGGAAGGCAAGACGATCAGTGAGATCTGCGCCCAGATCAAGGATCCCGCGCGCAACGGCAATCGGCCGCTCGAAACCCTCGTGGAGCATATTGGCGAGGACCATCTGGTCGGTTGGGCGTGGGCGCCCGGGGGCGGCCGCAAGCCTGCGCCAGGGACTCAAAAGGAAGCGGGCGCGCTCGTCGATGCCTGGGTGAAGACTGGAGCCGTGTGTCCGGCCCACTGATGCGCGAAAAAGCAATTGATGGGAACCGTGACCAATCGCCATAGCTCGCGCCAACATCTTCGACCCTCCGAAAACGCCCACGGGCATTGTGTCACGCTCCGGCACTGACGCATGTCGCGCCTGCGCTGACGCAGGCTGCAGCGCTATTCCTCTCCGTCGTCGCGCCTTGGCCAGCCGCAGAATGACATCGCCGCGGGACTCGCCCTGCCCGCAGCGCCGGGAGCCGGTCGCGAGCACACGCGGCTCCAACCGAGTTCGCTCGCCGCTTGTAGGCGGCTGCTTCGGCGGCGGCATTGCCGGGTCGACCTTTGCGAGGGCCGCTTCAATGGCCCCTGCCGCCGCGCCCGGTGTTGTTCTGCACGTAGCTGATGGGATTGTAAGGATTGTTGTCCACGTTAGTGACCCGCGAAGACCTCGGGGGCCACGCGCGACGAGGGATTGGCCTCCTGATTGGCGTTGCAGCCGGCAAGGACAAGCGCTGCGACCACGACCGAGACGCGCAACCGCACTGGCGCTTTTCCAACTCATTGGAGCCGGCGAGTGGGACGCTCGTTCGGTCAATGCGCAGGAGACGTCGGCCATCCGGTTTCCTACTTTCCTCGGCGTGCTCGTCGTCGCCATCGTCGAGATGATCGCGTCGAAGGCGGCTTGGCTGATAGCGATGCGGCCCACCCCCTCCGGCCCATGGCGAGAGGTAAAATCCTTCCCCGGAGCCCGAGAGCGCTCATGTAAGATTGTAGTAGATGGGAGTAAGTCGTTGGCTTTATTTGGTGAGCGCGGTGGGAATCGAACCCACGACCCTCTGATTAAAAGTCAGATGCTCTACCTATTGAGCTACGCGCTCGCCTCGCGCGTTCGAAGGCGCGGGGCCTGTGCGTACAGCGTCGCGGGGGACCGGTCAACGGCAATCGCCCTCAACCCGCGGCGACGCGCGCGGCCTTCAGCCGCTTGAAGTCGTCGCCGGCGTGGTGCGACGAACGAGTGAGCGGCGACGACGAAACGAGCAGGAAACCCTTGGCGAGGCCGATCGCGGCATATTCGGCGAATTCCTCGGGCGTCACGAAGCGCTCGACGGCGTGGTGCTTGGGCGTCGGCTGCAGATACTGGCCGATGGTGAGGAAATCGACGCCCGCCGCCCGCATATCGTCCATCATCTGCAGGACTTCGTTGCGCTCTTCGCCGAGGCCGACCATCACCCCGGACTTGGTGAACAGCGACCCGTCCAGCTCCTTGGCGCGCTGAAGCAGCCTCAGCGAAGCGAAGTAGCGCGCGCCCGGGCGCACGGTCAGATATTTCGACGGCACGGTTTCGAGGTTGTGGTTGAATACGTCCGGCCTCGCCGCGACCACGGTCTCGAGCGCCCCGTCCTTGCGCAGGAAATCCGGGGTCAAAACCTCGATCGTGGTCTCGGGAGCCGCGCGGCGGATGGCGCCGATGGTGCGGGCGAAATGCCGCGCCCCGCCATCGGCGAGATCGTCGCGGTCGACCGAGGTCACCACGACATGGGCAAGGCCGAGCCTGGCGACGCCGTCTGCGACACGCTCCGGCTCGTTCTCGTCGAGGGGGCCCGGCAGGCCGGTGCGCACGTTGCAGAACGCGCAGGCGCGGGTGCAGGTCTCGCCCATGATCATGAAGGTCGCGTGGCGCTTGTCCCAGCATTCGCCGATGTTGGGGCAGCCCGCCTCCTCGCAGACGGTTGAGAGCTTGAGCTCGCGCACGAGCCTCATGGTCTCGGAATAGACCGGCGAGCCCGGCGCCCTGACGCGAATCCACGGCGGCTTGCGGGCGACCGGCTGGTCGGGCCGGTGCGCCTTCTCGGGATGGCGCGGGGGGCGCTCGGCGACAGTGTCGATGAGCCGGGTCATGACGCACGCTTCTAGGACCGGGCGGCACGGCGGTCAAACATCGTCGCATCGCGAAGCGAAACGGCCTGATAGGCTTCGGGAAGCGCTCGCCTGAAAGCGAGTCGCCTGGCGCAGGATTCACCCTATGGCGGCGCTCGTCGACCGGCCTCTCCTCATGCTCGTGGCGTCGTTCGTCGCCCTGCTCGGCGCCGCCATGCTCGGCGTTGTCGCCGAGAGGCTCTGGAGCCCGGTCAAGGCCAGCGATCACAGCGAGCTTTCAATCGTGCAATCGGCCGCGCTGACGTTGCTCGGGCTCATCATCGGGTTCAGCTTTGCGATGGCGATCAGCCGCTACGACCAGCGGAAAGGATTTGAAGAGGCCGAAGCCAACGCCATCGGCACGGCCTATCTGCGGGCCGGCCTGATGCCCGACAACCCGGCGGCGGCGACGCGGAGCGCGCTCAAGGGCTATCTCGACCAGCGCATCCGGTTTTACCTCACCACCGATCAGGGCATGCTCGTTCAAATCGAAACCGAGAGGACGAGGACTTCAGCCGATCTCTGGGGCTCCGCCCGGGCTATGGCCGCCGACCAGCCAACGCCGGTCTCGGCGCTCGTGGCCTCCGGCTTGAACGACGTGTTCAACTCCACCGACGCCACTGTCGCCGCCTGGCTCGACCGGATCCCGATTCCGGCATGGTGGCTCATGGTCATAATCGGCCTTGGCGCCAATCTGACGCTCGGCTTCGGCGCGAGGCGGTACGGCTCGCCGCTTCTTCTTGTCGTTCCGCTCACCGCCTCGGTCGCGTTTTTCCTGATCGCCGACATCGACAGCCCGCGCGGCGGCGTGGTCCAGGTGCGGCCCGAGAACCTGGACCGCGTGGCGAAGACCCTCAGCGCGCCGTAGTCCCAGTCAGTGACCGCAACCCACGCTTTGACAAAGCTCGGTTACCGCATCACTGGCGATCATCGCGTGTCCTTCCGCCGTCGGGTGGAAGGCCCCGCCCGTCGCGCGGCCGGATAGATCGAGCACGCCGAACGCGTTTTCGTCGAGGTAATACTGAGGCCTCTGGTTGATGGCGAGAAAGACGTCGTTCATGGTGCGGAAGAGCCGGGTGCGGCTTCTGTAAGGCTCGAATTGGGTCGGCTGAAACGGCAGGAAAGTCGTGACGCCGGGGCAGCCGCCCGCTTCGGCTCGCGGCACATGCATCGATTCGGCGCTCAGCGCGCAATGCAGACCCGCGAGATCCGTCGCCGTGAAACAGGCGTCCCCTCCCGGCGGGCGGCTCTGCGGGTCGGTCGTCGCGCAGACGCCGCGCTTCGCATAGTCGGAGGTATAGGCGGTGACGACGTCGAAGGCCGGAGGCTTGAGCGCGAAGGCGACGAGGCTCTCGTTGAGCTTGACCCGCGCGTGCTCGACGTCCCTCTCGACCTGATCGCTCGCCGGATATTCGGCGAGCGCGCCGCCGGCGAGGATCGAACCGCTGCATGCGCTTGCGAACGGGTTGCGCGATGGGAGGGTCGCGATTGTAAGCCCTGCGTTGCCCTGTGGGCAGAACGCGCCGTTCTCGTTCTCGAGCGCCGGCGGATAGACGGCGACGATGACATGCCCCGGATCGATGCCGAAATCCGGCAGCATGTACTGGACGAGAACCGTCCGCAGAAGATCGTATCGGCGGACAAGCGTGGCGAAGAGTTTCTGCGTCCCCGTGCAGTTGGCGGTTCCGTCGAAACAGGGCGCCGCTGCGTGGGTCGCCAGGCGCAAGCCCGGGTCCTGCAGGATGATGGCCGCCGCCCAGCCGGCAAAGCCGACATCGTTGATGCCGATGTCGATCAGGAGCGCGTCGGCTGCGCGCTTGAAAACGTTGTTCGGCCCGCAGCGCATGACGGCATGGCGCAGTCCCGGGCCCGCCGCGTCGTAGAAGCCCGGCGCCTGCTCCTGAGCCGCGGTCGGAGGCTCGGTCCGTCCGCACCAGGGCGCGCCCGAGACGCAATAGGAGCGGAAAGCCTGGGGCTGGCAGATCTCCTGGTAGGCGAGTCCGACCTCCGAGCGGCTGCCGACTATGCCCTTGTCGGACGCCTGGCTCCATTCGACGCCATTGTAGCCGTAGAGGATGCCCTCCGGGATCGTCGCGCCCGAGCAGCCATAGGGGAGGACGGTAAAGGACTGGCGCGGATCGCTGAGCGCGGCGGCGAGCGCGGTGCGGATCTGCCAGGAATAGACCGAGCGATGGCACCACCGGTCGGTCCATTGCGCGCGCGTATCCTTGTCCGCGAGCGAAACGGGGTCGAGAGCGCGGGCGGGAAGATTGCCGTTTTGCCAGGGCGCGCCGGAAAAGTGGGCGATCAGCTCCGGATTGCCTTCGCCGGAGGTGAAGGAATCGCCGAAGCCGATCACGAGGCGGTCTTTCGGCGTGACCGTCACGCTCGCCTGCGAGCCGTCCATTGTCCGCGTGACGGTCGCCTGGCCGGAGACCGACTTGGCGTCGTTAGGATCGGAGGGGACGACGATGCGAAGTTCGCGGCAATCGCCCGAGACGGTCGTGGGGCCTGCGTTGAGCGCCCGTTGGGTCGCCGCGACAAACGTGGCGGCGGCGCCCGCGGGGACCGCGCCGGCAAAGGTCCATTGGCACGTTTGGCCCGCGGCCGCGTCGGGGTCGAAAACGCGCACGATCCATCCTGGCGCGCGCACGTAGTCGCCCCAGACCGCGCAGCCATTGTGCAGCCTCTGGACCGGATTCCAGCAGGTGGCGGTCGATCCGGTCAGCGTCGGGCCTTCTGGCCGCTCGCGGACGATGAGGCTCGCCCAGCCGCGCCGGTCGAGTTCCGGCTCCAGAGGCGGCGGCGGCCGCCCCTCCTCGGCGCGCAGTTGCTTGACAAGGTCATAGGGCGTGGCGGCGGCGGCGCGCGGCCAAGCCATGGGCCAGCTTTTCGCGAGGTCGCCGGCCTCGCTGAGTTTCGTGGTCCAGAAGGCCGGGCCATTTACGAACTGCTCAAGCTGCTCGGGGGTCGGAGCCGCGCCGTTCTTGGCGGCGTAAAGGTCGCGCGCCACCCGCTGCGCGGCCACGTCGGAAGGATAGAGGAAGTAACGGAAATTGCGCTCGACCTCCCAGTCGAGGGCGAGGGCGGCTCGCGGCGCCAGGATCCCGAGGATGAACGTGGCCAAAAGCAATCGACGGGTGGTCATGGTCGCCCTCCCCTATGCCGCCGCTCGGGACCGGCATTCTACGCTCGGCCGTCAGGACGGCAACAACGCCGCCTCTACCTTAGTCGCGAGCAGTTGGCGCTGCTGTGCGAGGGATCACACAGCGCGTCCTCCCGAAGCCAGCCGCTCCGTGGCCCGGCGGCGCATGACGAGCATGATCGCGACCGCTGCGTTCAGGACCATGAGCGTCGCCGGATAGAATGACGTCGCAAACGAGATCGGGTCCATCGCCATCAGCGAGGGGATGAACTTGACCCCGTTCAGGGCGAAGCTCGCCGCGCTGTCTTTCTTCGGCTGCGACCAGCCGCGGACGAATGTCGGCCCGTAGCCGAGCGCGTCGACGAGCGTCGTCAGCCCCGCCGCGACATTGGCTTGTCTGGTGAAGAGGTAGACCGCGAACACCGCGCCGCCCGCGGCCAGGAACGCCCACTCCCGGCGGGAAAAGCTGCGCTCCCCGCGCGCGACGCTGACGGCGACGAACAAGAAGCAGATGACCGTCATCGAGAGCAGCGTCCAGCTGCCCTGCCGGCGAGGAGGAACTCGCACCCAACGAATTCGACGATAACCCGGAATTCTATCTTCTCGTCCCGCAACTCGATGCGCTGAGGCAAATCGTCTCGCTCTGGGAAGGGTGGCGGCGTACTGGAACAGTACCGAGAAATTATACCCCATGGCGACACCTGTTCGTGCAGCTGCGCAACATTCGCCCCTGGGGTCCCGCCGATCGTGTCTCCGAATCGAATCGACATTATTTCCGCAGCATGGTCGTCGACGCGCCCGACGACGAGCAGGTTCGCATAGAAGTCGAACTGGTGTTTCGCCCGGCTGGAGACGCCGCGCAGGTCGCAGAAGCCACCGTCGCCAATCAGATCAGACGCAGCGGGGGCGAGATCATTGACCGGTCACGTCGCCCGGAATTCGCCTATCACGCGGTCTTGGCGGACGTCCCCGTAGCCGAAATCCGCCGCATCGCCGACCTCGACCTCGCTTCGCTCGCGGGCGCGGACCCGGTGGCCTCGATCGTCCCACAGAGCATTGGAACACCGATAGAAGCAGCGGATCGATCGCCAATCGACGAGGCCCGGCCCGAAGCTCGCCTTGAAGACCCGATTGCTGCGGTCTTCGACGCCGTTCCGGTCCAAGCCCACCCCTTGCTCATGGGTCGGCTGGCGATCGATGATCCAACCAATCTCGAGGCGAAGGCGGTCGGAGCCCGCGTGCATGGCACAGCAATGGCGTCGATTGCGCTACATGGTGATCTGAACGACCCGCCGACGCCCGTCAGCCGCCGCGTCTATTTCCGGCCTCTGATGTATGCGCCCGCGTTCGCGGATGAGATTTTCGACAGCGATAAGCTGGTCGTCGACGTCATCGTCGAGGCGGTCATACGTATGCGGGCCACCGGTGGCGCGAACGTGATTGTCGTCAATCTATCGCTCGGCGACCTCACGAAGCCATTCTCTGGAAAGATCTCAACCTGGGCGCGAGCCCTGGATTATCTGGCGTTCACTTATGGCATCCTTTTCCTGGTTAGCGCGGGCAACGTCAATGATGGCGTTCCAATGCAAGACTTCGCTGCGTTCGAGGCCGCGTCCCCAGAAGATTGCTCGAAAGGAGTATTTCGTGGCATGGATGCTACGAAGGCGGACCGGCGCCTGCTGGCCCCCGCAGACAACGCGCTGATGATCGGCGCTTGGCATCGTGACTCGTCCACCGAGGTGTTTGGTGGTGACAGCCCGTTCGTCCCCTACAATGGCGAGGAGATGCCAAACCTGTCCTCACGCCTTGGACCGGGGCTGCGCCGCAGCACCAAGCCCGAGGCACTATTCGCCGGCGGCCGTCAGCGTGCGCGCCTTGATCCGCTGGCGGCACCTCCGATCCTGCTGAGCCATCCTCATCCAAGCCGCTTTTGGGGCCTCAAGGTCGCGGCGCCTCCTGACTACGGTGGGATGGGGCTGCACTACACCATTGGCACCAGCGCTGCGACGGCGCTTGCAACGCATTCAGCGCATCGGATTTTCGACGCAGTGGAGGCCGCCTACCCTGGCTTGATCGCACAAATGTCGTTGGCGGAGCGTGCCGCGCTTTGAAAGCATTGCTGGTTCATGCAGCGTCGTGGCGTGGCTCGGAAACTTTCATCCGATCGGTCATCGATCCGGACCAAGAGATGCATCACGAGCACTGGAGGCGAGAGGCTTGCCGGCATCTCGGTTACGGTTTTGTCGACCCAGAGGACGCGATCGCCTGCGCGGCCGACCGGGCTACAATGTGGGCTACTGGCACGATCGGACCCGAGGGGTCTGTGACGTTCGATGTACCAATCCCCGCCGTCTTCGGAAGCAATGCGAATCCGCGCGAGGTCCGAGCCACGCTCGCGTGGTTTGCGCCGATACGTCCGGGTTACCTCGCATATCGGGCAGTGAAGCTGCGAATTCCCACGCTGCAAACGGATGCTCTCGAAACGGCAGGTATTGGGACCATCACGGGCAACCCACCAACAGTCAATCGGAGAGCGGTACGATCCCTCATCGCCGGTGGCGCGACGCTAACATCGGCGGTGCCAGGGATGGTGCCTCTATTCCGATCCAGGTCCAACGTGAGCGAGATCAAGGTACGCCGCCTATCGACGAGGCCATTCCCTTTGGGCTCGCCGTTACCGTGGAGATGCCAGGAGCACTCCTGGTATATGATCAGGTCCTCCCCAACATCCAAGTTCGACCACGCCCGCGTGTTCGAGCGTGACGGACGCTGGCCGCAAGTCGGGCGCGAAAGAGAAAGCCCTCATCGGCGGCCTTCGATCAGGCCGGAGAGCGGCGGGTTGAGGGAACGCACATCGAACACAATAACGCGGACAGTCCGCGGACACGGCGGCACCGGCGATGTGCCCAGCGGCCGCTAACGCATTGAAACTATTGGCGCGCCCGACAGGATTCGAACCTGTGGCCTCTGCCTTCGGAGGGCAACGCTCTATCCAGCTGAGCTACGGGCGCTTTCGACGGCTTGGACGGCCGAGCCCCCTCTTAGCCGATTTGGAAGGCAAGCGAAACCCGCTTGACGAGCGTAGCCTCGGAGAGGAGATCCGCGCTCAGGACGCCCGCAGGCGCTCGCGCCAGGGCGCGCCGCCGGCGGCGCATACCTGCTCCAGCGTTCGCGTCAGGGCGCGGAAGTCCACCGGCTTGACGAGGAAGGCGTCGAATCCCGCCGCCATGCAGGAGCGCCGGCTTTCGTCGAGCGCGTTGGCGGTCAGCGCCACGATCGGCGTCGGCGACCAGCCACAGTCGGCCTCGAGCCGACGCAGCCGCCGCGTCGCCTCGTAGCCGTCGAGCCCGGGCATCTTGAGGTCCATCAAGATGACGTCGAACGGGCGCGATTCGAGCGGCGATGAGGGCGAGGCGAGGCGCACCGCCTCCTCGCCATCCATCGCGCGTGCGACCTCGAAGCCCAACCGGCGCAAAGCCTTCTGCGCGATCAGGGCGTTGATGTCGTTGTCCTCCGCGATAAGCGCGCGGCGCGGCGGCGCCGAACGCGGCGCAGACGCCTTGGCCGGCGCCTGCTCAAAGACCGCGCGCTCGAACAGCGATCGCGCACGGACCGGCTTCACCAGCCAGCCGTCGAAGCCCTTGAGCGCGGTCTGTCCAAAAGCCCGCCGTTCGAATGGAGAGAACAGGAGCAGGCTGCGCTTGACGCCGGCTGCGCGCGCGGCCTGCGCCAGGCGATTGGTCGCCTCTGGCCCGAGAGCGCAATCGACGATGACGAGATCCGGCGCCGGAACGCGGCTCAGCGCCTTGAGACCGGGGCTCAGCCCGTCGGCGCGTTCGACGCTGACGCCCGCCTCCATGAGGCGCTCCCCGATCGCCGGCGCCTCGAACGGCGAATGGGCGATGATCAGGGCGCGCGCCCCCTCAAGGCTCTGCGCCCTCGCCTCAACCGCGCCGGCCGGCTCGACCGCAGCGCTTTCGGGCAGGCTGACGGCGAAGGCGAAGATCGACCCTCCCTCCGGATTGTCGGCAAGGGTCAGCTCGCCACCCATCCGGCGAACGAGCTCGCGTGAGATCGCGAGCCCCAGTCCGGCGCCCTCGAATCGGCGGGCGTGCGAGCCGTCGCCCTGCTCGAAACTGTCGAAGATCGCCGCCCGGCGATCGGCCGGCACGCCGGGTCCGGTGTCGATGACCGAGAATCGCGCTGAGCCCCCCTGCCCGCGCTCAACCGCGACGCAGACGCCGCCCTGATCGGTGAACTTGACCGCATTGCCCGCGAGATTGGTGAGAACCTGGCGCAGCCGCTGGCCGTCCGCGCGCACGAAGCGCGGCGCCGCGGCGCTGAAAGACGCGGCGATCTCGACGCCTTTGCTCTGGGCTCGGGGCGCGAGCAATTCCACCACGCCCTCGACCAGCTTCCGCAGATCGACCGTCTCGACGACGAGATCGAAATGGCCAGCCTCGATCTTCGAGAGATCGAGGATCTCGTCGATGAGCGCGATCAGCGCGCCGCCCGAACTGCGGATCGCCTCGACATAGCTCGCATTCTCGGGATCGAGCGCGGCCTCGCGCAGGAGGTCTGCCATCCCCAGGATGCCGCTGATCGGGGTGCGGATCTCGTGGCTCATCGTCGCCAGGAAGCGCGATTTGGCCTCGTTGGCGGCCTCGGCCTTATCGCGTCCGGCGGCGGCTTCCTTCAGCCGCCACAGCTCGTCGCGCAGGCCTTCGTTCTCGACGGCGATGAGCGCCGCGCGCGCTTCCGCCTGCTGCCGGCCGCGGGCCACCGCGGCGACAAGCGCAACTGCGAGCGCGATGACCGCGCCGGCCTGAAGGCTTAGCGCGCGAACGGCGAAATCGGCCAAACCGGCGCCCAAATCCATGAAATATCCCGCTTCGCCCGGCCCCGCGCCGATCGGCTTCCGGTCCTATGGTTTCAGGCGGCGGTTGAGAATTGCTTGCGAGATTAGGCTGAATTGTTGGGATTGCGTGCTTTCCGAGCCGCTTACGTACCGGCGCCGGCCTCTCTCCGAGTGGCGTCGCGCTCATGCTCCTGCGAGGACGCTCTACGCCTACTCCTCTGATCTGTTTTTCTTCAAGAAGGTCTTTCGAACCCAGAACAGCGCAGAAATGGCCGAAACCATGATGGCAAGCGCCAAAGACGTCTGCCAACTGTTCTTGAAGTCCGCTCCAGAGAGCAAAATAATAGATGCTGCGGACAAAGCAACGATTAGCGGATTAACCGCTTCGTCAAGATCCTCGGTAAACAACATGTACGATAGGTCAATTCCTGCAGAAAGGACGAGTCCATAACCGATCGCGCCAAGTAGAGATCTCGTCTCTTCTTCGTAGTTGAGAGCACGATAAGCATTCCAAGTTACGGTCTTTGGAATGAAGTTATAAGCCGACAAGACCACATACGCAGCTATGAGAAAGCCAATGACCATCTGAATTATTACACGCAGCGCTCCGGCCGAAGGCTCCGCCCAGTCATAAATCCGCTTTTCGGGCGCTGGTTTTTTCTCGCTCGATTGATTTTCTTTTGGTGGCGTCGATCGTTTTTCCGACATCAACGAACTCCAGCCGCAAGGTCGATCAGACTGAGGCCAAACATTTACGCCGTTCAACAATTAGCATCCGCAATAGAGCCCCCCTACGCCGCGGCAGCGGCGCGGTCGGGCGTCCCACGATAGGACAGCGCCTCCGCCAGATGGGCGCGGCGGGTCGGCCCGCCGCCGTCGAGGTCGGCGAGTGTGCGGGCGAGCTTCAGCACCCGGTGATAGCCGCGCGCCGAGAGGCGCAGCCGCTCGGCAGCGTCGCGCAGCAGCGCCAGACCCGACGCATCCGCTTCCGCGATCTCCTCGACGAGGCTGGCCGGAGCGCCGGCGTTGCAGACGATGCTGTCGAGCCCAAGCTCGGCATAACGGGCGATCTGGATCTTGCGCGCCGCGCCGACCCGGGCGGCGACCTCGGCCGAACCCTCGCGCGCCGCCGGAGTCATGAGGTCCGCCGCCGACACCGACGGCACGTCGACGACGAGATCGAACCGGTCCAGCAGCGGCCCCGAAAGGCGGCCAAGATATTGCGCCACGCATCGTTCGTTCGGCGCCCGCTTGCAGGCGTAGCCCGGCTCGTTGGCCGAGCCGCAGCGGCACGGGTTCATCGCTGCGATCAACTGGAACCGCGCCGGATAGACGACGCGATGGTTGGCGCGCGCGATCGCCACTTCGCCGGTTTCGATCGGCTGGCGCAGGCTGTCGAGGGCCTGGGGCTGGAACTCCGGCAGCTCATCGAGGAAGAGCACGCCGTTATGGGCGAGCGAGATCTCACCCGGCCTCGCGTGCGCGCCGCCGCCGACCAGCGCCGGCATCGAGGCGGAATGATGGGGGCTGCGGAACGGCCGCCGGTCGGTCAGCGCGCCGCCGGCGAGGATGCCGGCGACCGAATGGATCATCGACACTTCGAGCAGTTCGCGTGGGGTGAGCGGCGGCAGGATCGACGGGAGGCGCTGGGCGAGCATGGACTTTCCGGCGCCGGGCGCGCCGCTCATCAGGAGGTTGTGGCCCCCGGCCGCCGCCACTTCGAGCGCCCGTTTGGCGCTCTCCTGGCCCTTGATGTCGCGCAGGTCCGGCTGCGGCCCGGCCGATGCGCGCAATGCCGGCTCGGGGCGTGACAGGACTTGCGCTCCCTTGAAGTGGTTGGCGAGCTGGATCAGCGAGCGCGGGGCGAGAATATCGAGGTCGGCCGAAGCCCACGCCGCCTCGGGGCCGCAGGGCGCGGGACAGATCAGGCCCTTTCCGGCGGCGTTGGCGGCGATCGCCGCCGGCAGCACGCCGGCGACGGCGCTGATCGTCCCATCGAGCGCGAGCTCGCCGATCACCGCGAAGCCGTCGAGAGCGTCGGGCGGAATGGCGCCGATCGCCGCCATGACAGCAAGGGCGATCGGCAGATCGTAGTGGCTGCCCTCCTTCGGCATTTAAGTACCTTTGAACCTGCTTGCGTTATTTTGTGGACAACCGAGAAACGCCCGGAAATCTGGCAAAACTCTCCGTTTCTCCATTGACCGTCTTGGCTCCCGTTTGATAGAGCTTGCGTTACGGTGCTTGCTATGCGCTGACAGGAGAAGGCCAATGGGCGACTACCCCAAAAGCTTCCATGCCAAAATCACCCTCACCGTCATCAAGAGCCTGCAGCCGGGCCAGATTGTCTACGACACGTTGGTCCCCGGCTTCTACGCGCGCCGCCAAAAGGGCGAAGGACGAACCTATTACTTGTTCTATCGGACGGGACATGGGGTGCAGCGCTTCGCCAAGATCGGCTTGCACGGCGTTGGGGGTCTGACGCCCGATGTAGCCCGCAAAGAGGCGAACGATATTCTTGCGAAGGTCAGAGCCGGCGGCGATCCGGCGGGCGCGAAATACGATGCACGCAGGAGCCCGACCATCGCGGAATTCGTCGACATCTATTTTGAAGCGGCATCGGCCGGCCGGCTCTTGACCCGCAGGCGTGTGGCTAAAAAGGCCAGCACCTTGCAGACGGACAGGACCCGCGCCGCGCGCTGGATCCTGCCTGCGCTCGGCAAGTTCAAGGTCGCCGCTGTTACGAGCACCGACACACAGCGGCTTCATGATGAAATAGACGACGCGAAGGGCGGTGCGGCCCGCACCCTGGGCTTACTCGGCGCGATCTTCGGTTTCGCCGTGAAGCGCGGTCGAGGAGCGACAATCCCGTCCGGGGCGTCGAGCGCCGCGCCGACGGCCAGCGCACCCGGCGCGTGGCCGACGACGAATGGGCGCGGCTCGGCGAGGCTCTGCGCAATATGCCCGCGACGACTTGGCCGATCGCCGTTGCCGGCGCACACTTCCTCTGCCTCACCGGCTGGCGCCGCGGCGAAATGCTCGCGCTCAAGTGGAGCGAAGTCGACTTCGCCAGCAGGACGGCGCGGCTCGGCGACACCAAGACCGGCGCATCGATGAGGCCCTTGTCGCGGCCGGCTTGCGCCATTCTGGCTTCGCTCCCGCGCCTGGGCGACGGGCTCGTTTTCCCGTCCGCTCGCGGCTCCGACCAGCTTATGCGCGGCTGGAGCACCACATGGACGGCGATCGCCAAGCGCGCCGGGCTCCCCGCGGACGTGACGCCCCATGTACTGCGCCATTCTTTTGCGTCGGTCGCCGCCGATGCTGGCCTCTCCGAATTGACGATCGGCGCGCTGCTCGGGCACGCGAAGGGGACCATCACGTCGAAATATACGCACCACAGCGATCCGGTCTTGCTCGCTGCTGCCGACGCGGTCGCCGCGCGCATCGAGGAAGCGCTCGGCTTTGCCGGCGCCGGTCGGCGCGGTTGTCGACTTTCCGAAGCGCAGCGCGTGATAGCGCCGTGACGGAACCGACGGACGACGACCTTTTCCGGATTGCGGCTGCGATGAAGCAGCACCGCATCGATCCCAACGACCCGGACTGCATGGAGCGCCTGATCTACGCCCTATTCGATCGGCGCTGGAGCCCCGAGACTTCGTTCGCCCTAGAGGCCGCGCTTAACCAACGCGCGCTCAAGGAACGGAAGCGGATCGAGCGCGCATTGGCTGAGCGCAGCCAGGCCGGACGCGGGCGTCCGAAGGCCAAGAGCGCAAAATATTCGGGACTACAATTGCAGGCGCTTTCGCGCGCCTGGGACAGGTTCGAGCGCCGGACGACGGGAATGGACTATGAAACCCCGGCGGCCCAAATCATGGCCTTCGTCCGCGCGCTCCCTGACAGTAAGAGGGCGCTCCTGCCCAAGAAGCCCGACAGCATCCGGAAGCTCCTCCAGGCGGGCGACAAGCTCCGCCAGAATTCGAAAGCCTGGAGACGGTCGCCGGCGGTCGCCGATGAACTCGGGTTGCTCATGCAAATCGAGACGGACCAGCGCGCCATTAATCGCATCGTTCGCGAACTGGCGGCCCTGCACCCCGGAACCGAAATCGCCGAACGGCGCCTGACGGCCTTCGTGTCAGAAACGATCCTGCGACACCATGCTTTGAGGTCTCTTCTCGGCATCGACGAGGCCGCGAGCTTCGTCAAATCTCAGGCAAAATAATTCCGCGAACTTTCTTTGCGGTCGGCAATTTTTAATGCCTGGCCCGCGTGCGCAATCTCGTCTGACGAATAGATCGCAGTCCCCAATGCCACCAGAGCGCGCGCCGGCCCGGAAGCTGCGCCCGGACGCAATCAAGTATCTGCTCGAAAAGCACGGCATCAAGCATACGCGCTCGTCCTTGGACACCATGCGATGCCGGGGCGGCGGTCCAAAATTCTATAAGGCCGGCCCCGCGATCCTCTACGGCACAGATCATCTCGATGCATATGCGACGGAGCGTCTCGGCGAGGCGGTTTCCTCACATCGGAGCTTCGGGCGAGGCGCCAGGCCTCAGAGCCCGTCACTCCCTAACAAAAAGCCGGCCCTGACGGGGGCCGGCCTCTTGTGAAATCGCAGCCTTCGAAAAAGGAAACGACGGATGGCTTTTGCCACAGAACGAGAGCGCGCGCGCCGCACTACCGCGCCAACCCCCGAGACTGCTGCCCAGTTCGAAGAGCTCGCCGGGCTAGCCGAGCAAATCGAAGCCCTGGCGGGCGAAATCGCCACTCACGCAAATCGGGTTCCCGGCGGCGAAGCCGTCGACGCCCCGGCGCTCTGCATTCTCTTCGATCGCCTCAAGAGCAACATCTGCGACGCGATCGAAATCCATAATTCTATCGATGCGGCGGTGCAGTCATGACGATTACTGTCAGCAATCCGAAACAACTTCGCAAGGGCACATTACTTGGTGCTTCTGTGATCTTGAATTGCCTCCCGGACTTATTGTCCGGGGCGCGATGCTGTTCGAGAAAAACGGCAAGCGTTGGGTCGGGTTCCCGTCGAAGGAATGGACGAAACAGGACGAGTTGAAGGGCTGTTCGCCCCACTCGAGTTCGCGTCCCGCGACATCGCCGATCGCTTTCAGGCGCAGGTTCTGCCGGCCGTGGAGAAGGCGCTCGCGCTGTGACCTTCGACTTCCAGCCGCCAGCCTCAGCCGCCGCGGGCGAGTGGGCGCTCGCCTATGCGCGGGCCGGAATGGCCGCATTTCCTTGCGGGGCGGACAACAGACCGCTTACCGATCACGGCTTCAAAAACGCGACGACTGATCCGGACCAAATCAAGCGCTGGTGGAAGCGATGGCCGCACGCCGAAATAGGCTGGGCGGTGGCTCCGGGCGTGGTTGTCGTCGACCTCGACGAAAAAGACGGTAAGCACGGCCTCACAGATTTTTTCAAGCGCGAATGCATCCGGGCCGACGACGTCGAGACGCCCATCGCGGTCACGCGTTCCGGCGGCCGGCATCTCGTTTTCGACGATTGCGGGCGCTCCTACAGCAACGCGGCCGAAGTCATAAATGGGACCGGGATCGACCTCCGTGTAGCCGGCGCCGGCTACATCGTGTTGCCGCGCGCGGGCAACGGCCGGCGCTGGATCAAGCCGTTGCGGACGCCGCTGGCTCCGGCGCCGTCATGGCTGCCGGTTAAGTCATCAGGGCGGCCCGCGGGCGAAGCAAGGCCGTACACCGGCGAAGCGTCACCCGATGCTCTCGATGCGCTCGAGGACGCCTGCGAGGAGATTATGGCGGCGCGGCCGGGCGCCCGAAACGCCGCGATCAATTGCGGAGCCTATCATGTCGGACGCCGCATCGGCGCGGGCCAGCTTGACGAGGCGCGGGCGGTTGCTGCCCTCGCCAACGCTGTCGAGCACATGCAGCACCCGAGCCCGAACCTGGGGCGCGACATCGGCAAGATCGAGTGCGCGATCGCAGCTGGCAAGGCGAAGCCTTGGGAGGAGCGGCCGTTCACTCCCGACAGTGTCTTGGGCATCGCGGGGGCCGTCAGGGCGGCGGTTTGAGCGCCGAATTGGAGAGGTAGTCCAGGTCAAGAGGAACGCTAGCTACATAAAGGGCTGCGGACATTTCCGCGAGCGAGACAATCCTATGCCGAGGGTTTTCGAATTGACCGGTGGGCACAAACTTCGCCATCAATTTCTCGACGGCCTCTCCGAGCTCGCCGCTCGCCGAACCAGCCTCGTTTCGCACGAATAGAAACTCAACCTCGAGCTGCGGCGCCTCCCACCCGGGTATGGCGACAATGCGTATCTCTCGCAGCTCTTCATAGGCCCTCCCCTCTTTGCTGGCGCGTCCGTGTTTGCCTCGGATTTGCTCCTGAATTGGCCGCACGGCGGAAACGAAGTCATCCGGAAACGCAAAGCGCGAGAATTTACGGTAGAGGGATTTTGCGAATGCGCGAGCTTCAAAGTCATTCTTTATTCCCCGGACGTGTGAGCGTTCCGGGACGCCGGCTAGCACCCCCTTCTCGACCGTCACGAGCGAATTGAGATTGGCAACGAGTCCCAATTCTCCAACTGCTGGCACCCAGGCAAAGCGTGGCCGCAGTCCTTTTTGCACCTCCCGCAGAAGATTTTCATCGGTGGGTTGCAAGGCCGCTAGCTGAACATAGGGCCAATCGGAGCATGGCTTCAGAACGTCGCAGGTTTGACTTACAACGACGAATCCGGGAACTTCCACGGCAATAGAGGTAAGGTCTTCGCTAGTGCCCAACTCCGCTTCCGCCCGGGCGGCGGGGGTGACCGGCTTATTCAAATCCGCGATGTGCAGAAAAGGAAGGCCGTGACCAAGGATCGCGTCACCCTGCTGCCAGTGTCTGAGAGCCGCGTCGATCTGCGATTGATGCCCCGCGTTGCTCTGCATTTTGAGAAACGTCAGGTCACCGTTTGATTCGTTTGGTCATATGTCGAACGGTTGGCCCTTCAAAAGGAAGCGATCGATCGTCCAGAGCTGCGACCCGCGCGGAAAGAGGCGTCGAAAGGGGACGGGGCTCCGGATAGACCGGATGCCGGTGTGGCGCGCGCATGCCCGTCGCGCGAGCGATTGCGGCGTCGTAAGAGCCCTCGGCAAGCAAGTCGAAGATTCTGTGGAGATCCGGGTACGCGTTCCATCAACCGCAGGCGCGCGGGTGCCGGGGCAGTCGCCGCAATCACTTCCAGCGCCTCGGCCAGCGCCCGCAGCCGTTCCTCGTTTCTTTGACTTATTCGAGCACCGGCCAGCCAACCATGCAACGTACGTCGACTAACCCCGACCAAGGGGCCCATCGCCTCGATTGTCAAACCTGACGCTTGTTTGATTTGCGCCAGCACGCGAGCTGCAGAGAGTGAAGCTGTGGGCTCGACCGTGACCTCTCGTGAGTAGTTCGAGCCGGACCATATGCACGATCCGCTGACTTCGACCGAAACTTCGGCAGGCGGACTGGTCCACGACCCGAAACCCCACTTGCAGATCGGATTTGCGAGAAGCGACAAAGCCTCTAGCTCGCCGTTGAGAACCACGAAAGTCAAACCAACGCCCGATCCAGGGGAGCTCATCGACCGCTGGACCGCAGTGGCCCCACACGAAAATTGATCCGCCCTCATGACGTTTCGAACCGCGGTAGTCGTCTGCGTCGGCACTTGTTCTTGCCAATCTGACCAGAGAGTTGACATCGTGCCGGCAAAACCTGAGCCGCCATAGTCGGCGGAGAATTGCCTACCAACTTCATGAAATGCGTGAGCTGTCCCGATCATGATTTGTTTTCATAAGTTGTTAGAAATTCGTCGGTCACAGCGAACCGAAACACTGAATACGCGCGCTCCGCGAGCCGTCGGAAATCCACCAAAAGCGAACCTGCGCTAAATGGGCGCATTTGAGTTGACCAGACATCGATGTCGAGCAAGAAACTCTGTTTTGGCCAAGGAAAGATTGCGCTCGGATCGGGCGACATGTTGGGCTGCATGACTCCCCAACGCAGAAGAAGTTCCCCCTCGTCAGCTGCCAGCGCTACCTCGCTGACCGAGTATTTCAAATGTCCCTTGAGCGACGCGATCGCGGAGCCCAGCAGATTAGGCTCTATCAGCGATTCGAAACGCTCAAAATCTGCGTCCTTGATTTGATCAGTATATCTTGTTCCGATTCGCAGCGCCAGCCTCGGTCGGAAGACCTCCTCTAGGGCAAGGATCGCAGTTCGCCATCTCGCAAGCAAATCAGCGCGGCTCTCATAAGATGTGGTTTCCATCGTTAGCGCATCACGCGTCAACGTGACTTTCCATGTTTGACCAGCGTCGCCGAACTGCCATGCCCGACTGGTTCCTGGAAGACCTACTGGCCCGCTCGCTCCAATCTGGATTTGCATCGTCTGGTTCTGAATTTCTTGCAAAATGGGATAGTCGTCTCGGATCGAACTCTTGGAACGCCGACGCCGACGCTTGATCTTCGATCTTAAGGATGGCCGGGATTTGAACCTGCACAATGACGAGATCGAGGGGGGCTCTCGCAAGATGGCGTTCGGTAGGCGGCTTCCCGCCGAGTGGTTCTGGGAGCGTCTGCTTTCTGGGGGCTGAAGCCATGCAGTGTGCAATATAGTGAGAAGTGGTGACCTGGCAAGCCATGCATATAAATCCTTTCCTGCCGGTTACTGCACGCGCTGCTGTGTGCTGGCCGGGTCGAACGGGAGTGCCGGCGCGGTGCCGGGACGCCTCGCGTCCACAAGATTTGTTCTTGTCTTGTTCTCACGGTCTCGGCACGGTACGTTCGACCATGCCCGACGCCGACAAACTCACGCCCGCCGACCCTGCCGACATTGCCGCGGCGCTCGCCTTCGCGCTCCGCTTCCAGGGCCGCAAGCGCGTCCACAACGCCGACGAGCTCATGGCCGAGATCGTCGCCAAGCGCCTGGTCGAGCACCTCGAGCGCGCGGGCTTCGTGGTGATGAAGCGGCCGGCGATCGGCGGCGGGGCGACGCTGGCGCGCGGGTTCGATCGCTGACGTTATTGACTTTCGCGCGCCTCGTTGCACACTGGCCTAGCTTTCGCGCAACCGGTTGCGGCACGAGGCGGGCCAACGATGTTGCGGTGGTTGTGGCGCAGGCACGAGCGGGACGATCTGCACCTCTTCAAGGGCGCGACGCTAGCGCCGCCCGAGATTGACCCTCTCGAGGAGCTCGCCCGCATCGTCGGCGAGGCCGCGGAGCGCGACGCGAGGGACGAGCGTCGCTTTGAGCGCCAGGCCCAGGAGCATCGGACCAAGCGAGCGCCCTTCGGCCGTGATCAATTCCGGCCGGGCTCGTTCGCCAGGCGCAAGATCACGTCGCTGTAGCTCTCGCCGGGGCCGCGTGAGGCGATCGAGCGTTCCGTGGCCGACGATGAGCTCATAGCCGCCCCGTCGTCGCGCAGGAGGGCTCCGGGAAGCGTCCATATCAACCGCGTGGTGCGCCTTCGCCCGCTGCAAGCTACTCCTGGCTTTGCCGCGGGGCTTTTTCTGAGCCTGCCTTACCTCTTCGCCGCCGCGGCCGTTTGTTGTGTGGAGGAACAATCCGGCGCTGTCGCGTTGGCGCGCCTGAGGCCCAATTTGCCGTTCCCGCGTCGCCGTCTCACACCGTAGCGGCGTCCGGTCGTGCCGCCCCACGCCCGATGCGCCCGAACGCCTTGTGATCAGCCGCGATGGGCGCGCCGCCACTCGTTCCGCGATAGCCGGCAAAGGCAAGTGTGGCCAAGCCCGCGAGCATCAGCGCCCTGGGTTTGGCCGGTGTCTCTCGGCAAGCCCCCTGCTCACGCCCCCCGCCGGTAGAACGGGAGTGATCACCTCCGTATCGGGGCAGCCCAGGCGGCTTTAATATATTCGTGCTGGTCAATAGGCATGCGTTCTCAACAAGAAGTCAAAAGAAAAAGTGGGGGCCTGGGCCGAAGTGAATGTTCACTTCGTGGTGAAGCGCGTTCACTTCGTGATGATCATGCGCGTTCGCTTCGTGGCGAGGCGCGTTCGCTTCGTGGCGAGGCGCGTTCGCTTCGAGGATTAGGTCCGTCCCGCCATGGCCATCACTCTGAAGCAGCCAAACTCCACGTTGGAGCTCGCAACGCCAACCGGATTGACCGGCAGTGTCAGGAGCTGGCGTGTCGGTGACAAAATAGACTTTCTGAACACAAAAGTGGACGGCTTCCGCGACTTTGATAACAAGGTGCAAGTGTATTACGGTAACGACGACCGAAGCCTGACTATTCCGTTGATCAACAAGCAACCAAATACCGCAGCCTCCCCATTGTTGCGGATTGCCAAGACATCGCGCCGGCCGCATTTTCCCAGACAATCGCGATCTGGCTCGTGCCCCTGAGCCCGCGATTTGGCCCCGCGCCGGTTTCTCCCACAGTGCGGGACCGCGAACGACGGACCGCCCGGACGGGGGACGTTTCCTGGGCGGTCCGTCGCCTTAGGCCGCCGCGGTACGAGACAGCGATCTCCCAATGCGGCCCGTCATTTTTGGATCACGAACGCGCCCGGCGGTCTACTCACGAGGTTGTGAACCAGCAGGCCGCCAGGCGCGACGAACTCGAGGCGCTCGATGCGGATCATGCGCCGCATTAAATGAAACTCTTTCTGCTTCGCCACCTCTGAAAACGTGCTCGACGCCACCGTCGATAAAAGTGCTAACGGCTACGCCGCCGCTCTGAACGTTTTCGATGCCCCCAGGGTTGATCGTCGTGAAGGTGGAATGACCACCGCGGTTAACGTTCAGAATATCTCCGTTCTCCAAAACCAGGTCGAACTGATCCGGCGGCGCGGTATAGGTCGTCATGCAATTTCCCTCCCCTCCAATCGTACAGTGGGCTTATCGAGGACGGAGACTGCGCTGGCGCGCGACATTGTACAAGGCAAATGTTGTCGTTATATCCATAGACGCCATGGGTACTTTTCCCCACTACAGGCGGCGTGATCCTGAGGCTGGCGAAGGTGTGACGGCGCGAAATCTGTCACCAAAATCTGGCAGGCCAATCGCGCAGATCGCGCCAGGGCCTTGCTTGCCAACGTGACGGCTGGCTTCTCGGCTAAGTCACGATGATAACTGGCATTTCAGCGAGACCTGCGGCGCTCGCCATGCCCTCCTTCGGCATGTCGGCGGGCGCGAGGTTCACGGTGATGCGCTTGGCGGGGAGCGCGAGCCCGGACGCGATCAGCGCCGAGCGCACCCGCTCGCGCAATTCGGCGACCGCCTTGTCGCCGAGGCCGACGACGGTGAATGCGACCGCGCCGCCGGCGATATGCACCTGGACGTCAACTGGGCGGGCTTCGACCCCCTCGAAGGCCACCGTCGATACGCGCGCCACCATTTTCCGCCCCCCGCCCGGGCTCGCTGCAATAGAAGAACATTTGCAGAACATGGATGAAAGCGCAAGTGGGAATCTCACTCATGCCCGGCCCTTCCGGAACGACGCGGCCGGACGCCGGTCACCCGGCCCTCCGCTGTCCGTGGCCAGAGCGCCCTTCGACTGATCCAGGATGACCAGTTCGTTGCCGAAGGGATCGCGCACGCGCGCGCATCGGCCAATCGCGATATCGAACGGAGGCTCAATGGCTTCACCGCCCGCGCTCAAGAAGAACGCGAAGGCCTCGTCGACATTATCAACCAGAACATCGGTTTCTGGGCCGATATTCAAGTGAACTACGAGCTCCGCGTCGGTCTCTGGAAGGCCAAAGCCGACCGCCTCCTCGGTTCGCCACAAGACCCGATGCCCGAGACGGTCGCGATAGAAGGCTATCGCCGCATCGAGGTCGCCGACGCGAAGCAGAAGGTTATCGAGCTTGCGAAACAGCGGCCCCCTGGGGCTCATGGGCAGGCGATCCTCGGCCGAACTCTGACTCCCCTCAGCGGGTGAGTCCAGCCGCGCGCCGGATCAGCGCTTTCCCGCCGCAATGACCGGCCCGCAGCCGGCGCCTTGGACGATCGCGGCCTCGGCAAGGCCGGACTCGGCGCCGCCTGGCAGGGGGAAGCTCGCCGCTTCGCCGCGCCATTTGCCGAGCAGGATCATCTCGCGCACGACGTCCTTATAGGGCAGCGTATGGCCGGCGTTCTCGCCGCGCGGGATCGCGACCTCGACCGTGCGGGGGATATAGCGCGCGAGCCAGACATCGGCCCCGCCCGAAGGCGCGGCCCCTGCCCCGACCGTCACCGCGCCGCCGGAAAAGCCGACAGTCGGGCCGCTTGCGCCGCGATCGCCGCGGCTCATCAACCCGGCCAGCGCGCCCGGCTCCAGGCCATCGCCTTCGACCCGGCCGTTGACCACCACCTGCGGCGTGTAGACCCCGTCGCGGGCCATCGCGCGGGCGTAGGCGTACTGGCGCGCGGTCCAGGCCGCCCGCGAGAAGGTGTCCTTCCAGCCAAGCCGGTCCCAATAGTCGACCTCGAAGGAGAGCGCGAGCACGTCTGGGCGGTCACTGATCGCTCCGACGTTGGCCTCGGCCGGCGGGCACGACGAGCAGCCCTGGCTCTGGAACAATTCGACCACGGTCGGATGCGCCGCGTCGGATGCGAGGACCGGCGCAGGAGAGGCGAGCGCCGCCAGCGCTGCAAAGCAGGCGCCCATTTTCAACCGGTGAGCCATGGCTATCCTCCTCGCGCGAGTCGCCAACGTCACGGCGCGCCGCTCAAGCCGTTCGCCGCCGCGCGGGATTTGTTACCGCCGCCGGCCGCGTCCGCGATAGCGGGCGCCGCTCGCCCAAGCTATGGGACAGGATGGCCCGCACCGATTTCCGCACCCCCCGGCTTTACGTCGAAGCGCCGCTCGCCGAGGGAGCCGAGATCAGGCTCGACCCGCAGCAGACGAACTATCTCCTGAACGTGCTCAGGCTCGGCGCGGACGCGCCCGTGCTTCTGTTCAACGGCCGCGACGGCGAATTCGCAAGCAAGCTCGCCGCGGCTTCGCGCAAGAGCGTCTCGCTCATTGTCGGCCGGCGCATCCGGCCGCAGGAGGCGCCGCCGGACGTCGACTACCTGTTCGCGCCGCTCAAGCACGCCCGCCTCGACTATATGGCGCAGAAGGCGGTCGAGATGGGCGCGCGGCGGCTGATGCCGCTTATCACCCGGCGCACCCAGGTCGCGCGCGTGAACCTCGAGCGTCTGCGCGCCAATGCGATCGAGGCCTGCGAGCAATGCGGGGTGATCTGGGCGCCCGAGGTCGCCGCGCCCGTGACGCTCGAAAAGGCGCTGGCCGGCTGGCCGCGCGAGCGGCTGATCGTGTTCTGCGACGAGGAGGCGCCGCAAGCGAGCCCGCTCGACGAGCTGGCCGAAGTTAGCGCGGAGCACGGCGTCGGCCTCCTCGTCGGCCCCGAGGGCGGCTTCGACGACGACGAGCGGGCGGCGATCATTGCGGCTCCCCGGGTCGTGCGCCTGAGCCTTGGCCCGCGCATCCTGCGGGCGGATACGGCGGCGGTCGCCGCGCTGGCGCTCATTCAGGCGACGCTCGGCGATTGGCCGAAGTGGCGCCGGAGCGACAGGTCCTGACTTTCGGCCCTCGCAGTGGCCCCGGCCATTTTGCCGCCACGATCAGGCTTCATTCCGGCCGGTGATGAATCACCGTCAGCCCGGCATGCGGCGCAGTGTCGAAGGGTCCATGAGAACTCGCCTGCGCGCCGCTCCTAGCCCTTCTCATCGGGGGCCCGTCCGAGCTGGCTTGCGCCGGCGAGATTGATCGCTCTGTCTTTCCCGCCGCTACGGCCGACCCTGCGCCCTGCGCCGGCCATGGCGCGGGGGCGGGCCTCCGCAAGAGCTCGTCCGACTGCAGGCGCATCAGCGGCTACATCGCGGCTGGCGCGCGGTTCGGCTCCGACGACGCGATCGGCGGCCGCCCCTCCCCTTTCGGCAAGCTCGATGCGCCGGAATTCGTTGGCGCGGTCAGGGCGGCGGGCGCGGCGCTCATCGGCGCGCCAGCGGCGGGCCTCCACCGCATCTTTCTCTCGCCCTCCCCCGGCGACGAGGCGCGCTGAGTTCGAAATCCCACAGTTCGCGGCGCCGCTACGGCCTAGAACGCCGCCTCGTCGAAGGCCGGGTCGACCGACCGGCCCCATGGGCCTTCGTAGCGCTCGATCCAATGCCGCGCCGGCTCCCGCCCGCTCGCCGCGATCGCTTCGAGCGGACGAAGCAGGATCGTCTCGTCCTCGCCGCGCGCATTGAGCCTTCGGCGCCGCTTCAATCCCCCGCGGGCGATCGCCAGCATGTCCGTCGCGATTGAGCGCAGGTCGCGCCCGCGCGCCTCGGCGCCGAGGCCGAGCAGCGGCGCGTCGTCGCGCAGCTTCTGCCGGTCCTCGGCGCTCCAACCCTCGATCAGCGCCTCGGCCGAGCGGAGCGCGTCGGGATCATAGTAAAGCCCGGCCATCAGCGCCGAGAGCGCGACAATGCGTTCGGGCGGGCCGACGTCGGGACCGCGCATTTCCAGATAGCGCTTGAGCCGCACTTCCGGGAAAATCGATGACAGGTGGTTGGCCCAATCGGCGATCGTCGCGCGCTCTCCCGGCGCTTGCCTGAGCCGGCCGGCGAGCAGGTCGCGAAAGCTCGCGCCCGCGACATCCTGATAGTGGTCGCCGCGCTTCAGGAAATAGAGCGGCACGTCGAGCGCGTAGTCGACGTAGCGCTCGAACCCCATCCCGGGCTCGAAGGCGAATGCGAGCATGCCGGTGCGCGACGGATCGGTATGGCGCCAGATCTCCGACCGCGCCGAGAGGAGCCCGTTGAGCTTGCCGTCGGTGAATGGCGAGTTGGCGAACAACGCGACGATCGCCGGCTGGAGCGCGAGGCCGACGCGCATCTTCGCCACCATGTCCTTTTCACTCGTGAAATCGAGATTGGCCTGCACGGTCGCGGTGCGAAACATCATGTCTAGGCCGCGCGTTCCGACCTTCGGCATGTAGCGGGCCATGATCGCATAGCGGCTCTTCGGCATCGACGGCGTCTGGGCAAGCGACCATTTGGGGCTCATGCCGAGCGTCAGAAAGCCGATGCCGAGCGGCTCGGCGACGACTCGGCAAACAGCGAGATGCCGATCGAGCTCTTCGACGGTCGAATGCGCATCGTCGAGCGGCGCGCCGGAGAGTTCGAACTGTCCGCCCGGCTCGAGCGAGATGGCGCCGCCGCCGTTCGGGTCATAGAGGCCGATGAGATTGCCGTCGTCCTCGATTCCGTGCCAGCCGAGCGTCTTCTGCATGCCCTCGAGCAACGCCCGAATGCCTCTGTCGCCGCCATAAGGCACAGGCGAACGATCAGCGCGGTAGAACGGTATTTTCTCGTGTTCCGTGCCGATCCGGAATGGGCCGCCCGGCTTGCATCCCGCCTCAAGCCACGCGACCAGCGCGTCCCGCAACTCGACAACCTCACTATCGACGACGTCGCGAGCCATTCAGGCGCCCATCCCACCGGCCGGCGAACCGGCGACCCGGCTAGATAGTCGCGCCGCCGCTACAATGCAACGAAGGGGAGCGACGCTGGCTCTCGTTGGGCGTCATTGCGTTCGTGCTCCTCGTCGCTCGAGCGCGGGCGCAGGGCGCGCCGCCTCGCGATCGTCTCCCTCGATCGCCTTCGCCAGCCGCGACGTCGCCGCATAGGCCGTGGCGACCGCGATCAGGCCGAAGACGGCGCAGCCGAGCGCGAAGCCGATCAGACCGCCCTGCACCCCGCCATAACGCGCGCCAAAGGTCACGAACGGAATCGTGCCCAGCGTCGCCCGCGCCCAGTTGAAGGCCATTGATAGCAGGGGAAAGCCGAGATTGTTGAACGCGGTGTTGGCGACGAAAAGGCAAGCCAGGAACAGCCACGCCGAGACGCCGTAGCGGCAATAGAAGGCGACATATTGCGCGCTGTCGCCCTTGGCCTCAAAGGCGGCGATCAGCGCCGGGGCGGCGAGCGCCAGCACCGCCCACGCAAACAGAACGTAGCCGATCGAGAGGATGAAGGAATCGGTCAGCGCCCGCTGGACCCTGCCCATCAGTTTCGCGCCGTAGTTCTGGCCTATGATCGGACCGATCGATCCGGTGAGGGCGAAGATGACCCCGAACGCGACCGGCGTGACGCGATCGATGATCGCGGAAGCGGCGATCGCCGCCTCGCCGAAATCGGAGAACACCCTGAGCGTATAGGCCGAGCTGACCGGCGCAGCCATGTTGGCCATGATCGCCGGGAAGCCGATCGCCATGATCGGGCCGAAGTCGCCGCGCGCGGCGTTGAGTTTGGGCCGCGCGACGAGGTCGTGAACGCCGACCGCCCCGCGCCAGCCGACGGCGAGCAGGATAAGGCGCGAGAGGACTGTCGCCCAGGCCGCGCCATAGACCCCGAGACCGAAGCCGAAGATGAGCAGCGGATCGAGAAAAGCGGTCGCGATCCCGGCCGAAAGCGTCACATACATCGCCCGCCGGGCGTCGCCGACGGCGCGCAATATGCCCGAAAACGCCATGCCGACCGCGAGCGGCACGTTCGCCGGAATGCTGATCGCGATGAATTTCGAGGCGACCGCGGCCGGCTCGCCGTGGGCGTGCAAGAGCGTCGTCAGCGCCCAGTCGCGAAAGACGAACATCAGAGCCGCCATCGCGGCCGAGAAGATCGCGGTGATGACGAGCGCGGAAGCCGCAAGCCTGCGGGCGCGCGGCCGGTCGCCGGCGCCGAGCGCACGCGATACCGTCGCCGAGGCGGCGATGGTGAGGCCGATGTTGATCGACATGGCGAAGAACGTCGTCAGGCCGACGTAGCCGACGGCGGCCTTGAACGCCTGATCGCCGAGTTTCGACACCCAGAACAGCGACAGGAGATCGACGACGAACACCGCCATCAAGCCGATGGCGCCGGTCGCGGTCATCACGGCGACGTGACGCATCAGCGAGCCGTGCGTAAACACGGGCCGTTTGTCGCGGGCGGCCTGCGGGGCGTTCAACGGCGCCAATCCTGTTCGTGAGGGAAGGCGGTCTTAAAGGCTGGAGCGGGCGGAGGCTAGGGCCTCCGAGACAAGGCCTCGGTTCAAATCCCCAGCGCGACGAGGAGCGGCCAGACCGTGAGGTAGATCAGGATCAGCGAGCCGATGGTCCAAAGCGTCGCCCGCACGTCATGGGTCTGCGCGGTGAAATAGGCGGCGAAATGGGCGAGCCTCGAGACGACATAGCCGTAGAGCAGCAAGCGCGCGGCGGTCAGGGACGGCTCGGTGAGGATATAGAGAAACGCCGCGACGAGGAAGAACGGAACGTTCTCCAGATCATTGAGCTGAATTCTGCGGATGCGGTCCACAGCATCGTTGCGATCGAGCTGCTTCGGGTCGGGACTGGGGTTGAGCGGCGTCTTTCGCAGGTCCTCCGGCGACCGGTACCCGCCCTTCACCTGCGTCATCCGGACGACCGTGAGCCAGGACATCGCCACAACCTTGAGGATCATCAGCGTCGCCGCGATGACATAGGTAGCAAATAGCGGGTTTTGCAGACTAAGCTTGTCCATGTCGCCTCCCCCTCCTTGCGCGACGATCATTTCATTTGACCGGCGCAGGGCGCCGACCTTATCAGATTGCCGCCGCAGCGCCGCCGTCCGCGGCGAAGGAGGGGAAACGCCATGTCCAATCGTCAAATCGCTATCGCCGTCGCGGCGTCGGTCGCCTTCACCGCGCTCTCAGCGTCCACCGCCTTTGCCCAGGCCCAGGCCGAAGCGATGAAATACTGCAAGGCGGATGTCGCGCGGCTGTGCCCGGGCGTGCAGATGGGCGGCGGACGCATCATCGCCTGCCTGAAAGAGCACAAGATGGAGGTCAGCGTCGGCTGCGCCAAGTTCCTGCAGGCGATGAAAGCCAAGATGGGCCAGTAAGCGGCCGCCCCGCCGGCCGACGCGAGCCGGTTCCGTCGCACGGGCCGGACTCCCAATATCCTGGTCGAAAAACTCCGCCCCGGACATGAGCGTCGAAGACGGCGCCCAGGTCTTTGTTTGGCCGCTCGTTTGGCCGCTCATGTCGGGCCCTGCCCATGCGGACTTCCGCGCCCCTCTCCCGCCCGCGATTGCGCGGCGCGGTTCAGCGCGGTGATCGACAGGAAGCCGCCGATCCACGAGCCCAGCGCCGCGAACACCACATAGACCCAATTCGACGTGTAGCTGATGACCGCGAACGCCGCGAGCAGGTACCAGGCGCTGCTCCACGACGCTGCCGCGAATCGGCGCCGGGCCGCGACCGCGGCGGTGAATTGCACATAGATGGCGTCGGTGAGCGCGGTCGTGACGACGACGCCTCCGGCGATCAACGGATCGATGCTCGGCAGAACCATTGTGCCCCCAATCTGGCTGACTGCGGCGGAAGGGCGAGCAGCGCGCCATCGTGAGTAATAGTCCCTAATGGCGTATGCCGCCGAGATGTGTTCCCACAAGGCTTGAACGCGCGGCGAAGGCGAAGACCTTCCCGTCGTCCAATCGCTCCCTCTCACAGGATGCGATGGAGGAACAAATGAGACAGGGTTCGCTCTTGCTTTCCATGATCGCGGCGCTTGTCTCCGGCGTGCCTTCAGGCGCCCCGGCTTTTGCCCAGGATGTGTTCTATCCCACCGAACCCCCGCTGGCCGACTCCGGCTGGACTGTCCGCTACAACGAACTGCTGCTTGCCTGCTATCAGGGGACGATGGACGCCTGCGACCGCGTCGCGTCCGATCGGGGAATGGTTTTTGACACGCCAATCTATAACTATGCAGCCACTTGCGGCGGTCGTTTGGATATCGTGACTGCGCGCCGTCTGAGCGCGCGAATGCTGGAGAACGGCATTCCGGGAGGGACGTGCTCCTACGTCCTCAAGCCGGAATGAGCGTCCATTGGGCTCAGGGTCGCGGGTTCAGCGGTCCATCGTCGGCGGCCCCATCGCGAACTCCCCGGCCATCGGGGGGGCGCGGAACGGGCGGTCGAACAGCGGAAACAGCAGAAGCCCGGAAAAAAAGCCGCCGACATGGGCAAGCCAGGCGACCGGCGCGTCCGAGAAGCCGAATATCTGCGCGCCCGCGCCGAAGATGAAGTTGGTCACGAGCCAGATGCCGAGGAAGATCATCGCGCGCCGGTCCGCGAACACGCCGCGCAGGCTCGCGGCCGGGATCGAATTCGATCTCGGGCTGGCCGAGCGGGGCCATGGGGCCGAGCGGCGCCCCGGGCTGAAACATGAAGCGGGTCGCAGCGCCCATGAGACCGGAATCGGCCCCAGACGCCCCGATGAGCGGCGAGAAATCCATCGGCGCGCTCGCCCAATGCGCAAGCGCGCTGAAGACCGCCGTGACGGCCATGAACAGAAGGAACCTCGCCGAGCCGAACCGGCGCGCGATCGGCGGCCCGAACGCGACCAGCCAGACGCTGTTGAGCAGCACATGGGTCCACGACCCATGGAGGAAGGCGTAGGTGAGCAGCGTCCACGGCTTGGCGCCGCCGCCGAGTATGCCCAATTCGCGAATCATCCGGGCCTGCTGCAACGCCGACCGATCGGAATTCGCGCGATCGAGCAATTCGATCAGCCGCCGCGGCCAGATCGAGATCGTCAGTCGGCCGGGAACGAAGGCGAATTGGCGAACGACCGCGTCCTGAATCGAGTCGGGCGCCCAGTTCATCACCGCTTCGATGGCGATGAGAATGACGATGAGGCCAAGCACCACAAGCGGCGCATTGAACATCGGCTCGCTGCGGCCCGCGATCCTGCGCGGCTCGAAAAAGCTCATACCCTCGCCAGCCTTCCGGTTTACGAACCCCGACGCCCCCCTAACGAAGCCGGGACCCGGAGCCGTTCGGGACGCCCCGCCCCAAATCCAAATCTAGACCCGCAACGCCGCTGTGGCGAAATTGGGGCTTCAAGCGGGCGGCGCCGCCGAGCCGCCCCGGCTTGCAACGCGCGGGCAAATTCCGCAAGCTTGCGCACCCCTGCGCGGCGGCCCTGAGAATGCGCGCCTCAGCGACAACGAACACGATCGCGGAGGAACGAGCGAATCCGGGACGTTTATCTCGGCGGCGCGCAGTCAAGGACGCCGACATGACGATTTACATTCCCGCCCACGCCTTGACCGACTTCTGCGCCGAGATTTTCGGTCGCGTCGGCTGCCGCCCGGAAGAAGCGCGCCGCGTCTCTGCTTCGCTTGTCGACGCCAATCTCACCGGCCACGACAGCCACGGCGTGATCCGCGTGCCGCGTTACGTCGATTGGGTCCGCGCGGGCGACCTCGTTCCCAACCGGTCGATCGAACGCCTTGTCGATACGCCGGTCATCGGCGTCCTCGACGGTCGCTTCGGCTTCGGTCAGACAATTGCGCCGATCGCCGTCGACATCGGCGTTGAAAAAGCCAAGGCGACGGGCCTTTCCGCAATTTCGCTGCGCAATTCCGGCCATGTCGGCCGGGTCGGCGAATGGGCTGAGCGCGCCGCCGCAGCGGGCCTGATCTCAATCCATTTCGTCAATGCCGCCGGCTCGATCCTGGTCGCGCCGTTCGGCGGCCTCGATCGCCGGCTGTCGACCGCGCCGTTTTGCGCCGCCATTCCGCGCGAAGGCGCCGCGCCGATCGTGCTCGACTTCGCAACATCGCTGGTCGCCGAAGGAAAGGTCAATGTCGCGAGCCATGGCGGCAAGCCGCTGCCGGCGGACGCGTTGATCGGCCCCGAAGGAGCGCTTTCCGGCGATCCGGCGCTGATCTACGGGCCCCTGACTTCGGACGGCCCGCGCGACCACAGCCGCGGCGCGGGCGCAATCCGCGCCTTCGGCGAACATAAGGGCTCCGGCCTCGCGCTCCTGTGCGAGCTTCTCGGCGGCTCGCTTACCGGCAATGGCGCAACCGGACCGGACCGCAGATTTTCCAACGGCATGTTCTCGCTCTACGTCGATCCCGCGAGGATCGAGCCAAGTCATGTCTTCGACGCCGATATGACCCGCTATCTCGACTGGTTCCAGCAAGCCAAAGCGATACCGGGCCAGGCGGTGATGACGCCCGGCGAGCCAGAGCGCGCCGAACGCGTGAAACGCACGGCAACCGGCGTGCCGCTCACCGCCGAGGCGTGGGCGTCGATCGTTGCGGCCGCGCGCAGGGTCGGCGTGAACCGCGACCTTTCGTTCTAATCACGTCGCCAGTCGCGTCGCCGTAGCCAAAGCGCGTTTCGCGGCCTCGACACGGCTCGCCTGTCCCGATTCCGGACGTCCTGGATCATCCGATGGTTAGCTTCGGGTGAAGCGTGGACCATTAACCCCCGGCGTCGCTCAGGCTCGCGCTTCCGTTTGGGAATGGCACGGTCCCTGCCTCGACTTACCCAAGCCGCCGCCAACGGCCCAAAGCCGTCCCATTCCGGGACAGTCGCCAGTGCACGAGTTGCAGGGGAAGTCAGTGAAGCTCGCCGTCACCATGGAGCTCCATGCGTACTGGAACAAGCTCAGGGGAGCGCGCAGCGCGCCCGAGCGCAACGATGTCGACCCGGGCGCGATACGCGGCGTGCTTGCCGATACGTTCGTGCTCGATTTCGACGAAGGGCGCGGGTTTCCGTTCCGGATCGCCGGATCGAGGGCCAATGCGATCTTCCTGAGGGAGCTCAGGGGCCTCTCCTTTCTCGAGCTTTGGCGCGACGCCGATCGCAAGGAACTCGATTCGGTGCTTCATTGCGTCGCCGACGAAGCGCAGCCGTTCCTCATCGGCGCCGAGGCGCGGCCGCCCGGTCTTGGAACGGTGGGCATCGAGGCCATTCTCCTGCCGCTTCGTCACCACGGATACACTCATTCGCGCGTTCTCGGCGCGTTCGCCGTTCATGCCGCGCCGTCATGGATCGGGCTCGTAGGCTCCGGGCCGATCACGCTGACCTCGCTTCGCGCGCTCGATCCGCTGTCCCGTCCCGACTCGTCGGGGGACGGCGCAGCTCCGGCCGGCTTTTCGCTCCGCAACCCACCCAGGCGTTACAAGCATCTCTTTGTCTATTCCGGCGAGCGCCGATCGACCTGAAGGAAAATGCGGCGCGTAACAGCGCCTTAATCCCTCGCCGTTAAGGTTAGGACGCTGGCGCCGGCCTGCCCGCGAACCGTCGATCGCTTCATCGACCGTTTGCGTCCGGCGTCGAAGAATCCGAGGAGCACGTCGCTATGGGCGCCCTGGCCTGGAGCATCGCGGAGCCGGCGCCGCTGGAGCGTCGGCGCCACCAGCGCGTCAAGGTGCGCCTGGCGGGACGGTTCATGCGGTCCGACCGCTTGGAGTTCGACTGCGAATTGGTCGACGCCTCTCCCGGCGGCATCGCGTTCTCGTCCGAAGCCGGGGTTCAGCCCGGCGAACGCATCGTCGCCTACCTCAACCAGATCGGCCGAATCGAAGGCAGGGTGGCGCGAACTTTTCCAACCGGGTTCGCGCTCCAGATGACCTTGCCGCAAGCCAAGCGCGAGAAGCTCGCCGATCAGTTGACATGGCTCGCAAACCGCCAGGCGCTCGGGCTGCCCGAGGACCGGCGTCACGAACGGATCACCCCGCGTGACCGGTACACGATGCTCAGGCTCGCCAACGGGCGCGAATTCACCGCCAGCCTGATCGACATCTCGATGTCCGGGGCGGCGGTCAGGGTCGACTTCCAGCCGCCGCTCGGAGCGCGCGTCGTCGTCGGCTCGACCCAGGCCCAGGTCGTACGTCACCTCGACCTCGGGATCGCGGTCGAGTTCATGCGCCCGTTTCCGGCCGACGATTTCAGCGAGGACACGACGCTCTGAGCCGATGGACGCGCTTCACGCCTTCTATTCCGGCGCGCCAGCCTTCTGCATTCCGTATGTAACCCAGCCGAGCAGGTCCTTCCGGCAGAATCCCGAAGCAAAACGGAGATAGGAGGAAATCGTGAAGCCCGGCTGCAATGCAAGCAGCCGGCTCATGGCTGTTCGCGCCTCCTCGTCTCTCCCCGCGTGAGCTAGGGCAGTCGCATGGAACGCGTACAGGTAGCTGAAGCGTGGATTTGCCTGGATGGCCCTGGACAGGAACGAGATGGCCTCGTCCATCGTCCTGCGAGCGCGTACGCGAGCCCCAGGGCGTCGAGGGCCATGTAGCTTTGCGGGTCGAGGGGGCTCAAACGCAAGGCCCTCGTCGCATAGTCTTCGGCCAACGCGAGGTCGCCGCTCAATGCGTGGGCCTGTGCGCGAAGAAGAGCGCGACGGCGCAGGACGGGTTGAGGTCGAGCGCCCGCTTGACCGCGCTCGACGCCGCCTCGAAGTCATGAGCGACCATCAGCAGCGGCAGGCTCGCGACCGCGAGCGCGGTCGAATCGTCGACCCCATAGGCCACCGCCGCGCGAGCGTGGCGTTCGCTCGCCGCCGCGTCGTCGGGATTGTGGCCGCCTCGCGCGAAACGGGCCTCCAGCGCGAAGGCCATGCAGGCGTGCGCCGGAGCGTAGTGCGGATCGATCTTCAACGCCTGTTCGAGGAGCGGCATCGCCTTGTCCGCGTCCTCGGGCATCGCCGAGGCGAAGTGCGGCAGCGCCTGAAGATAGAGATCGTAAGCGTCGAGGCTGCCGGGCCTCTTCCTGCGGGCGCGTTCGATCTCGGCCCGCCGGACATTGGGTTCGATGATCCCGACAATGGTCTCCGTGATCCGTCCTGGAATTCGAACACGTCGTCGAGCGCGCCGTCATAGCGGTCCGCCCAGACATGCGCGCCATTGTCCGCGTCGATCAATTGCGCGTTGACGCGCAGACGGCCGCCGGCCTTCCGCACGCTGCCCTCAAGAACGTAGCGCACGCCGAGTTCGCGGCTGACGTGGCGAATATCGACGGATTTTCCCTTGTAGGTGAAGCTCGAATTGCGGGCGATCACGAACAGCCATTTGATGCGCGAAAGGGCGGTGATGATGTCCTCAACCATGCCGTCGGCGAAATATTCCTGCTCTGGGTCGCCGCTCATAGTCTGGAAGGCAAAATAGCGATAGAGGGGCTGTCAGGAAAGCCAGGGGCGCAGCTTCGGCGGTGGCTTGTCCAGGTTCGTCGCGGGCGGAGACTTCCTACCGGGGCCCAACACGCCCGCATCGGCTCTGCTATATTTTTAAGGGTGTGGGGCCGAGATCGAAGACTTGATGTCGAGCCGTGCCTTCACCTGCCGATAGGCGTCATCTGAAACACAAACTGCGCCGGGGTCGGCGATACCTTCTAGCCGGGCAGCAATGTTGACACCGTCGCCGAAGATGTCGCCGTCGGCCTCCTCGACCACGTCGCCCAGATGAACGCCGATGCGGAAGTCGATGCGACGGTCTTCCGGCAGGCCCGCGTTCCGCTCGACCATGCCGTTTTGAACCTCGATCGCGCAGCGCACAGCGTCAACGACGCTGCGGAATTCGACGATCGCGCCGTCGCCGGTGCGCTTGACTATGCGGCCGTTGTGAACAGAGATCGTCGGATCTATGAGGTCGCTGCGCAGCGCGCGTAGCCGGGCCAGCGTGCGGTCCTCATCCTGGGCTCGTCAACCGGCTGAAGCCGACGACGTCGGCGGCCAGAAATCGCTGGCAGTTCCTGCTCTCGCCCATAACCCCTCGATTCCGACGCGGATGGCGCGGCGGCGATCAAAGGATGTACACCCGGAATCGCGCAAATTCCAGCCGGCTTCAGTCGCGACGAGGGGGCCTTCGCGTTACGGTCAGGCGTCGGGGTCGATCTGCTGCAGTCCTGGGTCGTTTCGTCCCCAATTCTCGACATAGTGGGCGGCGGAGAAGCGCAGCGCCGCGACAGCGCTCTTCTCCAGCGTCCGGATCGCCTTCGCGGGCGTGCCCATGATGAGGGAAAAGTCGCCGAAGCTCTTGTCCTCGGTCACGAGCGCCCCGGCGCCGACCAGAGAGCCGCGGCCGATCTGGCCCTATCGAGAATGATCGACCCGGCATGCCGATTGAGTGATCCCTCGCCGATCGTGCAGCCGTGCAGGATGACGTTATGGCCGACGGTGCAGTCCTCGCCGATCGTAAGAGGCGAGCCCATGTCGGTGTGCAGGGTGGAGGATTCCTGGATGTTGGTGCGCGCGCCGACGACGATCGGCTCGTTATCGCCACGCAAGGTCGCCCCGAACCAGATCCCGACGTCGATCCCGACCCGAACGTCGCCGATAAGGCAGGCGGAGGGCGCTATCCAGAAGCTGCCCTCGGCCGGCAGGGTCGGCCGGCGGCCGTCGAGGGAAAAGAGGGGCACCCCCCCTATTCCTCGT
>CAWEAT010000040.1:0-85710 GCA_963806935.1 uncultured Alphaproteobacteria bacterium
CGAAAAAAAGCCTTGGCGGACTTTAGCCGCCGACCTACCGGGACATTGTCGCATCCGCTAGAAGCTTCCGGCGCCGAGGTTCGCGGGAGCTACGGATGGGCCTTCTGTTCAAGGACGACCTGCTTGACGAATTCGGCGCGTGGCCGATCGCCTATATCCCTTACGGCGGGGCCGATTTTGGCGAGATCGAAGCGGTCGCAAAGGCGGTTGGGGGCGGCGACGAGGCGCGTTTCCACGAAGCGTGGGTCGCCGCGGGCGACCGCTTCGCCGCCGAAGCGGATGCGGCGGAGCGGCGCGGATCGCTTGCCAGCGCCCGCGAGCTTTTCTTGCGGGCAAGCGTGTTCTACGCGGCCAGCTTGCATCCCCTGTTCGGCGCCCCGGTCGATCCGCGACTCCTCGCGGCTTATCGAAAAGAGATCGACGCCCTCGACAGAGGGTTGAGGCTGTTCGATCCGCCGGTCCTGCCGCAGCGCATTCCATTCGAGGGCGCAGCGATGCCGGCCTATTTTGTTCCGGCGGCGGGATATGCCGCAGCAACGCGGCCGACGATCATCTTCACCAACGGCTACGACGGTACGATCACCGACATGCTGTTTGCTTCCGTCCTGGCCGCCCGCGCGCGCGGCTATCACAGCCTCATGTTCGACGGCCCCGGCCAGGGAGGGATGCTGTTCGAGCACGGAATTCCGCTCAGGCCGGACTGGGAGACGGTCGTGAGCGCGGTCGTCGACTTCGCGCTCAGCCTGCCTCAAGTCGATCCGAAGAAGATCGCTTTGAGCGGCTGGAGCCTCGGAGGCTATCTTGCGCCGCGAGCGGCCTCCGGCGAACCGCGGCTCGCGGCCTGCATCGCCGACCCGGGACAGTGGGCGATCGCCGATTCGTTTCGTCAAGTCGCGATGATGATGGGCGCGCCGGCAGCCGCGGCGGCCGATCTCGGGACGCTCGACGATGCGCTCCTGCAGAAGTTCGGCGCCATGATCGCCGTCAACAAGAGCCTGAAGTGGAGGGTCGTCCAGCGCGGCTTCTGGGCCAACGGGCAGACCAATCTTCGCGACTATCTACGCGAGATCGAGCGCTTCACGCTCGACGGCCGCGTCGAAGCCATCCGCTGTCCAACCCTGTTGACGGCAGCCGAGAATGATCCGCTGGCCATCGGCGCGCAGCGGCTCCATGACGCGCTGAAATGCCAAAAGAAGATCGCGCGCTTCACGGCCGCCGAAGGCGCGGGCGGTCACTGCGAAATGATGAACCGGTCCTCGCTCAATCGCACTGCGCTCGACTGGCTCGACGAAATGCTCGGTTGACGGGCTGCCGTCGAACCGCGACAGCCTCGGCTCGCGCCTGAGCCGGGCAGGGGCGGCGACAGGTCAGGCCGCCTTGCGCCCCCTGGACTGATCCCGGTCTCGCCGCACGCAATCGATCCGCGCCCGGGAGGCTTCCGCCGCCGCCGTCGCCGTGCGCCCGTTTGCTCTCAAAGCAAAACGACGACCGAACGATTACGCAAACTTAATGACACTGAAAGCCGGCGTTAACTTGCAAGTCCAGTTAGTCAGCATACATTCATCTGCGTTTATATTTAAGATAGGAAACGCAGGCAGGAAAGAGACGACCCTCTTTCTACAGTAAAAACTCTCCGGGCCAAGGGGAATAACATGCGTGATTGGTATGTCGGTCAGAAGATCGTCTGCGTGAATGCGCAACCCATTGGCGGCCTGAGAAACCGCTTTGTCGATGAGTATCTCGTAGAAGGAAAAGTCTATACGATTAGACAGATTTTAGTGTTTAAATTCAGATCCGGCAATAACTGCGGGGAAAGACTTGCATTTAGACTGGATGGAATTGTTCCTCATTTGATCAACGGGATCGAATACGCCTTCTTTCACGGCAGGTTCCGACCGCTCGAGCCCGGCGAGGACGAAGACGTTGATATATCGATCTTCCTCGCCGGTTTGGCGGAGGTGAACAGCGGCCTCGTTCAATTTCCGGTTCGAGAGAGAGCCGACCAGGCGCCTGTCGAAGCGGGAAAGGTCAGGGCTTAACGGCCTCGCGCGCGGTCGCCGGAGAACGGGCCGCGCCCGCTTCGACGCGCGCCGCGCCTTCGTCCTTGCTTCCGCCAGGCTTTCCTGATAGCCGCTGGCGCGCGCCGCATGGGCTTCCCATATGGCGGTGAACCCTGGGCTTCCGCTGTCGGCCGTTTCGCGCCGGCCCGCCGAAAGGCGGCGATGAGGACCGCGCTGATTTTACGCGCGGGACTTTCCGACCGGCGGGCGCCTGAACGTCAACCCGAACCCAAGCCGGCGCCGCCCGCGAACATCGGGCTCACTAGGAGAACCAATGGCTTCCACTCAATCCCTGGCGCCGACGCGCGATGATTTCACCGCGCTTCTGAACGAGACCTACGGCGCCGACGAAGCGTTTGAAGGAACGGTCGTCAAGGGCAAGATCGTCGCGATCGAAAAGGACATGGCCGTCATCGACGTCGGCCTCAAGACCGAAGGGCGGGTCGCCCTCAAGGAATTCACCAATCACGGCCGCGACCCGGCGCCCGGGCTCGGCGACGAGGTCGAAGTCTATCTCGAGCGGATCGAGAACGCGCTCGGCGAAGCCGTCATCTCGCGCGACAAGGCGCGGCGCGAGGAGAGCTGGGTCAAGCTCGAGCAGGCGTTCGAGAAGAACGAAAAGGTCGAAGGCGTCATCTTCAACCAGGTCAAGGGCGGCTTTACCGTCGATCTCGACGGGGCGGTCGCCTTCCTGCCGCGCAGCCAGGTCGACATTCGCCCCGTTCGCGACGTCGCGCCGCTGATGAACGTGCCGCAGCCGTTCCAGATCCTGAAAATGGACCGGCGCCGCGGCAATATCGTCGTCTCCCGCCGCACCGTGCTCGAGGAGAGCCGGGCCGAGCAGCGCCACGAGATCGTCGCCAACCTCGCGGAAGGCCAGGTCATCGACGGCACGGTCAAGAATCTCACCGACTACGGCGCGTTCGTCGATCTCGGCGGCATTGACGGCCTCCTGCACGTGACCGACATCGCCTGGCGGCGCGTCAACCATCCGAGCGAAGTCCTGACCATCGGCCAGACGGTCAAGGTGCGCATCATCAAGATCAACCACGAGACCCACCGCATCTCGCTCGGCATGAAGCAGTTGCAGGAAGATCCGTGGTCGAACATCGAGACCCGATACAGCGTCGGGCAGAAGCTCAAGGGCCGGGTGACCAACATCGCCGACTACGGCGCGTTCGTCGAGCTCGAGCCCGGCATCGAGGGCCTCATCCACGTCTCGGAAATGTCGTGGACCAAGAAGAACGTCCATCCGGGCAAGATCGTGTCCACAAGCCAGGAGGTCGAGGTCCAGGTGCTCGAGGTCAACTCCGCCAAGCGCCGCATTTCGCTCGGTCTCAAGCAGACGTTGCAGAACCCGTGGGAAGCCTTCGCCGAGAGGCACCCGGTCGGTTCGACCGTCGAGGGCGAGGTCAAGAACAAGACCGAGTTCGGCCTCTTCGTCGGCCTCGATGGCGACATCGACGGCATGGTTCATCTCAGCGATCTCGACTGGAGCCGTCCGGGCGAGCAGGCGATCGAGGATTACAAGAAGGGCGACACGGTTCGGGCCAAGGTGCTCGACGTCGATGTCGAGAAGGAGCGCATCGCCATCGGCGTCAAGCAGCTGGCGAGCGACCCGTTCGCGGCCAAGAAGACGGGCGACGAGGGCGGCGCGGAAGGCGACTTGCGCAAGGGCTCGGTGGTGACTTGCGAGGTGGTCGAGGTCAAGGACGGCGGGATCGAGGTGAAGATCGCCGGCACCGACCTGACCGCCTTCATCAAGCGCAACGAGCTCGCGCGCGACCGCGGCGATCAGCGCCCCGAGCGCTTCTCGGTCGGCGAGAAGGTCGACGCCCGCATCACCCAGTTCGATCGCCGCGCGCGCAAGATCGCCGTCTCCATCAAGGCGCTCGAAGTCGCCGAGGAGAAGGAAGCCATCGCCCAGTACGGCTCGGCCAACTCGGGCGCTTCGCTCGGCGACATCCTCGGGGCCGCGCTGAAAGCGCGCGATCGCGGCGAGAAGGCGAAACCGTAAGCGCCGCAAGGCCTCAGCATCATTCGACAAAAGCCCGCGCGGAGCGATCCGCGCGGGCTTTTTTGTCGGCCCGCGTCTTCCGGACGCGCCGCCGCCGGCGAGGCTCGGGCTCGTGTTCAGCCCTGGGCGAGGAATTCCGGATCGACGGGCAATTGCAGGCCTGTCACCAGGGCGTTCGTCTGCGAGGCCAAGGTCACGACGGCAATGAAATCGGCATATTGCGCGTCGCTCATTCCCTTCGCGCGAGCCGCCGCCGTGTGCGAATGGATGCAATAGGAGCAGTTGTTGGTGATCGAAACGGCGATGTAGATCAGTTCTCGCGTCAGGGGATCGAGAGGTCCGGGCGCGCCCATCACGGCTTTAACCGCGTTCCAGACGCGGTCGAGAGTCTCGGGCTGGTTGGCAAGACCGCGCCAGAAATTATTGACGAAGTCCGACTTCCGTGTCGTCCGGATATCGTCGAACACCGCTTTGACCTTGGGATGCGCCTCCGCCTCCGCATCGGTCCAGAGCTTGACTGTCGCCATCCTTGCCTCCTCATCCTGCGCGGCGCGGCGGTCCTCGCGCTGGTCTCTCTTACCGAGCGGCCGAACGTCTTCCGCTCCGGCGAGCAATCCGGAAAGCAGCGGATATACGCCTTGTCGCGCTCCGACTTGCCCAAAGCGCGCTTGGCGGCGGGGCGGCGGGCTCAGCTCGTCACTTGCTCCGAGCGTCCATAGACCAGCAGCATGAGAATGATCACGCCGCCGTAGATCACCTGCCGCCCGGCCTCCGGCATTTCCATGATCGACAGCACGCTGTTGAGCAGCACGATCAGGATGACGCCGACCAGCGTGCCGAGATAGCGTCCCCGGCCGCCGAGAATGTTGGTGCCGCCGATGACGACGGCGGCAATCGCGGGCAGGAGATAGGCGTCGCCCATGCCCTGGTAGGCTTTCTGCGAATAGCCGGCGAGGAGGACGCCGGCGAGTCCGGAGGTCAGGCCGCATATGGCGAATGAGACGACAATGACGCCCTTCGTGTTGACGCCCGCGAGATACGCCGCCGCTTCCTTGTTGCCGATGGCGTAGATCGCGCGGCCGAGCACGGTGCGCTGGAGCATGACGGCGATGATCGCGGACACGGCGAGCCAAACGAACAGCGCATTCGGAATGCCGAGGATATGCTCGGCTGCGAGCGTGCGCATGAGATCGGTCGCGTGAGTGTCGGGCGCGAAACCTCCGGTATAGGCGACCATCAGTCCGCGCATGACCGCGTTGACGCCGAGGGTGAAAATCATCGAGGGCACGCGCAGATAGGCGACGCCGAGGCCGTTGAAAGCGCCGACCACAAGCCCGACCGCGAGACCGATCGGTATCGCCCAGGCGCCGCCGACGGCGGTCGCCATCATCGCGGCGGCGGTGAGGGTCCACGGGACCGAAAGGTCGATCTGCGAAATCAATATGACGATCATCATCCCGGCGGCGACGATGCCGAGGAAGGCCCCGATCTGCAGCTGCTGCAAGAGGTAGTTCGGCGACAAGAGCGGCGCGCTGCCGAATCGCTGCCAGGTGTAGGCCGTGCCGGCGATCAGGATCGCGACGATGAACAGGGCCGCGATGAAGATCGGTCGATCGTCGCGCGAGAGCGTGAGGTTCGCGGGAAGCACGGTCACCGGAACAGCTCCAGCGTGTTCTTGACCCTGAGCACGCGGAGCGAGCCGATGCTCACCGCGGCGAGCAGAATGATCCCTTCGAACAGCGGCTGCAGCAGCGGCGCGATGTCGAAAATGCGGAAGAAGAACGAGATGACCCGCAGGATCATGGCCCCGAAGACCGAGCCGATCGCCCCGCCGCTGCCGCCGAGAAGCGAGGTGCCGCCGATCACGACTGAGGCGATCGAGTTCAACGTATAGGCGCCGGCTTGCGGAATGTCGGCGTTGCCCGAAGACGTCTGGATCGCGAGAAAGAGGCCGCCGCAGGCGGCGAAGAACCCGCCGAGCGTGAAGGCGGCGATCCGCGCGCGATTGACGTCGAGGCCCGACATGTAGGCTGCGCCTTCGGCCGAACCGATTGCATAGATGGTCCGCCCGGTGACCGAACGGCTGAATGGGAGCCAGATCAGGAGCACGATCAGCGCAAGCAGCACGAACGGGGTCGGAATGCCGGCGAAAGGCGCGAACCAGGGCGCGGCGCCGTCGTTGAAGATATGGATCGTCGACGCGAAATCGCCGAGCGAGTTGGTGAGCGCCCAGTTCAGATCGTCGTCGATCTTGCCGCCCGGCTGCGGCCGCAGGAAGAGCGCGATGCCGATGAAGATCGCGCCCGTCGCGAGGGTTGCGATAATCGGCTGGATCCGGCCATAGACGACGACCGCCCCGTTGACGAAGCCGGCGAAGGCGCCGATCGCGAGGCAGATCACGATGCCGATCAGGATGCCGGGTACGCCCCCGGGCAGCGTCCCGAGGCCGAGCGTCCATCCGGCGATGTCGAGAGACAGGGGAGTTCCCCCCGGCGCGCCGCTCAGAAGATAGCTCGCGAAACAGCCGACCATCGTCATCAGCGCGCCGACCGAGAGATCGAGCCCCGCGGCGAGAACGGGGACAGTCTGCGCCATCGCCACCAGCGCCAGAGTGAAAACCTCGTCGCTGTTCTGGACGAGCACCGCCGACGAGAAGCCCTTCGGATGAGCCACGTGGTAGAGAAGATAGACGATGCAGAACAGCGAGGCCGCGAAAAGGAAGGCGAAGTTTTGGCGGATTCGGATCGCCAGATCAGACATTGGCAGCCTCGTGACCCACGTTGTCCGCCCGCGTGGCGTCGATGTTGAGCGAACTGGCGACGATGTTGGTCTCGTTCAGTTCCTCACCTTGAAGCTCGCGCACGATCCGGCCGTCATACATGATGGCGACGCGGTCGCAGCAGCCGATGAGTTCGTCGTAGTCGGTCGAGTAGAACAGGATCGCGGCGCCCTGATCGGCGAGCTCTCGCATCAGACGATAGAGTTCCTGCTTGGTGCCGACGTCGATCCCGCGCGTCGGATCGTTGAGCAGGATGATCCTGGGCTCGGTCATCAGCCATTTGGCGATCACGACTTTCTGCTGGTTTCCACCCGACAGAGTCGAGACGGAATCGGTCTTGGCCCCGATCTTGATCCGCAGGCGTTTGAGGCCCGCCTCGACTGCGCCCGCCTCCTTGTTGGAATCGATGAACGGTCCGAATGAGAGCGCGCCCAGCGAAGCGATCGTCAGATTGTCGGAAATCGACATCGGCAGCATCAGCCCTTCCGTCTTGCGGTCCTCGGGAACGAGGGCAATGCCAATGTCGCGCGACTTCGCCTGGCCGGGAGACCCTGGCCGCGCGGGCCGCCCGTTGACCGTGATTGCGCCGGTCACGCCGCGCAATACGCCGAAGAGGGCGAGCAGCAGGGTCTTCTGTCCCTGTCCGTCGAGACCGCCGAGCCCGACGATCTCGCCTGCGCCAATCTCGAGCGAAATGCCCTCGAGACGGTTCTCCCAACCGAGACGCTCAACCTTGAGCGCCGTCGCTGGACGCGCGCGGCTTGGCTTGGGCGGATATTGGGTCGCGATGTCCCGCCCGATCATCAATTGGACGATCTCCGCCGTCGTGCGGGCGCCCATGTCGAAGGTTTCGATGTGGCGGCCGTTGCGGAACACCGAGGCGCGATCGGCCAGCGCTTCGACTTCGTGCATGCGATGCGAGATGTAGAGGATGGCGACGTTCTCGGCCTTCAGCCGCGCCAGCAGCGAATAGACCCTCTCGACGTCGGCGCTGGTGAGCGCCGAAGTCGCCTCGTCGAGGATCAGAAGCTGTGGCTTTTGGCCGAGCGCCTTGGCGATCTCGACCATCTGGCGGCGCGAAAGCGGCAAGTCGCGCACGCGCAGAAGCGGATTGACGTCCTCGCAGCCGACTTCCGCGAGAAGCGCCTCCGCCCGGCGACGCTGGGCGCGCCCGTCGATCATGCCGAATCGTCTCGGCGGCGTGGCGATCGAAATATTGTCCGCGACCGAGAGGTCCGGCATCAAGGAGAGTTCCTGGAAGATGCACACCACCCCCGCCGCGGTCGCGGCGGACGGGCTCGCAAATTGGCGCGGGCGCCCGTCGAGCGTTATCGAGCCGGTGTCCGGCTGGACCACGCCGGCGACGATCTTGATCAGGGTCGACTTGCCGGCGCCGTTCTCGCCCAGCACGGCGTGAATCTTGCCGCGCCCGCAGCGGAAATCGACGTTCTCGAGCGCGTGCACGCCGCCGTAGCGTTTGGATACCTGCGAAAGGACAAGAAAGTCGCCCGGGGGCGCATCAGCCATGGCTGGCCTCGATAGGGTGGGCGACAGAAGCCGACATGGGCGGCGTGAGAATGGCCCGGCTTTTTGAGCCGGGCCAGGACGAGCTTCGCCTTCAGGCGATCACTGGGTGGTGTTCTTCTCGCTTTGCGACATGATTTCCGGCGCGGTGAAGACCACTCCGCACGGCAGGAACTGGTTCGGCGCGAAGAAGTTCGCCTTGAGATCCGGCCAGTAGTTCTCGCCAGCTTTCAGGGTCTTGTAGTCGGCGACCGGGATCGGGATCGAGATGAGCTGCGGCATCACGTTGCCTTGCAGCGCCGAGATCGCCGCTTTCATCGAGATCGCCACCAGGGCGGGCGACTGGCCGTAGGAGAGGCCCTTCAGTCCATCCTTGTAGTGCTCGGCGATCTGCTTGCGGAACTCGTTCTCACCCTCGCCGGCGAATGGCACGAAGGGATGCTTTGCGTCCATCAGCGCCTGCACCGTCCCGTCGTCGCCGCCCTGGCTGAAGATGCCGTCGAAATGTCCGTGCACCGCAAGCGCGTCCGCCGTCACCTTTTGCGAGGTGCCGGTGTCCCAGTTGCCGACAACTTCGGTGATGTTGAACTTGTTCGGAGCCGCTTCCATGATTTCGCGGAAGCCGAGGTGCCGGTCGCGGTCGACCGAGTTTCCGGGCAAGCCGCGCACTTCGAGGATATCGCCGGAAGTCTTGCCCATCTCGGTGAGGAGGAACTTGGCCGACATGCGGCCCATTTCCTTCTGATCCTCGTTGACCATCATCACCTTGTCGGTGTCGAGAATGTTATCGAACGGGACAATGACGACGTTGTTCTTGTCGGCGAGGCGAATGATACGGTCGAAGCCGTCGGGCGCGACCGCGATGGTGACGATCGCGTCGTAACCCTGATTGATGAAGTCCTCCATCGCCCCGAGCTGCGCGGCGACGTCGGTACCGGTCGAGACGACCTTGAACTCCTTGATGTTTTCCTTGATTCCCGGCTGCTCAGCGAAGGCCTTGGCGGTCTTCACCATCTGAATGCGCCAGGTGTTGCCGACGAAGCCGTTGACGAGCGCAATCTTGTACGGGCCGGGCTTCTTCGCCCACTGGAAAAACTTGGTCTTGTCGGACCAGGGCTTGAAACATTCCGGGTTGGCGCCGGGGCCGGAGACGATGTTCGGGCCGGCCCAAGCGACCGACGACATGAAGGCGCCGGCGAGCGCCAAACTGATTACGCGACCGTAAAGGTTCATTGTAGTTCCTCCCTTCGCTTGCTCCGTTCTGTGTCCGAACGGCATCCTCGTCTGGGTTCAACCCAGCGAGACTCGTGCTAACATGCCAGACCGCAAGCCTCACGGCAAGGCGGTCACATTCGCGTGACCGCCACGCTGGCCATTCAAGAGCGCGAGGTTGGCGGCGACCGGGCGGACTGCGGCGAACTGCCACAACGGGCTGACGCTCAAGCCCTTGCTTCGGGCCCTGCGCCCAACGAATATCGCGCCGCGCGCGATGTTCCATTGCGGCGCCGGGGGTCGATGCATGAGCTTCCTGGATCAGCTGGCGTTCGGACCTGGCGGCGACCGAAGGGCCTGGGCAAAGATCCTCTTGATCGCGCTCGCCGCGCTGGCGCTCGTAGCCGGGCTCCTTTATTACCTCGTCTCCGGCGACTACGCTTTCCTGAGAGCTTCCGTACTGACCGGAGCGCCAACCGGGGCCTATAACGCGCTCGGGGAGCGGCTCGCCGCTTTGGCGAATAAGAAGCACGGCCACCTGCAGGTCGTCACGACGGCGGGATCGGTCGAAAACATCGCCCGCCTCGCCGGCGAAAACGGGCGCTGCGTTCCCGCCTTCGCTTTCGTGCAGGACGGAGTTCCTGTTCCAGCCGAGGCCGGTCTTCGGACCCTGGGGCGGCTGCCGCAGCCGGAATCGCTCTTTCTGATGGCCCGGCGCGGGCGCGACATCAACACCTTCAACGATCTCAAGGGGAATTCGATCGGGATCGGCCCTGAGGGCTCGGGCACGGCCTATCTCATGCAGCAATTGCTGCGGAATACAGACCTCAGCGCACTCGATCTCAAACCGTCCACGCACGCTCTCGAAGCGCAGGCGCAACTCGTCCGCGACGGCGGGCTCGACCTCGCCGCCTTCGTCATGAACGAGAACGCGGAAATGATCCGCACGCTTACGAACAAGTACGACCTCGAGATCGTCGCGCCATCGGACATGGAAGGCCTGGCGTCGCGCGACAAGTGGCTGCGGGTCGGTCGAATCCCCGCCGGCTATTACGACGTCGCCAAACCGATTCCCGCGACCGACAAGCTCGTCGCGCAGGTCGATACGCTGGTCATGACCAACGCATGCGTGCATCGGGCGGAGCGGGTCGCCTTCCTGATGCTGCTGAGCGAGGAGTTCCCCAATTTCGTTCGAGTGAACCCGCCTCCCTCGGCCAAGTCGCAGGACACGGCGCCCCTGGCGGACGAGGCGCGCGAATTCTTCGCCAGCGGCCAGCCCGCGATCGCGGATAAATATTTCCCCTGGCTCGTGAACCTGATGTCGCCGGCCTATTGGATCTATCTGGCGATGGCGGCCACGATCCTGTTGAACGCGATCGGGGCCTACAGCCGCTTCCGGCTCTGGCGCATCGACGCCAATAGGGGGATTCTGGAGGCCCGACTCAGAACCCTCGCCCATCCCGGCCTGGTCGAACTGCCGAGCAAGGCGCCCGGCGCTCAAGGCCTCACGCGAGAGCAAATCAGGGCGCTTCGTCCCGAGGCGGTCATCCAGACGCCGCAAGATCGAAAGGCGGCGGAAGAGCTGATGAAGGACTTTGAGGCGCTTCGCCAGCTCTGCGAGGACCAGCTGAAATCGCTCGTCACGCCGATGGGGCGGGAGATGTATTACCGATACCAGGAGTGGCTGATCGACGAATCGAAAGCCACCCTTGCGGCGCTGCTTCGCAAGTCGAAGCCATGAGGGCGCGTCATAAATTCAACCAACCGTTGAGGTAGCGGTACTCGAGCGCGAAAGCGCGCGGCCGTCGCGCAGGCGAAAAAAGGCAGCGCAGGGAGGAACGCGGGTGACGCAGCCTGCTCCCGTGGAAAACTTCACGCCCGCGGCTGGCCGCCTCGGACGATTGGGCGTTGCGATCATCGCTGCCATTCTGGCCGGGCCGCCGGCGCGGAGTTCAGGCTGCGCCCGATGCGGCGCCCCGACGCCGACGCTGAACACCGCCCCGTCAGTTCAATCGGCGAGCCCCGTGCGGCCGAAGCATCTGGTCTCGCGCGAAGCGCGACCGAAGCGACTGATGGGCGAGCTCAAGATCGCGTCGGGCGGATCTTATCTTGTCTGTGTACGCGCCTGCGACGGCGGCTTCTTTCCCGTCTCTTATGTTGGCGACCGCGACTCGCTTGCGAAGATCTGCCAGGCGCTATGTCCGAACGCCGAGACGCAGCTCTATTCCATGCCGTTCGGCGGCACGATCGAGGACTCCGTTTCGATGTCCGGCATGCCGTACGGCATGTTGCCCAACGCGGGCAAATTCGAGCAGGCCTTCGATCAGAGTTGCTCCTGCCGACGCAAGGACCAGAGCTGGGCGGAGGCGCTCGCCGCGATCGAGGCGAGGCTTCAGCGCCACCCGGGCGATATCCTGGTGACGCCGGAAATCTCCGAACGGATGTCGCGGCCGGCGCCGGCGGCGCCGATCAGCGTCGCGAAGGCCCGCGCCGCCGATGCCGACGCTCTCGCGCTGGTCGCGAAACCCGAGTCGGAGCCGGTGGTTCTCGACGCCAACGGCGTGGACACCAACTTGCACGCGGCGACCGCGGCGGTCTCTCGCGAGACATCGGGAATTGGCGTGGAAGAGACAGGCGGCGCACACTTCGGGCTCAAGCAGGGCGAGGTCGTGGAGCAACTGGGCTCCGACGGTTCGGTCATGCGCGTACGGATCGTCGCGCCGATATTTCACTAAAGCAGATTGCGTCCAGGTCGACCGCGCCGTGAGCGTCCCCGTCCCCATTGTGGGGGCGGGTCAGGGTGGGGGGTCGCGCCCAACGCCATGACTTTGGCGACACTCTACGGAGTGCAGAGTTCTTGGCTCAATCGGAGACGCAAGGCCCGGCAAGTGGGGCGCCACGTCGAGGGGCGGGGCAATTGCCGTGCGCTGGGGACAGATGAAGGTCCCGCTTTCGGTTCCCCCTGTTCACGCCCGAGCGACTCGCATAGCCCTTGGTCCTCGACCGGGGGCCACGCGGAGGAGCGCGCACATGGAGTGGATCATCAACAGCTACGACCGGAGAACGGACCGGGACGGCCAGAACCGTTTCACCGCCGAGGCCGCTTTCATCGCGGCGGGTCAGGACTTGCTTGGTGACGTCTCGAGAGGGTTTGTCTCTGCAATCCTTCCCGATGGCGCCGAGGTCAAAGACGTCGGCGCATTGCGGGCAATAATCGCCGCCAGTCCGGTCGCTGCGCGATAGCAAATCTTTGCGAAGACCAAGGCCGCCGCCGATGGCGCCGAAGCCGCTATGTTAGAGCCGCATTGCGTTTGAGTCGAACCATGGCCGTCATTGCGACCCCCGGGTCAAGCCCGGGGGGAAGCAATCCAGGGACCGCAGAGCGCCCCTTGTTCTCTGGATTGCTTCGTCGTTGCACTCCTCGAATGACGTTCCATCCGAAGCCGCTGTGCTAATCGGCCTCGCCGGCGCCCAGACGCCGCATCTCCTTCACAAAGAGTCCCGCGCTCGGGCACCAGCATGCGTCCTAGCGTGATGAACGTGTGCTTCTGCGCCTCATTGAGGCTCGCGTATAAGGGCTTCGCCGCCTCGACCATCTTGTGAAGGCTTGCTTTGCTCTCCGCGAGACGCTCCGCCTTCGCGGTCAGGCGATCCATCGGCGATAGGTTGTTCCTTTGCTCCTTTTGCAGGGCGAGCAAGCGCGCCTTGGCGCCGTCCTTGACTGCGGTTTCAAACGAGCCCCAGTCCTTTTCCTGGTCAGGGGTCAGTCGAAGACCGGTCTTCATGCTCTTGAGTTGGGCGTCGAGAGCTGCGTCCGCCCAACGCTGCACAAGCTCGGCGTGCGTGGGCTGCTGATCGCTCTGTGCGGCGGCGGGAGTGGTTAAAACGGAAGCGGAGAGCGCGGCTGCCGCGGTTGCGGCAGCAAGTTTCCTGAAGAGACTGCGTTCCATGCCGACGCCTCCAACGGTTGGCGACTTCGTCTATTCGGCGGCCATGGGTTGGCTCGCTGGCGGGTGAAAAGCGCCGGGGCAGGTCTTGAGCCGCTCGCGCAAATCCGCGATCAGCCAGCGGCCGGCGCGGCCCGGAGCGCGGCCGCGCTCATGGATGACGTAGATCGGGAGCGCGACTTCTTGCTCGCGGCCGGCGATCCTGAGCTTCTTCAGCCGGCCGGCGGCGATGTGGTCGGCGACCATGTGGCTCGGCATGTTGCACCAGCCAAAGCCCGCGAGCAGGAAATCGAGGCGGGTGGCGAGGTCGGCGAACCGCCACAGGTGAAGGCCGACGATGCCCCCGACCCAGTTTTGGGTCAGCGCGGTTCGATCGGTAAGCACAAGCTGAACGTGCCGCTCCAGCGCCTCGCGCGTCAGCGGCTCCGGCAGCGCAGCGAGGGGATGGTCGGCGGCGACCACGGGCCACATCAGGACGCGGGTCAAGAACTCGTGCGCGAGGTCGGAAGGAGCGCTCGGCGCGACCGTGTAGATCGCGAGCCTGGCTGCGCCGTCGCGCAGCCGCTGCTCGGACCCTCCGAGCGCCTCGGTGAACACCGTCGCCGGCAACAGCGGAAAGGCGAGCCGGAGCGCCTTCAGGCTCTCCATCAGAAGCGGAATCGGAAACATGGAGTCGACCGCGAGCGTAAGCTCCGGCTCGACGTCGTCGGCCATGCTGTCTGCGCGGGCGCGGATGGCCTGCGCCGCCGCGATCAGCGCCCGCGCGTCGCCGAGCAGCGCCCGCCCCGCATCGGTCAGCCGCGGGGTCTTGGCCGAACGGTCGAACAGCGTGAGCCTCAGCGTCGTCTCCAGCGTTTGAATCGCCTGACTGATCGCAGACTGCACCCGGCCGAGTTTCCTTGCCGCAGCGGAAAAGCTCCCCGCGTCGGCGACGGCGACGAGGACGCGCATCTGGTCGAGGGTGAGCGGGTCGATCATTTGGCCTTGCTCCGCGATCTATCGGCGTGACTGATCATAACTACCACAATTTTGCCGATTGTCATGATGCATGATTAGCCCCATGTTGCAGTGCGATAGAGTGTTGCGCACATAAATTTTGTGAATTGTCAAACACTTCGAAGGGACTGACCCGTGAGCAAGCCGAAAATCGCCATCATTCTTTCCACCGCCCGCGCCGCTCGCTTTGGCCACAAGGCCGGGCAATGGATCCATGACATCGCGAAAGAGCGAAGCGACATGGAGTTCGACCTGGTCGACCTGCGCGACCATCCCCTCCCGTTCTTCGACGAGGTCGCCAGCAACGCCTGGGTTCCGACCCAGAATGCTGAAGGCGTGCGCTGGCAGAAGAAGGTCGGACAGTACGACGGCTATATTTTCGTCACCGCGGAATACAACCACGGCGTTCCCGCTGTGCTCAAGAACGCGCTCGACTACGCCTATCCCGAGTGGAACAAGAAGCCGGCCGCCTTTGTCGGCTATGGCGCGATCGGCGCGGCGCGCGCGATCGAGCAGCTCAGGCTCATCACGATCGAGTTGCAGATGGCGCCGACGCGTTCCGCCGTCCATCTGGCGGGCGGCGACTTCATGGCCGCTCTGCGCGAGGGCAAGCCGATCTCCGAATTTGCTTACCTGAAGCCGACCGCCGACGCGCTGCTCGACGAGCTCGCCTGGTGGACGCATGCGCTGAAGACCGCGCGCGAGGCGACCGCCAAGAGCGCGAAGGTCGCCGCAGAGTGAGCCTCGGCCGCTAAGCCGGCCTCTGCTTTCCCGGATCACGAAGACGCCGCAGCTCGATCGCGGCGAATGCGGACGCGCGCCATCGGAAAGGACAATTGAAATGACCGTATCAGTCGATGCAAAACGCATAGCCCGGCATACGCCCCTTGGAGGGGCGGCGCTGGCGCAGCTGTTCAACGACGCGCGAACTCATAACGCCTTCCTCGACCGCCCGGTCCCCGAAGCGTTGCTGCGCGAGGCGCTTGAGCTTGCGAAAATGGCCCCGACCGCCGCCAATCAGCAGCCGCTGCGGATCGTCTTCCTGCGATCGAACGCGGCCAAGGAACGCCTTCGCGCGGCGATGGCGCCGGGCAATGTCGACAAGACGATGGCCGCCCCTGTGGTCGCGATCGCCGGTTACGATCTCGAGTTCTACGAGCACTTGCCGTATCTGACGCCACAGCGCGACTTCAGGGGTATGTTTGCGGCCAATCCCGAGCTTGCGGCGCGCAGCGCGGCGCAAAGCGGGACGCTCCAGGTCGGCTATTTCATCCTGGCCCTGCGAGCGCTCGGCCTCGACGCCGGCCCGATGGGCGGCTTCGACGCGGCCAAAGTCGAGGCCGAGTTCTTCCCCGAGGGAAAGATCAAGGCCAACGTCATCATCAACATCGGCTTTGGCGACGACGCCAAGCTGTTCCCGCGCAATCCGCGCCTCACGTTCGACCAGATGGCGACGATTCTCTGATCCGTGTCCCTCCAGTCCAGGAGCATCAACATGACTTCGACCACTCTGCGCCAGACCCAAACCGGCCTCGCCGACCTCTCGGAGAGATTTGCGCCGGCGCTCTTGTCCGCCCTGCGCATCGTGACCGGTCTACTCTTCCTCGAACATGGAACGGGCAAGCTCCTCGGCTTCCCGGCGGGTATGCCGTTCCTCGACAAGATGCCGACCGGAATGCTCTACTTCACCGGAGGGATGGAGCTTGTCGGCGGAGTTCTGATCACGATCGGCCTGTTCACGCGCCCCGTTGCCTTCGTTCTCTCGGGTTACATGGCCGCCGCCTATTTCATGGCCCATTTCCCGATGAGCTTCTTCCCTGCGATCAATATGGGCGACGCCGCAGTGTTGTTCTGCTTCATCTTTCTCTATCTCGCCGCCGCCGGCCCCGGCCCTTGGGCGCTCGACAAGCGGTAACCTCGGTCGCGAACGGAACCGTCATCGTGACTCGCCATAAGGGCGTCGAAAGACGCCCTTATGGTCGGTGCAAGACGCGAAATTCCTTCGAGCGTCAAAAGACCAAGGGAGGCTTGGATGGCGAAGGTTCTTGTCCTCTATTATTCGAGCTACGGCCATATCGAGACTATGGCCTACGCGGTCGCCGAAGGCGCGCGTGCAGCGGGCGCGACCGTCGATGTGAAACGCGTGCCGGAGACTGTTCCGGAAGCGATCGCCAAGGCCGCGTATTTCAAGCTCGATCAGCCGGCGCCCATGGCGACGCCCGCCGAACTCGCGAACTACGACGCGATCATTGTCGGCGCCCCGACGCGGTTCGGCCGCATGCCTTCGGCGATGGGGAGTTTCTGGGAGCAGGCCGGCGCCTTGTGGATGAGCGGAGCGTTGGTCGGGAAGGCGGGAGGGGCCTTCACTTCGAGCGCGACCCAGCATGGCGGCAACGAGACAACCCTGTTCTCGATCATCGCCAATCTCATGCATTTCGGCATGGTTATCGTCGGTCTGCCCTATAGCCATGCCGGCCAAATGAGTCTCGACGAGATCGTCGGCGGAGCGCCCTATGGAGCGACCACGATCGCCGGCGGGCAGGGGCAGCGTCAGCCGAGCAAGATCGAACTCGACGGCGCCCGTTTCCAAGGCGATCTCGTCGCCAAGGTGGCTGCGAAGCTGACGGCTTAGCAACAGCCGGGGCGAGCGTCACGGCGCCAATCGATTGAGCCTCGTCGGCTCTATTGCTGCGGGCTGTGTTCTATTGCTGCGGGCCGCGCAGATCGCCGGGCTTCGCGGCGGCGGGCGCGGCGGTCCTGAACCCCCCGAACGACAGGCTGCCAAACAGTCGAGCGAGCACGCCCTTCTGTGGCTGAGCCTGCGCCGGCGGAGCAACGACCGTCTCGGGCGCCGTCGCGGCAGCCGGGCTGGCGTTGGGAATCGGCATGGGCGGCAGCGGCGCGGTCAGTTCCGCCGCCTCCTTGAGCAGCGCGCTATCGTCATAGGTCTGCGCAGGAAGCGCTTCAGCCAGCGCCAACGCGCCCGTCGGCCTCGTATCGACGCCGGAAGTTATCACCTTGGGCAGGCCGTGTAAGGCAACCGGCCCGCCGGCCACCGGTCCCCGGTTCGGCGCCGGCGGGGGAAGAACGGCGCCGCCGGCTTGATCGCCGGTCGAGGCCAGGATCAGCTCGGCCGGACGAACCGGCGGCATCGGCGCGCCGGTAACGGCGGCGAGGAGGTCGAGGTCGGCTGGCCGTCGCGGCGGCATTGGGCCGAACGACTTCGCCCCGAGGGCGCCATGCGCCGGGATCGGCGAAGCGTCGCTGACGACGTCGGGCTGCTCGAGCGCCGCGACAACATCCGGTTTGGCCGGAGGCGCGGGCGGGGCCGCGCTGGCGTAGGACGGACCGGTCGGCAGGTTGCGCTTGGCCGCCGCGACGGCGTCGGGCCCCGCGATGAGACCTTGCGATTTCGCGGCGGGCGGCGTTTCGGGCGGGCCGGCATAGGCGGGGCCCGTCGGCAGGCTGCGCTTGGCCTTCGCCACCGCTTCGGGCCCGGCGTCGGCGACCTCGACCTGCGGCTGGCTGGATCCGCCGCCGCGTCCGCTGCGGGCGTTGCCGGTCGTCGTCGTCGTCGCTTCCTGTCCGCCTGCCTCTTCCGCATCGTCCGCGCCGCCGCCGCGCCCGAACAGCCAGGCGAAGATCCCCCCGCCGCCGCCCGCGACCTGCACCTGGCCGCCGCGGGCCTCGATCTCGGCCCGCGCCTGCTCGTAGCCGGGCATCGGCTGGCCGTCAGCGGGGATGAACACCGTCTTTCCGTCAGGGAATAGCCGCGTCAGCGCGTCCCGGCTCATCCGCGGCCAGTAGCGCACCGAGCCACTGTCGATATGAACCCAGGTGACGCCCGTAGGGTAAAAGCCGACGCCGCCCGCCTCCATGCGCATCGCGATGTCGCGGATGCGCGCGGGGCCGACGTCCATGAAATGGGCGTCGATCGCCTTGCCTTCCATATGCTGTGAATGCTCGGCCACCTGTCGCGAGCGCCGACGCAGCATCGCGTTGGTCTGCGGCGAGCGGTAGCCGGAGAGAACGTCGATCGGCTGGGTGGAGCCCGATTCGCGATAGACCTCCCAGATGATGTCGAACAGGTGCGGGTCCATCTTGGTCGGCTCGTTGAGCCGCCAGTCGCGGCAGAACCAGTTCAGCTTGTCGAGCACGGCGGGGTCGTAGACGCCGTTGACCATGAACGTGAACGAGCCGGATTCGTTGGTGTGCTGGTCCGACAGGATGATGGTGCGCGTGTCGCCATTGGCGACCGCCAATTCGGTCGAGTTCGGGACGAGCCAGGCCGCAACGAATGCGGTCGCCACCGCCAGTTGCGCCGCCGTCCCACCGCGGCTCGTGGTCACCTTGAAACCCGCCAACAAACGATCCTTCCCCAACACGGCGCGGCCGGCGGCGAAGCCGGCGAACTGTGCCTTCCGTACCGTACGCTTACGCTTGGCCGGCCTCTCTCCCGCCGGCCCCTACGCGACCTGCCGAGCGCGCGTCCCGCTGCGCGCTTGATTCGGACCCTCGCATTGTGACGAAGACGTCACAGTTAGGCAAAAAGCGATTTGAGTCGCCTATAGCCCCATCTCGTGGCCCTTTCAACCTTGACTCGCCTGGGCGAGTATGCCTTCCACCCTCCGAGTGATTCCGTAGATGTCGGGCGCCTGCCGCACACCGCCGAATTCATCAGCGAATTCAGTGAAGTACTCGATGTGGATGGGCAGCGGGCGCGGCAGGAAAACCGTCCTTTCGGCGCCGCCGACCTTCGCCTCAATTCGCTCCTCGGTCCAACCGCTCGTTGGTCCGTCGAGAACGACCTCGGCCAGACTCATGGGGTCTTCGACACGGATGCAGCCGTGGCTGAAGGCGCGCGCGTCCTCGTCGAACAGTTCGCGCGCCGGCGTGTCGTGCAGGTAGACCGCATGGTCGTTCGGAAACATGAAGGCGATCCGGCCGAGCGCGTTATCGTCGCCCGGCAGCTGACGCACGGTCAGCCGTCCCCCGACCGTCTTCACCTCGTAGCCGCGGCGGCTGAGCGCGCCGAGCTTCGAGGCGAACTCCTTTTTGATGATCGAATCGGGAACCTGCCAGGACGGGTTGATGATGACGTAGCGCATCACGTTGGAAAAGATCGGGGTCGGCGTTTCGGGCTTGCCGACGATGACCCGCGCCTCGTGGACGGCGGCATCGCCCTCCATGACCCTGACCGAGAAGTCCGGGATGTTGACCTCGATCCTGCGCTCGCCCATGTCGCGCGGCTGCCAGCGCCACATCTCCATGTTGGCGAGGATCGCCGCCCGCTCGCGGGCGAGTGCGCCGAACGCCAGCGCAGGGTCGGCGGAGGCGGTACGGATGCGTCCGCCGGCCGGCCGTTTCGCCGGGCGGACGGCCTTGGCCGGTTGTGGATCCGCGGCGGGTTCTGACGCGCTCGGCGCGGGAGCGAGGAGCCGCATCCATTCTTCCTTCAGGTCGCGGTAGCCTTTCTGCGGCGGGTTGAAATCGGCGAGCCGCCGGGCCGGATCGGACGCAGCGGCGGTCTCGGCGAGGGCTGCGCCCGGATCGGCGAGGCTCGGGGTTGCGAAAATGAGCGGCGAAACCCGTGCGGGCGGCACGCGCGATCCGGTCGCTTGCTCCGCATAGATCACGACGGCCGAGGCGATCGCCGTCTCGGCTTCGGCGAGCGCATCCGGGCCGAGGCCGGGGCCGATTGCGCGCGGAAGCGCCAAGCCCGCGAGGCTGAGGCCATCGTCGCCGGCGCGCTCCAGCTGAGCGAGCACGGCGCGTCCGGCCTGGGTCAAGCCGTCGGCGCCGACCCATACCGGCCGGTAGTCGCGCGCGGCGTAGAAAAACGCGATCGCCGCGCGGGCGGCGCGCCAGTCGCCGGCGCCGAGCGGATTGGGCTGATCGGCGGCCGCGACGAGCCGCTCCGTCGCCGCTACGAGCGCGGTCTGCATTGGGGTCAAAGGCGGAGCGGCGGGAGGCTCGGCGATCGGCGGCGCGTTCTGCGGGTCGGGCGACTCCGAAGGCGCGGACGCCGGCGCGGCGGCAAAGCCGGTTCCGGCAGCCGCCGGGCCTTTCGGCTCATCGGGTCCATCGCCCGGCGCGGTCGCAGCCAAAGCCGGCACGTCGAGCCTGGGCTCGGCGAACAGGCTAAGGCTCAGGGCGTCGTTTTGCCTAACGCGCGCGGCGTTGAACTCCGCGATCAGGGGACTGACGTCGCGATGGGCGCCGAAGCTCGGCGGCGCTTCCGGGGCCAGGAGCGGGGGAGCCGCGCCGCCGGCCCACGCAAGACTTCCCGCCGCGAGCGTGGCCGCGACCGCGCCGAACGCTCCGGCGAGCAGTGGGCGCCGCCACATTCCGCGCCTGAACGCGCCCATGCTCCGCTCCGCGGCGTCGAGTGCGCGAGGTCCCGGTCGCCCGCGCTCAAGCCGCTTCGGCAAGAGGTTTCCGATCGGCGCCCACCCACGCTTCGCCTGCATTATGCCGCAGCGTCGCCGAGCATGTCATCACCAATTCCGATGTCCTTCATCTTTCGATAAAGCGTCGAACGGCCGATGCCGAGCTTGCGAGCCATCTGCGACATCTGCCCGCGGTAGTGGGCGAGCGCGAAACGAATGGCCTCGGTTTCAATCTCCTCCAGCATTCGCACGTCTCCGCTGTCGTTGATGAGCCGCAGCGAATGCGGGTCGTGATGGTCGAAACCGATCGGCCGCAAGGCGACGAAAGCCGACGGATCGGCGGCGATCGGCGGCGGCGCCGGCGGAATGCGCACGTTGTACCCCTCGACCTGGGCTGCGATCTGGGGAAATTCGGCCGTCGTCAGTTCGTCGCCGTCGGCCAGCACCACGGCGCGAAACATTGCGTTCTCGAGCTGGCGGACATTCCCCGGCCAGTCGTATGTGGTGAGGAGCGCGAGCGCGTCGCTGTCGAGCCCGCGGATGCGCTTGCCCTCCTCGACGCAGAACCGGGCGAGAAAGCGCATCGCCAGATCGGGGACGTCGCAGATGCGGCTTCTCAGCGGGGGAATCGAAATCGGGAACACATTGAGGCGATAGAAGAGATCTTCCCGGAAGCGCCCGGCCTTGACGAGTTCGATCAGGTTCTGGTTGGTCGCGGAGACCAGGCGGAAATCGACCTTGATCGGCCGCCGCGCGCCGACGGGATCGATCTCCCCCTCCTGCAGCGCGCGCAGGAGCTTGACTTGAGCCTCAGGCGGAAGCTCGCCGATCTCGTCGAGGAACAGCGTCCCGCCATTCGCCTCGGCGAACTTGCCGGCATGCCTTTCGGTGGCCCCGGTGAACGATCCCTTTTCGTGTCCGAACAGGATCAATTCGACCAATGTCTCCGGCAGCGCGCCGCAATTGACGATGACGAACGGTTTGCCGCGTCGTTCAGAGCCGCCCTGAATCGCGCGCGCCATCAGTTCCTTGCCGACGCCGGATTCGCCTTCGATCAGCACCGGAATGTTCGACTTGGCCGCCCGCTCGGCGAGGCGGACGGTGCGCGCCATCAATTCCGCGCGGGTGACAATGTCACGAAAACTGAGTTCGCCGGCGCTGCGTCGCGTCGCCCGGCGCAATTCGTCCTCGAGCGCATCGACGCGCAGCGCATTGCGGATCGAAACCTGGAGACGCTCGGCGCCGACCGGCTTGACCACGAAGTCGGTCGCGCCGGCGCGCATGGCGGAGATGACCGCCTCGATCGAGCCGTGCGCCGTCTGCACGATCGCCGGAACCGAAATGTCGCGCTGCCGCATTCGCGCCAGCACCCCCATGCCGTCGAGATCGGGCATCACCAGGTCGAGGATGATGAGATTGATCGGCGGACGATCGCCGGCCTCGAGACGCGCCAATGCGCCTTCGCCCAACTCGGCGGTTTCGACCTCATACCCGAATCGTCTGGCCATCGCCTCGAGCAGGCGGCGCTGGATGGGATCGTCATCAACAACGAGTATAAGAGCGGTCATCGTCGTCCCGAAGCCGGCCTTGGGGACCGCGCATTGCGCCACCCTGTGTCATCACGGTAAATGCAGTGTTAATGCCGCGTCGTTCCGGCCGGCCGTCTCCCCAAAAGCGCCGCTTTGTCGGCGCGTAGCAATCGCAGAAACCTTAGCAAGAGCTTAAAAAAGGGCATCTAGATGCGCTCGCCGCTCCATTCCCTCGACGCCGCGCTGGCGGCCTCGCCCGCGTCGACGGATCTCGGGCCGTTGCCCGATTGGCGGCTCGAGGATTTGTACGAGGGCATGAATTCGCCGCGCTTCGCCGCCGATCTCGAGCGCGCCGAGCGCGAAGCCAAGGTCTTCGCCGAGACCTGGCGCGGCAGGCTATCGGAAATCGCCGGCCGGCCGGACGCGGGCGAGACGCTCGCCGCCGCGGTCAGGGCCTACGAATCGATGCAGGATCTGACCGGGCGCATCATGGCCTATGCGTCGCTGCTCTACGCCTCCGACACCAGCGATGCGGCCCGCGCGAAGTTCTATGGCGACGCGAACGAACGGGTGACCGCGCTCGCCGGCGATCTCCTGTTCTTCGAACTCGAGCTCAACCGCATCGACGATGCGCGGCTCGATGCGGCGATGCGAGCGCCGGCGCTCGGGCATTACCGTCCCTGGCTCGAGGACATCCGCAAGGAGAAGCCGCATCAGCTTCCCGATGATCTCGAGCGGCTGTTCCTGGAGAAGTCGGTCAGCGGCGGCGCTGCGTGGAACCGGCTGTTCGACGACACGACGGCGGCGCTCAAGTTCGACTTCGAGGGCGAGAGCCTCACGCTCGAACCGCTGCTCGGCAAGCTGCAGGACCCGGACCCGGCGAAACGCGAGGCGGCCGCGAACGCGCTCGCCGCGACGCTCGGCGCGAACCTGCGCCTGTTCGCGCTCATCACCAGCACGCTGGCCAAGGACAAGGAAATCTCCGATCGGTGGAGAAAATTCGCCGACGTCGCGGATTCGCGCCACCTCGCCAATCGGGTCGAGCGCGAGGTCGTCGATGCGCTGGTCGAGGCGGTGACCGACGCCTATCCGCGTCTCTCGCATCGCTATTATGCGCTGAAAGCCCGATGGTTCGGCAAGGACCGTCTCGATCATTGGGACCGCAACGCGCCCTTGCCCAACGCCCCGCGGCGCGTCTACCGGTGGGAGACCGCGCGCGACACCGTGCTTCAGGCCTATCGCGCATTTTCGCCGCGGATGGCGGACATCGCCCGCCGCTTCTTCGACGAACGCTGGATCGACGCGCCGACGCGGCCGGGCAAGGCGCCCGGCGCGTTCTCCCATCCGACCACGCCGTCGGCGCACCCCTATATTCTGCTCAATTATCTCGGCAAGACGCGCGACGTGACGACGCTCGCCCATGAGCTCGGCCACGGCGTCCACCAGGTTCTGGCCAACGTCAACGGCGCGCTCATGGCGCCGACGCCGCTGACGCTCGCCGAGACGGCCTCGGTGTTCGGCGAGATGCTGACCTTCCGCTCGATGCTCGCCGAGACCACCGACGCGGTTGAGCGCAAGTCGATGCTCGCGGCCAAGGTCGAGGACATGCTCAACACCGTGGTCCGGCAGATCGCGTTCTATAAGTTCGAGCGGCTCGTCCACCTCGAGCGCCGCAATGGCGAACTGACCGCGGAGCGGATCAGCGAGCTCTGGATGAGCGTCCAGGCCGAGAGCCTCGGTCCGGCGATCGAGCTCAGACAAGGCTACGAGACCTACTGGGCCTATATCGGCCATTTCATTCATTCGCCGTTCTACGTCTACGCCTATGCGTTCGGCGATTGCCTCGTGAATTCGCTCTACGGCCTTTACGAGCGTTCGCCGGAGGGCTTCGCCGAGCGCTATCTCGCAATGCTCGCGGCTGGCGGCTCGAAGTCATACGGCGAATTGCTCGCGCCGTTCGGTCTTGACGCGAAGGATCCCGGCTTCTGGAAGATCGGCCTCTCGGTGATCGAGCGGCTGATCGGCGAACTGGAGGCGATGGGTTAGCCGTCCGTTAGAGCAGATTGCATTTGGGTCGAACCGTGGCCGTCATTGCGAGCGAAGCGAAGCAATCCACGGATCGTAGAGCGTCCTTCGTTCGCTGGATTGCTTCGTCGCTTCGCTCCTCGCAATGACGATTTCACCCGAAGGCGACGCGCTCTAGAGGCGCGACACGAGCTTCGTAGTGCGACGCGCGTTCGTCGAAGCGGGCCAGCACCGCGCGCGCAGGCGGCGGCACGACGGAAACCTCCCAGTCCGGGCCGGCGAAGGCCTTCACCGCCTCCCACGACTCGAAGCGCATCAGCGTCATGAACTCGACTTCGCCATCGATCGGCCGACGGAAAAGCTCGACGCCGTGCAGTCCAGCGATACGCCGCCCAAGGATGCCCGGGAAGATGGTCTGGGCGATGAGCTCTTCGTAGCGGTCAGCGTTGTCCGGCGCGGTCCAGCCGCGCCACAATCGCAAGATCATGGCGTTCTCCTCTGGCGCCGGGGATCGAGAGTTAGGCGGCGCGCGGGTCGTGCTCCGGTAGCGGACGGCCAATCGAGGCGCTTGGGGAAAATTGCGAATTTGCCGTTCTTTCGCCCGCAAGGCTGCAATCGGCCCGCGCGCGGATTATATCGTTGGCCATGTGTAGGGAGAATTCGCGCTCTTGGACCACGATAACGAAGCCAATCGTCTGAGCGCGCGGGCGACGCGGTATGCCCGTCTCGGGGTCAACGCCGGCGCGTTCGCGGCGCGGGTCGGCGTCAACCGGCTGCGCGGCGGCGGGCGCGCAACCGACGCCAAGGCGCTCGCATCGGCGCTGGGCTCGATGAAGGGCCCGTTGATGAAAGTCGCGCAGATGCTGTCGACGATCCCCGACGCCCTGCCGGCCGACTTCGCCGCCGAGCTTATGCGGCTCCAGTCGCAGGCGCCGCCGATGGGGGCAGCTTTCGTGCGCCGCCGGATGCAGGCCGAGCTCGGGCCGGACTGGCGCGGGCGTTTCGCCGAATTCGACTTCAAGCCCGCGGCCGCCGCGTCGCTCGGGCAAGTGCATCGAGCCGTGAGCCTCGGCGGCGAAGGGCTCGCCTGCAAGCTGCAATATCCCGACATGGCCTCGGCGGTGGAGACCGACCTCTCGAACCTCGACCTCCTGTTCTCGCTTCATCGCCGCGCCGGCGCAGCAATCGACACGCGCGAGATCGCGGGCGAGATCAGGGAGCGGGTGCGCGAGGAGCTCGACTACCAGCGCGAGGCCAGGATCGCCCGGCTCTATCGAGTCATGCTCGCGGACCGGCCGTTCGTGCGCGTGCCCCGCGTCGAGGAAAGCTTGTCGACGCGGCGACTGCTCACGCTGCAATGGCTCGACGGCGAGCCGCTTGTCGCCTTCGAGGCGGCGCCCCAGGAAGCGCGCGACGCAATCGCCGTCGCGCTGTTCGACGCGTGGTGGCGCCCGTTCCTCCGCTATGGCGTCATCCACGGCGATCCGCATCTCGGCAATTACACGGTCGCAGCGTCGGGCGAGGGGGCGAAGCGCGCCGTCGAGGGCGTCAACCTGTTCGACTATGGCTGCGTGCGCATCTTTCCGCCGCGGTTCGTGGTCGGCGTGGTCGAGCTCTATCGGGCGCTGAAGGCGAACGACAAGGCGCGAATCGCCGACGCCTATGCGATGTGGGGCTTCAGCAAGCTCACGCCCGGGATCACTGACGCGATGACGGTCTGGGCGCGCTTCATGTGCGGCCCCATTCTCGACGATCGCGTGCGCACCGCCGCCGATGGCGTCAAGCCCGCGGAATATGGGCGGCGTGAGATCGGCGAGGTGATGCGGGCCTTGCGGGCGGAAGGCGGGGGCCTGGCGCCGCCGCGCGAATTCGTGTTTCTCGAGCGCGCGACGATCGGCCTCGGCGGCGCGTTCCTGCGCCTTGGGGCCAGGCTCAACTTTCATCGTATGTATGAGGACGCGATCGACGGCTTCGACGAGGCGACGGTCGCGCGCCGGCAGGCCGGGGCGCTCGAGGCGGTCGGGCTTATGGAAGCGAGCGCTCCCCTCTCCGGTCGGAAGAGGGTAGGGTGAGGGGATCGATCGGATAGGAAACATCGGCTGAGCGCCCCGAAATTGCGATCACGGGTCGATCGCGCGCCGCAAACCACCGCCTCGTTCGGAGAAGCGCCAAGGGCGCGTCTCGAAGGACGGGGAAGAGACAGGAAATAGAGGGAGAGGGACAAGTATGCGCCGCACTCAGGTCGCGATCATCGGCGGCGGGCCGGCCGGCATCCTGCTGTCCCATCTCCTGCATCTCGACGGCATCGACAGCGTCGTCCTCGAACGGCAGACGAAATCGCGGGTGCTGAAACGCATTCGCGCCGGCGTGCTCGAGTACGGCACGGTCAAGGTTTTGCGCGACTCGGGCGCGGGCGAACGGATGGATCGCGAAGGCCATGAGCATGACGGCAGCTGGATCGCCTGGCAGGATCGCGCGCCGTTCCTCATCGACACCAAGACCCACGCCGGCCGCCCGATGTGGTCGCACGGGCAGACGGCGATCACCGAGGAATTGTACCGGATCCGGGAGCGCGACGGGGCGCGCATCGTCGAGGAGGCGGAAAACATCCGCCTCCACGACCTGACCCAAGCCGCGCCGAGCGTGAGTTTCGACAAGGACGGGGCGACGGAGAGGCTCGAATGCGACTTCATCGCCGGCTGCGACGGGTTCCACGGCGTGTCGCGGCAGAGCATTCCAAAGTCCGTGCTCAAGACCTTCGAGCGCGCCTATCCGTTCGGCTGGCTCGGAATCATGTCGGAAACGCCGCCGGTCGGGGATGTGATCTACGCCCGGCATGAACGGGGCTTCGCGCTCGCGTCGCTCCGCAATCCGATGCTGAGCCGCTATTACATCCAGTGCAGCCTCGACGCCGATATCGCCGACTGGCCCGACGACCGGTTCTGGGAGGAGCTCAAGCGGCGGTTTCCCGACGACATCGCCCGCAAGATCGAGACCGGCCCGTCGATCGAGAAATCAATCGCGCCATTGCGCAGTTTCGTCGCCGAGCCGATGCGTTACGGCCGGCTTTTTCTGGCCGGCGACGCCGCCCATATCGTCCCCCCGACCGGGGCGAAGGGCTTGAACCTCGCGGTCTCCGATGTCTTCTATCTTCAGCGGGCGCTCGCCGCGCATTTCGCCAAGGGCGATGACCGCTATCTCGACAGCTATTCCGACATGGCGCTGAGGCGGGTCTGGGCAGCCGAGCGCTTTTCCTGGTGGCTGACCAAGCTCATGCACGTCTTTCCCGACGACGATGGGTTCGAGACCAGGATCAAGCTCAGCGAATTCGACCATCTTCACCGCTCGAAACTGGCTGCAGCAGTCGTGGCGGAGCAGTACGCGGGGCTGCCGTTTGAGGACTGAGGAGCGAGGGGCGACATTGCGATTGAGAGTCGTAGCTCCCCCTCGGCATTGATAACGCTTCCACCGCCTTAGAGGCGCGAAAGGATAGGCAGCTTCGGCGCGACGGCGTAATTGAGCTGGATCAGGATGATGAGCGCGAGCCCGATCGGCACGCTGATCAGGCCGACGAGCGCGCCCACGGCGTACAGCGATTGCGCGATGATGACCCGCTTCCGAAAGGCGCCCAACAGCCCCGCAGGCGCATCCTCCCGGATCAGCTTCGCTCGTTCGGAATAGGCCCAGGTGACGTAGACCGCCGCGCCGAGCAGGAAAATATTGGCCCAGTAGATCAGGAACGCCGCGCGATAGGTGAAGAAATCCGCGAGCAGGCGGGTCGTGAACGGCAATACCGTGACGATGGCGAGAAAGACGAGGTGCAGCCAGGTCAAATCGCGGTTCGACCGCGCGAGCTGGCTGAGCTGGGTCTGTTGGGCGACCCAGAAGATGCCGAGCGTGAGCAGGGTCAGAAGCCAGGGCATGAGCCGGTGTGACGAGGCGAGCAGGGCGGTCAGCAGTTCCGCCTCAGAATGAATGTCCGCCGGGTCGGGGGCGCGGAAATCGAGCACCAGCACGGTCGCCGCGAAGGCGAAGATGCCGTCGCTCAGCGCCTCGATCCGGCCGACGTCGCCGCCCGCGTAGAGGTTGTAGTGGCCCTGCATCGGACGACCATCGCAGCGGCCCGCCCGCAGCGTCAATCCCGTTGTCGCCCGCCCCGCTCGGCGAGGAGCTTCGCGATATGGGCGCGCAATTCCGGCACGCCTTCGCCGGTGCGCGCGGACGTCAAGATCGCCTCGGGAAAGGCGGCGAGGTGCTTGCCCAAGCCTTGAAGCGTCTCCGCGATCCGGGCGGCCCGCCCGTCCGCCTTGACTTCGTCGCCCTTGGTCAGCACGACCGCGTAGGAGACCGCGGCGGCGTCGAGGGCGCGCATCGTCTCATGATCCTTTTCCTTCAGTCCATGGCGGCCGTCGATAAGCACGAACACGCGCAGAAGCGACGGTCGGCCGCGCAGATAGTCGCGCGCGAGCTCGCCCCAGGCCGTGGATTTCGATTTTGCGACCGCGGCGTAGCCGTAGCCGGGCATGTCGACCAGCGTCGCCTGCCCGCCAAGATTGAAGAAGATGAGCTCTTGCGTCCGGCCGGGCGTGCGCGACGTGCGCGCAAGGCTCGTGCGGCCGGTGAGCGCATTGATGAGCGAGGACTTGCCGACATTGGAGCGGCCGGCGAAGGCGATCTCCGGCGCCCCGACCGGCGGCAGGCCGTCGGAGCGCGCCGCGGCGAAAAAGAATTCGCACGGACCCGCGAACAGCCTGCGCCCGGCCTCGGTCCAGTCCGGCGCGCCCGGCGCTTCGCTCATACGCTCGGCGTCTTGGCCGGGCTCCGCGCGAAAAACCTGGTGAGATTATCCCACAGTTCGACTTTCACGCCCGCCTTGGTCATGATGTAATATTGCTGGATGACCGTCAGCGTGTTGTTCCACGTCCAGTAGATGACGAGGCCCGCCGGGAAGGTTCCGAGCATGAAGGTGAAGATCACCGGCATCCAGGCGAACATCGACTTCTGAACCGGGTCGGCCGGCTCGGGGTTCATCTTCATCTGGAAGAACATCGAGACGCCCATGATGAGCGGCCAGATGCCGAGCGCAAGGAAATGGCCGAACATCGGCAGCGCGGTCGGGTTCCACGGAATCAACCCGAAAAGCGTGAACACGTTGGTCGGATCGGGCGCGCTGAGATCCCTGATCCAGCCGAAGAACGGCGCGTGCCGCATCTCGATGGTGATGAAGATGACCTTATAAAGGGCGAAAAAGACCGGGATCTGGATCACCATCGGCAGGCAGCCGGCGACGGGATTGACGCCTTCGCGCTTGAACAGCTCCATCTGCTCCTGCTGCTGCTTGGCGCGATCGTCCGGATAAAGCTCCTTCAGGGCCGCGATCTTCGGCTGGATCTTCTTCATCTTCGCCATCGACTGGTAGGAGCGGTTGGCGAGCGGGAAGAAGGCGAGCTTGACGAGCACCGTGACGATGAGGATCGCGACGCCAAAATTGCCGACCCAGTGGTAGATCGCGTCGATCAGCAGGAACAGCGGCTTGGTGATGAAATAGAACCATCCCCAGTCGATCATCAGATCGAATTTCTTGATGCCGAGCTTCGAGGCGTAGTTGTCGATTGTCGACACTTCCTTCGCGCCCGCGAAGACGCGGGTCGTGGTCTCGGCTGTCGCTCCCGGCGCGACTGTCTGCTCCTTGCCGAGGAAATCGGCCTGATAGTCGACCGGCTGAACGGTTCCGCTGGCCGAAAACCGGGCCTCGATCGGCGCGGTCTGTTCGGGAATGATCGCCGAACCCCAGTATTTGTCGGTGAACCCGAGCCAGCCGCCATCGCCCTTGAAGGAGACCGCTTTACCCGTATCCTTTTCGATTCCCGCGTAGGTGACTTCCTGCACTCCGCCGTTGCCGATCACGCCGACGAAGCCTTCATGCAGCACCGAATAGCCGGCGACGTTCGGCTTGCCGTGGCGCAGAACGAGCGCGAAGGGTTGTACGGTCGCCGCCGCGCTGCCGGAGTTCACAACCGAATCGGTGATCGTGAACATGTACTTGTCGTCGACCGCGATGACGCGCTTGAAGGTGAGGCCCGCGCCATTGTCCCAGGTCAGCGTCACCGGTTGATCGGCGGTCAGGGTCTTGCGGTCGGCGGTCCATACGGTGTCGAGATTGGGAGTCTTGGCGCCGCCCGCGCTGACGAAGCCCGTCTCGGCCCAATAGGCGTCCGGCGCTCCGGGCGGGGAGAAGAGCCGGATATTCGGGCTCTTCGGGTCGATGGTCTCGCGATAGTCCTTGAGGATGATGTCGTCGATCTTGCCGCCCTTGAGATCGATCGAGCCGCCGATGCTCGCTGTATCGATGGTCACGCGCGGGGTCGCCGCCAGGACCTCGTCCACAGTCCCCGGCGCGCTCGCGGCCGGGCTGCCGGGCGGCGACACAGCCCCCGGTAGGGACGGACTGGTCGCGCCGGGCGCGCCAGGGGCGGCGGCGCCGGGCTCGGCTTCCTTCTTTGGGGCCGCATTGCTGGCCTGCATCTGGGACTGATGCTCGCGCTGATACAGAGGACCGGCGTAGAAATATTGCCAGGCGGCCATCACCAGGACGGATAGCGCGATCGCGAGAAAGAGGTTCCTCGTGTCCTCGGATTTCATGGTCGCCTGTCTTTGTCCTTCGGCGCGCTCGAGACCGGCCCGCGCCCGCGACCTTCAGCCCCGCCGCGACGCGCGACGTGAAACGCATGGCGGACATCGTCGACGAGCGCGGCGAAGCGGCGCCCAAGCGCCTCGCGCCGGGCCATCAGCACGTAGTCGTGATCGCCCCGCGCCTCAAGAGGCGTTGCGGCGCGCAACGCTTCTTTCAGGCGCCGGCGAACCCGATTGCGCACGACAGCGCCGCCAACGCTCTTGGTCACCGTCACTCCGACTCGCGGGCTCGACGAGGTCTCGCGTTCCGGCGCCTCTCGTCTCCGGGATTGCAGGGTGAAGGTCTCAGCCGGCACGCGCTGCCCACGCGCGACGCGCAGGAATTCGGCCCGCTTGGTCAGGCGTCCCAGTGGTTTGACGACAGGCTCAGGCTGTCCATCCTCACGCAAGGCGTTGGGGCTCCATTCGCGCCGTCCTCGGGGCCGAGCGACGGTCGGGCGGCCAAGGGTGAGGGCCGTCCGGTCAGGCTGAGAGCTTCTTGCGGCCGCGCGCGCGCCTGGCGGCGATCACCTTGCGGCCGCCGACCGTCGCCGAGCGGGCGCGAAAGCCATGACGGCGCTTGCGCACCAGCTTGCTGGGTTGATAGGTCCGCTTCACGTCTGATCTCCGAATCCGTCGCGCGTCAGATGATCGCAGCGCGCCAACAATCGCCACGCGCAAAATCCAACCCGCCGCAACGGCCTTTCAGCCAAGCGGAGAAGCTGGAAATTGAATACGGCACTTGCCGCTTCAAGCCGCGGCTTATGCCGCGCGAGCCGCGGGAAGTCAATCGCGGCGCCCCGGATCGCGGCCTCTGGCGGCCGAACTCACCTCTGGACGTTGAGCCGTTGCTCGCAGTCATGTCGCCCCGAATCCAGGCAGTTCTGAAGTTTGCGCTGTTGATCCAGATAGTTGAACGCCCAGTAGCCGAGCGCGACGAGGACGACGACGGCGATCAGGGCGAAGAGATTGCCGCGCCCGGTCGCATTTGGCTCCCCGCCGCCGGACGGCGACCGGCTCACGCAATCAGGCTCGACGGCCGACGATCGACGCCGCCGAGCGCAGCGATCGCCTTGGCGACGATCCCCTTCGCATCGAGGCCGGCGGCGGCGTACATGCGCTCGGGCTTGTCATGGTCGAGGAATTTGTCCGGCAGCGTCATGGTGCGCACTTTGAGACCGTTGTCGAGCGCGCCCGCTTCGCTGAGCAAGGTCAGCACATGCGCGCCGAAGCCGCCCGGCCCGCCTTCCTCGATGGTGATCAAGAGCTCGTGGTCAGCGGCGAGTTTGAGGACAAGCTCGCGGTCCAAGGGCTTGGCGAACCGGGCGTCGGCGACGGTGGTCGAGAGGCCACGCGCCGCGAGTTCGTCCGCCGCCTTGAGCGCTTCGCCGAGCCGCGCGCCGAGCGACAGGATCGCTATCCGCGTGCCGCCCTCGCGCACAATCCGCCCCTTGCCGATCGGCAGGGGCTCGCCGCGCTCCGGCATCTCGACGCCGACCCCTTCGCCGCGCGGATAGCGAATCGCGATCGGGCCCTCATCGTACGCCGCCGCGGTCGCGACCATATGGACGAGCTCGGCCTCGTCTGACGCCGCCATCACCGTCATGTTCGGCAGGCAGGCGAGGTAGGCGATATCGAAAGCGCCGGCGTGGGTCGGGCCATCGGCCCCGACTAACCCAGCGCGGTCGATGGCGAAGCGGACCGGCAGCTTCTGGATCGCCACGTCATGGACGACCTGATCGTAGGCGCGTTGCAGGAAGGTCGAATAGATCGCGCAGAACGGCTTGTAGCCCTCGGTCGCCAGGCCGGCCGCGAACGTCACCGCGTGCTGCTCGGCGATGCCGACGTCGAAAACGCGGTCGGGAAACTCGCGCTTCACCCGGTCGAGCCCGGTGCCGTCGGGCATGGCGGCGGTAATGGCGACGATTTTCTCGTCCCGGCGCGCTTCGGCGGTCAAAGCGTCGGCGAAAACCCTGGTGTAGGCGGGCGCGTTGGTCTTGGGCTTGGCCTGGGCGCCGGTAATGACGTCGAAGGCGGTGACGCCATGATATTTGTCGTGGGCGGCTTCGGCCGGGGGATAGCCCTTGCCCTTCTTCGTCACCACGTGCACGAGCACCGGACCGCCCTGCATGTCGCGCACATTCTTCAGGATCGGCAGCAGATGGTCGAGGTTGTGGCCATCGATCGGCCCAACGTAATAAAAGCCGAGCTCCTCGAACAAAGTCCCGCCGGTCCAGAAGCCGCGGCTGTATTCTTCGGTGCGCCTCGCCTTGTCGTAGAAGAACTTCGGCAGACGGCGCGCAAGCTGCTTGGCGGCGTCGCGCAGCGAGCGATAGGTCTGGCCGGAAACGAGGCGGGCGAGATAGGCCGACATCGCGCCGGTCGGCGGCGCAATCGACATGTCGTTGTCGTTGAGGATGACGATCAGCCGCGAGCCGAGCGCGCCGGCGTTGTTCATCGCCTCATAAGCCATTCCCGCCGACATCGCGCCGTCGCCGATCACAGCGACAACGTGATTGCGAGCATGCGACAGGTCGCGCGCGACCGCCATGCCAAGGCCGGCGGAGATCGAGGTCGAGGAATGGGCGGCGCCGAACGCGTCGTATTCGCTTTCCGCGCGCTTGGTGAAACCGGAGAGGCCGCCGCCCTGACGCAGAGTTCGGATCCGGTTGCGCCGTCCAGTCAAGATCTTGTGCGGATAAGCCTGATGGCCGACGTCCCAGACAATGCGATCGGCCGGCGTATCGAACACGTAGTGCAGCGCCACAGTCAGCTCGACCACGCCGAGGCCGGCCCCCAGATGCCCCCCCGTCACCGACACCGCGCTGATTGTCTCGGCGCGCAATTCGTCGGCGACCTGAGCGAGGTCGTTCTCGTCAAGCCTGCGCAGATCGGCAGGCGAGTTGATTTGATCCAGCAAGGACGTGAGAGGTTTCGTCACTTTATCCCCAAAGGCGCGGCTGCGTTCGCTTGCATTTGGCCGCAAAGGAGGAGACCTACACCAAGTCAGAGGCTTGCCGCAATTGCGCCGGGCGCCGCACAAAGCAAAACGCCGAACCGGGGCGACCGTTCCGGGGGCTCCCGCGACCGGGTCGCCAAGCGCATATCCATCACGGCGCCGTATTATTCAGTGCGGTTGAGCCGCGTCCCCGCTGCCCTCCCTTGTGCGGGCGGGTCAGGGTGGCGGGTCGCGCCCACCGCCGAGGACTTAGGCACTCAAGGAGAATCGGACCGTACGTCAGGGATCAGACGGCGAGGCTCGACCCGCTTTCCGTAAATCCTGAATTGGCCCGCCGCTTAGTGGAAATCCTCCGACGGGCGGACCGGCGGGCGCCATCGCTTTCCGGATAACCGTGAGCAGAAGCAGGAGAATGCCCGCGCCGAGCCATGTATAGCCCTGGGCGAGGAAAGTCCTCTTGATCGCCTCGACCCAATTCGGCGGCGTATCCCGCGAGAACAGCTCAGGCGGCAGGGCCGCGTGAATTTCTGGCGCATCGAGCAATTGGCGCAGCCGGGTCGCATCGGAGTAGGGGATCTCGAACAGCCGAGCGCGGTCGAGAGAGGACGCATCGCCGGTGGCGAGGTACGAGCGCACGTTGTTCTCCTGGACCTCCGCCGTCTCGCGCCGCCATTCCATCGAGCCAGGCAGCGGGTGCGCCGGACGGACCAGCGACGTCGCGACGATGACCAGCCACACCCCGAGGGCGGCGGACCACCAGATCCTGCGCTTGCCGGCGGCGGCGCTCGATTCCACCAGCCAGAAGAAGCTTGTCATATTGACCGCCAGACCGATCAACAACGTGTCGAAGTAGCGGTTCTCGACCGGGATTAGCGCGCGCCCGGCAGCGAACGCGAAGAATTGAGTCAGAACCCATCCGAACGCCGCCACGTTGAACCAACGCGGATCGTTCAAGGCAGGGCGATCGGAGATTGTGCGGATGCAGAACAGGACCGCCGGCGCCGCCATGAACACGGCAAAATTGGGATGGGCGGGCCAACTCGCCAATTCGACCACGGCCGACAGGAACTGTCTCACCGAATGCGCCCGGTAGACATCGGATGACGGCGCATGAGGAATGACGCTCGCCAGCACTCCGGTCGCGACAGCGAGGGCGGCGATCCCGAGCCATTCCCGCCTGCCCCCTCTCCGACCGCAAGCCAGCTGCAGAAAATGCAGTCCCATCGCGGCGGCGAGCGTCAGTGCGCCCGAGGCCATGCAGAGGAACGATGCGAGGCCGAACACCGCTCCCGCCGCCCATCGCGGCGACCAGGCCTTGCTCTCGGCCATGAACCACAGGCTTGCGAACGAAAAAGCCAGCAACAGGTAAAAATGCGTGTTGAAACCGAGCAATATATTGTCGTAGCTCAACGGAAAGGCGTTGACCAAAGCGGATAAAGTCATTGCGGCCGTCGCCCAGGCTCCCCGAAGCGGGCGTGACAGCGCATAGCTGATCGCGACGATCGTAGCGGCGTCGAGGATCGCGTTGGCGATCATTTGCAGGACGACGTCCCAATAGCCCGAGAGGTTGAAGATCCCCAAAGTGAGCAATCGGGTGAAGAAGATAACGTGCTCATTGTGAGCGCTAAACAAGTCTCGAGTCGTCAGCGCGCCGTCAAGATAGGGCTTCAATAGATTGGCGGCTTCGCCGTCCCACTCATCCGCGTAGGGAGTCGGGTTTCCGGCGTAATTGATCACGATCGCCCGAGAGCCGATGACGATAAGGAAGAGCGAAACGAGAAGCAGCGCCTCGCGTCGGTCATCGAGGAATCGCAGAAATCGTTGTCCGGCGCTCATCACCAAATCCTGGCAGGCTTCAGGCCCGCGCCTTGGACGCGCCCCCGTCAGGTCCGCCGGCGCTGCTTGCCATCGCTTGGCTCGTGCCGCAAGGTCGCACAATGACCCGGTCGCCCGCCAATGCCATCGAAGTCGCCGGCGGCTACGCGCCCGACGGCCCCTATAGCTTCGCCCGGCTCGCCTTGTCGCTCCTGATCGCGACCCTGGTCGGGGCCGGCATGTGGGCCATCATCGTCGTCATGCCCGAGGCTCAGCATGACTTCGGCATCGACCGCTCGGCGGCCTCGCTCCCCTACACGGCGATGATGTGCACGCTCGCCTTCAGCACGATCGCGCTCGGACGCATGACGGATCGCCGCGGCATCGTGCTGCCCATGGTCCTTTCCGGCTCGAGCCTGGGTCTCGGCTTCATTGGCGCCGGATATGCGCCGAACCTTCTGGTGTTCTCGGCCGCGCACGTGCTGATCGGCGTCGGCGCGGGGACCGGGTTCGGACCGATGATGGCGGATATTTCCCACTGGTTCGTCAAGCGGCGCGGTCTCGCGGTGGTCGTCGTCGCCTCCGGCAACTATCTCGCTGGCACGATCTGGCCGCTCCTGATGAGCTTCACGATGCCGCTCATCGGCTGGCGGGGAACCTACGCCGGCATCGGCGTCATCATCGCCGCAACCGTCCTGCCGCTCGCGCTCGCGATGCGCCGCCGGCCGCCGGACGAAGCGTATCACCAAGCCGAGGCGGCGACCGCGGCGGCGAGGGCCGACGTCGGCATAGCCCCGCGAACGCTGCTCATCCTCCTGGTTCTCGCCGGCTTTTCCTGCTGTGTGGCGATGTCGATGCCGCAGGTCCATCTCGTGGCCTATTGCGGCGACCTCGGCTACGGGGTCGCCCACGGCGCCGAAATGCTGTCCCTGATGATGGCGCTTGGCATCGTCTCACGCATCGGGTCCGGTTTCGTCGCCGACGCCATCGGCGGCTCGGCGACGCTGATGATCGGCTCGTTCATGCAAGGGGTTGCGCTTGCGCTCTATCTTTACTTCGACGGGCTGACGTCGCTGTTCGTCGTCTCGGGGATTTTCGGCCTGTTCCAGGGCGGGATCGTGCCGATGTACGCGGTCATCTGCCGCGAGCTTCTGCCGCCCAGGCAGGCAGGCGCGGCGATTGGCCTCGTCGTCTCGGCGACCATCTTCGGCATGGCGTTCGGCGGTTACTTTTCAGGGGTCATTTTCGACCTTACGAGCTCCTACCGGATGGCGTTCCTGAATGGGCTCCTGTTCAACGTGTTCAATTTCGCCATCGTCGCCTGGCTCTTCTGGCGCAGGCAACGGCGAGCGCCGGCGCCCGCGCTCATTGCCGCCTGAATTTGGGTTTTCTTGGCCCCGGGGCCGTTTCGCGGCGAAGGTCGCGCCCGCGCCGGTTCGATTGTCTTGGGTTTGCTTGGATTCTCTCGTCCAATTCGAGACTTTTCAAAGGGTTGCGCGGCGTTTCAGCGGGAGACAATTTTTCTGCGCCCTTCGACCAGCGAGAGGCGGCGGTTCGGACGGCCCGCGGCCTGGGCGCGACGAAGGTCAGGACTGCTCATGAGGGCAGATTAAGCTGAATTCTGATTTTCAGCAAGGAGTTGTCGCGCCATCCGTGATTTCTCCCGACGCGGGACCCGCGGGAGGTGCTCACTCCTCCAGTTCGCTGTCCCAGTAAAGGTAGTCCATCCAGCTTTCGTGCAAATAATTGGGCGGGAACAGGCGCCCGTTCTGATGCAGGTCGTGCACGCTCGGCTGGTAGGGCTTGGTCGCCGGCCACATGCGGGCGACGGCGGGCAGCATGTCGGCTTTCTTCAGGTTGCAGTCGGAGCAGGCGGCGACCACGTTCTCCCAGGTCGTGAAGCCGCCTTTGGAGCGCGGAACGACGTGGTCGAAGGTCAGGTCCTCGCGCTGGCCGCAATACTGGCAGGTGAAGCGATCGCGCAGGAACACATTGAACCGGGTGAAGGCGGGAAAGCGCGTCGGCTTGATATAGCTCTTGAGCGACACGACCGAGGGCAGGCGCATCTCGAAGCTCGGACTGCGCACCAGCGTGTCGTACTCGGACAGGATGTTGACCCGGTCGAGGAACACCGCCTTGATCGCGTCCTGCCAGCACCAGATCGACAGCGGGTAATAGCTGAGCGGGCGGAAGTCCGCATTGAGAACCAGCGCCGGACAATTCCCGGGCGTCACTGACCGTAGATGCACCGTCACAAAGACGCTCCGTGCCTCCGATTGTCCAACCCCGACCGGCGCTCAGGCCGACCGCGGCAACAGTCTACAGGGAGCGTGACGCGGTTGTGAAGGCGCCGGAATCCGGCGGATTCCGGGGCGCCGGCGCTTGCCTCGCCCCGCGGGCGAAGCGAATCGGTCAGCGGGCCGCTCGTTCGATCGCCTCCATGTCGGCGTCCGAGAGCCCGAAATGATGGCCGATCTCGTGGACGAGAACATGGGTGACGACATCGCCGAGCGAATCCTCGCCATCACACCAGAAGTCGAGCAACGGTCGGCGATAGAGCCATATCATGTTGGGCAATTCGCCCGTCTCCTCGCCCGCGCCGCGCTGGGCGAGCCCCCGGCCGCGAAACAGGCCGAGCAGGTCGAATTCGCTCTCGGCGCGCATGTCGTTGAGGGTCTCCTCATCTGGGAAATCGACCACCTGGATGACGAGGCCTTCGCTGAGGCGGCGAAACGAAGCGGGCAGCTGCTCGAACGCCGCCTGGGCGAGGGCGTCGATGTCCTCTGCCGTTGGGGCGCGCGCCGAGGCAAGGCGGCTCAGCGTCTCGGCGGTCATTGCGCGGCCCTCGACCGCGGCGCGGCCGGGGCCTCGAACGACTTCGCTCGCGCCGCCTCGAGCCCGTCGATCAGGAGATGGGTTCGATGCGCGAGCTCGGCCCGGATCCGCTCCGCGCCCGCCGGGAATTCAGCCAGTACGCGCCGAAACGTCTCGCGCGGGATCCGCATGACCACCGCATCCTCGGCCGCTCGCGCGCCGACCCGGCGCTCAGTCTCTGCGTAGAGCGCGCTCTCGCCGATGAGAGCGCCGGCGCCGACGCGGCGCTCGCCTTTCGGTTCGCCCCCGTCCGCGAGCAATGCGATCGCGCCCGAATGGACGAAATAGCCGAAGTCCGCGGTCTCGCCAGCGAGGAAAAGCGTGTCGCCAGCTTTCAGGCGCCGCTTTTCCGAGGCGAAGGCGATGAGCTGCACCGCCTCGCGCGGAAGCAGGCTGAATGGGCGAGTGCGCGAGAGCCGTCCGACATCGTCGTCCAGCGTCACTCGGATCGCCCCCCCGCCGCCGCGCTCGCCATCAGCTTGTATCCGCCCGCTTCGGTCACGAGCAGCTGGGCTTCCGCCGGGTTGTGCTCGATCTTCTGGCGCAGCCGGTAAATATGGGTCTCGAGAGTATGCGTGGTCACGCTGGAATTATAGCCCCACACGTGCTTGAGCAGGGTCTCGCGGGCGACCGGCTGTTGCTCTGCGCGATGGAGGTAGCGAAGGATCGCGGCCTCTTTTTCGGTCAACCGCAATTTGACCCCTTGCGGGTCGACGAGGTTCTTCGAGGTCGGCCGAAACGTATACGGGCCGACCTGAAACTCGGCGTCCTCGCTCGCCTCGTATTGGCGAAGCTGGGAGCGGATTCGCGCGAGCAGCACAACGAACCGGAACGGCTTGCCGACGTAATCGTTGGCCCCGGAATCGAGGCCGACCACCGCATCGGCGTCCGAATCATGGGCGGTCAGAACGATGATCGGGCGGCGATAGCCGTCGCGGCGCATCCGCTTGACCGCCTCGCGACCGTCAAGGTCGGGCAGCCCGACGTCCATGATGACGAGGTCCGGCGTCTCCGTCTCGACCGCGTGCAGCGCCGCTTCCGCCGTCTCGACCGCCTCGACCTGAAACTCGGGATGCAGCGCGAGCTGCTCGACCAGCGCCTGACGCAAGTCGGCGTCGTCATCCACGATCAGCAATCGCCGCGCTTGGGTCATCAGCCTTACTTTATCGAGAGGATCGTCCGGCCGCTAGCGCAGGATTGCGGCAAGCGTACGGCTGACGCCGCAGGATCGGGGCCGGGCCGGGAGCCGCGCGAAGGCCGAATCCGGGTCGCCTGGGCCCGTACCGGGGCCCCGGCCAGCGCCCAAGTCCGGGAGGAACGGGATCCACGCGGGCGAGGTCGGATCAAAGATGATGTCTTACATTTAACGACGATGCACCAGTGGCTTACCGGCGTATCCGAAGAAACTGCCGCAGGTACCTTGCGCTGCCGCCATCCGCCGCCGGGCGATCTCGTAGCGCGCGGAGAGCAACCACGACGGCCGTTACCCAGTTTCGCGCCCCTCGCGGCGGAAAAGCGAAAGCCCGCTCTTGCCATCGAGGGGATTCGACGGCATCTCAGTCCCTGTCACCGTCGTTCCGCCGGAGCGTGGCCCCCGGCGGCGATTCGAGGTCGGACCATGGCAAATTTAAGATTCATCGCCGTCATCCTCCTTGCCGCGACGGCGGGCGCGGCGGCCTACGGGCAGGACAATGGCGGCGGTCTCGTCGCCCCGGAGATCAACAAGCCGGCGCCGGGACATTTGCTCGATCAGAACTACCTCACTTCGACCGGCGAGACCGTCGACCGGCCAGGCGCTTCGCAATCGGCAGGCCCGACGCCGCTCGACCGCGCCATCCAGCAGCAGGACAACAAGATCGACAACAGCATCTGCAACGGCTGTTGAGGCGACGCGGCCTCAATGGCCATAGACGCCGATGATCGCCTGGTTGTTGCTGTCGGTCGGAATCATTTGAATCAGGAGTGAGAGGCCCGCAACGTCATAGGTGCGGGTGAGCGTGCCAGCGGCGCCCACTGAAAAGTCGTCCAGCGCATATCCGTCAGGGAATGGAAAGGCGCCGCCGGAAAGGAGATAGAACTGGATGCTGCCTGATCCGTTGACGGTTACCGAAAATCGAATCTTTTCGAATTGGCTGATGTCGATGGGATCGAGGGTTCTCCCGGCGGTCGGGATTCCGATGATATTTTGATTGAACGCCAGTTTCGTCCCGCCGCCGGACGCGATCAGATACATGCGCGAGACGCTCGAGTAGGGAACGTTTGGAGCGTCGATCGCGACTTCGACCGGTTTGTTCGTGGATATGGCGGCGAGGCCGACCGAGAGCATCTGGGCCTTGCTTCTCTCCGCGGCATGGAACCACTGGTTTACGAAACTTCCCCCGTTATCTGTGAGGTTGATGTAAATCACCGGGGCCGGCGTTTCCGTGCCATTGGCCGCCGGGCCGATTTCGTTCACGGTGCAGGTAAAAAAAGGCATCTCCTCCTCCTCTCGTGTTTCAAAGCTCGTTTGAGTGCGCCTCTCGCGCTTTGGGACAATACCGAAACTGTCCGAAACGCGCTGTGACTGAAGGCACAGCGTCCCCTCCGCCCTCGATCTGGCGTGGCGGCTTCGGCGCAAGTCCCGATCTCGACTTGTGAGAATTTGCGGCTGCATCCTCGCGCGGCGCCAGGTCATCCAGGCGTCAGGTGAGGAAATGCGGAAGCTTCCGATAGGCCGGTTATTGGACAACTTCGGGCAGCTAATCGCTGAATACTCGTGTCTGAGGGCGTGCTTCATCAGGGCAACTATTCAGCATGATGATCTAGGCAATTTATTTACCTTGCAACGCCCCTGCTTGTCGTGGTCGTCTTGCCTCAGCCCATGCAGGAGGCGTTGGCCCGCTCGCCCAACGAGACCGCCGCTCAGGGGAGGATGACATGGAGCTTCGTGAGAACAGGACGGAGCTTGAACGACTGCTTGGCGACGTCTGGGATTACCAGGACGGCGGCCATGAGAAGACCCATCTGCCGAAATGGCTCTTCGCTCTGACGCTCGTAGCTGCAGTCATGTGCACGTCTTCGCCCTCCGACATCGTCGTTCCCGTCGTGACGGCGCTCGCGCCTGCGCCCGAAAAGCTGTCGATCGATAACGTCTCGTCGCAAAACGTCGCCGAAGACCTCGACTACCGCATCGCCCGCCACGCTGATTCCGCGGCCGGCTGGCGCGCGTTTCTCGCGGCTCATCCCGACGGGCCGCATGCGCAGGCCGCGCGGGCCGAGATCGACCACCCGCAGCCGGCGTCTTCGCCGCAGCCGGACCGGTCCCAGGAGCCGACGCAGATGGCGGACGACGCGGCGCAGGAGACGGCGCCGCCCTCGCCGTCGCCGGTCATGGTCGAGGAGCCAGCGCCGCCGGCCCCGCCGGTTGAGGTCGCGGAGCAATCCCCGCCGTCTTCTCCGGCGACGCAGCCACCCGTCGAGGCGGCGCCGTCTCCACCCGCGCCCGCGGTCATGGCCGAGGCTGAGCCCGCGCCGCCCGAGCCAGTTGCGGCCCTGGCCGACGCGCCGCTGCCGCCGTCACGACCACGCGTGATCGCGGCCGCGAAGCCATTGGAGCCGTTGGAGCCGGCGGAGCCGGCGCATCACAGCCATTGGCGCGCCGTCCATCACCACGCCGATCGGCCGAATGCCTTGACGATCCTGATCGCCCAGCTCTTCCACCGCCATGGCCAGCGCCAGGACATCGGGTGGCGTTGACATAAGATCACGGCTTGAGCGTCAGCTCTTCGCCGCCCGCCTGTCTGAGCTCATCCTCCGATCCCGCAATGGTAATTGACTTGACGTCGTTCCACAGCGGCGTGAGGTCGCCGTAGTGGCTGGAGAAGATGTGGCCGGATTCGCCGGTCGCGATCATGAACCGGGATTTGCCGGGATCCTTGAGATCGTAGAGGCCGCGAAACCCGCCGCCGATCGTGCGGGCGAACGGCAGGTCCGGCGGAGCGCCGGAGCCGCCGCCGCGATCGAGGGTGTAGAACCCGCCGCTCGAGGGGAGGCTGAGATCGCTCAGGCGGTCAAACAGCGGGATATGGGCATAGACCTGGTGGCGTAGCAGCGCCTGGTGCTCCGCGCCCCATTCCCACTGGCTCATCGCCGACCCGTCGCGCTTGACGAGGAGTGCGAGACCGTCGTCGAGGGCGCGGCCGAGCGCCTTGCGGCAGTCCGGATCGGGCGCCCCGGGAGACCCGCACCAGGAGGGATGGTCGCGCATCAGGGAAATGAGAGTGGTCGCGGCGAACGGGCCTTTCTCCCCCATCGCGACCCCGGTTTTGTCCTCGAGCAGGATCTTGTGCAGCGCGCTCAGGAAGGCGGTGTAGATCAGCGGCTCGGGGCGGTCCTTGGCCATCACGCCGTCCCATTTCATAAGCATCGCCTGCGCCTGGCGCGCCCAGTCGGTGGCTGGCGCGATCGTGGCGATGAAGGGCTGCATCTCCTTCACGTCGAGCGACAGGTGGTCGCCCTGCATGGCGCCCGAGGTTTCGAGGCTGTGCTTTGCGATCGTATCGAAGAACTGCTGGATGCGGCGGGCGCGGAAAGTCTCCTCGTAGTCGAAACCGAAGCTCGGCTGATGATCGGGCGGGAAGTCGGCGTTGTTGGCGTTGAAGGCGAAGCCGATCTCCGGGTTGTAGAGCTGAGGCATCTGATCGAACGGGATCATGCCGGTCCAGTCGAACGCGCCCGACGCGCCGTCGACGGGGAGGGATCCGTCGCCCGACTTGCGGATCGGGACCAGGCCGGGGCTGAAGAAGCCGATGTTTCCGGCGCGGTCGGCATAGACGAGGTTCTGGGTCGGCGTCTGGTAGAGGCGGAGCGCGTCGAGAAACTCGCCCCAGTTTCGCGCCGCGTTGACACGCAGGAAGGCTTCCGCGGTGGTGTCGCGATCGCCAAGTCCGGTGAAGGCGAGGGCGACGACCTTGCCCGGCCCGGCGACGCTGGCGGCGTCCTCGTTGATGTCGGAGAGCACCGGGCCGTGGCGGGTTGAGCGAACGGCGAGCTTGACGTCGGCTGCGCCTTTGACGTGGATCGTCTCTTCGCGGGTCTCGAACGGCCTCGGGCCGCCGGGGGTCAGATATTTCGACGGGTCGTCCGGATCGACGGTCTCGATGAAAAGGTCCTGCACGTTCGAGTCCGCAGTCGTCAGGCCCCAGGCGATCGAATCGTTCTGGCCGAGGACGAACACCGGGGCGCCCGGGATCATCGCGCCTTTGACCGACCCTTCCGGCGTGACGATGCGGGCGAGATACCAGAGGATCGGCGCGCTGAGGTCGAGATGGGGATCGTTGGCGAGGATCGGCTTGCCGGTCTCGGTTCGAGACCCGGCGATCACCCATTCGTTCGAGGCGCCGCGGCCGATCCCGGTGAGCGCCCCGAGCTGATCGTCGATGGCGTCGCGAGCCGCATGCTTGTCGCCGAGCGAGGGCAGGGTTGTGATCGGATCGCCGGGTCTGGCGGCCGGAAAGAGCCAGTTCAACTCGTCCGGCCCGAGCTTCTGCAGGAGACGGGCGCGCATCAGCTTGAGCTTGAAGTTCTGCGATAGCTGATAGGCCTCAAGCTTTGCGATTACAAGAGAATTGGCCGGTTTCCAAGGTTCTGGATGATCGCCGGCGAGGAGGAACTCGGGCGGGAGCGCGGCGCCATGGCTGTCGAGGAAGGCGTTGACGCCGTCGGCATAGGCTTGGAGGCGCTTTTGCGCCCAGGGCGAAAGGGCGGAGAAGCTCGCCTCAGCCTCGCGGTAGAAGCCGACCGTGCGAGTGAACTTGTCGACGCCGAGGAGATCGGCGCCGCGGATTTCGGCCATCCGTCCCTGACCGACCCGGCGCATGATGTCCATCTGGAACATCCGCTCGCTGGCGTGGGTGTAGCCGAGCGTCCGCGCCGCGTCGTCCATCGAGGCGGCGAAGATGTGGGGCACGCCGAAATGGTCGCGCCAGACGCGAACCTCGGCCGAAAGGCCCGGCAGCGCTTCGGTCCCGGAATAGGCGGGCATCGCGCGATAGAAGAGGTAGCCGCCGCCGAGCGTCGCCAGGACGACCAGCCCGAGGATGAGGCTCGCCGCCCGATTGACCCATCGCCACGCCATTTTGCCTCCCCCGGCCGATCATCGCACGCTTCCCGCCGCCAGCCTGGATACCCGCTTTCGCGGGTATGACAGAGTCCGTCTTGTCATTCCCGCGCACGCGGCAATCCAGAGGCCGCCGCCGCCCAGCCTAGATACAGGCCTTGCGGGTATGACAGGGCGCCGGCCTGACATAGCGCAGAGCGCCCAATCAGAGCGCCAATTCCGCCATTACCGGCGCGTGGTCGGAGGGACGCGTCCAGCCGCGGGCGTCGCGCAGGACGCGCATCGACTTGACCGAGTTGGCGAGGTCGGGGCTCACCCAGATGTGGTCGAGGCGCCGCCCCTTGTTGGTCTTCGACCAGTCGAACGCGCGATAGCTCCACCAAGTGTAGAGCTTCTGATCGTCGGGCACGAATTTGCGCAAGGCGTCGACCCAGGGGCCGGCGGCCTGGGCGCGGTTCAGTTTATCGACTTCGATCGGGGTGTGGCTGACCACGCTCAAGAGCGCCTTGTGGCTCCAGACGTCGTGTTCGAGCGGGGCGATGTTGAGATCGCCGACCAGGATCGCGCGCCGCGCCGCCGGCCGCTCGTCCCTCGCCCAATCGGCCATCTCGTCGACGAAGGCGAGTTTATGGGCGAATTTGACGTTGATCTCCGGGTCGGGCTCGTCGCCGCCCGCGGGCACGTAGAAATTATGCAGCTCGAGCCCGTGCGCCTCGTCGCCGAGGACGACGTGCAGGTGGCGCGCATCACCCTTGGCGCAAAAGTCGCGCTTCGCCGACGCTGCGAACGGGACGCGGGAGACCATCGCGACGCCGTGATAGCCCTTCTGGCCGTTGATCGCGATATGCGGATACCCGGCGTCCCGGAACGCGGCGAACGGGAAATTGGCGTCCGGGCATTTCGTCTCCTGCAGGCACAGGACATCCGGCCGATGCTCGGCGAGGTAGCGGGTGATGAGGTCGATGCGCAGACGAACCGAGTTGATGTTCCAGGTGGCGACGGAAAACGTCATGCGCGGCTCCAGGCGGACAAGGCCAGATGCACGACCCGCGCCGGGCGGCGCAAGGCGCCCGCGCCAATTGCCCACAAGCCGCGCATCGTCACTTGCGGCGGTTGCCCGGCTGGTTGGCCGGCAGTTCGTCGATATGGAACAGCGCCGGATCCGGCTTCGTGGTCAGATCGATATTGGACAGGGTGACGACTGTCTGGAAGCCCTGGGCGTCGACCACCGTCCATTGCCTCAGCGCATAGGTCGAGGCGTCGAAAACGAGCGTCAGATGCGCCGTGCCGCCGAGCGCCGCCTTGTCCTCGATCTCGATGGTGACCGCATTGCCCTCCTGCGCGACGCTAAGGACCCGGGTGTCGCGGGCGAGGTCGATGTGATCGGCGAGCAGGAACTTGAGCGGCGTCTGGCTGATGAAATATTCGTCCTGGGTGTCGAGCTTGCGGTCGATGACGGCGAGGCTGCGGCCGTCGGCGACGACCTCGAATCGCGGCCCTGCGAATCGAATCCGCCCCGGGCGCACAAGGCTCAGCGTCCCCTCCGACCGCCGTCCGTCCGGCCCGATCTGAACGAAGTCGGCGGTTAGGACCCGCGCGGCGTCGAGCCAGGCGTTGGCGCGCGCCACCGCTTCGGTCGCGGGCATCGGCGCCGCGGACTTTGCCGATCTGGGCGGCTTTACCGACGCTCTCAGGTCGAGCGGCGCCTGCTGGGCCAAAACGGCGCCGGCCGCGAGTAGGGCGGGTACGACGCCAAGCGCTAGCCATCGGAAGCGGTTCGCCACGAATGTCCAATCCTTGTCGTTACGTCGAGGGCGCGAATTGGCGATCGGCCCGGCGGGATAATGGGAAATATCCCGCCGCGACGGAAGCGGGTGGCTTTCCGGAACCACTGCGCTCTTTCTATGGCGGGCGCGCGGCCTTCGCGCGGCTATGTCAGGCCGGCGAGAGCAGCCTCGAGCGCGTCGCCGAGGCGCTTGACGATCATGTCGATCTCCGACGGCTTGACGATGAAGGGCGGCGCCAGAAGGACGTGGTCGCCTTCGACGCCGTCGACAGTCCCGCCCATCGGATAGACCATGAGGCCGCGCGCCATCGCCTCGCGCTTGACGCGGGCGTGCAGTTTCAGCCCCGGATCGAATGGCCGCTTGCTCGCGCGGTCGCTGACCAGTTCGAGCGCGCGGAAGAGCCCGCGCCCGCGGATGTCGCCGACGAACGGGTGCTGGCCGAAGCGCTCCGCGAGGCGCCGCTCGAGCCTTGCGCCCATTTCGTTCACGTTGGCGAGGAGCCGATCCCGCCGGATGACGTCCTGCACCGCAAACGCCGCCGCCGCCGCCATCGGATGGCCCATGTAGGTGTGGCCGTGCTGGAACCCGCCTGAGCCGTTGGCGAACGCATCGAAAATGCGCTCCGACAGCATGACCGCGCCGATCGGCTGGTAGCCGCCGCCCAGGCCCTTGGCGAGGGCCATGAGGTCGGGCGCGACGCCCTCCTGCTCGCAGGCGTGCAGCGTTCCGGTTCGCCCCATGCCGCACATCACCTCGTCGAGAATGAGCAGCACGCCGTAGCGGTCGCAAATCGCCCGGATGCGCTTGAAATAGTCGCCGACCGGCGGGACCGCGCCCAGGGTCGCGCCGACCACGGTCTCGGCGACGAAGGCGATGACGCTGTCGGCGCCGACTTCGATGATCTTGTCCTCGAGCGCCTGGGCGGCTCTGGCCGCATAGTCCGCGTCGCTCTCACCCTCCCGCTGCAGCCGGTAGGCGTAGCAGGGGTCGATGTGGTGAGTCCGGATCAGAAGGGGCTCGAATTGCGCGCGCCGCCAGGCGTTGCCGCCGACAGCGAGCGCGCCGAGCGTATTGCCGTGATAGCTCTGCCGTCGTGCGATGACGTGGCGGCGCTGAGGCTCGCCGACCTCGACGAAAAACTGGCGCGCCATTTTGAGCGCGGCCTCTATCGCCTCCGAACCGCCGCTAACCAGATAGACGTGGCTCAGGCCCGCCGGAGCGTCCTCGATCAGGCGATCGGCGAGGCGTTCGGCGGCCACGGTGGTGAAGAAGGCGGTATGCGAATAGGCGAGGGCGTCGAGTTGTTTATGCATGGCCGCGAGCACGTCCGGGTGCCCATGGCCAAGGCAAGAGACGGCCGCGCCGCCCGACGCGTCGATGTACCGGCGCCCGTCAGCGTCAAAAATCTCGATCCCCGAGCCGAAAACCGCCACCGGCATGTTTATTGTTGCAGTGCGGTGCAGTATATTTGTCATGGGGGTGTACGATGACTGATCTCAGAGATGGGCCTTTGGCCCAGTCTAGCCGCGCCCGGCCGGCGCCGGAAAGTCGGAAAGCCTTTGCCGGGGCGGAGGCGCGAGGACAGGTCGTGTTGGCGGTTGCGCCCAATGGCGGGCGAAAGACCAAGGCCGACCATCCGGCGTTGCCGCTCAGCCCCGACGAACTCGCCCGCACGGCCGCCGAATGCCTCGATCGCGGCGCCTCGATGATCCATCTGCATGTGCGCGATGGGGGCGGCGGGCACTGCCTCGACCCGGACGCCTATCGCGCCGCGATCGCGCGCATTTGCCGGGAAGTCGGCGATCGGCTCGTCATTCAGATCACGAGCGAATCGCTCGGCCTTTTCACTCCGAGCGAGCAGAAGGCGGCAGTGCTCGAAGCCAACCCCGAGGCGGTGTCGCTGGCGCTGCGCGAGTTCGCGCCCGAGCCATCGGACGAGCGGGACTTCGGCCTGTTCCTCGGCAGGCTCAAGCAGATGCGGATCTGGCCGCAGATCATCCTCTATCATCCCGACGAGGCGCAACGACTCGGGGCGATGCGGAAGCAGGGGCTGATCCCGTTCGACAAGCTTTCCGTCCTCTACGTGCTCGGGCGCTTCGCGATCACCCGCACCGCGATCCCGCGCGATCTTCTGCCGTTCGTGGCGCCTGACATGCCTCGGTTCGAATTGTGGAGCGTGTGCGCCTTCGGTCGCCGCGAGGCCGCCTGCGTGACCGCCGGCGCGCTGCTCGGCGGCCATGCGCGAGTCGGTTTCGAGAACAACTTTACGCTCCCCGACGGCGCCCGCGCCGCCTCCAACGCGGAATTGGTCGGCGTGGCCGTGGGCGCGCTCGGGGCGGTCGGGCTTCAGACCCAGACGGCGGAGGGCTTGAGGCAGGAGATCGCGGTGGCGTTGGGGCGGTAAGGGGACGACGAGCCTCAGCCCAGATCGTCGACCTCGAGCAGCAATTGTTTTGCTGCGAGCTTCAGCCACCTCGTGTTATTGGCGCGAAGCCTCTTGAGACGGCTGCCGAGAACGCTGGCGGTGTCCGCCGGAGAAGCACTCAGTTCGTGCATGAGTTGCATCCATTCCTCGCCGCAGGATTCGACGTCGGGCCGTAAATCACGAGCAAAGATGCCGTAGAATCGATCAACTCCCTGGACGCCCTGGCTTTGGGCGTCCCGCCCGAGACGATCATAGTCGGCGATCATCGAGCGCGTTATCTCCGCGCATCGCTCGGGCGTCGGCGCGCGATATCTCATGGTTTCCTGGTAGGCGGGCTCGAGCGTGTCCCATCGCGCTCTGAACATCATCCGCACCAGCCTGACGAGGATCGCGACCGGGTCTGGCATGGCGGCCGGCAGCGACCAGTCGAGCATGCGACGGAGCGAATCGGTGTCAGCCGCAACAAAGATCAAAACGAGTTCCTTGAGCACGTCGTCGACGCTCTGCGCCCGGGTGATGACTGGAATGTACAGCATGTCTGAGGAAAAAAACGGAGGCAACGCCGGCGGCAACGAGCCGACGGTTATCGATGGGATCGCGCGCTCCAACACCGCTGGCCAGTCCTCGGCGTCTCCGATCGACCGTCGAACCGCCGACCACGGAACGCTTTCGGCCTCGCTGAAGCCCAGCAATTTCATGCCGTCGGCATTGCCCTCCACCGTCGACGCCTTGGGGTCGAACTGGTTTTCTGCGTCGCAGCTGACCGAAAGGACGACCCTCCATTCATAAAACTGTTCCCGAAGCCGGGCCTGCGCGAATTTCTGCGCCAGTTGGCGCGCGACGCCCTGCGCCACGCCATAGATTTGTTCACCCGGCAGGCCGATTTTCGGGTTGAGCGGCTTATTGTCGGTGAACGTTCCCTTGACGAACAGCTCATTGATAAACTTTAGAATCCCGGCCTCGTCGCCGTCATACGCCTGATAGGATTGAAAGGGCGGCGGCGGGTTGGCTATGTCGGTGTTCTTGATGCAGATGATCCTCCGCTTGCCGTCGTAAAACCGTCCAAGCTCATAATTGCACCAGCTCATATCCATGCTGGCATGCGGGAAAATCAGCAGAAATATATCCGCGCTTCGGACGTTATCCTCAATCCATTGCCGCCAGTTGGCTCCACCATCCATTTCCTCGCTGATCTTGATATCGAGCTGAGTCGATGGCTTGGTTTCCAGGGCGTGAAGGGAGTTTTTTAGGGTTGTGGCGAGCTCGATATACTTGGAGTTATGACTTAAGAATATCTTGACGGGATCCATGTGCAATGCCCTCCCGAGGAGGCTTATCCCGCTGAATCAGGTTCGTCTACATGTAGTGGCTGGGCGTCGCCGACGATCTGATTTTTGCTCGGGCTTTCGCGCCCGATGATGTCCCGATAGCTCGCCGGCGCGTGGTTGGCGGCGAGGCCGAGCATGGTTTCGAAGGAGACGTGCCGGTAAAATCTGCGATTGTAGCGAAACACGAATTCATCGAGGTAGGTATCGACCTGTTTGCGGCGCAAGCCGTGATACGTGCCGAGCGCCCAGCGCTTCATCAACGCGAACGCACGGTGGCTCCACGGGAGAACGATGTTCGCCGCCATCACGCCGACGACGCGCGGATCGTGCCGGTAATCGCCCGCAAGGCCGGGATAAGACGCATGTCCATCGGTGATCAGCGTCGCGCCCGGCTTCACGTTGGCGCGCACGAAGGCTTCGAGCGACGCCGCGGAGTTGTCGGCGATCGCGGCGAGGCGTATGCGCCCCGAGCGCGTGTCGAGGTACTTCGCGCCCTTGCGCCGGGGCTTCGGCTTGTTGGTGTCGCGCTCGATGACCTCGATCGCTCCGGCAATCAGAATTGTCCCCGCCTTGCCGGGCTCGAAGAACGCGTCGCCAACCCGGAACGGAATCTCCGTCTGATCGACCTCGACGACGCCTTCGAGAAGGTCTCGGTTCGGATCGATCATTGAGCGCCGCAGTTTTTGCGTCAGCAGCCAGGCAGTCTTGTAGGTGACGCCGAGTTGGGCCCCCAGTTGCAGCGCCGACATGCCGTTGGAGTGCGTCGTCATCAAATGCGCGGCCTGAAACCACGTCGTCAGAGGCAGCCTCGAGCGGTGCATCACGGTGCCGGCGGTGAGCGAGGTCTGGCGTCCGCAATCCAGACATTCAAACAGGCGTGGACGAGTTTTAAGCGCATTGGCGCGGCGCTTGCCGCAAGCGGGACAAATGAAGCCCTCGGGCCAGCGACACTCGAACAGAAACGTGGCGCAACTCGCCTCGTCGGCGAATGCTTTCTGAAATTCGGCGAGCGAACGGCCCCGCGCCATGCCCTGGCTTCCTCGCGATTCCGCGCACGCTCGCGGACCGCTCAGACACAACATATAGCGGAACCTGAGATCAAAGGGATAAGCCGCCTCCCGAGGGTTCTTTGTACAGCGCAGCCAATATCCTGGATCTTTGATACGCCAATTATACGAAGATTTCCTCGCCTCGGGCAAGGGCGGCTGTCTAGGTGGAATCAACCAATTACGCGCGATTACTGTAGCGTATTCGAGGCGCATCCTTCCGGGTCGTTGACGCCTTCACTCCCTGAGCAGCTCGTTGATGCCCGTCTTCGCGCGGGTCTGCGCGTCCACCGTCTTGACGATCACGGCGCAGTAGAGCGAGGGCCCGGGCGAGCCGTTGGGGAGGGGCTTGCCGGGAAGCGAGCCGGACACCACGACCGAATAGGGCGGCACGTAGCCGACGTGGACCTTGCCGGTCGCCCGATCGATGATCTTGGTCGATGCGGAGATGAAGACGCCCATCGAAATGACCGAGCCCTCGCCGACGATGACGCCCTCGACCACCTCCGAGCGCGCGCCGATGAAGCAGTCGTCCTCGATGATCGTCGGGTTGGCCTGAAGCGGCTCGAGCACGCCGCCGATGCCGACGCCGCCGGAGAGATGCACGTTCTTGCCGATCTGGGCGCACGAGCCGACGGTGACCCAGGTGTCGACCATCGTCTTCTCGTCGACATAGGCGCCAAGGTTGACGAAGCTCGGCATCAAGACGACGTCGCGGGCGACGAAGGCGGAGCGGCGCACGATCGCGCCCGGAACCGCGCGAAAGCCGGCTTCCTTGAAGCGGTTCTCGCCCCAGGCCTCGAATTTCGAGGGGATTTTGTCCCACCACGTCGCTCCGCCCGGTCCGCCGGGCACAAGCGCATTGTCGTTGAGGCGGAAGCTCAGGAGCACCGCCTTCTTGAGCCACTGGTTGACCTTCCACGAATTCGGCCCACTCGCGCCCGGGAGCTTCTCGGCCACCCGCGCCTTGCCGCGGTCGAGGAGCTCGAGCGCCGCCTCGACCGCGTCGCGCACCTCGCCCTTGGTGTGGGGTGTGATTTTCGCCCGCTCCTCGAAGGCCTTTTCGATCGAAGTCTGAAGGCGTGCGTCGGTCATGGGCGGTCCCGGGTTGAAAGCGCGGGACGTTTCCCCCGCCCGGGCGCCGATTGTCAACGGCAGGCGTGCTCGGGGGTTCTACCGAGATACGAGATGCGTCCGCGTATTGAATCGCGACGCTTTTCCATGCCATGGTCGACCGTTGACGACGAACGGCGAACAAGCGCCACGTCGCAGGGAGGAATTGATGACGGACGAAAAATCAAATGTTTCGGCGGATCGCCGCAAGCTGCTCAAGGCGGCGGCCGCGGGCGCCGGTGCCGCGGCGCTGTTCGGAGGATTGGGCGTCAACCCAATGATCTCCCAGGCGCTCGCCGAGGCCGCGGGCCGTTCGGAAAAGCCGCTCAAGGCCGCATTCTCCAACGCCGGATTGCAGGCGACCTGGTGCGCGCAGGGCAAGCAGGCGGCGGAATATTGGGGCAAGCTGTTCAACGTCGACGTCACCTGGTTCGATGGCCAGCTCGACGCGGTCAAGCAGCGCGCCGCGATCGACGACATGGCCAACCAGAAGTGGGATTTCGTCGCCATCCAGGCGTTCGGCATCGGCACCTTGACCGCCCCGGTCAACAAGATGATCGAGGCCGGAATTCCGGTGATCGACATGGACACGCTGATCGCGCCGCTCGAACTCGATCAACGTCCTCGCCTTCCTTGCGCCCGACAACGAATATCATGGGCGCTTCGGTCACTCAGGCGCTGGTCAATGCGATCAACGGCGAAGGCACGATCGTGATGACTCAAGGGCGCGCTGGGACATACCGGCGCGCAGGGACGAGCCAAGGGCTTCCACTCGGTCGTCTCCAAGTTCCCGAAGATCCAGGTGCTCGACGAGCAGCCGGCCGATTGGGACGTCACCAAGGTCGCCCGCATCTGGGAGACGCTGTTGACCAAATATCCGAAGATCGACGCCGCGTTCTTCCATAATGACGACATGGCCCTCGCCGCCCTCAAGGTTATGGAGGCCAAGGGCCGCACCGAGACCAAGGTCGGCGGCGTCGACGCCATGCCCCCCGCGATCAAGGCGGTGCAGGAGGGCAAGATGTACGCGACGGTCCGCAATCCGTCGTGCCGCATCCATGGCGGCGCGATCGTCGCGGGCGTCCAGGCCGTCGTCCACGGCGCCAAGACCGGCAAGGACATTCCGAAGAACATCGTCACCGACGGGCCGGTGGTGACCAAAGCCAACGCCGACGGGATGCTGTGGATGCAGGAGCAGTTCCTGATCTGATCCACAAGGCGACGTCTCGCCATGTCGCTGCTCGAACTCAACGGCGTCTCGAAGTCGTTTGGCGGCGTCCAGGCGCTTCGGGGCGTCGACTTCACGCTGCTCGCCGGTCAGATCCACGGTCTGGCCGGCGAGAACGGCGCCGGCAAGAGCACGATGATGAAGATCATCGCCGGCGTCCACGGCGCCGACGCAGGGCGCATGCGCGTCGACGGGAAGGACGTGCATTTCCGCTCCTCGCGCGATGCCCTCGACTGCGGGCATCGGCATGGTGCATCAGGAGCTCAGCGTCGCCCCTGAATTGAGCGTCGCCGAGAATGTCTTTCTCGGCGCCCAGCCGGTCAACCGTCTGGGCGTCGTCGCGTGGCGGCGGATGGCCGAAGCCGCCGCGGCGCAACTCAAGAACCTCGGGCTCGACATCGACCCGCGCGCGCGGCTCGGCGATTTTCCGATCGGCGTGCAGCAGCTGGTCGAACTTTCGCGCGTGCTGTTCTCCGGCGCGCGCATCATCATTCTCGACGAGCCGACCTCGGCGCTGTCGCCGCCCGAGATCGAGCGCCTGTTCGGGGTGCTCGCGCAAGCTGCGGGAGGGCGGCCGAAGCATCATCTTCATCTCGCATTTCCTCGACGATATTCTGAAGATCTCCGACGCGATCACCATCTTCCGCAACGGCCGCAATGTCGCCGACACCGAGGTCAGTCCGGCGATCGACAAGGCCTGGATCATCGAGCGCATGATCGGCGCCGGGCGCGAGGACCTCGAGGAGAGCTACCTTCACGAGATCAAGCTCGAAAGCCGGCCCGAAGCGCCGGTCGCGCTACGCGCCATGGCGTTGACGCTCGAGCCCTCGTATCGCGACGTGACGTTCGAGGCGCGGGCCGGCGAGGTGCTCGGCATTTACGGCTTCATGGGCTGCGGCCAGCTCGAGCTGGCGCGCACTCTGTTCGGGAAGCTTCGCGCCGACAGCGGCTCGCTCGAGATCGACGGCGAAATCAAGAGGCTGCCCAATACCGCGGCCGCCAAGTCGGCCGGCGTGGCTTATGTGGCGGAAAGCCGGCGCTCGATGCTGTTCGGCGACGAGCCGGTGTACAAGAATATCTCAATTGCGATCCTCGAGCGCCTGTCGCGCTGGCTGCTCAAGCCCGAGCGCGAACGGGAAATCGCCGCCGAGCAGGTCAAGGCGCTCGACATTCGCCCGCCCCGGATCGAAGCGCGCCTCGGCGCGCTCTCCGGCGGCAATCAGCAGAAAGTCGCGCTGGCGAAGTGGCTGACCCACTGCTCCGCGCATTCTACTGCTCGCCGAGCCGACGAGAGGCATGGACGTCGGCGCCAAGGAAGACGTGGTCAGGATCGTGCGCGCCTTGCGCGATCAGGGCATCGCGATCGTCGTTTTCTCGACCGAGCCGGAGACCGTTCTTTCGCTTGCCGACCGGGTGCTGGTGATGCGCAAGGGCGAAATCGCGCATGAGTTCGCCGGCGAGGCGATCAGCAAGGACCGCCTGCTGGCGGCCGCTTGACGATGGGATTTCAATGAACACGCCAAGCGCCGAAGCGCGTTCCGCCCGCGGCTTTCGTTTCGGGGATTTCCTGCGCGATCAGCTGCGCAACATCGCGCCCTTTATTACCCTGATCGCGCTGGTCGCCTTCTTCAGTCTGGCGAGCCCGACCTTCGCCTCGCTCGGCAACCTGGAGAACATCCTTCAGCAGGTGTCGGTCACGGCGATCATGGCGGTTGGCCTGACGTTCGTCATCCTGACCGCCGAAATCGATCTCAGCGTCGGCGCGATCGCCGGCGCAACCGCGATCGTGCTGACTTTCTTCACCGCTCAGCCCGATTACGTGAACATCGCCAACCTGCCGATGCCCGGCGCGATCGCAATCGTCCTGGCGCTCGCGGCCTGCTTCGGGCTCGGCCTGATCACTGCGTTGGGCGTCACCCGCATCGGCATCCCCTCGTTCATCATGACGCTGGCGATGATGCAGATCGGGGCCGGCGTCTCGGCGGTGCTGGTGCGCGGGCAGATCGCCTATACCGTTCCGCCTCTCATTCTCACGCTGGGGTCGAAGACGATTTTCGGCGTCCCCTGGATCATCATCGTCGCGGCGGTCTTCCTGCTCGTCGCCCATCTGGTGCTGACCTATACCCGCTTCGGCCGCTACGTTTACATGGTCGGGGGAAACCGGGAGGCGGCGGAGTATTCCGGCGTCAACGTCCGCTTCATCGTCGGCGCCGTGATGGTGATCTCCGCCATGTGCTCGGGCTTCGCCGGCATGGTCGGCGTCGCCTATTTCGGCAGCGCCCAGCAGAACGAATTCGACACCTTCCTGCTCGACGCCATTGCCGCGGTGGTGGTCGGCGGCACGAGCCTGTTCGGCGGACGCGGCGGCATCGGCAACACGATCGTCGGCCTGTTCGTGCTCGGCGTCCTCAACAACGGCCTCGACTACGTGAAGATCGACAGCTTCCTCAAGATCCTCATTCGCGGCCTGATCCTCCTCATCGCGCTCATCATCAACGTCTACGCCGAGCGGCTGCGCACCGCGCGAAGCGGCGAACGGGCCGGCTGAACGGGATGGCGACCTACGCGCCGGTCGACGGTTCGCGCCTTGCCGGCGCGCTCGCCGATATTCCGGCCGTCCGCGAACGGCTCGGCGGCGCGCCGTCGGGCTGGCGCATCCGCGAGGTCGGCGACGGCAACCTCAATCTCGTGTTCATCGTCGAGGGGAGCAGCGACGGCGTCGTCGTCAAGCAGGCGCTGCCCTACGTGCGCCTGGTCGGCGACTCCTGGCCGCTGCCGCTCGAGCGGAGCTGGTTCGAATATAGCGCGCTGACCGAGCAGGCCCGCCACGCGCCGCGGCTCACGCCCGAAGTGTTCCACTTCGACCGCGCCCAGGCGATGATCGTGATGGAATATCTCCGGCCTCACGTCATCATGCGCAAGGGGCTCGTGCGCGGGATCGAGTATCCTCGCTTCGCCGCCGACGTCGCCGAGTTTCTTGCCGCGACCCTGTTCAACACCTCGGCGCTGGCCGGAACGGCGGCCGAGCACAAAGCGCGCATCGCGCTGTTCGCGCCGAACACGGCCTTGTGCAAGATCACCGAGGATCTCGTCTTCACCGACCCCTATCGCGAGGCGCCGCTCAACCGCTGGACGCGGCCTCATCTCGACGCGCAGAAGCAGGCGTTCGAGCGCGACAGCGCGCTGAAAGTCGCCGCGCAGGCTCTGAAACTGAAGTTCATGACCTCCGCCGAGGCGCTGATCCATGGCGACCTCCATACCGGCTCGATCATGGCGACGGCCGAGGACACCCGCGTGATCGATCCCGAATTCGCCTTCATCGGGCCGATGGGGTTCGACGCCGGCGCGGTGATCGGCAATCTTTTCCTCGCCTATTTCGCCCAAGGGGGGCATGAGGCTCAGCCGCATGCGCGCGACGCCTACCGCGAGTGGATTCTCGCCCAGGCCGAAGACGTGTGGTCGGGGTTCCACGATCGCTTTCTTAGCCTTTGGCGCGCGGCGCCCGCGGGCGACGCCTATCCCGCGAGCCTCTTTCCCTCCGCCGAGGATCGGGCGGCGATGGAAAAGGAGCGGACGCGATTCATGCGCGCCCTGTTCGAGGATACGCTGGGCTTCGCGGGGGCGAAAATGATCCGCCGCATCCTCGGCCTCGCCCATGTCGAGGACCTCGAGTCGATCGCCGACCCGGAGCGACGCGCGCAATGCGAAGCGAAAGCCCTGCGGCTCGCCCGCGAGCTCGTGCTTGGGGCCGGGGGTTTCGCCAGTCTCGCCGACGCGACCGGCGCTGCGCGGGCGGTCGAGAGCGCAAAGGTGTGATCAGCGGACGCCGATCTGACGAATCTGATCCTGGCTTGGCGGACAAGCTACCCGGCCCACAAGAGGCCAATGTCGTGACGCGAGCGCAGCCGGGTGTCGGCAGTGACGAGGGTTAGGTCGCGATTGAGGCAATGCGCGACCAGCAGGCGATCGAAAGGGTCGCGGTTGTCCCAGTCGAGTCCGCCCGCAGTCTCCGCATCCGCGCCGTCGATTGGGAGTTCGAGGAAGCCGGCGGCCAGCGCAGCGGCGCGCGGAGATCCCTCAAACCCAAGCTTGCCGCTTCTCCGCTTGATCGCGATTTCCCAGAACGCGGCGGCGCTGACGTAGACATCCGCCTCCTCGGCGATCGTTTTGCGCAGAATATGGGCGAGCCTGGTCGACTCGCTCTGGAACCAGAGAAAGACGTGTGTGTCGATGAGGAGGCTCACTCTTAGCCTTCGAACAGGCGCTCGATTTCGGGATCGGGAGCATCGAAGTCATCGGCAATGAAGCTGATGCGCATCAGCTTTGAGGGCTTGCGCGCCCGCTTCCTCGGGCCAATCGGTGCAAGCCGGGCCTTGGCGACGCCGTTCTTGGCGATGATGATCTCTTCGCCGCGCTCGGCGGCCTCGACGAGCGACGAGAGATGCGTCTTGGCTTCATAGAGATTGACGGTGCGGGCCATGGATTCAGCATAGGCGCGAGCGGCGAGTTGGTCAAGTTGGTCAGATAGCCCGGCGCTCACATCTTGCGGATCACCTCGCGCCTCCGGCCGAGGCTTGTGGGCTTGGTTCGCCTTCCGCATAGTCCGTTCGGCGCGACCGCGCGCCGGCAGGCTGGGACGCGCCGGCAGGGTCTGACCGTCTCAGCCAGCGCGCGATGTCCGGCCAGGCGGTCGCGAGCGTTCGGCGGCCCATGAAGAGCGAGAGATGCCGGCCCGGCTCGACGCGGATTTCGACGTTCGCGCGCGTGCACAGCGCCTTGATCGCCGTCGCCTGCGGAAGGGACACGATCTCGTCGTCGGCCGCGGCGAGGACGAAGATCGGCGCGGTAATGCCGGAGAGCGGGCTCACGCGCCCGAGAGCGGGAAATGTTCCGCGCGCGAGGCGGTTCTCACGGAATATCCACTCCGCCGTCTGCAAGAAATAGGCGCCGGGCAAATCGACGGACCGGGCGTTCCAGGCGTCGAACTTCGCGATCGGCGCCGGTTCGCCGGCGCATTGCAGCGCCGATTCCGCGGTGAAACCCTGGAGGAGGTCATTGGACCACAGCGCCTGGGACAGCGATCCGAGAACCCGTCCGCCGCTGAGCGCGAGCGTTTGCGCGATCGAGGCGGTCGAGACCGATAGGAGGGTTCGGGTGATCTGCGATTCCGCCGCGCCGGTGTCGATCGGCGCGCCGGCGAGGACGAGCCTTGCGACCTTGCGCGGAAAGCGCGCGGCATAGGCCGCCGCCAGCCAGCCGCCTTGACACAGCCCGACCAGGGACGCGCGGCCGCCAAGATCGTCGACAGCAACATTGAGGTCGCTGAGGTAAGCGTCGATGCCGTAATCGCGCATCTCGGCGGTCGCCGACTTCCAGTAGGTCAGCGCCACGCTTTCCGACCCGCCCTCGATCAGAACTCGCGCCAGGCTGTGTCCCTCGGCGAAGTCGGCGATCGAGGCCTCGTGGATCGCATAAGGCGCGACGATGAGCACCGGCGTCGCCTTCGCCCGGACCTGCACGTCCCGTTCCATGAGCAGCATCGTCGGCAGTTCGAGGCGGATGCGCTTGAGCGTCGCGAGGGACGACAGATCGATCGAGCCGGCGTGACGGCCTCGATCGAGGGCGGCGGCGCTCGGGACAGTGTCGGCGAGGCTCTCCAATCCACGCGAAATTGCGGACGACCACATAAGGCGCCACAATTCAAACGGGTCGGCCATGGCGTTCGACCCCTTCGCTCATCGGGACGGCATTGTATCGGCGCCGCTCCGGCGCGTCGATCTTCGCCGGCGTGCGGATTGTCGCAGGGCGCCGAGCGCCGGGATCGGAGGGAGGACGGCATGTTCGGCCGCAAGGGGCCGCGGGCTCGAGATCGGGTGCGCTGCAACGATGCGAATGGCGCTCATCCCGGCGATTTGGCTCGGGGTCCTCCTGCCGGGGGCCGCGGGCGCTCAGGCGGCGACAGGCGGGGGGCGGGTGCTGACCGCCTCCGACGTCGTCGCGATCAGGATCGTCGACCATCCGGACCTGGATTGGACCGCGCGCGTCGAGCCCGACGGCACGATCAACTTTCCGTATGTCGGCCGGATCAAGGCCGCCGGGCTGACCGAGGACGGCCTCGCGCGCACGATCGAGAGACGGCTCGTCGAGCTCAAGATCATCGCGGGGCCTTGAGTTGGCGGGCTGCCAACGCGCCGCGAAGGCTGAGGGAGGCCTCGCATTCCCGTCGCGGACAGATTTCACAAAAACGTGACGCCATTGAAATCCGAGCCTTCCGTCCTATCTGTGGATGGATTGAAAAAAGCAACGTTGGAAAAGATAAACGAATATGCACTGCTGAATCGAATACCAATCGCGGCGCGACGAGAGCTCGCTTCGCCTCTTCTCGTGTGCGATCTCCGCGCACAGCTTGCGCCATTCGAACCGCTACGGCCCGTCGGGCCTCGGCGTCGCCTGGCGGATGGCGTCCACGCGCTCGTCGGCGCGTCGCGGACGGCGGTCAGCCGCCCTGCCCTCGCATCAGCAGCGAGACGAACTTGCCCTCGACGCCCGCGGATGCGGGAGATCGGGCCTATCTCACCAGCACGTTCCTGAACTGCCAGGGGTCGCTCTGGTCGATGTCCTCGGGGAAGAAGCCGGGGCGGCCCACGAGCGGCGTCCAATCGGTATAGGCGCCAACGACGGGGCCAAGATACGGCAATTGAATCTCGAGGCAGCGGCGGAAGTCGAGTTCGTCGGCCTCGACGATGCCGGCCTTCGGGTTCTCCAGCGCCCAGACCATGCCGGCGAGCACCGCGGATGTGACCTGCATCCCGGTCGCGTTCTGGTAGGGCGCGAGCGCCCGCGTCTCCTCGACCGAAAGCTGCGATCCAAACCAATAGGCGTTGCGGGCGTGGCCGTAGAGGAGCACGCCGAGCTCGTCTATGCCGTCGAGGATCTCCGCTTCGCCGAGAATATGGTGGGCGCTCTGGACCTCGCCGGCGCGGCCGAACAGCTCGTGCAAGCTCAGCACCGCGTCGTCGCAGGGGTGATAGGCATAGTGGCAGGTCGGCCGGTAGAGCGCCTCGCCCTTGTCGTTGCGCACGGTGTAGTAGTCGGCGATCGAGATCGAACTCGTTGTGGGTGACGAGGAAGCCGAATTGCGCCCGCGCCGTCGGGGTCCATGAGCGCACGCGGGTGTTGGCGCCGGGCTGATTGAGGTAGATCGCCGCGCCGCAGCCGCTCTTGTGGAAGCCGGCGTTGGCTGGCGTCCATTTCTCGTGCGTGCCCCAGCCGAGCTCGGCCGGCTGCATGCCTTCCGACAAGAAGCCCTCGACTGACCAGGTGTTGACGAACACGTTGCGCGGCTTCGGGCTCTTGGCGCGCTGCGTGTCGCGCTCGGCGATATGCACGCCCTTGACGCCGAGGCGCTGGGCGAGACGCGCCCACTCCTCTTTGCTCTTTGGCTCTGAACCCTTGTCGCCGAGATCCTTGGCGAGATTGACCAGCCCCTGCTTGACGAACCAGGAGACCATCCCGGGATTGGCGCCGCAGCAGGAGACGGCGGTCGGCCCGCCCGGATTGCGCCGCCGTTCGTCGAGCACCGTCTCGCGCAGAGCGTAATTGGTGCGCGCCTCGGGGCCGAGCGACTTGTCGAAATAGAAGCCCGGCCACGGCTCGACGACGGTGTCGACGTAGAGGGCGCCGAGTTCGCGGCAATAGCGCATGATGTCGAGCGACGACGTGTCGACCGAGAGGTTGACGCAGAAGCCCTGGCCCTCGCCCGCGGTCAGGTATTTCTTGAGCGCGTCGCGATAATTCTCTCGCGTCAGGCCGAGATGGACGAAGCGCACGCCGCGCTCGTCGAGGAGCTTGCGGTCGGCGTCATTCGGGTCGATGACGACGAAGCGCTCGGGATCGAATTCGAAGTGGCGCTCGATCAAGGGCAGGGTCCCCTTGCCGATCGATCCGAGGCCGATCATCACGATCGGGCCCGCGATCCGTCCGTGCCGGGGCCAATGCGGCATGGCGTCCATTCTCCTTCCAGGACGCGCGGCGTCGGGCGTCTTCAAGCGCGCTTAAAGCCACGGCGTTCAAGGCCCGTCAATAGCGCGAGAGCCGGGGTCTCTGTCGTGAAACTGTCACGCGAATGCGCAGATCTTGACGGATCTTGCCTTTTTGGGAAGGTTCCGGCTTCCCCGATCGCATTGAGGAGCGTGCAGTGCTGAGGATTGGGCCCTTGGTCGCGATGGTCGCATTGCCCTCTATCATCGCCGGCGTCGCGCTCGCCGCGCAGGACAGGTACACTTTGCAGGTTCCGGGCGGTCTCGCCTTCGCCGAGTTCAAGGGATACGAGGATTGGCAGGTCATCGCCGTCAGCTCACAACGGCGACAAGGTCGCGCTGATCCTTGGCAATCCCGCCATGATCGAGGCCTACAAGTCGGGCATTCCCGGCAACGGCAAGCCTTTCCCCGATGGCGCGATGATGGCGAAGATCCATTGGATGGCGAAGAAGGCCGAGGATCAGCCCAACGACCCGATCGTGCCGGGCGCGTTGCACGACACGGACTTCATGGTGAAGGACAGCAAGCGGTTCGCCGATAGCGGCGGATGGGGATACGCCGAGTTCGAATACGATCCGGCGTCGGAGACGTTCAGGCCCGGCGATACGAACAACTCGCCGCCGCAGGAGCACGACGCCAAGTGCGGGTTCGCCTGCCACACGATCGTGGCCGACAAGGATTACGTCTTCACCGCATACCCGAAGCGGTAGCGCGCCGCTGCCCTTGGTTGAGCGATGCGAACTACGCCGCCCAGCGGCAGCTTGCTGATCAGTAGGAGGAAACGACGATGGCGACGCGTGAAACTGGGCCACAGTCCGGAGCGGACAAGACCGCCATTCGCCCGTTCAGGGTCAATTTTCCGGATTCGGAGCTTGTCGATCTGCGCAGGCGCATAAACGCGACCCGCTGGCCGGATCGCGAGACCGTCGCGGACCCATCGCAAGGCGTGCAGCTGGCTACAATGCAGGCGCTCGCGCGCTATTGGGCGACCGAATACGACTGGCGCAAGGTCGAAGCGAAGCTGAACGCGCTACCGCAATACATCACCGAGATCGACGGGCTCGACATTCACTTCATCCATGTCCGCTCGAAGCACGACAACGCATTGCCGCTGATCGTCACCCATGGCTGGCCCGGTTCGATTATCGAGCAATTGAAAATTGTCGATCCCCTTACCAAACCGACCGCGCATGGCGCGAGCGCGTCGGACGCCTTCGATATCGTGATCCCATCGATGCCCGGTTACGGCTTCTCCGGAAAGCCGACCCAGACGGGTTGGGACCCCGTCCGGATCGCCCGCGCCTGGGCCGAACTGATGAAGCGCCTCGGCTATACCAAGTTCGTTGCACAAGGGGGCGACTGGGGCGCGGTTGTCACCGACTTGATGGGCGTTGACGCGGCCCCAGAGCTGCTTGGCATCCACACCAACATGCCCGGAATCTTTCCGGCCGAGATCGACGCAGCGGCGTTCTCCGGCGCGCCGGCGCCGTCGGGCCTCTCGGCCGACGAGAAGCTCGCCTATGAGCGTCTGCAATTCGTCTACCAAAAGGGCATCGCCTACGGGTTCCAGATGGGGCTGCGCCCGCAGACATTGTACGGGATCGCGGATTCGCCGATCGGCTTGGCGGCGTATTTTCTCGATCACGACGCGCGCAGCTACGACCTGATCTCACGCGTTTTTCAGGGCAAGACGGAAGGCCTCACGCGCGACGACATCCTCGATAACATCACGATCACCTGGCTCACGAACACGGCGCTTTCCGGCGCCCGGCTTTACTGGGAATATTTTGGCAAAGGGTATTTCAACGCCAAGGGCGTCGCCATTCCGGTCGCCGTGAGCGTCTTCCCTGACGAACTCTATCCGGCCCCGCGTAGCTGGACGGAGCGGGCGTACCCGAAATTGATCCACTACAATAAGCTCCCCAAGGGCGGGCACTTCGCCGCCTGGGAGCAACCGGAGAGCTTTTCCGCCGAGGTCCGCGCCGGCTTCCGGTCGCTCCGCTGACCGCGCTTGGCGCGAAGGCCAGGGATTGGTCAGTCAGCCCTGCGCCCTGCGCTCCGTCCGTCGAGGCCGAGGAGGCCGTCGAGCGAGATCGCGCCCGGCCCGAAGGTCATGATCGTGAGCGCCATCACCGCCCAGGGCAGGTGATAGTCCGGCCAGGCGTCCGGATAGGTGAGCTGGATGACGCCGGTCATGCACAGAAGTCCGAGCGCCGCCCAGCGGGTGAGCAATCCGAACGCGAGCAGGATCGGAAGCACGATCTCGGCGGTGCTCGCCATCGCCGCGACGATGTCGGGCATCGGAAAGGCGATTTCGGCGCCGAAGATATGGAGCTTGTAGTCCTGCTCGAACAGGATCTTCGTGCCGAAGGACAGCGTGAACCAGCCGTCCCAGCGGGTGAGCCCGGAAGCGAAGAACGGCCGCGCCAGCGTCAGGCGCAGGACGAGGAGCGGGAGCCATACGGGGATCAGGCCGAACACGGCCTCGGTCAGCCGGGCGATCGGACTGGACGGGGCGAGCGCCATCGTGCGCCCGGCGTCGGCGTTCATGGCGGGCTTCCTTGCATGATGGCGGCGACGGCGCCGGATTCGACCAATCCGACCAGATGGGTTCCGAACTCGAATGCGGGATCGTCCAGCGCCAGCGCAGCTTCGATCAGCGTCGCGCCGTCCCTAAGCCTCAGGGCGAAATCATAGGCAAGCGGCGGCAGCGCGCGCACCCGAACCTCGGCGTCGGGGCGGGTGATGAGCGCGTCCTCGCCGACCCCTTGCGCCGCCGCGGCGGGACCGTCGGCGGATTGGGCCGAGGCCCAGATCGAGGCGGCGGGGGTCGAAAAGCGCAGGAGGCGCGCGGCGGGGTGAAACGCGATCCGCGCTTCCGGCAGGAGATCGGGGCTCAATTCGGCAAGGTCGCCGATCGTCGCTGCATGCGCGTCCGCGGAGTGATAGGCCTCGACCCAGGCGTTCTCGAGCCGCGTCAAGTCGGCGAGGCGGGGGTCCAGTCCCCTCGCATGCGGCGACGAACTCGGGGAAATCCTCGCCATAGGCGATCATCACCGGCGAGCGCGGTTTCCTGGCGCGAATGAAGGCGCGCGCAATCGAGCGGAACATCTCGTCCCCCGCCACCCTGCGTGACGCCGGATAGCGGGCCTCGAGGGCGCCGATGAGGCCGACGGCGACGTTGTTGCGGTAGACCGAGAAGCGGCGCGTGTCAGGCGCGGCGAAGCGTCCGCGCGTCATTGCCGGCGGGGCCGCGGACGGCTCGCCGAGCGCGGCCGCGAAGGCGTCGATCGTCGTGTCAAACGGCATCGGCGTGCTCCGGGCTCCTGGCGGTCGCGACCGTCATGAAGTGCTCGGCCCGGCGCGCTTCGCCAAGAAGCGTCGGCCAGGCGGGCAGGTCGTTGTCCCACTCGATCAGTGTCGGCGTCGCTCCGAGCCGCCAGATCGCCTCGGCGTATAGCGACCACACCGTGTCGCGGACCGGCGAATTGTGGGCGTCGATCAGGAGCGGCAGGCCTGCGTCGTCGCTGTCCTCGGCGTAGCCCGCGAGATGGATCTCGCCCACCGCCCCGAGCGGAAACTCGGCGAGATAGCGATCAGGGTCGTAATCGTGATTGGTCGCGCTGACGAAGACGTTGTTGACGTCGAGCAGGAGGCCGCAGCCGGCGCGGCGCGCGATCTCGCGCAGGAAATCGGTCTCGGCGAACGTGCTTTCGGCGAAGACGACGTAGGTCGAGGGGTTTTCGAGCAGGATCGGGCGCTTGAGCGCGGTCTGCACTTCGTCGAGATGGTCCACGACCCGGGCAAGGGCTTCGAGGGTGTAGGGCAGGGGCAGGAGATCGTTGAAGAAGGCGCCCTCGTGGGTCGACCACGCCAGGTGCTCGGAAACGAGCGCCGGCTCGAAGCGCTGCGCGACCGCCGCCAGCCTTTTTAGATGCGCCTTGTCCAGCGGCCCGGGCGAGCCGATCGACAGGCCGACGCCGTGCAGCGACAGCGGGTAACGCTCGCGGATGGCGTCGAGGCGGCGATGCGGCGGGCCGCCCGCGCCCATATAGTTTTCCGCGTGGACCTCGAAAAATCCAAGCTTCGGGCGCGTTTCCACGATCGGCTCGAAATGCTCGGCCTTGAACCCGACGCCGACGCCCGGCGCGCCGGGCGGCCTCGGATATCGACGATCGGCGTTGGTCATGCGCGTCTCCAAGGCCTCGTTGCTCGACGGATGGCGTTTGCGTCTTCGCTGGCGCGCCGCGGCGTGTTACATCGGGCGGCCCGCCTCATTCGCGCTTCGAGTGCGAAATATTTTCCCCGACCTGTAACGGCAGACCAGACGAAACGAAGGCCGTATGAAAGCCTCATCCAGCGAGGGTCTCCCGGACGATCCCTGGTCTCGGAAAATGAGGGCCGCGATCGCGGGCGATGAGGGCGCATACCGACAGCTGCTCGAGGACATCGCTGGCTCGGTTCGTGGAATGGCGCGTGCGGCGTTCGCGCGCGCGAGGGTTGGGGACGCGGACATCGAGGACGCAGTGCAAGAGACTCTGTTGGCGATCCACCTCAAGCGGCATACCTGGGACGCCGGGCAGCCGCTTGCGCCCTGGGTCTACGCCATTGCCCGGCACAAGATCGTCGACGCCTTGCGCCGGCGCGGCCGGCGGCGGGCGGAGCCGCTCGAGGATTTCGAGGAATTTTTGGCCGCGCCCGAGGCGGAGGACCCGCACGCGCTGAGCGACGCGCGCAGGCTTTTGGAGACGCTTCAGCCGCGCCAGCGCGACATCGTGACTTCGATCTCCCTCGACGGCCAGTCGATCGCGGCGACCGCCGCGCGCCTCAAGATGTCCGAGGTCGCGGTCAGGGTCGCGCTCCATCGGGCGCTGAAGTCGCTCGGCGCGGCCTGGCGGAGGTCGGTCACGTGAGGACGTCCGAGCTCATCGCGGCGCTCGCCGCCGATCCCGTTCCCGAACCGGTCCGCGTCGACCGCCGGGTCGCAATCGCGCTTGTGGTCGGCCTTGCGGTCAGCGTCGCGCTATACTTCCTGCTGCTCGGCCCGAGGCCGGACCTCGCCGCCGCCGCCGAGACGATGCGCTTCTGGCTGAAGGTCGTGGACTCGTTCGCCTTCGCCTTGCCGTCGCTTTTGCTGACCCTGCGGCTCGCCCGGCCGGACGCCAAGCCGAGAGCGCTCGCGCTGTGGCTGCTTGCGCCCTTCATCCTGCTCGCCGCCGGCGTCGTCGCGGAAATGTTGCTCGTGCCGCAAAGCGAGTGGATGTCCCGCCTCGTGGGCGCGAACCGATGCACTGCACGGTCACGATCCCGATGCTGGCCGCTCCGATCCTGCGGCGTTCATCGTCGCGTTGCGAGCCGGCGCGCCGCTCCACCCGGCGTTGACCGGCGCAATGGCCGGGGCGGCCGCGGCCGGGGTCGGGGCGCTGGTCTACGCTTCGTCCTGCCCCGACGATTCGCCGCTCTTCGTCGCGACCTGGTATCCGCTCGCAACGCTCGTCTGCACGGGCGTGGGCGCGCTCGCCGGGCGGCTGTTTCTGGCGTGGTGAAGCGCGCTATTTCTTCATCAGCGGGTCGAGGATCGCCTTGAGCTGGTCGAAGCTCAGCTCGCCGCCGTAGACCTTGCCGTTGATAACGAAGGTCGGCGTGCCGGTGATCTTGATCTCCTCGGTCGGCGCGCTTGGCGATCGCCGCGACCGCGTCGGCCTGTCGTCTGGTCCTTCAGGCACTCCATCGCCTGGTCATGGGTCATCCCGGTCGGGCGCAAGCGGCGATCAGCGGCTCGAGCGGCTTGTCGACGAAGGCCCATTGTCCTGCTCGGCGAACAGGAGCTCGATCGCGGCGAACGCCTTGTCGTCGCCGACGCAGCGCGCCAGCACGAAGGCCGCGACATCGAGCGTGTTGCGCGAGAACTCGCGGAAGATGAAGTCGCACCTTGCCGGTGTCGATGTAGTCCTTCTTCGGCTTCGGAAAGATCTCGCGTGCTGAAGGCGGCGCAATGCGGGCAGGTCAGCGAGCCGTATTCGATCACCGGCACGCCCGACGGCGTCGCCGACCGACAGCTCCGGCAGCGGGCCGGGCTGGAGCACCTCGGCCATGTCGACCGTTCGTTCGGGCTCGGGCGCGTCGGGCGGCGAGCGGCGCCGTAAGCGCGAGCGCGCGGCGCGAAAAAGGGCGGCGACGGCGAGCGGCGAAGAGAGCGAAGGCCAAGGCAAGCTCCTGACGGGCGAGGGAAGATCGGAACTGGCGGGACATTGCGCATAAACCGCTGGGGCGGCAAGCCTGCCTTCTCGGGCTGTCAACCAGTCATTGAGCGCGACGGATCACAACCGCGTTACCAGCGCAGGCGGCTTGGCGCGTCCGAGCTGACATGTTAGTCCGCGCCCGGGACTCCGCGACGAGCGAGGAGCGGACGATGGAATACCGGCAGCTGGGCGGCTCGGGGCTCAGGCTCGGCGCTGACGATGGGCACGATGACCTTCGGCGGCAAGGGCAACTTCGCAAAGGTCGGCAACGCTCGCTCGAGGAGGTGCGGCGGCTGATCGACCTCGTTGCCGACGCGGGCGTCAATCTCATCGACACCGCCGAACGTCTATTCGGACGGCCGTTCTGAAGAAATGATCGGCGAGGCGATGCGGCGGCCGCGCAACCGGCATGCTGATCGCCACCAAGGCGCGCTTTCCGATGGGCACCGGACCGAACGACGCGGCCTGTCGCGCTGGCACCTGATCCGCGAATGCGAGGCGAGCCTCAAGCGCCTGAGCACTGACGTCATCGACCTCTATCAGGTCCATGAGTGGGACGGGCTGACGCCGCTCGAAGAGACGATGGAGGCGCTCGACACGCTGGTGCGCTCCGGCAAGGTCCGCTATCTCGGCTGCTCCAACTATTCCGGCTGGCACATCATGAAGGCGATGGAGGTCGCGCGCCGCGATGGCCTCGTCCCGTTCGTCTCGGAGCAGATCCACTACACGCTGCAGGCGCGCGAGGCCGAATACGAGCTCCTGCCGATCGCCGTCGACCAGAAGCTCGGCGTGCTCGTGTGGAGCCCGATCGCGGGCGGCCTGCTGTCCGGCAAGCACCGTCGCGACAAGGCAGCGCCCGAAGGCACGCGCCAGTTCGCCGGCTGGACGGAGCCGCCGGTCCGCGACGAAGAGGCGCTCTGGGCGATCGTCGACGAACTCGTCGCGATCGCGCGAAGCGCGCGACGTCTCGGCCGCGCAGATCGCGCTTGCGTGGCTCCTTCGGCCGCCCGGCGGTGACCTCGCTCATCATCGGCGGCCGGACCGAGGCCCAGTTCCGCGACAACCTCGCCAGCGTCGAGTGAAGCTGACCGAGGAGAGCGCGCCGGCTCGACAAGGTGAGCCTGCCGCCGCTGATCTATCCCTACTGGCACCAGTCGCTGGACCGCGAGCGACCGCCTCGGCCCCGCCGACCTCGTCCTGCACGCGGGGTATTTGAAGAAGGGGTGAGTCTCGAAACTCTCACATTGTCGAAGACTGAGCGTCGCTGCAAAGAGAGAAGGGCGATGTATTTTGTTGAAAAACTCCGCTTGATCCGGGCACCGGTCGCTGATTTCCTTCTCCTCGTGTCAGGAGATTCGGCCGATGATGGGCGAGCGGCGGGTGATGCAGGAGGCGCTGTTTTACGGCTTCAGCCTTGAGCGGCACGTCCCCGATAGTCACATGCTTCGCAAGATCGACCGCTTCGTCGACCTTTCGGAGGTCCGCGGGCGCATCTGGAGCCGTACTACAGCGAGACGGGTCGGCCTTCGATCGATCCCGAGCTGATGATCCGGATGCTGATCGTGGGCTACTGCTTCGGCATTCGCTCGGAGCGGCGGCTGTGCGACGAGGTCCACCTCAATCTGGCCTACCGCTGGTTCTGTCGATTGGGGCTCGACGGCGATGTCCCCGATCATTCGACGTTTTCCAAGAACCGCCACGGCCGTTTCCGCGAGAGCGATCTCCTGCGCAAGCTGTTCGAGACGGTGGTCGCGCGCTGCATGAAGGAAGGCACCGTGGGGGGAAGCCTTTGCGGCCGACGCCAGCATATCGTCGCCGACGCCCATCGCCGACGCGGCGTCGCCAAGGTCGAAGACCTCGATCCGACCTCCAGTCGCGCAGTCGCGGAATATCTCTCGGTCCTGGATGATGCGGCGTTCGGCGGGGCGACCCCGGTCGAGCCGAAGATGATCTCGCCCACAGATCCGGCCGCCCGCTACACCGCTTCGGCCAACTCTCTCGCCGGTTATGCCTATTCCGACAACTATCTCATTGATCGAAGCATGCGGTGATCATGGACGTCGAGGCGACGACCACCATTCGCCAGGCCGAAGTCGGCGCGGCCAAGACGATGCTCGACCGCACGGCTGAACGGTTCGGCGTCACGCCGTCGCGCCTTGTCGCGGATGGGGGCTACGGCTCGGCCGAGATGGTCGGGTGGCTGGTGGATGAGCGCGGGATTGAACCGCACGTGAACCTGGTCGACAAGACCGAGCGCACGGACGGACCTCTCCCGCAGCGACTTCGCCTTTGATCCAGAGCGCAATCTGACGTCTGTCCCGGCGGCAAAGAGCTAAAGAAATACCATCGCGCTTTCGCCAAGCCCCGCGACGGGCTGACGAAGGACGGGACGATGATCTACTTTGCGCGCAAGCAGGACTGCGAGGCCTGCGCGCTCAAGCCCAAGTGCTGTCCAAACGTTCCTCCGCGCAAAATCGCGCGCTCTGTTCATGAAGCCGCTCGCGACAAGGCGCGGGCGATCGCAAAGACCGAGGCCTACGCCGTCTCATGTCGCGAACGAAAGAAGGTCGAGATGCTCTTCGCTCATCTGAAGCGCATCCTCAGGCTCGGTCGATTGCGCCTGCGCGGCCCGAGCGGAGCGAAGGACGAGTTCCTATTGGCCGCCACCGCCCAAAATCTGCGGAAACTGGCGAAGCTCATCCCCCTTCCGGCGCCGATCTTCGCCACATGAGGCGCAGAGGCGCGGCTTTGCCTCGCCGAAAGCGGCCCATGACGCCAATCGCCGCTCGAGCCCAAGACGGAGTTCTTCAACGAAATCGACGGTTTGCCGGCGTTCGTTGGGATTGGCGAAGTCCGTCGTTGAGCAGTTCGATGCAATTTTTGGTTCTCGCGAAAGCACGGGCCCAGGCGTTCAAGAACGGACCACCTCTCAGATTAAGTCGTTGAAAGGACAGGACTATCGGCAGGAAAGCCGATTTTGTTTTCGTTGCGCCCGGCTTTGATTTTGTTGCGCTGGGCTTTGATTTTGTTGCGCGCCCGCCGGCGCGTCCTACCGGCTCGACTGAATGTGGTTTCTGAGCACTGGATAGACCTGCGCCTCCCAGCGCTTGCCGTTGAAGACGCCGTAATGGCCGACGCCAGCCTGGAGATGGTGGGTCTTCATGTAGGGCCTCAAGCCCGAGCATAGGTCCTGCGCCGCGAGCGTCTGGCCGACCGCGCAGATGTCGTCCTTCTCGCCTTCGACGGTCAGCAGGAAGGTGCGCTTGATCGCGCCGAGGTCGATCGGCTCGCCCTTGTAGCGCATCTGCCCGAGCGGCAGGAGATAGCGCTGGAACACCTGGTCGACGGTCTCGATGTAGAAGTCCGCGCTCATGTCCATGATCGCGAAATATTCCTTGTAGAAGTCGCGGATCGCGTCGGCCTTCTCCATGTCGCCGGCGATGCGATGATGGAAGAGGTCGACGAACGACTTCGAGTGCCGGTCGGCGTTCATGCTCATGAAGGCGCAGAGCTGGAGAAAGCCCGGATAGACGCGCCGGCCGTGGCCTTCGAACTTGGCCGGAACGGTTCCGATCATGTTGGCGCGGAACCATTCGATCGGCTTCTCCTGGGCGAGCTCGTTGACCTTGGTCGGCGAGACGCGGGCGTCGATCGGACCGGCCATCAAGGTGAGGCTCGCCGGCTGGAGCCCGTCGCGGTCGCGCGCCATGACCGCGGTCGCCGCAAGCGCCGATACGGTCGGCTGGCAGACGGCGACGATATGGCAATCCTCGCCGATGAAGCGGACGAAGTCGATCAGGTGGCTGGTATAGTCCTCGAGCGTGAAGTCGCCGTCCTCGAGCTTGACGTTGCGCGGGTTGATCCAGTCGGTGACGTAGACCTGGTGGTCGCGGAGCAGGGTGCGGATCGTGCCGCGCAGAAGGGTCGCGAAATGGCCCGACATCGGCGCGACCAGCAGAACCTTGGGATCGTCCGCGCCGCCCGCCTTGCGAAAATGGAGGAGCTGGCAGAACGGCGTCCACAGCACCCCGCGCTCTTCAACCGGGATCGGCGCGCCGTTGACCTCGACGCTCTCGATTCCATAGTCGGGGCGGGCATGGGTGAAACCGGCGAGCGCCACCAGTTCGTAATAGGCGCTCATCCGCCGCCACGGCGACGCCGTCGGGTGCGCGGCCCAGGAGCTCAGGATCATCTGCGCGTTCTGGGCCAAGCGACGGACGCGATCGCCGACGTCGGCCATCCCTTGATACGCGTCGTACATCATCAAATTGCCCGAGCTGTGGTCCAAAGTTAGCAAACGCCATGCCATCCGCTTGTGGCACGTCCTTTGCAATATCGCCATCGGATGGACTAGATTTTCCAATCCGCGGTGGGCCGCCCGAATGTCGCAAACGACGCTGACCCTGAGCAGCAAGAATTATTCGTCCTGGTCGCTCAGAGGCTGGCTGATGGCCAGACTGGCGCGGATCGATTTCAAGGAAGTCATCGTTGCGCCCGACGACGCGGGCGCCCGCGCCGAGATCCTGCTGTTGTCGCCGTCGATTCTGGTTCCCTGCCTGACCTACAAGGGTATCCGGGTCTGGGACACCTTGGCGATCGGGGAGTTCCTGAATGAAATCGCGCCAAAAGCCGGCCTTCTGCCTAAAGATCAAGCAGAACGCGCCCATTGCCGCTCAATTTGCGGCGAGATGCATTCCGGCTTCGTCTCGCTGAGGCAGGCGTTGCCGATGAACATCAAGGGCGAGTTCCCCCACTTCAAGATCTGGTCGAAGGCTCGGGCCGACATCGACCGGATCATCGTCATCTGGAGCGAATGTCTGCAGGCCTATGGCGGGCCGTTCCTGTTCGGCAAGATCTCGATGGCCGACGCGATGTACGCTCCGGTCGTGAGTCGTTTTCGCACTTACGGGATCAGGCTCGACGGGGAACTGAAAACCTACGCCGACCGCATCTGGGACTTGCCCGCGATGCAGGAATGGCGGGAGGCGGCGCTGGCCGAGAAGGAGGAGATCGAGGAGCTCGAGGTCGAGTTTTAGTCTGGCCGCGCCCACGCCGAGGCGGTCAGTCGAACGGGGCGAGTCGCTCCCATTCCGCGCGCGTTATCTCGTACTTGACGTCGCCCAGTTCGGTTCCCGGAAAGGAATCGCCCTCGTCCGGATAGACAGTTCGCGCATAGGTGAGGCCCGCCTTCTCCAGGACCCGCCGCCGCGAGGCGTGAGGAAACTGGCCCCGTTTTCGCCCTCGTCGGGGATGGACCGGCCGCCGTTCAGAAAGCGCATGACTTGAGGATCGCGCTCGAGCGCGATCAGGTTCTCTCTGTCCGACTCCCGCACAAGCGACAGCGAAAGGCGCGCGGTCTTAAAGGACGCCGTCGCCGTCGGCCGCATGGCTCCTGCTCCACGCGCTGCGGGAACCCCCATGCTCACGCCACGAAGCACCGCAATCTCGACGATGGCTGGCCCGCGCCCGTCAGTTGGAGCCTTCGTACTTGAAGGACACCTTGAGTTTGGTGCGATAGGCTTCGACCTTGCCCTTTTCGATCACCAGATCCTGCTCGACGACTTCCGCCACTCTCAGGTCCCTTACGCTCTTCGAAGCGCGCGCGACCGCGGCAGCGGCAGCCTTCTCCCACGATTCCGTGCTGGTTCCGACGAGCTCGATCACCTTGTAGACGCTCTCCGCCATCGTTTCCTCCCTCGCCGCGGGCCCGTTCGTGCGCGGTGCGCGGCGGCTCAGCTTGCGGCGCGGACGGTCGCGGGGTCAAGCCGCAGTTTTCCGATCCTTCGGGCGTGGCGTCATTGCCTGTTCAGATGCGCCTGCGGGAAATAGAGCCCCAGCAATCGCCGGTCCCACCATTGGCCCGCGGAATGTTCGGCGCTCGAGGCATAAGTGTATTCGTAAAACTGCGCCCGCACATAAGTCGGCGCCCTGTCGGGAAAGGGATTTCGCTCCAGGAGCCCCGTCACCGAAGGCTCGTTCTCGAGCAGGCGGACGAGGAAGCGCGAAAACCATGGCTGGCGCTCAGGGTCGTCGAGCGCGGCGAACCACATCTGCCAGTCGAGCCTCGGCTGATGAGGGATGTTCCACTGCGGGCGGCGCATGATGTCGCCGGGCTTGTAGCGGAATTCGTAGTCGCGCCATTCGACGCCGTCGTTTGAGCCCTGGATGACGATCTCGTCGCGGACCGTGGTCATGACAGCAAACAGGCCGTAGGGGCTCACGAGATGGAGCGGTTCGAACCAGCCGTCGAACGTGACGGCCGCGTCCGGCGGGCTGCCGCCGAAACGCAGGTCCATCTGCACGAGGCTTAAGAACACCATCAGAAGCGCGAGCGCTTTGATGACGACATTCACCGCCCGTCGAGGCGCGTGATCGGTCGCGCGGGCCGCGAGGAGGTCGAGCAACTGGGGCGGCAACATCCTGCGCGCCCATGCGTCGTCGATGAGCGGCAGGCACAAGAGCATGGTTTGCAGGTTGAACCAGTTGTAATTGCCCGTGAGCAGGATGCAGATCTGCAGCACGAGGATGCCGAACGCCGAGACGAATCGTAAGCGGCGCGGGCAGAAGATCAGGAACGGCAGGCCGAGCTCGACGACAAATACGGCGCCCGTGGCGACCCGCGACAGGCTAGGCGGAAGCCCTGCGGCGTACCACGCGAGCGGCGTCGGCAGCGGCTGGGTCAGGAAATGATAGGAGAGCGCCGAGAGATTCCACCAGTTGGGATCGCCGCTGATGAGCTTCACGACGCCCGACATGAACATGAAGCGGAACAGGAGCCAGCGCGCGAGCCAGACGCCCGTCGTCGGGGCGAAGCTCATCACGAGCGCGACGATCGTCGTTTCCAAAAGGAATGTGTCCCACTGGAAATTCATGAAGGTCTGTCCGGCATAAAGCAGGGAGAGATAAAGCGCGTAAATCAGAATGAGGCTCACGCGCGGCAGGAGATTGAGGGCCAGCATCAGCGAAAGGCCGGCGCCGGCCCAGCACACGACCTGAATGGCGGCGTCGCTGTCATTGAGCCAGAACACCATCGGCATGAGGACGAAGCGCTGCGGCCCGACGCGGGCGAGCCTATCGACCAGGTCGGCCAACGGGAGGATGCCGCGGCTGCCGATGAGTTCCTGCGCCTGCACGGCGAACGAGACGAAGGCTGAAAGGGTGATCAGGCCGTAGAGGCGCAGGAACAGGAACGAGATGAGCGCATAGCGTGGCGGCTCGTGGTTTCTGCCCCACAGTATGAGGCTTAGGCGATGGAAGGCGGGGCGATGGGCGGCGATGAAGGAGTAAGCGCGTTCGGAGACGGCCGCGAAACCGGGCAGGTGACGGTAGAGTGCGAGCCAGACCCCCTTGCCGGATGCGTGGCTGAGCGTGAGAAAACTCGCCTCGGCGGCGCTGGCGCGACGCCCGTCAGGGGCAACGAATTGCACCGCCCGCCTGAACTCAGCTTCGGAGATCGCCGGATGTTGGGTCGCGACTTGCTGGTAGGGCCGGTATTCGACCTTGTCGCCAGTCAGTTTCTCCCAGTAGCGGGCCCAATAGGCGCAGAACCCGCAATCGCCGTCATAGATGAGCTGCGGGCGCAGGCTCAAGGCTTGGGGGTCGGGGCCGTGATTTCCGGAACTCTCTGGCACAACATTCGCCGCGACTAGCGCCGGGCTTATGCTCGACGGACAAGAAGGCGAATATAGGCCAACACCGGCCGCCGCGTCCCGGGAGCGGCCGTCGCCTCGCGCTTCTCCATTGGGCCGGCCGTTCGATCGTCGCGGTCGCATCCGATATCATCTCGCCGATCGACACGGGCCACTCGGGGCCGCCGACAGTTCGAAGCACAACAATGGCCGACGAAGTCTTGAAACCAGCCGCGGCGCCCAGACCCTCCGCGGCCAAATCCGAACCGGCCGACGACAAGCCGCGCTCGCTGCGCGCCGCCGCCGGAAGCGAGGCATGGCTGGCCGCGCTTCTCGCCACCATCGCGGGCTTCGTCGACGCTTACGGCATCATGGCGTACGGCGTCTTTGTCTCGTTCATGAGCGGCAATACGACCCAGACCGGCTACCAGGCCGCCGAGGGCGAGTTCGGCGCGGCGTCGGCCTCCGCGCTCGCGATCCTGTTCTTCTTCATTGGGACGTTTGCGGGCTCGTTGTTCGCGGGGCCCGTCGGGCGGCCGGCGCGGCGCCTCGTGTTCGCCTTTGTCGCCGCAGCGCTCTCGGCGATCACCGGCCTGACGCTGTTTGGTCTGCTTTCAAACGGTTTCGGCATCGCGATCGTCAGTTTCGCAATGGGCGTCTTCAACAGCGCGCTTTCCCGTGTCGGCGCGCAAGCGGTGAGCCTCACCTTTGTCACCGGAACGTTGAGCCGCGTGGGGTCGCATCTCGCGCTCGCCGCAAGGCGCGCGCCGCTGACGGATTCGCAGGGTCCTTGGGACACCCACCTGGGTCGGGCCATGCTTCTCGCGCGCATTTGGGCCGGATTCCTCGGCGGCGCGCTCTTGTCAGGAGCCGCGACGCTGCGATTCGGCGCTTGGGTTCTGCTGGCTCCGGCGCTGATTCTGGTGGCGCTCGCGATGTTCGATCGCAGGGACGGCGCCGACCCCTGAGGCCGACTACTCCGCAGCTTGGGCGGTCACCGGGGCGTAGTTAAGCACCGGCCCGAGCCAGCGCTCGACCTCAGCCACCGCCATGTCCTTGCGGGCCGCATAGTCCTCGACCTGGTCGCGCTCGACCTTGGCGACGCCGAAGTAGTGGGCGTCGGGATGGGCGATGTAGATGCCGCTCACCGACGAGGCGGGCCACATGGCGTAGCTCTCGGTGAGCTTCACGCCAACCGCGCGCTCGGCGTCGAGCAGGCGGAACAGGGTCGCCTTTTCAGTGTGGTCGGGCTGGGCGGGATAGCCCGGCGCCGGCCGAATGCCTTTATAGGGCTCGGCGGTCAATTCGTCGGGCGGAAACGCTTCGTCGGGCGCGTAAGCCCCCAGAGCTTGCGCCGCACGCGGGCATGCATCGCCTCGGCCAAAGCTTCGGCGAAGCGGTCGGCGAGGGCCTTGACCATGATCGACGAATAGTCGTCGTTGGCGTGCTCGAATCGCCTGGCGATCGCGTCATCGGCGAGGCCTGCGGTGACAACAAAGGCGCCGACATAATCTTTGGCGCCGCTCGAAGCGGGCGCAACGAAATCGGCAAGCGCAACGTTCGGCTTCCCATCGCGGCGGGAAAGCTGCTGGCGGAGCGTGAACAATGTAGCAATCGTCGAGGCGCGCGACTCATCCGCGAACAGATGAATATCGTCGCCAAACTGCGCCGCGGGCCAGAAACCGACGACTGCCCTCGGTGCGAACCATTGCTCATCGATGATGCGCCTGAGCATCGCTTGCGCGTCGTCGAACAAGCTGCGCGCCGCCGCGCCTTGTTCCGCATCGTCGAGGATCGCGGGATAGCGGCCCTTGAGCTCCCAGGTCTGGAAGAAGGGTGTCCAGTCGATGTAGCGGGCCAGATCGGCAAGATCGGTCCATTCGAAAACACGCGGGCCGAAGTAGCCCGGCCTCACGGGACGATAGGCGCTCCAGTCGACTTTCATCGCATTTGCGCGCGCCTTTGCGAGCGGCACGCGGACCTTCTCGGCTTCGCTGCGTTCGTGCGCCTCCGCCACCTTGCGGTACTCGGCGCGGACCGACTGGATCGTCGCAGCGCGGGTCTCAGGCGACAGCAGCGCGGAGACGACGCCGACGGCGCGGCTCGCGTCGTTGACGTGCACGGCCTGTGAGCGCGCGTAACGCGGATGGATTTTGACTGCAGTGTGGACGCGGCTCGTAGTGGCGCCGCCGATGAGCAGGGGAATGTCGAAGCCCTCGCGCTCCATCTCGGCGGCGACATGAACCATCTCGTCGAGCGAGGGCGTGATGAGGCCGGAAAGACCGATCGCGTGCGCTTTCCGCTCACGCGCGACGGCGAGAATCTTCGACGCCGGCGTCATCACGCCGAGATCGATGATTTCGTAGTTGTTGCAGGCGAGCACCACCCCGACAATGTTCTTCCCGATGTCGTGCACGTCGCCTTTGACGGTCGCGAGCACGATCGTGCCCGCGGTCTGGCGCTCGTCGCCGCCCGCGGCCTTTTCCGCTTCCATATAGGGCAGCAGGATCGCTACCGCCTGCTTCATGACCCGCGCCGACTTGACCACCTGCGGCAGGAACATTTTTCCTGCGCCGAACAGGTCGCCGACGACGTTCATGCCCGCCATCAAAGGGCCTTCGATGACGTCGAGCGGGCGTTTGGCCTGAAGTCGCGCCTCCTCGGTGTCCGCTTCGATGAACTCCGTAATTCCGTTGACGAGCGCATGAGCGATGCGCTTGTCGACCGGCCACTCGCGCCACTCGAGATCCTGCGCCTTTGCCTCCACCCCGCCTTTTCCACGAAAGCGCTCAGCAATGGTCAGCAGGCGTTCGGTCGCGTCCGGACGGCGGTTGAGCACGACATCCTCGCACGCCTCACGCAGCTCCGGTTCGATCGTCTCGTAGACCGCAAGCTGGCCGGCGTTGACGATGCCCATGTCCATTCCGGCCTGGATGGTGTGGTAGAGAAATACCGCGTGCATGGCCTCGCGCACCGGCTCATTGCCGCGGAACGAGAACGAAAGGTTCGAGACGCCGCCGGAAATGTGCGCGTGGGGCAGGGTTTGACGGATCTGCCGCGTCGCCTCGATGAAGGCGACGCCGTAGCCGTTGTGCTCCTCGATGCCGGTCGCGACAGCGAAAATGTTCGGATCGAAGACGATGTCCTCGGGCGGAAAGTCGGCCTTTTCCGTCAGAAGTTTGTAGGCGCGCGTGCAGATGGAGACTTTGCGCTCAAGCGTGTCGGCCTGGCCTTGTTCGTCGAACGCCATCACCACGACCGCCGCGCCATAGGCGCGCACCAGCCTGGCCTGACGGAGAAATTCCTCCTCGCCTTCCTTCATCGAGATCGAATTGACGATCGGCTTGCCCTGGACGCATTTGAGGCCGGCCTCGATCACCGAGAACTTCGACGAATCGACCATCACCGGCACGCGCGCGATATCGGGCTCGGAGGCGACGAGGTTGAGAAACTCGACCATGACCGCCTTCGAGTCGATCAGCCCCTCATCCATATTGATGTCGATGACCTGCGCCCCGTTCGCCACCTGATCGCGCGCGACGACAAGCGCGCCGGAATAGTCGCCGGCGGTGATGAGCTTGCGGAACTTGGCCGAGCCGGTGACGTTGGTGCGCTCGCCGACGTTGACGAACGGAATGTCGGAGGTGAGGGTGAACGGCTCGAGGCCCGAGAGGCGCATCATCGGCGAGATCGTCGGGGCCGTGCGTGGCTTGTGAGCGCTAACGGTCTCGGCGATGGCGCGGATATGGTCCGGGGTCGAGCCGCAGCAACCGCCGACAATGTTGACGATGCCGTCGGCGGCGAACGTCGCCGATCTGGGCCGCCATCGCCTCGGGACTTTCATCATATTGGCCGAACGCGTTGGGCAGGCCGGCGTTTGGGTAGGCGCAGACAAGTGTGTCCGCGGCATCGGCGATCTCCGCCAGGTGCTCGCGCATGGCGCTCGCGCCAAGGGCGCAATTGAGGCCGACAGAGAAGGGGCGCGCATGGCGCACCGAATGCCAGAAGGCGGTGGGCGTCTGGCCGGAAAGCGTGCGCCCCGAACGATCGGTGATGGTGCCGGAGATCATCAGCGGCAGGCGGGCGCCACGCTCGGCGAACTCCTCGAAGCAGGCGAAGATCGCGGCCTTGGCGTTCAAGGTGTCGAAAATGGTCTCGATGAGGAGAATGTCCGCGCCGCCATCGATGAGCCCCTTGATCTGCTCGCCATAGGCGAGGCGGAGTTCGTCGAAGCTGACCGCGCGGAAGCCTGGATTGTTGACGTCGGGCGAGAGCGAGGCGGTCCGGTTCGTGGGCCCGAGCGCGCCGGCCACGAAACGGCGCCGTCCGTCCGCCTTTTCCGCCCTGATCGCCGCCCGCCGCGCCAATCGAGCGCCGTCGCGATTGAGCTCGTAGACGAACTCCTGCATTCCGTAGTCGGCTTGAGCGATCGAGGTCGAGGAAAACGTGTTGGTCTCGAGGATGTCGGCGCCGGCAAGCGCGTAAGCGAGATGGATGTCCTCGATCGCCTGCGGCTGGGTGAGGGTCAGAAGATCGTTGTTGCCCTGCAGGGCGCGGTCGCAGGCGTGAAAGCGCTCGCCGCGAAAGTCGGTCTCGCCGAGGCTGAGGCACTGGATCTGGGTGCCCATCGCCCCGTCAATCAGCAGAATCCGCTCGCTCGCGGCGCGGCTGAGGGCCGACAGTGGGTCCTCCCGAAGCGGAAGCGCCGCGTCGGCGGCTGGATGGAGGTAACGATTCATTCTGCAGACCGCCAATGTCGTTATTGCCACGCGACATAACCATATAAACATGTCTTTATATCAAAGCAAGCGACTTGGCTCACGCGCCCGCCAATTTGCCAAAAGTCCGGCGCTCCCTCAGTATGGCGGTTCGCCAAAACGGCTCCCTTCATCCGGACGGCTGAGGCGGGCCGCCGGAGGAAACCGATCACGCTCAATTCCAGGCGCAAGACCGCTGACCCCATTGCGGTTCGGCGGGAGATGGACGCGTCCGAGGCGTAGATCCAGGCAGGGTTTGAAGCATGGCTGACAAGGCCGACGGACCGGGCAAACGTCCCTCGATCACCGATCAGGAGGCGCTCCAGTTTCACTCGCGAGGGCGCCCGGGCAAGCTCGAGATCGTTCCGACCAAGCCGATGGCGACCCAGCGCGACCTGTCGCTCGCCTATTCGCCGGGCGTCGCGGTCCCGGTCAAGGCGATCGCCGCCGATCCTTCGACCGTCTATGACTACACCGTGCGCGGCAACATGGTCGCCGTCATCACCAACGGCACGGCGATTCTGGGTCTCGGCAACCTCGGAGCGCTCGCGTCCAAACCGGTGATGGAAGGCAAGGCGGTTCTGTTCAAGCGCTTTGCCGACGTCGATTCGATCGATCTCGAAGTCGGGACGGAGGATCCGGACGAATTCGTCAATGCGGTGAGATATCTCGGGCCGTCGTTCGGCGGGATCAATCTCGAGGACATCAAGGCGCCCGAGTGCTTCTACATCGAGGAGCGCCTGCGCGAGATGATGGACATTCCGGTCTTTCACGACGACCAGCATGGCACCGCGATCATCGCCGCCGCGGGGATGATCAACGCGATTCATCTGACGGGACGTGACATCAAGACCACGCGGTTGGTCTGCAACGGCGCCGGCGCAGCCGGGATAGCCTGTCTCGACCTGATCAAGTCGATCGGGTTTGAGCCTGCGAACGTCATCCTGTGCGACACCAAGGGCGTCGTCTACCGCGGCCGGCAGGAAGGCATGAACCAGTGGAAATCCGCCCACGCGGTCGAGACGCCATTGCGCACTCTTGCGGAAGCCATGGAGGGAGCGGACATTTTCTTCGGTCTTTCGGCCAAGGGGGCGCTGACCTCTGAGATGGTGAAGGCGATGGCGCCCGATCCGATCATTTTCGCCATGGCGAACCCCGACCCGGAAATCACCCCCGAAGACGCACAGCGGGCGCGGGAGGACGTGATCATCGCGACCGGCCGCTCCGACTATCCCAACCAGGTCAACAACGTCCTGGGATTTCCCTATATCTTCCGCGGCGCGCTCGACGTACGCGCCAGGACGATCAACATGGAGATGAAGATCGCGGCCGCCCACGCGCTTGCCGATCTCGCCCGCGAGGACGTTCCCGACGAGGTCGCGGCCGCGTATCGGGGCGCGAGGCCGCGCTTTGGCCGCGACTACATCATTCCGGTCCCGTTCGATCCTCGCCTCATTCATGTCGTGCCGATTGCGGTCGCCAAAGCCGCCATGGCCTCCGGGGTGGCGCGGCGGCCGATCGTCGATCTCGACGCCTACAAGGCCCAATTGTCCGCCCGCCGCGATCCGATCGCCGGCGCCATGCAGCGGATCATCGAGCGCGTCCGCCGCTCGCCGAAGCGCGTCGTCTTCGCCGAGGGCGAGGAGGAGCAGGTCATCCGCGCCGCTTATTCGTTCGTCAATCAGGGGCTCGGCGCCGCCATTCTGGTCGGCCGCGAAGACCGGGTGCGGGCCTCGGCCAAGGCGACCGGTCTCGATCTCTCCGACAAGGGCATCGAGATTCACAACGCCCGGCTGTCGCATCGCAATGCGATCTATGCCCAGTTCCTCTATGAGCGGCTGCAGAGGAAAGGATATCTGTTGCGCGACTGCCAGCGCATGATCAACCAGGACCGCAACTACTTCGGCGCCGCCATGGTCGCGCGCGGAGACGCAGACGCGATCGTGACCGGCGTGACCCGCAACTTCTCGGTCGCGCTTGAGGAAGTGCGGCGGGTGATCGACGACAAGCCCGGACACCGGGTCGTCGGCGTCTCGATCATTCTGTCGCGAGGACGGCCGATCTTGGCCGCCGATACCGCGATCACCGAAATGCCGACCGCCGAAGATCTGGCGGAGATTGCGATCGAGGCTGCGGGCGTGGCGCGGCGTCTCGGCTACGAACCGCGCGTCGCCTTGCTCGCCTTCTCCAATTTCGGCCATCCTCCGGGCGAGCGTACCCAGCGGGTGCAGGAAGCGGTGCGGATCCTCGACGCCAAGCGAGTCGATTTCGAGTACGACGGCGAAATGAGCGCCGACGTCGCGCTCAACAGGGAGCTCATGGCCGCCTATCCGTTCTGCCGGCTCAAGGACACCGCGAACGTGCTCATCATGCCGGCCTTTCATTCGGCCTCGATCTCGACCCGCATGCTGCAGGAGCTGGGCGGGGCGACCGTGATCGGGCCGTTGATCGTCGGGCTCGAGAAGCCGGTGCAGATCGTGTCGCTCGGCGCGAAGGATTCCGACATCGTCAATATGGCGGCGATGGCGAGCTTCAATATCGGCGGTTGAGCCGGTCTGACAGGCGCTGACCGAGGGCCGGCGGCGCGGAAGGATTGCAAAATCTTTGGAAGGAAATCAAAGGTCCGCGCGGAAGGAAAGCAAAAGCCGCGCGGAAGGAAAACAAAGCGCACGGAACGAATTCAAAGCCGACTTCCCTTTCTAATAACCCATATTTTTCAATAGCTTAAGCCGACACGATCGGGCAGCTCGCCGATCCTGGCCCGTCGCCGTCATGGGCCGAGGCTCGCGATTCTGGCGACAGCGCGAACAGTAGCCCGCCTTTCTGATTTTCGCAAGCAATTGTCGATCGATTTTTCAGGCGCCATCGAGCCGTCAGTCGTCTCGCATCTTGTCATGCCCGCGAAAGCGGTCATCCAGGGGACCTTTGATGGACGCTGGGTTCCCGCTTGCGCGGGAATGACAGGAGGGTCGGGTGCTAACCGCATCCTCATGCGAGGTCGGTTTCGCCGGAAACGGGCTCCGGTCGGGGTCCAGAGACTTCTTCAGAGTTCAGCCGACTCCGACGGTCGTCGTCCGGAGGCGCAGAACGGCTTTCTGATAGGCCCATTCAAACATGCCGGCGGCGTGGATCGCGAGGCGGGCGGTTTCACGCCCGAGTTTCTCGAGCGCCGAGGCGCGGCGCGGCGCCCCGTTCCCGCCCGGGCCGGCCATTCCGGTGGCGAAGGTTTGGCCGCCCTCATCGGGCGAGAGCAGGTGATCCTGGATCGCGATGGCGGGAATGAGCTGATAGATGCGCAAGCCGGCGCGGCGGGGGTGATTGGGGAAGAGCGAATAGTCCGCGGGCAGGGCGGCGCTGGCGGTCAGTTCGAGATAGCGGGCCGCGCCCTCCCGGCTGAGGATGTAGGCCGCGCTGCTCTGGTGGCGGCTATGGAGCCTCGCGAGCTCGCGGCCGCCAATCGCCGCGCTTCTTTCGCCAAGCTCGACCGCTTGCAGGTAAGTGTCGATCTTTATGGAATGCGCATCCGCCGGTATCCACGCCTCGCGCCCGGTCAGCTCGGCCAAGCCTGGCCAGATGTGCAAGTCGTCTTCGAGGAAGCAGGCGTAAGCCTCTGGCCCGGCAAGGAATCGACGCCACGCGACCTTGTGGCTTTCGAGGCACGCCAACTCGAAGCGGGTGAGGCCTCTTGCCGTCGGCGGCTGGCTCGATCCGTCGACCGCGGCGATGCGCTCGAACGCGATTGCGTCCAGTTGCTTGCGCATGTGCGCGAGGCGGTCGGGGTGGCGATCGAGGTTGATGAGATAGACCTTCATCGGCGGACGCCCGGCGCTTCCCGGCTCTTCTCGCTCGGCGTCGAACATTTCGCGACGCCGCCCAAGGCGAGCGCTCACACCTTCATCTGCGCTCCGAGTTCGACGACCCGGTCCGAGGGCAGATTGAAGAAGTCCGGCGCGCTCGCCGCCTGCTTGGTCATGGCGATGAACAGCTTGTCCTGCCAGAGCGGCATGCCGGAATTGGGCGCGGCCTTCAGCGTGCGGCGGCCGAGAAAGAACGAAGTGGTCATGATGTCGAACTTGAGCCCGGCCTTTCGCATCGCAGCCAACGCGCGGGGAATATGCGGCTGCTCCATATAGCCGAAATGAAGTGTGACCAGCATGAAGTCGGGCGACAGGCTGGTCATCTCAAAGCGGCTCGCGGGGGCCGCGCGCGGGGTGGTCTCGGTGCGCACGTTCAATAGCACCACGCGCTCATGCAGCACCTTGTTATGTTTAAGGTTGTGCATGAGCGAAGACGGAGCCGAGGTCGGATCGTTGGTGAGGAAGACCGCCGTTCCCGGAACCCGGACCGGTTTCGATTTCTCGAGCATCTTGATCAGGTCCAGGGTCGGGATCGAGTCCCGATGGGTGCGGGCCAGGAGAATCGCGCTGCCGCGCGACCAGGTCCACATCACAATGAACATCGCTGCGCCGAGGGTGAGCGGCACCCATCCGCCCTCCATGACTTTATACAGATTGGCGATGAAGAAGCCGATGTCGATCGAAAGGAACGCGCCGGTGAGGGTCAGAGCGGCCCAGAGCGGCCATCGCCACAGCTTCCACACGACAAAGAAAGCAAGCGACGTCGTCGCCACCATCGTGCCCGAGACCGCGATGCCGTAGGCGTTGGCGAGCGCGTCGGAAGAGCGGAACAGCAGCACCAGACCGAGAACGCCGATCAGCAGCACCCGATTGACCCGCGGGATGAAAATCTGGCCCTCCTGGGTCGGGGAGGTGTGGACGATTTCGAGGCGCGGCAGCAATCCGAGCTGGATCGCCTGGCTGGCGAGCGAAAAGGCGCCGGTGATCACCGCCTGGCTGGCGATCACCGTGGCGGCGGTCGACAGCAGAATGAGCGGCACCAGACCCCAGCCCGGGGCGAGCAGGTAGAACGGGTTCTCGACCGCCTTGGGGTCGTTGAGAATGAGCGCCCCCTGGCCGAGATAGTTGCACACCAGCGCCGGCAGAACGATGAACAGCCATGCCGCCTGGATCGGTCGCCGCCCGAAATGGCCCATATCGGCGTAGAGCGCTTCCGCTCCGGTCACGGCAAGAAAAACGGCGCCGAGCACGATGAACCCGATCGCGCCATGGGCGTGGATGAAGCCCAAACCGGCCAGCGGGCTCAGAGCGCCCAAAATGCTCCATGCGGAAGCGATATGCACGATGCCGAGCACGGCGTTGAC
>CAWEAT010000041.1:0-100669 GCA_963806935.1 uncultured Alphaproteobacteria bacterium
CATGCCGGTTGCTTCCCAGGCTTCTAGGCCCTTTGTCCCGCCGTTTCCGCGACGGCCCGACAAGCCTCGCAGCGCGCTCTCGCTCATTCTGACCCTTCGGCGAAATCCGATCGAGATCTGGTCCGAGGCGGATTTCGAACGGCCCGTGTCGCTCGGCCGCACCGTTCTGGGCCTGCGGGGCGCAGCCCATGATCCGGTCGCGGTCCGGCGCATCTTTCTCGACAACTCCGCCAACTACCGCAAGGACGACCTTCAACTTCGGGTCTTGCGGCCGGGTCTCGGCAGCGGGCTCCTGACCAGCGAGGGCGAGCATTGGCGGACGCAGCGGCGCGCGCTCGCCCCTCTCTTTTCGCCGCGGCAGGTCGCCGAGTTTGCCCCCGCCATGCAGCGAGTTGCGCAAGCCGCCGTCGAGCGCCTGGGTCCGAGGCGCGACGGCGCCGTGACCGAGGTCGGCGCGTTGATGTCGCGGATAACCCTCGAAGTGCTGGAGCAGACGCTGTTTTCGCAAGGCCTCGGGCGCGAGCCGAGCGCATTCCAGCGCTCGGTGACAAACTACTTCGACACCATCGGCAGGCTCGACCCGCTCGATCTTGTGGGCGCGCCCAGCTTTCTGCCGCGGTTTGGGCGCCGTCGCGGCCGTCCGGCGCTGATGTTTTTCGCCCAGGCGGTCGATGACATCATCGGCCATCGCCGGGCGTTGATCGACGGCGGCGCGGAGGCTCCAAGAGACTTGCTGACCCTTCTTCTGTCGGCGCAGGATCCCGAAAGCGGCCGCGGCATGTCCGACGAGGACATGCGCGCCAACATCCTGACCTTCATCCTTGCCGGGCATGAAACGACCGCGAACGCATTGACGTGGACCCTCTACCTCTTGTCCCAATCGCCCGAGTGGCGCGAACGGGCGGAGGCGGAGGCCGAACAGTCGTTCGATCCGGAGCGGCCGGCTGCAGCCGAAGAATGCGAGACGTTGCGGGCCATTTTCGAGGAAGCGATGCGCCTCTATCCGCCCGCGGCGATGCTCAGTCGCCAGGCGATCGCCGACGACGAGCTCGCGGGCGTCCATATTCCCGCCGGCGCGGTGATCTCGGTCTCGCCCTATGTCCTGCACCGGCGGCGCGGTTTGTGGGACAGCCCGGACGCCTTTGATCCGTCGCGATTCCTGGGCGAAAATCGAGACCGGATCGACCGCTTCGCCTATATCCCGTTTGGCGCCGGACCGCGGGTCTGCATCGGCATGGCGTTCGCAATGCAGGAGGGGATCATTATCCTCGCCAATCTCCTGCGCGCCTTCCGCTTCGATCTGGTCGCGGGGCAGGCCGTGATGCCTCAGCAGCGTATTACGCTGCGGCCGCGCGGGGGCATGAAAATGCACGTGAAACGGCGCGAAGGGACGAAGAAATCCACAGCCGGGAATTTCTTTGTGAAAGTCCGTTGACAGAAACTTCACCGCGGCCTATATGCGCCTCTCCCAACGGCTTGGCGCCCTTTCAGAGCGGCCGAGCGGCGGGTCACGGAATTTTCCGGGCGCACTCCTCCCTGCTGTGAGGCGGGGGCGGAGGATTTTCGGTCGTTCCTGCCGTGCGTCAGTACGGCAATATGAGTTTTGAGCTCGAACTGAGCTTTGGCGGCGGCGCCGTCGGGTTTGGTTTTTGCTCAGGGAGCTTCTGGCTCCTCGCTGTTTGACAATCGCATCGGAAGGAAGAGAGACGTGGGCGGCGGGGTCCTTGCGGGACTTCGATCGTTGGGTCGGGTTCTTGGCGTGAGCTAAGAAGCCGGATCTGGCGGTTTGAGTCCGAAGAGACAACTGACGGTCACGTTTCAAAAATTCATCGCGCTTTGAAGGAGCGTGGTCAGACCGTCGTGAGGCGGGCAGGCCGCAAACCTCTTTTGAAGCGGATGTGTTTGGAACTCGTCAAGAATACAGCGCCCCTACCTTCGGGGCGCTGAAGTGACCAGTCAGGACAAAGATCTCAATTCAACTTGAGAGTTTGATCCTGGCTCAGAACGAACGCTGGCGGCAGGCTTAACACATGCAAGTCGAACGCTCGTAGCAATACGGGAGTGGCAGACGGGTGAGTAACGCGTGGGAACATACCCTCCGGTTCGGAATAACTCAGGGAAACTTGAGCTAATACCGGATACGGCTGAGAGGCGAAAGATTTATCGCCGGAGGATTGGCCCGCGTTCGATTAGCTTGTTGGTGAGGTAACGGCTCACCAAGGCGACGATCGATAGCTGGTCTGAGAGGATGATCAGCCACATTGGGACTGAGACACGGCCCAAACTCCTACGGGAGGCAGCAGTGGGGAATATTGGACAATGGGCGCAAGCCTGATCCAGCCATGCCGCGTGAGTGATGACGGCCTTAGGGTTGTAAAGCTCTTTCGCTCGGGACGATAATGACGGTACCGAGATAAGAAGCCCCGGCTAACTTCGTGCCAGCAGCCGCGGTAATACGAAGGGGGCTAGCGTTGTTCGGAATTACTGGGCGTAAAGCGCGTGTAGGCGGGTCTTTAAGTCAGGGGTGAAATGCCAAGGCTCAACCTTGGAACTGCCTTTGATACTGGAGATCTTGAGTCCGGGAGAGGTGAGTGGAATTGCGAGTGTAGAGGTGAAATTCGTAGATATTCGCAAGAACACCAGTGGCGAAGGCGGCTCACTGGCCCGGAACTGACGCTGAGACGCGAAAGCGTGGGGAGCAAACAGGATTAGATACCCTGGTAGTCCACGCTGTAAACGATGGATGCTAGCCGTTGGGGAGCTTGCTCTTCAGTGGCGCAGCTAACGCTTTAAGCATCCCGCCTGGGGAGTACGGTCGCAAGATTAAAACTCAAAGGAATTGACGGGGGCCCGCACAAGCGGTGGAGCATGTGGTTTAATTCGAAGCAACGCGCAGAACCTTACCAGCTTTTGACATGTCCTGGACGGATTGCAGAGATGCGATCTTCCCTTCGGGGCCGGGAACACAGGTGCTGCATGGCTGTCGTCAGCTCGTGTCGTGAGATGTTGGGTTAAGTCCCGCAACGAGCGCAACCCTCGCCCTTAGTTGCCATCATTCAGTTGGGCACTCCAGGGGGACTGCCGGTGATAAGCCGGAGGAAGGTGGGGATGACGTCAAGTCCTCATGGCCCTTACAGGCTGGGCTACACACGTGCTACAATGGCGGTGACAGCGGGAGGCGAAGGGGCGACCCTTAGCAAATCTCGAAAAGCCGTCTCAGTTCGGATTGCACTCTGCAACTCGAGTGCATGAAGTTGGAATCGCTAGTAATCGCGGATCAGCACGCCGCGGTGAATACGTTCCCGGGCCTTGTACACACCGCCCGTCACACCATGGGAGTTGGTTTTACCCGAAGACGGCGTGCTAACCGCAAGGAGGCAGCCGGCCACGGTAGGGTCAGCGACTGGGGTGAAGTCGTAACAAGGTAGCCGTAGGGGAACCTGCGGCTGGATCACCTCCTTTCTGGATTCGGAGACATCAACCAAAGACTTGGGCTTGCCCTTGTCTGACGGTTTGTCATCCGGCTCAGAATCAAGCGGCCAGTCAGGCCGCATTTTGCGGGACCGCGCCGCCTTCGTCTCTCTTTCTGATAAGGATATGGAAGACTTGCGACCCGATCGGCTGTGAAAGCCTTGGACGGGCGTGGGACTTCTTCTTTCGACCGGGCTTGTAGCTCAGTTGGTTAGAGCGCGCGCTTGATAAGCGTGAGGTCGGAGGTTCAAGTCCTCCCAGGCCCACCACAGGCTTTGGGCGCCGGCGGGTCTTGAAACGGGGCCATAGCTCAGTTGGGAGAGCGCGTGCTTTGCAAGCATGAGGTCGTCGGTTCGATCCCGTCTGGCTCCACCAAAGTCTGGGCCGCCAAGGTCTTGACGACGTGTCGAGCGGATTGAAGCGCTCCTATTCCTTTCCGATGTGATTTATCAGTTTCGTCGAGCGCGCAAGCGCTTGGCGTGACGAAGGCCAGAGGGCCGGCGACAGGGAGTTCATTCTCCGCCGTGTCTTCCGGCCCTCGATCTCTGACATTGTGAAGAGGAAGCGCATTCGGTCGAAGACCGGGTGGGGCGAGGCGAAGCCGACGGTCCGTGAGGATCCGACGGCGAAAAAACGCCGCGCCATCATCTTGTCTCTCGAGCAACCAGTCGTGGATTTGGAGCCTGACCGCTCATGTCCCCGGATGCGCTTGAAGCAAAACTGGTCTTTTCAAGCCAGGGAGCGCGTTTGCCTGATCGAGCCGAATCGATCGAGCGAACAAGAACGCGCGCCTTGGCGATGAGAGCAATCAAGTGTCTTAAGGGTATCTGGTGGATGCCTTGGCGCTGAGAGGCGATGAAGGACGTGGTACGCTGCGATAAGTCATGGGGAGCCGCGAACAGGCTTTGATCCGTGAATTTCCGAATGGGGAAACCCACCTTCGATCTCTGTTGCTCCGAAGAGGCGCGTCGACGACGCGAAGCGATCCCGCACAGGGGCGCGCTTCGGGTCGAGGCGGGTCGGCTGCATTCTGTCTTCGGGCGGAGTTCAGCGATCTTTGGACCAACAGAGATCAGCAGAAGGTACTTATTCTCTGAATTCATAGGAGAATAAGAGCGAACCCGGGGAACTGAAACATCTCAGTACCCGGAGGAAAGGACATCAACGAGACTCCGTTAGTAGTGGCGAGCGAACGCGGACCAGGCCAATGCTTCTTTTTGGATCTATCAGAACCGGTTGGAAAGCCGGGCCGGAGCGGGTGACAGCCCCGTATGAATAGGGTTCGAGAAGGAGATTCGAGTAGGGCGGGACACGTGCAATCCTGTCTGAACATGGGGGGACCACCCTCCAAGCCTAAGTACTCCTCAGCGACCGATAGCGAACAAGTACCGTGAGGGAAAGGTGAAAAGCACCCCGACGAGGGGAGTGAAACAGTTCCTGAAACCGGATACCTACAAACAGTCGGAGCCCGCAAGGGTGACGGCGTACCTTTTGTATTATGGGTCAGCGACTTAAAGTATCGAGCAAGCTTAAGCCGATAGGCGGAGGCGTAGCGAAAGCGAGTCTGAACAGGGCGTTCAGTTCGATGCTTTAGACCCGAAACCGAGTGATCTAGTCATGAGCAGGTTGAAGGCAGGGTAACACCTGCTGGAGGACCGAACCGGTGTCTGTTGAAAAAGACTCGGATGACTTGTGATTAGGGGTGAAAGGCCAACCAAACTCGGAAATAGCTGGTTCTCCGCGAAATATATTTAGGTATAGCCTCGAGATGAGGCTCCAGGGGGTAGAGCACTGGATGGGCTAGGGGGGCCAAAACCCTACCAAACCTAACCAAACTCCGAATACCTGGAAGTCATTCTCGGGAGCCACACAGTGGGTGCTAACGTCCATTGTGGAGAGGGAAACAACCCAGACCAACAGCTAAGGCCCCCAATTCATGGCTAAGTGGGAAAGGATGTGGAAATCCCAAAACAACCAGGAGGTTGGCTTAGAAGCAGCCATCCTTTAAAGAAAGCGTAACAGCTCACTGGTCTAAATCTAAGGGTTTCTGCGCCGAAGATGTAACGGGGCTCAAGCCATGAGCCGAAGCTTTGGGCGTCGCAAGACGCGGTAGCGGAGCGTTCCGTTCGCTGATGAAGGGAGAGCCGTGAGGCCTCCTGGAGGCATCGGAAGTGCGAATGCTGACATGAGTAACGACAAACACTGTGAAAGACAGTGTCGCCGAAAGTCCAAGGGTTCCTGCGTAAAGTTAATCTTCGCAGGGTTAGCCGGTCCCTAAGGCGAGGCCGAAAGGCGTAGTCGATGGGAATCACGTTAATATTCGTGAGCCTGCAGGTGGTGACGGATCTCTTATGTCGTTCGGTCTTACTGGATTGACCGGGCGGCGACGAGGTTCCAGGAAATAGCCCCTGCATTTGACCGTACCCGAAACCGACACAGGTGGACAGGTAGAGTATACCAAGGCGCTTGAGAGAATGACGTTGAAGGAACTCGGCAATTTACCTCCGTAACTTCGGAATAAGGAGGCCCTCGGTGAGCGCAAGCTTGTCGGGGGGGCACAGACCAGGGGGTGGCAACTGTTTAACAAAAACACAGGGCTCTGCGAAATCGCAAGATGACGTATAGGGTCTGACGCCTGCCCGGTGCCGGAAGGTTAAAAGGAGAGGTGCAAGCCTTGAATTGAAGCCCCGGTAAACGGCGGCCGTAACTATAACGGTCCTAAGGTAGCGAAATTCCTTGTCGGGTAAGTTCCGACCTGCACGAATGGCGTAATGACTTCCCCGCTGTCTCCAACGTCAGCTCAGTGAAATTGAAGTCCCCGTGAAGATGCGGGGTTCCTGCGGTCAGACGGAAAGACCCCGTGCACCTTTACTATAACTTTGCGTTGGCATTCGTTAAGTCATGTGTAGGATAGGTGGTAGGCTTGGAAGCATGGGCGCCAGCTCGTGTGGAGCCACCCTTGAAATACCACCCTTGACTTCATGGATGTCTAACCGCGCCCCGTCATCCGGGGCCGGGACAACGCATGGTGGGTAGTTTGACTGGGGCGGTCGCCTCCCAAAGAGTAACGGAGGCGCGCAATGGTTGGCTCAGACCGGTCGGAAATCGGTCGTTAGAGTGCAATGGCATAAGCCAGCCTGACTGCGAGACAAACAAGTCGAGCAGAGACGAAAGTCGGTCATAGTGATCCGGTGGTCCCGCGTGGGTGGGCCATCGCTCAACGGATAAAAGGTACGCCGGGGATAACAGGCTGATACTCCCCAAGAGTCCATATCGACGGGAGTGTTTGGCACCTCGATGTCGGCTCATCACATCCTGGGGCTGGAGAAGGTCCCAAGGGTTCGGCTGTTCGCCGATTAAAGTGGTACGTGAGCTGGGTTCAAAACGTCGTGAGACAGTTTGGTCCCTATCTGCCGTGGGTGTCGGAGAATTGAGAGGATTTGCCCCTAGTACGAGAGGACCGGGGTGAACGTATCTCTGGTGGACCTGTTGTGGCGCCAGCCGCAGTGCAGGGTAGCTATATACGGAATGGATAACCGCTGAAGGCATCTAAGCGGGAAACCAGCCTCAAAACAAGTTCTCCCTGAAGAGCCGTGGAAGACCACCACGTTGATAGGCCGGATGTAGAAGCGCGGTGACGCGTGAAGCTGACCGGTACTAATCGCTCGTTCGACTTGATTGCTCTCGTCGCCAAGGCGCGAGACTTTCAAAGCACTCGCTTTGAATCAGAAAAAATGAAAAGCCAGTTTTGCTTCACCGTTCTTTGCCGGCCTGGTGGCCTTTGCAAGGTGATAAGACCCGATCCCATCCCGAACTCGGCCGTCAAACGCCTTAGCGCCGATGGTACTCTGTCTCAAGACATGGGAGAGTAGGTCGTCGCCAGGCCTGCAAAGAACGGACAACTTCCTCTTCACGAATAGGCGTTTGGCCATGTCGCCGCGCGCCTAAGACCTTCTGACGCGGGGTGGAGCAGCCCGGTAGCTCGTCAGGCTCATAACCTGAAGGCCGCAGGTTCAAATCCTGCCCCCGCAACCATCCTTAGCATTCCGCCCGTCAGTTTCGCCCGACGGGGATCATTGCCGCCAAATCGTCTGCGGGCAGGAGGCGAGATTGCTTGCCTGCATCGAGACGTGGTCCTGACCGCCTCGTGCGACGGGGCTAAACCGTGCGACTCGCGGCGACAATCAGTGAAAGTGCGGATGAGCTTACTGGAAGCCATGCGCGACTTACGCAGCGAACCAGCTCATCGGACGCGCGGCCTTCGCGGAAGCGAGTTCTCCAACGCGCCACTGAGACCGCCCGCATGGCGTCGAAAGAAGTCGACCAGCGGGCAAAGGGAACAGCCGCTCAAGGCGGACCCCGCCGATCGTTATACGGGAACCGTTTCCGCCGCGAGCGCTCCTCCCGGCATCAAAAGACGTTTTCGCCGATTGCGTTCGCCGATCGAGGGAACGGCGGAGCCAAAGTCCCAGTCGGCAGACGCATTCCAATTGCCTGTTCAATTGTCGACAGATTCTTTCGACCCATTGAGCGCCGCCTCCTCGCACTCCGGCGCGCTTCCTATCGCTCCCTCGCACATCTCGCCGCGCCGCGTCCGGCCTTTGCAGGCCACGCTCGACACAGTTCTTTAATTGGCTTGCCGGCGAAACGTTCGCCGGCAAGAGCATGCGTTTCGCCGACGTGGCGCAGCGCGAGATTCGCCGTCGAACCGCCGCGTCGCGAGACATTCGCATCGCCTCGCCTTGCTTCTTTTTCCACCGATGATACTAGTGTGGCCGACGACGACAAGCAGGCCAGATCAGCGACGCTGCTGGGCTACTGCGTTCGGGCTTTGATCCGAAGCGACGAATGGAGGGAAAACGCGTGCCGGGCAATATTTACCCGAAACTCCACAACGCCATGTGGCCGGGACTGGTCGGGAAGGGGCCAGACTCGGAGCCGCCCATCGACCTCGACACCATGCTGAGGCTGACGGCCGCCGCTCGGGCCAATGGCGCCAAGTTCGAGGGCGTCGACCTTTTTCTTGCCGATCCGCACACGTCGATTGATTCGACCAAGGACGACATCGAGCGCCTCGCCGAGAAGATCTCCGGATATGGGCTTGCGGTCGGCTCTGTGGTCGCGCCGGTGTGGCCGCCGGTCGGCGGCGGCTCGGCCATGGGGTCCGCGGAGGAGCGCAAGCACTTTCTGACAATGGTCGACAAAGCCTGCCGCATCGCGCGCCAACTCCGCGAGATTGGAATTCGCCAGACAGGCGTCGTTCGGATTGATTCGGCGACCGGAGTGCACGATTGGGCGGCCCATCCCGCCGAGAGCCAGAAGGCGATCGCCAAGACCTTCAGCGAGGCCTGCGACACTGCGGAGCACTATGGCGAGCGCCTTGCCGCGGAGGGCGAAATCTGCTGGGGCGGCATGCACAGCTGGAAGCACATGGTGGAGCTTCTGGAGATGGTCGGCCGGCCAAAAACCCTCGGCTTTCAGGCCGACATGGCGCATACGATGCTCTACACGATGGGTTACAACGCGCCTGAGCACCGCATCCTGCCGAAGGACTACGATTGGAAGGACCGCAAGACGCTCGACGGCGCCCTGAAGGAGGTTGCGCACGCGCTGCGGCCGTGGACGATCGACTTCCACGTCGCCCAGAACGATGCAACCGTCAAAGGCGAAGGCTCTCACGAAAAGACGGGACGCCACTGCATGGTCGGCGATCCGAACGGAAAGCTCGATATCACCTATCACGCGGGCTTCTGGCTTCGCGACGACAAGGGCGACCTCACCAAAGTCTGCAAACATATCTGCTGGGACGGCTGTATGTTTCCGAACTCCGAAATGATGAAGCAGAAGACATGGGACGACATTCTGGGCGCGATGGTGGCGGTGCGCGCGGCCCACGGCTGGAGCCAATAGGGCGAAAGACATGAGCGGGAGGAAATGAAAACAGGATGGCTCGGCGAAAGAAGCTGAACGTTGGAATGGTTGGCTACGGCTTCATGGGCCGGACGCATTCGAACGCATTCGGGAAGGTCAACCAGTTCTTCGACGTCGGCTACGAGCCGGTGCTCAAGGCCGTGTGCGGGCGGGACAAGGAGAAGGTCGCGAGCTTCGCCGAGACGTGGAGCTACGAGACCGCCGAAACCGATTGGCGCAAGCTCGTCGAACGGAAAGATATCGATCTTATCGACATCGCCGCTCCCAACGACACGCATGCGGAGATCGCGCTCGCAGCCGCCGCGGCGGGCAAGATGGTCATGTGCGAAAAGCCGCTCGGCCGTAACGCGGCCGAATCCGTCAAGATGACGGAAGCAGTCGAGCGCGCCAAAGTTCAAAACATGGTCTGGTACAATTACCGGCGCGTGCCGGCGGTGACCCTGGCGAAGCAGCTCATCGATGACGGCCGGCTCGGACGCATCTATCACTATCGCGCGAAATTCCTGCAAGACTGGACCATTTCGAAGGACCTTCCTCAAGGAGGGACGGGCCTCTGGCGTCTGGACGTTGGCGTCGCGGGCAGCGGTGTGACCGGAGACCTGCTCGCGCATTGCATCGACACCGCGCTCTGGCTCAACGGAGGCATCGATAAAGTCACCGCCATGACCGAGACCTTCGTCAAGGAGCGGATGCATAACCTGACTGGAAAGGTCGAGCCGGTCGGAATCGACGACGCGAGCCTCTTTCTCGCGCGCTTCGCCAACGGCTCGCTGGCGAGCTTCGAGGCGACGCGCTACGCGCGCGGCCATAAGGCGCTCTATACATTCGAGATCAACGGCGAACACGCCTCGATCTTCTGGGACCTGCATGATCTGCATCGCCTGCAGTATTTCGATCACCGCGACGAGGGGATCGTGCGCGGCTGGAGGTCGCTGCACATCACCGATAGCGATCATCCGTATATGAGCCGTTGGTGGGTGCCGGGCTTACAGATCGGCTACGAACACACCTTCGTTCACCAGGTGGCCGACTTTCTCGAGGGACTCGCCTCCGGAAAGGCGGCGGCGCCAACCTTCAGGGATGCGCTCGCCACCGACCGGGTGACAGACGCCGTGCTGCGCTCCGCGCAGAGCGGCGCGTGGGAGAGGCCCTAGAGCGGGCCGGCCGGAAGCGCGCGGCGCGGCCCGGAGTTCCGCCGGGCGGTCGGCGCAACAAACCAAAGCGAAAAAGGGAGTTCGAAACGCAGATGGGTGGAAAGGCGGTTGCGCTGTCCCTTTCGGGGATCACCAAAACCTACGACAAGGTGCGCGCCCTTGACGGCCTCAACCTCGACGTCCCCGCGGGCCGATTCTTCGTGCTGTTCGGGCCGAGCGCCGTTGGTAAAACCACGACCTTGAGGGCCGTTTCTGGACTCGTTCGACCGGACAGCGGATCGATACGCATCGGGGATCGCGACGTAACCGACGCCCCGATCAAGGGCCGCGGCGTGTCGATGGTGTTCCAGTCGTTCGCCCTCTATCCCCATCTGACCGTCTTCAAGAACCTCGCCTATCCGTTGATTGAGGACGGCCTCCCGTCGAGCGACGTCACCAGGCAGGTTCGCGAGATGGCTCACATGCTCAAGCTTGCGCATCGGCTAGAGCAGAAGCCGGCGACGCTCTCGGGAGGCGAGCAGCAGCGCGTGGCCCTCGGCCGCTCGCTGATCCGAACGCCTGGAATTCTGCTTCTCGACGAGCCTCTGACCAACCTCGACGCCAAGCTCAGGCACGACATGCGCGCAGAGCTCAAGCGGCTGCACCGCCAGTTCGGCATGACGGTCGTCTACGCGACGCCCGACGAGCTCGAGGCGCTTTCGATGGGCGAGGAGATCGCGGTCCTCAGGGCCGGCCGCGCAGTTCAACAGGGCACGCCGGACGATCTCTACGAACGGCCAGTCGACCGGTACGTCGCGGGCAAGATCGGCTCGCCGCACATGAACATCTTCGACGTCAGAGTGGGGGGCGACGGGTTGAGCCTCGAGACGCCCTACGGCCGATTGGACCGTCCCCCGCTCGCCGCGCCGCTCGCCGCGGGAGAGCCCGTCTCGCTCGGCGTCCGGCCGTCCGACATCCGCCTCGCCGATGGCTCATCCGCCTCGAGCGAACCGATCGTACAGCAGCTCGAGCCTTTGGGTGACATCACGATCGTCTCGCTTCTCGCCCACAATCAGCCGCTTCGCATGGTCCTGCCGGAGGCGCGGGCGGTGAAGATCAAGGAAGGCGACAAGCTTCCGATTATCATTGACCCAGGGAAGATCTATCTGTTCAGAGGTCACGACGGTTCGGCCATCGGCCGATAATGGAGGCGCGAGCAAACGCGCCAAGGGAGGAAGGGAAATGAAACTGAGTACAAGCATGATGGGCGGCCTCGCCGCAGCGGCCTTCGCGGCCGCCGCCGGGATCGCGATCGCGCCGGCCTTTGCTGAAGATGTGACGCTCAAGATGGCGGTGCCCGACTGGCCGCCGACCCACATCATGAAGGACCTGTTCGAGAAGAGCTACAAGCCGCCGTCCGGCAACAAGGTGACGCTCGACGTCGACTTCATCCCATGGCCGGACTACTACACCCGCCTCAACGCCTCGCTCACCTCGGGCGAGAAGAAGTACAATATGGCGGTCTCGGACAGCCAATGGCTCGGCGCCTTCATCGAGGGCGGCTACTACCTCAACATCAACAAGTATGTCGACGCGGACCCGGGCCTGCAGGCCGTCTTCAAGGACCTCCATCCGGCGGTCAAGGCCTCGTATTCGACCTATCCCTACAAATCCGACCAGCTTTACGGCTTCCCGCAGATGCCTGACCTGGTCGTCAACTACTTCCGCAAGGACGTCTTCTGCGATCCGACCGAGCAGAAGAACTTCATGGAGAAATACAAGTACAAGCTGCCCTGCACGGCCGCAGAGATGGACCAGATCACCTGGGACAACTATCGCGACTTCGGCGAGTTTTTCCACCGCAAGAAGGGCGAGATGCTGATGGGTAAGCCGCTCGATGACGACTTCTTCGGCGTCGAGTTCCAGGTCGGCAAAGGCTACGACTTCTTCACCACCTCGGCCTACGAGTTCCTCTGGCAGCACGGCGGCGACATCTGGGACGAGACCAAGCAGCCGAACGCGCATGCGATCGGCGTTATGAACTCGCCCGAGGCGGTGAAGTCGTTCGAGCACCTGCTGTCGTTCGTGAAGTATATGCCGCCGGAAGGCACGACCGGCAACCTCGACATCTTCAAGACGGATGAGCTCTTCCGCGCCGGGAAGGTGGCGAGCAACCTCGAGTGGATCGGATTCGCGGAAAGCTCCATCCATCCGGACACGTCGAAGGTCGCCGACAAGATCGACTTCGCCCAGTTGCCGGGCCTCAAGACCGACAAGGGAATCGAGCGCTGGTCGGTGATCGGCGGTCAGCCTTTCGTTCTGATGACCTGGAACACGGACGCCCAGAACAAGGAGGCGCTCGACTTCGTGAAGTGGTGGCTGTCGAAGGACACTCAGATCGCCTACGCCAAGGCTGGTGGGCAAAGCGCGCTCAAGTCCGTTTATACGGACCCGAGCTACGTGACCTTCCGTCCGTGGAACCGCACCTGGGCCGAAAGCCTCGATTGGCAGAAGGACTTCTGGCACATCCCCGAGTTCTTCGAACTCCTGACCCAGCAACAGGAAGAGTACACCAAGGCAGTCACGGGTCAGCAGGACGCCAAGACCACGCTCGACAACATCGCCAACTTCCAGGAGAAAACCTTGAAAGAGGCGGGCCGCATCAAGTAGCGGGCCTATTTAAAGGAACCCGCAAGCGCGTCGCCCTCCGGGGCGGCGCGCACTCAAGCCTTGTTCACATCTTGTGGCCGGCTGTTTCACACCTGACTTCCCACCCAGGCGCATCACCCGGCTGACGCATGATGACGACTACCGACTTTCCCGAACCCGCTCCGTTCTTGCAGCGGCTGATCGCTCCGCGCTGGGACAACTGGCGCGGCGGCCTCTTCGTTTTCCTCGTCGGCATGGCGATTGCGATCCCGCTGCTGCCGCCGAAATACTCCTTCTGGGCGTCGGCGGCGCTCGCGGCCTTGTTCGCTGCGACGGTGATCGTCAATGCATGGGGCCGCTACATCGGGGGGTTGCTCGTGGCGCCGGCCCTGGCGCTGCTGTTTCTGATGAACGTCTTCCCGCTCCTTTGGTCATTCGGGCTGTCGTTCTTCAACTATCGTTCGAATCGAGCGCGCGCCCCGACCTGGGTCGGCCTCGAAAACTACGCCAACGTCCTTAGCGACCCCGAAATCTGGGACCGGCTGCACAACACCATCATCCTCGCCTTCATGACGGTCACGGCGCAGATGATCGTCGGCTTTCTGCTTGCGCTGCTGTTTTCGAAGCAGTTCCCGCTGCGGCGCTTCCTGCTGATCCTCGTTCTAACGCCGATGATGCTGTCCTTCGTCGCGGTCGGGGCATTCTTCCGCTACTACTACGATCCGACCTTCGGGCTCCTGTCGCAGGCCGTGCGCCTGGTCACCGGCCAGCCGTTCATTTTGATGAACACGGTGTGGGGCTCGCGCATCGGCATCGTTTTCGCCGATGCCTGGATGTGGTCGCCCTTTGTGATGTTGCTCGTGCTTGCCGGGCTCGTGAGCGTGCCAAAATATCTCTATGAAGCCGCGGCCATCGACCGTGTGTCTGCATGGCGGCAGTTCTGGTCGATCACGTTCCCGTATGTTCGCGGCCTCATGCTGCTCGCGCTGCTTTTCCGTACGATCGAGGCCTTCAAGCTCTTCGATCTCGTCTTCCTTCTGACCAATGGCGGCCCGGGAACAGCGACTGAGACAATCGCGCTGCGCGTCTACCGAATCGCGTTCGAAAACAATAAGACGAGCGAGTCGACCGCGCTCGCCTACATCTTGCTCTTCACGGTGATCGTGCTCACCAACCTCTACCTCTATTTCGCGACCCAACGCGCCAAGGAAGCTGCGCCATCATGACCGACACGGCCGCAAATTCCGCCAGCCTCCAAGCGTCAGTCGGACCCTTCCGGCAACTGATCGACGCGGCGCGCGCACGTCGATCATCGCGAGGCGTGGGCGACGCGGGATGGGGACGCACGCTTTTCGCGGCGATCGTCAGCATCATCTACTTCTTTCCGGTGTTCTGGATCATCCTCACCTCGTTCAAGACCTATGAGGACGCGCTGGCGGTGCCGGCCAAGTTCTTCTTCACCCCAACGCTCGAAAATTTCGCCCAGGTGTTCAGCCGCGCCTATTCCGTCGGCGGCCCAGTGGTGAACACCGGTTTTGCGCTCTATTTCTTCAACTCACTTTTCATCTCCGGTGTCAGCGTGCTGCTTGCGCTGGCGATCGGCACGGTGGCCGCCTTCGGCTTCTCGCGCTATCCGCTGAAGGGCAACGACACCTATCTCTTCATGATCCTGACGACGCGCATGCTGCCTGCGATAGTGGTCATCATTCCCATTTTCATCATGTTCCGCGTGACGCATCTCGCCGGCACTTACGTGGGGATCATCGCGCTCTACACGATGTTCAACCTGCCGTTCGCGATCTGGATGATGAAGAGCTTTTTTGACGAGCTCGCGCTCGACGTCGAGGACGCGGCGCGCCTCGACGGCTCATCGGACGTCCGCGTCTTCTTCAAGATTTGCCTGCCGCAGGTGCTGGCAGGGCTCGCCGCGACCGCCGTGTTCGGACTGATTCTCACCTGGAACGAATTCCTGTTCGCCCTCCTTTTGTCTGGAGTTGAGACGCGCACCGTTCCGGTCGCGATGTCGCAGACGATCGGCGGCGATATTGGCGTGCGCTGGGGTCAGCTAGCGGCCATCGAGACCCTGTTCCTGATCCCCGTCATCATCGTGACCTTCGCGCTTCAGAACCAGTTATTGCGCGGCGTCACCTTCGGAACGGTCAAGAGATAGCGCCGATGTCGACGATCGATCTCAGGAACGTCACCAAGCATTTCGGCGCGTTCACCGCGGTCAAAGACTTGAGCCTCTCTGTGTCGGCAGGCGAGGTCGTTTGCCTTCTGGGCCCTTCCGGTTGCGGCAAGACCACGACTTTGCGCATTGTTGCCGGCCTCGAGCGCGCGAGTGCCGGCGATGTTGTCATAGCCGGCAAGCGCATGAACGACTTGAGGCCTGACCAGCGTAACATTGCAATGGTGTTTCAGTTCTACGCGCTCTATCCAGCCCTGACCGTGCGCGACAACATTATGTTCCCGCTGCATGTCGAGCGGCTCGACGCGCAAACCGCCTCCGGGCGTGTTGCGCGGGTGGCGCGGATGCTGCAGTTGGAATCCGTCCTCGACCGGATGCCGAACCAGATCTCGGAGGGGGAGAAGCAGCGGGTCGCCGTCGCGCGCGCGGTGGTGCGCGAGCCCAACTGTTTTCTGTTCGACGAACCCTTAAGTCGCCTTGATATCGAGCTGCGCCAGACCATGCGCAGCGATATCAAGAGGGTGCTGAGAGGCCTCGCCAAGGCCACCGTGATCGTCACCCACGATCAACTCGAGGCCCTGACGATGGCGGACCGGATTGCAATCATGCGCGACGGCGTGATCGAGCAGATCGAACTCGGCGCACGAGGTCTTTGCCAGGCCCGCAACCGCTTTCGTCGCGAGCTTCATTGGAACTCCGCAGATGAACCTTCTCCACGCGCAGTTCGAAGGGGTGGAGGACGGGCACGGCCGCTTCGCGATCGACGGCCAACCAATCCGCCTTCCCGTCGATCCGGCGGTGGCCAAGCTGGCGAGGGGCCAAGTCACCATCGGCATCCGGCCGAGAGCGCTCGTCCTCGACGAAGCGGCCGGCGTCGATTCCATTGCGGGAAAAGCAGAATTGATCGAGCCCATGGGTGCGGAAACCTTGGTTCACGCCCGCACCTCGCTCGGCAGCGACATTCGTATCGTCGTGGCTCGCGAAATCCGCGTCAGGGCGGGAGACGCGCTGAGGCTTCGCACCGAGGCGCGAGAGACGCACGTATTCGACCACTCCGGGAAAGCGGTGCGTTCATGAGCGACGAAGGGCCCGCTTCCTCGACAGCCGGCGCCGTAATGAACCCGTCAGCCGCTTATCGCCTTGAATGGACCTTGATTGGCCTCGGGATCCTGGCGCTCGCGCTCATTTTCCAGCCGTTCAGCCTGACACTCTACGGGATCGGCTGCGCGCTTGTTGTCTTCGCTGGCCTTGCCAACAACCTGCTTCCGCTTTGCAAGCCCGGAGTCGCCTATCGTTCGCTCGTCGTCGCCGCGCTCATCGTAGCGCTCGCGTTCTGCGTTATAATGCTCATCTCCATATCCGCGGCGCACCTCTACGGCGCCTTTTTTGTCAACGCGATCGCGCCCGCGACGGGCGACCCCTTCTATCTTCAGCCCTTCGTCTGGGGCGTGGCCGGAGCAGCCATCGCGTTGGCGGTTCTTCTCACGGCGCTCGTCAGAAGCCAGAACTGACAGCCGCAAACCAGAAAAAAGAAAGGGAGAACAATGCTCTTGGGGTTCAACATGCTCCTGTGGTCGACGCACCTGACCGAGGAACATTTCTCTCACTTCGCCAGCATCAAGCGGGCCGGGTTCGACGGCGTGGAACTGCCGATTTTCGAGGGGACGCCTGAGCATTTCCGCAAAGTCGGCCAGGCGATCCGCGACAACGGCCTGCGTTCGACCGCGGTGACAGTCATTCCCGATGCCGAGCACGATTGCGCGAGCGCCAATCCGCAGGTGCGCGCTGCCGGGCTTCAGCATCTCAAATGGGCGATCGACTGTGTGGCTGCGGCGGGGGGAGAGACGCTCTGCGGTCCGTTCTACCAGCCGCTCGGCGTCTTCACCGGCGAGCCGCCGACGACGGCCGAGCGCGCCAACGTTGCGAGCGTGCACAGGGACGCGGCCGCCTATGCGGCGCGGAACGAGATTAGGCTCTCGGTCGAGCCGCTGAACCGGTTCGAATGCTACATGCTCAACACGGTCGCCGATTCTGCGGAACTCGCGCGCCAGGTGAACGCGCCCAATTACGGCCTCCTCTACGACACGTTCCACGCCAATATCGAGGAGAAAGATCCCGTCGGGGTCATTGCTCCCAACATCGCGCACATCAATCATGTGCACTTCTCCGAGAACGACCGAGGAACGCCCGGCAAGGGCCACGTCCCCTGGGCGGCGACGATGAAGGCGCTCAAACAAGGCGGGTACGACGGCTGGTGCGTTATTGAGGCGTTCGGACGGGCCTTGCCGAACTTGGCCGCAGCGACACGGGTGTGGCGCGACTTCTTTCCAAGCCGCGACGAAGTCTACCAGTTCGGCGGCAAGTTTCTCCGCGATCAATGGACAAAAGCCTGACGTCCGCGCGCGGCTTGGAGACAATCATGAAGTCGATAAGGAGACCCGCCATCCTCCTCGTTCAGCTTCGCTGACCGGCCACGCCGGGCTGGACGCTTCCGATCGCTCGGCGACGGCGAGGTCGAATTCGGCGAGCCTTTCCGTCTGCGGTTAGGACACCTGGGCGGCGCCCGATTGGGAGTTGCGATCAAGAACCGCGAGGTCGCGCCCGCGAGGGCCGAATTCATCAAGACGCGCCTGGCTTCGGAATGAGATAGGCATTCGAGCGGCTCGGGTTTAGGATGGGCATTAGAACGTAAGCCGCTTCGTCCAGACTTGGCGGTGTACCCAGAAGACGTACCGTGGGGAGGGAACATGCAACACAGCAGGCAATTTCTGCTCGAGTGCTATCGCAACATGGCGACGATTCGGCGCTTCGAGGATCGCGTCCACGACGAATTCGCCGCAGGCAAGATTCCGGGCTTCGTCCACCTGTACGCGGGCGAGGAAGCCTCCGCGGTGGGCGTCTGCTCGCAACTCACCGACCGCGACGTCATCGCTTCGACCCATCGCGGTCATGGCCATTGTATCGCCAAGGGCTGCGACGTGACCGGGATGATGAAGGAGATCTTTGGCCGGCGCGATGGTCTCTGCGGCGGCAAGGGCGGCTCGATGCACATCGCCGATCTCGCCAAGGGGATGATGGGCGCGAACGGCATCGTTGGCGGGGGTCCCCCGCTGATTTGCGGCGCAGCGCTGACCGCGAAGTATCTCAAGACGGGCGGCGTCGCGGTGGCGTTCGTGGGCGATGGCGGATCCAACCAGGGTACAACGCTCGAATCCTACAATCTGGCCAAGGTTTGGCAATTGCCTGTGATCTTTGTCGTCGAGGACAACGGCTATGCCGAGGCGACTTCGAGCTCGTATTCGGTCGGCGGCAGCCAGGTCGGACGCGCCGCCGGCTTCGGGATGCCGGGCCACGAAGTCGACGGCTTCGATTTCTTTGCGGTCTATGACATCGCGCGCGAGGCGATCGAGCGAGCCCGCAATGGCGGCGGACCGTCGCTAATTCATGCCAGACTGTACCGCTACTATGGGCATTTTGAAGGGGACGCGATGACCTATCGCCTCCCCGAGGAGGGACTCAAGGTGCGGGAGGAGAAAGACGCATTGAAGACGTTCCGAAAGCGGGTCGTCTCGGCGGGACTCCTTGAAGGAAAAGACCTCGATACGGTCGAAGCTGAGGTCGCGAAGCTCATCGACGAATCAGTCGTCGCCGCGGAAGCGTCTCCGCCGCCGATCGCGGCCGATCTCGCGACCGATGTCTACGTGAATTACTGAGGGGGTTCTGGTGTCGAAGAAATCCTATCGTGAAGCTATCCGGGACGCGATTGCGAGCGAAATGCGGCGCGATCCGCGCGTGATACTGATGGGCGAGGACGTCTCAGGCGGCGCAGGCGCGCCGGGCGAACAGGACGCCTGGGGCGGCCCGCTTGGAGTTACAAAGGGCCTATATCCGGAGTTCGGCGCCGAGCGCATACTCGACACCCCAATCTCCGAAGGCGCGTTCATCGGAGCGGCGGCGGGCGCAGCCGCGACCGGCCTCAGGCCAGTGGCCGAGCTCATGTTCGTCGACTTCATGGGGGTGTGCTTCGACCAGATCTTCAATCAGGCGGCGAAGTTCCGTTACATGTTCGGCGGCAAAGCGGTCACGCCCCTGGTCATACGTACAATGTACGGCGCTGGCTTTCGCGCGGCCTCGCAACACAGCCAGTGCCTCTATCCGCTGTTCACCCACATCCCTGGCCTCAAGGTCGTGCTGCCGTCGTCCCCATACGAGGCCAAGGGTCTCTTGATTCAGGCCATACGGGACGACGATCCGGTGATCTTCTTCGAGCATAAGCTCATGTACGACGACACGGGAGACGTGCCCGACGAGAGCTATTCCATCCCGTTCGGCGAGGCGAACATTACCCGTGAGGGGAAGGATGTGACCGTCGTCGCCTTCGGCCGCATGGTGAATTTCTCCAATCAGGTCGCCGACGAACTCAAGCGCGAGGGCATTGGCGTGACGGTCATCGATCCGCGCACGACCTCCCCGCTCGACACGGAGACGATCCTCGACAGCGTCGCCGAGACGGGTCGCCTCGTCGTCGTCGACGAAGCGCATCCTCGGTGTTCGATGGCTGCTGATATCGCCAGGCTCGTGGCTGAGGAGGCTTTCGACGACCTGAAGGCGCCGATCAAGACCGTGACGGCGCCACACACGCCGGTGCCGTTCGCCGCGTCGCTCGAGGACATCTATGTCCCGAGTCCCGCCAAGATCCGCGACGCCGTCCTCGCGGTGGCGCGAGGCCGCGCCGCATGAGCGAGATCCAAACCATTGTCATGCCGAAATGGGGTCTCGCCATGGAGGAGGGCGCGCTGACCTCATGGCTTGTCCAGAACGGATCCCAGATCGAGAAAGGACAGGAGATCGCGGAGATCGAGACGTCAAAACTCGCCAACGTGTTCGAAAGCCCGACTTCCGGGACCTTGCGTCGTCTGGTCGCGAAGGAGGGGGATGTCCTGCCGGTAGGGGCGCTCTTGGCGGTCCTCGCGCCGGCTGCAGTCTCGGACGCGGACATCGACAGCTTCGTCGCCAGTTTCGTGGTCGAGGCGCCCGCGGACGCCGAAGCCGCAGGGGCGGCGGTAGAGCGAAAGTTGGACCGTGGCGGAAAGACGCTGGTCTTCAAGGCGGCTGGCTTGCAAAATTCAGCGACGCCGGTCTTGCTCATCCATGGCTTCGGCGGCGATTCCGACAACTGGCTTTTCAACATCGACGAGCTGGCGAAGGCTCGCCCAGTTTACGCGGTCGATCTGCCCGGTCACGGCAAGTCAAGCAAGACCCTGAACACAGGCGACATCCGCGAGCTTGCCCAAGCGGTTGTGGATCTCATCGACGAGACCCATGCCGACAAAGTCCACCTCGTCGGACATTCGCTCGGCGGGGCGGTCGCGTTCCAGATCCTGCGGGATCAGCCCGAGCGGGTCGCCTCGGTTGTTGGCGTCGCGCCGGTCGGTTTCGACGATCACGTCAATGCCGACTTCGTCGAGGGATTCATCGCCGCTCAGAAGCGGAAGGACGTCAAAGCGGCGCTTCAGCTTCTCTTGAGCGACCCTGACCTCGTCTCGTCCCAGATGGTCGAGGGTGTGCTGCGCTTCAAACGCATCGAGGGCGCAAAAGAGGCCCTCCGCACGATCGCGGACAGAAACCTCCCGTCAGGTCGACAGACGGCGACTTTCCGGGATCTCGTCCAAGAGGATCGGGTTCCGGTCATGATCGTGTGGGGCGAGCGCGACGCAATTCTCAATCCCGCAGCCGCGCAGGGACTTCCCTCGTCCGTCAAAGTTGTCCGCATAGAGAACGCCGGACATATGCCGCACCTGGAGGCGGCGAGCACGGTCAACAGTAAGCTCGCCGAGCTTTTCGAGGTCGCCGATCGCCGATAGGGCGATCGGCCCGCGCCGCGTCAGGCTGCCTTGCGCTCGCGGCCTTTGAGCGTCTCGCCGTGATGGATCTCTGTCCCCAAGACCTTCAGGCATTCGCGCATGAAGGCGGCCAAGCCGGGCCAGCCCTTGGCGGAAACCAGATTGCCATCCACGCAGGCTCCTGTCGGCTCGACGTCGACGTAGATGCCGCCCGCCAGCCGCACTTCCGGCTCGCAATACTGCAGCGCCGCAACTCGCCTTCCCTTCACGACGCCGTCCACGGCGATCAGCACCTGGACGCCATGGCAGATGGTGAAGATCGGCTTCCCTGAACTCATGGAAGTGCCGCACGATGTCCTGCACGCGCTTGTCGATACGGATATATTCGGGGCCGCGGCCGCCCGCGACATAGACCGCGTCGTATTCCTCGGGCTTCACCTTGGCGAAAGTCTTGTTGAGTCCGTAAAGGTGGCCGGGCTTCTCCGTGTAGGTCTGATCGCCCTCAAAATCGTGCAACGAGGTTTTGATGTTGTCGCCCGCCTTCTTGTCGGGACAGACGACGTCGACCTTGTGGCCCACGGCGTGCATCGCCTGCTCGAACACAAATATTTCGTATTCCTCGCTGAATTCGCCAACCAGCATCAGGATCTTCTTGCTCGCCATGGCGCTCCTCCCTCTCGTGCCTGTTTGAGCCTTGCAATCACGGCGGCCTGTTGTCAACCGGCCACGCGGCGGCCTGTTTTCGGAGGAGAGCCGGCGCTTGTTGGAGGCGCCGTCGCACTGGCTACCCTGTCGAGTGGGTCGTCAGTGAAGGCGCTCTACATCCCCCAATATGCGAGGCTACCTGGCCGGATTAGCCGGCCGTTCGCGGTTGTCGATCCGCGCCCCGATGTCCCGCTATATGTCGTACATCAGCGCAAGCTCTTCGCCCGGTGAGAGAGCGCGCATGTCGGCGAGGGTGCGACGGTCGAGCACGCTCGCAATCGCGTTCCGCGCGGCGACCATGGTGAGCCTGACCGGGCAGGTCTTGAGGTCGGCGCAATCGTCGCAGGGCCGATAGGCGGTGACCGATGCGCAGGCGATCGGAGCCAGGGGACCGTCGAGCGCCCGCACGATCGCGCCGATCCGAATCTCATGCGCCGGACGGGCGAGCGCATAGCCGCCGCCCTTTCCCTTCTTCGAGTAGACGAGGCCCGCGTGGCGTAGCTCTGTCAGGATGTGATCGAGAAACTTCTTGGAAATCGAATTGGTTTTGGCGATATCCGCGGCCTGAGCTAGCGCGTCAGGGGCGAGTCCGGCGAGATGCACCATTGCTTTGAGGCCATATTTTCCCTTCTTGGTCAGCACGGATTGGTCCTTGAGGCATGGCTGCGCTGAGCGCGGGGTGGCGGACGCGTCACGCTCCGGCGCCTAAGAGAACGCGTTAAGGCCAAAAGTCTAGAACTTTAGTATTGTGGGGGCGGCCCGACAGGTCCGTCAACCCATCGCGGAGCCGGCCCCCGGGCGCGTCATGCGGGTGCTGACTGACTTGCCTTGGCCGATGTGAAGCTCCACACTTGATCGATCATGGGCCTGGCAAATAGGCCTAAATGGAAAGCATCGCAGGGAGGACGGAATGGGAGCGGAAAAAGGGCCGAATCGTCGAGAAGTCCTGGTCGGGGGCGCGGCGCTGGCGCTGGCGCCAAGCGTTGTTCGCGCGCAGGCGGCGCGGCCGCTCAAGATCGGCGTCCTCAACGACATGTCGAGCGTCTACGCCGACTATCAGGGCATAGGCTCCGTCGTCGCTACTCAACTCGCCGTTGACGACTTCTCGAAGGCATTGGGCGTGCCGGTCGAAATCGTCTCTGCCGACCATCAGAACAAGCCCGACGTCGGGTCGGCGATCGCGCGGCAATGGTTCGATTCGGAGAATGTCGATGTCGTCATGGACTTGCCCAATTCGGCGGTCGCGCTCGCGGTGATCGCGGTAGCGCAGGAGAAGAACAAGGCGGCCATCGGATCAGGGGCGGGGTCCTCGGTCATGACCGGCCCGAAATGCTCGCGCAATTTCGTTCACTGGACCTACGATACCTATGCCCTTGGGACGGGGCTCGGCAAAGCGCTGACGGAGGCGGGCGGCAAGAGCTGGTTCTTCATCACCGCCGACTATGCGTTCGGCAAAGATCTCGAAGCCAATTGCGCCGCTGCAGTTCAGGCTGCGGGCGGCAAGGTCGTGGGGTCGGTGCGCCATCCGCTTAACACCGCCGATTTCTCGTCGTTTGTTCTGCAGGCGCAGAACTCCGGCGCCGACACGGTCGAACTCGCCAATGCCGGCGGCGACCTCAACAATTGCATCAAACAGGCGCATGAATTCGGTCTTGGCGAGAAGCAGCGTCTCGCCGGCCTGATCCTGAACATCACCAATATTCCCTCACTCGGTCTCGACATCGTCGACGGGGCGACGATCTGCACCGGCTTCTATTGGGATGCGAACGAGGGGACGCGCGCTTTCGCCAAGCGCTTCCAGGCGGCTCACCCCAAAAAGATGATGCCGAACGACATGCATGCCGGCATGTACGCGGCGACTGAGCATCTGATGAAGGCGGTGGCGCAGCTCAAAAGCGCCGACGACGGCGTCAAGGTGGTGGACACGATGAAGGCGATCCCGACCGACGATCCGTTGTTCGGAAAAGGGATCATCCGCGTCGACGGACGCAAGCTCCATCCAATGTATCTCTACAAGGCCAAGACGCCGGCCGAATCGAAATACGATTGGGACTATTTCCAGCTGGTCTCAACGATCAAGCCCGAGGACGCTTTTCGTCCGCTGGACAAGGGCGGGTGCCCGTTCGTCAAGGCATGAAGGCGCAGGCCGCGTCGGCCGGCGCGCGCCGGGGTGACGGAAATTCGCCCAGTCAGGCTTGCCTGGCGCTGAAAACGGTCAGCCTATCGCCGACGCCCCGAAGCACTGCGCGAATGGGCATCGCTTCCTCCGGGCCGGGCTCTAGCGCGGCCGCGAAAGTGGCGAGCTTTGCCCCGCCTTCGATTTCGAGCGCGATCGCCCTTGCGCGAAGAATGATGCGCCCCGTGAGCGTAAGGCGCGGTTCGGGCGCATCTGGAGCAACAATCGGCGCGACGAATTGCCGAGCCCCCGCGTCCATTGCGTCGGCGAGGCCTTCGGCGCCGGGAAACCATGAGGCGGTGTGTCCGTCGTCGCCCATGCCCAAAATCACGATGTCCGCAGGCAACGGCAAATTGGCCATGCGCGCGCCTGCCGCGGCAAGCTCCTGATCTGCCGGCAGACGGACATCGGCAAGCGGAGTAAAGTTCGCCGCCGCCGCCCGATTGCGCAGTAATTTCTCCCGCACAAGTCGAGCGTTCGACCGCGGACTGTCGTCGGGCACGCGCCGTTCATCGGCAAGCGTCACATGAACTCGGCTCCAGTCGAGCGCCATGTCCGACAGCAATTCAAAGAACCGCGCCGGAGATTTGCCGCCCGACACAATGAGCAGCGCCACCCCTCGCGCCGCGATCGCCGAACGAAGGCGCTCCGCTGTCCATTCGGCCAGCCCTTGCGCCAGCTCCTCGCCATTGTCGAATTCGCGGCGGTGGAAATCGGATTAAGTCATTCGTATTCCTCGTTCCAGGTCCGCCCATCGCGTTCGATCAACGCTACGGACGCATTGGGGCCCCATGTGCCGGCGGCATACGGGCGCGGCGACTCGCCCGACTGCGCCCAGGCCTCGCGAATCGGATCGACAAATTTCCACGCCGCCTCGACTTCGTCGCGTCGCATGAACAGTGCGGCGTTTCCCCGAAGCGCGTCCATAAGAAGCCGCTCATAGGCGTCCGCTGGCGCCACGCCGAACGCCTTGGCGAAGCTCATGTCGAGCGGCACATGTTGTAACCGCATGTCGCCGGGGCCGGGCTCTTTGACCATCATCCAGAGCTTGATTCCCTCATCTGGCTGAACCCGCACCACGAGGCGGTTCGGCGGTATGCCGTCCGGATGCATCGGGAATATGACGTGCGGCACCTGACGGAATCCGACGACGATTTCCGAGAAGCGCTGTGGCAGCCGTTTACCGGTGCGGAGATAGAAAGGGACGCCAGCCCAGCGCCAATTGGCGACGCCGAGCTTGAGCGCCACAAAGGTCTCCGTGTCGCTATGGTCTTTGCCGATGTCCTGCAAGTACCCTGAAACCGGCCCGCCGTCGGCGAAGCCGGCGCGATATTGGCCGCGCACAGCGAGACTCGAGATGTTGGTTTCGTCGATCCGCTGGAGGGCTTTCAGCACCTTGAGTTTCTCATCGCGCAACGAATCCGCTTCGAGCGAATTCGGCGGCTCCATGGCGACGAGGCAGACGAGCTGCATCATATGATTCTGGACCATGTCTCGCATCGCGCCTGCTTCTTCATAGTAGCCGCCGCGGCCTTCGACGCCGAGCGTCTCGGCGACGGTGATCTGCACGTGATCGATGTGCGCGCTGTTCCACAACGGCTCCAGCAGAATGTTGGCGAAGCGCAGCGCCATGAGATTCTGCACCAATTCCTTGCCGAGATAGTGGTCGATGCGGAAGATATTGCGTTCGAGAAACACTGATCCGATCACATCGTTGATCGCCGCCGCGCTCTCGCCATCCCTGCCTATCGGCTTCTCGACGATGATGCGCGAGCGCGGACTCACGAGTCCCTCGGCGCCAAGGCGCTTCGCCAGCGGGCCGAACAGGTCCGGACCGGTTGCAAGGTAATAAGCGCGAATGCGTTCGTCGGGACCGAGCAACGCCTTCAGGTCCGCCCACCCCTCATCGCCCGTCGCGTTCACGGCGACAAAGTGGAGACGGGAGAGAAATCTCTCCGTCGCCGCGCCTGCTTCGTCGTCGATGGCGTTGAATTTTGTCAACGCGTCAAGGACCGTGGCGCGGAACGCGTCGCGGTCGAGGTGACGCCGTGACGCCGCGATGATCCGGGTCGGGTCGGAAAACTGGTCGCTGCGTTCGCGATGAAACAGCGCGGGGTAGAGCTTACGGAGGGCCAGATCGCCGGTCCCGCCGAAGACGACGAGATCGAATGGTTCGACCTTTACATTGCGTATGGCCATGAGGCCTCTCTTTGGATCGTTGAGAAGTGGTGGGCGCTCGGGTGGTCCGTCCCGGTTCGCACGGTCAAAGCTTACCGATCCTGACGACCTGAGCCAAGGTCGGACGATCGACAGTCACATCGAGCCTCAGCTCACCTGATTCATAGCATCCTTGAACAGAACCTCACGATCGCGGGCGAAATTCTTGATGAGCGGCAAAGCCGCGCCTCCGATCGCGCGGGCGTCGGCCCCGATTCCGCCTGAGACGATCTCGACCTCGCTCAAGCCGCGCCGGTCGAGGCCGGCGAAAACTTCCGCGGTGCGCGCAGTCAGGCGCTCGCGAACCTTCGCCGGGATCTCGCCGTCAATCACGATCGCCTCGAAATCGATGACGGAAACTGCCGCGACCGACGCATAGGCCAGCGCCGACGCCGCCTCTTCGATCCACTCGTCGAGTTGCGGCCCGAATTCGCCCCATGAATCGGGAGTAGCCCAGATCGACGAGGCGTCAATTCCCGCAGTCTCGAGGCGGCGCTCCAATTGGTAGACGGAGGCGCATGCAATCAACTGGGGAGCGACGCCGCCAATGCTCTTCGTCATGACCGGCATTGATCCGAGCGCGGCGGCGTTGCCTGTCCGCCCCGGACGCAAAGCGCCGTCGAGCACCAATCCGCCACCGAGAAACTCGCCGATGAAAAAATAGAGGAAGTCGCGATAGCGCCAGCAACGACCGAAGAAGAACTCGGCCGCGCAAGCGGCGGTGGCGTCATTGCACAGCGTCGTCGGATAAGGGCAGACCGCGGCGATCTCGCTTTCCCCGTCGAAGTGTCGCCACGCATTCATGGCTCCTGGCGGCGCGCCGATCTCGGCTTCCCAGTTCCACAGCTGGAACGGCGCTGCAACGCCAAGGCCAGCGATCTTCCGCTTCTGCGCCGCGCTGAGCGAGCCAGAGAGCGTTGGCAGCGAGTCGCGAACAAAATCGAGGATCTTGGTTGGGGTAGGAAACGCGTAGGCGCGGCGAGCACGCTCGCGAATGGCGCCACGGAAATCGATCAGCACCAGATCGCAACTGCGCCGCCCAATTTTCAGCCCGAACGAATAGGCGCCGTCCGGGTCGAGCGACATCGGGATCGTCGGCTGTCCGACCCGGCCACGCAGGGGCGGCTCCCGCTTCAACAGCCCATCGGCCTGAAGCCGGTTCATGATCGCTGAGGTCGATTGGACCGAGAGCCCGGTCAGTCGCGCGACCTCAATTTTCGACAACGGACCGAAACGGCGCACGAGAGAGAGCAGCAGCCGCTCGTTGTAGAGCCGCACGCCCGCCTGGTTCGCGCCGCCGATATTCGTTGCAGCGCTTCCGACCGGCGGCGAAGCGAGCGCAAGGTCAGCGCCCTTGGGCCCCCCGCTCGCATATGCGCGCGGATCGCCATGCGCCTCCTTCATTCCCCGCCTCTACATTGTTGTGGGCATTGCCTGGCGCATGATTGTGCGGGGCGGCAGGGCCTGTCAAGGATTATTCCACCGGATGTAGTTATCCTTGACTCTTCGCTGAAAGTTTGCCCTATGCAAGGTACGACGGCGCGATAAGGTCGGTATGCGCAAGGGCGCGAAGCGTTCGGGCGGGTTCGGCCGCGATTGACGCCGCCGCTGTCATATCCAAGGGAGGAAACCTGTGTCCAAGATTTCAGGAATTTTCACGTCCGCCGCTGTCGCTGCTCTCTCCATCGCATTCATGGGAGCGCCCGCCCATGCCGATCAGATTCTGGTCGGGCTCATCACCAAGACCAATACAAACCCGTTCTTCGTGAAGATGAGAGAAGGGTTTGAGGCGAAGGCCAAGGAACTCGGCGTCACGACGCAAGCGCTTGCCGGCAAGTTCGATGGCGACAATGACGGAGAGGTCGCGGCGATCGAGCAACTGATCGCGGCCGGCGCCAAGGGCATCCTTCTCGTCCCGAGCGATTCGACCGCTATCGTCCCGACCGTCGAGAAGGCCCGCAAGGCTGGCGTCCTCGTGATCACGCTCGATACGCCGCTCGATCCCGTCACTGCCGCTGACGCCAACTTCGCCACCGACAACTTCAAGGCAGGCGAGCTGATCGGCCAATGGGCGAAGGGGACTCTCGGCGACAAGGCCAAGACGGCCAAAATCGCGACTCTCGATCTCACCGCCAACCAGCCGACGGTCGACTATCTGCGCCACAATGGGTTCCTCACCGGCTTCGGCATTCCGGTCAAGGATCCCAAGCACTATGCGATGAGCGACAGCCCGCAGATCGTCGGCTCCGACCTGTCCTCGGGATCGGATGAAGGCGGCCGTACAGCGATGGAGAAGATTCTCCAGAAGGCCGACCAGATCGATCTGGTCTACGCGATCAACGAGCCAGCGGCCGATGGCGGCTATGCGGCGCTAAAGGCCGCCGGCAAGGAGAAGGGCGTGCTGGTCGTTGCGGTCGACGGCGGCTGCAACGGGATCAAGAGCGTGAAGGAGGGCGTTATCGGCGCCACCTCGCAGCAGTATCCGCTGCTGATGGCCGCAGACGGCGTTCAGGCGATCGTCGACTATGTGAAGACTGGCAAGAAGCCGGTCAGCATCGATACCGGCGAGAAGCTCGTGACTGATCATCCGGTTCCCGGGGTTCCCTCGATCAATTCCGACGAGGGCATGAAGCTCTGCTGGGGTTGATTTCGGCCGAACTTCGGTTCTTAATCGACTGAGGGACACGGACTCGGCGCTCGTCGGTTCATCCGCGAGCGCCGATCTTACGAAAAGTCGCCGAACCGGGGAACGAACGAGGGGATTTCATGACCGAAGCGTCGCGGCCAACTCCACAGGAGTTCGAAAAGGTCCTGACCGCTGCCTCGACGGTCCAGGCCTCGTTCGAGGAGGAAAACGTTCCTCTTACGAGACGTATTCAGCGCTTCCTCCATCTCTATCCGACAACCGTTCCTTTCGTTGTGCTCGTGCTCGGCCTTTTGCTCGGCTGCACGGTCAACTACACGCATTTCGTCACCGGCAGCAATCTGTCCACCGTGCTGACCCAGGTGACGATCATCGGCATCCTGGGAATCGCGCAGACGCTGGTCATTCTGACCGCGGGCATCGATCTTTCGGTTGGCGTCATCATGGTCATTTCGTCGGTCGTGATGGGACGGCTCGGCGGTTGTTGACGGCGTGCCGGTTCTGATCGCATTTCCGCTCGGGCTCGTCTGCGGGCTCGCGTGCGGCTGGCTCAATGGCGCGCTCGTGACGCGGATGCAGATGCCGCCATTCATCGTCACACTGGGCACGCTCAGCATCATCGGGGCGCTCAACACTTTCTACTCGCGCAGCGAGACAATCCGCACTCAGGACATCGAGGAGAAAGCGCCGTTCCTGCAGCTGATGGGCACCCCATTCAACATTGGAAGCGCCAGGATCATTCTGGCGAGCTTCCTCTTGATCGCCTTGGCCATTGTCTTTTGGTACGTGCTCAATCGCACGGCCTATGGCCGCCACATCTACGCCACCGGCGACGACCCCGAAGCAGCGCGACTGGCGGGCATTAATACCGACGGGATTTTGCTCAGCGTGTATACGCTGGCCGGGCTCATTTCCGCGATCGCCGGGTGGGCGCTGATCGGCCGCATCGGCGCGATCAGCCCGACCGCGGGCGCGAACGGCAACCTCGACAGCATCACCGCGGTGGTGATCGGAGGGACCAGCCTCTTTGGCGGCCGCGGATCGATCATCGGCACGCTGATCGGGGCGCTGATCGTCGGCGTCTTTCGCTCTGCGGTGTCGCTCGCCGGGCTCGATGTGCTGTGGCAGGAATTCGCCATCGGCGTTCTGATCATCGTCGCTGTCGCCCTCGACCAATGGATCCGGAGGGTCTCCAAGTGAGCGTCGAACCCATTCTCGTCGGGCGGCAACTCGTCAAGCGCTACGGCCGCGTGACTGCGCTCGATCACGCCGACTTCGATCTCTATCCCCACGAGATCCTCGCCGTCATCGGCGACAACGGCGCGGGCAAGTCCTCGCTCATCAAGGCGCTCTGCGGCGCGGTCATTCCCGACTCCGGCGAAATCCGGCTCGGCGGAGAGATCGTGAATTTCCAGTCGCCGATCGACGCCCGGGAGGCGGGCATCGAGACCGTCTACCAGAACCTCGCGCTGTCGCCGGCGCTTTCGATCGCGGACAATATGTTCCTCGGCAGGGAAATCCGTCTTGGCGGACCTTTCGGCCAGTATTTTCGCGCTCTTAACCGTACGGCCATGCAGAAATTCGCGCGCGAGAAACTCAACGAGCTCGGCTTGATGACCATTCAAAACATCAACCAGCCGGTCGAGACATTGTCCGGCGGCCAGCGCCAAGGCGTCGCGGTGGCCCGCGCCGCGGCGTTCGCCAAGCGCGTCATTATCATGGACGAGCCGACGGCGGCGCTCGGGGTCAAGGAATCGCGCCGCGTGCTGGAACTCATCCTGGACGTCAAAAAGCGCGGGCTGCCGATCATCCTCATTTCCCATAACATGCCCCACGTCTTTGAAGTCGCCGACCGTATTCACATTCATCGTCTGGGCCGCCGTCTGACGGTCGTCGACCCGAAGAAGGTGACGATGTCGGACGCAGTCGCGATGATGACGGGCGCCTTGGCGCCGCCGGTCGAAGCAGAGGCCGCCTGACAGCATTTTTTCGCACAGGGACGACCCCTGGCGAGGTTCGCGGGACGCTGTTCACGGAACAGCGATTTGCGCGAGCGAGACGCGTGCGCTTCAATGGCGCGCTCGCAAGCCGCGCCCGTTTAATGCGGCGCTCTCCAAAGGGGACAGAATTTCATGCGCTATCGTCCGCTCGGCCGCACCGGCCAATACGTCTCCGAGATCTGCCTCGGGGCGATGACGTTTCATGGCGGCGGCGGGTTCTGGCGCGCCATCGGCACGCTCGATCAGGCCGCCTCCACCAAGCTCGTCGCCCGCGCGCTGGAAGCGGGCGTCAATTTCATCGACACAGCCAACGTCTATTCCGAAGGCCAATCCGAAGTTCAGGTCGGGCAGGCGTTGCGTGACCTCGGCGTCAAGCGCGAGGACGTGATCGTCGCCACCAAAGTCCGCGCCCGGATGGGACAGGGGCCGAACGCGGTTGGCCTCTCGCGCGGGCACATCATGGATCAGGTCGCCGCCAGCCTGAAACGGCTCGGCCTCGATCATATCGACCTCTACCAGGTCCACAGCTTCGACCCCGTCACGCCGCTCGAAGAGACGCTGCGGGCGCTCGACGACTGCGTGAGCCGCGGCTTCGTGCGAACGATCGGCTGCTCCAACTTCGCCGCCTGGCAAATCATGAAGGCGCTCGGCATCTCCGACAAGCATGACTATGCGCGGTTTGAAACCGTGCAGGCCTACTATTCGATCGCGGGGCGCGAGCTCGAGCGCGAGATCGTTCCTCTGGTCGAGGACCAGGGCCTGGGCGTGATGGTGTGGAGCCCGCTCGCCGGCGGATTCCTTTCGGGCAAGTTCACCCGCGACGTCACGCGGCGACAACAATTCACGGCGCACGGTGTTCGACTTTCCGCCGGTCGACAAGGAGCGCGCCTACGACGTCATCGACGCCATGGCGCCGATCGCCAAGGCCCATGGCGTCTCGGTTGCGCGCGTCGCCCTGGCGTGGCTCCTGCACCGCAAGGGGGTGATGAGCGTCATTGTCGGCGCGAAGACCGTCGAGCAGCTCGACGACAATCTCGCCGCCGCCGAGCTGACGCTGAGCCCGGAGGAGATGGCGGCGCTCGACAAGGCGAGCGCGCTCAAGCCCGAATATCCTGGCTGGATGCTGACGCGAACGGCCGAGGGACGAGTGCCGGCGGCGAAGGCTTGAGCGCCTCGCTTCGCGGACGGCGGCCAATGGATCGATGAGGGGAGGGGTGCGATGCGCAAAGTAAAATGGGGCGTGCTCGGCGTCGCCAAGATCGCGGTCGAGAAGGTGATCCCGGCGATGCAGCGCGGCGAGGCGTCGCATATCGCGGCGATCGCCTCGCGCGATCTCGGCAAGGCGCGAGAGGCCGCGGACAAGCTCGGCATCGAGCGCGCGTTCGGCTCTTACGAGGAGCTGCTCGCGGACGGAGAGATCGAGGCCGTCTACAATCCGCTGCCCAATGAGCTCCACGTGCCGTGGACGATCCGGGCGTTGGAAGCTGGCAAGCACGTGCTGTGCGAGAAGCCGATCGCGCTCGACGCCGCGGAGGCGCGCGCGCTGATCGCGACGCGGCAGCGCACCGGCAGGCTTGTCGCCGAAGCCTTCATGGTGCGTTATCATCCGCAATGGCGTCGCGCCAAGGAACTCGCCGGAACCGGCGCCGTCGGCGATGTGCGTGCGATCCAGACGTTCTTCTCCTATCGCCTGCTCGACCCCGAGAATGTCCGCAACCGGCCGCCGGGCGGCGGCGGCCTCTATGACATCGGCTGCTACGCGATCGTGTCGGCGCGCTACATTTTCGGCGCCGAGCCGACCCGCGTGGCGGCGACGATCGACCGCGACCCGAATTTCGCAACCGACCGTCTGGCCGGCGCGATCCTGGAATTCCCCGGCGGGCGCCATTCGACCTTCACCGTCGGCACCCAGTTGTCGGCGCACCAGCGGGTCACGATCGTGGGCGACGCGGGGCGGATCGAGATCATGATCCCGTTCAACGCCCCGTCCGACCGGCCGACGGAAATCGCCATCGACCCCGGCGCCGATCTTTTCGGCGGCGGGCGGCGGGTCGAGCAATTCCCCGTCTGCGATCAATACACGCTGCAGGGCGACGCGTTCTCGCGCGCAATCATCGATGGCGCGCCGCTCGAGTTCCCGATCGAGGACGCGATCCTGAACATGCGGGTCCTCGATGCGGTGTTCCGCTCGGCCAAGAGCGGATCGTGGGAAAGGCCCTGAACGCGCGCAACAAAAACCAAGCCAGCCGCAACAAAATCAAAGCCGGGCGCAACGAAATCAAAGCCCAGACGCAACAATTCCCAAGCCCGGCGCAACAAAAACAAAATCCCCGTTCGCTTGGATTCCTGCGCCGGAATCGTTAGTTATCAAAGGGTTATACCGAACGTCATGGGGTCTGACCGACGCCCCCTCCACCGCCCTTCGGGCGGTCCCCCTCCCCCGTTCACGCGGGGAGGGGACCATGCGAAGCATGGTGGAGGGGGAGGCGCAGGCGGAGGCCTCCCTCAGAGTCAGTCCGCGGGGCGCTTGGTATTGCGTCGTAGTCACTCACCCGCTCCTGTCTCCCGCTCGCCGCAGGCGTCCCGCACGGGCGCGAGGCCAGTCCGGCGAGTGGAAAAGGGTATAGCACGGATTTCTGATTTTCGCAAAGATAATCCGTGGCCTTCTGTAAGCCCACTTGCTCGGACCCGCCGTCCGCCTCAAGCCGGCGCCTTCCGCTTCGCCAGCGCCGCCCGCACCGCCGGCGCGACGACCGCGCCGAGAAGCTCGATCGAGCGCAGGACCGCAGCCTGCGGCTGGGCGCCGACCTGCATCTGCATCAGATACCGCTGGTGGCCGAAGACCGCGTGCTGGGCGAGGATCTTTGCGATCGCGTCATCCGGCGTCCCGACCATCAAATGGCCGCGGGGGCCCGCGCCCTGATCGAACTGGGCGCGCGTGAGCGGCGGCCAGCCGCGCTCGCGGCCGATCCGGCTCATCACCTCGGCGTAAGGCGGAAAGAACGCGTCGGCCGCGGCCTCTCGCGTGTCGGCGAGAAAGCCGTGGCCGTTGATGCCGACCGCGAGCGCGTCCGGTGCGAAGCCGGCGCGGCGGCCGGCGTCGCGGTAGAGATCGGCCAGCGGCGCAAACCGCGCCGGCTCGCCGCCGATGATCGCGATCGCCAGCGGCAGGCCGAGCATGCCGGCGCGCGCGACCGATTGCGGGGTGCCGCCGGACGCGATCCAGACCGGCAGCGGCTGTTGCAGGGCGCGCGGATAGACGGTCTGGCCGTTGAGCGGCGCCCGATGCCTGCCTTTCCAGGCGACCTTCGGCTTGGCGCGGATGGCGAGCAGAAGATCGAGCTTCTCGGCGAACAACTCGTCGTAATCGTCGAGGTGCGTAGCCGAACAGCGGAAAGGATTCGATGAACGAACCGCGCCCGGCCATGATCTCCGCTCGTCCGCCGGAGATGAGATCGAGGGTCGCGAATTGCTGGTAGACCCTGACCGGATCGTCCGACGACAGCACGGTGACGGCGCTGGTCAGCCGGATGCGCTTGGTGCGCGCTGCGGCGGCGGCGAGCGCGACGGCCGGCGCCGAGACCGCATAGTCCGGCCGGTGATGCTCGCCGAGGCCGAACACGTCGAGGCCGACGCGGTCGGCGAGCTCGATCTGCTCCAGCACATCGGCGAAGCTCCTGTCGACATCGACCGGCTCGCCCGTCAGCGGATCGCGGCGGGTTTCGACGAAGGTGTAAGCGCCGAATTGCATCGGGGGCGTCATCAGCAATTCCTGTCGCGGCGGGAGCGATGATAGCATGAGGCGCGGCGCCAGAGCGCCGCGGTTCTCGTTTCTCTCACGGGTGAAAGACTCGAGCTACAATGGGCGCGAGGAAAGAGGAAGTCGAAGCGGGGGAGTGGCCATGGAAGGAGACGCCGTGATGGACCAGCCGATCAGCCGATTTCCGCCGCCCAATCTTGCCGACCTGCCGCAGGACATTCGCGAGCGGATCGCCGCGGTGCAGGAAAAGTCGGGCTTCGTTCCCAACGTCTTTCTCGCGCTGGCGCGCCGGCCCGACGAGTTCCGCGCCTTCTTCGCCTATCATGACGCGCTGATGGAAAAGCCGGGCGCTTTGAGCAAGGCCGAGCGCGAGATGATCGTGGTCGCGACCTCGGGCGTCAACAAATGCCAATATTGCGTCGTCGCCCATGGCGCGATCCTGCGCATCCGGGCGAAGAATCCGTTTCTCGCCGATCAGGTCGCGATCAACCATCGCAAGGCCGATCTTGAACCGCGGCAGAAGGCGATGCTCGATTTCGCCGTCAAGGTCGCGGAGCGCTCGCACGCCATCGGCGACAAGGACTATGAGGAGCTCAGGAGCCACGGCTTCTCGGATGACGACGCCTGGGACATCGCCGCCATCGCCGCGATGTTTGCGATGTCGAACCGGCTCGCCAACGCGTTCTCGATCCGGCCCAACGATGAATTCTATGCGATGGGACGAGAGAGTCGGAGCTGAGCCGCAGAAAAGGCTTCAGTTGGCCAGCGCGGTCTCGATACCGAGCCCGATCGACGAGCAGCCGATCGTCGTGCCCGTCCGGCGCAAGGAACTGGACGCCCGTGGGCAGCCCCGCGGCGTCCGCGCCCGACGGCAGGGCGAGGCCACACATCCGAAACAGGTTGCCGAGAAACGTATAGTGGATGGCGCGGAGATTGGTGCGGCGGAAGAGTTCGTCGTCGCGTTCGAGCTCGTCGATGGGCGGCGCGGTCATCGGCGTGGCGGGTAGCACCAGCAGCGCCCCTTTCAGATCGTCGGCCAGCGCGGCGATCAGGCGCTCACGCTCCCGCCGCAAGCTGGTCGCGTCCTCTTCGCTGATCGCGCGCGCGAGCAAGGCTCGCCTCACGACGCGGCGATCCATGCGCTCGGCGTCGGCGGATTCGAAGATCGCGCGATGTTCGGCGTAAGCCTCGATCGCGACCAGCGAGCCATATTGCGCGGTGAGGGCGCGCATCGCGCCGATCGAGGGGACGGGCCTTGACGCGACCCTGGCGCCGGCCGCCGCAAGCCGTTTCATGACGGCGCCGAGATTGGCGGCGACCGCGGGCTCGGCATCGTCGATTCCCGACTTGTCGGGCACGACGAATTCGACGCCGCCGAGGTCGAGCGGGCGAAGAGGAGCGCCCGGCTCGCCGCGCAGCGCCATGTCGATCAGCACGCAATCCTCGACCGTGTGAGCGAGCGGGCCGATCGTGTCGAGGGTGCGCGAGAGCGGAAAGACGCCGCGCTTGTCGATGCGCCCCTCGCTCGTCTTGAAGCCGACGATGCCGCAGAACGAGGCCGGCGCCCGGATCGAGCCGCCGGTGTCGCTGCCGATCGCGCAAGGCGCGAGCCCGCCCGCAACCGCGACCGCCGCGCCCGAAGACGATCCGCCGGCGATCCGGGGAGTAACGGCGTCGCGCGGGTTTCTCGGCGTGCCGAAATGCGGATTGAGGCCAAGGGCGGAGAAAGCGAATTCGGAGAGATTGGTCTTTCCGAGCGCCACCATGCCGGCCGCCTTGAGGTTCGCGACGATTGGCGCGTCCGTCTCTTTCGGCGGCGAGTCGGCGAACAGCGCCGACCCGGCGGCGGTGCGCTCGCCCGCCATGTCGACAAGGTCCTTCCAGGCGATCGGTACGCCATCGAGCGGCCCGGCCGCGCGTCCCTCGCGGCGCCGCTGGCGGCTTGCCTCCGCTTCCTTCAGCGCCCGCTCGCGGGTCACGATGACGAAGGACGGATTGCCGCGATCACGCTCGATGCGATCAAGGAAGAACTCGGCGACTTCGACCGGGTCGAGGTCGCCCTTGGCGATGAGCCGTCCGATCGCCGCGGCGGACCGGGTCTCCAGGTTTTCGACCATGCTGCAACAAGCCTCCGTCAAAGCGACCCGCACCGTTGGCCTGTGGGAAAGGCGTGTCGTAGGTCGGGCTCGTCACGTTGTCCAATCGCCAACGGCGCGAGCCGCTCTACCATGGCCGCTCCTGTGATATGCTCGCCTCGAATTGTCGGCGAGGAGGCAATCTTGCGGATCTTGGGCGCACTCTTGATCTTGGCGGCGGCCGTCGCATTGGGAGCGCCGGCTTTCGCCGACCCGTTTCCGGCGAGCGGCTCGGCCAAGCTCGCGGCCTATTCGGTCTGCCGCTCGGCGGTGATCGTCGACATGGGGCCGGTGGGTTCGAACTCGTCGGCCGAATGCATCGGCATCGTGAAGACGCGCGACGGGACGAAGCTATTGGACAACCTCTCGATCCGCTGCCAGGAGGACGCCAAAGCGCGACCCGAGGGCTACGCGTTCACCGGCACATGCATCCATACCGACGCCGACGGCGACAAGATCTTCATGACCTACGAGGGGCCGGAAAGCGGGACGATCGCGCTCATCGGCGGAACCGGCAAGTACAAGGACATCGCCGGCTCCGGAACCTGGAGCGTCACCGACGCGCCCGGCAACACAGCACAGCTTTTCCTGTTCACGCTCGACTATGACGTGACGTGGACGGTGAAGGGCAAATAAGGTCGACGACGAACCGTGGATCGACTGAGGGTTTCCGAGCATGATTCAGACGCCGGCTCTTGGCGCATTGCGTCTCTTGAGCCGGAAGGGCCGCTGGCCCCCTACGTCGGGGCGTTCTACGCTTATGACGAGCGCGGCGCGCCATTTCATCGCCGCCGCGAGCTGCCAGACGGCTTTGCAGTCTTGGTCTTCAATCTCGGCAGTGAGCTCCGCGTCGAGCATCCGAGGGAAACGCAGCGTGCGTTTGGCGCGGGCCAGGGATTTTATAGCGGCGCGAGCGCGACCTACGCCGTCACGGAGACGGACGGCGCGCAGGCGGGCGCGCAGATCAAGTTCAGCCTTCTGGGCGCGCGGCGATTTCTGGGCCGCCCTTTGGACGAGTTTGGCGATGGGCTCGTCGACGCGTCGCACGCTTTCGGCGGACCGGCGATGGAACTTCGGGATCGCCTTGCCGAAGCACGATCGCAGGAAGAGAGGGTGAGGACGCTCTCGCGCGCAGTCGCGCCGAAGCTCGGTTCGGAGAGCGGAATCGCACCCGGGCTCGAGTTCGCTTTCCGGCGCCTGAGCCGCGCCGACGTCCGGATCGCGGACGTGGCCCGGGAGATCGGAATGGGCCGCGAACGCTTTTCCAAGACTTTTCGCCGGGAGTTCGGGCTGCCTCCGAAGACCTTCGCGCGGGTCCGCCGCTTCGCCCGCGCACTCCGCTTCCGGCGACAGCAGCCGTCTTTGACTGGCGCCGCGCTCGCCGCACAGTTCGGATACGTCGACCAAGCCCACATGATCCACGATTTTCAGGAATTTTCCGGCAGCTCGCCGTCGGCGCTGTGGCGCCAGGAGCTGCCCGACGCCGCCGGTTTCGTGGACTGAGCCGGCCGCCACATTTCCACAAGACCGCCGACTGGCGGCGCGCCTATTGTTCGACCTACTAAGCGCGAACGATGGAGAAATGAGTCATGTCGATCACGCCCAGACCCCCTCAGATCATCCCCTATCTCTTCTACCGCGACGTCGGCGCGGCGCTCGACTTTCTTACCCGCGCCTTCGGCTTCAATGAGGAGATGCGTCACGAAACGCCGAGCGGCGGCGTGCATGGCGAGGCTTCCTTTCAGGGTCAGCTGGTGATGATGGGGCAGGGCGCCCATGATCGCAGCCTGAAGACGCCAAGGGACGCCGGCGCGGCGACGATGGGGGTGTTCATCTACCTTGACGATGTCGACGCGCACTACGAGGTCGCCAAAGCGGCGGGCGCGGAGATCGTCCACCCGCCCAAGGATGCGCCATATGGCCGCAACTATTGGGCCAACGACCCCGAGGGACACCCTTGGTTCTTCACCGAGCCGCCGAAGCAGGGGTAGCAGCCGGCCGATCCGCCTGCGCTGACAACCAACCACCCTATCCATTCTCCCGAAAGGCGACGGGGGATTTACCGCTTCCCCCACCCCCCGCCCGTCGGCGTCACGATCTCGATCGCTTCGCCCGCTTCGACATAGGTCTCGGCGCAGCCGGGCAGGATTTCGACCCGCCCGTCTTTGCGGCGGACTGAGTTTCGCACCAAGCTCGCCCGCTTCTCCGCCCATCGCGCCCGGATTGGCGACGGCGCGGTGGCCGCTGAGGATCGCGGCAGCCATCGGGCGCAGAAAGCGGATGCGTCTCAGCGTGCCGTCGCCCGCGCGCCATTGGCCTTTTCCGCCGGAGCCGCGGCGGATGTGGAAATCCTCGAGCACGACCGGAAACCGGCTCTCGAGCACCTCCGGGTCGGTCAGGCGCGAATTGGTCATGTGCGTATGCACCGCCGCCGCGCCGTCGAAGCCGGGGCCGGCGGGCGCGCCGGAGCAGATCGTCTCGTAATACTGATAGGTGTCGTCGCCGAAGGTGAGGTTGTTCATCGTGCCCTGCGCCGACCCAAGCGCGCCGAGCGCGGCGAACAGCGTGTCGGTCACCGCCTGCGACACCTCGACGTTGCCCGCCACCACCGCGGCGGGATAGCGCGGGCTCAGCATCGAGCCTTCGGGCAGGACGACCCGGATCGGCCGTAAGCACCCGGCGTTGATCGGGATGTCGTCGTCGACCATGACCCGGAACACGTAGAGCACGGCGGCGCGCGTCACCGGCTCGGGCGCGTTGAAGTTCGTCGGCTGCTGCGGCGACGTGCCGGTGAAATCGACGGTCGCCTCCCGTCGCGCCTTGTCGACGCTGATCCTGACCTTGATGACCGCGCCCTGGTCGGAGACGCTGGTCGCCTCGCCGTCGGCGAGCCTGTCGATGACGCGGCGCACGCTTTCGTCGGCGTTGTCCTGCACGTGGCCCATATAGGCCTCGACCGTGCGGAGCGAGAACATCTCGACCATGCGCTTGAGCTCGCGCGCGCCCTTCTCGTTGGCCGCGATCTGGGCCTTGAGGTCGTTGACGTTCTGGAGCGGATTGCGCGCCGGCCAGGGGCCGCTGGCCAGAGAGCTCATAAAGCTCGCGCTCGCGGAAACGGCCGCGGTCGAGGAGCAGGAAATTGTCGATATAGACGCCCTCCTCCTGGATCGTTGTCGCCAGCGGGCTCATCGATCCAGGCGCCGTTCCGCCGATGTCGGCGTGATGGCCGCGCGACGCGGTCCAGAACAGGATCGTCCTCGCCTCCTCGTCGAAGACCGGCGTGCAGACGGTGATGTCGGGCAGGTGCGTGCCGCCGTTATAGGGCGCGTTGAGCGCGAACACGTCGCCCGGGACGGATGCGGCCCTGATTGTCGCGGATGATCGTCTCGACCGAGCGGTCCATCGAGCCCAGATGCACCGGCATATGCGGGGCGTTGGCGACGAGGCGCCCCTCGCGGTCGAACACGGCGCAGGAGAAGTCGAGCCGCTCCTTGATATTGACCGAATAGGCGGTGTTCTGCAGCGTCACCCCCATCTGCTCGGCGATCGACATGAAGAGATGATTGAAGATCTCGAGCATGACGGGATCGGCCTTGGCGCCGATCGCCTCGCGCCGGGCGATCGGCTCGACGCGGGTCAGGAGAACATGGTTCTTCGCCGTGATCGCGGCGCGCCAGCCGTGCTCGACGACGATCGTCTGATGCGGTTCGATGACGAGCGCGGGACCATCGACGGCGGCGCCGACCGGCAACGTCTCGCGCAGATAGACGTTCGCCTTGCGCCAGGCGCCGTGGGAGAAGAAGCGCGTCGCGCGCGCCGGCCTCGCGTCCCCGCCCGCCTTGTGGGAGGGGTTAGGCGCACGCGCCCGCTCGATGAGGCGCGCGGCGCCGCCTGTCGCCTCGACCGACACCGCCTCGATCGCGATCGCCTTGGCTCGATCGATGAAGCCGAACCGGCTTTTATGCGCCCGCTCGAACGCGCGCCGCATGGCGGCGGGCGTCGTGAGCGTGATCTCGATCGTCGTATCGGAGCCGGCGTAGCGCAATTGCGCGCGGGCGTGGACCTTGATCGCATCGCGCGCGACGCCCTGGCTCATGACCTCGGCGACCGCGGCGTCCGCGAGGCGATCGACAATGAGGCCGACGCGGGCGAGCGCGGCGGCGTCGAGCGGCTCGTCGACCCCTTGCCCGCGCTGGGCGGCGATGTCGGCGAGGCCCATGCCATAAGCCGAAAGCAGCGACGAAAAGGGATGGATGAGCACGGTCGTGATCGCCAGCGCGTCGGCCACGTCGCAGGCGTGCTGGCCGCCCGGCGCCGCCGAAGCAGTTGAGCGCATAGCGGGTCACGTCATAACCGCGCGCGACGGAGATGGTCTTGATCGCCTCGGCCATCTTGGCGACCGCGATCGCCAGAAATCCGTCGGCGACCGCCTCCTCGCTCCGCCCGTCGCCGATCTCGCGGGCAAGCGCCGCAAAGCGCTCGCGCACGACCGCCGCATCGAGCGGCTCGTCGCCGCGAGGACCGAACACTTTTGGAAAAAGATCGGGGATGAGCTTGCCGGTCATCAGGTTGGCGTCGGTGACCGCGAGCGGGCCGCCGCGGCGATAAGCGGCAGGGCCGGGATCGGCGCCGGCGGAAGCCGGGCCGACGCGAAAGCGCGCGCCGTCGAATGTGAGGATCGAGCCGCCGCCGGCGGCGACGGTATGGATCTTCATCATCGGCGCGCGCATCCTGACGCCCGCGACTTCGGTCTCGAAGGCGCGCTCGAACTCTCCATCGAAATGGGCGACGTCGGTCGAAGTCCCGCCCATGTCGAAGCCGATCACGCGCCTGAAGCCGGCGCTCGCGCCGGTGCGCGCCATCGCCACCACGCCGCCGGCGGGCCCGGACAGGATCGCGTCCTTGCCGGCGAAGAGCTTGGCCGACGTGAGGCCGCCCGACGACATCATGAACATCACGCGCGCCCCGGTCCGCTCAATATCGAGATCGCGCGACACCTGGCCGACGTAGCGAGCCAGGATCGGCGACAAATAGGCGTCGACCACCGTCGTGTCGCCGCGCCCGACGAGCTTGATGAGGGCGGAAGCGGCATGGCTTTCCGAAACCTGGGCGAAGCCGAGGTCGCGCGCGATGGCGCCGACGACGCGCTCATGGGCCGGATAGCGCCAGGCGTGCATGAACACGATCGCGACGGCGTCATAGCCTTCAGCCTTCGCCTTCGCGAGCGCGGCGCGCACGCTTTCGGCGTCCGGCGCCGCCTCGACCGTACCGTCCGCGAGCACGCGCTCGTCGATCTCGACTACGCCCGAATAGAGCTGCTCGGGCTTTATAATGTTGCGGGCAAAGATTTTGGGCCGCGCCTGATAGCCGATCTCGAGCGCGTCGCGGAAGCCGCGCGTGGTCACGAGCAGGGTGCGCTCGCCGCGCCGTTCGAGCAGCGCGTTGGTCGCGACCGTCGTCCCCATCTTGACGACCCGGATCGCCCCCGCCGGTATCGGCTCGCCCGAGGCGAGCCCGAGCAGGCGGCGGATCGCTTCGACCGCCGCGTCGGAATAGGCGGAACTCTCGGACAGGAGCTTGATCGGATGCAGCCGCCCGCGCGGATCGCGCCCGATCACGTCGGTGAAGGTGCCGCCGCGGTCGATCCAGAAATCCCAGGCCCCGGCGGGCGCCCTGTTCGCGGATGGCTTCCTGTTCACGTTTGATTGATCTCTCGCGGTTGCGGTCTCTCTTTGCCGCGAGCCTACGAATGGATTTATCATCGAGGCAATCGCAAATGAGAGGACTGGCGGATGGAGACGGTAAAATTCGGCAAGACGGGCATGCAGGTGTCGAAGGTCTGTCTCGGCTGCATGACCTACGGCTCGACCAAATGGCGCGAATGGGTGCTCGAGGAAGAGGCCTCGCGCCCCTTCATTCGTGAGGCGCTCGAGAAAGGCATCAATTTCTTCGACACCGCGGACGTTTACTCGCAGGGCGCGAGCGAGGAAATCGTCGGACGCGCGCTCAAGGAATACGCCAAGCGGCCGGAGGTGGTGATCGCGACCAAGGTGCATGGGCCGATGGGGCCGGGCGCCAACGCCAAGGGCCTGTCGCGCAAGCACATCATGGAGGCGATCGACGCCTCGCTGAGGCGCCTCGGCGTCGACTACGTCGACCTCTACCAGATCCACCGCTTCGATCCGCTGACGCCGATGGAGGAGACGCTCGAGGCGCTCAACGACGTCGTGCGCGCGGGCAAGGCGCTCTATATCGGCGCCTCGTCGATGTACGGCTGGCAGTTCGCGCGCATGCTCGACATCGCGCGCGCCAAGGGCCACGCCGAGTTCGTGTCGATGCAGAATTACTACAACCTCGTCTATCGCGAGGAGGAGCGCGAGATGATGCCGCTGTGCGCCAACGATGGGATCGCGGTCATCCCGTGGTCGCCGATGGCGCGCGGCTATCTTGCGGGCTCGGGAGTCGGCGCGGGCGCTTCCACGGTGCGCGGGCGCACCGATCCGTTCAGCGTCACGCTCGGCCTGGGATCGCGGCAGGACGAGGCGATCCGCAAGCGGGTGGTCGAGACGGCGGAGAAGCTCAACACGAAACCGGCGGTGGTCGCGCTCGCCTGGGTGCTGTCGAAGCCTTTCGTCACCTCCCCGATCATCGGCGCCTCGAAGCCCCATCACCTCGCCGACGCCGTCGCTGCGACGGAGCTCAAGCTCGACGCCCGCACCATCGCCCGGCTCGAGGAGCCCTATCATTGCAAGCCGGTCGTCGGACACGCATAGACTCTTCTCCCCGCGGGCGGGGAGAAGGTGGACGGCGAAGCCGGACGGATGAGGGGCGGCGCCGACCTCGCAGAATGCAGGCGCGCCAACCTCGGGCGTTGGCGCTGCCCCTCACCCCAGCCCTCTCCCCGCCCTGCGGGGCGAGGGAGAGACGGAGGCCGAAATGTCGAACCTGACCATCGCCGGAACCAAGGACCATCCCGATCACCATCGGGCCGATCGCCGAGCGCGTGCGCGTCGTCTGGCGCGGGCGCACGATCGGCGAGAGCAGCCACGCGCTTGAACTGCGCGAGGCAAACTATCCGCCCGTCGTCTATGTGCCGCGCGCCGACATGGACATGAGCGCGCTCAAGCGCACGGCGCGCGTCACCGCCTGTCCCTACAAGGGCGAGGCGAATTATTTCTCGATCGCCGATGGCGAGCATCGTGACGAAAACGCGGTGTGGACCTACGAGACGCCGAAGGCCGACGTCGCGGAAATCGCGTCGCACCTCGCCTTCTATCCCGACAAAGTGGAGATCACCCGGGAAGGGTGAGCCGCTTCTTGCGCCCGCCGGCGACGAGAAAATAAGAGCGCGGTTCGACGGCGCTGTGAATCCTGGCCGCAATGATCTAGAAGGGTCCGAACGCTCCGGGCAGGGGCGGGAGGAGCGACAATGCTGTTTGAGGGCGGATTTACGTTCAGCAATTTCATTGCTGACGCGTTCACGATATTCATGTTCATATTGTGGTTCTGGTTGCTCATCGTCGCGACCGGGGACCTGTTCCGCCGGCATGACGTGTCCGGGTTCGCCAAGGTGCTGTGGGTGATCGCGTTCATCCTGTTTTCCTACCTCGGCGTCTTCGCCTATTTTCTCACCCAGGGGCGGGGCATGGCCGAGCGCAACAGGGCGCAAGCGAGCGAAGCCAGGGAAGAGCTGCGCCATATCGTCGGTTTCAGCGCGGCCGACGAGATCGTGAAGCTCGACAAGCTGAAGGCCGCCGGCTCGATTACGGCGGACGAGTACGGTCGCCTGCGAGCCAAGCTGGTCCAATAACAGGCCAATCGACGGTATCCGTTCGGCTCGACGCGCTGTCACGGCGGCGCGCGCTTCAATCTGACGCCCGTCGGTAGCCGGCTGGCGAAAACGGGAGGATCAGGGATGTGCGTTGATTGTGAAAATCGGGCGATCGGCCGCCGGGATTTCATGCGGCTCGGCGCCGCGGGCGCGGTCGCGTTGGGGCTCGGCGGCATGTCGGGCCGGGCGCGCGCCGCGGAAGGCGCGCCGACCGGGCTTCCCCCCGAAGACGCGCTCGCCCAGCTCAAGGCGGGCAATGAGCGCTTCGTCAGTCACCCGGAGCTTTGCTCGGTCAATCTGGCGGAAAGCCGCGCCGCCGTCGCCGGACACCAGGCGCCGTGGGCGACGATCGTCTCCTGTGCGGACAGCCGGGTTCCCCCCGAACTGGTTTTCGGCGGCCATGGCGTCGGCGAATTGTTCGTGTCGCGCGACGCCGGCAACCTGATCAATGTCGACTCCCTCGGCACCGTCGAATATGGCGCCGCGGTGCTCGGCTCTCCGCTGGTCGTCGTCCTCGCGCACACCGCGTGCGGCGCGGTGAAGGCCGCCTGCGATATCGTGACCAAGAACGCGACCTATCCCGGCGTCATCGGCCGGATGATCGCGCCGATCGTGCCGGCGGCGCTCGCGGTGCGCGACCAGCCCGGCGACTTCGTCGATAACGCCGCCAAGGAGAGCGCGAGGCGCACCGCCGCCAGCCTCGCCAAAATGAGCCCGCTCATGGCCGATCTCGTGACGGCGGGCAAAGTCAAAACCGTCGCGGCGATCTACGATCTTGGCACCGGCGTCGTCACCTTCCTCGATTGAGGAGCGTTGCGCGGGCGGGCCGTGACCATGAGGGGCAAGACCGCGCTGATCACAGGCTCGACGGACGGCGTCGGGCGGTACGTCGCCGGGCGGCTGGCGGCGGATGGCGCGCGTGTCATCGTTCACGGCCGCGACCGCGCGCGCGGCGAAGCCGTCGTCCAGCAGATCACGAAGGAGGGCGGCGACGCCCGCCTTCTCGTTGCCGACCTGGCGTCGCTCGCCGAGGTTCGCTCGCTCGCCGAAGCGGTCCAGCGCGACTCAGACGGTCTGGACGCCCTCATCAACAACGCCGGGATCGGCACGAGCGGAGCGCGGCGCGAACTCAGCGCCGACGGGTTCGAACTCAGGTTCGCGGTCAACTATCTTGCGGGATTTCTGTTGACGCGCCTCCTGCTGCCGGCGCCGGAGAGCCGCGCCTCTTCGCGCATCGTAAATGTCGCCTCGGCAGGACAGCAGCCGATCGACTTCGCCGATGTGATGCTCACCCGCGGCTATAGCGGCGCCCGAGCCTATCGGCAGAGCAAGCTCGCGCAAATCATGTTCACCATCGATCTCGCGCAGGAGCTCGCGGGACGAAGCGTCGCCGTCAATTGCCTGCATCCAGCGACCTTCATGGATACGACCATGGTTCGCTTGAGCGGCGTTCAGCCGGTCAGCACGGTCGAGGAGGGCGGCGCGGCCATCCTGCAGCTCGCCGCCTCGCCTTCGCTCGAGGGCAGGAGCGGGCTCTATTTCAGCGGCTTGCGCGAATCCCGCGCCGATCCGCAAGCCTACGATCCGGAGGCGCGCGCAAAGCTGCGCGCGCTGAGCTTCGAGCTCGTCGGCCTCGCCGACCCGCTCGCCGCGCGGGTCTAAGCGGCTTTTAACCAACGCCCGAGCGGCCCTAGCGCAAAAGTAGCGTCTGCACTAATCTACTGATCGGCCACGACCGTCACAACGTCCACTGCTGGCCCTGAGTTCAGGATTGCGGCGTATGACAATGGACACGATCGCAGCGGTGGCGGCCAAGAAGCTCAGCCGGCTCGTCGCCGACGACTTCCGCGAAATCTTCGGCTCTTCTCACAACGATCTCGCCGAGCGAGTAGGCGGCCTTGCTCGGATCACGATCGAATGCCTCGGCAGAAGCGACGCCCTCTACCACAACTTCGAGCATACCGTCCTGGTGACCACGGTCGGCCGCGATATTCTGCTCGGCCGCACCATGTCGGAGCGCATCGAGCCTGAGGACTACAGCCATCTCATCGTAGCTTGTCTTCTGCATGACATCGGTTTCGTTCGCGGCGTGCTGAGCGGCGACACCAAGACCGAGTTCGTCATCGATGACAAAGGCAATACCGTGAAGCTGCCGCGCGGCGCCTCGGACGCTTCGCTCGCGGCTTATCATGTCGACCGGTCGAAACTCTTCGTCTATGAGCGGCTCGGCGACGCGGCGTTCGTCGATCCCGAGCGGGTGGCGGATGCGATCGAGCTCACCCGCTTTCCGCCCCGGCCGAACGGGGACTCGGAGCGGGCCAGTCTCGAGCCGAGGCTCGTCCAGGCCGCCGACCTGATCGGCCAGCTCGGCGATCCGCTCTATCCGAAGAAGGCCAACGCTCTCTTCTATGAACTCGAGGAAATCGGCAGCAATCGGCAGCTCGGCTACGAATTCCCCGCCGACCTGGTCGAGAAGTATCCGGGGTTCTATTGGAACACCGTGTCGAAGCATATCGAGGACGGGATGAAATACCTGGCGCTCACCGCCTCCGGACGCCAGTGGATTGCGAACCTCCACAATCATGTGTTCTGCGCCGAAAACTCAAAATGGCTGATGGGCCCGCAGATGTGACTCCGCCCCGGAGCCGGGGTTCTGCCCAAGCCGGTCCGGCTTACGCCTTCTCGAGCTCGTTTCTCACGATCCGCGCTCCCTCGACCATCGCCTTCATCTTGCCGTAGGCCGCGTCGCGCGGCAGGTATTTGAGCCCGCAGTCCGGAGCGACGATGATGTCCTCGGGCTTCTTGTGGCGAAGCGCGCGGCGAATCCGCGCGGCGACGGTCTCCGGCGTTTCGATGGCGGGGGTCGAGAGATCGATGACGCCGAGGATGATCTTCTGGTCCGGCAATTCCTCAAGCACCGCGCAATCGAGATTTGACTGCGCGGTCTCGATCGAGATTTGCCGGCAGCGGCATTTCTTGAGCTGCGGCAGGAAAGAATAGGCGCTCGGCCGTTCGTGGATGATCGCGGCATAGCCGAAGCAGATATGCACGGCGGTGTCGCCGGCCACGCCCTCGAGCGCGCGATTCAGCGCGGCAAGGCCATAGTCCTCGGCGGGCTTTGGTCTCGCCTGCATGTAGGGCTCGTCGATCTGGACGATGTCGGCGCCGGCGGCGAACAGGTCCTTGATCTCCGAGTTGACGGCCTCGGCATAGGCCATCGCGGCTTCGGCGAGGGTCGGATAAAAGTCGTTCTGCGCCTGCTGGCTCATGGTGAAGGGACCGGGCACGGTCATCTTGACCTTGCGCGTCGTATGCGCGCGAAGGAAGTTGAGGTCGTCGACTTCGACCGCATGCTTGCGGCGGATCGGGCCTACGATGCGCGGAACCGGATTGGGGTGGCCCGACCGGTCGAGCGCCACGCCCGGCTGATCGATGTCGATGCCTTCGAGCGCGGTCGCGAAGCGGTTTGAGTAACTTTCGCGGCGGATTTCGCCGTCGGTGATGATGTCGAGCCCGGCGTCCTCCTGCGCCTTGATCGCGAGCACGGTCGCGTCGTCCTGCGCCTCGGCGAGAAAGGGCTCCGGGATGCGCCATAGCTCCTTCGCCCGGACGCGCGGCGGAAAGCGGCCGGCGAGCTTGGCTCGATCGATGAGCCATTCGGGCTGCGCGTACGATCCGACCAGCGTCGTCGGCAGAAGCATGGCTTTCCTCCCCGGGCGGCTTTTTGAACGCCGGCCTTCATCCTGATCGTTTCATCTCCGGCGGACAAGCCGGGCGGGCGGCTGAGTTGGCCGTTGAGCAGCGATCAACCGCCGCCGGGCGGGGTCCTTCGCTCGCGCGCGCTGTTGAGCGTGTCCGCGAGCGCGCGTCTGAGCGCATGCATCTGATCGAGGAGGTGCAGGATCACCCCCAGCCCCTCGTCGTTGACGCCCATCTTGTCTTTCAGATCGTGGATCAGATTGGCGCGCGCGAGATCCATGTCGGTGAAGGCGAGCTCGTGCGCGGCCCGGCCCGGAATGAGCCATTCCTCTTCGATCCAGATCGACAGCGTCGCCCGATCGAGTTGCGCGCGTTCGAGAAATTCCCGCTCCGTGATCATGGCTCAGAGCTCCTTTCGCGGATCGTAGTGCGACGACGGCGTCCAGTTGGCGAGGAAAGCCTCGAGCTCGGGCTCGGCCTCCGTCGGCATCACGACTTTGAGCTTCACCAGCTCGTCGCCCGCGCCGTCGCGCTTCTTCACGCCCTTGCCGCGGAGGCGAAGCATGTCGCCGGTGTTCGACCGTTTCGGGATCTTGAGCATGACGCTCCCGGTCGTCGTCGGCGCGCGCACCTCCGCGCCGAGCGCGGCCTCCTTCACCGTGACCGGCAGGTCGAGCAGGATGTTGTCGCCGTCGCGGGTGAAGAAGCGATGCGGCCTGACGACGATCTGCACCAGCGCGTCGCCGGGCGGGCCTTCGCCGGGCGAGGGCGCTCCCTTGCCGCGCAGGCGCAGGATCTGCCCGTCCTCGACGCCTGCGGGAATCGTCACATTCAAGGTTCCCCCTTGCGGCAGGGTGATCGTCCTGGTCGCGCCATTGACCGCGTCGAGAAATTCGACCTGAAGCTCGTAGTGCAGGTCCGCGCCCGGCCGTCGCCGCGCCTGTTCGGCGGCGCGGCGCAAAAGGTCGGCGAACATGTCGTCGCCCTGCGCGAAATCGCCGTAAGCGCCGTGACCCTCGTAAGGATGGCCGGCTTCGCCCGCGTAGTCGCGATAGTAGCGGGCGTGCGGCGGCGCCTTCTCCGCTCCCGAGGCGTCGATCTCGCCGGCGTCGAACCGCCGCCGCTTGTCCGGATCCGAGAGCAGATCGTTGGCGGCGGCGACCTCCTTGAACTGCTCCTCCGCCCGCTTGTCGCCGGGGTTGAGGTCCGGGTGAAGCTTCTTGGCGAGCTTCCGGTAGGCCTTGCGGATATCGTCGGCAGTCGCGGTCTTGGCGACGCCAAGAATCTCGTAAGGGTCTCGCATGGGCTGATCCGGTAGTCCGAGTTCGACGCTTTGGACTCTAGCAGAATTGCGTGAGCCGCCTAAAGACCCGGCCGAGGCGGGGAAGACCGGAGGCGAAGGCCGCCTGGACTGAAACAGCGGTGCGTTACCCGTCGCCGGCGATTGACTCCTTTCGGAACCGCATCAAAACTGACGGCGATAAAGAATCGGACCCGGCGCTTTGACGCCGGAAACCGGGGCAAGCAGGAGGGATCCATGTCGGGCACGATCATCAACCTCATCATTCAGCTGATCGCGGGCGCAATCGGCGGCAATGCGGTCGGCGCGGCGGCGAAGAATGTGAGCCTCGGACCCACCGGCAACACCGTCGCCGGCGCGCTCGGCGGCATCGCCGGCGGATCGCTGCTCACCTCGCTGATGCCGATGCTCCAGGGCGCGGCGGGCGGCATGGACATCGGCGCCATTGTCGGCCAGCTGGTCGGCGGCGGCGTGTCCGGCGCGATCGTCTCGGCGATCGTCGGCATGGTCATGAACAACATGAAGCGCGCCTGAGCGCTTCGATCGCCGCCAGCGAAACAACGCCCCTGTCCCGCCTCGGCCTTTAAGGCTAGGATTGGCCGCGGCTCCGGATGGGAGCCTTATTTCGAGCGCCGGGGCGGCGTCAGGAGCGCGAGTCATGGGTCTGATCAGTTTCGTCAAGAACGCCGGCGCCAAGATTTTCGGCGGCAGCGAAGCGAAACCCGCGCCGGCCGAGCAATTGCACAAGGAGCTCGAGAAGCATGGCCTCGACGCGTCCAACGTCAAGATCACGGTCGACGGCGACAAGGTGAAGGTGTCCGGCACCGCGGCGACCACCGAGCAAGCCGAGAAGATCGCGATCGCGCTCGGCAACACGGTCGGCGTCCAGACGGTCGAAAACGACATCAAGGCCGCCAAGGCCGAGGCTGAGTTCGAAGTTCTATACGGTGAAGAGCGGCGACACGCTGTGGGCTATCGCCGAGAGAGAGTACGGCAAGGGGCACGGCGGCAAATACGACGCCATCTTCCAGGCCAACCGGCCGATGCTGACCCATCCGGACAAGATCTACCCCGGCCAGGTGCTGCGCGTCCCCCCGATGGCGTAGCGCCAGGCTTTTCCTTGCCGAGGCGCTCGGCAAGGAAAGGCCGCGCAAGTCCCGGGAGTCGCTTTAAATGCCGACGAAACTGGCAAGCCGCGGATAGTGCACGCGACGCGATCTAGCGCGCCGCGCCGTCAAATAGAATCGAAACCGGCCCTCTTGTCATTCCCGCGAAAGCGGGAATCCAGAGCCGGGTCAGAGCCTTGACTCTGGATGCCCGCATTCGCGGGCATGACAGAGCTGCCTCAACTGTCGGGCCGTGCGTCTAGCGGTGATGGTGGCCGCCGCCCCCGTGGTGTCCGCCTCCGCCGTGGTGGTGTCCGCCCCCGCCGTGGTGATGGCCGCCCCCGCCGTGGTGATGGCCGCCGCCCCCGTGGTGGTGGCCGCCCCCGCCGTGATGGTGGCCGCCCCCGCCGTGGTAATGCCCGCCGCCGTGATAGTGCCCGCCGCCGTGATAGTGAGCGCCGCCGTGGTAGCCGGCATGGCGCCAGCCGTTCCAGCCGTAACCGCCGCCCCAGCCATAGCCGGTGCGATAGGCGTATCCGCACCAATACCAGCCGGGGCCCTGCCAACCGGCGTCGTACCAGCAATAATTGCGGCCGTTGAGGACGAACTGAGCCCTTTCGACCGGCAGGAGCTGATCGGGCGTCGGCACGACGAATGCGCTGTCCGACAGCCCCGCCTGAGCCGGGCCGGCGAGCGCGGATGCGGCGCCAAGCGCCAACGCCAGGCCGAGAGCAAGTTTTCGAGACATGGGCGAGATCCCCTATTCCTGCCAGACGCGAGGCCGCGACTTGGAGCTTTGGATGCTGGCGAGGTCGCCCTGAACGGGCGCTGAACGGCGCTCGCCTCTCACCCCTTCGCATCGAGCCCGTAGAGCGTGTGCAGCGTGCGCACCGCGAGCTCGGTATAGACCTCGTCGATCAGCATCGAGAACTTGATCTCCGAGGTTGTAATGGCGCGAATGTTGACGCCTTTTTCGGCCAGCGCCCTGAAGGCGCGCGCGGCGACGCCGGAATGCGAGCGCATGCCGACGCCGATGGCCGAGATCTTCACCACGTCCTCGGCCCCGTTGAGCTTGGCGTAGCCGATCTTCGCCCGACGCTCCTCCAGGATATCCATGGCGCGCTTAAACTCGGCCGCGGGCACGGTGAAGGTGATGTCGGTCGTCGTCGTGTCGTCGGAGACGACCTGGATGATCATGTCGACGTTGATGTTGGCGTCCGCCAGCGGCATGAAGATCGCCGCCGCGACGCCCGGCTTGTCGGCGACCTCGCGCAAGGTGATCTGCGCCTCGTCGCGCGAGAAGGCGATGCCGGTCACGACCTCCTGCTCCATGATGTCCTCCTCGTCGCAAATGAGCGTGCCACGCTTCGGACGCGCGGGATCGTCGAACGACGAGCGCACGTAGAGCCTGACCTTGTTGACCATCGCCACTTCGACCGAGCGCACCTGCAGGACCTTGGCGCCGAGCGAGGCCATTTCCAGCATTTCCTCGAACGACACCTTGTCGAGCCGGCGCGCCTTCGGCACGATCCGCGGATCGGAGGTGTAGACGCCATCGACGTCGGTGTAGATGTCGCAGCGGTCGGCCGAGATCGCCGCGGCGAGCGCGACCGCGGACGTGTCCGAGCCGCCGCGCCCGAGCGTCGTCACCCGCCCCGTGGCTTTGTGCAGGCCCTGAAAGCCCGCGACGACCGCGATCTCGCCCGCCTTGAAGCCCTGGAGGAGCCCCATCCCGTCGATAGCGGCGATCCGGGCCGAGCCATGGGCGTCGTCGGTGAGGAGCGGAACTTGCCAGCCGGCCCACGAGCGCGCCTTGAGGCCGATATCCTTGAGCACCAGCGCGAGCAGCCCCGCCGTCACCAGTTCGCCCGAGGCGACGACGGCGTCGTATTCGGCGTTGTCGAAATGCGAGCCCGCCTCCTTGCACCAGGCGACCAGCTCGTTCGTCGCGCCGGCCATCGCGGAGACGACCACCGCGACCTCCGCGCCGGCGTCGACCTCCCGTTTGACGTGCGCGGCGACGTTGCGGATGCGTTGAACGTCGGCGACCGACGTGCCGCCGAACTTCATCACCAGACGCGGCATGGGTCCTTGAAGCCTTGGGAGAACGCGCTCTCTCGCGCAATGCGTGGGGGCGGCGTATAAAGGCGGCGCTCCAGCGGGTCAACGCGCGTCCCGACGCGGAGCGAAGGGGTAAAAATGTCCGCCGGGCCATCGCCGAGCGTCATGGCCGAGGAGGTTGCCCGTTTCGACGCGCTGGGCGACGCCTGGTGGGACGCCGACGGCCCGATGGCGCCGCTGCATCGCGTAAATCCGGTCCGGATCGCCTGGGCTCGCGACCTGATCCAACGGCATTTCAGGCTCGACGCGCCGACGGGAACGCCGCTCGCCGGGATCAGCCTTCTTGACGTCGGCTGCGGCGCCGGGTTGTTCGCCGAGCCTTTGGCGCGCCTCGGCGCGGACGTCGTCGGCGTCGATCCGGCGCCGGCCGCGATCGAGGCCGCGCGCCGCCATGCCGAGGACACCGGCGCGAGGCTCGCCTATCGCGCCGCGACGGTGGAGGAGCTCGCGGCGGAGCCGTCGCGCTTCGACGTCGTGAGCGCGATGGAGGTGATCGAGCACGCCGCCGATCCGAAGGCCTTCGTTGCGGCCGCGGCCTTGCTCATCAAGCCGGGCGGCCTCTTCCTCGCCTCGACCTTGAACCGCACGCTCAAGAGCTTCGCGCTCGCCATCGTCGGGGCCGAATACGTGCTGCGCTGGCTCGAGCCGGGAACGCATCATTGGGAGCAATTCGTGACCCCGGTCGAGCTCACCGCCTTCGCGCGCGCCGCCGGCTTGAGCCGGGTGAGCCTGCGTGGGGTCGTCTACAATCCGCTGCGCGATGACTGGCGCCTGTCGGCGGATACGGGCGTGAACTATCTGTTCGCGGCGCGGAAAGCCGGACGCAGGGTCAGAGCTCAATCGCCTTCGCGGGGCGGCGGCTCGGGCGGAAAGCGTAGAAGGGTCTTCTGAGGAGGCGCGGCGTCCGCCCAGAGCCCCCCTCTATAGGCGGCCATATCGGACCCCGTAACGGCCGGCAAGTGGGCATTTTGCCCATTCACACGGTGGATGTGCGGTCTGGGCTCTCGTGATCGCATTGCGACTGACGCGCAAAATGCGGCAGCTCCGAAAAATTTCCACGAGACAGGCGTCGCATCGCCCGGGCCTCAACTCAATCCGCCAAAGACAGTCTGCGCGTAATCGATAAGGGCGCCGGTCATCGGCTCCGAGGCGTCGGAGAGGAGGAACAGCGAGAGCCGCGCGAGGTCGTCCGAAGTCAGCAGGCGTCCGAACGGCATGCTCGCAGCAGCTTCGGCAAGCCAGCCATCACCCTTGCCGAGCGTCACCGCCTGCATATGCCGCTCCGCGGGTCGCCGCCCAATTCCAGCGCGATATGAGCCTGGGCCTGCCGCTAAAGGCCAATGTGCGCCATGTGTTCGTCGGCGAGGATACGGCCCAGATCGTGGTGGACTGGTCAATTGACGGCAAAAGCCCCAACGGTAAGGACGTTCACCTCGGAGGCTCGGCAAGCGATATCGTGCGCCGCGGCGCGGATGGACGCTGGCGGTACATTATCGACAATAATCAAGGGACAGCAGTGCGACAGCCCGCCTGACAAATACGCGCTCGGGGCCAACCCCAACGGCAAGATTCCCCCGATCTACGACCCCGACTCAGCTGGGCCGGGCGGCGAGCCGCTCGGCCAGTGATGGACGGAGTTCGGGCGATGTTCGGCCCGCTTCACCAAACTCGTCGGCCAGCCCATGCATCGTTATCTGATCGCACGCCTCGAGAATATCCGCCGACAATATCTTTGGTAAATCAGAGGACGTGCTAGACTGCCGCTGCGATGACGGATGGGATGCAACGAGCCAGGGCGATGGAGCGCCGAGAGCGGCGCTTACGGCTGTCCGAACGAGCGGAAGGGGGCAAGTAAATAGAAATCGGCCAAGGCCGGCGCAATGCTTTGAAAAGGCTCGTTTCGCACGAGGGATTCCGAAGCAGATCCAAGCTGGAGCCAGACGCGGGCCAAGCGCGAACTCAGGCGTTCCGGCCGATTCCAAGAAAATACAAACACTATCCGAATGTAGTTTACCAAACGATGCCGTATCGAGCGGAAGGGGGCGGGAAAATACAAATCGGTCAGGGCCGCCGCAACCCTCTGATAACGCTCGTTTCGCACGAGTGATTCCAAGGTAGATACAAGCCGAAATCCAAGCCTGTCCAAATGACAGCTCGGGTGTTCGTCCCGATTCCAAGAGAATACAAACATTATCATCTTGTATTTAGGAGGCGCGCCTCCCGCTCGCCTCCACGACGAGGTCACGGGCCTCCCTGATCAACGCGCGGCTTACGACTTCCCCGGGCATTCCTTCTGCACCCGGTCCAGCGCCTGGGCGAAGCCGGTCAGCGAATAGGTGTCGACCGACTGGTGGCCTCGGAGCGAAGCGGCCTTGACGACGAGCTTCACGCCTTTGCGCATCTCGGCGATCAGCGCGCCTTCCTTGGCCGCGTTCTTGACCCACAGGTTTCCGCCCTTGGGCAGCATCTCGAACGACGTCTCGTCGACCAGCGCGACCGGCGCCGGGCCGGCGGGGCTTTTCGACTTGGCGTCGGGCTTCGACGGCTTTGCGCCCGGCTTCGGGTCGAGCTTGGCTTCGGCGGCGTCCGCGCCGCCTGCGACGTCGAAGCCCATGATGAACGACACTTCGTTGCGCACGCCCTCCGCCGGACGGTCGGAGATGAACGCATAGCCCGGGTCGCGGGTAAGGCCTGCCGGTTCACGCGATTTCGGCTGGGCGAGGGTGTAGCAGATGCGCCCCTTGCCGGCCTGACCGACGAACACGTTCCAGTCGCCGAAAGTCGCGACCAGGGCGGGCTTCGCCGAATCGTCCTTCTTCTCCGCTTTGGCCGTGGTCTTGGCGGGTTTGGCTGCGGCGGCAGCGGGCGGCGCGAAGGCGCTCGGCGTCCAGGCCGCGAGCGCGACGAGCCCAATGGCGCGGAGGGGTGGAATGACGAGACGCGTCATCGACAACAATCCTTTGACCCGGGCCCAACCCGGCAGGCGGCTTCCCTGCCGCCCGATCGGGGCGAAATTCCGGCCTTCCGCCTTGCCGGGGCGGGCGGGGACTGCAATCCTGCGCTTGGTTAATGAAAAATGAGTAAAATTGGGAGCCTGTGATGAAAGCCCTGATCTGTCCGTCGCTTGGGCCGGCCGAAAATCTGAGGGTCGAGGAGGTCGAGGAGCCCACGCCCGGCAAGGGTGAAGTCCTGGTCGAAGTCGCCTATGCCGGGCTCAACTTCTTCGACACGCTGATCATCGAAGGCAAGTACCAGGTGAAGCCCGCGCCGCCGTTTTCGCCCGGCGGCGAATTCTCCGGCCGCGTGGTCGGGCTCGGGCCGGGAGCGAGCGGATTTGAGGTCGGCGACCGGGTGATGGGCTTTTGCGCCTACGGAGCGGCCGCCGAACGGATCGCGATCCCGACGAACCGGCTGGCGCAAATCCCCGATGGGCTCGCGCTCGACAAGGCGGCCGGCCTATCGGTCGCCTACGGAACGAGCTTGCACGCGCTGAAGCAGCGCGCCGAGATGAAGCCTGGCGAAACCCTGCTCGTGCTCGGCGCCTCGGGCGGGGTCGGGCTTGCGGCGGTCGAGATTGGCAAAGCGATGGGCGCCCGGGTGATCGCCGGCGCGTCATCGGACGAGAAGCTCGCCTTCGCCCGCCGCTACGGCGCGGCAGAGACGATCAACACGGCGACCGACGATCTGCGCGCGCGCCTCAAGGACCTTGCGCCCAAGGGCGTCGACGTTGTCTACGATCCGGTCGGCGGCGCGCTGACCGAGGCGGCGCTGCGGTCGCTCGCCTGGAAAGGGCGCTTGTTGGTGATCGGCTTCGCCTCGGGCGAGATTCCGAGGCCCCCGCTCAATATCCCGTTGCTCAAGGGCTGCGACATCCGCGGCGTTTATTGGGGCGAGTTCACCGCCCGGGAGCCGGAAGCACATCGCCAGAACCTGGCTCAGCTCATGGATTGGGCGAAGTCCGGGGCGCTGAGCGTTCACATTCACGCCAAATACGCGCTGGAAGACTTCAGGAAGGCCTTCGACGCGATCGCCAAGCGCCAGACGCTGGGCAAGACCTTGCTTGGCTTGAGCGCGAATTGATCCAGCGGTTGAAATTTATGTTGCAATGCACAATATAGGGTCGGGATGAAGCGCCGCGGACAATCGGCGAGGTCGAAGTGGAAGAAGAAAGCTCATCCCAGGTGGAAGTTCGGCGACTTTGGCCGGCGGACAAGGAATCATTCCGCGATCATTTGCTGAGGCTTGATCCTCAGAGCCGCCACGAGCGCTTCGGCGGCGGCATGTCGGACGATTTTCTTGTCCATTACGCTGAAAACTGCTTCGGCAAGGGCGATCTCGTCTACGGGGCGTTTGTCGACGGCAAGATGGTCGGCGCGGGCGAATTGCGCTCCAACAGGGCGATCTGGAGCGAGCAGGCGCCGTTCGGACGCAACATCCACGCCGAGGCTGCGTTCTCGGTCGAGGCGGGCTATCGGCGCCGGGGCATCGGCGAAAAACTGTTCAAGCGCATCCGGCGCGCCGCGACCAATCACGGCGTCGAGACGATCGAGATCGTCTGCCTGCCCGACAACATTGGGATGCAGAGCCTGGCGAAGAAGTTCAAGACCGAGTTCACGTTCGAGGAGAGCGCGCTGACCGGCCGCTTGACCGCGCGTCGGCCGACCGCGTTGTCGCTGATGCGCGAAGCCTCGGGCGATGCGTTCGATTTCGGCGCCGCGCTGTTCGACGCCCACTGGCGGGCGGTGGCTGAGGCTCGGGAAAGGGAGGGTAAACTGCCTTGACCTCAGTGCCCGGCGAATGAGACCAGGCTGCGCACCGGGACGCCGAGGGCGCCGATCTTGGCCGCTCCGCCGAGATCGGGGAGGTCGATGACGAAACACGCCACGGCTACTTCCGCGCCCATCTGCTGCAGGAGCTTGATCGCCGCTTCCGCTGTTCCCCCGGTTGCGATCAGGTCGTCGACCAAGATCACGCGCTCGCCCTTCGACACTGCGTCGTCATGCATCTCCATGTGATCGAGGCCATATTCGAGCGAATAGGGAATCGACACTGTGGTGTGCGGCAGCTTGCCTTTTTTGCGAATCGGCACGAAGCCGGCCGATAATTGATGCGCGACGGCGCCGCCGAGAATGAAGCCGCGCGCCTCAATGCCCGCCACTTTATCGATTTTCGTCCCCGCCCACGGCTGGACCAATTCGTCGACCGCCCGGCGGAATGCCCTCGCGTCCCCCAGCAGCGTCGTGATATCGCGAAACAGGATGCCCTTTTTCGGATAGTCGGGGATCGTTCGGATGGTGTCGGCAAGATGCATGATCGACTTCGCTTGAGGTGATGACCTGGGCGATACATACCGCATTCGCTTGGGAATGACAGCGCCGGGCAACCCCGGCTCGAGGAGGATCTTGGATGACCGCGTCCGACTCTGATCGCCGGCCAGCCGCGGCGGAGCGGGTGCGCCTCGCTGAGGGAACCCCCGATCAAGCCAGCGACTGGAAAGCGATCGGCGCCTACTTGAGCGAGCGCGCCTGGGGCACGGTGCGCGAGGACTACAGCGCCGACGGCAACGCCTGGGAGTATTTCACCTATGAAAACGCCCGTTCCCGCGCCTATCGCTGGAGCGAGGACGGACTCGCCGGCATATGCGATCGCAATCAGAAGCTCTGCTTCGCGCTTGCCGTCTGGAACGGGCAGGACCCGTTCATAAAGGAGCGGATGTTCGGGCTGACCAATGGCGAAGGCAACCACGGCGAGGACGTCAAAGAATACTACTGGTACGCCGACGCGACGCCGACGGCTTGCTGGCTAAGTTGGATCTACCACTATCCGCAAGCGGCCTTCCCCTACGCAAGGTTGCGGGAAGAAAACGCCAAGCGCAGCCGCAATGAGCGCGAATTCGAGCTCTCCGACACGGGGATTTTCGACGAGGGCCGCTATTGGAAAATCGGGGTCGAGTACGCGAAGGTTGCTCCATTCGATCTTTGCATTCGCATTCGCATTCGCAATGTCGGGCCGGAAGCGGCGAAACTCGTGGTTCTCCCGACGCTCTGGTATCGCAACCGTTGGTCCTGGGAGGCCGGCGCCAAGCGTCCTGCTATCGTCGCCGAGCAATCGGGCGCCGCTGACGTTTCTTGCGCAAACGCCGTCGATGAAACGGGAGAGCGTTGGCGGCTTGCGGCGGGCCCCGATCCGCGCGGCGCCGTGCCCGAGTTGCTCTTCTGCGAGAACGAAACGAATATGGCGCGCTTGTTCGGCAGCGCGCCGCAAACACCTTACCCAAAGGACGGAATCAACGACCATGTCGTCTCCGGAGCCGCAACCGTAAATCCGGATCGGCGGGGAACGAAGATGGCCTGCCAATACACGCTCGAAGCTGGACCCGGCCAGGAGCTCGAAATCAGGCTGCGGCTCACGCGAGACGGCGCAGCGGCGACAATGGACATCGGCAAGGGCTACGAGGGCGCATTCGCCGCGCGCATCAAGGAAGCCGACGAATTCTATCAGGCTCTGCGGCCCGCCCGCTCAACTGACGAAGAAGCGGAGGTCATGCGCGCGGCGTTCGCGAGCTTGATTTGGAGCCAGCAATTCTATCACTTCGGCGTCGACCAGTGGCTCGACGGCGATCCGGCGCAGCCAGCTCCGCCGCCGGAACGACGGAGCGTACGCAACGGCGACTGGCGACATCTGCATGGTCACGACATCCTCGTTATGCCGGACAAGTGGGAGTATCCGTGGTTCGCCGCGTGGGACACGGCCTTCCATTCCGTCGTTCTGGCGTATGTCGACCCGGCGGCGGCGAAGCATCAACTCCTGATGCTGTTGCGCGAGTGGTACATGCACCCGGAGGGACAGCTGCCCGCGTACGAATGGAACTTCAGCGACTGCAATCCGCCGATTCAGGCCTGGGCGGCGTTGACGATTTTTGAGATCGACGGCCGCGCCGACTTCAATTTTCTGGCGCGGGCGTTCCAGAAACTCCTGATCAATTTCACCTGGTGGGTCAATCGGAACGACGCCACAGGCGACAACATATTCGAAGGCGGGTTCCTTGGCCTCGACAACATCGGTCCGTTCGATCGATCGAAAATGTTGTCTGGCGGCGAAATCCTTGAGCAATCCGATGCGACGGCCTGGATGGCGAAATACTGCCTCAACATGCTTGAGATCGCGCTGGTGCTCGCCAATCATGATTCCGCGTACGAGGATGTCGCTCTCAAATTCTTCGAGCACTTCGCAGCGATCGCCTTGGCGATGGACGAGCTTTGGGACGAGGAAGATGGCTTTTTCTACGACCGGTTGCGGAAGCCGGACGGGAAGACGATGGTCGTCCGCGCGCGCTCCATGGTGGGACTGCTGCCGGTCTTCGCGTCGGTCCGGTTCAATGCCTCGCTGTGGGAGGAGCTGCCCACTTTTCGCGCGCGAGCCCGCTGGTTCATGGACAACACTCCTCAGGGCGGCGCCTTCACGAGACTATTCACGCACAGCAAGTCCGACCAACTGATCTGTCTGGTCGACAAGCCTCGGTTCAAACGGCTGTTCGCGCGGATGCTGGACGAACAGGAGTTCCTGTCTCCGTTCGGGCTGCGCTCGCTCTCGCGTTTCCACCTCGAACATCCGCTCGTCCTTGATTTGGACGGCGCAGAGGTGCGTCTCGACTATGAACCGGCGGAATCGACGACGCCACAGTTCGGCGGCAATTCAAATTGGCGCGGCCCGGTCTGGTTCCCGTTCAACTTCCTCGCGATTCAATCGCTGCGAGCTCTCCATCGAGGTCTGGGCGACGATTTCACCGTCGAACTGCCGACCGGATCTGGCCGGAGCGCAAACCTCGGCGTGGTGGCGGACGAGATCGAGCGGCGACTATTGCAGCTCTTCCTGCCCGACGCGCAGGGACGCCGCCCCGTGCATGGCGCGAACCCGCTTTTCAAGCGCGACTCCGCATGGGGAGACCGCCCGCTGTTCTATGAATATTTCAATGGCGACACGGGCGAGGGGCTCGGCGCCTCGCACCAGACGGGCTGGACCGCGATTTGCGCGGCGATCATTGCTCATCGCCGCCCCTGACCGCAGGGCCGACAGGCTCAGTCGTTCGCCCCCGGACCACCCCGCGTCGCCTCGAACAGGAACCAGGTCCGCCGCTCGGTCTGATCGATCCAGTTCTCGAGCAGGCTCGCCGTCGCGACGTCGCCATAGCCGTCGCAGACGTTATGGACCTGGCGCATGATCGAGGTCAGCCGCTCATTATCGTCACGCAGCTCCGCCAGCATGTCTTTCGGATCGACGTAGTCGGCGTCGTTATCGAGAATGCGCTGCCGCCGGGCGACGTCGCCGATCGAGCGGATGGTCGTGCCGCCGATCTTGCGCGCCCGCTCGGCGATGTCGTCGGTCATGTCAAAAATCTGTTCGCCCTGCTCGTCGAGGAGCAGATGGTAGTCGCGGAAATGCGGGCCGCTCATATGCCAGTGGAAGTTCTTGGTTTTTACGTAGAGCGCGAACACATCCGCCAGTAACCCCGCGAGGGCGGCCGAGACATCCCGGGTGGCCTCCGGCTTCAGGTCAGTCGGCGTGCCGAGGCGCTCGCGGACGTGGGTCTCCTTCACCGATTTCAACTTCGCCATTGAGGCCTCCTTAGAGTGCGTTCTTCGCGCCATCGTCGCAAATCGGGGGCACGAGGCCGCGCCCTGCTGTTGCCTTGCATCCCCCGCGCTGATCGTCGCACGCCTCGCCGGCCAATTCCAGCGTAAGTCGGCGCCGGCGCTCCCGGCCGGGATTGCTTCGCCGCCGCCCGCGTCACAGGCGGCGCTCGACCATCATCGTCTTGATATGGGCGATCGCCTTGGCCGGGTTGAGCCCCTTGGGGCAGGTCTTGGCGCAGTTCATGATCGTGTGGCAGCGGTAGAGGCGGAACGGATCCTCAAGATTGTCGAGCCGCTCGCCCTGCGCCTCGTCGCGCGAGTCAATGAGCCAGCGATAGGCCTGGAGCAGGACCGCCGGACCCAGGTAGCGGTCGCCGGTCCACCAATAGCTCGGGCAGGAGGTCGAGCAGCAAGCGCAGAGGATGCACTCGTAGAGGCCGTCGAGCTGCGCCCGCTCCTCGGGCGACTGAAGCCATTCCTTCTCCGGCGCCGGGGACACCGTCTTGAGCCAAGGTTCGATCGAGGCGTGCTGGGCAAAGAAGACCGTCAGGTCGGGGACCAGATCCTTGATCACTTCCTGGTGGGGCAGCGGATAGATGACGACCGGCGCCGCGACCTCGTCGATGCCGCTGGTGCAGGCGAGCGTATTGACCCCGTCGATGTTCATCGCGCATGAGCCGCACACCCCCTCGCGGCAGGAGCGGCGGAAGGTAAGCGTCGAGTCGATCTTGGATTTGATCCAGATCAGCGCGTCGAGGACCATCGGCCCGCAATCGTCGCGGTCGACGAAATAGACGTCGATATGGGGATTGGCGCCGTCGTCCGGATTCCAGCGATAGATGCGGAATTCGGTCACCCGCGCAGCGTTGGCCGGCTTCGGCCAGGTCTTGCCCGGCTTGATGCGCGAGTTCTCGGGCAGAGTCAGTTGGACCATTGCGGCTCATCCATCCCCAGAACGTCTTCCGGCCATGCGCTTCGGCGGAGCGTCAATAAACCCGCGCCTTCGGCTCGATGTAGCCGATATCGTTGCTCATCGTATAGGCGTGCACCGGCCGGTAGTCGATCGCCACCGTCTGCTTTTCGGGGTCGATCCAGGCGAGCGTGTGCTTCATCCAGTTGACGTCGTCGCGCTTGGGATAGTCCTCGCGCGCATGGGCGCCGCGGCTTTCGAGACGGTTCGCGGCGCCCTCCATCGTGACTACCGCCTGCACGATCAGATTGTCGTATTCGAGCGTCTCGATGAGATCGGAGTTCCAGATGAGCGAGCGGTCGGTCACCGAGACGTCCGCGCCCGAGCGCCACGCGGCGTGGATCTTCTCCTTGCCCTCGGCGAGCACTTCGCCAGTGCGGAACACCGCGCAATTGTTCTGCATGACCATCTGCATGTCGAGTCGCAGCGCAGCCGTTGGCGTCTTGCCCTTGGCGTTGCGGAACCGGTCGAGCCGGGTCAGCGCGAACTCGGCGCTGTCCTTGGCGAGTTCGGGTTGGCTGTCGCCGGGCTTCAGCGTCTCGGCGGCGCGCAAACCGGCGGCGCGGCCGAAGACGACGAGGTCAATGAGCGAATTCGAGCCGAGCCTGTTTGCGCCATGGACGGAGACGCAAGCCGCCTCGCCGAGCGCCATCAGTCCGGACACGATCGCATCGGGGTCGCCATCAACCTTGGTCAGGACCTCGCCGTGATAATTGGTCGGAATGCCCCCCATATTGTAATGGACGGTCGGCAGGACGGGGATCGGTTCCTTGGTCAGATCGACGCCGGAGAAGATGCGGGCGCTCTCCGAAATGCCGGGCAGGCGCTCGTGCAGCACCTTGGGATCGAGATGGTCGAGGTGCAGGTGAATGTGGTCCTTGTTCTTGCCGAGACCCCGGCCTTCGCGAATCTCCATCGTCATCGACCGGCTCACGACGTCGCGCGAGGCGAGGTCCTTCGCGTGCGGCGCATAGCGCTCCATGAAGCGCTCGCCCTCCGAATTGACGAGATAGCCGCCTTCGCCGCGGGCGCCCTCGGTGATGAGGCAACCGGCGCCGTAGATGCCGGTCGGATGGAACTGCACGAACTCCATATCCTGAAGCGGCAGGCCGGCGCGCAGCGCCATCGCATTGCCGTCGCCTGTGCAGGTGTGGGCGGAAGTCGCCGAGAAATAGGCGCGTCCGTAGCCACCGGTGGCGAGAATGGTGATCTGGGCCCGGAATCGATGAATGGTTCCGTCATCCAGCTTGAGACAGACGACGCCACGGATCGCGCCCTCGGCGTCGCGGATGAGGTCGATGGCGAAATACTCGATGAAGAACTGGCACTTCGCCTTCAGCGCCTGGCCGTAGAGCGTGTGCAGGATGGCGTGCCCGGTGCGGTCGGCGGCGGCGCAGGTGCGCTGCGCGATTCCTTTGCCGAATTCGGTCGTCATGCCGCCGAACGGTCGCTGGTAGATCTGGCCCGCTTCGGTGCGGGAGAACGGCACGCCCCAATGGTCCAGCTCATAGACCGCGGCCGGCGCCTGGCGGCACATGTATTCGATCGCATCCTGGTCGCCGAGCCAATCGGAGCCCTTGACGGTGTCGTACATGTGCCACCGCCAGTCGTCGGCCCCCATGTTGCCCAGGGCGGCGGAAATGCCGCCTTGCGCGGCGACCGTATGCGAGCGGGTCGGGAACACTTTCGAGATGCACCCCGTGCGCAGTCCGGCCTGGGCGCAGCCGACGCTCGCGCGCAAGCCAGCGCCGCCGGCGCCGACCACGATGACATCGAACGTGTGGTCGGTGATCGGATAGGCCTTGCCCCCGAGCGCCGGCGCGCTCTGCGCGGAAGAGCCGTTGGTCGCCATCGATGGTCCGTCTTTCCAGGGGTTGCTCAGGTGAAGGCGATGCGCAGCGTCGCATAGACGCATGCGAGCGCAAGAAGCGCGGCGAAAAGAGTGTTGGCGGCCAGCGCCCACGCGCGCGACTGGCCGCCGATATAGTCAACGATGACGGAGCGCATGCCGAGCTCCATATGGACGATGCCGGCGAGGACGAACGCCAGCAGCAGGATTACCGGAATCGGGCGCGCGAGCTCCGCCCGCACCCCATTGTAATCCTTGCGCAACAGGTCGAGGACGAGCCAGACGAAGCCGACGGTCAGCGGAACGAGCGCGACCGAAGTCAGATGAACGATCCAGGCGTCCATCGTTCCCGTCCGCGCCGAGCCGAGAAATCGCACCCGCCCGAGGGGAGTGCGCAGATCGCTTGGATGGTCGGCCATGCGATGCTCCTAGCGGACCGCGTAACCTACGCCCCAGACGACAATCGTCAACGCCAAACCTCCGACCAGCGTCGCCCACGCCATTTGATCGCGCAGCGGCGCGTCCAGGCCATGGCCGGAGTCCCAGACGATGTGGCGAATGCCGCCGACGAGGTGATGAAAGAGCGCCCACGTAAACGCGAACAGGACAAGTCGCCCGATGAACGATTGGATAAATCCGGAAAAGACCGCGAACGTCGCGGCGTCCGTCGAGGTCGCGATGAGAAACCAGGCAAGCAGCAGGACGCCGACATAAAGGGCCACGCCGCTGATCCGGTGCGCGATCGACATCGCCATCGTCATCGTGAAGCGATAGACGCTCAGATGCGGCGACAACGGCCGCGGGCGGCGCGGACCAGGCAGAGCGTCGCTCGAGGCCACGGCATTGATTCCCATTGCTGTTCGGTTGGCGTTTTAGACCGCCGGTTCGGCGCCCGCAACGTTCATCGACTTCGCCCTTAGTTCCATGCCCGATTTCTGCTCACCCGGAGAGGAGGGCCTCGACTTCTGGCCGCGTCGGCGGATCCGAGCCCTTGCGGGTGCAAGTGATGGCCGAGGCGGTCGCCGCGAAGCGCAACCACCGCTCGAGTTCGCTGCGACTGGGCTGAGGCGCTTCGGCGCCGAGCGAATGGTCGCGATCCATCGCCGACAGAAGCGCGGACATGAAACTGTCGCCGGCGCCGACGGTGTCCACGACCTCGACCCGCGCCGCCGCGACCTCAACTTTGTCCTTGCCCAAAATGGCGAGCGCGCCGCGTTCTCCGAGCGTCGCGACGCAAAATCGCGGACCGGACTTGGTCCAGGCGGCGAGAGTGTCGACGATCGAGCGGCCGGGATAGAGCCACTCGATGTCCTCCTCGCTTGCCTTGACGACGCGGGCGAGGGTCACCTGCCTCTCGACCAGGCTCACGACCGCTTCGCGATCCGGAGTCACGAACGGGCGGATGTTGGGATCAAAGCTCACGCTCGCATGCTGACCCGCGGCCCGTATCGCCTCGACCACGGTCCTTCCGTGACGCTCGACAGCGGAGAATGAGCCGACATGCAGATGTTGCGCGCCTTTCGGCCATTCCTTCGGGAAGGGCCAGGGACCGTCGTAAGCGGTGCCGTCGAGGTAGAACGAATAGCGCGAGCCGGTCTTGGCGGTGCCGCGCATGACGAAAGCGAGCGTGGTCGGGCGGAGGTCGCGGGCGACGAAGCTGAGATCGACGCCGCTCGCGGCGAGCGCGGCGGCGAGCGCTTCGCCGTTGCCGTCGGCGGAAATGCGCGAAACGAAAGCGGTTTGCGAGCCCAGCCGGGCGAGGCCGATCGCGACGTTATAGGGCGATCCGCCCAGCACCGCATCGTAGGCGTTGGCCTTGACCGGATCGGGGATGAGGTCGATCAGCGCCTCGCCGGAGATCAGGATCATCGTTTCGCTCGCCCCTCGGCCCGCCTGCCGGGCCGCCATCCGCTTCAGGCCAGCGTGTAGGCCGTTTTTACCGTCGTGTAGAATTCCGCGGCATAGCGTCCCTGCTCGCGCGGACCGAGGTTGGAGCCTTTGCGGCCGCCGAAAGGCGCGTGGTAATCGACGCCCGCTGTCGGCAGGTTGACCATCGCCATCCCGACTTCGGCATTGCGCTTGAAGTGCGAGGCGTGCTTGAGGCTCGTGGTGCAGATGCCCGCGCACAAGCCAAATTCGGTATCGTTCGCAATCGCCAGAGCATGATCGTAATCGCGGGCCGGGATCATCGCAGAGACCGGACCGAAGATTTCCTCGCGCGAAATGCGCATCGAATTGTCGGCGTCGAGGAAGAGGGCCGGAGCCATGTAGAATCCGGGGGTGGCGCGATTGAGCCTTTCGCCGCCGAGCGCGAGCTTCGCCCCTTCGCCCTGACCGATCGCGACGTAGGAGAGATCCTGCTCGAGCTGGGTCGCATCCACGACCGGGCCGATATGCGTTCCCGGCTTTACGGCGTCGTCCACGACCAATCCCCGCATCCGCTCGATCAGCTTGTCGGCGAAAGCCCGGTAGATCCGCTCCTCGACGATGAGCCGGGACGAAGCCGTGCAGCGCTGGCCGGTCGAGAAATAGGCGCCGTTGACCGCGCATTCGACCGCCGTCGGCAGGTCGGCGTCCGCGAGCACGACCAGAGGATTTTTGCCGCCCATTTCGAGCTGGAACCGGCGCATCGCGCCGGCGCATGCGGCCGCGACGCGGCGGCCGGTCGCGACCGATCCGGTGAAGGTGACCGCGTCAACCTTTTTATGGTCGAGGATCGCCTGGCCGACCGTCGAGCCCCGCCCGACAACCAGATTGAATACCCCTTTCGGAACGCCGGCGCGCACGATGATCTCGGCGAGCGCGTGGGCGGATCCAGGGACGAGATCGGCGGGCTTGAACACCACGGTGTTTCCGTAGGCGAGGGCGGGCGCGATCTTCCAGGCTGGGATCGCGATCGGGAAATTCCACGGCGCAATGATTCCGACGACCCCGATCGGCTCGCGTGTGACCTCGATGTCGACGTTCGGGCGGACGCTGGCAAATTTCTCACCCGGAATTCTCACCGCTTCGCCAGCGAAGAAGTCGAAGATCTGGCCGGCGCGGGTCGCTTCGCCAATGCCTTCGGCCAGCGTCTTGCCCTCTTCGCGCGAGAGCAGGCGCCCGAGCTCGTCGCGTCGCGCAAGGATCTCGGTTGAAACGCGCAGCAGGATGTCGTGGCGCTCCTGCGGCGACGTTCGCGACCAGGCGGGAAACGCCGCGTGCGCGGCGTCGATCGCCGCTCCTGTCTGAGCCGCGTCGGCTTGCGCGTACTCGCCTACGACATCGTTGGTGTCCGACGGGTTGACGTCGCGGGTGACGGTCGCGCCGTCCACCCAATCGCCGGCGATGAAATTCTTGTGATGGGCGCTCATGCTTCTTTCCCGAGTTTTGAACCGACCTTCTACGGCCGAGGCGGTCAAATCAACCCCCGCCGCGCGAGGTTGCGCATGAGCGCGCCCACGCCGAAGGTCCAGCGTTCACACTCTTCGCACGGCCGCATGCAATTCACGAGCCGGCCGAGCTTTTCCGTTCCGATGGCGACGATATCGCCGGTCTTATGGGTGAACCCCATGCCCGGAGCGCCTCGATCTGCGACCGGGGCGAACATCGTTCCCAGCAGAAGAACGAAGCCGTCCGGATAGGCGTGGCTTGGCCCGATCGTCTGCGCGGCGATATCGCTGGGATCGCGGCTGATCTTGGCCATCGAGGAGCCGCCTTCGAGTCGGAATCCGTCCTCGCCCTCGACGGTGAGCGCAACTGTGGCGGAGCGCACGTCGTCGAGCGAGAATGTCGCGTCGAAAAAACGCAGGAAGGGACCTAGGGCGCAGCTCGCATTCTGGTCTTTCGCTTTGCCGAGCAGGAGAGCCGATCTCCCCTCGAAATCGCGCAGGTTGACGTCGTTGGCGAGTGTCGCGCCTACGATCGCTCCGCTCGAGGCGACGGCCAGCGCCACTTCCGGCTCCGGATTGTTCCAGAGCGAAGCGCTGTGAAAACCGGCGTCATCGCCCGCGCCGACAGCTGACATCGGCTGGCTCTTGGTGAAGACCTCCGCGTCCGGCCCGATGCCGACTTCCAGATATTGCGACCATGCGCCTGCCTCCATGAGCGCCGTCTTGAGCCGCATCGCCGCAGGCGACCCGGGCTTGAGGGTGCTCAAGTCGTCTCCAAGCGCGCCCACGATCTCCTCGCGCGCTTTCGCGGCGCCTTCCCGGCTGCCGCGGGCGCGTTCCTCGATGACCCGCTCGAGCAGCGATTGGGCGAATGTCACTCCGGCGGCCTTGATCGCCTGCAGATCAATGGGCGCCAGAAGGCGCGCGCCGCCTGGCAAGCGTTTGTCGCGCGGAGTGAGGGCGAGAATATCCCCAAGCGCGCCGATGCGCGGTCCCGCCGCCGCACGCAGCGCCTCGGCCGGCGACGGCGCCTCGCAAAGATCGCGCATGGTGGGAAATGTTTCGCTGACGTCGACCAAACCGTCTTGCCTGACCGCAACCACTGAGGGGCCGTCGACGTCGGCCCGCCAGACCCGCGCCGCAAGAGCGCCGGCGTACCGGTCCGCTGGCAGCGTCGTCTCCTCGGTCAAGTCCAGCGTCGGCATGGGCATCCCCGTTGCGGCTTTTGGTGATTGACGGGGCCGCGCCGCCTGTCTAGCGTCTAACATGTTAGCGGGACCTTGCGAAGCGTTCGCTACGGGATTGAGCTGCAGGTGGGGACTTGGCGAAGGGCGCCCATTCGAAAGCGGACGCCGTGTACGGCGAACTGAAGGAAGCGATTCTGTCCGGAACGCTTGAACCGGGCCGTCTGATCGACAAGGCGGGTTTGTGCGAGAAACTCGGAGTTTCGCGCTTTCCCGTCTCCGCTGCGGTGAGCCGCCTGTCCTATGATCGTCTTGTCGACGTTGCGCCGCAACACGGCTCCTTCGTCGCGCGAATCTCCCTGAACGACGTGCGCGAGCGTTTCTTCATCCGTCGCGCGCTCGAGGGCGAGATCGCGGCCGAAGCTGCTCGACGAATGACGCGCGCCGACAAAGACGCGCTGGCGGCGAATCTCAAGCAGGAGGCCAGCGCCGTCGAAGGCGAGGACAGAGCCGCCTTCTACGCGCTGGACGTGGCGTTCCACCAGATCATGACGACGTGCCTCGGGATGGCGCGCGCCTATGACGTCCTTGAAGCCGTTCGCGTTCATCTGGAACGGGCGCGCAGGCTCGCTATGTCTCCAGGCGGACGCCTGCGCACGGCGCACAAGGAACACGCCTCGATCGTGGCCGCGATCGAAGCGGGCGATCCTGACGCAGCACGCGAAGCGATGAGGCGCCACCTCGATGCAACCAGCGCGCTGCTCGAATCCATGGCGCAGAAACAGCCCGGCCTCTTTTCGTCGTAGACAACAAATCCTGAGTGGAAATGCACCATGACAACGCCTCGCGTGCTACGCCTCGACCCCTCGGACAATGTTGTCATCGCGATCGACGAGATCTCGGCGGGCGTCGCCCCGAAGGGAGGAGTCAGCGCTCGCGATCGTATCCCTAAAGGCCACAAGATGGCGGTCGCCGCCGTCGAAGCCGGCGCTCCGATCCGCAAGTTCGGTCAAATCATCGGCTTTGCCTCGCGGCCCGTCTCCGCGGGCGAGTGGGTGCATGAGCACAATTGCGGAGTGAAGGAATTCGCGCGCGATTATCATTTTGGCGAGGATGCGCGCCCCGAGACGATCGCCCCGGTTGAAACTCAGCCGGTCTTTCAGGGCTTCCGGCGGGCGAACGGAAAGGTCGGGACGCGCAACTATGTCGCAATCCTGACTTCGGTAAATTGCTCGGCGACGGTTGCGCGGCTCATCGCGCGGGAAGTCGAGCGGTCCGGAATTCTTGCCGACTACCCGAACGTCGACGGCGTGATCGCGCTGGTGCACGGCACCGGCTGCGGCATCGCCGCCAAGGGCGAAGGCTTTGACGCCTTGATGCGAACCCAATGGGGCTACGCCGCCAATCCCAACATCGGGGCGACCTTGATGGTTGGGCTCGGCTGCGAGGTGTTTCAGATCGGCCGCATGAAGGAGGAATACGGAGTCGTCGAGAGCGAGTCCTTCCATAGCCTGACAATCCAGGCGACGGGCGGCACGCGCAAGACTGTCGCGGCCGGGGTTGAGCGCGTCCGCGCCATGCTGCCGACGCTCGACCGCGCCGAGCGCACGACCGAGCCGGCGAGCGTGCTTACGCTCGCGCTTCAATGTGGCGGCTCGGACGGGTATTCGGGAATCACCGCCAATCCGGCGCTCGGCGCCGCCGCCGACATTCTGGTGCGCAACGGCGGCACGGCGATCCTCTCGGAGACGCCGGAGATCTACGGCGCCGAACATCTGCTGACGCGGCGCGCGGCGACGCCGGAGATCGGCCGCAAGCTGGTCGAGCGAATTCATTGGTGGGAGGAGTATTGCGCGCGCAACGGCGGCGAGATGAACAACAACCCCTCGCCCGGCAACAAGGCCGGCGGCTTGACGACCATTCTCGAGAAGTCCCTGGGCGCGGCCGCGAAGGGGGGCACGACAGCGCTCAACGAAGTCTACCGATACGCCGAGCCGGTGACGGCGAAGGGCTTCGTGTTCATGGATACGCCGGGTTATGATCCCGTGTCGGCGACCGGGCAGGTCGCGGGCGGCGCCAATATGCTCTGCTTCACCACCGGTCGGGGCTCGGCTTACGGTTGCAAGCCGACGCCTTCGATCAAACTCGCCACCAACAATGACACCTACCGCAGGATGATCGAGGATATGGATATCAATTGCGGCGACGTCGTCGACGGCGTGTCGATCGCAGAGAAGGGCAGGGAAATCTTCGACAAGATCCTTGCGGTCGCCTCTGGCGAACGGACGAAGTCAGAGCTCCTGGGCTATGGCGACGCCGAATTCACGCCCTGGCAGATCGGAGCAACGATGTGATTGGCGACCGCGACCTTTTCTCCGGGGCCTCATGAAGACTGCGCTGCTGTTCGATCTCGATGGAACGCTCGTGGATAGCGACCCGGAGCACTTGGCTGCGTTCCAGCGCGTATTCGGGCCGCACGGCATTTCGCTCGATCATTCGGAATACGCGGCAAATATCATGGGCGCGTCCAACGAATTGATCGCCAGTCGATATCTTTCGCACTTGTCGCTCCTTGAGCAGGCCGCGACTCTTGACGCCAAAGAAGCGGCCTACCGCGACAATTTGCGTGACCTCGAGCCCATTCTCGGCGCGCTTGCGCTCCTCGATTACGCCGATCGGCGCGGGCTCAAGCGCGCGGTGGTGACGAACGCTCCCCGCGCTAACGCGGAAAAGGTTCTCGCAGCGCTGGGGGTTAGGCAACGTCTGCCGATCCTGGTGATCGCAGGGGAACTCGCACGCTCAAAGCCCGATCCTTTGCCGTATCTGACCGCGTTGGAGCGCACCGGCGCCTCGGCGGCCCATTCGATCGCCTTTGAAGACTCATTGTCGGGGGTCCGCGCCGCCGCGGCCGCGGAGCTTGCCGTGGTGGGAATGACGACGACGCTGGATTCGCAAACGCTCCTCGAGGCCGGCGCGACATTCGCGGCCAGCAATTTCACCGATCCGCGGATCTTCCGGCTGATTGAAGCGCGCCTGTATTCCGGCGCTGAAGAAGGGGCAAAAGCGTGAGACTGGCGCAATTCATCGATGAGAACGGCAAGCGGGCGCTTGCCGTCTCGGCGCGCGGCGAAAGCCGCCTGGTCAAAGGCGCGCGCACGACGCTCAACCTCGCGCGCCAGGCGATCGCCGAGGGGGTTTCGATCCGCAAACTCATCGCCGATCGGGGAGTGGGCAAGCCGGTCGATCTTGCGCGTGCGTTGAAGGAGCGGCGTGTGCTCACGCCGATCGACCACAAGGATTCCGCGCATGTCTTGGTGACCGGGACGGGCCTTACACACCTCGGTTCGGCCGAGGGACGTGACAAGATGCACAAGGACCTCGCCGATCCGTCGAAGCTCACCAATTCGATGCGGATGTTCAAATTGGGCCTCGAGGGGGGCAAGCCGGCCAAAGGCGAAACCGGCGCGCAGCCCGAGTGGTTCTATAAAGGCGATGGTTCAATCCTTGCGCCGCCGGAGGGCGATCTGCCCAGCCCGGCTTTCGCGCTCGACGGCGGCGAGGAGCCGGAGATCGTCGGAATCTACTTGATCGACGACGCCGGCGCTCCGGTTCGAGTGGGGTTTGCGCTCGGCAATGAGTTCTCCGATCACGTTACCGAACGGCAGAACTACCTTTGGCTCGCGCACTCGAAGCTGCGGCCAGCAAGCCTGGGTCCGGAATTGCTGGTTGGCGATCTGCCGGCCGACGTCCAGGGCGTATCGCGCATCCGGCGAGGGAAAGAAGTGATCTGGGAAAAGCCGTTCCTGTCCGGCGAGCAGAACATGGCTCATTCGATCGCCAATCTCGAGGCGCACCATTTCAAATATGCATTGTTTCGGCGGCCGGGCGACATCCACGTTCATTTCTTCGGGACCGCGACGCTCTCCTTCAGCGGCGGCGTGCAGACGCAAAAGGGCGATATGTTCGAGATCGAAGTCGGAGCCGTTCGGCTTGCCGCTTCGCAATCGGCTGACGACGGAAAGGTCCGCCAAAACGAGACTGCGAGCGCTGTAGGCGGCGGCCTCTCGGGCCGCCACGGCGAACGAGCCTATTCCCCGATCACGCTTGCGCGCGCCCGCTGCCACCAGCCGTTGCGGCGCGGCCGAGGCGGCTCGTCCTTTGCAGGAGGGGTCGCCGGCGCCGGTTCCTCAGCGGCCTCCGGAGGGGCGGACAACTCTGCGGTCGGCGCTGTGTCCGCGAATGACGACGCGGCCCCGATCTCAGGCTCCCCATCCTCAACCGCCGATCGCGGCTCGACGCGAGCTTCATGAGCCGATGTTTGCGCTGGCTCGGCGATTGGCTCTCGACCGGAAACCGCGTCGAGCGCAGGCGGCGGCGCTTCAGAATAGTCTGCCTCGGACGCGGCGAATTCTTCTTCGAGAGCCAGCGAAGGCGGCGAGTCGAAACTCGGCGCCGCCGTTTCGCGCCTGGGTTCGCCATCCGACCGACGTGGGAAGCGATCTCGCTGACCGCGCGAGCGCCTGGGGCGACGTTCGCGGTCTTCTTCGCTGCGCGGACCTCGCCTTACGAACCCATTGCCCTCGCCACTCGGGGCCTGGAGGTCGCCGCCGATTTCGGCGACCGCCGCCAAGCCGTCGTCCGTCGGCTGCGGCGTGTCCTGCGGCGGGTTTTCGCCGAACGATCGCTCACCGCCGCGACGGCGCCGCCGCCGCCGGCGTCGCCGACCGGCGTCGCCCTCGTCGGACGGGAGGCCGCCGGCTCGGTCGCTCGCCTGCGGGACCTCCTGGCCCTCCTGGCCGGCCGCTTCGGGAACCTCCTCCAACTCGTCCTCGATCGCCTCGGGCTCTTCTACGATTGTCGCAAATTCGTCCGCTGACGATTTCGGCGGCTCGACTTCGCTCTTGACGCCGGCCGCCGGCTCGCCACGCTCGATTGCATGGTAGTTGGCGCCGGTCAGCGTATCGTCAGCCTCGACGACAATCGCGACGCCGAACCGGCGCTCGAGGTCACGCAGATTGGCGCGCTTCTGGTTGAGAATGTAAAGCGCTACAGCCGTGCGGGTGCGCACCGTAACGTCATGGGTCGAGCTTTTGATCAATGCGTCTTCGAGCACGCGCAGCACATGCAGGGCGATCGAAGCCGTCGATCGCACGACCCCGGAGCCCTGGCAGTGAGCGCAGACCACGGTCGAGCCTTCAAGAACTCCGGTGCGAATGCGCTGTCGCGACATTTCGAGCAGACCGAAGTGTGAAATGCGTCCGACCTGGATGCGCGCGCGGTCATTTTTCAGCGCATCCTTGATCCGCCTCTCGACCGAGCGATTGTTGCGCGACTCCTCCATGTCGATGAAGTCGACGACGATCAGCCCGGCAAGGTCTCGCAGACGCAGCTGGCGCGCAATCTCGTCGGCCGCCTCGAGGTTGGTGCGTAACGCGGTGTCCTCGATGTTGTGCTCTCGCGTGGATCGGCCGGAATTGACGTCGATGGCGACCAGCGCCTCGGTCTGGTTGATGACGATGTAGCCGCCAGACTTCAGCGTCACCTGGTTCGAGAACATCGCGTCGAGTTGCAACTCGACGCCAGCCTTGGCGAAGACCGGCTGGGTGTCGCGATAGAGCTGTACGCTGTTGACGTGGCTCGGCATGAGGAGCCGCATGAATTGTCTGGCTTCGCGATAGCCGGTTTCGCCGGCGACGACGATTTCCTCGACTTCCTTGCTGTAGAGATCCCGGATCGCCCGCTTGATGAGCGAGCCCTCTTCGTAGACGAGCGTCGGCGCGCTCGATGCGAGCGTCGTTTCCCGCACGGTCTCCCACATCCGCAACAAATATTCGAAGTCGCGCTTGACCTCGGCCTTGGTGCGAGAAGCGCCAGCGGTGCGGAGAATGACCCCCATGCCCTCCGGAACATCGAGGTCCTCGGCGATCCCCTTCAGCCGGCTGCGGTCCTGCGCATTGGTGATTTTGCGCGAAATGCCGCCGCCGCGTGCGGTATTGGGCATCAGCACCGAATAGCGCCCGGCGAGCGAGAGGTAGGTCGTCAGCGCCGCCCCCTTGTTTCCGCGTTCCTCCTTGACAACCTGGACGAGCAGAACCTGCCGCCGCTTGATGACTTCCTGAATCTTGTACTGGCGGCGCATGCGGGACGCGCGGCGAGGAATCTCCTCCAAGGCATCGCCGCCGATCTGCTCGACCGGCTCGCCTTCATCGTCGACTCGTTGCTTGCGGCTCGGCGCCAAGCGCTCCTCGGAGCCGCCCTCGAGCGTCGTGACTTCGTGATCGTCATCCTCGTGGTGGTTTTCGTCGTGTTCGACGTTGGCTGCGTGTCTGGAGGCGTCGGCCGGTTCGTCGAGTGCAACGGCGCCCGGGGCGCCTTCATGGGACGTCCCTTCGGGCGGCGGACTCATATGACGTCGAACCATCATTTGATGCTTCAGGCGCGGCATCCGCGTCCGTAGCGTCGCCGCTTGAGGGCGCGTCGGTCGGAGCCGGGTGTGCCGGCGGAGCGTCGATTTTGGCGAGCGTCTCCCCGCCGCCAACCTCGGGCGAGTCCCCCTCGACATTCTCCGACGGGAAGGCAGGAGCGGATTCGTCCGCGCCCAATTCGTCCGCAGATGCATGTTCCGAAATCGACTCGCCTGTCCCGACGCGCGCTTCGATTTCCGCGCGCCGCGGGCGCCGATGACGCCGGCTGCGTCGTTCGCCGCTGGCCTCTTCGTCCTCCTCGCGTTGCGACAGCGCTTCCTCCTCAAGAAGCGCTTGCCGGTCGGCGACTGGAATTTGGTAATAGTCCGGATGGATTTCGGAGAAGGCGAGAAAGCCGTGACGATTGCCGCCATAGTCGACGAAAGCGGCCTGGAGCGACGGTTCTACCCGGGTCACCTTGGCAAGGTAGATGTTCCCCCGCAGCGGCCTTTTGCTCGCTGACTTGAAGTCAAACTCCTCGACCCGATTGCCTCGCAGAACCACAACCCGGGTTTCCTCCGGGTGGGAGGCGTCGATGATCATTTTGTTGGCCATGGCAAACTCTCTCGCCGCGCGTCAAAATTCGCCGCGAGGGCCGAATGGGCCGCCCGACTGCGCCGCGCGTGGCGTCTATGTTGGAGATGGGGAAAATTGGAAATTGGGAAACGAGCGCCGGCGCTTCGATGGGCTGACGATATGCGCCCGCAGCGCCAAGAACCGCCCGCGCCGCACGGATTGCGGCCCGGAAGTCTTGGTTTCGCGATGGGAACATCGTCATCCTAAAAAAGGCGTACACGGCTCGTCGCCACTCAAGCGGCGCCGCATGGCGTCGATGTCACGATCCAGGACGCGCCGCCGCGTATTGTCCGGCAGGTCGATTCGTTGCTTTCTGCTCGCGATCTTCCTGCGCAGACTCTCGCCGACGGATCGCACTGGCGATCCAGCCGGCGGGCCGACAACCCGCCCCGACGTTATCCGCGCAAGCCGCGGGCCGTCGTATGACAGTCCCGGCGAATGCCTCGCTCAACCAACAAGCGAGTTCGACCGCGCGGACGCGGTCCGAATTCGTAACGCGCCTTAAATAGGCGCCGCCGGTCGCCTTGGCAAGTTCTTTTCCTATTTGTACTTCTTGAGGATGCGGGCTCAGCGGTTCTTCACCAGTCCTCAAGTCCGCGTGCTGGATCGGTTAACTCGTCGTAAAGAACTTCCCGTGCTCACTTTTGGTCGCGCGCTCGGCTTTTCCGGCCGGCTCGCGCGACCCGGGCTTTAGACGCCGGCCGATTGCGTGGCGGCGGCGTTGGCTCTATAGCGCAACGGCGCGCGGCGCCGAGGGGAAGCTGAATGGCGCGATTTGGACGCTTGACGGCTCTTGTTGCTTTGACCTTGCTGGCGACGCCGCTCGAGCGCGCCTTCGCGGCCGAAACGGGCGCTCCGGTCGCGGTTGCGGCGCGGCTCACACAGGATCAGGGCGGGGCCAAGCTTGTGTTCGACCTATCGCGGACGGTCGAGGCGAGCGCGTCCGCCCTAACGTCGCCCGAGCGTATTGTCATCGACATGCCGGAGGTCAGCTTCCGCCTTGACCCGGCGGTCGGCCGGGTCGGCGGGCTACGCGACGATCCGCTGGTAAAGGACTTTCGCTTCGGCTTGTTTGCGGCCGGCAAATCGCGGATCGTCATCGACCTCGCGCGCGCGGCCTGTCCTGCCGGCGTTTCCTCGCGACCGATCGTCGACGGCGCTCCCGCGGCGCGCCTTACGATCGAATTGAAGCCGTGCAATCCCGCCGCCTTCGCCGCCCTTGTCCGCTCGCCGGCCGCCGCAGCCGCGAGCGCGCCCGATGCGCCGGCGCTTGCGCGGGCGCCAGCCATTGTCCTTGATCCGGGTCACGGCGGCATTGACGGCGGCGCCAACGGACTCGGCGGCGTGCAGGAAAAAACGCTGGTTTATGAGTTCTGCGCCGAACTGAAGCGGCAGCTCGAGGCGACCAAGCGCTACAGGGTCATCATGACCCGCGACGGCGACCAATACGTCGATCTCGACGACCGGGTCGACATCGCCCGGGCCGCCAATGCGTCGTTGTTCATTTCTGTCCATGCCGACACGTTGAGCGAGGATGCAGCCGTCAGCGGCTCCACGGTCTATACCGCGGCGGACCGCGCTTCTGATGCGGAAGCTGCCCGCATCGCCGCGCGCGAGAACGCCGCCGACAATGGCGCGGGCGGGCGCAAGCGGCTCGATGATCCGGGCGTCGCCGATATTCTGTTCGACCTCAAACGGCGAGAGACCCGGACCTACGCCCACCTCTTCTCGCGCACCCTCGTCGACAACCTGCGCGGCGGAGCGAAGCTCAACCACAACCCGGAACGCTCGGCGGGCTTCGTCGTTCTGAAGGCCCCGGAATTCCCCTCAGTCCTCGTCGAGCTCGGCTACCTCTCGAACCCTCAAGACGTGCTGTCCCTGACCTCTTCGGACTGGCGGGCCAAGACGGCCGGGGCGATGGTCAACGCCATTGACGCCTTCTTTTCCGCAACCGAGAAGCCGTCAAACGTCCCGCCGGCCGATCCAGGCCTAGCCTTGTCTGGCCCACAAACCGTCGCGCCGCCTGGCCATTGACGCTTGCGCGGGGTGGGCGCGCTGGGGTATTGGGGCGCGTAGCCTGGCGTCAGGCTCATTGATCATACATTCGCCCAAGTCGAGAACGAAACCGGGCCGGCCCGCCGGGTTCGATTTTCGAGCCGGATCGGAGCGGCCAAGGGAAGGGCTGCGGATCGGCCTCGTAAGCTGCGCGCCTCAGCGCAGAAATTAAAGTTCGTCTCGACGCCTCGAGCGCTCGCCGACGGGCGCAATGGAAGGCTTCGATCGAGAGATGCGCGGTATCGCTCGCATTATCGGCTTCATATTTGCTACCGGCACGCTGGTGTTCGTCGTGGCGGCGGGCCTCTTCGCCGTCGTCGTCTGGAAATATGAGCAAGACCTGCCGGACTATACGCAGCTCAAGAACTATGAGCCGCCGGTGATGACGCGCGTGCACGCGGCTGACGGCAGCCTGCTCGCGGAATATTCGCGCGAGCGGCGGCTCTATCTTCCGTCGGACGAAATTCCCGCCCTGGTCAAGGAAGCCTTCATATCGGCCGAGGACAAGAACTTCTACTCCCACTACGGCGTCGATCCCGAGGGAATCGTGCGCGCGGGTCTCATTTACCTCCAGGGTTCGCATCACATCCAGGGCGCCTCGACCATCACCCAGCAGGTGGCGAAGAACTTCCTCCTAACTCGGACCGGACTTTCGACCGCAAGATCCGCGAGATCCTGCTGAGCATGCGAATTGAGTCGGCCTATTCGAAGGAAAAGATTCTCGAGCTCTACCTCAATGAAATTTACCTCGGCCTTTCCAACTACGGCATCGCTGCCGCGGCGCTGAACTATTTCAACAAGTCCGTGCACGAACTGACCGTCGCCGAAGTCGCGTATCTCGCCGCCTTGCCGAAGGAGCCGAGCTCGCTGAACCCGTTCCGCGACCACGATCGCGCCGTCGAAAGGCGCAACTACGTCATCGGCCGCATGGAGGAGGACCACTACATCACCGCCAAACAGGCGGACGAGGCTCGGGCCGAGCCTTTGGTGGTCAACCCGCGCGTACTGACCCCCAATTCGATCGCCGCGGGCTTCTTCGCCGAGGAGGTCCGGCGGGAATTGTCGGAGCGCTACGGCGAGCAGAAGCTTTATGAGGGCGGGCTGTCGGTTCGCACGACTCTCGATCCCAAGGTTCAGCTGATGGCGCGCAAGGCGCTGGTCGACGGCCTTGTTCGCTACGACGAAGCCTACGGCTGGCACGGCACGCTCAAGAGCATCGACATAAACCAGGACTGGGGCGTTCCGCTGGCCGATATTCCGGCTTACGGCGACATCAAGCCTTGGGTTCTGGCGGTAGCGCTCGACGTCGGCGACACCGCCATGCGGATCGGAATCCAGCCGGAGCGCGACAAGTCCGGCGCGATCGTCGCCGACCGCAAGACCGGCTCCGTGACGCTCGACGGGGTCAAATGGACCGGCAAGAGGCCGAAAGGCTTGGTCAAGCCGGGCGACGTCTTTTATGTCGAGCCGGTCGTTGGCCGCGACGGAGAGTATCGGGTGCGGCAGATTCCGGAGGTGTCCGGCGCCTGCATCGCCATGGATCCATTCACCGGGCGTGTGCTTGCGATGGTCGGCGGTTTCTCGTTCGACGAGTCCGAATTCAATCGGGCGACCCAGGCGCAGCGCCAGCCGGGCTCCTCGTTCAAACCTTTCGTCTACGCCGCGGCGCTCGATAACGGCTACACGCCCTCGTCGACTCTTCTCGATTCCCCGGTCCAGATTGACGACGGCAGCGGCCAGCTCTGGACGCCGGCAAATTTCGAAGGCACGTCCGGAGGGCCGCATACGCTCAGATTTGGCATCGAGCACTCGATCAACTTGATGACGATCAGGCTCGCGCGCGACATCGGCATGCCGCTGGTCGTCGAATACGCCAAGCGCTTCGGCATCTACGACAATCTTCCGCCGTTCCTGTCGATGTCGATCGGCGCCGGCGAGACGACCGTGTTGCGGATGATCACCGGCTATTCGATGTTCGCCAACGGCGGCAAGCGGGTGAAAGCGACGCTGATCGACCGGATCCAGGATCGCTGGGGCAACACGATCTACAAGCACGATGAACGCGTCTGCGAAGGCTGCGACGCGCCGACGTGGGAAAACCAGCCGGAGCCGCGCCTGATCGATAAGCGCGAGCAGGTGATCGATCCGCTGACCGCCTATCAGATCACCTCGATCATGGAAGGCGTCATCCAGCGGGGCACCGGCATCGCGATCAAGGAAGTCGGCAAGCACCTCGCCGGCAAGACCGGCACCACCAACGACGCGAAGGACCTTTGGTTTGTCGGCTACTCGCCGAACCTCGCGTTCGGGGTGTTCATGGGCTACGACAAGCCGCGCTCCCTCGGCGGCGCCGCGCAGGCCGCGCTCTACACCGCGCCGATCTTCCGCGACTTCATGAAGATGGCGCTGAAAGACACGCCCGACACGCCGTTCCGGATCCCGCCCGGGATCAAGCTCATTTCGGTCGACGTCCACAGCGGAATGCGCTCGACCGGCGCCGGCTCGATCATGGAAGCGTTCAAGCCCGGCACCGGACCGCCCGACAGTTACGGCGGCGGCTGGGGCGAAGGCGCCCAGACCTCCTCCCGCAGCGAACGATCGGTCGGGTCGGGGACCGGCGGGCTCTACTGAGCGGCGGAACTCCCCGGGTGATGAGACGACGTCTCGGCTGGCTCGCGTGATGTTCTTGCTTCAAGGCGCGGCAGGCGCTTTAAGGCCGATCTGCTTCTCGTTTTCAGGTTGATGGTTGGGATCATGCGCGCCGAAGCCGAACAGTTGGTCGAATTCGATCAAGCAGTCCGTGGGACTGCTGAGGAGGCATCTTTGACGTCGATGCTGCGACGCGGCGTCTGGCTGAACTGAACGCCAAATCCGAAGATCCCAATCTCTGGACTGACCCCGAGCTCGCCGAAAAGGTGATGCGCGAGCGTACGATGCTCGAAGACCGGCTGGGCTCGCTGGCGAAAATCGAGCGCGACCTCGACGATGCGGCGACGCTTGTCGACCTTGCCGAGACGGAGGGCGACGAGGCCGTTGAAGCCGAAGGAATCGCGGCGCTGAGAGCGCTCAAGGCCGAGGGCGAACGGCGTGAGCTCGAGGCGCTGCTTTCCGGCGAGGCCGACGCCAACGACAGCTATGTCGAGGTGCATTCCGGGGCCGGCGGCACCGAGAGCTGCGACTGGGCGCGGATGCTGCTCAGGATGTACGTGCGCTGGGCCGAGCGGCGAAAGTTCAAGGTCGAGCTGATCGAAGAGACGGCGGGGGACGAGGCAGGCATCAAGTCGGCGACGATCATCGTCAAGGGACACAACGCGCATGGATGGCTGAAGACCGAGTCGGGCGTCCATCGTCTGGTCCGCATCTCGCCGTTCGATTCGAACGCCCGCCGGCATACGAGCTTCGCCTCGGTGTGGATCTATCCGGTCGTCGACGACCGGATCCAGATCGAGGTTAACGAGAGCGATTGCCGGATCGACACCTATCGCGCCTCCGGCGCCGGCGGACAGCACGTCAACAAGACCGAATCGGCGGTGCGGATCACCCACATTCCCACCGGCATCGTCGTCGCCTGCCAGTCCGAGCGCTCGCAGCACAAGAACCGGGCGACCGCCTGGAACATGCTGCGGGCCCGCCTCTATGAGCTCGAGCTCGAGAAGCGGGAGGCCAAGCTCAACGCCGATGCGGCCTCCAAGACCGACATCGGCTGGGGCCATCAGATCCGCTCCTACGTGCTGCAGCCCTATCAGATGGTGAAGGACCTTCGGACCGGCCACGTCTCGAGTTCGCCCGCCGACGTGCTCGACGGCGACCTCGATCCGTTCATGGAGGCTTCGCTCGCCCAGCGCCTGTCCGGCCGCACCGTGGCGGTCGAGGACGTCGAATAGGCCATTCCGCGAGCCCGCAACAAAAACCAAATCGGCCGCAACAAAAACCAAGGCCCAGCCGCAACAAAAACCAAACCCCGCGCAACAAAAACCAAATTCGTTTTCCCGTCTGCCGCTTGAGCCTTTTCAAGGGCTTAGGGCTTAAATCCATAACGCATAACGGGCGCAACGCCTGGCCGGCGCGACGTCCGCGAGCCCCGCCCTGTAGGGCCGGGTCGGCGACCCGGCCGGCGGGCTCAGCGAGCCCGCCCTACACCGCCGCCCTACACCGCAACCCGACAGCGGGCACAATAGCGCTCAATTCTAATAATCGCAAGAGAATGTCATTACTTTCTGAAAACCCCAGCCAGGCAGCCGGACTTCAGCGGCGCCGGGCGCCGAGCTTCGGCCAATGCGGCGATATTCGAGTGAGAACATCATCGCGGCTGATGAAATGGTGCTTGAGCGCGCCCGCCACGTGGAGCGCGACCAGAAAGGCGATCGCCCACGCGGCGATTTTATGCGCAAGCACGGCGGCGGCGAAGGTCGACGGATCGGGCGGCGCGATGTTGGGTATGACGAACAGGCCGAAAAACAATGTCGGTATCGGCAGGGGCGACGCCGAAACGAGGAGCCAGCCCGATGCGATCGCGCAGATCGTCAAGACGTAGAGGAGGCCTTGGGCGGCTGCGGCTGAGCGTCGCTCCCATGCCGGGGACGCTGGCGCCGGCGGCGAAGAGCCGATAAGGCGCGCGGCGAGCCGGATCGCGGTCAACGCCAGCGCCACGAAGCCGAGCGACTTGTGCCACTGGAAAAGGTCAAAGGTCGTCGCGGCGTCAAGACCGCCATAGATCATCGCCCAACCGAGCGCGATAAGCGCAAGAATGATCGCCGCCGCCGTCCAGTGCAGCGAGACGATCAGCCCGTTCCAGCGCGCCGGCCGCGCCTTCCCGATCAAAGCTGCGCGACCTCGCTCGAGATCACGAGTTCGACGTCGCGCGACACCAGGGGGAAGCCCGAATTCATGCCGAAATCGAGCCGGTTGATGCTGGTCTTCGCCATGAAGGCGAGGCGAGCCCCGCCGCCGGCCGTCTTCTGCTCAACCGCGACGTCGACGCTGAGCGGCCGCGTCACTCCGAGCAGCGTCAGGTCGCCGGTCACCCGGACCGTGTGGTCGTCGATCTTCGCAACCGAATTCGACACGAAATCGATCGAGGGAAAGCGCGCCGAGTCGAGGAAGGCCGCCGAGCGCAGGTAATCGTCGAAGGGGGTCGAGCCGACGTCCACCGATCGCGACTGGACGTGGAAAGTCACGTTGCTCCGGTCCGGATGGTCGAGATCGACCGATATGCGCCCGGTAAACTGGTCGAATTGCCCACGGGTGCGCGGATAGCCGACCGAGTCGATGGCGAAGGCGATGTGCGTTCGGGCGGGGTCGATGCGCCAATTGGCCGCAGCGTCGGCAGGCGTCTGGGTTTGGGCGAGAACGCCAAGCGCCAGGACCGCGCAGACGAAGCGGGCGCCACGGGTGGTCTTGTCATATCTGGACATGGGCTCCTCTATCCTGGTCGGCCATGAACATTCGAGGAGGGCGGCGTATTCGTTTCACCGGATCGGTTTCACTTGCCCGTTACTGCTCCCCGAGATCAAAAATCTGTGAACGCGCGCAAAGAAATTTTTTCAGATTCGCTTTTCCATCGTCTGCGCGAGCGCGACGGCATGCTCCTGCGGGATACGGCCGATGATGAGGTGGCTGCGCCCGGCTTTCGACCACCAGGCGAGCGACAGGTCGTCCCGGCGCTCGGAGCGAAGCGGGGCGTCAGTGGCATGGTCGGCGAGGATGCAGAGCAGGACCGGGGCCCCGGATGGATCGACATAGGCGATCACGCCCAATGGCGAACCCTCGTAGGCGAGCATGAACGCGACTGCGAATCTGAGCCCCGGGAGAGCGATGTTTTCGGGCGTCAGGTTCGCGCCCACTTTGGCCCCGAGCGCGCTCAGTTCGATCGCCTGCAGCGAGGCGTCCGGGTGCAAGGGACTGAAGGTCTCGTTGGTGTAAAGGTCGGTGTATTCGACGACGGCCGAGCGCCAGTTGTCCTGTTCCCTGAAGAGGCCAAAGCTCGCCGCAACCCATGCGGTCGCCCCGGCCGCAAGGAGCCCGATCGCAACGCCGGCCGCAAGCTGGCGAGCCCGCCGCCGGCGAACAGGCCAGGCGGCCGGGAAACGGGTTTCTCCGCCGGAATCGCGGCCCTGAGGCGCTCGAGCGGAGCCTGGCCGAGAAGCTCCTCCAACGACCGGGCGACCGGCGCGCCGACGGCCCGCAATTCGTCGTAGCGCTGACGCAACCGCTCGTCGGTCGCCAGGCGCGCCATGAGCGCGCCCCGGCTCCCTTCATCGAGCTCGTTGTCGATCAGAGCGACAAGTTCGGCGTCTTCGTCAGTCATCGTCTTATCCGGAGAACGCTCCTATTTCAGTTTCGCCAGCGTCGCGCGCGCCGCGGCCAGCCTGCTCATGACCGTGCCGATCGGGACTGCGAGAGCCGCCGCCGCTTCAGCGTAGGTGTAGCCGTCGCCATAGACCAGCAACACCGTTTCGCGCTGAGCCTCGGGAAGCTGCCCAATCGCTCTTAACACCGCTGAAGCCGTAATATTCGTTTCGATTTCACGCGCGCCGTCGGTCGTCAAGGCGTCCTCGGGATCGACGAAGCCGCCGCCTTCGCGAATGCGCCGCGACCGGATCTCGTTGAGCCAGATCGACCGCAGAATTGCGAACAGCCACCGATCCACCCTCGTTCCGGGAACGAACTGATCGGCGCGCTCGATCGCGCGCAGGCAGGTCGCCTGTACGAGGTCGTCGGCGACGTCTCGCGCCCTCGACAGCACGAGCGCATATCGCCACAGGCGCGCCAGCGAGGGCTCAAGCCCGGCCCGCACCTCGCGTCGGCTCTCTTCGCTCATGGCCCTAATAGACATGATCGCGCCACGAACGAAGAGGCTTGGGCGGAATTTTTTGCTCGATCCTGTGTTCGCCCGAAAAGCGCGGGCGGCGAATAATTCGCGGGCTGATGTGTTCCAAGGGCTCCGTAACTCGATCGGAAGGATCCGGCGATGCGCAGCTTTCTCGATTCCCATCACGAAAAAGCGCGGGTTTTGTCTCCGCGCTCTGTTGCGGATTGATCGTCGCCAGTCTTGCGCTGGCCTCGCCTGCATTCGCCGCCGGGGGCGGCGGAGGTGGAGGCGGCGGTGGGGGAGGCGGGGGCGGAGCTGGAGGGGGCGCGGGCGGCGGGGCTGGCGCGGCGGCGGCGGGCGGAGCGGCGCGGCGCGGGCGGGAGCGGGGCTGGAGCGGAGCAGGCGGCGGCGCTGGAGCGGGCGCGGGCGCCGGCGGGGGATTCCAAAACGCGCCTCGGGCGCAGGTCCCGTCGGACCTGACGACGTGCCCTCCAGGCCTCATCTGGGATACGAAGCACAAGAAGTGCCTCGTCAGGCACAGCGGCGTGCTGCCCGATCCGGACATGACCGAATACGCCTACGCGCTCGCCAAGGCGGACCGGTATCAGGAAGCGATCGACGTGCTCGATCTCCTCGACAACCCGAACACGCCGCGGGCGCTGAACTATCGCGGCTACGCGACCCGCAAGCTCGGCCATACCGACGAGGGGATCACGTACTATCTGAAGTCCGTTGAGCTCGACCCCGCCTATCCGCAGGTGCGCGAATATCTCGGCGAAGCCTATGTCATCGAAGGCAAGTACGATCTCGCCAAGGACCAACTGGCCACGATCGAAAAGCTTTGCGGAACGGAGTGCGAGTACTACGAGGACCTGGCCGACGCGCTGACCAAGGCGCACGCGCTTTAGTCCGTTCGCCGGCGACGCGCGCCGCATCGGTTCGGCGCGCGCCCCTCGTGACGGAAGGAACGATGACATGTCCCGCGCCCAATTCACGCGCGAAGACGCCGCGTCCCCTGCGGGCGCGCGAAGCTTCGACGCGGACCTCAATTTCCTCTCACGCTGGGCTGGCCCGCTTGGACTGCTCGCCCGCGCGATGCTGGCCTATATTTTCGTCGTCGAGGGGGCCGCGAAGATCACCGGCTACGCCGGCGTCGCCGCCTATATGCAGTCGAACGGCGTCGATGGGCGGCTGCTTCCGCTGGTCATTCTGACCGAGCTCGGCGGCGGCCTGCTCGTGCTGTTCGGGCTCAAGACGCGCTGGGCGGCGATCGCGCTATCCGGCTATTGCCTGCTGACGGCGCTGATCTTTCACATCGGCGCGGACCAGGCGATCCAATTCAACAAGAATGTCGCGATGGCCGGCGGCTTCCTTGCGCTGGCGGTGCTCGGCGCCGGCGCGTGGTCGCTCGACGCGTGGCGCGGGCGCGCGGGGTAGAGCGGCCGCGCCCGCTCAGCGTTTCATCGCGATCATCATATCGACGAACCGCCTCGACCAGCGCGAATAGGGCGGCTGGAGGAACATCTGGACCGGCGACAGCGGTCCCTGCTCGAACACCGGCCTCAGCTTCGAGAACGTGTCGAAGCCCTCACGGCCATGGTAGTGGCCCATGCCGCTCGCCCCGACGCCGCCGAACGGCAAGTCGTGCTGGGCGATGTGCAGGATCGGCTCGTTGACCGCAACGCCGCCCGACATCACGCGCGCAATATAGAAGTCGCGCGTGGCCGCGTCGCGGGTGAAGGGATAGATCGCAAGCGGCCGATCGCCCGCATTGATGCAGTCGACGACCTCTTGCGGCTCGCCGTAAGCGCGGATCGGCAGGATGGGACCGAAAATCTCGCGCCGCATCAGCTCCATATCCGCGGTCGGGTTCAAGACGAGATACGGCGGGAACTTGCGCATTCGGGCGTCGGGCTTCTGACCTTCGGCGAGCTCGATCAACGTCGCGCCCTTGGCGCGGGCGTCTTCGACGGCGGCGGCGAGGCGATCGTAGGACCGCTGGTCGATGATCGACGTGTAGTCCGGACCGTTGACGTCGGGATAGCGCTTGGCGAACAGGCGCTTGCAATGGGCGACGAACTCCGTCTCCGCCCCGCGCGGCAGGAAAACGTGGTCGACGGCAAGGCACACCTGGCCGGCGTTCAGCGTCTTCGCCCACAAGATGCGCTCCGCCGCGGTCCGGATCGGAAAATCCGGCGCGACGATCGCGGGCGACTTGCCGCCAAGCTCGAGCGTGACCGGGCGTCAGGTTGCGCGCCGCGTTGGCCATCACGGACGCGTCCGGTCGCGCTCGACCCGGTGAAGATCAGATGGTCGAACGGCAGCGACGAGAACGCCGGTCCGAGCCCGCCGGAATCGCCGAAGAACGCGAGCTTCGTCTCGGGAAAGTATTTCGGCGCGTCTCGACAAGCAGCTCGGCCAGACGGCGCGGAGTTTTCCGACATCTTGACCATCGCGCGGTTGCCGGCGGCGAAGATGTTGACGAGCGGCGAGAAGGCCAGCAGGAGCGGAAAATTCCACGGCACGATCACGCCGACGACGCCGAGCGGCTGCGGGATGACGCGGTTGCGCGCTCCGGGGAAGGTCAGGAGATCGACGCTTCGACGGCGCGGCTTCATCCAGCTTCGCAATCGGCGGGCAGCGTTGTGAATGGCGGCTTGCGCGGGAAAGACCTCGGCGAACAGCGTCTCGAACTCGCTTCGATTGCCGAAGTCGGCGCTGATCGCCCGAACGATCGCCGACTGGTTTTCGCTGATCATGCGCGAGAGCGCCTTCAGGTCGGCGACGCGCTCGGCATGGGCGGGCTCGGGAGCGGCGAAATAGGCCGCCCGCTGGGCGTCGAAACGCGCCTGGAGTTCGGCCGGAATGGCGGCGCCGGCGGAGGAAATCATGGGCGCGTTCAAGGGACTGCCCTTTTTCTTGCGGGTTCGGCCGGCTCGACGCGAGGCGACTTGAATCCGGCGACCGACAAACATCGGCCATGACGCAACTATATGGTGTGATGTAGGCGCGTGGATAGTGGTGGCGTCAAACCCGTCAATGGCCGGGTTCTTGCGCCAGGTCCTTGAGCCGCCCCTCGCCTTGCCGAGGCCTCAGGCCGCGGCCTATAGAGAAGCCTTTGGCGCCGCCTCGTTCCGGCTGCGCCACGTTTTGAAGGCCCCGAATGTCGAGCGTCGACGTCAAGCCGACCAGCAACCGCAAACCCCCCGCCGGCAAGGCCGATGCGCCCAACGAGCCGTTCAAGCGGGCGCTCGCGTCATGCACGCGGGCGCTGGCGCGTCACCCCGAGCTCGAGATCGCCTATTCGGCCGACAAGCCGTCGCTCGTGACCTCGCCGGAAGGGGCGAAGGCCCGGCTGCCCGAGCCGCCGCGCAAGCCCAATCCGCGCGAGGCCGCGATCGTCCGCGGGCTTGCCGATTCGTTCGCGCTCCGCCTTGCCTGCCACAGCGACGCGATCCACCGGCGCCTCGCGCCGCAGAGCGCGCCGGCGCGCGCCTTGTTCGACGCGGTCGAGCAGGCGCGGGTCGAAGCTATCGGCTCGCGCCGGATGCAGGGGGTGGCTTCGAACATCGCCGCCATGCTCGACGACCGCTATCACAGAAGCCCGTTCGCCGAGGCCCGCACGCGCGAGGAAGCGCCGCTCGAGGATGCGGTCGCCATGCTGGCGCGCGAACGCCTGACCGGGCTCGCGCCGCCGCGCGGGGCCGCGCGCCTGGTCGAGCTTTGGCGCCCCTTCATCGAGGACAAGGCCGGCGCGGATCTCGACCGGCTGAGCGAGGCTCTCCTCGACCAGCGCGCCTATGGCAGGCTGGTGCGCAAGCTCCTCACTTCGCTCGGCGTCGCCAACGAATCCGACACCGACGCCGAGGACTCGGAGGACGAACAGGAGGACAAGACGCCGCCCGAGGACGCCGACGAGCAGCAAGGCGAGGGCGAGGACCAGCAGGCGCAGGATTCAATGCAGCGCGAGGCGGCCGACGACACCGCCGACGACGCCGACGAAGGCGCAATGGACACGGTCGAGGCGCCGTCGTCGGAGCTCGAGGACGAAGGCGAAGCCGGCGATGCGGAGGAAGCGGCGGAAAGCCGTCCGCCGCAACCAAACGCGTCGGAGAAGCGCGGACCCGACTACAAGGCCTTCACCTCCCGCTTCGACGAGATCGTCGACGCCGACGAACTGTGCGACCCCGACGAATTGCATCGCCTGCGCGAATATCTCGACAAGCAATTGCAGAACCTCCACTCGGTCGTCGCCCGGCTCGCCAACCGGCTGCAGCGTCGCCTCATGGCGCAGCAGAGCCGCTCATGGGAGTTCGATCTCGAAGAGGGCGTGCTCGACACCGCGCGCCTGCCGCGCGTGATCATCGATTCGCAGACCCCGCTGTCCTTCAAGATGGAAAAGGACATGGCGTTCCGCGACACGACGGTGACGCTGCTGATCGACAATTCAGGCTCGATGCGCGGCCGCCCGATCACGGTCGCTGCGACCTGCGCCGACATCCTCGCCCGCACGCTCGAGCGCTGCGGCGTCAAGGTCGAGATCCTCGGCTTCACCACCCGGGCCTGGAAGGGCGGACAGTCGCGCGAGGCGTGGCTCCAGGCCGGCAAGCCCGCCAATCCGGGCCGGCTCAACGACCTGCGCCATCTCATCTACAAGTCCGCCGACGCGCCGTGGCGGCGCGCGCGCAAGAACCTCGGCCTGATGATGCGCGAGGGCCTGCTCAAGGAGAATATCGACGGCGAGGCGCTCGACTGGGCGCACCAGCGGCTGCTCGGGCGCTCGGAGCAGCGCAAGATCCTGATGATGATCTCCGACGGCGCGCCAGTCGACGATTCAACGCTCTCGGTCAATCCCGGCAACTATCTCGAGCGCCACCTGCGCCATGTGATCGAGGAGATCGAGACCCGCTCGCCGGTCGAGCTGATCGCCATCGGCATCGGCCATGACGTGACCCGCTACTATAAGCGCGCGGTGACGATCGTCGACGCCGAGGAACTGGGCGGCGCGATGACCGAGAAGCTGGCGGAGCTCTTCGACGAGAACGCCGCGCCGAAAGAGCCGGTCCGTCCCGCGCCGGCGCGGCGGGGGCGCAAGGCGGCCTGAGCGGATGGGCGTTGTAGGGCGGGCTCGCTGAGCCCGCCGGCCGGGTCGCCGACCCGGCCCTACAGGCGGCGGCGGGCCGACCAGCCCTCACTTCGGCCGGAGATCGAGGCCGACGCCATGATTGACGAACTTGAGGGTGTAGGCCTTCTTGTAGTCGGCGCTGGCGTCGATGAAGCCGGTCTGCACCATCTTGTCGAAGAAATCCTTCCAGTGCGCGTCGGTCATCGCGCCGATGCCCAGCGTCAGCGTATCGCCGGAATCGACGATGCCGTATTTCTTCATCTCGCCGATCGAAAAGGCGATCTGCGCGTCGGTGATGTCGGGATTCTCGGCCTTGATCATCTCGTTGGCCTTCGAATTGTCGCCGTAGAGATAGTGGTACCAGCCGATCGCGGACGCGTCGACGAAGCGCTGCACGAGATCGGGCGTCTTTTCGACGAGTTCGTTGCGAGTCACGATCAGCGTCGAATAGGTGTCGTAGCCATAGTCGGAGAGCAGGAAAATGTTCGGCTTGAAACCGCCTTGCTTTTCGATCTCGTAAGGCTCGGCGGTCACGTAGCCCTGCTGGATCGAGTCCTTGTTCTTCATGAAGGGGGCGGAGTTGAAATTATACGGCCTGATGTTCTCGTCCTTGAAGCCGTAGACGATGCGCAGCCAGGCGTAGAAGGTGTTGATCGCGCCGGCGCCGACATAGACAGGCTTGGCGTTCGGCAGGTCCGCCCATTTGTCGAGGCCGACGCCGGGGTGCGACATGAAAATTTGCGCGCTCTTCTGGAAGTCGGCGGCGACGGCGATGAGCGGCAGCTTGCTCTCGGCTGCGAGGTAGTTGCCGATCATGTCGCCGCCCATGAAGAAATCGAGCTTGCCGAACAACAGCATCAGCCCGCCGTTGGCCTGCGGGCCGCCGGGAATGATGTCGACGTCGAGCCCGTATTTTTCATAAGTCCCGTCGGCGGCCGCCTGAAAGAAGCCGCCCGCCTCGGGATCCGCGAGCCAGTTGGTGCCGAACCTGACCTTGTCGAGCGCAAGCGCCGGATGAGCAAAGCCGAGGATTCCCGCCAGAACGGCAAGCGTTGCAACCCTCATGCGATACTCCCCCTGCGCGGCCTCGGACAGCGAGAGCGCGAACATGCCCGGCCATTCTAACGAGCGGATGAAACTTGGCCAATTCCGGCGCCGGACGTCACGGCGCCGCCGGCCGTGACAGGATAGCGGCGACCCGGTCGGCGAATTCATCGAGCGAGAACGGCTTGCGCAAAATCTCCATGCCGTCGGTGAGGCGGGCGTCGTCGAGCGCCGTCCCGGCGTAGCCGGTGATGAACAAGACCCGCAAGCCTGGGTTTATCGCGCGGGCCGCGTCCGCGAGCTGGCGCCCGCCCAAGCCGGGAAGGCCGACGTCGGTGACCAGAAGGTCGAAATGGCGCCCCTGGTCGATCAGGCGCGATCCTTCAACCCCGTCCACGGCCTCGACGACCTCGCATCCCATATTGGCGAGCACTTCGACGATCTGGGCGCGCACGTCGGCCTGGTCTTCAACGACCAGGACGGCGCCGGACGCCGAGGACGGCGCGGTCGACGCGCCCCTGGGCTTCGACCAGTCTTTCACCGCGTCCGGCGACCGGGGCGAGCCCGGCAACGAGATGCGGATGGTGGTTCCACGCCCGGGCTCGCTCTCGATCCGCAGAAATCCGCCCGACTGGCGGACGAATCCGTAGACTTGCGACAATCCGAGGCCGGTTCCCTGACCGGTGGGTTTCGTGGTGTAGAACGGCTCGATGGCGCGGGCGAGGATTTCAGGCGTCATGCCGAGACCGGTGTCCGAGACCGAGACTTCGACGTAGTCTCCGGGCTTTGCTTCCTCCGGATCGGAAAAGTCGCGGGCCGTCACCTTGCGGTCCGTCACCGAGATCGTCAGTTCGCCGCCGTCCGGCATCGCGTCGCGGGCGTTGATCGCAAGATTCATCAGCGCGCCTTCGAGCTGATGCGCGTCGCAGATGACGTCCCATTTGCCATCGCCGAGCCGCAGGTCCAGTCGGATCTCGGGACCGATCGTTCGCTGGATGAACTCGCGCATCCCGCCGATGAACTGGTCGGGCTGCAGCAGCTCGGGCTGCAGCGCCTGACGGCGGGAAAACGCCAGAAGGCGGTTCGTCTGCCCGGCCGCGCTGTTCAGCGCCCGGCGCATTTCATCGGCAAAGCGCCCGACTTCCTCGAGCCGCCCGGCCGCGATCCGGCGCTCGAGAAGCGTGAGGCCGCCCGAGACGGCTTGAATCATGTTGTTGAAATCATGCGCGATGCCCCCGGTCAATTGTCCGATGACCTCCATTTTTTGCGATTGAACGAGACGCTCCTCCGTCGCCCTCAAGGCCGCATTGGCCTCGCGGAGCTGCGACGGCGAGGGGAGAGCCAGCGCGGCGGGAATTGACCGCCAGAGCACGATCGCGGTGAAGAGAGAGACGAGCGCGGTCGCCGCCTTGACGACCGCTCCGAGGCCGTAGACCGGGACCCATAGCATCAGGACGTCGATCCAATGGGTCGCGCCGCATAAAAGGATGAACGTGGCGAAGAGAAAGAGCAGGGGCCGGAACACCAGGTCGCGCCTTCTTCGTGCGATGAACCCGAGCGCGACCGGAATCGAGAAGTAGGCAAGCCCAATCCCCGCGTCGGAAAGGGCGTAGGTCCAGATGAGGCCGGGCTGCCAAAGCAGGCAGTAGCCGTGCGCGGTCAAGCCGGACGGATTGAACAGCCAATCGCCGAGGTCGTTGAACATCCCGTCCTCCCAGCCGTTATCATGTCGCCCGGCCGCCCGGTCGAGGCGACGGGATCGGCCCTTAGCGCGGAATTATGCAGCGACAGGAGTGCGGGGCAAAATGGGGCAGGGCTGAGGCGCGCATTCCGGATTGATCCATCTCCTCGCTTCGGCGAACCTTCGGCGCCGATCGCTGCGAGGGCAAAAGCCAAGGCGCGCCAGGAGTGTCCGCATGTCTGAGTTGACGCCGGCCAATCGGCTCGATCGGCCCGTCGATGATAGGTTCGACCACATCCTCGGGCCGCCGAGCGCCGCCATAACTCTGGTCGAATACGGCAGCTATGCCTGCCCCTATTGCCGCGCGGCCAACGAGCGCATCGCCGAGGTGCGCGACCAGTTCGGCGATCGCATGCGCTACGTCTTTCGCCACCGGCCGCTGACCGGGGTGGAGCTTGCCCGCCGCGCAGCCGAACTGGTCGAGCGCGCTCCCGACCCGAAGCGATTCTGGGACGAGCACGTCAAGCTCATGACCCGCTCGGAGATCCTGACCGAGGACGATCTCGAAGCCGTCGCCCGCGACCTCGGCGTACCTGCCGATTGCGGGCCGGCGGACGATCCGGCCGCGCTTCGGGCAAAGGCGCGGGTGGACGCGGACGAGGCCAGCGCCGCCGCGAGCGGCGCGCTGTTCACGCCGACCTTCTTCATCAATGGGCGACGTTACGACGGACCGTGGGACGAAAGCGCGCTTGCCGACGCGATGCTGGGGACGCTCGGCCATCGGGTGCGCTCGGCGGCGCTCGACTTCGCGAGCTGGGGACCCTCCGCGGGCGTCCTCTTGCTGCTGGCGACGCTGATTGCCGTGGCTTTGACCAACACGGCGCTTGGGCCGGCCTTCGCCGCGTTCTGGGAGCAGCAACTCGGCTTTGTCTTCGCCGGCGGCGGGTTTTCGCTGTCGCTCCTCCATTGGATCAACGACGGCCTGCTTACGCTGTTCTTTCTCGTGGTCGGGCTCGAAATCAAGCGCGAGTTCACGGTCGGCCACCTGTCGGGGTGGCGTTCGGCCGCGCTTCCGGTCGCAGGCGCGATCGGCGGCATGGTCGCGCCGGCCGCGCTCTATCTTCTCATCGCTCCGCCCGGACCCTGGATGCACGGCTGGGGCGTGCCGATGTCGACCGACACCGCCTTCGCCGTGGCGTTGATCGTGATGCTGGGATCGCGGGTCCCGGTCGAATTGCGGATCTTCCTCACCGCGGCGGCGATCGTCGATGACCTCGGCGCGATCGCCGCCGTCGCCGTATTTTACTCCGGCGAACTCCATCTCGCTTTTCTCATGCCCGCGGCCATTCTGGTCGGCGTGCTGGCGATGCTCAACCGCTCGCACGTCTATACGCTTGCGCCCTATGTCGCCGTCGGCGTCGCTCTCTGGGCGTGCGTCATGGCGAGCGGCCTGCATCCGACCCTGGCCGGCGTCATCCTCGCGCTGTTCATTCCGACCCGGCCGCCGCCGAACCTGACCGCGCTGACGACCCAGGCAAGCGCCATCATCGCCGCCGAGGCGGCGGGCGAAGGCGAGGTGCTGCGGCACGGGCCGTCGGCGCCGGCGTTGCGCGCGCTCGATGCGATCCACGACCGCCTCGAATTGCCGGCCGACCGCCTCTTGCGCCACGCCGGCGCCCGATCGAGCTACCTCGTGCTGCCGCTGTTCGCCCTCGCCAACGCCGGCGTCGCGCTCAGGCTGGACACGTTCGTCGGCCGCGAGCGGCTGTTCGCGGCGATCATCGCCGGCCTCGTGATCGGCAAGCCGCTCGGCATCGTCGCCGCGTCCGCGCTTGCGGTCGCGACCGGGCTGGCGATCAAGCCGAAAGAATATTCGTGGCCGCAGCTGGCCGCAGCCGGGGCGCTCGCCGGAATTGGGTTCACGATGTCGCTGTTCATCGCCGGCGAGGCGTTCCGGTCGGAGGCCGATTTCGAGGCGGCCAAGATCGCCGTGTTCATCGCCTCGATCTTGTCCGCCGTCGCCGGCGTGACGCTGCTCACCCTCGCCAGCCAAAAGCGCCGTCGTGAACAAGCCCATTGAAAGGGGGCGGCAAAACCGCCAGATGAGGCGCTCCGGCCCGGCCCGCCGACCGGCAGGCGCCAGCGACTCAACAGAAGGGGTTCGAGCATGAGCCATGTCACCTACGCGGTCGTCGAGCACGATGGCGGCTTTGCCTATAAGGTCGGCGACGTCTTTTCGGAGACCTTCGCCACCCGCGAGGCCGCCCACGCCGCCGCCGCCCGGGCGGCGCGCGAGCAGCGCGTCCCGGGCCAGGGCGGTCCGATCGAATTCGAAGACAGTTCCGGCCGCTGGCATGAAGAAGACGAGCGCGGCGACGACCGCCCCGACACCGAGGTCAAGGACTGACGCGCCGGCGAGCGGGCTAGGCGCTTTTGTTCCAGACCCAGCCCGCCTCTAGACCCCAGAAACCGCGCTGAAAGTCAGCCCGGTTTCACGAATCCGCGAGTTTTCAGTTCGCCGTCATGCCCTAAATCTTTCAGGGATTTCATTTTGGACAAGGGGCATCCCAATTCTTCTGGTTGTAGCCGAGGGCTTGGGCCGCATTTCTTTCATTGCTGGTAAGCGCGGACCATTCCTTGGACGACGCCGCGGCGTTGCCCGAGCTCCAGTTTTCATTGGAATATCCAAGGGATTCAAAGGCTTTCTTTTCGGGATCGGATAATTCGTTCCAACCTAGCGCATCCCAAGCGCATACGTTGGCGACGTGGCGAATCCCGCTGGGTTGTGCGGGGGTTGCAGTCGCGGCGCCAACAGGCGCTGCTGGCGGCGGATTTGTCGTGTTACAGGCGCCGAGACATAGACAGATAATCCCGACTGAAAGGACATTTCGCATAGCCATCCGATTTTCCTCCCCAACTAACAATCCAATACCTACCCCTATCGAGCAACAAGACAACAAGGGCGATGTCCGCACAATCGGCGACACTCATGCCGGCGTTAGGAGCGGCCGACTTGGCAAACTGGACCGACCTTGAGCCGGTTGTCGTCTATGCGGCCGATCTGAGAACCTTAATCGAATTGACAGAGCCATGGAAAAGCGGCGCCCGCCCATGATCGCCGCTGGCGCGCGCGCAGGGTGAGCATAGCCGCTGCTCGGTCACTCACTCGCGCGCGTGCGATTGAGTTCCCCGGCGCAGCTAGAACACCGCCAGCCGCACGGCCGTACTGCGAAAGTCTTTGGGAAATTTGGTCGGAGTGAGAGTCCGACCACCTAACATTCGCCGATGTCCTGCGGTGTGCTCATAATCCCCTGAAATTACCGACTTTATGGCAATGCTCGTCTTTCGTTGACCACCGATGTCCGCTACAATCCGCGTCACATTGTAAGACCGATTGTAAGACTTGGGGAATCGATGGGCCGGCCCAACCATAAGCTGACCGCGCGCAAGGTCGAGGCCGCCAAGCCTGGACGGTATGGAGATGGCGGTGGTCTCTATCTCATTGTTTCGGCCGTGGGCGCTCGGAAATGGGTTTACCGCTTCACGTTCGGCGGCCGGGTCACGGAGATGGGGATCGGCTCAGCGAGCATCGTTTCGCTAGCTGAGGCGCGTGACCGCGCCCACGAAGCACGCAAGCTCCTCGAAGCGGGCGAAAACCCCATCGCCGCGAAGCGTCGTGCCGCTCAGGTGAGCGCGGGCGTTCCCACGTTTGGCGCGATTGCGGATGAGTTGCTCTCGGCAAAGAAAAGCGAGTGGCGCAACGAAAAGCATCAAGGCCAGTGGCGGGCTTCGCTGACGGAATTAGTCCGATCACTGCGCGATCGGAGGGTAGACGAGATTGATACTGAGGCGGTGTTGGGGGTTCTGAAGCCGCTTTGGCAGTCGAAGCCGGAAACCGCGTCTCGACTCCGAGGCCGGATCGAAGCGGTTTTGGACGCGGCGAAAGCGCGAGGTTATCGCTCAGGTGAAAATCCGGCCGCCTGGCGGGGCCACTTATCCCACCTTCTCCCGAAGCGCGCGAAGCTCACTCGCGGTCATCATGCCGCGATGCCCTATCAGGAGATCCCGACTTTCGTTGCCAAGCTGCGTGAGACCAACTCCTTCGCCGCCAGGGCGCTCGAATTCGCCATCCTGACCGCTGCGCGAAGTGGTGAGGTGTATCACGCGCGATGGTCAGAGATCGATCGGGACGCGGAAGTTTGGACTGTGCCGGCGGCAAGAATGAAGGCCGCCCGTGAGCATCGCGTCCCGCTATCGAAGCGCTCTCTTGCAATCATTGAGGCGCTCGCCGGGGCGAAAACTTGCGAATACGTGTTCCCCAGCCCGAGGGGGCGTCGACCGCTTTCTCACGTGGCGATGGCCAAGGTGATGGACAGATTGAATGTCGACGGCCCGACCGTGCACGGCTTCCGCAGCGCGTTTCGGGATTGGTGCGGAGAGGCTACCGCCTATCCACGGGAGATCGCCGAGGCAGCGCTTGCTCATGTGATCGGCGACAAGGCCGAGCAAGCTTACCGGCGCGGGGATGCTTTGGAAAAGCGCCGCAAGCTGATGGACGCCTGGGCGGCCTATTGCGAGCCGAAGGCGTCTTCGTCAGTTGTTCGGATCGAGGATCGAAGAAAGGTCGCGCCGTGAGCCGGGAGACATTAAAGCCCGCACTGGACAACAACTCTCGCGACGGTAACGGCATGCCGGCAACGACCGGGATCGAGCTGGATTTGACGGCAACTAAAGTCGAGCCTGCCGTGGCCGCGGCAGAAGATGCGTGGCGTTCGGCTCAATTGATCGCTGATCGCGCATGGCGCATTGCGGAACGCCCGCGAGGTCCGGACGATTTCGATAAACTTCACGCGGATCTACAGCGTGTTTTGTACTGGATTGCCTTCCGGAGGGATCAGGCACCGGCGCCGACCGCCGAGGACTGGCGCAGCGTGCTTTTTCGCCGATTGAGCTACGAGGGGGCTGTGGACGTCGTGGTCGGAAACCCTCAACGGGCCCTCGCGCTCGCGCTACGACGCGGTGAGCTTGTCGGCTTTGACGAGACAGGCGAGCCGCTATCGCCGGAATTTTGGGCGCACCAGGGCTTTGACTGGCGTCGTTGGCCCAAGGTCGTCTTTCGCTGGAAGGACGTCGTGGTGGCGTTTCCGGCGAGCGGTCCAAGCGTCCGGGACGTGCTGAGCGAATTGCTGACCGCCAACCTCAAGCTCACCCAGAATCAGGCTTGGGACATCGTCAAGAGCCGCTGCGAAAATGCGCGCCGCCAAGATATTCGTGATCTGTGGGAAACTCTCGGAGGCTCAACGATACCGGGGCCTCGGGGGCCTCGGAAAAATCGAGCCACGCCCCTGGCATAATCCGGCGCAATTGCAGATTTCGACAAGCGCGAAAACATGCGGTCAATAGAGAGCTATCCCGGACACGGAGATGGCCTCGATGGATTTCATTCAACCCGGCGTCACAGTCAGGAAAGCGCCTCTGCCCGATGCTACGAAGGCGCGTCGCGTTAACGACGCCTGCCGAGTGTGATCCGGCGTGGAAAAGTGACCCCCTGATGCGGGGGATCGGCGTCTAAAATTGACCCCCCAATCATCGGTTTGTTCGGCTGCCCGCTTTGGCGCGAAGCGGGCGGTGGGGGATGTTGGTTGTGGAGACGATCGCTCGGATACGGCGCGAGCACTTTGTCCAAGGCAAATCGATCAAAGAGATCGCTCGCGATCTGCGACTGTCCCGCAATACGGTTCGCAAGGTCCTGCGGTCTGACGTGACCTCGTTTGCCTACGAGCGTCAGGTGCAGCCGCGCCCGAAGCTGGGGAGATGGAAAGAGGAACTTGATCGGCTGCTGGCTACGAACGCCGAGGCGCCGGCGCGAGAGCGGCTGACTCTGATCCGGATTTTCGAAGAACTGCGATCGCTCGGCTATGAGGGTGGATACGACGCTGTCCGTCGCTATGCGAGCGCCTGGGCAAAGACGAACGCGAGCGCAACCGCGAGCGCGTTTATTCCGCTGACATTTGCGCCGGGCGAGGCCTACCAGTTCGACTGGAGCCATGAGATTGTCGTGATGGACGGGGTGACGACGATCGTGAAGGTCGCGCATGTCCGTCTTTGCCATAGCCGCATGATGCTCGCGCGCGCCTATCCCGACCAGAGATGTTTACGCCCACGAGCGAGCGTTTGCGTTCTTCAAGGGCGCCTGCGCGCGGCATCTACGACAACATGAAGACGGCGGTGGAAACGATCTTCCTCGGCAAGGACCGGCAATACAATCGCCGCTTCCTCCAGATGTGCTCGCATCATCTCGTCGAGCCTGTCGCCTGCACGCCGGCGTCAGGCTGGGAGAAGGGCCAAGTCGAGAACCAGGTCGGCCGTGCGTGAGCGCTTCTTCACGCCGCGCTTGCGCGTCAAGAGCTATGACGAACTGAACGCCTGGCTCATGGACAAATGCATCGCCTGGGCCAAGGCGCATCCCCATCCCGAACAGCCCGACAGAACGATCTGGGAGGTCTTCGAGGAAGAGCGACCGAAGCTCGTTCCCTATCGCGGCCGCTTCGATGGATTCCATGCCTTGCCGGCCTCGGTGTCGAAGACCTGCCTGGTGCGGTTCGACAACAACAAATACTCGGTGAGCGCCAGCGCGGTCGGCCGCCCGGTCGAAATCCACGCCTACGCCGATCGGATCGCCATCCGCCAGGACGGGCGCATTGTGGCGGAGCATCGGCGCTGTTACGGGCGCGGCGAGACGATCTACGATCCCTGGCATTACGTGCCGGTTCTGGCGCGCAAGCCGGGCGCTCTGCGCAACGGGGCGCCGTTCAAGGATTGGGTGCTGCCGGCTGGGCTCGACCGGGTCCGGCGCAAGCTCGCCGGTTCGAACGACGGCGATCGGCAGATGGTCAAAATCCTCGCCGCGGTGCTGAGCGACGGGCTGCCGGCGGTCGAGGCCGCCTGCCATCAGGCGCTGTCCGAGGGCGTCCATTCGGCCGACGTCGTCATCAACATCCTCGCGCGTCAGCGCGATCCGGGACCGACGGCGACGATCATGACGCCCGACGCTTTGCGGCTGCGCTACGCGCCGATCGCCGACTGCGCCCGATACGATCAACTCAGGAGCGCCTAACCTATGGAAAGAACCGAAGTCTTCGACATGATGAGCAGCCTCAAGCTCTACGGGATGAGAAGCGCCTACGACGAGACGCTGGTCACGGCGCTCAAGCGCAAGCACGAACCGCAACGCTTCGTCGGCGATCTCCTGAAAGCCGAGATCTCGGAGAAGCATGCCCGCTCAATCAAATACCAGCTCACCGTCGCCAAGCTGCCGCTGGCCAAGGACGTCGACGACTTCGCGTTCAGTAACACGCCGATCAACCAGGCTCTCGTGCGCGATCTGGCCGGCGGCGCCTTCCTTGCCCAACAGCGAAACGTCGTCCTGGTCGGAGGAACGGGAACGGGCAAGACCCATCTGGCCATCGCCATTGCGCGAAGCTGCATCCGAGCCGGATCGCGCGGTCGCTTCTTCACCACCGTCGATCTCGTCAATCAGCTCGAGGCCGAAAGCCGAGCCGGACGCCAGGGACGCATCGCCGACTATCTCACCCGCCTCGACTTCGTCATCCTCGATGAACTCGGCTATCTGCCCTTCGCCCAGGCCGGCGGGCAATTGCTGTTCCACTTGGTCAGCCGACTCTATGAGCGCACCTCAATCGTCGTCACCACCAACCTCGCCTTCGGCGAATGGCCGAGCGTCTTTGGCGACCCAAAGATGACGACAGCACTCCTCGATCGCCTCACCCATCACTGCGACATCGTCGAGACTGGAAACGAGAGCTGGCGCTTCAAGAACCGCGCCTGACCGACCAACGCCTCTGCGCCTCACCGATCCGCGCTCGCCCCGGCTGCGCAACCCCGGCCAGCTCCGCCGGGGCGAGCGCTGCCGTTCGAGCACGTCTCCAAGGGGGGCACTTTTGAGCGCCGATTGGGGGTCAAAGTTCAACGCCGAT
>CAWEAT010000042.1:0-40428 GCA_963806935.1 uncultured Alphaproteobacteria bacterium
CCGGCCGACGGCGATGGCGGCTTCATCGACCAGTCGTAAAACGTGAGCCCCCGCGTTGCTCCGATATGAGCGGGCAAGAGCAAGCCCGAGCGTCGGCGAGGCGGATTATCTGAATATCCAAAAAGCTGATACAAGGGAAGGGGGGGAAATGGGGGGAGCGTTGGCGCGATGTCGCGGAATTTTCTGGTCATCGATCCGGAGGAGCGGCCGGAGGTGCTGCACGGCCTGGCGTCGCTCGGCCCGAGTGCGGATTCTTCGGCTCCTGCACAATCGGCGGCGCGGGGTCAACGTCAACGATATCGCCGAGGCGCTCGGCCTGCCTCAGTCGACTGTCTCCTCCAATCTGCAAATCCTCGAGGGCCCGGGCTCGATCCGGGCGGAGACCCAGAAGGGCCGCAAGGGCCGCCAGAAGCTCTGCTTCTCCGCCTTCGACGAGGTGCTGGTGATGTTCCGCGACGATTCCAGCGCCGCCAACGCTGACGCCATCGAGGTGGCGATGCCGATCGGGCTCTATACCAGGTGTGAGGTGAGCGCGCCGTGCGGCCTCTGCTCGCCGCAGGGGATCATCGGCCTGCTCGACGTGCCGGGCACATTCCTCGATCCGACCGGATGAATGCGGGCCTGATGTGGTTTACGCGCGGATTCGTCGAATATCAGTTTCCCAACAACGCGCGCCAGGTCGGCAAGTCGGTCACTGCGCTCGAATTCTCGCTGGAAATGTCGTCCGAGGTGCCCGGCGCGCCGCGAGTGGCCCTCCGACATCACGGTCGCAGTCAACGGCCGGGAGACGGCATGTGGACCAGCCCCGGCGACTTCGGCGACAGGCGGGGCGTGTACACGCCTGACTGGTGGAAGCTCAAGGGCAGCCAGTACGGCAAGCTCAAGAGTTGGCGGGTCACGCCCGAGGGGGCGTTCGTCGACGGCGTGAGGATTTCGTCGCTGACGCCCGAAGATCTCGACATTTCCGCTCACCATTCGATCCGGCTCAGGATCGAGGTCAAGCCGGACGCCGCCATCCCGGCGGCGTCAATATCTTCGGCCGCGGCTTCGGCAACTACGATCAGGACATCGTGCTGGGCCTGACGACCGCGGCGTGAGCTTCGAAGCCGGCGCCGCCGCGCGTTAGAGCGTCGCGCCCGTCGCGCCGAAAAGATGGGCGTGGTTTTCGCTGAGCGTCAGTCCGACCGCCTTCCCCGGCTTACGTCGAGATCTCCCTCGCCCTGAACGATCAGTTGTCCGGCGGGAGTCTCGACATAGAGGAGCGTCGAATTGCCGAGATGTTCGACCATCTCGACTCGCGCCGGCGAAGGCCGCGCGGGATCGTCTGGCGCGACGACGCAAGATGCTCCGGCCGGACGCCGAGTTCGCCGCGCGCGCGTCGATCGGCGGCTTCGTACGCAACTCGGCCCGCGCGCCCGCCCGGCAGGACGACGTTCGCCGTCGGGCCGTTCATCGCGGCGATGTCGACGCCGAAGAAATTCATGCTCGGCGAACCAATGAAAGCGGCGACAAACTTGTTCGCCGGCGCGTTGTAAAGCTCGAGCGGCGAGCCGACCTGCGAGATGACGCCCTTGTCGAGCACGACGATCTTGTCGGCGAGCGTCATCGCCTCCGTCTGGTCATGGGTGACATAGATCATCGTCGTGCCGAGATCGGCATGGAGCTTCGCGAGTTCGAGCGCATCTGCACGCGCAGTTTGGCGTCGAGATTGGACAGGGGCTCGTCGAACAGGAAAACCTCCGGCTTGCGCACCAGCGCCCGGCCGATGGCGACCCGCTGACGCTGGCCGCCCGAAAGCTCGGCCGGCCGGCGATCGAGATAGGGCTCGAGCTGCAGGATGCGGGCGACCTCGAGCGCGCGCTCGTTCTGAACCTTTTGCGGCTGCCGGCGACGGACAGCGAGAAGGCGATGTTCTGCCTCACCGTCATGTGCGGATAGAGCGCGTAGGACTGGAACACCATGGCGATCCGCCGCTGCGCCGGCGGCATGTCGGTCACGTCCACGCCGTCGATGAAGCACTGGCCCTCGGTGATCGCCTCCAGTCCGGCGATCATCCGCAGCAGCGTCGACTTGCCGCAGCCGGAGGGGCCGAGCAGCGCGGTGAACGAGCCTTTCGACCAGAGACTCAGATCGCTGATCGCGGTGACGCGCCGTAGCGCTTGGTCACGCGCCTCAGTTCGACATGCGCCGTCGGCGCTGTTCCGTTTCTGGTCGCCTCGGCGCTCATCCCTTGATACCCGCCGACAGGGTGATGGCCTGGGTCACCCGCCGCTGGAAGAGCAGATAGGCGGTCGCCACCGGCAGGCCGGCCAGGACCGCGCCAGCCAGAAGGCGCGCATAGGCACCCCAAACGTATCCTGCACGGCCCGGATGCCGACGGTCACCGTCATCATCGTCTCGTCCTTGGCGGCCAGGAAGGGCCAGAGAAAATTGTTCCAGGCGCCGATGAACGTGACGATGCCGAGCGCGTGGTGACTCCCCAGTTCATCGGCAGGAACACCCGGAACAGCAGCTGAAACTCGTTGGCGCCGTCCATCACCGCAGCCTCGCGGAAATCGCGCGGCACCGAGTCGAAGAACTGCTTGTAGACGATCACTGTCACCGGCGCGATCAGCAGCGGCAGGACGATGCCTGCGTAGGTGTTGATCAGGTACGGAGGCGATAATGATGAAGTGGTTGACGATCAGCGCCGGCACCGGGATCATGAAGCTCGCCAGGATCGTCCACCACAGCAAGCGCCGGCCGGGAAATTGCAGCTGCGAAATCGCGTAGCCGGCGCCAATCGACATCACCAGGGTGAACGCGGTGACGGCGAGGGAAACGACGGTCGAGTTGAGATAGAAGATCGGCAGTTTCGAGTGCGCGAGGATGTAGAGATAGCTATTGAGCGTGGGGTGCTCGGGCAAAAGGCTGAAGCTCTTGATCGCCTCGTCATCGGTCCTGAAGCTCGTCACCAGCGCCCAGTAGATCGGAAAGAACCAGACGCAGGCGCAGATCACCGTCAGCGCCGTCAGCAGCGCGCCGCCGAGATCGGCGATCCCTTGCGGCGGGGTTCTCGCAGCGCGAGGGCGCGCGGATTCATCGGGCGCCCCGTATGCGCAGCAACTGATACTGAAGCACGGAAAAGCCGACGACGATGACGAACAGCGCGACCGCAATTGTCGCCGCATAGCCGCCCGAATTGCGCTGGAACGCCTGCTCGTAAATATACTGCACCAGAACCATCGTCGCCGCGGTGCGGCCGCCGAGCGCGAACAGATAGACCTGATCGAATATCTTGAGCTGCAGGATCAGCTGAATGGTCAGGCAAAGCACGGTCACCGGCCAGATCAGCGGCCAGGTCACGCGCGTGAAAATCTGCCATCGCGTTGCGCCGTCGAGCATCGCCGCCTCGTAGATCTCCTGCGGGATGTTCCGCAGTCCGGCCAAAAACAGCAGGATCGAGAATCCGTTGGTCCACCAGATCGTGATCAGCGCGACCCATGGCATGAACCACGGGATCGTGCGCCACACGTTGATCGGATGTCCGGCGAACGGAGCAATGACGAATTGCAGCACGCCAAACTGCACATTCCCGAGCCAGCTCCAAATCAGATAGACGACCGTCACCGGCAGCACGTAGGGCAGGAAGAACATCGTCAGAATGAGGCTCTGCAGCCAGCCGCTGAGCCGGCTGACCATGAGCGCGATGCCCAACGCGGCGGCCGTGCCGGGAACGACGGTCAGCAGGACGAAATAGCTGGTGTTCCAGACTGCGGTCCAGAACACCCTGTCGGAGACCATGCGCCGGTAATTGTCGAGGCCGACCCAATGGCCGGCCCCGATGAGCGGCGCGTCGGTGAGGCTGAGCTGCGCCATCCGCACCGTCGGATAGACGAACATCCAGCAATAGATGATGACGAACGGCGCGACCAGCGCCGCCGCCGTCAGCGTTTCAGTGGTTCTGTTCTTGAGCATCGAGCGCCGCGCTTTGCCGTGCGCGGCCGCCGCGCGGCGGCCGCGCCTTCGGTCCGGCGAGGGCTACTTGAGGGCGTTCATCGTCGAAACCATTTCGGCGGCGGCGTCTTTCGCCGACGTCTCGCCGTTGAGCGCGGGCGTGAAGGCATTGCCCGCCGCATCAAACATCGGCGAGGCGACCCCGGCGAATTTCGAGCGCGGGTCGAAGACGCCGTGAGTGGCCGCCACCGCATAGGTCGCCTGCGGCTGCATCGCCTTGTATTCGGCGCTTTCGGTCACCGCCTTGTTGGCGGGTATGTGGCCCGCCGTCGCCCAGAACAAGGCATGGGCCTCGAGCCACTTGATGACTTCGAGCACCGCGGCATGCTTTTCCGGCGACTGCGGCTTGCCGACATTGTTCGGGATCGCCAGGGTGTGCGAATCCTCATAGGTGCAGGGGTGATTGAAAAACACCGGCAACTCGATCGCGCCCCAGTTGAACAGCTTGTGCTGCGCCGCCAGGTCGGACATCGTCGTCACTTCCCAGACGCCGTTGATCATCAAAGGGGCGTCGCCGGACGTGAACAGGGCGACCGTGGTCGGATAGTCGGTGTTGGGAGGATTGACGCCCGCCTTGACCCAGCTTGCGATGGCGTCGACCGCCTTGGCCAACTTGGCCTGGTTGTCGCCGGGGAACCAGTCCCCGTCGTGGCCGGTCTGCCCGTCCTGCTGGCAGAGCAGCGAATAGATTGTCCGGTAGGCGAAGCTGCCGTCGGCGGTGACGGTGGAGATGCCCCATTTGCTGCCGCCCGCCTTCAGTTTCTTTAGCGCGGCCATGAAATTGTCGACCCCGTTGAGGCCGGTCGGAAGCCCATCGGCGCCGATCAGCCCGGCGGCGGCGAGCTTGTCCTTGTTGTAGTAGAGCACGATCGGATGGGTGTCGAACGGCACGGCATATTGCTTGCCGTCGACATGCGCCGCGTCCCAGGTCGTCTTGACGAACGAATCGGCGGACAGGCCCATCGTCTTCATGTCCGCGTCGGTGATCTCGCTCAGGACGCCCTGGCTCACTCCCAGCGGAAGGCGCGAGGCGTGATAGGTCATGATGTCCGGACCCTGGCCGATCGCCGTCGAGGTCTGCACCTTGGAGTAGAAGGGCGTGCCCCAGTCGAGCGTCGTCCCTTGAATCTTGATCTTGCCCGCGTGTTCGGTGTTGAAGTCTTCGATGAGCTTCTTCATGCGGACGCCGTCGCCGCCGCCCAGGAAGTCCCACCACACGACCGTTTCCTCGGCCCGGGCCACGCCCGACATCAGCGCGACGGTCGCCACCGCGGCATAGAAGATTCTTCGGATCATTTCGATTCCTCCCAAAAATGACCGGGCGGCTCCCGCATTCAGGCGCTCGGTGCTGGAGCCGCGCCTTCGGAAAGCCTCGCACCGAATGGTAGCGAGGAAAACGCGGGGCGCCAAGCGCTTTCGATCAGCGAATTTGATATTGAACCCGGGCAGGAACGCGTCGAGCTGCCGCGGCAAATGATCGTTCGCCGCCGCAGATCTCCCAGCATTTCCCTGGGCAAAAAGACTCGTTCGGCCGTCGCAGGCACGGCTTGACGCGGCGCGCGGAAGCGGCTCCAATATATCGAACTTCTTGATATTGAGCGGAGGAATCATGCGCGCCTCGGTCACCGCCCATCGCGACTACCGCATCGCAAAAATCGACGACCGGCTTTACGGCGCGTTTCTCGAACACCTCGGGCGGGCGATCTATACCGGCATCTACGAGCCCGATCACAAGACCGCCAACGCCAACGGAATGCGCAAGGACGTCATCGATCTGGTGCGCGAACTGAAGGTTCCGATCGTGCGCTACCCCGGCGGCAATTTCGTCTCCGCCTACAATTGGGAGGACGGCGTCGGCCCGCGCAAGGAGCGGCCGACGCGGCTCGACCTCGCCTGGCATACGTCCGAGTCCAACGCGGTCGGCGTGCACGAGTTCGCCGAATGGTGCGACGCCGCCGGGACCGAGATGATGCTCGCCATCAATCTCGGCTCGCGCGGGCTCGACCAGGCGCGAAACTTCGTCGAATACGTCAACGGCCCGACCGGCAGCGCCTGGGGCGACCTGCGCAAGGAGCATGGCCGCGCCGAACCGTTCGGCGTCAAGCACTGGTGCCTCGGCAACGAGATGGACGGGCCGTGGCAGGTCGGCCACAAGACCGCCGACGAATATGGCCGCCTCGCCAACGAAGTGGCCAAGACCCTGCGCGCCTTCGATCCCGCGCTCGAACTGATCGTCTGCGGCTCCTCGCACTCCGACATGAAGACCTATCCGGACTGGGAGCGCATCGTCCTCGAGCACACCTACGACGCGGTCGATCACATCTCGCTGCATATGTATTTCGCCAACCGGAGCAAGAACGCCCCCGAATATCTCGCCCTGAACGCCAAGCTCGACGCCTACATCAACGCCGTCGCCTCGACGATCGAATTCGTCCGAACGCAAAAGCGCAGCAGGAAGCGGATAACGATCTCGTTCGACGAGTGGAACGTCTGGTATCATTCGAACGAGCAGGACCGCGAGATCCGCGAAGGCGCCAAGGGCTGGCCGCACGCGCCGCGGCTGCTCGAGGACATCTACAATTTCGAGGACGCGCTCCAGGTCGGCCTGATCCTCAACACCTTCATCCGCCGCTCGGACGTGGTGAAGATCGCCTGCATCGCCCAACTCGTGAACGTGATCGCCCCGATCATGACCGAGCCCGGCGGCCCGGCGTGGCGGCAGACGATCTTCTATCCCTATTACTTCGCCTCCGTTTACGGGCGCGGCGAGGCGCTTCGGCTCAGCGTCAAGTCGCCCGGCTATGACTCCGAGGTCGCCGACAACGTGCCCTATCTCGACATCGCCGGCGTTCACGACGACGCCGGCAAGGCGCTGACCTTCTTCGCCGTCAACCGGCACCCAAGCGAAGCGCTCGATCTCGACGTCGACCTGCAGGGTTTCGAAGCCGCGAGGATCATCGATCACCAGGTGATGACGAACGCCGACCTCCAAGCCGTCAACACGCTGAAGAAGCCCACCAACGTCACGCCCAAGGCCGGCGCCGGCGCGAAGGTCAAGGACGGGCGCCTGACCGCGAGGCTGCCGCCCTATTCCTACCAGATGATCCGCCTCGCCCTCGCTTAAGGACGGTGGAAGGATTTCCAAATCTTTTGAAGGAAAACCAAATCCCCGCGGAAGGAAATCAAAGCGCAAATGGAAGGAAATCCGAGTCCGGCGGAAGCAAATCAAAGGCCATCTTTCTTGACGTTACTCCTTACTTTTCAATGGATTACAGGGTTAGGACCGTCGCTCCCTCGCTGCTCCCCTGCAACCGCCGCTCAAGCTTTGGCCGGCTCGTTCGACCATTGGGCCCAAGGTAGCATGACTTCCGGTTTTCACAAAGAAAAAGTCGCTTTTATAGCGTGAGCGCTTGACCCCTCGGCTACGGCCAAAACTGTCGTCGCGGTCGCGCCGCTCGGATCGCTCCCTGACCCCTCGCCTTGATCGCGGCGGATCGCGCTCGTGCGATCCGCCGCCTGCGCTTCAGAACGGATAGTGCTGCGGACCCTCGATCGTGATCCAGCGCAGGTCGGTGAACTCGGCGATCACCGCCTTGCTGCCGAAGCGGCCGTAGCCGGACGACTTCATGCCGCCGAACGGCATTTGCGCTTCGTCGTGCACGGTCGGGCCGTTGATGTGGCAGATGCCGGATTCGATCCGCTTGGCGACATTGAGGGCGCGCCGGATGTCGCGGCTGAACACCGCGGCCGAGAGGCCATATTCGGTGTCGTTGGCGACCCGGATCGCCTCTTCCTCGCCGTCGACCCGCACCACCGGCTTCACGGGCCCGAACGACTCCTCGCGATAGATGCGCATCGCGGGCGTCACCCGGTCGACGATCGTCGCCTCGACAATCGAGCCTTTGCGTTTTCCCCCCGCCACGACCTTGGCCCCCTTGCCGACCGCGTCGGCGATGAGCTCGTCCATCCGCTCGGCCGCGCCGGCGTTGACGAGCGAGCCCAAGACGACATGGCCGCGCGGATCGCCGCTCGGCAGCGCCGCGGCGCGCTTGCCGAGCTTGTCGACAAACGCGTCGGCGACCTTGGCGTCGACGATCAGCCGCTCGGTCGACATGCAGATCTGGCCCGCATTGGCGAAGGCGCCGAACACCGCGGCGTTGACCGCCTCGTCGATATCGGCGTCGTCGAGCACGATCAGCGGCGCCTTGCCGCCGAGCTCGAGCAGGACCGGCTTCAGGTGCTCCGCGCAGAGCTTGGCGATCGTCTTGCCGACCTTGGACGAGCCGGTGAAGTTCACCCGCTTGACCGCCGGATGCGCGATCAGCGCCGCCACCACCTTCGGCGCGTCTTCCGGAGCGTTGGAGATCACATTGACGACGCCTTTCGGGAAGCCGGCGTCGTTCATGATCTGGCCGATCAGGCGATGGGTCGCGGGGCAAACTTCCGACGATTTGAGGATCACCGTGTTGCCGCAGGCGAGCGGCGCGGCGATCGCGCGTACGCCGAGGATCACCGGAGCGTTCCACGGCGCGATGCCAAGAACGACGCCGGCCGGCTGCCGGACCGCGAGCGAAATCACGCCCGGCTTGTCGGCGGGGATGATCTCGCCCGTAATCTGGGTGGTGAGGCCTGCGGCTTCGCGCAGCATGCTGGCGGCGAAGTGGACGTTGAAACCGGCCCAGGGCGCGGTCGCGCCGATTTCCTCGATCATCGGCTGGGTGAATTCGCCCGCGCGGGCTTCGAGCAAATCGGCGGCCTTGAGCAGGAGCGCCCGCCGTTCGCCTGGGCCGGTTTGCGACCAGGCGGGAAACGCCCGCGCCGCGGCCTCAACGACCTTGGCGGCGTCGGCCTCGCTCGCCGCCGCCGCCTCGCTCGCGACCGCGCCGGTCACCGGGTCGTGGCGGGCGTATGTCGCGCCGGAGGCTGCCGAAGCCGCCGCGCCGTCGATGATGAAATCAACCTTCATTCTGACCTCCCTTTGCTTTTAGTCGCCGCATCCCATGCGCGGCGACGGCTAAAATCCGAGAACGGTTGCGTTGATCGAGGCTTCGAGGCCCCCGTCGACCGGCAGATTGGCGCCGTTGATCCAGCGCGCCCCGTCGGAGCACAGGAACAGCGCCGCGGGCGCGATATCCGGCGCGGAGCCCGCGCGGCCGACGCGCGCGATGTCGTCGTCGACGCGCGGATCGCCGAAGATCTGGCGAAATTCCTTGAGGATCGGCGTCGTCACCGGGCCGGGGCTCACGGCGTTCACCCGCAATCCGCGGTCCTTGAACAACGGCTGATGCGCGGCCCGCATGGTCCACAAGAGCAGGAGCTCCTTCGACAGCGGATAGGCCTCCCCGTCCGGAACTTGATGCGCCGCGAGGAGCGGGCCGAGATCGGGGAATCCGGGCGCGGCCGAGAACGCCTTGGCGCGCTCGAGATTGGCGCGCCAGCCATAGCCGGCAATTGAGGCGACATTGACGACCGCGCCGCCCTGCCGCAGCCGCGGCGCGAGGGCTTGAGTCGAATTCGCGGAGGCCATAGAAGTTGATCGCCAGCGTTTTGGCGGCCCCGATCATGCCCGAGACGCCGGCGACGTTGCAGAGCGCATCGAAGCCTCCCGGCAACGTGTCAACGATCTCGGCCACGCCCTGGGCCGAGCCGATATCGGCCTTGATGAAGGCGTCGAGCGGCCGCGCCGGCGGGTTGACGTCGATGCCGATAATATCGGCGCCGAGCGCGAGCGCGAGTTCGCCGATCCGCGCGCCGATGCCGGAAGAGATTCCGGTGACGACGATCGTTTTGCCCAACAGCATCATGAGCCCCCTGCGCCGACCTTCGCCGGCGTCTCGCGCCGGCTCGTTCGGCTTCCGCGCCGCCGGTGTCTCTAGTCAGGCGAAGGCGGTAGCCGATCGGCAGCAGCCGCAGCGACGTCGAGATCCTCGACCCAGCCCCAGAAGCCGCGCGGGAAAAGCAGGGCGAAAATGAGCGCCGTCGCGCCAAGTCCGACCAGATACCAGACGCCCATGTCGCCGAACCAGGTCTCGATCGCGAAGAAGACGACCGCGCCGAGAATCGCGCCCTCGAAGGTTCCGAGGCCGCCGACCAGCGCCATGAAGATCATGTAGGCCGTCCATAACGGGCTGAAATAGGCCTTCGGCTGGAAGGTGAGCGCTGTCGCCACCCAAAGCGCGCCGGCGAGCGCCGCGCCGAAGGCGGCGAGCGTGAACACGAGGCGCTTCGCGCGCGCGACCCGGACGCCGATCGATTCCGCCGCCTCCTCGTTGTCGCGGATCGCCTGAATCGCCGCGCCGAGCGGACTGCGCAAGAGCGAAAAGACGATCGCGAGCAATCCCGCCATCGCGGCGAGCGCGCACCAATAGGTGAGCGCGCGGCGGCTGCCGCTGGAATAGACGTTGAGCTCGATCAGCGACGTGCCGGTTTCGCCGCGAACGAGGGTGTCGAGGTTGACGAGCAGATGCGCGAGCTCGGAGACAACCCACATGCCGATCGCGAATTCGCCGCCCTTGAGCCTGAGCATCAGAAGCGACAACGGCCAGGAGAGCGCGCCGACGATGAGCGCGCCGATGAACAGCGACGGATAGACGCTGACGCCGAGGTCCGCGAGCCTGATCGCCGCATAGGCGCCGAGCCCGAAGAAGGCCTGCTGGCCGATCGACACCAGGCCGCAGAACCCGACCAGCGCGTTCCACATCAGCGCAAGAATGACGTAGATGAACAGCGTCGTGAGCTTGTCGACCGCATTGGCGCTGAAAATCGCGGGGCCGATCGCGAGCGCCGCCAAAATGACGGCGGCGGCGGCGATCGCGATCCGCGACTCCGGGGTCCAGCGTTCGACAACCGAGGCGCCGGCTGCGCTCATTTCCGTCCTCCGCCCGCAAGCGCCGCCCTTACGCGCTGGCCGAGGTCGCCGAAGAAGAGCCTCGCGAACAGCACGGCGAGAAACGCGAAATGGCCGGCGATGAAGAAGCCTTGCGGGTTGACGAGCGCGCCAAGGCTCTGGGCGACGCCGAGCACGATCCCGCCGATGAGCGTGCCCCACAGCGACCCCGCCCCGCCGATCACCGAGGCTTCGAAGGCGAAGATGAGCTGCGCCGCTCCTGCATAAGGGTCGAACGTCGCCCGCATGCCGAGGAACGCGCCGGCGACCGCGACCGTCGCGAGCGCAATCGCGGCGGCGATCGCGTTGACGCGTCGCGCGTTGACGCCGACGAGGCCGACGGTGTCGGGGTCCTCCGCGGTCGCCCGGATGGCGCGGCCGATCATCGTGCGGTTGAGGAAGGTCTGGATGCCGCCGAGCAGCACGATCGCGACCGCCATGGTCAGCGCCGCGAGCTTGCCGATGGCGATGTCGTCGGTGAGCGACCAGCTGTCGTAGGAGAGATCGCCGATATAGGGCGCGAGCGAGCGGGTGTCGGCGCCGAACCCCTGGAAGAGCAGGTTGTCGAGAATGATCGACAGTCCGAAGGTCGAAAGCACCGGCACCAGGAGGCCGCCACGGGCGCTGCGTTCGAGCACCAGGCGCTGCAGCGCCCAGCCGATCAGCGCCATCAAAGGCGCGACGATCAGGAGGCCGAGAAACGGCTCGACCGAGAAACGGTCGGCCAGAACAAAGAGCGCGTAGGCGGACAGCACCGCCAGGCTGCCGTGGGCGAGGTTGATGACGCCCATCACGCCGAACATGAACGACAGCCCGCACGCGATCAGCGCGTAATAGCCGCCAAGCAGGACGCCCTGCAGGATTTGATTGACGAAGATCACGACGCCGCCGCCTCTCCGCGCGACGGCTTCCTCAAGCCGAAATAGGCTTCGGTGACTTCCTCCCGGGTCAGCGTGTTCGTCGGCCCCTCGATGGCGATCAAGCCTTCGAGCATGCAGATGGTGCGGCTCGCGGTCGCCATTGCGCGCTTGAGGTCCTGCTCCACGAGCAGCATCGCGACGCCGGACGATTTCAAGGCCTCGAGCCGGACGTAGACGCGATCGACGACGAGCGGCGACAGGCCCAGCGACACCTCGTCGAGCAGCAGCAGCTCCGGGTTCATCATCAAGGCCCGCCCGATCGCAGTCGCCTGCTGCTCGCCGCCCGACAATGTGCCCGCGAGGCTCTTGCGGCGCTCCTTGAGGTTGGGAAAGGCCTCCATCACCGCATCAAGCGTCCACACGCCTGCGCGTCCCGCCGAGCGCGCGAGCATGAGATTTTCTTCCACCGTCAGGCGCGCGAACAGCCGCCGCCCCTCCGGCACCAGCGCGAGCCCGAGCGCGGCGCGCGCGTGCGCGCTTCTTGAGCCGATGTCCTCGCCCTTGAACGCGATGCGGCCGGCGGTGTGGCGATGCGCGCCGGCGATCGTTCTCAGAAGCGTGGTCTTGCCGGCCCCGTTCGCGCCGACGAGCGCGACCGTCTCGCCGGGCTCGATGGCGAGCGTGACGCCGCGCACCGCCTGGAGCTGGCCGTGACGCGCTTCGAGCCCCTCGACGGAGAGCAGCGTCAAACCACGCCTCCGCCGAGATAGGCCTCGATCACCCGCGGATCGGCCATCACGCTTTGCGGCGGCCCGTCGGCGATCACCCGTCCCGCGTCCATGCACACCAGGCGGTCGGCGACCCGCAAAAGGATATGGACGATATGCTCGATCCAGACGAGCGCGATCCCGCGCGCCTTGAGCTCGAGGATGATGTCGACCAGCTCGTTCGCCTCGGCGTCGGTCAATCCGCCGCCGATCTCGTCGAGGAGCAGCACGGCGGGGCCGGTCGCGAGCGCGCGGGCGAGTTCGAGGCGCTTCCGGTCGATGAGGCCGAGCGTCTCGGCGCGCCGGTTGGCGATCGCCGTCATGCCGGTCAGGTCAAGCGAATCGATCGCTCTCCCGTAAGCGGCCTGATGCTCGAGGCCGCCGCCGTGCGCCGCGGCGGTGAAGACGTTCTCGAACACGGTCATGCCGCTGAAGGGCCTCGGGATCTGGTGGGTGCGCGCGAGCCCGCGCCGGCAGCGCTCGGCGGTCGCGACCTCGGTCACGTCCTCGCCGAGAAACCTCACCCTGCCGCTGGTCGGCGCATGGGCGCCGACCAGGACGCTGAGCAGGGTCGTCTTGCCGGCGCCGTTCGGCCCGACGACGCCGACCGCCTCGCGGGCGTGGATGGAAAAGTCGACCCCGTCGAGCACCACGAGGGCGCCGAAGCTTTTGGTCAGGCCTTCCGCGTGAAGCAGAAGGCCGTCCGCCTTGGCGCCGGACATCCCCGCGAGCCGCTCCGCCGTCAGCCGTTGAACGGCTTGAGCTTGGCCTCGATCGGAACCTTCGGGTCGGTGGCGTTCTCGGTCGTCGGATACTCGAGCGGGAATTTCGAGCCGGCCGGGGCCTTGACCCATTGCGTGCCGATGATCGGGCCCGGCGAGACGTTGGGAACCGGTCCCTTGTTGAAGTCGATCGGGCCGGCGATCGTCACCGTCTTCAGGGTCGACATCGCCTTGGCGACCGCCGCCTTGTCGCTCGGATTGCTGCTGGCGCTGAGCGTGGCCGCGCCGGCGTCGAACAGCGCGAGGGTCGCGCCGAGCTGCTGCGTCCACATCTTGCCCGACGCCTTCTCATAGCCGTCGGCGAGCTCGTCGCCGCTGACCCCGGCGAGGGATGACTTATAGGGGAACGCCTTGTGCCAGTAGGCGGCGCTGGCGAGATTGAAGCCGAGGGCGCCGAGCGCCGTCACTTGCGAGGGGAAGAGGCCGGTCTTGGCGATCTGGGCGATCTTGACCATTTTCGTATAGCCCTGCTGGGCGGCCTGGCGCCAGAAGGCGGCGAAGTCGGGCGGGATCGGGAAGGTGTTGAAGATCTCGCACTTCTCGGCCTTGAACTTGGCGATCTGGGCCGAAAAGTCGGTCGTGCCGTCTTCGTAGGCGCCCGGATCGATGATCGTGAACCCGGCCTTGGCCAGCGCGGGAGCGAGGTTCTCGCGGATCGCGTTGCCGTCGGCGTCGTTGGGATAGAGCACGCCGACCTTCTTGTTGGTTTCGATCAGGTTCCATTGCGAGACATAGGCCTTGTAGAACTCGCCGCCGCCGAAGCCGAAATGATAGGTCCATTTGAACGGCGACGGCTGGCCGGGCTTGGCCCCGCGGCCGAAATACCACGCCTCCCACGGCATGACGGTCGACATGCACGGCACGCCGGCCGCCTCGCATGCGTCGGCTACGGGATTGATCGTCTCGGGCGTCGAGACGACCAGCATCATGTCGATCTTGTCGGAATTGATCAGAGTCTTGGCGAGCTGCCCGGCCCGCGACGGATCGGACTGGGTGTCACGATCGAGGATCTCGACCCCGTAGGTCTTGTCGCCGACCTTGAGCCCCGAAGCCAGCGCCTTGCGGGCGAGCTCGAGAATATAGCCGTCGGTCTCGCCAAACCCGCCGAGAGCGCCGGTGCGCGGGCTGATGAAACCGACCTTGAGCGTCGTCTCCGGCCCGGCCGCGAAAGCGCCGTACGGGCGCGACGCCGCCGCGACGCCCGCAGCTCCGGCCGATAGAATGAGCCCCCGCCGCGATATCGGCGCGCGGCCCAGGTTCATGATGTTGGAACTGGTCTTCATGCCTTTCCTCCCGAATGGCGCCGCCTCGCCAGCGAGTCCGCGCCTTGCTATTCCTTACACCCCTGGAATGGGTATCGCCCGCGCCCGGCGTCACTTCAATCGATTTTTTCGCTCGGCCGTCCGGCCCGCGCGTCCGGTTGACGAACGGGCTCGCGGGAAGTCAGTCTCGCGCCTGAAAGACAAGGAGGCTGAAATGTTCGCGGTCGAGAGGCGGCGCCAATGCGCAATCGTCGCCGCGCTTGCATTCTGCGCGCTTCAGCTCCCCTGCCCCGCCCGGGCCGCGAGCGGCGCTGCGATTTGCGCCTCGGGCGCAGGGCCGCGCGCCCCGGCGCCAGTCCCGAAAGCGCTCGAGGCGAACGTCGCAAGGACGTTCGACATCCCCGTCGAAATGGTGCGCGACGGCGCCTTTGTGCGCTGCGCCGGAACGAGACTCCTGGCCTGCGCGGTCGGCGCCAACCTGAACTGCGGCAAGGCGAACAAGAGCCGTTCGCTGCCCGGCGCTCGGGAATATTGCCGCTCCAACCCCGACGCGGACAATATTCCAATGGCGGCGACCGGCCACGACACGATCTATGATTGGCGCTGCGCCGGCGGGCGGGCGGTCGCGACGAAGGTGGTCGTCACCGTCGACGCGCAAGGCTATGACGCGGGAAACTGGAAAGAGATCGCTCGATAGGCCCAACGCCCTCCGGCCCGGCATTCGGAGCCACGGCCCACGGCCATAGCCCTTCCGCTTGACGGAACGAGTGGCTATGAGGTCGTCGCTGCATTCGACAAGGAGGAAAAACCCATGAAGTTTCGCCCGTTGCATGATCGCGTCGTCGTCAGGCGCATCGACGCAGAGGAAAAGACCAAAGGCGGCATCATCATTCCCGACACCGCCAAGGAAAAGCCGCAGGAGGGCGAAGTGATCGGCGTCGGTCCCGGCGGCCGGGACGAGAGCGGCAAGCTCATTCCGATCGACTTGAAGATCGGGGACCGCATCCTGTTCGGCAAATGGTCGGGCACCGAGATCAAGCTCGACGGCGAAGAACTCCTCATCATGAAGGAGAGCGACGTGATGGGCGTCGTCCAGAGTTCCGCGACGACGAGCCGCGCCGCGCCCGCCCGCAAGAAGGCCTGACGCCGCGCCTATCTCGATGCGGCCAATACCTGATCGAGATGGAAAGGGCGGCTTTCGCCGCCCCTGAAGCGCTGGAGAACCCCCGGCTGTTGTCAGGGGGTTCGCACAGGAAATCGCAATCGCGCGCCCGAAGCTACGGACGGCCTTGCGGGCTCAGAACACCTGCCACGCGTCGCCCTGCCAATATCCGCGGCCGGGGTGCTCCCTCCAGGCGTAGTTGTCGCCGTTGTTCCAGGTCCAGCCGTGCGGATGGACCTCCACGCCTGCACCCGAGGGATAATCATACCGCTCCTTTGAATGCCAGCAGTAGCCGGCTGCGTTGCAGACGACGACCGACGAAGGGCCGTACCCCTCGACCGTCACCGGGGCCGTGCCCTTCGGGGCGCCGGTGACCGTCTCCTGGGCGAAGGCGGGGGTCGCGGCTGCGAAGCCACAAATCGCCGTCGCCGACAGCGCCGCTATCAAGAAGCATTTCATTTGGTAACTCCCTGCGTTGGATCCTGTCCCAAGATCGGAACGTGCCGCGCCAACGCTGTGTTTCTGGTCTTTGTTCCGGCCGCGGACTGGATTGTCTGCGTGGCGGACCCGCGCGTGGGGGAGCCGCCAGGGGGAGCATGCGGCTAGCGAGCCGGAGAAGGCGGCAAGGCCGTCGAACGGTTCGGTGAGAATTGCTTGCGGAAAATCAGAACTAGGGTTAGTCTGGCCGCATGAGCAATCCTGCCTTCCCGCGCCCCAGCCCCGCCGCCGGCTGCCCGCCTCTTGCGCTGCGGCAAGCGCGGGGAAAATGGTTTCCCGCTTCCATCCGCGCAACGCATTGAAAAGTCTCGATTCGGACGAAGGAATCCAAGCAAGCCCAAGGCAATCCAACCCGCGCGGATGGCGCCTTGGTCGTGAAACGGCCCCGGCGCCAAGAAAACCCAAATGGATCGCCCCGGCCAACGCCGGCGGCGCTGACGAAAGCGCGCTAATGAAGCTTGACCTTGGGTTCGGCGCGCCGTGAGAGGCCGCGCGCGAGCGTGCCGAGAGCGGTCTTCGTCACCCCGTGCAGCGCCCGCTCGTGCATCTTGTAGAGCGACCGATACGCCCATCGCGCCAGCACGCCTTCGATGAAGAGATGGCCGCCGAGGGCGAGGTTCATGAGATTGCCGACCGCGCCCATCCGCCCGAACGACACGAGCGAGCCGAAGTCGTGGTAGACGAACGGCTCGAGCGGCAATCCCTGCAATCGCCGCTTGAGTTGCCGGGCGAGATGCGAAGCCTCCTGGTGGGCGGCCTGGGCGCGCGGCGGGACGGGCGCCTCGGAGCCCGCGCGGGGCACGGCGGCGCAATCGCCGATGGCGAAGATGTCCGGGTCGCGGGTCGTCGCCAGCGTCGCGTCAGTTACGAGCTGGTTGGCGCGGCTGACCTCGAGCCCGTCGAGCTGGGCGAGGACGTCCGGCCCCTTGACGCCGGCGGCCCAGACGGTGAGCTCGGCTGGGATAAACTCGCCGCCCGCGAGCTCGATGCCGTCGGCGCGAATCGCGGAAACACGCGCATCGGTGCGGACCTCGACCCCCATGTTGGTCAGGATCTTGAGCGTGGCGACTGAGATCCGCTCCGGCAGCGCGGGGAGGATTCGGCTCGCTCCCTCGACCAGAATGATGCGGATATCCCGGTCCGGATCGACCTGGTCGAGGCCGTAGGCCACCATCTCGCGCACGCTCTGGTAGAGTTCGGCGGCGAGCTCGGTGCCGGTCGCGCCGGCGCCGATGATGGCGACATGCAACTGGCCGGGCTCGATCGGTTTGCTCTGCGCCTGGGCCCGCAACCCGGCGTTGACCAGGCGATGGTGAAACCGCACCGCCTGTTCCGCGGTTTCGAGCGGAACCGCGAATTCCGCCGCGCCGGGCGTGCCGAAATCATTGGTCACGCTGCCGATCGCGATGACAAGCGTATCATAGGGAATGCTGCGAGGAGCCGCGATCTCGCGGCTTTCCTCGTCATAGGTCGCCCCGAGCCGAACCATTTTCGCCGCGCGGTCGAGCCCGATCATTTCGCCGAAGTGGTAGCGAAAATGGTGCCAATGGGCTTGCGCGAGATAGTTCAGCTGGTGCTCGGACGGGTCCATGCTGCCGGCGGCGACCGAATGAAGCAGCGGCTTCCATAGATGCGTGCGGCTGCGCTCGATGAGCGCGATGTCGGCCAGGCCCCGCTTGCCAAGCCGATCGCCCAGACGGGTGACCAGTTCAAGGCCCGCCGCCCCGCCGCCGACGACGACGATTCGATGCGGCCGATTGTCGCTGGGCAGCGGCGCCATGGAATTCAAGCCCCCTCCCATTGCGCGCCTTGGGCATTCGAAAGACGAGACTTTTTCGCCCTCTGATGTCGCCGGCGTCGAGCGGCGATCCGTAGCACGCGCTGTCGAAGAACCCCAACCGGTCGAATACCCGAGCCAACGCTCCGCAGGAGGGTTATACTTGAACTTGCACTGTTCGAGAGGAGTTCGTTGATGAGCGACATCGAAGAGGCTATCCGCCGGCGGGCCTACGAGCTCTGGGAGCATGCCGGCATGCCGGAAGGCCGGAGCGACGAATTCTGGCACGCGGCGAGACTGGAGCTGGGGGCCAACGAGACGATGGAGGAGAAGATCGACGCTCTCGGTCCCCCGATCGTCGAGCCGCCGGTCCTAGCCGTGCAGCACGGCGCGCCGGTCGGCCGGCCGGGGGAGCGGATCGTCGAACAGGGCGTCATGGACGACAGAATCGAGAACCTCCTGATGCCGTCTCGTCCGAAAAGGGGGCGATGAGCGGCTCATGGTCGAGCGCCCCTTGGCGTTTGCCGCGGAATGCGCCATTGTTGATCCCGCCCGGACAATGTGAAACAGGAAATGAGATTCGCGCTAGCCGTTGAAATGTGACAGAAAGGCCCAGGTTCGTTCATAATTAGAAACATTTTGTGCCCTATGGGGTCGCGTGGTTTGCACCCCGGCGCAGTTCAAGAGCACGATGCCCATGCCCCTACGGATGGGAGGCAGCGTATGAGAGGCCCGAAAAGGGCGGCGGCATGCTTTAAAGCGTTGGTTCCGACATGCGCGGCATTCGCGCTCTCCGTGGGCGCGGCGCACGCTGCGGACGTCCTCACCGCTGCGCCGGCCCCAGAGCCTGCACCCGTTCTGCCTGGTCTCAGCGGGTGGTACGTGCGCGTTGGCGCGATGGGCACGCTCACTCAAAGTTCATCGAACCTCTTTTCGCAATCGATGGGGTCGCTGAACGTTCCCGGCGTTGGATTCGTCCCCGCCGGCGTAGGGCCGGAAACGCAGATTCCCGGGCGGGGCGCGACCTACTCGAACTTTTTCTCCGCCGATTTCCAGGGCGGTTACTCGTTCACCCCGAACTGGTCGGTGGAGGTCGCGACCGGATTTCCGATGTGGTCGACGGTGAGGATCAACGGATACAGCCCCGATGGACCTCCTTCCGGGACGGTTCTCGGCAGGGTGATGCCGGGCGGCATACCGATAACCGGCGTTTATCGTTTCACCCAATTCGGCAAGTTCCAGCCCTACCTGGGAGCCGGGATTTCGCCGACCTTCGCCTGGGCGGTCCAGGACGGTTATGCCATAGGGACTTCGTACCAATCGTCGCTTGCTCTGATTTTGCAGGGCGGGTTCGACTATATGTTCGACAAGCACTGGGGCGTCTTTTTCGACGTGAAGCAGGGGTTCGTGGGATCGAGCGGAAACTCGACCGGAATCAACGCCGGAGCGCCTTTGGGTATTGTCACTTTCGCCGGCGCCTTCAGGACGAACGCCAAGCCGGTGACTTTCGCGACCGGCGTCTCTTATCGCTTCTGAGACAGCGCCGACGAACAGAGACCCGTAACGCCGCCGAACCCGCATTCGCCTGCGCGTGCGCCTCCACTGCCTCTCAAATGAAATCCCCCTTCCAGTCCCGCTGCGGTCCTTTGGCGGCAGGGTCGAACAACGTCCGTATCACCGTGTATGGAACCGGCTGAGCCCAGTCGATGATTGGTTTCGTCAAGGCGGCCCTCTCCGCGAGCCCGCCGCCTACGATTGCGGTAAATCGTTGAATTGAGCGAAGCTTACAGCCATGCAATTCCATCTCAACGGGTTCAAGACCGGCGATCCGGAAATCTCGGAGGCAGCCGGACCGAGCGACAAGTCTCCGCGCGCAGACGCGCTGCCTGAGGAGCTAGACGTCCTGATCGTCGGCTGCGGGCCGGCGGGCCTCACGCTTGCGGCTCAACTGGCGGCCTTTCCCGATATCAAAACCCGGATCGTCGAGCAGAAGTCGGGGCCCTTGCTCCTCGGCCAGGCCGATGGGGTCGCTTGCCGGACGATGGAGATGTTCGAGGCGTTCGGCTTCAGCGAGCGGGTGATGAAGGAGGCCTACTGGGTCAATGAGACGTCGTTCTGGAAGCCGGATGACAATGAGCGGGCGAATATCGTCCGCACCGGCAGGATCCAGGACGTCGAAGACGGGCTCAGCGAATTCCCGCACGTCATTCTGAATCAGGCGCGCGTGCATGAGTTCTATCTCGACGTCATGCGCAACGCGCCGACGCGGCTCGAGCCGGACTATTCGCGCCAATTGCTCGACCTCACGATTGTCCCGCCGTCGGGCGACGGCGAGCGGGATGTCGTGGGCCGTGCGCCGGCATACCCCGTGACCGTCAGGCTCAAGCGGCTCGATCCCGCGCACGAGGGGCAGACGGAAACCGTGAGGGCGCGGTTCGTGGTCGGCTGCGACGGCGCGCGGAGCGCCGTGCGCAAGTCCCTCGGACTCGAGCTCGAGGGCGATTCGGCCAACCAGGCCTGGGGGGTCATGGATGTCCTGGCGATCACCGACTTTCCCGATTTCCGCCTCAAGTCGGCGATCCAGTCCGCCAACGAAGGCAACCTGCTCATCATTCCGCGGGAGGGCGGCTATCTGGTCCGCCTCTATATCGAGCTTGAAAAGCTCAGCGAGAACGAGCGGGTCTCAAGTCTCAACATCACGCCTGATGACCTGATCGCCGCGGCGCGGCGGATCCTGCATCCCTATACCCTGGAGGTGAAGGAGATCGCGTGGTGGTCGGTCTACGAGATCGGCCAGCGCCTATGCGACGCCTACGACGATTTGCCCGACCAGCCGGCGCAAGACCGCGTCCCGCGGGTGTTCATCGCCGGCGACGCCTGCCACACTCACAGCCCCAAAGCCGGGCAAGGCATGAACGTCTCGATGCAGGACGCCTTCAATCTCGGCTGGAAACTGGCTTCGGTGCTGCGTGGGCGATGCTCGCCCGAGATCCTGCGAACCTATTCGGTCGAGCGCCATAGCGTCGCCAAGGAGCTGATCGACTTCGATCGCAAGTGGGCGAGGATGTTCAGCGCTCCGCCGAAGGACCCCTTCAAGGCCGATCAGCGAAGGCGTCGATCCGGCGGAGTTCCAGAGATACTTCATCAAGCAGGCGCGGTTCACAGCGGGGACGGAGACCCGTTACGCGCCGTCGATGATCACGGGCAAGCCGAACCATCAGCATCTCGCCGAAGGCTTCGCGATCGGCGCGCGCTTTCATTCGGCGCCGGTGATCCGCCTCGCGGACGCCAAGACGATTCACCTCGGCCATACCAACAAGGCGGATGGCCGCTGGCGAGTATTCGCGTTCGCCGACGCGGCAAACCCCGCCGCTCCGTCCTCGAGGCTCAGAGCGCTGTGCGAGTTTCTTGCCGGGTCCCCTGACTCTCCGGTCAGGCGGCACACGCCGCCCGGATCGGACATCAACTCCGCAATCGACGTCCGGGCGATCTTCCAGCAGGGCCATCGCGACCTGGCGATCGAAGCGATGCCCACCTTCCTTCTGCCGCGCAAGGGCCGTTTAGGGCTCCGCGACTATGAGAAGATGTTCTGCCCCGACCTGAAGAGCCGCGCCGATATTTTCGACTTGAGGGGCGTTGATCGAACGAGGGGGTGCATGGTCGTCGTGCGGCCCGACCAGTACGTCGCCCATGTTCTTCCGCTCGACGCGTATTCCGAGCTCGGCGCGTTCTTCGACGGTTTCATGTTGCACCGATGAATGCGCGCCTTTGTCGGCGCATTTCATCCTATCCAATCTTCTCAAGGTCCGCATATTACCCTACAACCGGGCGCCAGGAATTGGCGTCGAGCCGCCATCAGCGGGAGGGACTTCGTTTGCGCCAAATCGCCTTCGCGCTGATCCTGGCCTCGACTGCCGCGGCGGCGCAACAACCGGCCACCGACACCGCGCCGTCCATTCCCTACAACTCGGTTCCTGATTTCTTCAAGCTTCCGCCGGACATGTTCTTTGGCGAGGCGGCAGGGGTGGCGGTCAATTCCAAAGGGCATGTGTTCGTGTTCTCGCGCGGCGGGACGAGCGGACCGGCCTACGGCGCGGCGGCGGCGCAATTGCTGGAGTTCGACGCCGATGGAAAGTATCTGCGCGAGATCGGCCGCAATCTCTACGCCTGGTCGTTCGCCCACGCCGTCCGCATCGATAAGGACGACAATATCTGGGCCGTCGACAAGGGCTCGGACATGGTGATCAAATTCGACCCGGAAGGCCGGGTCACGATGGTGTTCGGCCGCAAGAAGGAGGCCTCGGACGAGGCCGACGAGCCGTGGAAACACCCGAGCCCGCCGGCGGCGCCCATCGACGGCATGTTCAGGCAAGTCACCGATGTGACCTGGGACAGCTCCGGCAACACCTATATCAGCGACGGATACATAAATTCCCGGGTCGCGAAATATGATCCGGACGGCAATTGGATCAAGTCGTGGGGAGAGTTCGGAACCGGGCCGGGACAATTCCGGGTTCTGCATTCGATCCAGGCCGATGCTGAAGGCAACATCTATGTCGGCGATCGCGGCAACGGACGCATCCAGGTCTTCGACGGTGAGGGCAACCTCATTCGCATCATCCAGATCGGAGTCCCGTTCGACTACGCGAGGGCGCGCCCGGCGATCGGGTCGAAACCGGGCGCGCCGGACGGCAGCCTCGCAAGCTATGGCGCCGCGCTGACGATGGCGCCCGGCGCGCCCTGGGCGCTCTGCATCACCCCGCCGCCCAATCAGGTGCTTTATAGCTCCGATGCATTTCCCGGCCGCATCTACAAGATGACGCTCGACGGCAAGGTGCTCGGCGTGCTCGGCGAAACGGGCAAGAAGCTGAAGCAATTCGGCTGGATCCATGAGATTGCGTGCCCGTCCGAAAACGAGCTTTACGTCGCCGAGCTCCTCAATTGGCGGGTGCAGAAGTTGATCCTGCATCCGGAGCGCCAATGACGAACGCCGCAGTTCGAGGCGTGTCTCCGCCGCCGAAAACGGGGGTGGGAGTTCGTGCGGACGTGGCGGGCAACATGGCTTTCCCGTCCCGCGGCGCGCTGACGGTCGCTTTCGCCCATGTCGCCTATCGTGCGGCGGAGGAATTCGCCGCGCGGGGTACAGGCGTCGCCCATTTCGAGGTGCGGACGCTCGAAGAATTGGAGCGGCGAGCGTGCGAGGCCGATGTGCTGGCGGTGTCGGGGCTGTGGCGCAATAGTCTTCTTGCGAGCGCGCCGAAGCTCAGGTTCGTGCAATCGTTCAGCGCCGGCACGGACCAGTACGACAAGGCGCTGTTTGCCCGGCAAGGGGTGCGGCTCGCCAACGCACAAGGGGTGAACGAACGTGCGGTCGCGGAACATGCGATGGCGCTCATCCTCGCCCTGACGCGTCAGCTTCATCTCGCGCGCGACTACCAGCGGGAGCGGCGTTGGCGTGGCATGATCGGTGACCGCGCGCTGCGCGAGCAGGAACTCGGCGGCAAGACGCTGGTCGTCGTCGGCCTCGGCCGGATCGGCGCACGCCTTGCCCGGCTGGCGCGCGCATTCGAGATGCGCGTGATTGGGGTGCGCCGAACGGCGAGGCCTGAGCCCGACGCCGCCGACGACGTTGTCGCCGGGAGCGGTCTCGCGAGCGCGCTCGCCGAGGCCGACATCGTCGCCTTGACCTGCCCGCTCACGCCGGAGACCGAGGGCCTCATCGACGCCGCAGCGCTAAAGGCGGTGAAGCCGGGGGCGCTCCTGATCAACGTCGCGCGCGGAAAAGTGGTCGAGGAACCGGCGCTTCTCGCGGCGCTCGCCGACGGACGCGTTGGCGCCGCGGCGCTCGACTGCTTCCATGACGAGCCGCTCGCGTCCAACTCTCCGTTCTGGGCGTTGCCGAACGTGCTGATCACGCCGCATAGCGCGGGCGAAACCGGGCGCTATGAACAGAACGTGGTCGACATTCTGATCGACAACATCGAGCGTCTCCTTCGCGGCGAAACCACGCTCAGAAATCAGGTGGTGTGATGGCGACTCGAGACCGCAGTTTTCGGCTCCTGGGTCGGCAGGGAATCCGCGGCCAATTCTTCTTTGGTCGCCGATGGCCGAAAAATTGCGCAAAACCTGCGCGCGAAGGCGATGTCTGAGTCGCAAGAGGGCAAATCGGCATGGCATCGGTCGAAGTATCCAACTTGCGCAAGAGCTTTGGCAGTTTCGAGGTGATTCACGGCGTCTCGATCCGGGTCGAGGACGGCGAATTCGTCATTCTCGTCGGACCTTCGGGATGCGGCAAATCCACGCTTCTGCGCATGGTCGCCGGCCTCGAGTTCGATCAGCAGCGGCGAACTTCGCATCGATGGGCGGGTGGTCAACAACGTGCCGCCCAAGGAGCGCGACATCGCGATGGTGTTCCAGAACTATGCGCTCTATCCGCAGATGACAGTGGCGAAAAACATGAGCTTCTCGCTCGAATTGGCGAAGCGCCCGAAGGAGGAGATATCCGAGAAGGTCAACAAGGCGGCCGATATCCTGGGCTTGCGGCCGCTGCTCGAGCGCTACCCGCGCCAGTTGTCGGGCGGCCAGCGGCAACGGGTCGCCATGGGGCGGGCGATCGTGCGCGATCCGGCGGTATTTCTGTTCGACGAGCCGTTGTCCAATCTCGACGCCAAGCTGCGCGTGCAGATGCGAGCCGAAATCAAGGCTCTCCAACAACGGCTTGCCTCGACGACCATCTATGTCACCCACGACCAGATCGAGGCGATGACGATGGCCGACAAGATCGTCGTCCTGCACGACGGCAGGGTGGAGCAGATCGGCACGCCGCTCGACCTTTATGATTCGCCCGCCAACCTGTTCGTGGCCGGGTTCATCGGCTCGCCGGCGATGAACTTCATCAGCGGGCGTGTCGAAGGCGGCGAGCGTCCGACGTTCGTAACCCCTTCGGGGTTCAAGATTCCGCTCGCCGCCGCGCCGCGGGCTGCAGCCGGCTCGGAGATCGTCATGGGGGTTCGCCCCGAGCACGTGACGCTCGGCGGGCCGCTCGCGATCCCCGCCCATGTCATGGTCGTCGAGCCGACCGGCTATGAAACGCAGATGATTGCGAAGCTTGCCGGGCAGGACATCGTCTGCGTGTTTCGCGAGCGCTTGAACAATCGCCCTGGTGACTCGATCGCGCTGACTCTGGCGGGACCGTTGCACTTCTTCGACGCGCAAACAGGAAAGGCATTGACGGGCGGCTAGGGGGCCGCGGATCGACGACGTCGTCAGTCTTGCAGGTTGTCAGGTAACCGGATTAATGTGGCGAAGGCTTAAGTGAACGACGCCAGCGAAGTCGGGAGGGTTGCGCCATGAAGGGCAAGCGGATAAATCGCCGATCCTTGCTCGTCGGCCTCGCGCTGGCGCCGGCGGTCGTGCGCGCGGCGCGCGCGGCGCCGATGACGTTGCGCCTCTCGTCGTCGCTGCCGAACAACCCGCAGTTCGCCAATGGGCGGGTCTACTACGACAATCTCGTCAAGCGCCTCGCGGCCGGCGGCCTCGCCGATCGGATCGACGTCCAGTTCTTTCCCGACAACCAGCTCGGCCAGGAGATCGACGTCGTCAATTCGGTCAGCCTCGGCGTGATCGACCTCATGGTCACCGGCACTTCGATCTGGGCCAATGTCGTGCCGCTCATCGGGCTCCTCGACCTCGGCTATCTGTTCGAGAGCTTCCCGCAGCAGACCAAGGCCCTCGACGCCGGCGCGGCCAAGCCGCTGGAGCAAGCTCTTATAGCCGGCGCCAATGTGCATATCATCGGCTGGGCCTACAATTTCGGCTCCCGCAGCGTGCTCTGCAAGTCGCCGGTCAACGCGCCCGCGGACCTCGCCGGCAAGCGGATCCGAACGTTGCCCAACAAGATCATCACCGAGTGCCTGCGGCTGATGGGCGCCGCGGCGACGCCGATGGCGTTCGGCGAGATCTACACCGCCCTTCAGGCCGGGGTTCTGGACGGGCTGGAACATGATCCCCCGACCATTGTCGCCAGCAAGTTCTACGAGACGGCCAAATTCTATTCGCTGACCCAGCACAATTTTTCCGCCCTCGGCGTGTTCTGCAGCGGCTTGACGCTCAGCCGGATGGAGGCGCCGCTGCGCGACCAGTTCCTGACCGCGGCGGCGCAAGCGGCGGCCGACACCAGAGTTCGCGGGCTCGAGGCGGAAAAAGAAGCGCTCGATTCGCTGAAGCAGAAGGGCGTCGAAATCATCGCTTGCGATCGCGAACCGTTCCGCAAGCTGGCAGCGCCGCAGACCGACGAGTTCATCAAGTCGCATCCGGAGGCCAAGCCGATCATCGAGATCGTTCGCAGCACCAAGGCGTGATTTCGTGACGGCGCTCCCGCCCCGTCTGCGCCGTGCGGCCAGCGGGGAGCTCGCCTTGCTGCTCACGCTGGTCGATGCGATCGCTGCGCTCCTTCTGGCGGCGGACCTGATCGTGGTGTCGCTTTCTGTCTTCTATCGCTACGTTCTGGCGGCGCCGATCGAGTGGGCCGACGACGTGGCGCGCGGTCTCATGGTGGCGCTGAGCTTCTTCGGCGCGGCGGGCGCGCTCGCCCGCAACGAGAATGCGGGCGTCGCCTTCTTCGTCCAAAGACTAAAGCCGGCCACGCGCCAGCGCGTCGACGCCCTGGCGGCGTTGGTCGTGCTTGTGACCGCCGGATCGGTGGCGTGGAACGCGATGGCGCTCGGGCGTTTCACAACCGGGCAAACAACCGGCTCGGGCTTGCCGCTCGAGTTGACATTCTATCCAATGGGCGCAGGCGCGCTCTGCATGAGCATTTTCGCGCTGGCGCAGTTCTCTCGCCGGCGGCTGTCCGATCTTGTGTTCGCGCTCATCGTCGCGCTGGCTGTGGTCGGCGTCGCTTACGGCTGGCGCTTCGTCGGCGTGGGCGCCACTCGCGCGGGCCTGCCGATGCTATTGGGATTCGTCGGCTGTCTGATCGGCGGCGTTCCGATCGGCTTTGCGCTCGCCTTCACCGCGCTGATTTACATCTGGATCGATGGCGCGCTTCCCGGAATGATCTTCGCCCAGCAGATGGCGCGCGGCATCGACAATTTCGTCCTGCTCGCGATCCCGTTCTTCATTCTCGTTGGTTACCTGATGGAGGCGAACGGCATGTCCGTCCGTCTGATCGCGCTGATCGAGCGCCTGGTCGGACGGGCTCGCGGCGGCCTCAACGTGGTCATGGTGCTGTCGATGGTCATCTTCTCCGGCATCTCCGGTTCGAAGATGGCCGATGTCGCGGCGGTCGGCTCGGTGCTGATTCCCGCAGCTCGACGGTCGCGGCAGAACCCGGGCGGGGCGGTGGCTTTGCTGGCGGCTTCCGCGGTCATGGCCGAGACCATTCCGCCATGCATCAACCTGATCATCCTCGGCTTCGTCGCCAATCTCTCGATCGGCGGCCTGTTCATGGCGGGCCTGTTGCCGGCGGGACTGATGGCGCTCGCGCTGATCGGAGTCGTTGTTCTCCTCGGCGGCGACGCGCGGCTGACGCAGGAAGGCGGGCTGTCGACGGCGCCGCTGGCGCAGCTTTGGCGGGGCGCGATCGTCACGCTCGGACTTGTCGTCATCATCTTTGCCGGGTTCAGGTTCGGGGTTGCGACCGCAACCGAGATATCCGCTTTCGCCGCGCTCTATGCGCTGGTGGTGGGCGGCGCGGCGTTCCGCGAGCTCGGATTGCGGGCTGCCGCGGTGACTTTCGTCAACGCCGCGACGCGCTCAGGGCTGGTGCTGTTCATCGTCGCCGCGGCGCAGTCGCTCGCCTTCGTGCTCACGCTGCAGCAGTTTCCCCATGCCCTGGCGCAGGCGATGATCGCGCTGTCCCAGAACGCCGGCGCGTGGCCATTCCTGCTGCTGTCGATCCTCATCCTGATCGTCATGGGCTCGATTCTCGAGGGCGCGGCGGCGCTGATCATTTTTGGTCCGCTCTTGATTCCGGTCGCGGGCCAGATCGGCATCAACGGCCTCCACTTTGGAGTGGTGCTGGTGATCGCCATGGGAATCGGGCTCTTCGCCCCGCCGCTGGGGCTTGGCCTCTACGGCGCCTGCCTGATCGGCGGCGTGCCGATTGAATCGACGGTAAGGCCGATGCTGGGCTATCTCGGCTTGCTGTTCCTGTGCCTCCTCGTTATTGCGTTCGTTCCGGGCCTGACGCTCTGGTTGCCGCATCTGCTCGGCTATCAGTAAGCGCCTGACGCGACGCCTTTGGGACAAACCGCGACGGCCCGGCTTGACCGAAAGGCGTCCCGGGATAAGGTCAAAAAGGGGGAGACACTCACTGGAGGCGGGGCGCCGGCTGACGCCGAAGTGCCTCGAACTCCCGCCATTCATTTCAATCGAGATACTCACCCATGCCGCACTTGTTCAGCAAACTTCGCATGCGCGACGTCGACTTCGCCAACCGGATCGGCGTCTCGCCGATGTGCCAATATTCCTCCGTCGACGGCTTCGCGAACGACTGGCATTTCGCCCATCTCGCGGCTCGGGCGGTCGGCGGCGCGGGGCTCGTGTTCACGGAGGCCGCAGCCGTCACTCCGGAGGGGCGGATTTCCCCGCAGGACCTCGGCGTCTGGAGCGAAAAGCATTTCGAGCCGCTCGAGCGGATCGTGCGCTTTATCGAAAGTCAGGGCGCGCGGGCCGGCGTTCAGCTCGCGCACGCCGGACGAAAGGGAAGCACCTATCGGCCGGGAGCGGGCAACGGCGCCGTTCCTGAGACGTCGGGCGGATGGCGGCCGCTCGCTCCGAGCGCCGTCGCCTTCAGTGACGCTTACCCCATGCCGGATGAAATGAGCGTCGACCAGATTCACGCTGCGCACCGCGCGTTCGCCGCCGCAGCTGAGCGCGCCTTCGCCGCCGGCTTCCGGGTGATCGAGATTCATGGCGCGCACGGCTACTTGATTCATGAGTTTCTGTCGCCGCTCAGCAATCGCCGCTCCGACGCCTACGGCGGCTCCTTCGAAAACCGCACGCGATTCGTCCGCGAGTGCGTGGCCGCGGTGCGGCGGGCGCTGCCGGAGCGCTGCCCGCTGTTCGTCCGCCTCTCGGCGACGGACTGGGTGGAAGGCGGGTGGGACATTGATCAATCAGTCGAGCTGGCGCGCCAGTTGCTCTCCCTTGGCGTCGATGTGATCGATTGCTCGTCGGGCGGCAATGTCGAGAAGGCGGAGATTCCCGTCGGAGCCGGATATCAGGCGCCGTTCGCTGAGCGGATCCGGCGCGAGGCGAATATCGCCACCGCGGCGGTCGGCATGATTACCGCTCCGGCCCAGGCCGATCAGATGATCCGCAACGATCAGGCCGACCTCGTCTTGCTGGCGCGCGAGATGTTGCGGGACCCTTATTGGCCGCTGCACGCCGCGCAAGAACTCGGGCAAGTGACCCCGTGGCCGAGGCAATATCTGCGCGCCGCGCCGAGCGGGGTCCCGGAACGCGCGCCGGCGCCCGCTGACGCCGATCGGGTGGCCCAGCCAGTCGGTTCGTAGGTCTGGAGCACGAATTGCGGATTCACCATCCTATCTGGACATCCGGTCCAAGAAGGGGATACGGCTTGGCGAAACGGCCCTGGTCGCGCTAGGCTGAAGGTGCAGCCCTTTGCGGGCTTCGAATTGGGTAGGGATGTCAATGCGCCATTCACTCGTTCCCTTGCTGACGGCGGCGGCGATCGCCTTCGGGGTCTGCGCCGGTCCGACCGCCGCGAACGCCGAAAGCGTCATGGCCGCCTGTGCGAGCCAATGGAAACAGGCCCAAGCGGCGGGAACAACCGGCGGAGAGACCTGGCCGCAGTTCCTGGCGCAGTGCCGCACCCGCGGCAGCGCCGCCGCCGCGCCGTCCCAGGGAAGCTTCGCCCCAGCGCCAGCGCCCGCCCCGGCGCCAACGCCCGCCAATCAGTCGGGCTCCTTGTTCCCGTGGTGGCAGCCGTCGACTTCGGCTTCCGCGCCGGCGCCCAACGTCGGCGCGGCGTCGGCCCCCCGCGCGGGCGAATATACGACTGAATTGGCGGCTCGCGCCCGCTGTCCGTCCGACACCGTGGTGTGGGTCAATACGCCGTCGCGCGTCTACCACTACGCGGGAACCCACTATTACGGGCATACCAAACGGGGGGCGTTCATGTGCGAGGCCGATGCGCGGGCGGCAGGAAATCGCGCGGCGCGAAAAGAGCTTCCCGCCCATTCCGGATAGGGTTTGCGCTTTCGCGCCGGAGAAAAACCCCGTCAGACGAGGATGACCCGCGGGTCGGCGGCCTGGGCCCTAGGATCGAGTTCGCGTCAATGTCGACGACCTCGCTTCGCTTGACCCCGATGGCGTTGGCGAGAAGCCTGAGGCGATCGCTCACCACCTCGCTGTCGGGCGCGCGCGCGGCCGCAGCAACTTCCAGTCGGACGCTATTCGGGTCGATCCGCAATCGCGCGCTTTCCAATACGGCAGGCACGCCGCCGGAGAAGCGGTAGGCGAGTAGAATGGCGCGGCCAAGAATTTGCGCCCGGCGCCGCTCGGCAGGCGCGAGCAGGCCGACGGCCGGGTTGAGCCACTGTGCATCCGGCCGGCCGGCGTAACGAGCGTGGATCGCCGCGGCGATGAACGCTCTCTCGGAGTGGGTGACGCCGATGAACGGAAACTGCAAAAGTCGGCGAAAACTCTCTTCCGCCCGGAGGTCCGGAGCGTCCCGCCAGGCAATGTCGGAGAGGGCGCAGATCGCGACGCGGAGACGCTTCTCCGACGCCGTTTCGCCGGCCGTGAGATTCGCGGTCCACGACACAAGCTCAGGCGCGAAATCGGGCACCCGCGCAAGCGGCAGACCGATAAGCTGCGCGCCCTCGACCAGCGGATCGAGATATTGCTCCTCCCGACCGAGTTGGGAATAGAGAAATCCCTCGCGCAGGCCGAGAGCGGAAAAGACGACACGTTCCGGAGCCAGATGTTTCAAGAGGCGATCGAGCGCCAACGCCGCCGCCGGCAATGTCCGCGCCCGCCGTTCCGTCACGCCCGGGGTCGCCGCCAGCTTCGCGGGCGAAAGCCGAGAGACCGCGCGAGCGAATTTGCGCGCCTCGACGGCGCCGAGCGTATAGCCGTGAACGACTTTCACGGGCGCGCCGACGGCCTCCATGTGGGCCTTGGCAAGCGCGCGCCAGCCGCCGCCGACCGGATAGAACACCGGCCGCGCCAGCTCGCGCGGCAGACTTCGGCGCAGGATCTCGTCTATCTCGCGCTTCGCTGCGGACAGTCCGCCCCGCAACATGGCCTCAACCGGCAGAGCGCCGAGCGGCAGACTGACCCAGCGCTCTCCCACATGGTCGTCAATTGCTTCTGCGACTTCAAGGCTGCCCCCGCCCATGTCGCCGACCGACCCGATCGGACGGAAGAACCCGGAAATCACGCCCAAGGTCGAGAATCGCGCCTCTTCGGCCCCGGCGAGGATACGCACCTTGAGGCCGCTTTCCGCTTCGATCGCAGCAGCGAGCTTCCGCCCGTTGGCGGCGCGACGCATAGCCTCGGTCGCCACGGCGTCGATTCGACTGACCCCCATCGCGTCGGCGATGGCGCGAAAGCGCCCCACGGCCTGAACGGCGCGGCGAAAGCCATCCGGCGCGATGACGCCGGTCTCGGCCAGTCCTTCCGCGAGGCGGAGAAGGGATTTTTCATTGAAGCGAGGCATCGGTGCCCGGCCGAGCTGGTCATAGACCAGAAGGCGGACCGAGTTCGAGCCGATGTCGACGATCGCGTAGGGCGGCCGGTCGGCCCGCGTGGCGCGCTGGGGGTCAAGCTTGAGCGGCCGAAACGCCGCCTCCGGCTTCTGAGCGCGTCGCTTGGCCATCGCGTTTCCTCCCCCTGCGAGCCTATCACAGGCGAAGGCGAGGAACGCGACGCCATCGTTCGCGCTTCCCCAGGCCTGTGCCCCTACACCGCCCGCTGCAGGAACAGGTGGCGCTCCCGCCATTCCTCCGATCCCGCCCTAGGCGATGCGCCCAGTGTCATCACCGGCGCGCTCGCGCGGCGATAGGACGGCCAGTGCGGCAGGCCGGGGCCGTTCGGGTTCCCACCCCTCACGAAGTTGATCCAGTAGCTGGAGGCGAGCCCGGCCAGCTCCCGGTCGGCGTCATCGATCAACCAAGGAAAGGCCGCGAGATTGTCGAACACATAGGGGATTTCGCCGGCGTGGAAGGCGCCAGCCTCGCGGCTCGCGCGCTCGCCAAACCAACCCTCCGGAGTGAGCGGCGCGCGGTCGAAGCGGAAGCGGAAAATGTCGGCGCGCCCGTTTTGCTTCTGCGCCTCGATCCAGGCCCAGGTCGGGTGGACAATCACGAGGTCGCCTCCAAGTGCGGCCGCCGACGCGGCGTCAGCCTCCGGCGAGCCGCCGCAGTAATGCCGCAACGCCTCTTCCGTCCGCGCGCCAAAAATCTCGCGCGCCAGATCGGCATGGGCGCGATCGGCGTTCTGACCCTGCTTGAGGGTGAAATTGAAGCCCTCGTCCTTATTCCAGCCCGCCATGAGCGGCACATCGCTCTGGTCGCCGGCGCCGAAGATCTCGGCCGGCGGGCGCGGCAGAAACCATCCGTCGACGATCGGCCTGAAGCCCTCGCTTGGCGCGGCGGCGAGGATTGCCTCGGAAGGCACCGCGCGCAGCTCGGCCAGCGACTTCGCCCCTGCCTTGCGCATGAACCGGACCCCTGTGGCCTCGGCTTGGGCGAGCAAGGCCGGCGCGCGGACAGGCGAGGCGAATAACGCTCCGCTCTCGCCGATAACCCCTGCGAATAACCCCTTGGCGAGCGGCGAGGCCATAAGCGCGCTCGCCGCGAATGACCCGGCCAATTCCCCCGCGATCGTGACCTTGGCCGGGTCGCCGCCGAACGCCGCGATGTTGCGCTTCACCCATCCAAGCGCCGCAACAAGGTCGAGAAACCCATAGTTGCCTGAGGCGCGATGACTCAATTCAGCGGTGAGCTCGGGATGGGCGAGAAAGCCCAGCGCATTGAGTCGATGGTTGAGCGTGACGACGATGATGCCGCGCGCGGCGAGATGAGCGCCGTCGTAGCGCGGCTCGGCTCCCGAGCCGGCGACAAATCCACCGCCGTGAATCCAGACCATCGTCGACAATCCGGCGCCTTCGCCAGGCGCGGCTGGCGTCCAGACATTCAGATAGAGGCAATCCTCCGAAACGCCGGCCGCGAACGGGTCGATATCGTCCCAGACGATGCCCTGCAGCGAATTCCGACCGAAGGTGTCGGTAGGGCGGACGCCGGTCCACGCCGGAACCGGTTCAGGCGGCCGCCAGCGCAACGGCCCAAGCGGCGGCGCGGCATAGGGAATGCCCTTATAGACACGAACGCCGCCGGCGTCGGGATCGGGAACTGCGAGCGCGCCGCCCTCGATCGAAAAAATCTTCGGCTTCATTCGCTCTCTCTAGACGCCGGCTCGACTGACTTCATCACCTTCCGGCGCATCGGCATTTCGTCGAGTCCGGCGAAGCGCGCTTCCGCACCGAGCGCCTCCTCGATCCGGAGCGCCTCGTTCCACTTCGCCATGCGCTCGGAGCGCGCGAACGAGCCGACCTTCAGTTGGCCGGCGCCCCAGCCGATCGCGAGATGAACGATCGACGTGTCCTCGGTCTCGCCGGAACGCGCGGAGACGATCGTGCCCCAGCCGAAACCGCGCGCTTCGTCGCATGCGGCCTTGGCTTCGCTGACCGTGCCGGCCTGATTGACCTTGATGAGAACCGCGTTGACGCTGCCTCTACGCGCCGCCTCGCGCACCCGCTCCGCGCTCGTGACGAGATAGTCGTCGCCGATCACCTGAATTCGGTCGCCGACGGCGGCGGTGAAACGCTCGAACCCTTCATCATCGTCTTCGGCGAAGGGGTCTTCGATCGACAGTATCGGATAGCGCGCGCACCAGCGGAGGAGCATTTCGGCCATTGCGTCGCGGTCGAGCTCGCGCCGTTCGAGTCCAAGGCGATACCGGCCGCCCTGGCCGAATTCCGACGCGGCGACGTCGAGCGAAATCGCGACGTCCTCGCCCGGCGCGAACCCGGCCCGTTCGATCGCCCGCATCAGCGTTTCGAGCGCCTCCTCGTTGGTCGAAAACGCCGGCCACCAGCCGCCCTCGTCGGCGACGCCGCACAGAAGGCCGCGCTCGGCCATGATCGCGCCGGCGGCGTGGTAGACCTCCGCCGTCACAACGAGGGCCTCGGCGAAGGTTTTGGCCCGCGGGGCGACGACCATGAAGTCCTGGACGTCGGTGCGCCGCCCGGCATGGGCGCCGCCGCCGAAGATCTGGATTTCGGGCAGCGGAACGATCGCCGGGCGGTCGCCAAGGCAATGACGCCAGAGCGGCAGGCCGCGGCTGGCGGCCGCCGCGTGGAGAGCAGCTAACGACACGGCGGTCAGCGCGTTTCCGCCGAGCCTCGCCTTGTTCGGGACGCCGTCAAGGGCGATGAGCGCGGCGTCGATCGCGACCTGATCGAACGGGTCGAGGCCGGAGATAGCAGGGGCGATCTCGGTCCGAATCCCGTCGAGCGCATCCTGCACGTCGAGGCCGCCGAGGCGCTTTCCGCCATCACGCTTGTCGACCGCCTCGCGCGCGCCGCGCGACGCGCCGGCGGGCGCTATTCCCCGACCCACCGCGCCGTCGCTCAACGCGACTTCCGCTTCGACGGTCGGGCGGCCACGCGAGTCCCAGATGCGCCGGGCGAGAAGCGATCGGATGACGGGTTTGCTCATCGCGCGCGAGCCCAGGCTTCGGGCACGTCGATCAGGCGGCGCGGGGGATCGGCGATTAGCGGCGCAGCGGCGCGGCGGACGGCTGCGCGCTCGCTCTCAAGGGTGAGGTATTCGACCGGCGACTTGCCGTCGATCCTGGCGAGAAACAGCGCCGGAAGCAACGCGGCCGCGCGCGCTTCGAGGCCGTCGACGCTCTCCCAATCGACGCGAGCGAGATAGGCCTGCGCGAGCGCCGAGAACGCGGCGCCGTAAAGCGTTCTGTCCGCACCCTCGCGCGCCCCCTTGAGCAGGAGATGGTTGAGGCAAAAGGCGAGATCGAAAGCGGGATCGCCGAACCAGGCGCATTCGGCGTCGAGGAACACGGGTCCGAGCGGACCTCTCAGGATATTTTTCGGGCTGACATCGCCGTGAACCAACGCACGTTTCGTCGAAAGCGTCGTGCGTGCGAGGTCATCGAATCGCGAGGCAAGCTGAGGGTGGGCGCGACCAGTTGCGCGGAGATAGGGCTCGATGCGGATCGCCTCGAACGTACCGTCATTGGCGAATTCTCCGGGAATACCAGGATCGGCCGCGCTCTGGGCGTGGATGATAGCGAGGTCGCGCCCAACAGCGGCGGCAAAATACGGTTCTGCACGGCCAGCGAGGAGCTCCGTCTTCCACACGCGATGATCCTCTGGCGCCAGGTAGTCCATTGCGAACAGGCCGGCCTTCCGGTCCTCCCCGAGGATCCGCGGAACGGCGCGCGGAAGCCAGCGCGCCACGGCGCGCATCCACGCCGCCTCCGCCGCGTTTCGCTCGACCGGGGCTTCCCACAGCGCCGCAACCTTCAGCCTCGGCAAGGCCCGCTTGACGCAGAAACGCCGCTCGCCTGCCTCGACGACAAAGATGTCGGATGAGACGCCTCCGGTGAGCGGCCTGAGGCAAGCTTGCTCGTCGGCTTTCAGGATGCCCATGCGGCGCAGGGCCGCGACGAGTTCGGCGGCAGGCGCACACGCCTGATCTTGCTCGCTCAGGTCGTCGGCGCCCACATGAGCCTCAATAGGTGGCGCGGCCGCCCGAGAGGTCGAAAACGGCGCCGGTCGAGAACGAGCACTCGCGGCTCGCGAGCCATGCGATCAGCGCCGCAGCTTCGTCGACCGTGCCGAAGCGCTCCATCGGGATTTTCGAGCGCATATAGGCGATGTGCGCCGCCGACGCCTGGACGAGGATCGGAGTGTCAATCGTCGCCGGTGTGACGGCGTTGACGGTGATCCCGTCCTTCACCAGCTCCTTGCCGAGCGACTTGGTGAGCCCGATGACCGCGGCCTTGGCGGCGCTGTAAGCCGATGCGTTGGGGTTGCCCTCCTTGCCCGCGATCGAGGAGATGTTGACGATGCGGCCGTAGCCGCGCGCTTTCATCCGGCGGGCGACGTAGCGATTGCAATAGAACAGGCCGTGGACGTCGATGTCGAACACCCGCTTCCATTCGTCGATCGGATAGTCGATCACCGGCGCGTTCAGCCCCGCCACTCCGGCCGAGCAGACAAGCGCGTCGATCTGGCCCATCGCCGTGTGGCTTGCCTCGGTCGCGCGCTCGACGTCGGCTGGATCGACGACGTCAACGCGCTCGGCCCGGCTCTTGTCGCCGAGTTCGGCGGTTGCCGCCTTCAGCCGTGCTGGATCATTGTCCCATAGCGTCACCCGCCCCCCCTCGGCTATGAATCGGCGGGCAAACGTCAGGCCGATGCCCGACGCACCGCCGGTCACCACCGCGGTCATTCCCTCAAAGCGTTTCGCGTCCGTCACTGTTTGACCTCCCTGACGCGGCTCTCGGCCGCTCATCAACCCATCGACCCGAAGGAACTACCCGCTGATAGGTTTGCTCCTCGGTCCGCCGAGGAAGGCGACCGTGTCGCCCATCTCCTCCCAGGCGGCCCGCGCTTTATCGCCGGATCGTCGGGCCAACGAATACTGTCCGGATATCTGATCTTCAATGCCTTGGATGCCAAGCGGCGTCAAACGCCGCAGCGCGATTGCATCAATCAACGAAGCGCGCAGCTTGGATTCGCAATCGATTCGAAGCGCGGCAACCGGCGCTGAAATGGCATGCGATCTCAGGCCACGCCGTCGCTCCGGAAAGCATGCGCGCCACGACCGCCGCGAGCCGGCTTCCTTGAGCTCAGATGCCGATCAGCGGCTGAATAAGGCGGCCTACCCAGCCACTGAGCCTGAGCCTTCCCTCGATCGCAGCCAGACACACGCATTCGCCGTCCCTATCGACGACCGGTTGATGATTGACCTCTTCATCCATCTCCATGCAATCCCCGGCTCGATACTGTCCCAGCGCGTCGCTGAACGAACCCGTCAGCACCTGGGTATATTCAGTGCCGGTATGGCCGTGGTGGGGGACTGGCTGCCCGGCTGCGACCTTCAGCATGATGACATTGGCGTCGGGCGATTCCGGCAGCGTCAACCGTCGCCACCTGAACCCTAGACGCACCAAGCGCCACGGACCGAGGTTGTAGGCGTTGAGCGGAGGCGGCAAGTCCGGGTGAATCACGCGCGGCGCAGGCTCGGAATGCGGAACGGCCTCATCGAGGCGCCTCAGCGCATGCGCAAGGGCGTCCGGGCTCAGGTGCGCCGGCGGCGCCGCGTCCAGCATCGCTCCGAGAACCGCCTCGAACGATCGCAGCGCCGCGCGGCATTGCGGGCATCCGGAGAGGTGCGTCGCGACGACAAGCTGCGGTCCGGCGCTCAGCGTTCCGGCGGCCACGCGCGCCAAAGTCAAGTCGGAGGGATGGTGGGTGATCACCGTTCCCGCTCCAGGATGGCGCGAATCTTCGCCATGGCGAGGCGCGTGCGCGACTTGACGGTCCCTAGCGGAAGGGAAAGCTCCCTGGCGATCTCCGCATGCGGCTTCTCGGCAAAGAACGACAGGCGCAGCACGGTCGCCTGCTCCGGCGAAAGCGTCGCCATCGCGCTGCGCACTCGCGCGTCCCGCTCGCTTGCAAGCGCAATATCCTCGACCGAAATCTCCAGCTGCGCCGGCAGCTCCCTCATTGCAGCGATCCCTGCGCTTGTCCGCGACATCTTACGCGCGAGATCAACGCGCAGATTGCGGGCAATAGTGAACACCCACGTGCTCGCCCCAGCCTGGGCGGGATCGTAGAGGGCGGCTTTTCTCCAGACGATCACCATGGTTTCCTGTGAGATCTCCTCGGCTTCCGCGGCGTTCAGACCGCTTCGTTCCATGAACGAAGCAATTCGCGGGGCGAAATGCTGGAACAGCCGACCAAAGGCTCCGCGGTCCTGCCGCTCGGCGACGGCTTTCAGCCATTGCTTCATGTCGTCGGCAGACGGCGCGGGCGCATGCATAGCGTCCGACCTATTCCGCAAAGGTCGCGGGGGCGCAAGAGCGCAAGTCACGCACACATCCTTCGATCGACCCGTCTCGTACGCGCGACTCTTTGAAATGGATCACTGTTGATCCGAGCGCCACGGCGTGACGTATCCCTCCTAGAGTGGAGGGTAATATTGAGTTCGCATCGATCCGGCCGTCTCCGGGTCGCCGTCGTTGGCGGCGGCGTTTCGGGGCTCAGCGCAGCGTGGCTTCTTGCCAAAACTTGCGATGTGACCCTCTACGAAGCGGGAAGGCGGCTCGGCGGTCATTCCGATACGTTCAATTGGGACGGCGCGCCGGTCGATTGCGGCTTCATTGTCTATAACGAGCGCACGTATCCGAACCTTACAGCCCTTTTCGCTCACCTTGGCATAAAGACCCGCGAAAGCGAGATGTCGTTTGCGGCGTCGATCGACGATGGCGCGATCGAATATTCGGCCGCCGGCTTGCGCGGCCTCGTTGCGCAGCGCGCCAACCTGTTGCGGCCGCGCTACTGGTCGATGCTGAGCGACATCCTGCAATTCTTCCGGGAGGCGCGCAAAGACGTCGGCCGCGAGGATCTCGGATCGCTCGAGACCTATCTCGATCAGCGTGGCTATGGCGCGCCATTTCGCGATCACTACCTTTACCCGATGGCGGCGGCGGTCTGGTCCACGCCGGCGATGCGGGTCGGCGAATATCCAGCCGAGGCGTTCATTCGCTTTAGCCTCAATCACGGCCTGCTCGATCTGATCGACCGCCCGGCCTGGCGAACCGTGATCGGCGGTAGCCGCGTCTATGTCTCGGCGCTGGCGGAACAGCTGGGGCGCGCGCTGACCGGGCGCGCCGCCGTCCGGGTGAAGCGGACGGAAGAAGGCCTCGACGTCACCGATGTGACCGGCGAGACCCAGCGTTTCGACCGGCTGGTCCTGGCGACGCATGCCGACGAGGCGTTGCGGCTGATCGACAGGCCAACCCGCTCGGAGCGCGACCTATTGGGCGCGTTCCGGTATGTCCGCAACGACGCGACGCTTCACACCGATTGGCGAGCTATGCCGCGCCGGCGCGCCGCCTGGTCGAGTTGGAACTATATTGCCAGGGGGCGCGGGGACGGACGGTCATTGTCGGTCACCTATTGGATGAACAACCTCCAGAGCCTGCCGGGCCGCCCGCCTGTATTCCTCTCGCTCAACCCGTTGGTAAAGATTCCCGATTCGCGGGTCCTTCGCCGGATGCAGTTCGAGCATCCGATATTCACCGACGCGACGATCGCCGCCCAGAAGCGGTTGTGGTCTCTTCAGGGCGTCGGCGACATCTGGTTTTGCGGCGCCTATTTCGGCTTCGGGTTTCATGAAGACGGACTTCAGGCAGGCCTTGCGGTGGCGGAGGAAATCGGCGGCGTAAGTCGCCCGTGGTCAGTCGAAGGCGAAAACGATCGGCTTCAGCTCGCCGCCGCTCGCCCCGCCGGCCGCGTCGCGATTGCGCCATGATCGAGCCCGGACTCTACGTCGGCTCGGTGATGCATCGCCGCTCGCGGCCGGTGCGGCGCCGGTTCGAGTATCGCGTCTTTTGGCTGATCCTCGACCTCGATCGCCTGCGGGAGACGGCGAGCGGACTCAGGCTCATGTCGCTCGAACGCTTCAACCTCCTGAGTTTCTACGCCCGCGATCACGCGGACGGTCGCGACGGATCCCTGCGAGACAAGATCGCTTCACTCGCGACGGCGGGCGGCTTCGCTGCCGACGGGCCGATGCTGCTCATGACGATGCCGCGGGTGTTGGGCTATGTATTCAACCCGATCAGCGTCTTTTTCTGTCACGACGCTCGCAATCGGATGACGGCGATCGTGTGGGAGGTGTCGAATACCTTTGGGGGGCGCCATTCGTATGTGATTGGCGTCGATGATCCCGAAACCTCTGTGCTGCGCCAGCGCTGCCGGAAGGAGCTTCATGTTTCGCCGTTCATCGGGATGGAGATCGACTATCATTTCCGCGTCGTTTGCCGCGGCGACCGATTGACCATCGGTATTGCCGATCACGATCGCGACGGCCTCTTGATGTCGGCAGCGATGACGCGGTTTACCGCCCGCTCACGGATCGAATGTTGCTCGCGGCTTTCGCCCGCGCGCCGTTCGAAACGGGGAAAGTAACGGCGGCCATTCACTGGGAGGCGCTGCGTCTATGGCTGAAAGGCGCGCGCTACCTGCCGGGGCCGCCTGGAGAGGAAAAGGCGATCGGCCGCCGTTCGGCCAGCGTGAGCCGGCGCCACGCAAAAGTCCCGCCAAGTTGACACCAGCATCCGTCACTCTCGATTCGCGCTCGCGAAGCGC
>CAWEAT010000043.1:0-21000 GCA_963806935.1 uncultured Alphaproteobacteria bacterium
AGCCCGATAGAGGCGAAAAGCGCGCCCGAAGACATACGACGGGGTCTGCCTGCGGATTTGCCGTGACCGAGCCTTGCGGGCCGGGCGCGATCGCGGGCATAATCGGCCGGCAGCTTGCGTAGAACCAAAACGGCGGCAGCGTCGTATGGAGAGGCGAGTTCGGCGCCCGCGCTTTATCAGCGAGTGAAAATACCTAAGGTCTAGCGATCATCATCAGGTCGAGAATTCGAGCCTCGCCGGGGCCGCCGAAAAAGCGCCGGCACGGAGCCGGGGGTGGGATCCGCGGACGCGGATATTGGCGCGTCTTGTCGAGGGCCTGCGCTACGGCTCGCTCAGCGTGACCCTGCCGACCGGGCAAAAGTTTGTTCGCGTGGGTGACGAACCCGGCCCCGAAGCGAGTGTGGTCGTGCACCGGTGGCGGGCGCTTCGGCGCCTAATCACCGGCGGTGACATCGGCTTTGCCCAGGCGTGGATCGACGGCGATTGCTCGAGCCTGGACTTGACGGCGCTCATCCGCCTTGCGGCGCGCAACCTCCACGGGCTCAGCGGCGCCGCCAAAGGTTCGCCCTTCTCGCGGTTGGCCTTCCGCATTCGGCATCTCTTGAACGACAACACCAGGCGCGGCAGCGCGCGCAACATCATCGCCCACTACGATCTTGGCAACGACTTTTTTCGGCTCTGGCTCGACGAAGGCATGGTCTACTCATCAGGTCTCTGGGACGGCTCGACGCCGACCCTCGAAGCCGCGCAGTCGCGAAAGATCGAGCGCGTCCTCAACCTGCTCGATATCAGCGGGGGCGAGCGGATCCTTGAGATTGGTTGTGGCTGGGGGACATTGGCCGTGCGCTTGGCCAAAGCCGGCGCCGCCCACGTTACCGGGTTGACCCTCTCGCCCGCCCAGCTCGAGTTCGCCCGCGACCTCGCCGCTGCTCGCGGCGCAGCATCGCAACTCGATCTTCGGCTGCAGGACTACCGGGACGTCGAGGGCCGCTACGATCGCATCGTCTCGATTGAAATGATCGAGGCGGTCGGCGAAGCGTGGTGGCCAACCTACTTCGACAAAATCGCGGACCGCCTCCAGCCTGGAGGACGAGCAGTCCTTCAGGCGATCACCATCGCGGAAGAGCATTTCGACGAATATCGCCGCACCGTTGATTTCATCCAGCAATTCATATTTCCCGGCGGCTGCCTACCGTCGAAGACCGTTCTCCATCAGCAGTTCGAGCGGGCCGGACTGCGTCTCGTGAAGCAAGAATCGTTCGGTCTTTCCTATGCGCGCACGCTTGCTGAATGGCGACGCCGTTTCCATGCTCGTTGGCCCGAGATCGCGGCGTTGCAATTCGACGATCGCTTTCGACGCCTGTGGGACTATTATTTTGGGTACTGCGCGGCGGGCTTTCTGGAGGGGGTGACGGATGTCGGACTTTACTGCGTTGAGCGCGCCCAATGAGCTTGGTCGCTCGGCTAGGTCGCTCCGCGGTGGGGCGCGCGCGACCTTGGGGGCAGGAGTCTTCGCATGGGTGCTGGCGGCGCTCGCTACGGCAAGCACCGCGCTCGCCGGTCCGGCGTTTCTCGGCAATTGGGCCCGCGGCGACGGCAAGACCCATATCCGCGTCGAACCTTGCGGCGCGGCGTTTTGCGGGGTCAACACCTGGGTCAGCCAAGCAGATTCCGGCGAGAAGGTCGGCGACCGTCTCATCGCGCACGTCAAGGCGGCGGGGGCAGCGCGCTGGTCGGGCAACGCCTTCGATCCGCAACGCAATCGCCGCTACTCAATGCTGATTCTGGTCGCCAACCGTCGCATGACCACGGAAGGATGCGTATTCGGCGGCATGATGTGCCAGAGCATGAGGTGGACCCGCCTCGGCCCGGCGCAATGAATTCCGACCCCTTCAGGCGCGCCGGGGCGACGCCGGTCGCCCGTTCCTTGTGTCGCTGCGGTCATTGCCAGGCCACGAACATCAGCACCCCTGCTCCAACGATCGTCGCCATCGAAAGGAGGTAGGCCGCCTGGAGCGTGACGGTCTTCCAATAGAGCAGCCTGGACAGGAGCGCGCAGCGAGCCGGCAGGTCCTCCACTTCAAGCACCGGATCGGTGATGAATTCGAAATCCTCCGGCGTCGACTTGCGCCAGATCGGAAACCGCCTGCGTCCCGCGCGGGGAAACCGCGGATAGACGGATGCGAGAAGACAGAAAAAGATGACGACGAACGGCGCCAGCAACACCGGCACGTTCAGGTACCATGGGTAGTTGTCGCGAAACCCGAGGACCGTGCCCATCATGATCGCGACAAAGAGCACCGCGATGTTCGCTTTAATGTCGCTGAGGCGAATGGAATCGCCATAGCCGGCGATCAGATTGCGCAGCTGCGCCTCACGGTCCCTGGCCATCAGAGGCCTCGCGACAGCGGCCGCGGCCCACGCCGCGCCGGGGAAGACGAGACGGACGCGTGAAGCGAATGGATCATGATCCGCCGCCCGCGCTCAAGCATACCACACGTACATCAGAATGAATATTGTCAAGACGATGCTCACCATCGAGACAATGAAGCTGATCCTGATGTAAAGCGTCTTCCACCACAGCAATTCCGACAGCACCGAGCACCGAAGTTTCAACTGCTCGACCTCGTCCTCCGCTTCGACGACATTGGCGAAATTGCTGAGGGTGGCGTTGCGGGAAACTATGAAATGCTTGGCGCCGCGCTTGGGATAGCGCGGGATGAGCACCGCAAACAGGCACAGGTATACGATCAGAAAGGGCAGCATGACGAAGGGGATAGGCAGATACTTGGGAAAATGAGTGTAATTGCCCAGCACCGGACCCATCATGAAGGCGACGAACAGGATCGCGATGTTGGCCTTGAAATCGCTTGCCCGGATCGCATCGGTGTATCCGGCGATCAGGCCTCGATAGGCTTGAGCAGGATCGGCAGCGTTCTTATTCATCCGACAGTCGGACCCCACAAGCCTACCGGGGGACGGGCCGCCCGCGCCGATGCCGGTCCTCCCCAAAAGTCGAATTGGCGTCAACTCCGACGCCCTGTCAAGATCGGTTGAATTCCGGTTCGCGCCAGCATGCTCTGGTCAACAAAACCGCGATCATTAGGCGCCCGCCGTCTCGCGCGCCGAGTAGCGATCGCGCGGACGCGATTCGGTTTAAGTCGCTGGGAAATTTCGATTGGTCGAGGCGAGCAGCGTGCGGGATCAGAAGCCGAAGAATTCGCGGCGCAGCGCGTCTTCGTAAAGCTTCTTCTTGTGAATCACTTCCCTCTGCTTCTTGTTCTCGTGGAACCAGGCCGCTTCCCACTTGTCCAGCTCGGCGACGTCATGGTTGCCGGAGGCGAGCGCCTCTTCCTCGCGGATGGCCTGGACCCACTCGTCGACCGCAGCCTTGTAAGACGCCTGCAATTCGTCCAGTTCCTGCTGAAGGTCGGCTGAAATATCCGTCATGGGTGCTCCCTGCCCGCACCTAAGTAGCGCCGCTTTATGAACAATAGACGACACAGGGTCCGGTGGAAGAAACGTTCCGCCGCTCCACCTCTTCGGCCTGCACACGACTGAGGCCGGCGCGGCGCTGTAGGTTTCCTGGCACGCGAAGCGGCCGCTTCAACGACGTCAGGCTCCGTACTGGGCGTCGCTGACATTCTCCATCCAATCAACCGCCTTGCCGTCCAGCAACTCCTGAATGGCGATGTGCGTCATCGCGACGGTCGGCGACGCCCCGTGCCAATGCTTCTCGCCGGGTGAAAACCAGATGACGTCGCCCGGCCGGATTTCCTCGATCGGACCGCCATCGCGCTGGGCGCGGCCCAAGCCCGCCATGACGACGAGAACTTGACCGAGAGGATGAGTATGCCAGGCCGTGCGCGCCCCGGGCTCAAACGTGACCGCGTTGCCGGCGGCGCGCGCAGGCGCGTTCGCCCGGAACAGCGGGTCGATCCGGACCGCGCCGGTGAACCATTCTGCCGGCCCTTTCCCGGACGGCTGCGATCCGCTTCGCTTGATCTCCATCCGTCACTCTCCTTCTTTGCCGGGCCGCCGTCCGTTCCTAATCAGACCGCCTGCTCTTTGGGTTCAGCCGCTGAAATCCGGATGGACCTCTAAGCCGCCGTGCCCGGATGTGCGCGTCTCACCACAGCATCGTCCAGGACAGGGCGGCTGCCTCAGGGGGGAGCTTGTGGCGGCCGGCCGATTTCTGCCAATCGAGAAACAGGGCCCGAAACCCGCCCCGATTCGGATCCGCCCGCTCGATCAGATCGTTCATCAGGCGGAGCCGCCTGACCAGCGTCTTCATGAAGCCTACGGCGCGCGCCGGGTTCTCCTCGATCGCGGCGATGAACTCCTCATAAGAAGCGGCGAGGCATTCGGTATCGGTCGTCGCCCTGACTGTCGCCGATCGCGGCCCGGGTTCGATCAGGCACATTTCGCCGAACACCTCGCCCGTCTGCAGCGTGTCGACCGCCCTTGAGTTGGCGCCCTGACCGATGATCACTTCAACCGACCCGCTGACGATGAAGAACGCCGTATCTCCATCGTCGCCTTCGGCGATGATCGTGTCCCCGGCCTTGAACGAGACGTTTTGCATGCGTAACTCCCTGGCGCTTCGAATCCCGCGCCGCCGGTTATATCAGGTCTGAACGGGACCAACGCCGCGAACACCGCCGCCGGCGGTTTTGCTTTGCCTGCTCCAATCCGACGCCGCCAGGGATCGCCTTGGGCGAGTATTCAGCCTCGCCCAAGCTCGCCCGCCCAGCTTCGCGCCAATTCTAGCCGCAGACTGGAGATTGCGACGATTCGCGCGCTTATCGACGCTCCTGTCCAAGACTGCCAGGCCCCAAGGTAGCGTGGTGGCGAAACCGATGACCGGCGCGCCGCCACCGCATGGACCCAGGCATCGGCTGTTGTTGAGCACGGCGATGCTGGGAACGCTTTGTCTCGGCTATGGCCGGCGCGCTTATGCCGATTGCGCCCCGTCGGGCCCGGCCGGGACATATGCCTGCTCGGGATCGACAACCACGACCCAAAGCTTGAGCCCAGCTTCGGCGGGGCGCCATTGGTCGTCACCACGATCACCGACTTCGGCATCATGACCACCACCGGCGACGCTTTGGATCTGTCGGCCACGGCCGCAGGCGCCGGTCTCGGCTTCACCGACGCTTTCGCGTCGACGATCGCCGGCAACGGCCATGGGATCAATGCGACGAACCTCGGCTCCGGCGATCTCACCATCACGACCGACGGAAGCGTAAGCGGCGGGGTTCTCCAAGGCACGCCGGCTTCGGGCATTCTGACCAAAAACTACGGCGCCGCGTTGACGATCACCGCCGCAGGCGTGGTCGGGACGGACTACGGCATAAGCGCGCTCAATAAGGGCTCGGGGGCGTTGTCGATCACGACGACCGGCGCTGTCTACGGCAAATACAATTCGGGCATTGCGGCAAGAAATTACGGGGGCCCGCTAACGATCAGCGCGGCGAGTGTCGGCGGTGGGATGTACGGCGTCACCGGCGGCGCGAAGGGCGACGGCGTTTACGCCCTGAACCAGGGCAGCGGCGAGTTGTCGATCACAACCAGCGGCCCGATCAGCGGCTTCGGCGCGGGAATCGAGGCAAGGAACTATGGAACGAACCTCACAGTAAGCGCCGCCAAAGTCTCCGGCGGAACGTTCGGCGTCTACGCGGTAAACCAGGGCTCCGGCGCGCTATCGATCACGACCGCGGGACAGGTCGTCGGCGGCGCCCGGGGCATCTTCGCCAGGAATTATGGGACCTCGCTTTCGATCAACGCCGCAGGCGCAAGCGGCAAGGTCGAGGGCATTGGCGCCTACAACCACGGCAGCGGCTCCCTCACCATCACGGCAACCGGTACGGTAAGCGGCGGCTCGAGCTACGGCCTGATTGGCAAAGGCGACCCATCGGGGCAGGGCGTCACGATTCAGGCTGAGAACGCATCGGGCGGGACGTACGGAGTCGTCGGCCTGGACTACGGCCCGGGCGCCCTGTCGATCACGACCACAGGCGCCGTCACCGGCTCCAACGGAGCAGGCCTCTTCGCCTACAGCGCCTACGGGAGCGGCTTGACCGTCAAGACCTATGGTCCAGTCACCGGCTCGGTGAACGGCGTCTACGCCAAACTCGGCGCCTACGGTCAGGCGACGCCCCCGGTCGGCGCCTTGTCGATCACCGCGGCCGGATCGGTCACGGGAACAACCGGCGCCGGCATCTACGCGCTCAATTTCGGCCAGTCCGGTTCTACGACATCGATCACCGTGACCTCCACCGGCTTGGTCCAAGGCAGGACCGCGGGCGTCCTTGCCTATTCGAAATATGCCGCGCCGATCGCGATCACCAACAACGGCATGATCCAGAACCTCTCGGGCGCCTCAATCGACGTCGCCATCGCGGCGAGCGGCGGCCCGGCGACAATCGTCAACAACGGCACGATCACCGGCGTCGTCAATATCACGGGTCCCGCCACGAGCGCGATGACCAACAATGGGACCTGGAACACCGCCGGGGGCGCCAACACGTTCGGAGGTGCGGACACGCTCACCAACGCCGCCAGCGGCACGATCGTTGCCGCCGCGAGCGGCGCCGCGAGCCCTGTCACCACGACGTTCAGCGGTCTTTCGACCTTTAACAGCGCCGGCATGATTACGATGGCCAACGGTGTGGTCGGCAACCAGGTCATCATTAACGGGAACTTTGTCGGCCAGGGCGGATCCGTCGCGCTCGAAACGACGCTCGGCGGCGACGGCTCCCCGACAGATCAGCTGGTGATCAACGGCAATGCGTCGGGTACGACCCGCCTGCTGGTCGGCAATGTCGGCGGGCTTGGGGCGTTGACGACAAATGGCATCGAGGTGGTCGCGATCAGCGGCGTGTCGACGTCGACTGCATTCACCCTAGGCCAGCCGGTCGAAGCGGGCGCCTATGCATATACCCTGGTCGAGGGGAGTGGCGGCGCCGGCGACGAGAACTGGTCGCTGTCCCCATCCCGACGCCTACTCCACGCCGACGCCCCCTACCCAGCCGCCCCACGCCGACGCCCACCCCGACGCCCACGCCTACGCCGACCCCACGCCTACGCCGACCCACGCCGACGCCGACCCCGACGCCGACGCCGACCCCACGCCGACGCCGACCCCCACCCCACGCCTACGCCTACGCCGACGCCCACCCCACACCGACGCCGACGCCGACCCCCACCCACACACCGACGCCGACGCCGACCCCTCCCACACGCCCACGCCGACCCATACCCCCAGGCCGACTAAACCCAGCCCACGCCGACGCCAACGTCCGCCCCCAAGCCTACGCCGACCCCCGATCCGCCGCCGAAGCCAGCTTCGAAGCCCTCGACTGCGGGCCTGCCGAACTATCGCAACGAGGTTCCCGTCTATCTCGCCATGCCCGAGCTCGCGAATGAGCTTGGTTTCGCGATGATCGATAATGCCGACGCGCGCCTCGGCGGGGGACGCGAGGAGTTCAGGCCGCCGCCGCCAGGGCTTTCGGGCCGAAATCGCTCCGTGCGAGTCGCTTTCCGAGGCCGATGCACAAAAGGCGGTCCAGTCGGGAGGCGACTGCGCCACTCCTTCAGACCGAGCCAACCCCGATGCGCTCGAGCGCGCCGACGCGCGCGACGCCATTCGCAACAATCTCATGTGGGGCCGGGTCCTCGGCGCAACCGGCGAGCAGCAACCGGGCGGCGCAGCGAGCCTGTCGTTCGCGACGCCATTTCTCAACGGCAAGGGGCCGCAATACAGCGTGACCTACGGCGGCTTCGAGGCTGGCGTCGATCTCTGGCGACAGACGAACCGCGACGGAGCGCGCGACGACCTCGGCGTCTACATCGGCTATCTCACTGCTTTCGCTGACGTCGATCAGGTCTATTCGTCGGCCAAAGCCGGCACGGTCACGATGAACGCCTACTCCGGCGGCGCCTATTGGACCCACTTCGGCCCGCAAGGCTGGTATATCGACAGCGCGCTTCAAGGGACATGGTTCGGACAGGCTCACGGCGGCACGAACGTGACCGGCATGACGGTGTCCGGCTCGGCGCTGACCGCTTCGGTCGAGGCGGGCGATCCCTTGCCGGTCGCATCGTCGTGGACAATCGAGCCGCAGGCCCAGGCAATCTACCAATATGCGGCCTTGGGCTCCGGAGCGGACAGATACGGCCTCACCAGCTTCGGCGCGAGCAGCGACATGCGCGCGCGGGTCGGCGCCAAGGCGTCCTACACCGTCGCCGAACGGCGCCGACGGCGCCGGCCTGCCCGTGACCTTCTGGGGCCGAGTCAACATCTGGCACGACTTTGTCGCGAGCCCGCCCGCCGCGACCTTCGCCACGCTTTCCGGGCTCGATCCGACGACGCTCACGGGCGCGCTTCAGGGAACGTGGGGCGAGGTTGACGTCGGCATGAACGCGCGCCTGACCCGGACGCTAAGCCTCGCCGGCTCGGCCTTCTACGACCATTCGATCGACGGCGGCTCGACCTGGAGCCTCGGCGGCCGCATAGGCGTCAAGGTCGAGTTTTAGGACGATCGCTCGGCCCTTAAGCATGACCGGTATCGGCCCCGTTCGTCAGCGGGCGGCGGCGTTCCCCCGTCGATCTGCTTGGGTTTTCTTGGCTCACGGCCGGTAACGGGCTGTACGCCCGCTCAGGAAGGTTGGATTATCTGGGTTTTTCTTGGATTCTCTCGGTCCAAATCGCATTTTTTCAATGGGTTGCGCGGCATGAACCGAAGGAGCCTTTTTCTTCCCGTAAGCGCCGCACAAGATGGACCCAGGATCGCGGCCGGCGACGTTGGCGTAATAATACAATGACAGTCCAATATGCTCATGCGGGCAGCGGAGATGTATACATAGGTTCAAGGGATGGTCACCACCAGCCGGCCCCGGGTCTCGCCCTTCACGATCCGCGCTCCAGCGTCGAACACGCGGTCGAACGGAATGGTCTCGGTCATCGTGGCGAGCTTGGAGCGGTCGAGGTCGGTCGCGAGCCGCCGCCATGCCTCGAGCCGGCGCGGCGCCGGGCAATGGACGCTCTCGATCCCGAGGAGCGAGACGCCGCGGAGGATGAACGGCGCGACGGTCGCAGGCAAGTCCATGCCTCCCGCAAGGCCGCAAGCGGCGACCGCGCCGCCGTATTGCGTCTGAGCCAGCGCATTGGCGAGCGTGGTCGAGCCGACGCTGTCGATCGCCGCCGCCCAGCGCTCCTTGCCGAGCGGCCGCCCAGGGGCGCTGAGCGTCGCCCGGTCGATCACCTCGGCCGCGCCGAGCGACTTCAGATAGCCGGCTTCGCTTGGCCGCCCGGTCGAGGCGACGACCGTCCAACCCTTCCTGGCAAGGAGGGCAATCGCCATCGAGCCGACGCCGCCCGCGGCTCCCGTAACCAGCGCCGGACCCGATGACCGCGTGAGGCCGGCCCCCTCGATCGCCATCAGCGCCAGCATCGCCGTGAAGCCGGCGGTGCCGATCGCCATCGCCTCGGCGCGGGTCAGTTCCTTGGGCAGCCTGACCAGCCAGTCGCCGTTGACCCGCGCTCTCTCGGCATAGCCGCCGAAGTGGGTCTCGCTGAGGCCGTGACCGGTCACGATCACCTCATCGCCGGGCGCGAAGTCAGGCCGGCGTGACGTTGCGACAATGCCGGCGAGGTCGACGCCGAGCACCATTGGAAAGCTTCGGATGATCGGCGACTTTCCGCTGAGCGCGAGCCCGTCCTTGTAGTTGACGGTCGAGTGGGTGACGCGGATCGTCACGTCGCCGTCCATGAGGTCCTTTTCGTCCATGTCGACGAACCGGACCGTCTGCCCGGCGTCGGTCTTGTCGGCTCGAACGGCGCGGAACGTCATGGCGTTGCCCTTGAGTTGGCGAGCGAAGAGGCGAAGTCTATGAGCGGGATTCCGGGCTGGTCAAATGGCGAAGCCCAGGGATGGTTGAGAGGAAGGCCGCTGATGCCCAGAAAAGAAAAGCCGCTGCTCTCGAAAAGGAGAAGCCGCCGCGCGCCATAACGGCGGTCAGGGGCGCCGACGGTCTCCTGCGATGTCCGTGGCCGGGCGCCGATCCGCTCTACCTTGCCTATCACGACGAGGAATGGGGCGTGCCGGAATACGACGATCGGGCGATGTTCGAGAAGCTGGTGCTCGACGGCTTCCAGGCCGGGCTTTCCTGGATCACCATTCTGCGCAAGCGCCCAGCCTTCCGCAAGGCTTTCGACGGCTTCGATCCAAGCAAGATCGCGCGCTGGAGCGAGAAGAAAAAAGACGCGCTGATGCAGGACGCCGGCATCGTGCGCAACCGGGCCAAGATCGAGGCGACGGTCGCGCTTGCGCGCATCACTCTGGATCTAAGGGAGAAAGGCGGCCTCGCCCGTCACTTGTGGAGTTTCGTCGACGGACGTCCAGTCCAGAACAAGCGCCGCAGCATGGCAGAGATGCAGGCCGAGAGCGATGTTTCGCGCGCCATCGCCAAGGACCTGCGCGGGCGCGGCGGCAATTTCGTCGGGCCGACGATCATCTACGCCTTCATGCAGGCGACCGGAATGGTCAACGACCATCTCGTCGATTGTTGCCGTCACGAGGCCTGCCGGGCGCTGGCGCGCGAGCTCAAGCCATGAGCGAGGGCGGGACCCGACGCGCCTGGCAGCGGATGCTGTCGGGCCGGCGGCTGGACCTCATCGACCCATCCCCGCTCGACGTTGAGATCGGCGACATTGCCCATGGTCTTGCCCGCGTGGCGCGCTGGAACGGCCAGACCCAGGGGCCGGAGATCTTTTCCGTCGCCCAACATTCGCTATTGGTCGAGGCGCTGTTTTCGGCCGGCGCGCCCGCTCCTTCCGGCAAGGCGGCCCTCACAGCGTTGCTGCATGACGCGCCCGAGTATGTAATCGGCGACATGATCTCGCCCTTCAAGGCGGCGATCGGCGGCCAATACAGGCTGATCGAGGAACGTCTGAAACGGGCGATTCACGTCCGGTTCGGCCTGCCCGCCGAGCCGCCGGACGATCTCAACCGCTTGATCAAGATCGCCGACCGGGCGTCCGCCTATCTCGAGGCGACCGCGCTCGCCGGCTTCTCGATCGCGGAGGCGCGCAAGCTCTTTGGCGCTCCCGACTTGCCGCCGAGCGATTTCGCAGCGTACCTTGAGCCGATGCGTCCCGCAGCCATCGAGGCCCGCTTTCTGGCCCGGTTCGCCGAGCTCGACGCCCCCGTCGCCGGAACTCTATAGAAGCTCTCCCGTCAGGAAACGTCGCATGCCGCGCCTCCATGTCTGCTCGCTCGCGCTGATCGGCGAAACCGTGGTGAAAACCGGCGCCCGCTCGCTCGTCACCTTGTTGAGCCCCGGCACGGAAGTCGAGCGCCCGAACGGGATCAGGCCCGAGCGCCATCTTTATCTCGCGCTCTCCGACATCGTCGAGCCGATGCCCGGCCAGATCTTGCGGGTGCGAGCCACCTCGAAGATCTGCTCGGCTTCGTCCACGCCTGGGACCGCGCCGAGCCGATGGTGATCCATTGTTTCGCCGGCGTGAGCCGCTCGACCGCAGCCGCCTATATCGCAGCCTGCGCGCTGAACCCCGGCGGCGACGAATTCGCCATCGCCAGGGCGATGCGCGCCTCCTCCCCGACCGCCTCGCCCAACCCGCGCCTCATCGCCCTCGCCGACGATGCGCTCAACCGGCAGGGCCGGATGGTGGAGGCCATCGCGGCCATCGGCCGCGGCGAGGCGTGTTACGAAGGGACGCCGTTCACGCTTGAGCTGACGTGAAGCCGCCGAGGGTCAATCCACGGCGCGCAGATTGGCGAGATGCGCGTCGCGCAGATCGAGCTCGCGTTCGATCCGCCGGCGCGGCTCGTCCTTTAACTCGCCGTTGCGATAGAGGTCATTGATCGAATCCCGCTCCGCCTCGATCAGCAAGAACTCGATGTCGTCGCCGAGATCGACCAGTTTCCGGTGGCGGGCGTCGCCGTCGTTTCGCGCGTCGACGAGTTTGAGCCGGTTCGCGTGAGTGGTGCGAATGGGCCGGACCACCGTTTCCGGCGCCTGGCGTTCGGTTGACAGTCGCTCGAGCTCCCCGATCGCCGCTTCGAGCGCGCGCTTGCGAGCCCTGAACTCCTGGTTTCGCTCCTCCTGCCGCTCCCGGTGGCCGGCGAAAGCAAGACCAAGCGCGCGATTGACAAAGGGCAGGGCCAATCCCTCTCCGACCAGGGTTACGAAGATCACGCAAAAGGTCAGGAAGAGGATCAGGTCCCGGTATGGAAATGGATTGCCGTCCGCGGTCGTGAACGGAATTGCGAGCGCAGCCGCGAGCGAAACAACGCCGCGGATCCCGGTGAACGAGATCGCAAAGAGCCATTGCCATGGCGGCGTGGGATCTTTGCGGCGAATGGCCGGAACGAGCCACCGCGGCAGATAGGCGGCCGGAAATACCCACACGAAGCGCGTCGCGATGACCACCGCGCTGACGATCCCCGCGGCCGTGGCGAGGCCGGAAATCGAATTGGTCGTGAATGCCGAGACGAGCGCGCGCGCCTGAAGGCCGGTGATGAGGAAGACCATGCCTTCGATCAGATAGACGAGGAAGTCCCAGAAGAAGACGCCCTGGAGCCTCGTCGCGGCGCTGATCAGCCGAAGGCCGTTCCAGCTGATGTAGAGACCGGCTGCGACGGTTGCGAGCACGCCGGACCCGCCGAGCTGCTCGGGGGGCCAATAGGCCGCATACGGAGTGAGCAGCGAGAGCACGACCTCGATCTTGGGATCGCGGACCCAGCGCCTGAGCCGAAGCATGAGCCAGCCGACGCCAACGCCCCAGATAATCTCGCCAGCGAGAATTGCGGCGAGGCTTCCCGCAGCCTCGCCGAGCGAGAAGGTTCCGAGACTGACCGCGGCGATCGCAAAACGGTAGAGAACGAGCGCGGTTGCGTCGTTCGCCATGCCTTCCCCTTCAATCACGACCATGATTCGCCGCGGGATCTGCATTCGCCGCGCGACCGACAGCGGCGCGACGGCGTCGGGGGGAGAAACGATGGCGCCGAGCACGAAGCCGACCGCCCAGGGAAACCCAAGCAGCCAGTGGGTCGCCGCCGCGACTGCGGCCGCCGTGAAAAGAACGCATCCGACGGCAAGAAGCGCTATCGGGCGCAGATTGAACCGGAACTCCTTCCAGCTCATCGCCACGGCTGACGAGTAGACCAGCGGCGGCAACACCAGCATCAGGACGAGGTCGGGCGCGAGCTGAACAGTGGGCAACCCAGGAACAAGGGCGAGGCTTGCGCCTGTGATTACGAGAAGGATCGCGGGCGGGATCTTAAGTCGCCTCGCCACAACCGCGACCGCGGAAATCACGATCAGGAGCAGGATCAATATCTGAAACGTATGGGTCGTTTCCATTGATCGAGATCTCCTGGAACGCTGGAGGCGCGGGCTTGGCGGGCGCGCCTCGCGCGATGCAGGCCGCTACCCCTTCACCGCCTTCGTCATCGCATCCTGCTCGGACTGCGAGGGGCTGCCGAAAAACTCCGGATCATTGTCCTTGCCGCCGAGCGCGCCATAGGCGTGCGCCCCGTTGGCGTCGAACAGGACGACGAACTTGTGATCGGCGCAATCCGTCGGCTTGCAGACGAACGATATCTCGTAAGCCTTCCCGTCGATGGTAAGACTTGTGATCTGGCTCGCGACGCCGTCGAAGTTCCGGTTGAACGCGATCAGCCAGTCGGGCGTCGGCTGCACGAGCTTCATCAGCTTCTCCCACGACGCCCTGTAGGGCGTCTTGCCGTGCAGCGCATCGAAGAGGAATTCGGAATCCGCCGCTTGCGCGGGTCCGGCAAGAATTACGAGTGCTAGAGCGGAAGAAAGTCTTGAGCGCATGTTGAAAACGGCCGCTTGCTGCTGGGTGACGAGTAGGACCTTCGGGCTGAGACGCGCTGGCAGGGAATTGAACGCCCTTCGGCCTAGAACGCCTTAAACGTGATGATGGTGCGGGTGTCGACGATGCCGGGAATCACCTGCACTTTGTGGCCGACGAAATGGCCGATGTCGACGTTCGACTCGACATAGAACTTGGCCAGAATGTCGTAATCGCCGGCGATCGAATAGATTTCGGAGGCGATTTCGGCCTCCGCCAGGGCGCTCGCGACCTCGTAGGTCCGCCCGAGCGCGCATTTGATTTGGACGAAGAAGGTCTGCATCCGGTCACGGCCCCTGTTTGCCGCTCTCTTCTGCAACAACTTCTACGTCGTGGTCCATCCCCGTCTGAACCTGGAAGGTCGACTGATAGACCTTGGAATCGTGGCGGGCGATGACCACGTACTCGCCCTCGGCAAGCACCAGCGCGGGAAAGGCGCCGACGAGCTCACGGATCACGTCGCCCCCGGGTGTAAGCACGGTGAAGGTCGTGTTGGCGAGCGCCTCGGCTCCGGCTTTGTTGACGAGCTTCAAGGTAAGGGTCGCGCAGTGATGCTTGATCGTGACGTCGATTCGCTTGCCCGACGTGACCTTGATGTCGGCGTTGACGATCGAATTGGAGGGGATAGCGGCCGGCGGCGGCGCGACCGCCGACTTGCCCGAATTGGCCGCGGCGTTGACCGTCGAATGAGCGCCGACGGTGTCGAGATAGGTCGAGACGATATGATAGGCGCCTTCCGGCAGTCCGATGATGTCGCCCGCCTTGCCGTTGGCGTAGACGAGTTTGCCGAGGGGATTGCGGTTCTGCGGCACGTAGATCGCCAGGGAAAGCTTGGATGGGTCGATCGGGGCGTCGGCGAGCGAGCCTTCGATCTTGAGCGCGCCGGCCGAGAGCGCGAGCCGCTCGGACCGCACCTCGGGTCCCAGTTTGATGCGCTTGGCCGCGCTCGCGAGGCCAAAGGCGACGTGGACCACGTAGTCGCCGGCGGGAACGGTCAGCGTCGGCTGGGCGAGCCTCGATTCGACGATCAGGGGATGCGAGCCGTCCGGATCGGGCTCAGCGGCGAAGATCCGCCACCGCAGGCCTCCGGTGAGCGGCGCGGCGGCGCCGTTGAGGATCGCGGAGAGGGTCAGCGTCGCCTGGGCGGGTTGGGGTTGGCTCGCGGTGGCTGGTTGGCTCGCTGGCGGCGGGGCGGGTTGACTAGCGGGCGTCGGGGCGGGTTGGCTCGTCGGCGCCGGAGCGGATTGGCCTGCCGGCGACTGCGCGGAATCGTCCGCCGGCGTCTGGGCGTCCGCCGGCGCGAGCAGCGCCGGGAGCGCGGCCAAGACCGCCAGAATTCGCCACGTCGATCTCAATCCGCCTCGCATTGCCGCAAACGGGCGCCGGTGGTGGGCGCTCGGGAGTCCAGGGCGGCTCGTGAAGCCACATTGAGGCGGATCGAGGGCGGTTTACAGCTGTCCGGAATTGGGCCAAGAGCCAAGCTTTCGCGGGAAGAAAACGATGAATGATACCATCTCGCTCCTGAAACGTCGCCGATCCGTTCCCCCGCCGATGATGACGGGACCTGGCCCGACCGCCGACGAGCTGACAACGATCCTGACCGTCGCCTCACGGGTGCCCGATCACGGCAAGCTCGCGCCCTGGCGGTTCGTGGTGTTAGAGGGCGGGGCGCGCGAGCGCGCAGGGGCCCTCGCGCTCGCGATCGCCTTTGAGAACAGGCCCGACTTGGACGAGGCCGCCCGCGCCAAGGAACAGCAGCGCTTCGTGGCCGCGCCGCTCGTCGTCGCGGTCGTCTCGCGCGCCGCGCCGCACCCCAAGATCCCGGAGTGGGAACAGGTCCTGTCCGCGGGCGCCGTGTGCATGAACATGATCGTCGCCGCCCGCGCCCTTGGATTCTCCGCCACCTGGCTTACCGGGTGGATGGCCTACGACGCCCGTTTTCGCGCCGCGATGGGCCTGGCCGAGTATGAGCGCGTCGCCGGTTTCATTCATATCGGCAAGGCGACGGCGGCGATCGAGGATCGCCCGCGGCCGCCGTTGGCCGAGATCATGACCACCTTTCCCGAGTGAGGGCTTGACGCCGATGTTCTATGCGAGCGCGGACCGCGACCGGACAAAGCTGCCGCGCGACCCGTTCAAGGCGATCGTCGCCCCGCGTCCGATCGGCTGGATCTCGACCCGCGCCCTCGACGGGCGGGTCAATCTCGCCCCTTATAGTTTCTTCAACGGGTTCTGCAGCGCGCCGCCGATCGTCGGCTTCTCCAGCGAGGGCTGGAAAGATTCGGCGACTTTCGCCAGGGAAAGCGGTGAGTTCGTCGCCAACCTTGCCACGTACGAACTGCGCGGCCCGATGAACGAAACCTCGGCCCCGTTCGCCCGCGGCGACAACGAATTCGCCCTTGCCGGACTGACGATGGCCGAATGCCGCCTGGTCGCCGCGCCGCGGGTCGCAGAGAGCCCTGCCGCATTGGAGTGCAAAGTGGTCGACGTGGTCGAGATAAGGTCGGTGAGCGGCGCGTGGAGCGGCGCCGTCCTGACGCTCGGCGAGGTGGTCGCCTTTCACATCGACGATGATTTCGTTGTCGACGGCCGCTTCGACACGGCTCGCGCTCACCCCCTCGCCCGATGCGGCTACCAGGACTACGCCGAGGTCGAGAAAGTGTTCTCGCTGGCTCGGCCGAAGGGCGGCGGCGACATTTGAGTCGGACGGCCGGAGTTCTCCGCCCGGATGGCCGCCCTCCCGGGATGAGAGGGGAGTTTGATAGAAAATGAACGTGGGACATTGAGTTGCGGCGAACTTACGATTAGCCATTGGTCCAATCGGCGGCCCAAAGCTCGGACGCCGGGCGAGGAGGGAATCGATGTCCGTCGCTTTCGTCGGCCGCGACTATAGCCTGGTAGGTCCGGAGAACGAGAAGGCCGTCGCTGCGGGGCTCGCGTCGGCCAAATGGTACGCGCCGCAAATTCCGCGCGCCGAACTTAAGGCGCTGATGGAGCGCAAGGACGGCCCGGCTATCCGCGACACGCTGATCTGGTTCGCGGCGCTCATCGTCACGGGCGGCCTCGGCGCTTATTTTTGGGGAAGTTGGGCCGCCGTTCCGTTCTTCATCATCTATGGCGCGATCTACGGCGGCTCGTCGGACAGCCGCTGGCACGAATGCGGCCACCGCACCGCCTTCAAAACCAAATGGATGAATGACGCGCTCTATGAGATCGCGTGTTTCATGGTGATGCGCGAGCCGGAAATCTGGCGCTGGAGCCATACCCGGCACCACACCGACACGATCATCGTCGGACGCGATCCCGAGATCATCACGCCGCGTCCGCCCGACGTCGTCTCGCTGCTCTTGAACATCTTTGCGCTCAAAGGCGGCATGGCCTTCTTCCGCAAGCTTTTCCTGCATGCGGGCGGCCGCCTCGACCCCGAGGAGCAAACCTACGTTCCCGAGAGCGAGCGGCCCAAGGTCTACCGCAAGGCGCGCATCTATCTGGCGATCTACGCGGCGGTCATCGTCGCCTGCGTTTGGTCCCGCTCGATCCTGCCGGCCATGTTGATCGGTCTTCCGTCCTTCTACGGCGCCTGGCTTGTGCTGTTTTTCGGCGCGACCCAACACCTCGGCCTCGCCGAAGACGTCCTCGACCACCGGCTCAATTCGCGCACCGTCTACATGAACCCGATCTTCCGGTTCCTCTACTGGAACATGAACTATCACGTCGAGCATCACATTTTTCCGCTGATCCCGTATCACGCGCTCCCCGCGCTGCACGCGAAGATCAGGTCGCAGTGCCCGACGCCCTATCCGAGCACCCTCGCCGCGTATCGCGAGATCATCCCGACTGTGATCCGGCAGCTTCGGGAGCCGACCTATTTCGTAAAGCGTGAGCTTCCGGCAGGGGCGACGCCTCTGCCGGCCCGCGGCCCGCGCGTCGCGGCCTCGGTTGCGGCGAAAGCGTAGCTGGAGGATCAGGGATGAGCGAGACCTGGATCGACGCCGGCGCCGCCGACCGCATATCGCCCGAAGACGTCGCGCCGTTCGAGCATGAGGGGCGCCAGTACGCGCTCTATCGGACCGCGGACGATCGCTACTTCGCCACGGACGGATTATGCACCCACGAGCAGGTCGAGCTTGCCGACGGCTTCGTCCAGGGCACGATCATCGAATGCCCGATGCACAACGGACGGTTCGACTTCACCACCGGCGAGGCGAAGGGCGCGCCGGCCTGCGTCAATCTTGCGACCTATCCGGTGAAGGTCGAGGGCGGCAGGCTATTCGTCAAGCTCGGCTGATCGCGGCAGGGTTCGCTGATCAGCTCGGACCGAGCGGGAGAGAAACGCGATGAAACTTTCCGAAGTTGCGGCGATCGTCACGGGCGGGGGCTCCGGGCTCGGCCGCGCGACGGCGGAGGCGCTCGCCGCCAAGGGCGCCCGGGTCGCGGTGTTCGATCTCAATTCCGCCGCGGCGGAGGAGGCGGCCAAGGCGATTGGCGGACTGGCGCTCGTCGGCGACGTGGCGGATGAAGCGTCCGCCGGCGCGGCGATCGGCAAAGCCGCCGCGGCGCATGGGCCAGCCCGGGTGCTGGTCAATTGCGCCGGCATCGGCACGGCCAAACGCGTTGTCGGCCGCGACGGGCCACATCCCCTGCAGGACTTCGAAAGGGTGCTTCGCGTCAACCTGATCGGCACGTTCAACATGATCCGCCTTGCGGCTGCGGCCATGGGCAAGCTCGAGCCGATCGACGGCGAGCGCGGCGTTATCATCTCGACCGCGTCGGTCGCAGCCTACGACGGCCAGATCGGCCAGGCGGCCTATTCGGCCTCCAAGGGCGGCGTTGTCGCGATGACGCTGCCGATCGCGCGCGAGCTTGCGTCGATCGGCGTCAGGGTCAACGCGATCGCGCCGGGCATCTTCATGACCCCGATGCTGTTCGGGCTGCCGCAGGCGGCGCAGGATTCGCTCGGCGCGTCGGTGCCGTTTCCCCCGCGGCTCGGCCAGCCGGCGGAATACGCCGCGCTTGCCGTGCACATCGTCGAGAACGGCTATATCAATGGCGAGACGATCCGCATCGACGGCGCGCTTCGCATGGCGCCGCGCTGAGGCGCCCGTCAGGAGGGGCTATGGCAGGGCGGCTTCACGGCAAGGTCGCGCTCATCACCGGCGCGGCCTCCGGCATCGGCCGGGCGACGGCGGCCTTGTTCCACGCCGAGGGCGCGAAGGTCGCCGCGACCGACCGCAATGAAGCGGGCCTGAAGGCGCTCGGGCCGGACGCCGATCTCATTCTCGCCCAGGACGTGACCGACGAAGCGCGCTGGCGCGAAGTGGTCGACGCCGCGCTTGCCGCCTTCGGCCGCCTCGACGTCCTGGTCAACAGCGCCGGCATCGGCGTTCTCGGCAATATCGAGCAGGCGACGCTCGCCGACTGGCGCAAGGTCCACGCCGTCAATGTCGAGGGCACGTTTCTCGGCTGCCGGGAGGCGGTGCGGGCGATGAAGCCGACCGGCGGCGGCTCGATCGTCAATCTCAGTTCGGTCGCCGGCATCATCGGCGACGCCTCTTCGGCGGCCTATTGCGCAAGCAAGGGCGCGGTGCGCCTTTTGACCAAATCCGCGGCGCTGCATTGCGCCCGCGCCGGCTACAAGATTCGCGTCAATTCGGTCCACCCCTCGTTCGCGGAGACGCCGATGGTGCTCGAGGGCATCGCGCGGGCGAAGGACCCCGACCGCGTTCGCGCCGGCCTCTCCCGCGCCGCCCCGATGGGGCGCATGGGCAAGGCGGAAGAGGTCGCGAACACGATCCTCTTTCTCGCGAGCGACGAATCCTCGTTCACGACCGGCGGCGAGTTCATGGTCGACGGGGGACTAACGGCGCAGTGATCGGCCGGGCCCGGTCCGCGTCTTCCGCCGCTTGGCCGCCGCGGATCTCATTTTTTCAAGCCTTTACGGGAATCTTTTCCGCCGCCTCGAGGATTTCCGCCGCCGCCGGGAATTGCGAGGTCGCCTCGAGCGCCAGCAGCGGGGACGCTGCGCTCGACGGGAGCGCCGCGCGCGCCGGCCCGGTCGGAGCGAAACCGTGGTAGCGGTCGAGCTCGCGCACGATCGTGACGACGCGGTCGACCGCCGCGAGGTTCCCTTCGTTCATCTTGGCGTAGGCCACGAGCAGCGCCTCGCTCAGGCGGCGCGTCTGCAGTTCGAAGAATTGCGGTGGAAAAAGGCGCTCGCGCTCGGCGAGGTTCCTGGCGATCAATTCCCTGATCCGCCGTTTGGACAGCCGTTCGCGTAGCGCGATCTCGCTGACCCGCATGCCCGCGGCGACCATGTCCATGATCCGCAAGTCGCGTCCGGCCATCTCCCGAGACCTTGGCCTGCGGCCCACCCGGTCCGGCTTCGGTCCGCCGTTTTCTTCTGTCACGCTCGCCTCCGACTTTCTGTATCTTCGGCCAATATATTCGATATTTCTGATTATGGGAAGCAATCGTCGGAAAAGTTTCGCAGGGCTCCTGTCGGCGCCGATGGGGCGAGGCCGGGGAGGCGGCGAACATGGGTCGTCCTCTTTCTCGGGGATATCGGGGATATCGGTGGAAACCGTGGAAACCGGTGACACTTTACTCAGGAAACCGAGGAAGGGAAACCGGGAAGGGAAATCGGTGACACTTTACTCAATCACCAATCCGAGTTGTCCTCGATTCGTCCGCGCGTTGGAATCAGCACCGCGACAATTGGGAATTGAGTAAAGTGTCACCGTAATCGCCGTAATCGCGCACCGTAATCGCGTAATCGTAATCCCCGTAATCCCACCGTAATCCACCGTAATCTGCCGTAATCTGCCACCGCAATCTGCACCGTAATCTGCCCGTGCATTATCGTTGCGAACACACGGGTTGCATAAGTCAGAAAAGCCGTATGATCCTCCAGTGAAAGCAAGATCGTTGTTCAGAGTCCTCGTTGGCTGGGGCCGCTGGGCTTGCAAGAGGAAGATTTTTGACCCCGGAGTTCTGCGCAACCCTCTGAAAAAGCTCGGTTCCGACAAGGGAATCCAAGAAAACCAAAGCGCTTTACAGACCGCTGGTCAATCCGGAGGCTTAAAGGAACATCCCCCTGT
>CAWEAT010000044.1:0-115764 GCA_963806935.1 uncultured Alphaproteobacteria bacterium
CTCGACCCGCGCCCTCGACGGGCGGGTGGAATCTCGCCCCTTATCGCTGCTTCAACGGGTTCTGCAGCGCGCCGCCGTTCGCGTCGGCTTCTCCAGCGAGGGCTGGAGAGGTTCGCGGCAACTCTCGCCAGGGAAAGCGGTGAGTTCGTCGCCAACCTTCCCAGCGTACGAACTGCGCGGCCCGATGAACGAAACCTGGCCCCGTTCGCCCGCGGCGACAACGAATTCGCCCTTGCCGGACTGACGATGGCCGAATGCCGCCTGGTCGCCGCGCCGCGGGTCGCGGAGAGCCCTGCCGCATTGGAGTGCAAAGTGGTCGACGTGGTCGAGATAAGGGCGGTGAGCGGCGCGTGGAGCGGCGAGGTCCTGACGCTCGGCGAGGTGGTCGCCTTTCACATCGACGATGATTTCGTTGTCGACGGCCGCTTCGACACGGCTCGCGCTCACCCCCTCGCCCGATGCGGCTGCCAGGACTACGCCGAGGTCGAGAAAGTGTTCTCGCTGGCTCGGCCGAAGGGCGGCGGCGACAGTCGAAATCCGGACGGCCGGAGCTTTTGTCTCCCCGGATGGCCGCCCTCCCGGGATAGAGGGGAGTTTGATAAAAAATGAACGTGGGACATTGAGTTGCGGCGAACTGCGATTAGCCATTGGTCCAATCGGCGGCCCAAAGCTCGGACGCCGGGCGAGGAGGGAATCGATGTCCGTCGCTTTCGTCGGCCGCGACTATAGCCTGGTAGGTCCGGAGAACGAGAAGGCCGTCGCTGCGGGGCTCGCGTCGGCCAAATGGTACGCGCCGCAAATTCCGCGCGCCGAACTTAAGGCGCTGATGGAGCGCAAGGACGCCCCGGCTATCCGCGACACGCTGATCTGGTTCGCGGCGCTCATAGTCACGGGCGGCCTCGGCGCTTATTTTTGGGGAAGTTGGGCCGCCGTTCCGTTCTTCATCATCTATGGCGCGATCTACGGCGGCTCGTCGGACAGCCGCTGGCACGAATGCGGCCACCGCACCGCCTTCAAAACCAAATGGATGAATGACGCGCTCTATGAGATCGCGTGTTTCATGGTGATGCGCGAGCCGGAAATCTGGCGCTGGAGCCATACCCGGCACCACACCGACACGATCATCGTCGGACGCGATCCCGAGATCATCACGCCGCGTCCGCCCGACGTCGTCTCGCTGCTCTTGAACATCTTTGCGCTCAAAGGCGGCATGGCCTTCTTCCGCAAGCTTTTCCTGCATGCGGGCGGCCGCCTCGACGCCGAGGAGCAAACCTACGTTCCCGAGAGCGAGCGGCCCAAGGTCTACCGCAGGGCGCGGATCTATCTGGCGATCTACGCGGCGGTCATCGTCGCCTGCGTTTGGTCCCGCTCGATCCTGCCGGCCATGTTGATCGGTCTCCCGTCCTTCTACGGCGCGTGGCTTGTGCTGTTTTTCGGCGCGACCCAACACCTCGGCCTCGCCGAAGACGTCCTCGACCACCGGCTCAATTCGCGCACCGTCTACATGAACCCGATCTTCCGGTTCCTCTACTGGAACATGAACTATCACGTCGAGCATCACATTTTTCCCCTGATCCCGTATCACGCGCTCCACGCGCTGCACGCGAAGATCAGGTCGCAGTGCCCGACGCCCTATCCGAGCACCCTCGCGGCGTATCGCGAGATCATCCCGACGGTGATCCGGCAGCTTCGGGAGCCGACCTATTTCGTAAAGCGTGAGCTTCCGGCAGGGGCGACGCCTCTGCCGGCCCGCGGCCCGCGCGTCGCGGCCTCGGTTGCGGTGAAAGCGTAGCTGGAGGATCAGGGATGAGCGAGACCTGGATCGACGCCGGCGCCGCCGACCGCATATCGCCCGAAGACGTCGCGCCGTTCGAGCACGAGGGGCGGCAATACGCGCTCTATCGGACTGCGGACGATCGCTATTTCGCCACCGATGGATTATGCACTCACGAGCAGGTCGAGCTTGCCGACGGCTTCGTCCAGGGCACGATCATCGAATGCCCGATGCACAACGGACGGTTCGACTTCACCACCGGCGAGGCGAAGGGCGCGCCGGCCTGCGTCAATCTTGCGACCTATCCGGTGAAGGTCGAGGGCGGCAGGCTATTCGTCAAGCTCGGCTGATCGCGGCAGGGTTCGCTGATCAGCTCGGACCGAGCGGGAGAGAAACGCGATGAAACTTTCCGAAGTTGCGGCGATCGTCACGGGCGGGGGCTCCGGGCTCGGCCGCGCGACGGCGGAGGCGCTCGCCGCCAAGGGCGCCCGGTCGCGGTGTTCGATCTCAATTCCGCCGCGGCGGAGGAGGCGGCCAAGGCGATTGGCGGACTGGCGCTCGTCGGCGACGTGGCGGATGAAGCGTCCGCCGGCGCGGCAATCGGCAAAGCCGCCGCGGCGCATGGGCCAGCCCGGGTGCTGGTCAATTGCGCCGGCATCGGCACGGCCAAACGCGTTGTCGGCCGCGACGGGCCACATCCCTTGCAGGACTTCGAAAGGGTGCTTCGCGTCAACCTGATCGGCACGTTCAACATGATCCGCCTTGCGGCTGCGGCCATGGGCAAGCTCGAGCCGATCGAGGGCGAGCGCGGCGTTATCATCTCGACCGCGTCGGTCGCAGCCTACGACGGCCAGATCGGCCAGGCGGCCTATTCGGCCTCCAAGGGCGGCGTTGTCGCGATGACGCTGCCGATCGCGCGCGAGCTTGCGTCGATCGGCGTCAGGGTCAATGCGATCGCGCCGGGCATCTTCATGACCCCGATGCTGTTCGGGCTGCCGCAGGCGGCGCAGGATTCGCTCGGCGCGTCGGTGCCGTTTCCCCCGCGGCTCGGCCAGCCGGCGGAATACGCCGCGCTCGCCGTGCACATCGTCGAGAACGGCTATATCAATGGCGAGACGATCCGCATCGACGGCGCGCTTCGCATGGCGCCGCGCTGAGGCGCCCGTCAGGAGGGGCTATGGCAGGGCGGCTTCACGGCAAGGTCGCGCTCATCACCGGCGCGGCCTCCGGCATCGGCCGGGCGACGGCGGCCTTGTTCCACGCCGAGGGCGCGAAGGTCGCCGCGACCGACCGCAATGAAGCGGGGCTGAAGGCGCTCGGGCCGGACGCCGATCTCATTCTCGCCCAGGACGTGACCGACGAAGCGCGCTGGCGCGAAGTGGTCGACGCCGCGCTTGCCGCCTTCGGCCGCCTCGACGTCCTGGTCAACAGCGCCGGCATCGGCGTTCTCGGCAATATCGAGCAGGCGACGCTCGCCGACTGGCGCAAAGTCCATGCCGTCAATGTCGAGGGCACGTTTCTCGGCTGCCGGGAGGCGGTGCGGGCGATGAAGCCGACCGGCGGCGGCTCGATCGTCAACCTCAGTTCGGTCGCCGGCATCATCGGCGACGCCTCTTCGGCGGCCTATTGCGCAAGCAAGGGCGCGGTGCGCCTTTTGACCAAATCCGCGGCGCTGCATTGCGCCCGCGCCGGCTACAAGATTCGCGTCAATTCGGTCCACCCCTCGTTCGCGGAGACGCCGATGGTGCTCGAGGGCATCGCGCGGGCGAAGGACCCCGACCGCGTTCGCGCCGGCCTCTCCCGCGCCGCCCCGATGGGGCGCATGGGCAAGGCGGAAGAGGTCGCGAACACGATCCTCTTTCTCGCGAGCGACGAATCCTCGTTCACGACCGGCGGCGAGTTCATGGTCGACGGCGGCCTGACGGCGCAGTGATCGCCCGGGCCGTCCGCGTCTTCCGCCGCTTGGCCGCCGCGGATCTCATTTTTTCAAGCCTTTACGGGAATGTTTTCCGCCGCCTCGAGGATTTCCGCCGCCGCCGGGAATTGCGAGGGCGCCTCGAGCGCCAGCAGTGGGGACGCTGCGCTCGACGCGATCGCCGCGCGCGCCGGCTGTGTCGGAGCGAAACCGTGGTAGCGGTCGAGCTCGCGCACGATCGTAACGACGCGGTCGACCGCGGCGAGGTTCCCTTCGTTCATCTTGGCGTAGGCCACGAGCAGCGCCTCGCTCAGGCGGCGCGTCTGCAGTTCGAAGAATTGCGGTGGAGGAAGGCGCTCGCGCTCGGCGAGGTTCCTGGCGATCAATTCCCTGATCCGCCGTTTGGACAGCCGTTCGCGTAGCGCGATCTCGCTGACCCGCATGCCCGCGGCGACCATGTCCATGATCCGCAAGTCGCGTCCGGCCATCTCCCGAGACCTTGGCCTGCGGCCCACCCGGTCCGGCTTCGGTCCGCCGTTTTCTTCTGTCACGCTCGCCTCCGACTTTCTGTATCTCCGGATAATATATCCGAAATTTCTGGTCATGGGAATCAATTGTCGGAAAAGTTTCGCAGGGCTCCTGTCGGCGCCGATGGGGCGAGGCCGGGGAGGCGGCGAACATGGGTCGTCCTCTTTCTCGGGGATATCGGGGATATCGCGAAATCGGTGACACTTTACTCAATCACCAATCCGAGTTGTCCTCGATTCGTCCGCGTGTGGAATCAGCACCGCGACAATTGGGAGTTGAGTAAAGTGTCACGTAATTCCGTAATTCGCCACCGTAATTCGCGTAATTCGCACCGTAATTCGTAATTCACACCGTAATTCCGCGTAATTCCCGCAATGGAACAATCCCCACCCAGGAAATCCAGGAAATCGGTGACACTTTACTCAATCACCAATCCGAATTGCCTCGATCCGTCCGCGTGTGGAATCAACACCGCGACAATTGGGAATTGAGTAAAGTGTCACCGTAATCCCCGCCGTAATCCCCCGTAATCCCCACCGTAATCCCACCGTAATCCCCGCAATGGAACAATTGCCGCCCAGCAGGGCGATCGGGGAGGCTTCGCCTCTTGGCGCCCGGCGCGGGACAATTTACACCATTAGACGTTCATTCAAGGAAGAGCGCGGATGCCCTCGATTTGGAGCCGGTTCGTGCTGTCGATTTCGGCTTCGATTGCGCTTGCGGGCGCCGCCGCGGCTGCCGACTGCGATGGGCTCATCGCGAACTTCAAGAGCGCGATCGCCGAAAAGGCGTTCGACAAATTGAAGGATTCGATGGCCGCGATCGCGGACGACAACGCCTGCAATTTCGATATCGACGCGTACCGCATCCAGGAGATCAATTCCATTATCGACATGGCCGGCGCGGCGCCGACGGACGACGCGCGCAAACAGATGCTCGAGTTTGCGCAAGGCGTCATGGACATCGGCGGCGACTGGCGCTCGGCCGAGAATCTGGGCGACTTTTACGCTCATCGCGCCGAATACTCCGATGCGCTCGGCGCCTACGAGACCGCCATCTCCTTCCTCTCCCGGGCTGCGCCGCCAGCGACCCAGAAAGATCGGAGCGGAACTGCTCGCCCGGGCGGCAGCCGCGAAGAGCCAGGCGAGCGACGATCAGGAGGGCAAGACTGCGTCGAGATTTGCAGGCTCCGCGCGCGATCTCAGCGGGACAATTCGCCGGGATCTATTCGCGCGAGCTTTTGCGCGGGTTCGAGGTGCTCGCAGTCCCCCTGCCGATCAATTTCTACTTCGGGCAAGCTCGCTTCACCCCGGCGGGCGAAAAGGCGGTCGAGGAACTCGCCGACGCCGCCAAGCAGCAGAACGTCGACACCATGACCCTCGTCGGCCACACCGATCCGCGAGGCGATCATCAGTATAATGTCGAGTTGTCCAAGCGGCGCGCGGCCGCAACACGCGATTACCTGCTCGCCCACGGCGTGAAGGCGCGTATCGTGGTGGACGGCAAGGGGCCGGATCAGCCGTTCGACGTCAAGTTGCTCGGGAGGCCGGTTTCCCAGAACGAAGCCTGGGCGCTCGATCGCCGCGTGGAATGGGTGCGCACGGGCGCGCCGGAATGAAGACCTTCAGCGCAGGACAGGATTAAGCGATGCGCAAACTGATGCTGTTCCTGACGATCGCGGCGGCGGCCCTCTCGGCTGCGAGCGCGGTTTCGGCCGAGGCGCTGCGAGCGCCGGGCGGCGGAACAATCCGCGCGCTCGTCGTCGGCGTTGACGTCTATTCGAGATTGCCGGCGTCCGTGCAGTTGCAGGGCGCACGCGCCGACGCCGAGGATATTGCCGAAGCGCTTCAGCGCGGCGGCGTCAAGCCCGTCACCTTGTTCGACACCGACGTGACCCGGGCGAGGATCGTGTCGCAAATGGATTCTTTCGTCGCCGAACTCGAAACCGGGCGACTTCGTCCTCTTCGCCTACGCCGGCCATGGCATGCAGACGCCCGAATACGCCCGGTGGCAAGGCATCGACGCCAACGGCGTCAACGAGCAGATCGCGCTGTCCGGATTCAGTTTCAGCGGCGACGGGGTCGACGAAATCATCGTCAATCCGGAAATCCGCGCATGGCTGACGCGGCTGGACGCCAAGGGCGTCGATGCGCTCGTCGTCATGGATTCGTGTTTCGGCGGCGGCATGCGGGAGGTCGATCCGCGCACCGGCGCGATTCGGACCCGAGTCTTGCGCGCGAGCGCGGCGCAAATCCGAGCCGGCGAAGACGAGCGCGCGAAATTCGCCGGCATCCCCATGACCGAGAAGGAAGCCCGGGCGAACGTCGAGCTGATGTCCCATGTCACTTTTCTCGCCGGCGCGACGAGCCGATCGGTCGTTCCGGAAACGGACGGCCTGGCCGCCAGCGGACCGAGGGGAGCGCTCAGCTACTATCTCGCCCGCGCGCTTCGAGGGGAAATCGCCAAGGACGGGGTCACCACGCGGCAGGCGCTGTTCGGCTATCTCAAGCCCAACATCCGCGGGGCGACGCAGGACCGGCAATTGATTCAGGTCGAGCCGCAAAGTCCGGAGGCCGCCGTCTACGGCAAGCCGGTTTTGACATTTGCTGAAGCGGCGCCTGGGGCGCAGGCGGCGAATACGCCGCCCGCGGCCGACAACGGAGCTCCGGCCGACAATGGCGCAGCGCCGTCGGCGCAGGCCCAGAACGCGCCGTCTGACGGACCACCGCCGGATCAAGCGAAAAGCCCGGCGACGGACATACCCCTCCCGCCCGGCTACGGACCACCGCCGGCTCAAACTCCAACGCCGGCGCAAGCGGCGAACACGCCGGCTCCGGCCGCTGGCGAAGCGCCGCCGTCGCAAGCTCCGACGCCGCCTTCCCAGGCGTCGAACGCCCCGCCGCCCGATAAAGAAGCTCCGCCGGATCAAAAACAGACGCCGCCAGCCGCGGCGACAAATATCCCGCTCCCCCCTGGCTATGGGCCTCCGGCGGATCATGGCGCGCCGCCGCGAAGCGACGCGGTCCGCGTCGCTCTCATCGACGCGACCGACAAGGCCTGGGATACGATCGAGAAGGGAAACGCGCCTTTCGAGCGGTCGCCGACGGTCGAGGGGGCCGATCTCGTCTGGGACGTCGGCAAGAACGAAGTGCTGTCGCGCGGCGATCTCGTGATGCAGTTCGTCGACGGGTCGCTGATGGGCGGCGTCATCGACCGAACCTGGGCGATCAGGCAGTTGCGGCAGATTGCCGAGAACCGCTACCTGTCCGCGGATCTTGCAACCGAGGGCCAGCTTTTGACCGCCGGCGACGTGGCGAAGATTGAGGTCGGGGGGATCGCGGGCCAGCGCCTAGTTGTCTTCGACATCGCCGCCGACGCCACCGTCCAGATGCTCTACCCAAGCGCGCCGGGCGCGGCCGGGCATTGCGCCGATCCGAAAGACAACGGCTGGCGCTGCTCGCTCCGTGTGACGCCGCCCTTCGGCGCCGACACGATCGTGACGCTGGCGACGTCGGGATCCACGGACGATCTCTTGCGATGGCTAAGCGCGCACCACGCCCGACGCGACGCGGCGCTCCTTCCCGGCCTCCTGACAAGCACGATGAAGGGTGATCCGGCGGCTCGGGTCGGCTTTGTCGGGGTTTACACCAACAAGCATCAATAAGCCCATGAGCGGACCTCGATGAAGCGTCTGAGCGGCGCAAGCCGGCGGGAGTCCGGGAGAGGCCCGACGCCGGCGGCGAGGCTTGAATATCTTCCTTTGAATAAATGACACTGTTTTTTCTTGTGAACTGCGACGTTCTATGATTTTGAATGTTTGCGGGCGGGGGCGACGCGAACGAGACTTGAAGAGGTGATCGAGACCTCGCCCAAAAATCAGGCGCTTGGACGCATCCGAGCGGTTGCCCGGTGGACGTGGCCCTTCAGGCGCGAGGCGGGAGACCGCCCTCTCCGCCGATCGTCGGGCGCACAGCGGCCGGGACGAACGCTCGCGCTGATGGCGCTTGCGCTGGGCTTGTCCGGTCCGGCCGCGGCGGAAACGCTGCGAACCCCGATCGAATACGCGGCGAGTTCGGCGGCTTATTTGACGGTCGGCCGCACCTTCGCGTCTGGGAGCGAGCAAGGCCGCCTCAAGCCATTGCATGTGGCCGACGCGAGCGCTTCGCCGCCCTCGGCCGCGACGCCCGCCTCCGGCCGTCTGGTCGCGCTTGTCATCGCCAACGGCGCCTATCCCGACGCCCCGCTTCAGAATCCCGTCATCGACGCCGAACTCGTCGGCGAGAGTCTCAAACGGATCGGCTTTGCGGTCACCGTGAAGACCAACGTCGACCTCGACGGCTTCGAACAGGCGTTGTCCGATTTTGCCGCGGCGAGCAAGGGCGCCGACGTCGCGCTGTTCTATTTCGCCGGTCACGGCTTCTCCGTCGCCGCGGACGGGATCCAGCAGAATCTCCTGATGACGACGTCCTCCAATTTTCAGGCGAAGTCGGAGATTGCCTTGAGGCAGGGCGGCGAGCCGCTCGACCACGTCGAGGAGACGGTCATTGGCCGCGCGCGCGCGACGCTGATCTTCATCGACGCCTGCCGCAATGTTCCGGCGCTTGCCCACCGCGGCATCAGCTCGCGCGGCTTCGCGCCGCTCGACCCGTCGTCAGCCGAGGGGGCTTACGTCGTTTTGTCGACGCGTCAGGGCAAGACGGCCGAGGACGGCGAGGCGGGCCATGGCAGTCCGTTCGCCCGCGCGGTCGCTGCAACACTGCCCACGGCTGGGTTGCGGATCGAAGACGCAGCAGCGCGCATCCGCAAGAAGGTGCGGGAGGAAACCTCAGACGCGCAGGATCCCGACGTCGTTCGCAGCGATCTGCCGGAAGGCGGCGTGGTGCTGATGGGGAGCGGCGGATCGCCATCGACGCCAGTCGCCTCGCTCGACCCGACGACGCCGCCGCCCGGCTCGCCGTCGAAGACGGTCGCCTTGATCGAAACGACGCCGCGGCGGTCTCGCCATCGGCGCTTCCGCCCGCCCCGCAGGCGCCAACCCCGCCGGCCGCTGCGGTTCCCGTCGGCCCGGCGCCGAAGGTCGCAGCGAATGATCCCGGCGGCGAGGCCTTCAAGGAATGCGACGAATGTCCGGAAATGGTCGTCGTGCCCGCCGGCAAGGCGGTGCTGGGGTCGCCGCCGGGCGAAAGCGGGCGCCAGACTTTTGAAGCTCAGCCGCATGCGGTCGAGATCGGGAAGCCGTTCGCCGTGGGCCGGTACGCCGTGACCTTCGCGCAATGGGACGCGTGCTACGCCGAGGGCGCCTGCGGCCATCGCCGGCTTGGCGACCTCGACTTCGGTCGCGGCAAACGGCCGGCGATTTTCGTGACCTGGACCGAAGCGCAGCTCTATGTTCAGTGGCTCAAGCGCAAGACCGGCCAGCCTTATCGGTTGCTGAGCGAATCGGAATGGGAGTACGCCGCGCGCGGCTGCAAGAGTCTGAAATGCGCCAATGCGCCGTTCTGGTTCGGCGCGATCAAGCCCGAGGTCGCGGTCTATGATTCGAGGCGCTCGTACGACGGCAGTCCGAGAGCCGACCCTCAACTGAAGACCGAGCCCGTCGACAGCGGCCCGGCCAATCCGTTCGGGCTTTACAACATGCTCGGCAATGTGCGGCAATGGACGCAGGATTGCTGGAATCCGACCCCCACGACCGTGGCCTCGAATGGCGCGCCAGTTCTTTCCGGCGACTGCTCGGCCCGCGCGACGCGCGGCGGCTCGTGGGCGGACGATCCGGCAAAACTGCGCGCCGCCGCGCGCGACTACGAGAGCGTCGACGAAGGCTCGGAAAGGATCGGCTTCCGAGTTGCGCGGGATTTAGGGCCCTGAGCGGACCATACAGTCAAGGCGAGATTTGAACCATGAGGCATGGCATGATGCGAGCGGCGCGGAGAAGGACAGTCGCATGGGCGGTTCTCTTCGGACTTGCGATCGGCGCGCTCGGCTTTCTCGGCGTCGATGCCGCGAGCGCGCAAACGCGGCGCGCTTTTCTCATCGGCGAACAGCGCTACTCCGATCAGGACATTCCGAGTCTCACGCGATCCGACAATGACGCGAGCGATCTCGCAGCCGATCTCGAGCAGGTGGGCTTCGACAAGAAGAACATCACGCTCGCGACCGAATTGCGCGGAAAGAGCGACTTCGACAAGCGGTTCCAGGCGTTCCTCGCCACCGTGAAAGAGGGCGACATCGTACTTTTCTTCTATTCAGGCCATGGCCTTGGCGTCGAAGCGAACAACACCGACTATCTGCTGCTGGGCGACATCAAGAGCCTGCGAACCTATACGCGCGACCAGGTGATCGACGCGGACAAGCGCCGGGACGACATCATTTCGCTCAAGATGCCCTCGTTCGAGGGCGCATATGAGACCGACGAAATCGCCAAGAATGGCGTCTCCGTCACCGACGTGATGAACGCAATCGCCGACAAGAAGCCAAAGACTACGGTTCTGTTGCTCGATGCGTGCCGTTCGATCATCCGAGCGACGAGGAACGAGCGGGAAATCAAACGCGGGATTACCTCCGGCAGTCGTCTGTTGCCGACGAAGGACGTGCCGGCCGGCTCGATCGTCGTGTTCTCGGCCTCGTTCGGCGAGACCGCGATCGAGAGCTTCGGATATGCGGATCACCGCCGCAATTCTCTTTTCACCGAAGTTGTCCGGTCGGAGTTGCAGCGGCCTGGCCAGACCTTGACCGAGCTCGGCCAGCGCATCAGCCCGCATGGTCCGGGCTTTCGCGCTTAGCGGGTGGACGGCAGCAGGAGCCGGAATATTTCGAGAATCTCGGGGTGAGCGACAATTTTGCCCTCGTGGATTCGGTCGGCGCCGAACGCTTCCAGTTGACGCAACAGCAATGCGCACGGCGCCGAGGTCGACTGGGCGGAGATCAGCCAGCAGCCCGAGCGCGAGGCGCTCGAGCGGCATCGCCGGAGGTTCCATGATTGCCCCACCGCTGAACTGGCCCGGCGTGCGCTCGTGAGCCTGATCGGCTCTTCCGAGGTCGTGGCCCCGACCGTGGCCGTCGCATCCAAACAGGTTGACGATTGCGATCGGCTCGCCGCCTCGGAGAGCGACCCGTCGCGCCCGCCCGAGGCTCCCGGCGTGGCGCTCGACAAGATAGATTTCGACGCCGCGACCGCCTCGTGCGAGAAATCGATCGAGCGCAATTCGCGCATCGTCAGATATCTCTTCAATCTCGGCCGGGCCAAATTCGCCGCGGCCAACGCGCTTCGGCTGGACGATCCGGCCCGCAAACCCCTCATCGTCGAGGCGCGCGCCGACTATAACGACGCGGCCAACCGGGGTTACGTGGCGGCGCTCTTCAGTCTCGCCACGCTGTCCGCTTATTCCGACGCGAGCGACGAGGAGCAGAATCGCGACAACATGCTTCTCCTGAAGGCGGCGAACCAGGAGTTTCCGCCGGCGATGTACGAACTCGGCCGGCGCTACAGCAAAGGCTCGTTCGGGCTGCAGCGCGATCTCGCCGAGGCCTATCGCTGGTTCGCCAAGGCTGCGGAAAGCGGATCGGTTCCGGCGATGGTGGAGACCGGCGATGCGCTCTTCTATGGACGCGGCGTCGCGCAAAATCCGCACCGCGGGGTCGAATGGGCGCAGCGGGCGGCGGAATCGGGCTCCGACGCGGCGAAGCTCAATCTCGGCCTGTATTATTTCAGCGGCTACAGGGTCTATAATTCCGCGGGCGAACTCGCTTCCACGAGCGTCCTTTCCGACGAGACCCAAGCACTGCTGTGGTGGGGCCGGGCCGCCGCAGACGGCAATCCGGCCGCGCAGAATTATATGGCGCAGATGATGGAGCGCGGCTACGGCCTGCCGAGTCCGCAGCCTGAGATCGCGGAGCGTTACTACCGCCTCGCCGCGCACGGCGGCAACGAGGAAGCGGAAATCGAATTGGCTCGCAGGCTTCTGGCCGGCCGCATGCTGGTCAAACCTGAGAATGGCTCGAACGAAGCCATCGACTTGCTCAACCGAGCGCTCAGTCACGGTTCCGCCCGGGCGGCCAACATGCTGGCGGAAATTTACCGCAACGGCGAGCTCGATCAGCCCAAGGATCCGCTCCTGGCGATGAAATACGCCTTTCTCGCCATAAAGCTGTCGGTTCAAGCCGACCCGACGACGCCCGACGGCAATCCGTTCTTCGAAATCAACGCCGGCATCCTGCTGGCGGAGATGGCGGTCAACGGCCAAGCCGTCGACGTCAACGATCGGGCTTTGCTTACTCCCGACGAAATCGACCGCCTGCAGCGCTTTTACGGGGCCGTCGACCCGGATACCCACAAGGTAAAAATACGCCGGCTCGACGTTCCGCTCGGAGGTTGCAACTACCCCTACAAGAAAGCGGTGTGGGTGTGGGACTGGGGACGCGCGGAATCGCCGACCGAGCCGCAGTTCCGCAGCCTGGAGCGCGAGACGTTCTGCTACGACAACGACGTTCTGCGCCGAACGCTGTCCGCGTCGTTCCAGGCAGCGCGCAAGGCGAAAGTGCCCTTCGCCGACTTGATCAATCAGCAAATCATCGCCGCCCAGGCCCAGACGAACGCCCAGTCGACCCGTCAACCTCGGCGTTGAAAGAGCCGGAAAGCTGCGTTATATATCGATCGGACTGAACCGCGTCATCGGGAGATTTCCATGAGCGTCGAGTCGGTGAACCGTTCCTCAATGTCCAGGAAGCTCGTCGCGACGGCCGCGGTCGTCGCGATCGGGGCGCTCGGCCAGTCCCCCGCCTACGCCGGCGACGCCATGCTGCGCGGATTTCTGGGCGGCATGGTCGGCGGCATGGTTGGCAACATGCTCATGCAACAACAACACTTTCACGGCGGCGGCGGCTATGGTCATCGCGCGGCGCCCACCTACCATCCCTACTCGGCCGGCGCGCCCTCCAGTCGTTCGCGCCCGGCTAGCAACGGGCCGCCGCCTTCCCCGGAAGAGTCGTCGCGCGCGCTCGCCTCCCTCGCGCCGCCGACCACCCAGGAAGCACAGGTCATTCTGAAGTCCGTGACGCCCAGTCAGTCGCTGGGAGCAGTCGGCGCGTCGAATGATCTCGAACAGATCGGCAAGGATGACAATGCCGAAGCCAACCGCGACTATACGGGCCGGATCGACGATCTGATCAGGCGGATTCAGCAGGCGCAGAACGCCCAGCACTCGACCAAGGCGGGGGACGTCACCGAGCACGCGATTCTCGAGGCGCTGGAAAGCTCGATACGGGAAGCCAATTTGGTCAAGTTCGAGACGTTTTTGGGCGAGAACTGGTCGCCCGAGCGTCTGCGGGTGATGATCCTCGATCGCGTCCAGAACGAAATCGGGACCCTGTTCGACGGCACCAACCGTGGCGAGGTGACGATGAACGACCTCGACCTGATCATCAAGAAGGCGGCGGGCAACGTCTACGGGCGGCTGTTCGAGACTTCGGAATTGCTGGCCGCGAACCGAAGCTCGACCCTCTTCGTGCAGCGTCTCTATCAGACCCACGGCGATCTCGTGAACGGCGAGGTTCGCGAGAGCGCCGAGCAATTGCTGTCGGACGCGTCGGCTTCGGGCGCCGCGCCGCTCGAGCCGTTGCTGCGGCGCGATCCCAACGCCTTCGCCCTGCGATACCGCGCCCAGCGCATCATCTACGATTGCCTGTCCGACAATGTCGAGGGGATCAGTTCAAGCGAATCGGGGATGGCCAATTCGGCGGAAATCAGCAAGGGCGTGCTTGATGTCACCCAGCAGCAATGCGCCAAGTGGGTGTCGGCGCAATTGATCGGAGCCGACGGCAAGGTCAAGGCGCAGGACCCGATGCCGCTGCGCGTCATCTGGACGGCCGAAGGCCCGAAGGACGACCCCTCGATGTACGGACGCGCGACGGACCAACTCTAAGCGGTCGCCGTCAGTCCAGGGTCTGGACGATGCGGTTGGTGTTGAGGTTGACGATGACGCGGCGGCCGTTGACGGTCACGGCGCCGTAGCTAGGCCGATCGGGGATCGGAGTTGCGGTAACATCTTGCGGCAGCGTGTCGCCCCGGCCTGGCTTTCCGGGCACGATGAACCGCTGGCCGACGCCGACCGCGCCCAGGTCCGGAGCAGAAAGGGTCGTCGAAGACTTGCCGGACGACCCCAGACCCGACGACCCCTGACCGGACGACGACCCCAGACCCGACATGCCCGGGGGAGCGTAGACGCCCTTCAGGGATTGCGGCTGGTTCTGGGCGTGGCCTGCAGCCAGCCCCAGGCCAGATAATACAATCACATATGGTATAACGGCGCGCATGTTGGCGTCTCCTGCGCGGGCCCTCCGATCGGACGCCTGAAAGCGGCCGCGCCCCGATCGGGAGGGCTTTGAGCTGCGACCTTATCAGCCTGCGTCGCTTGAGGCCAGAAGCCGCGCCCGGATCCGCTCCGCTCTCCCAAGGCGGGCCGAAACTTAGCCAAATCGTGCCAAGTCGAGCCGGAGTCCAGCAAAACCGGTCAAAGCAAAAGGCTCGGATTTTCTTGGATCGCCTTGTTGGAATCTTGCCTTTTCAATGAGTTACGCCGACTCGACCGGGAAAACGATTTCTCTCCGCTCCTTTCCTGCCGCTGGTTGCGGAATGCCTCGGCGCCTCAAGCCGTCGACCTGTCCAACGTACCACGACTTCTGATTTTTCGCAAAGGAGAATCAGCGAACACGCGAGTTGGGAACCGCGAGCGCCACGCCGAGTCTGGATACCCGGCTTTCGCGGGTATGACATCGGCGCGGACATGACATGGGGCGGGTGTTGCGACGATGCGCTCATCCTCCAGGGTTCTGGCTCCTGAACTTTGCCGCAAGCTGTTCGGCGCCGTTCGCCAAAATTCCGATGTCCGAGCCGACGGCGGCGAACAGGCAGCCCTGCTCGATATAATGCTGGCCGAGTTGCGGATCGCCGGTCAAAATTCCGGGCGCGCTGCCGGCGGCCTTGATCCGCCGGATCGCGTCGTCGATCGTCTTAACCATATCGGGGTGGTTCGGCTGGCCTAGATAGCCGAGCGCGGCCGAAAGATCGCCCGGGCCGACAAACACCCCATCGACGCCTTCGACGCCCGCAATCCGTTCGAGGTTCTCGAGCCCGCGCCTGGTCTCGACCTGCAGCAAGAGACAGATCTCGGCATCAGCCGCCTTGTGGTAGCCCTTGATCCGGCCATAGCGCGACGCGCGCGCCTGCGAGGCGAAGCCGCGAAATCCCCGCGGCGGATAGCGGACCGATTGAACCGCGCGCTCCGCCTCTTCCGCCGTCTCGACATAAGGAATGAGCAGCGACTGCGCGCCGACGTCGAGCAGGCGCTTGATGACGACCGGATCGTTCCAGGCCGGCCGGACAACGGCATGGGCCGTTCCGCCGCCCATCGCCTGCAGCTGGGTCAGCACCATCGGCAGTTCGTTCGGCGAGTGCTCGGTGTCGATGAGAATCCAGTCGAAACCGGAGTTGGCTAGGATCTCGACCACGAGATGGCTCGCGAGACTGTGCCATAAGCCGAGCTGCAACCGGCCGGACTTGAGCGCCTGCTTGAAGGGGTTGCGGAGGGGGTCCATGGGGAGAAGCCTCGGGTTTTGCCCTGTTATAGCGCCAACATTCCGCCGCTTGGAATCCCACGATCGGGGTTCTCCCCGGGTGAGACCCGGGATCGCGGCCGGTCGGCCCGCGGATGGATTGCTTCGCTTCGCTCGCGATGACGGCGTTGCCGTATCACCGGGCGTCGATACCCGCTTCTCGCCCAACTTCATCCCCCCGTAGCGGTGCGCGCCGGTCCGCACTAGGCTTGGGCACCACTCTTGAGGAAAAGCGATCCCGCTTGACGTCGAAGGGCCTCCTTGCATCCGCTTCCGAAGCGCCGGCGCCCCGGGGCTTGGCGCCGCTCGTGCGCGCCGAGTGGTTCTTCCTCGTCACCGCAGCGTCGGTGGCCGCTTTCGCCCTGTTCGAGGGCCAGCTTTTCTCGCGCCTCGACAACCCGCTGGTCCTGACGGCAATTCTTCTCTGGCTGTTCGGAGTGGCGCTCTGGTCGTCCCTGTCGGTCGTCCGCCACGCCGAAAGCCTCGCGAGGCGTCTCGGCGAGCCCTATGGGACGCTGCTCCTGACGCTCGCCATCACCTCGATCGAGGTCGTCGCCATCTCGGCCGTCGTCCGGCACGGCGGCCCCAACCCGACCTTGATGCGCGATACGCTGCTCGCGGTCATCATGATCATCATGAACGGCATGGTCGGGGTGACGCTGCTGATCGGCGGCGTCAAGCATCGAGAGCAGACGTTCAACCTGCGGGGCGCCAACGCCTACCTCAGCGTCCTCCTGCCGCTCGCGACCTTTGCCCTCATCATGCCCGACTACACGCAGACGACGCCGGGCCCAGTCTATTCGGTCCCGCAGCAAGTCGTCCTGGTGATCGTCTCGCTCGTCCTCTACCTCTTCTTTGTCGTTCTGCAGACCGGGCGCTATCACGGCTACTTCGAGGACGCCGAACACGCGGCTGCGGAGACGCACGGAGCCGACCCGCCGGTCTGGTTCTCGACCGTGATGCTTGTGGCCTACATGGCCGGCGTCGTCTATCTCGTCGAGCAATTCGGGCCGCCGGTCGACTACCTGCTCGAAACCTTGCGGGCGCCGGCGCCGCTCGGGGGCATCTTCATTGCGATCCTGGTCGCGGCGCCGGAGTCGATCGGCGCGGTCAAGGCGGCGCTCGACAATCAGATGCAGCGCGGGGTCAATATCTTCCTGGGCTCCGTGCTGGCGACGATCGGCCTGACCATCCCCTCGGTGCTGATCATCAACCACCTGATCGAGCGACCGACCGTGCTCGGCGTGGAGCACACCGACTTTGTTCTCCTCATCCTCACGCTGGCGCTCAGCATGATCACCTTCACGAGCGGCCGGACCAACATGCTGCAAGGCGTCGTCCACCTGCTGCTGTTCGGGGTCTATATCCTGCTGATTTTTCAGGCGTAGGCGTCAGCCGGATGCGGCCTCGTCACTAAAGCAGATTGCATTTGGCTCGAACCGTGGCCGTCATTGCGAGCGAAGCGAAGCAATCCACGGATCGTAGAGCGTCCTTCGTTCGCTGGATTGCTTCGTCGCTGCGCTCCTCGCAATGACGCGTCCGCCCGAAGGCAACGCGCTTTAGCCCCAGCGCCAGCCAGCCCCGGCGCAGCCCCTCAGCGCTGCGATCAATTCAGCAGCGCAGACGAAACAATGTCGGAAATGATGTCGAACGCGTTCGTTGTCGAGAACCGACCATTGAGCGGCGGTGTCGTCGCGGTCGGGAGCAGTTTCGAGGATCGCCGATTGTCTCGAAAGGATTCGTACACAAGCGGCGCCAGCAACACGGCGGATGCAACGCCACCGCGCTTGTCGGATCGAACCTCGAACGTGAGCCTCTGGCCCTCTTTCAATCGGTTCATGCCGGCGCACTCGACGGCGAAGAGATCAACGAAAATGTTGGGGCCGCCGTCGTCCGGATGAATAAATCCATGGCCCTTCAGGAGGCTGAACCATCTGACGGTTCCCGTCTTCATGATCGCTCCTTTAGGGCATGATCGTCGTCGCGAGGAGCCACAGGGCGTTGCAAGACGCCCGTCTTTCGACGGGCGATGGCGACGCAGCGATCCATGGAACGCAAGGCGACCGACGTCCCCTGGATTGCTTCGCTCCGCTCGCAATGACGGAACACAATGTCCCCACCCTCGGAAAAAACTAGGCGAGGTTGAGCGCGCTCGCTGGTTGGTCGAAGACCTCGTAGGTCCAGACCCGGAAGGACTTGAGCACGTGGGGTCCGAACGAGTTGATGAGCGGGATATCCGCCGCGTCGCGGCCTCGCGCGACAACGATCCGCCCTATCCGCGGCATATTGTTGCGAGGATCGAACGTCCACCACGACCCGCCGAGATACACCTCGATCCAGGCGCTGAAATCCATCGGGTCGACGACGGGTACGCCAATGTCGCCAAGATGGCCGTTGACGTAACGAGCCGGAATGTTGAGGCATCGACAGAGCGTCACCGCGAGATGGGCGAAATCGCGGCAGACGCCGATCCGCTCCTCGAAGGCTTCGAACGCCGTTCGGGTCGATCGCGCCTGCAGATAGTCAAACTTGATGTGCTGGTGAACGAAATCGCACACCGCCTGCACGCGCCCCCAACCTGGTGGGGTTTTGCCGAAAAGATCCCAGGCCGTCTGGCTCAGCTTGTCGGTCTCGCAATATCGGCTTCCCATCAGATAGAGCAGGCATGAATCGGGCAGTTCCGAGACCGGGACTTCAACCGCGGCAAAGTCCGCCGGGTCGATCTTGCCATCGTCCTCGATCGTCGCGTCGCCCCAAATTGCGAAGTCGCCTGCCGGCGCGACCAGCCTGCGGCAACGATTGCCAAACGAGTCGAGATAAGTGGTCGTCGGGATGATCGGGGTCGTAAAGACCCGCTCGGCGACGCGAATGTCGGCTTTCCGATCTTCGCTCACCGACAGCAGGCAGACCATGGCGGTCGGCTGCGCGCAGGTGACGGTGATTTCATAGCCGTAGCGGATCAGCATCGGTCGCAAGCTCCTAAGACAGGTCTCAAGGCGCGACGAAAAGGCCCCCTCAGCGCAAAGCCGCGAAACGTATGGTCATCGATGACAGGCGGCCGGCGCGAGCGTCGCGCCGACCGTCGATCTGGGCTTCGATCTATCGGGCGGTCAGTAGTCCATTCCGCCCATGCCGCCCATGCCGCCGCCGCCCGGCATCGCCGGAGCGTCGGCCTTGGGCCGGTCTGCGATCATCGCTTCGGTCGTGATCATGAGGCCGGCGATCGAAGCGGCGTCCTGCAGCGCGACCCGCACCACCTTGGCCGGATCGACGATGCCGGCGTTCAGCATGTCGACATATTGCTCGGTCTGGGCGTCGAAGCCAAAGGTCTGCGACTTGTTCTCGAGAACCTTGCCGACGACGATCGAACCCTCGACGCCCGAATTCTCGGCGATCTGCCGGATCGGCGCTTCGAGCGCCCTGAGCACGATGTTGATGCCCGACTGGACGTCTTCGTTGTCGTTGGTGAGCTTGCCGATCGCGGCCTTCGCGCGCAGGAGCGCGACGCCGCCGCCGGACACGATGCCTTCCTCGACCGCAGCCTTGGTCGCATGCATGGCGTCATCGACGCGATCCTTCTTCTCCTTGACCTCGACCTCGGTCGAGCCGCCGACGCGAATGATCGCAACGCCGCCGGCGAGCTTCGCCAGCCGCTCCTGCAGCTTCTCCTTGTCGTAGTCGGAGGTCGTCTCCTCGATCTGCGCCTTGATCTGGGCGATACGGCCTTCGATGTCCGACTTCTTGCCGGCGCCGTCGATGATCGTGGTGTTCTCCTTCTCGATCCTGACCCGCTTGGCTTTGCCGAGCATCTGCAGGGTCACGTTCTCGAGCTTGATGCCGAGGTCCTCCGCGATCATCGTGCCCGCGGTGAGGACGGCGATGTCCTCGAGCATCGCCTTGCGGCGGTCGCCGAAGCCGGGCGCCTTGACCGCGGCCACCTTCAGGCCGCCGCGCAGCTTGTTGACGACCAGGGTCGCCAGCGCCTCGCCCTCGATGTCCTCGGCGATGATGAGCAGAGGCTTGCCGGCCTGCACCACCGCTTCGAGAACGGGCAGCATGGGCTGGAGCGAGGAGAGCTTCTTCTCGTGGATGAGGATGTACGGATCCTCAAGCTCCGCGATCATCTTCTCCGCATTGGTCACGAAATAGGGCGAGAGATAGCCGCGGTCGAACTGCATGCCCTCGACGACGTCGAGCTCGGTCTCGGCGGTCTTGGCCTCCTCGACCGTGATGACGCCCTCGTTGCCGACCTTTTTCATCGCGTCCGAAATCATCTTGCCGATCGTCTTGTCGCCGTTGGCGGCGATGGTCCCGATCTGCGCGATCTCCTCCGACGACTGCACTTTCTTCGAGCGGCGTTCGATGTCCTTGACAACCGCGGTCACCGCGATGTCGATGCCGCGCTTGAGATCCATCGGGTTCATGCCGGCGGCGACGAGCTTGAGGCCTTCCTTCATGATCGAGGCGGCGAGCACGGTCGCGGTGGTGGTGCCGTCCCCGGCAAGATCGTTGGTCTTCGAGGCCACTTCGCGCACCATCTGCGCGCCCATGTTCTCGAACTTGTCCGAAAGCTCGATCTCCTTGGCGACAGTCACGCCGTCCTTGGTGATGCGCGGCGCGCCGTAGGACTTGTCGAGAATGACATTGCGGCCCTTGGGCCCCAGCGTCACCTTGACGGCGTTGTTGAGGATGTCGACGCCGCGCAGCAAGCGGTCACGGGCGTCGGATGAGAAGCGTACGTCTTTGGCGGACATGGATTTGGATCCTTCAATTCTTGAGAGGGGAGTTTGATTTAGGCGGCCTTCTTCTTGGCGGCGATCGCGCCTTCAATCACGCCCATGACGTCGCTCTCCTTCATGATGAGGAGCTCCTCGCCGTCGATCTTGACTTCCGTGCCCGACCACTTGCCGAACAAGACGCGCTCGCCCGGCTTGAGTTCGACGGGCGTGAGCTTGCCGCTCTCATCGCGGCCACCCGGTCCGACCGCGACGACCTCGCCCTCCTGCGGCTTCTCCTTGACGGTGTCGGGAATGATGATCCCGCCTTTCGTCTTGTCCTCCCCCTCGATGCGGCGGATGACGACCCGGTCGTGCAACGGACGAAATTTCATTGGGAACTCGTTTCCGGTCGGCGCGCGTCAACAAGACGAGGCGAAATCGCCTCAGCGGACCCTGGTGCTCGGCTCGACCTAAACCCTCATATGGCTGTCATTAGCACTCGTGACAAGAGAGTGCCAAGAGATATTTCCTATCGACCGATCACGTGCGTACGACGGCCCAACGCCGAGAAGCGGACAAGGATCGATCATTTGAAGTTCGGCTTCACCCTAGGTCGTGGTGACGAATTAAGGAATGGGGGATTGAACGAAGCCGCTACCGCGGCGGAATTGGCGGCGGGGCTGGAGGCGGCCGGGTGGTTTGAAGTTCCTCCTGCCTGAGAGGATGGGGTGTAGCAACCCACTCTCAGACAGGAGTTTTCAGATGGCCCAGATGAGCCCTCTGCGCCGCCGGATGATCGAGGACATGACGATCCGCAATCTGTCCCCGGCGACACAGCAATCCTACGTCCACGCGGTCTCGAAGTTCAGCCAGTATTTTGGCCGCTCGCCCGATCGACTTGGCTTGGAGGATGTTCGGGCCTATCAGGTGCATCTGGCTTCGAAGGGCGTCGCGTGGGCGTCGCTGAACCAGGCCGTCTGCGCCTTGCGCTTCTTCTACGGCGTGACGCTCGGCGAACAGACGATCCCGGAGCGGATCGCTTACGCCCGCGAACCGCGCAAGCTTCCCGTGGTGCTCAGCGCCGACGAGGTCGTGCGGTTCCTGGAGTTGGTTTCGAGCCTGAAGGCGCGCGTCGCGCTGACGACGGCCTATGCAGCGGGATTGCGGGTTTCCGAAGTGGCGGCGCTGAAGGTCCGCGATATCGACAACCAGCGCATGGTGATGCGGATCGAACACGGGAAGGGCGGCAAGGAGCGCTATGTCATGCTCTCCGAGGCCCTGCTCGGCATCCTGCGCAGCTATTGGCGGCTGGCGCGGCCGCCGCTGTTCCTGTTTCCGAGCCGCACCTCCGATACGCCGATCGACCCGACGGTGTTGCATGCCGCCTGCCGATCAGCGACGGCCGCGGCGGGGCTCGACAAGCGAGTGAGCGTGCATGTGCTGCGGCACAGCTTCGCCACCCATCTGCTGGAAAGCGGCGTCGACATCCGCATCATCCAGGTGTTGCTCGGTCACGAGAATTTGTCGACGACAGCACGCTACACGCGCGTCTCCACGCAGCTCATTGGCAATACCGCAAGCCCCTTGGATCGGCTCTCGCTGAACGTGACGCCGCCGGGATAGTCGGTGACGGCGCGGCCGGCGTTCGAACTGGCCGACGTCTTTCGCCGCCACGGCGAGACCTATGCTCAATTGAACGCCGGACATCTCGGGCGCGTCGAACGGCGCGTGTCGGCGGCGATCGCGGCCTGCCGCACGGCGGCGCTGGGCGGTCACGTCGAACGCTGCGACGATTGCGGCCTCACGCGCATCGCCTACAACTCCTGCCGCAACCGCCATTGTCCAAAATGCCAAGGCGCGGCGCGGGTGAAGTGGCTCGCCGCCCGCCAAGCCGAGCTGCTGCCGGTTCCCTATTTCCATGTCGTGTTCACCTTGCCGTCGGCGGCGGCCGAGATCGCCTTCCAGAACAAGCGGACCGTCTATGGCCTCTTGATGCGCGCCGCGGCGCAGGCGCTCAGCGTCCTCGCCGCCAAACGCCTCGGAGCCAGGATCGGCCTGATCGCCGTTTTGCACACCTGGGGACAGACGCTGACCCACCATCCCCACGTCCATTGCCTGGTTCCCGGCGGCGGCGTCGCCCTCGACAACAGGCGCTGGGTCGAAGCCAAACCGAACTTCCTGCTCTCCGTCCATGCGTTGTCGAAGGCGTTCCGCCGCCTGTTCCTCGACGGCCTCAAAGCCGAGTCCGAGAAAGGAGAGTTGAGCTTCTTCGGCGAACTGGCCCGGCTCGCCGAGCCGGAGGCCTTCAAAGCCCGCATGCGCGCGCTGCGGCAGAGCCCGTTCGTCGTCTACGCCAAGCCGCCGTTCGGCGGACCCGCGCGCGTGCTCGCCTATCTCGCCCGCTACACCCATCGCACGGCGATCGCCAATTCGAGGCTTGTCGCCGTCGACGACAATGAAGTGGCGTTCGTCTACAAGGATTATCGCCGCGGCGGCCGCAGCCGCATCATGCGCCTCGCCCCGCACGAGTTCATCCGACGTTTTCTCCTCCACGTCCTACCCGACGGCTTGCATCGCATTCGTCACTACGGTTTCCTCGCCAAAGGCGAGCGCGGCGAAAAGCTCGCATATGTGCGAGACCTGCTCCACGTCGCGTCCAAGCCGCAGGAGCAGGTCGATCCGGAGAAGGCGCCGTGCGGCGACCCAGAAGCCGACACCGTTCGCGACGCCTTCATGCGCTGCCCAGATTGCGGGGGCTTCATGCGCCGCATTGAAACCGTCGCGCCCCGGCCCGCCGGCGCCTTTCGCTGCGACACGTCATGACAATAACGCACCCGCCGCTCCGCGTATGCGATCTTCTCAGTTCTCCCAACTCGGACACCCATCTCGCGGAGCGTCGCTGCGACCGCTCGCCTTGAAGCTCATTTTCGAAGCCGTTCGCGCGCCGACAACGCCCACGTCTAGCCATTCTCGACCATGGTTCAGCTTTATCCTCGCAATCGTCGGGCTCAACGACTTCGCCGAACCGGTCCGCGGACCTCTCGTTCGCCATATGGCGTCAGACCGCCAGCGCGCTTCACCCATAGCGCCTCATCCCGACCGCGGCTTCGTTCAATCCGGCTTATGTGAGGTCGCCATTCGCGACGCCCAACCCGCGCCCCAGCGACCTCACATAACCCTCCAGATTCCCAGAAGTGCGCAAATCAGATTCAACGCTGATTTTTGGAGGTCAGCGGTGGACTGCGACGCGCTTCGGGACGACCAATGGGAGCGGCTGAAGGATTTCGTGCCTGGGGGCCGGAAAGGCAAGCGAGGACCGCGCACGGATAATCGCCGGTTCTTGAACGCGCTCTTGTGGATGGCGCGTTCGGGCGCTCGTTGGCGCGATCTGCCAGAGGAGTTGGGCGACTACGACACTGTCAAGCGGCGCTACTATCGGTGGATCGAGATGGGCGTTCTGGACGACATTCTTGCGGCGCTGGCGCGCGAAGCCGATCTGGAATGGCTGATGATTGATTCCACCATTGTTCGCGCGCATCAGCACGCGGCCGGCGCGAGCCGGCAAAAAGGGGGGCGGATGCCCAGGGCCTTGGCCGGTCACGCGGGGGTTTAAGCACGAAAATCCACGCCGCTGGCGATGCGCTCGGCAATCCGGTGCGCCTGATCGGCTCGCCAGGGCAGCGCAACGACATCGCCTTCGCCCATGACTTGGTCGAGGGCTTCGACGCAGATGTGACGATCGCCGATAAGGGATACGACGCCGATCATCTCTGCGATAAGATTACGCGGACCGGCGGCGAGGTCGTCATACCGCCGAAACGAAACCGCATCGTCAAACGTCCGTACGATCCCGATCTCTATAAAGAGCGCAACATCATCGAACGCTTCTTCAACAAGCTCAAACAGTTCCGACGCGTCGCGACGCGATACGACAAGCTGCTCGTCAACTTCATGGGCTTCGTCAAACTCGCCGCTATCGCTATCTGGCTCAAATAGTTAAATGGTCACCACGGCCTAGTGGATCTCCGGGTCGGGCGTCGGCGCGCCGCGCTCGAGAAAGTCGAAGTCGCAGCCTTCGTTCGCCTGGCTCACATGGTCCGAGAACAGGCGGCCGTAGCCGCGGGCGTAGCGGGGCGCGGGCTTGCGCCACTGGGCGCGGCGCCGGGCGAGCTCCTCGTCGCTCACGCTGAGCGACAGGCGGCGGGCGGGGATATCGAGCTCGATCACGTCGCCGTCGCGCACCAGCGCCAGCGGCCCGCCGACGAACGACTCGGGAGCGACGTGCAGCACGCAGGCGCCGTAGCTGGTGCCGCTCATCCGGGCGTCCGAAACCCGCACCATGTCGCGCACGCCCTTGGCGAGAACCTTCTTCGGGATCGGCAACTGGCCCCATTCGGGCATGCCCGGCGCGCCGATCGGTCCCGCATGCTGCAGGACGAGGACCGAATTCTCGTCGACGTCGAGATCGGGGTCGTCGATGCGCGCGGCCATATCGTTATAGTCCTTGAACACGACCGCCTTGCCCGCATGCTTGTGCAGGCGGGTCTCGGCGGCGGGCGGCTTGATGATCGCGCCGTCCGGCGCGAGGTTGCCGCGCAGGATGGCGAGGCTGTCGGAGGCAACCAGCGGATTGTTGAGCGGCCGGATGACGTCCTCGTTCCAGATTTTGGCGCCTTCGACATTGTCGCCGATTGTGGCGCCGTTGACCGTGCGCGCGCCGCGCTTCAGCCGTCCCCCTAACGCCAGTTGCTTGAGCACCGCCGGCAGGCCGCCGGCGTAGTAGAAGTCCTCCATGAGATAGGCGCCGGACGGGCGGATGTTGGCGAGGAGCGGCGTCTCGCGCGCCTGCCTGTCGAAGGTTTCGAGATCGAGCTTAAGGCCGGCGCGGCGCGCGAGCGCGATCAGATGGACGACGGAATTGGTCGAGCCGCCGATCGCCAGCACCGCGGCGACGGCGTTCAGAATCGAATCGGCGCTGATCAGGTCGGACGGCTTGAGGTCGTCCCAGACCATGTCGACGATGCGCTTGCCCGTCATCACCGCCATGACCGCATGGCGGGAATCGGCGGCGGGGATCGAAACGGCGCCGGGCAGCGTCATGCCGAGCGCCTCGGCGGCGCTGGTCATGGTCGAGGCGGTGCCCATCGTCATGCAATGGCCGGGCGAGCGGGCGATGCCGTGCTCGATCTCCTCCCAGTCCGAAGGCGTGATGGTTCCGGCGCGCAGCTCGGCCCAATATTTCCACACGTCGCTGCCCGAACCGAGCGCGGCGCCGCGCCACGAGCCGCGCAGCATCGGGCCCGCGGGCATGAAGATCGCCGGCAGGTTCATCGAGATCGCGCCCATCAGCAGCGCGGGCGTGGTCTTGTCGCAGCCGCCCATCAGCACCGCGCCGTCGGCGGGATAGGAGCGAAGCGCTTCCTCAGTCTCCATCGCGAGAAAGTTGCGGTACATCATCGTCGTCGGCTTCTGGAACGGCTCCGAGAGCGTCATCGCCGGCAATTCGACCGGGAACCCTCCCGCCTCCCACACGCCGCGCTTCACCTCCTCGACCCGCTGCTTGAAATGGGAGTGGCAGGGATTGATGTCGCTCCAGGTGTTGACGATCGCGATCACCGGCTTTCCGGCATAGTCGGAGCGCTGGTAGCCCATCTGCGCGGTGCGCGAGCGATGGCCGAAGGCGCGCAAATCGTTGACGCCATACCAGCGATGACTGCGTAGGTCTTCCGGCCGCTTGCGCGCCATGGTCGATGATCCTCTTCCCGATTGGCTTTGAGTCATTTGGCTCTTGTCGCATTGTATCTGGGTGCTGGGCCGACGTCTGGCTGTTGGCCGATCCCGTCATGCGCTTTAGCAGGCCGCCCGCGGATCTCGCCGCTAACGGGATAAGAGTGGTTCATATTACATCAGGCTCGGCAGGGTTAGGGCGATCGCCGGAAACGCGATCAGGATGATGAGCCTGATTATGTCGGTCAGGATGAACGGCACGACGCCCTTGAAGATGGTGGCGAAGCTGATGTCCTTGACCGCCGTTTTGATCACGAACACGTTCATGCCGACCGGCGGATGGATGAGCCCGAGTTCGACCGTCATGACGATGATGATCCCGAACCAGATCGGATCGAAGCCGAGCGCCGTCACCACCGGAAAGACGATCGGCACGGTGAGGATGATCATCGCCATCGCGTCCATGAGGCAGCCAAGCGCCAGATACATCAGCATGATGAGCGCGAGCACGCCGTAGCGGCCGACGCCGAGGCCGGTGAGGAATTCGGTGACGTGTTGCGGCGTCTGAGTGACGGTGAGGAAATAGCCGAACAGCAGCGCGCCGATGAGAACGGTGAACACCGCGGCGGCGGTGCGCGTCGCCTGCAACAGCGCCGCCAGCACGCCGGCCGGTTTGAGCCGGCCGCGGGCGACCGAAATGAGGAATGCGCCGCAGGCGCCGACCCCGCCCGCTTCGGTCGGCGTGAACAGGCCGCCGTAAAGGCCGCCGATCACGAATGCGAACAGCGCCAGCGCCGCCCACACGTCGCGCAGCGACTTCAGCCGCTCGTTCCAGTCGGCGCGCGGTCCCGCCGGAAGGAAGCCCGGCCGCGCGAGGCCGATCGCGGCGATCGTCAGCATGTACATCGAGACCGCGAGCAATCCGGGCAGGATCCCGGCGATGAACAGCTTGCCGATGTCCTGCTGGGTGATCAGGCCGTAGACGGCGAGCACGGTCGAGGGCGGGAAGATGGCGCCGAGCGTCCCGCCGGCGGCGATCACGCCGGCGGCGAAGGATTGGGGATAGTCGTATCGCCGCATCTCGGGATAGGCGACGGTGGCGAAGGTCGCCGCGGTCGCGACCGACGAACCGCTGATCGCGGCAAATCCGGCGCAGGCGGCGATCGTGGCGAGGCCGAGGCCGCCCCGCCGATGGCCGACAAAACTGTTGGCGGCCCGGAACAGCTCGCGGCTCATTCCGGAGGCCGAGACGAAGGCGCCCATCAAGAGGAACATCGGGATGACGCCGAAGGTGTAGTCGGTGACGGTGCGCATCGAGGTCTGGCCGACCATCTTCAGCGCCGGCCCGGCGCCGACGATCGCGCCATAGCCGGTCACGCCGACGAGGCCCATCGCCATCCCGACCGGAACGCGCATGAGAATCAGCCCGAACAGCGCGACGAAGCCGAGGACGGCCGCCGCATCGGCGCTCATTGCGCGCGCCTCATTCGAGCGCCTTGGCGATCGGGTCCGGGGCGAGCTTTTCGGGGTGGAAAATGAGCCTGTAGGTGCGAACCGCGATCAGGATCACGGCGGAGACGTCGCCCGCCCAGGCGACGGCGAAGAACGGCCAGGTCGGCAGGTGAAGATCGTAGGTCAGGACATGGTCGGCCCTGGTCGTGCGCACCTTGTCGAACAGCATCGCGGTCTGGACGGTGACCACGAACAGGAGCACCAGCGTCGCGAAGACGTCGATTGCGCGCTTCCCCCACGGGGACGCCGCGGCCCAGACGAGGTCGACGGTGATGTGGCCGCCGCGGTAGCTGGTCGCCGCGATGCCCCAGAAGATGAGGATGCCGAGCAGCAGGCGGCCGAAATCGTAGGAATCCGGTATCGAGGCGCTGAACAGGTAGCGCAAGAGGACGGAGACGAAAATGTCGACCGCGACAATGCCGATGAAGGCCGCGGCGGCGAGCTCGATGCCGTCGATGAAGCGGTCCATCGCATTGACCTTCGTCCGACCGCTCCGCCGCGGCCAGGCGAAGCTCATGGGCCGGCGCCGTATTTCGCGATCGCGGCGTTGAGCTCGGCGAGCGCTGCGTCAGGATCGGCGCCGGCCTGCTTGACCGCGGCCGCCCAGCTCACCTTAAGCGGCTCGACCGTCGCCTGCCACGCGTGCATCTGATCGGGGGTGAGCTTGTAGACGTCGTGGCTCGGATCGGCTCGCATCTTGTCGCGGCCGGCGGCCTCGAAGTCGCCCCACGGGCCGGCCAGCTTCACCGCCCAGTCGGTCGTGCAATGATCGTCCATGACCTTTTTCTGGGCCGGGCTCATGGATTCGTATTTGTCCTTGTTCATCGAGAAGGTGAACACGGTCGTGTAGAGCGGCGCGTCGATGTGGTGCTTGACGACCTTGTCGATGCCGAACAGGTAGAGCGAGCCCCACGGGAAGGTGATCGCATCGGCGACGCCGCGCTCGAGAACCTCGCGCGCCTCCGGGGCCGAGGCCTGGACGTTCGTGCCGCCGAGGCTCTTCACGAGTTCGGCGATCGTGCTCTGCGCCGGGCGCACCTTCGCGCCCTTCAGGTCCTCCGGCATGACGATCTTCTTGCGGGCGTGCAGCGCGCCGGGATCGTGAATGAAGGCGAGGCAGAAATGGGTGTCCTTCATCTCCGTGGGCGCGTATTTGCGATACCAGGAGTCGAGCGCCGCCGTGCCCTTGCGAGCGTCGCCGAAGGTGAACGGCATCTGGCCGATGGCGATGATCGGGAAGCGGCCCGGCTGATAGCCGGGATTGACGTAGGTTATGTCGGCGATGTCGTCGCGCGCCATGTCGTAATGATCGAACGCCTTGCCGAGCTGCTCGGAGGGGAAGATCGTGATCTTGATCGAGCCGTTGGAATCCTTGGCGATGTCGTCCGCCCAGGCCTTGGCCGACCCGGTCAGCGGATGCGCCGGCGGGACCCAGAGCGAGAGCCTGAGATCGACTTCCTTATCCTGAGCGAAGGCGGGACCGGCGAAGCCGTTCGCCAGACCGAGGACGAGCGCAAGCGCCGGCGCGGCGCACAGGCGACGAACTGAAGCGAGGCTGCTCCGGATTGCGGTCGGTCTCGGCATGTGTCCTCCCTGCTCATTCGTATGATTGTCTGACCATCTGGCAGGCGCGAGCGCCGATCGTCAAGCGCGCATTCGGAGGAAGCGGCGACGCCTGTAGGGCCGGGTCGCATGACCCGGCCGGCGCCGGTCAGCGACCGCGCCCAACAGGCCTCTAGACCTTCCTGTTCTTTGCGTCCCAGTTGCGCTCGAGATTGGCGATAAGCGCCGGGCTGAAGTGACAATAGGCCTGCTCGCGCGCGTAGACGGATGCGTAGCGGCGAAAGAGATCGAGCGACTCCTGGCCGACCCTGAAGGCGCGGCGGTTGCCGATGGCGCTGACGGCGCCGGCGCTGGTGAGCCCCGCGACGACGCGATCGACCGCCTGGTCCATTTCGGCGGCGGGCGCGATCTCGTCGCAGATGAGGCGCCCCTCGGCGCTGTCGCACGCCAGTCGGCGCTCGTAGAGAATCGCCTCACGCGCGATGCGGTCGCCGGTGAAGCGCGGCAGGCGCAAATTGGCGAAGCCTGGAATGATGCCTTCCTTGCGGGCCGGCAAGGTCATGAAGGCGTCGGAGGCGGCGAGAACATAGTCCATGACCAGAAGCGCCTGGCAATGGCCGCCGATGGCGAAAGTATCGAGGGCGGCGATCCATAGCTTCTCGGTCCCGCGGCCGTTCACGTCGTCGGGCACGCTGTCCGGCCTGGCGACGCCGCGCAAAAGCTTGTGCACGTAGCCGAGGTCGCGGATCAGGAACCACAGGAAGGGAATCTTGCCGAGGTAAAGGTGGGTGAGATTGATGCCGGCGCCAAAGATGCGCTTGCCGCGATATTTCTCGTTCTCGACCGCGACGCCGCGCATGACGGCGATGTCGGTCGTTCGATCGAGGGTCGCGACATCGACGGCGAGCTCGGTCTGCGACAGGGTCGTGTCGTCCTCGGCGTTGAGGAAGCGCGGATTGATCATGTCGAGATGGACCGCCTTGCCTCGTCTCGTGAGGCGGGCCGCGCCGAGATCGAGCGAGCCGCGAGCGGCGAATTCGGCGCCCAGGGCCTCGCTCTCCGGCCGCGGCAGCAGCATCGCATGACACAGATGCTCGCCGATCATCGGGCGCGCGAGCACGTGGGCGAGGAACAGACCCTGGTCGATCTCGACGCCGTCCTTCTGGCCTTGATGATGTGCGGCCTCGGCGTCGACCTCGGCTCTGGTCGGGACCAGCCCCGGGACGAGCTCCGCCGCGCCGTAGACGAGGTCGTCGAGGCGGCGGAAGATCGAACTCTGCTGGGTCAGGCGCCCGTAGATCTCATCGACGTGGGCGGCGAGAAAAGTCTCGCGGGACGCGCGGGCGACGGAGAGCGTCGTATCCGCCGACGCCTGCTCGGCCTCGTTGCGTCGAGCCTTGGGCGGCAGCATCTGAAGAAGAGCCGCCGACCGGCTCCAGAACGCGCCGAAGCGACGAACATCGGCCTCATAGTCGCTCGTCTCCGCCGGCAGGGATTGCGACCATTCCTGCGCCGCCCGCTCGGGCAAGCCGGCCGCACGCATCGCCATCGAGGGTGGCGCAGTCGTCGGGGTCATGCCTTCGGCCTCTTGTCGATAACGCGCCTCGCCTTCCCGGCCGAACGCTCGATTTCCGCCGGCGCGACGATGGTCACGTGGGCGCTGACGCCGATCCTCGACTTGATCGCGTGCGCGAGCTCGCCCGCCCCATGCGCGCGCGCCTCGTTCAATTCGGACGACGATCGAGCCTCGACCTGGACCTCGAGCTCGTCGAGCCGGCCTTCGCGGCTCAGAATGATCTGGTAGTGGCCGGAAAGCGCGGGAACGCCAAGCAGAAGCGCTTCGATCTGAGTGGGAAAAACATTGACCCCGCGCACGATCATCATGTCGTCCGACCGGCCCGATATTTTCTCGATCCGCCGCATCGAGCGCGCGGTGCCGGGCAGCAATCGGGTCAGGTCCCCGGTCCGGTAGCGGATGACCGGCATCGCTTCCTTGGTCAGCGAGGTCAGGACAAGCTCGCCGAATTCGCCCTCGGGCTTCACCGCACCCGTGTCGGGGTCGATGATCTCGGGGTAGAAGTGATCCTCCCAGACGTGGAGGCCGTCCTTGGTCTCCACGCACTCGCCGGCGACGCCCGGGCCGATGACCTCGGAGAGGCCGTAGCTGTCGAGCGCGTCGATATCGAACGCCTCTTCAAGCTCGCCGCGCATCGCATTGGTCCATGGCTCGGCCCCGAAGGAGCCGAGTTTCAACGACGAGCGGCGCGGATCGAGCCCACGGGCGCGAAACTCGTCGACCAAACATAAAGCGTAGGACGGGGTCGCCATCAGGATGTCGGGCTCAAAATCACAGATCAATTGGACCTGTCTTTCGGTCATGCCGCCAGACACCGGGACGACCGCGCAGCCGAGCCGCTGGGCGCCGTAATGATAGCCGAGTCCGCCGGTGAAAAGGCCGTAGCCGTAGGCGTTGTGAGCCGTCATGCCCCGCCGCCCGCCGGCGGCGCGGATCGTCCGGGCGACAACGTCGCCCCACATGTCGAGATCGTTTTGCGTATAGCCGACCACAGTCGGCTTGCCGGTCGTGCCCGACGAGGCGTGAACCCGGGCGAGCTGATTTCTCGGCACGGCCAAAAGACCGAATGGGTAGTTGATCCTGAGATCCGCCTTGGATGTGAATGGAAAGCGTGCCAGATCGGCGAGGGTGCGGAAATCGGCGGGATTGACGCCCTGCGCGTCGAACTTGGCCTGGATCGCCGGGACGTTGTCGTAGGTACGGCGCAGCGTGGCCGCCATTCGACGCGTTTGCAGGGCTGTGATCTCATCCCGGGAGGCTGTCTCGATGGGATCGAGCACGCTCTTCTCCGGCGCGTGGCCCAGTCTCATGACAAAGGTCCGGCGCCCTCGGGCGTGCGGGGCGCTGTCGTTAGGGGCATCTCTCCTCCCTGACCCGGCGATCTTTCGAAGGATTTTCCCGTCATCTCGCAGGCGCCGCCGCCAATCGTCAAGCGCACGCGGTTGCGGTTATCGGCCGACGTCGCTGTCCTCGGCCGCCTTGATGTATCGCTCAGCATCCTCATCGAGAAGCAGCCGGCGACGCTCGAGGTCGTGCGCGCTTTCGGTCACCGCGCGAACGTAAGACTCGTGGCCGGAATAGCGCTCCTCGAGCGATAGCCGTGGGTCGCCGCTCGCCATCCGCTGCGCCTTCGTGCGGGCGAAGGGAATGACCATCCCGCTCGCGTCGCAACCTTCGTCCGGCGGGTTCTTGCGCAGGTTCCAGCCGGTGTAGGTCGCGACCGGCGCGGCGATGTCCGGCAACCGGACGCCGGCCAGCGTATTGCCGTCGGCGTCTGTCTTCGGAACCAGCGCCGGATAGGGGGAGCCCAATCGATGCGGCGGCAGAACGGTCAGAATGCCCTCCCCTGCCTGGGGTCCGAAGTCCATGAGATCGCCTTCGTGCATTCGGCCGAGGTAGGGAACCTGCGGAATCTGCGGAAACCCGACCTCCTGCCGAGCAGGGCCGGCCAACGTCCCATCGCCGACGCGCGGGACCATGCTGTCGGGAGGTTCGACGCCTTCCGCCGTCCAGGCGTCCAGCGCCGCCAGCAAAGCCCGCAGCGCAGGATTTCCGACCAGCGGATTGCGCGGCTCCTGACAGATGCCCGGCCCGGAAACCGGAACGCCGTCTCCATGCGGCCGGCCGGCGATGAGGTAGATGCGGACATCCTTCGCGTCCATGAGATCGCGGCCCTCGGCATCGACATGCGCCAGCGCGCCGTCCTTGGCCCAATATTCGTTGTCGGAATTGGCCTCGATGATCTTGGGGCAGGTTTCGCTGGCGGCGCAGCGACGCAACCGTCCGTCGGTCCTGCCGGTCACGGGGTCTGTCGTCGTCTGATAGGCGAACGGGAATTCGAATTCGGGATACCAGCGGGCGATATGCTGCCGATGGGTGCGGAACGGCTGGGCGAAGCGATAGTTGAGAAAAAGGCCGCTCCCGCCGCCGACCCAATTGAGGACGCCGTCGATCGCCTTGCGGCGCAAATGGCCGCCGGTCTCGGCCGGCGCCGGGCTGTCGTCCTGGTTGAACCCGAGCGCCACGAAGTCGCGCATGAACCGGCATGGCTGCGAGACGCAGGTGGTGTAGACCTGCCGCACGGCGCCGGCGAGGGGATTGGGATGCCCTGCGTCGTCCGCATCGGCGTAATGAAGGAACGCCGCGAGGTCGCGCGTCGCCGCGAAACCCAGTCCGGCGACCTTCGGATCCTTGGCCGGATAGACCAGTTCGTAGAGCATGCCCGATTTGAACTTCGTCCCTTCGGGCAAGAGGCTGATGCTCGCGCCGCCGGGGTCGTAGCGCCATTGGTCGGCGCGGACGGGCGTCGGCTCGTCGTCGACCCGGGCGCGGAACGTGAGAGCCGCCCTGCCGGTGTCGAGGCTCGCGGCCGGATAAGTCAATCGCTCGACCGACGTCTTGTCGTCGTCGATGACGAACTCCTCGAGGCTCGGCCCGACAACATCTGAGCCATCGGGGTTCCGCGCGACCGGCGCGTCGAGCAAAAAGGGTCCGCCGCCGACGTCCGGCCGCGTCCCCGAAACCGCGTCCCAGGCGCCCCAGACGAGCGTATAGCCCTGCCGCATCATGAAGCCGTTGCCGGCGTCCGCGGCGGTGGACGGGTCGTTGCTGTTCTTCGCCGCGTCGTTGAACAGGCCGAACGACAGGATATTGCCCCGGTTGTTGATATCGAACAGCAGGCGATGGTTCCCTTTGGCCGCGTCGATCGGGCGGATGATGAGAAGGTCGCCGGAATACTCGACCATGCCGCGCGCGTTTCGCGGCGCGAGCCTGATGTCGGCGATCAGGGCGTTCAAGGGATCGGCAGGATCGACCTCGCCAAAAAACCGTCCGGCCAGCTTCTCGTATTTGCCCGCGGCGCCGAACGAGGCCCCGTCGAACGTCGGGGACGAGACGGTCGCGATCTCGATTCGCGTGATGCGCGCATGGGCAGGCGCGGCGCCGCCGGCCAAAGCGGCGAGGCCGGCGACCGCTGCCCGCCTCAGCCCAAGGCGCCGCATTCCCGATCCCATTCGTTTCGCGCTCCCTGACCGCCGACGACCGCCATGCTTCGCCCGGCCTTATTGTCGGAGAAAGTTCAGAAGCGTCTCGTTGAAGCGTTGGGTCGCCTCCAGATGTCCCAAATGGCCGACGCCCTCGAACACCACGGCTCGGGCATTGGCCATGCGCGCCGCGAGCGATTGCGCCAGCGCGGCGTTGTGGCCCATCTTGTCTCGTAAGTCCGGCGGCGCAAAGGGTCGCCCCGGCGCGTTGTGGTCGTTGGCGCCCATGATGAACAGGGTCGGGCGGTCGATGAGCGGGATCTCGTGCGCGACCGGCTGGGTGTAGATCATCTGGTAGGACGCGATGAACGACTTCAGCCAGCGCGGATATTCGCCGCTCTCCCTGATCTTTTCGCGCAGCTGGACGAACGGCTCGATCGCGGCCGGCGGAAGGCTGAGCGCATAGTTGGTCATCAGTTGATTGCGGTAGCCATCGGCGGTCAGCGCGCGTTCGCGCCGCGCCAGCTCCTCGTCGGTCACCGGCGGGACATAGAACCGATAGTCCTCGAGGCCGATCGGCGAATAGAGGACGAGATGGTCGATGCGCGGGCCATCGGCTCGGGCCAGGCGGACCGCCAGCATCCCGCCCATGGAATGTCCCACCAGGTCGAAGCGGTCGACATGAAGACTGTCGAGCAGGGCGATCGTGGCGCGCGCCATCGCGTCGAAGCTATAGGCAAATCCGGGCTTCGACGATTTGCCAAAGCCGATTTGATCCGGGGCGACGACCCGGTAGCCCGCCTCGGCGAGCGCCCTGATCGTCGGCGCCCAATAGCTGGAGGGAAAGTTTCGCCCGTGCAGAAGCACGACTGTCCGCCCGGTCGGCGGGCCGGCTGGGGCGACATCCATATAAGCGAGGCGCAAATCCTCGCCTTCGACGGTAAGGGGCAGGAACTCGACCGGATAAGGGTATGGAAATCCCTCGAGCGCGATGCCCATTGCGTCGTCGGACGACGCTGGCGATGCGGACACGCTCGACCAAAAGGCCGCCGCGACCGCAAAGCAAAAGGCAATAGCGCGGCAAAACGTCATCGGCGATCGTCTCGGAGCCTCGTCGCGATATCCGAATGGACGGTCATCAGACAACATTATAAGTTGGCGATCGTGGCCAGTCCATTGCCGGCGGCGCGCCGTTGCTCTGGGGTCGGCTGGTCAAGCTCGCAAAACCGCGCTACGACCGCGTTACGACGACGACTTGCGACGAGGGAAAGCGCGATGAAACGACTTGCATTCGCCGCGGCCGTTACGCTTGCAATGATCGGGAGCCCTGCGCGGGCCGATGAGGCGGCTACGAATTTCGTGAAGCTGTTCAGCGATGTCTGCGTGGCGAAGTTCGGCCATCTCACGACGGTGTGGGACTGGGCGGATGAACAGAATTTGCCGCCGATCACCAACCCCCAGGCGCTCGCGGTATTCGCAGGAAGGCCTAACCGAGACGGCAAGATAATGTCGTTCGCCGGCGGCGGCGTGCCTGGTTCCGGCAAGGCCTGGGCGGTGCACGATCCGGCCGGACGGTTCGTGCTCGCGACGCGGCTCGATCCGGAATCGTGCGTCGTATGGGCGCAGAAGGCGGACCCGGGCGAGGTCGACGCAGCCTATGCAAAGATGGTGACGCAGGCGGTCGCGCCCGGCACGGAAGTGAAGCTCGCCGACGACAGGACCGTCAACATCCCTGATGGCTCCGTGCACATTCGCGTCTACCGCGTGTGGTCGGGGTCGGCGCTCAATAGCTACGCCCTTGCGGTGGCGACGGTCAGTCGACCGGGCGGCCCGTTCCAGGCGATGCTGGAGACGCAGCGGCTTGTCGAGCCCGACGACGCGATCAATCCGATGGTGCCGTTGGAGCCGCCGGGCTAGGCCGAGAGTTTTTTTTGCGCTTCGGGCCGATATCGGGTTGTCAGACAAGTGGGGCCGGCGTAACGTAATGCGGCCCCGCCTGGGTCCGCTCACTCTCGCCGCTGGCCGAGGTCGAAGTAGGGCGCGGCGGTGACGCGTCGGCGTAGGTTACAAGAACGAATATGTGAGGAGGAAACTATGCGACTGGGAAGGCTGAGATTTGGACTACTGCGGCCGGTGGTGGGCGCCGCCTGCGTGACGGGGATCGCGCTCTGGGGAGTCGCGTCAACCGGCGCGGCGCGGGCTGAGGATGCCCCGCTGATCAAGTACAACGGCAACTCCGCTGATTACTGGAACCACCCGCCGGCGGACTGGTTCATGGCCGACGAGACGGCCCAGCAGCATGGCACGCACCCCTATCCGGGCCAGCCGCTGCCGACGCCGCATGACGAACTGGTTGGCCTCGTCAAAGACAACATCAAGCTGCAGCCCGGCTTCCATATCGAAGTCCTGGCCGATCAGCTGGACTGCGCCCGCCAGATGGCGTTTGGCAATGACGGCACCCTCTACGCCGGCTGCTGGACCGATCACGTGTTCGCGCTGAAGAAGCAGGGCGACAAGTGGGTGTCGAAGGTCATCATCAAGGGGTTGCGGCAACCGACCGGCATCGGCGTCTACAACGGCAACCTCTACGTCACCGACATCGACAAGATCTATCGCTACAAGGATATCGCCAACAATCAGGACAATCCAAAGGGCGAGGTCGTCTACAGCGACTTCCCGCCGTACACCTCGCACGGCTGGAAGTACATGGTTGCGGATCCCCAGGCTCCGGGCTGGTTCTACATTCCGGTCGGCCCGCCCTGCAACGTCTGCATGATCCCGTCGGGCACGGCTCAGTATCGCCATGTCAATCCGGACGAAGGTCTGTCGGAGGTGGCTGCGCTCGGCCAGCGTAACAGCGTCGGCGGCGACGTCGATCCGCGCACCGGCCAACTCTGGTGGTCCGAGAATGCGCGCGACTGGATGGGCGACAACATCCCGTCCGACAAGCTCAACCACCTGACCAAGTACGGCGAGCACTTCGGCTATCCCTATTGTCACCAGGGTGACATTCCGGATCCGAAATACAGCATGGGCCACAAGTGCAGCGAGTTCACTCCGCCAGTGCTGAACGTCGGGCCGCACATGGGGGTGCTCGGGATGAAGTTCTATACCGGGAACAGCTTCCCGGCTGAGTTCAGGAACAACATCTTCCTCGCCGAACACGGCGGCTGGAACCAGTTTGTGCATACTGGGGCCCAGATTGTCCGGATCCAGGCTGACCCGGATGGCAAGAACGCTACGCAGCAGCCGTTCGCCTGGGGTTGGATCAAGGACAACAAGTACTGGGGCCGCCCGGCCGATGTGGTCGTCAGCCCGATGGATGGCTCGCTCCTGATCTCGGACGATCAGGCCGGCGCGATCTATCGCATCTGGTACGATGGCAAGTCGTAAGTAATCTGACCGTCGGAACTAATCCTCGCCCTGGCGACTTCAGACGCCAGGGCGAGGCGTTTTTATCCCCCCTATACGTGTGAGAACCGTACGACGATGCGAATCCTGGCCTGGATCATCGTGGCGTTCAGCGTGGCCCTTCCCGTCGCCACGATGGCGGCGGAAGGAAATCCAGCCGCCGGCAAGGCCAGGGCGGAGTCTGCCGGGTGTTTCGCGTGCCATGGCGTCGACGGCATCGCCACCGCGGACGGGCTCGCGGCCGACAAGAATGTCCCGAACCTGGCCGGGGAGCCAGACCTCTATCTGCAGTTCCAACTCGTGTTCTTCCGCAAGGGCGTGCGCAAGAACGAGGTGATGAACGCGATGGCTGAACAGCTCAGCGACGACGACCTTCGCAACGTGTCGGCCTATTTTGCCTCGCTGCCGGCGCCCAACACGCCGGCGCCGCCGGACAATGCGCCGCAGGATACCGAGCTTGGCGGCAAGGTTGCTCAGGCGATCCATTGCACGAACTGCCACGGCGACCATTTCGAGGGAGTGGACAACATCGCGCGGCTGGCGGGTCAGCGCGAGGACTACGTTTATACCGCCCTCCGCGACTTCAAATCAGGGGCTCGAACCTCGACCGGCGCCTCGGGCATGGCGGAGATTGTGTACCCGCTCGGCGACCTGGAGATGAAAGCGCTGGCCCACTACGTGTCGCGGCTGCACTGACGCGCCGAGGCGACGGAGGCCGCCGCCAGCCGGAGGATTCCGCGATCAGACGGACGTCCGAATCAAACAACGCGCCCGACGGGGCCAAGCCCGAGGCGGCCCGGGTCGCGCGGGCCATCACTCGTCGAGGCCTGATCGAGGCTGGGGCGGGCGCGGCCGCCGCAGCGCTTGCGTCGGGCCCGGCGCTTGCGCAGGAAGGGGCCAACCTGCCGCCTTCGGTTCCCGAATGGCAGCTTGAGCCCGGAGCAGGAGGTCATGAGCCCGCCCTATGGGCGGCCCTCCCGTTTTGAAGCCAACGTCGTGCGCCGTTATCGACAGGGCTTGCCCGAGCCGCCGACGCGCTTGTCGTCGTTCAGCCTGACCCCGCTTCAGGATCTTTCCGGAATCATCACTCCGAACGGGCTTCACTACGAGCGTCATCATGCCGGGACGCCGACCATCGATCCGCTCGAGCACCGGCTGATCGTCCATGGCATGGTGGAGAAGCCGATGATCTTCGCCATGGAGGATTTGAGACGATTTCCGTCGGTGTCGCGGGTCTGTTTTCTCGAATGCTCCGGCAACACCCAGAACTGGGGCGCGCCGAAACCGGAACTGACGGTCCAGGACACTCATGGCCTGCTCAGTTGCTGCGAATGGACCGGCGTCCCGCTCGCCACGATCCTCGCCGAAGCCGGGGTGAGGCCGGAGGCGAAGTGGATGCTGGCCGAGGGCGCCGACGCGGCGGCGATGACGCGCAGCATCCCGATCGAAAAAGCGCTCGACGACGCCCTCCTCGCCTACGCGCAGAACGGCGAGCGGCTGCGACCGGAGCAGGGCTATCCGCTGCGCCTGCTGCTGCCGGGCTATGAGGGCAACGCCAACGTCAAGTGGCTCAGGCGGCTGAAGCTTGGGGCTGAACCGTTCCAGACGCGCGAGGAGACCTCGAAGTACACCATGCTGATGCCGGACGGAGTGGCGCGGCAATTCAACTTTGTCATGCACGCCAAGTCGGTGATCACCTTTCCTTCCGGAGGACAGCGGCTCGGCTCACCCGGATTCTACGAGATCTCAGGCCTCGCCTGGTCCGGTCTTGGCAAGGTCGCGCGGGTTGAAGTGACGACCGACGGCGGCGCTTCCTGGCGCGACGCGGCGCTGCAGGAGCCGGTGATGTCGAAGTGCCTGACGCGGTTCCGCGCGCCCTGGCGATGGGACGGCGGGCCCGCGCTGCTCGCGAGCCGCGTCACCGATGAGGCGGGCTACGTGCAGCCGACCCGGGAGGCGCTGCTCAAGCTGCGCGACGCCCGATCCTACTATCATTACAACGCGATTCAGAATTGGAGCGTGGCGGCAGGAGGCGCGGTCTCCAATGCCGGATAGAATGGCGCGCCTGACGCTTGCGATCGCCGCCGCTCTGGCTGCCGGCGCCGCCTGCGCAGGCGAGCCCTACGGCATTGGCCGCAAGGCGACGCCGCAAGAGATCGCCGGCTGGGACATCGACGTATCGCCGAACGGCGCTGGGCTGCCGCCTGGGCGCGGCGATGCACGGCAGGGCGAGGCGATCTTTGCCGAAAAATGCGCCTCCTGCCACGGCGCCCGCGGCGAGGGCAAGCCGATGGACCGGCTGGTCGGCGGCTTGGGCACGCTGCGCGACAAGAAGCCCGAAAAGACAGTCGGCAGTTATTGGCCCTATGCGACGACGCTGTTCGACTATGTGCGCCGCGCCATGCCGCTGAACGCGCCGCAGTCGCTCACGCCCGACGAAGTCTATGCGGTTTCGGCCTACGTGCTGTTCCTCAACGGGATCGTGCCGTTGGACACGACGCTCGACGCCGACAATCTCGCGAAGATCAACATGCCCAACCGCAATGGCTTCGTCAGCGCCTATCCGGCGCCCGAGGCCGCGGCCAAACCTTAGCCGCCGCCGGTCACGCGCCGGCCGGGCGCCGGCGGCGCTCGCCAGGGGAGACAGCGATGATCATTGATCTGCGGACCTACACCATGGTCCCAGGGCGCCTCGGCGACTGGATGAAATTGTACGAGGCCGAGGGCATGCCGATCCATGTTCGCCACCTGGGCCAGCCGATCGGCGTCTTCACCACCGATGTCGGGACGGTCAACCAGGTTGTGTTTTTCTGGGGCTTTAAGAGTCAGGCCGACCGCGAGCGCCGGCGGGAAGCGCTCGAAGCCGATCCCGACTGGGTCGCCTACCGCAAGAAGAGCGCCGACGCGGGCAACGTCCAGCATCAGGAGTGCAAAATCATCAAGTCGACCAGGTTCTCGCCGATGTAGCGGCGGCGCGCCCGCTTTCACCCCTTGCGTGCTTCATCGACCATGGCGCGGAATTTCTTGACGTTATCCGCGCCGGCATAGTCGGCAATCCGCTGATACGCAGGCTCCATCAGGGCGCGGAACGGGGCGAGATCGGGCTGCGTCGTCGCAAGGCCCGCGGCTTCGAGCTTCTTGATCTGGTCCGCTTCGCCTTCCTCCATCAGCTTGCGCATCAGGTCGCCGGCGGCTGTGCTCTCCTCGCGGAAGATCGTCTGCTGCTCCGGCGTCAGCTTCATCCAGGTGTTCACTCCGACCGTGTGAATCATGTTGTTGTAGATGTGCCTGGTGATCGCGAGATGCTTCTGCACCTCGTAGAGCTTGTTGTAGTAGATCACGGCGATCGGATTTTCCTGCCCGTCCACGACCTTCTGCGCGAGCGCCAGATAGAGTTCGGGAAAGGCGATCGCCTGGACGACTGCGCCCAGGGCCTCCATCGAAGCCTGGATCTGCAGTTCGGGCGGCGTGCGAAGTTTGAGGCCCTTGACGTCCTCAGGCGCGTTGATGGGCCGCACGCTGTTGGTGACGTTGCGAAATCCATAGTCCCAATTGCGCAACAGGATGAAGCCCTGCTTTTCCGCGACCGGCCCGAGCCAATCCATCGCCGGCCCGTCGAGAACGCGGAACACGAGCGGCCGGCTGTCGAAGATGAAGGGCAGCATGACGGCGCCGAAGGCCTTGTCGTATTTGTCGAGCTGACCCTGGGTCGGCAGGCCCATGTCGATCGTTCCGAGCTTGATCTGCTGGGCCTGCTCCGGCGGCCCGCCGAGCTGGTTGTTGGGGAAGATCATGATCCGGATCGCGCCGTTGGTGCGCTCGGCGATGCGGCTTGCGAACTGCTTGGCGGCGATATTGGCTGGATGATCCTCCTGCGCGAAATGGGCGAAGCGCAGCGTCAGAGGCGCCGCGCCGCGCGCGACATAGGGCATGGCCAGTGTCGCCGCCGCGGCGCCGGCGGCGGCGCCGATGAGTTCTCTTCGGTTCATGAATTCCTCCCTGGCTGACTTTCTCTCCCGGCGCCGATGCCCTCTCAGCCGTGAAACCCGAAATGGTTCGGCAATGCGAGCGTAACCCACGGCACGAAGGCGACAATCAAAAGGCCGGCGAGAACCACGACGAGATAGGGCAGCATCGCACGCGAGGCCGGCTCGATGTCGCATCGCATCACGGCGCAGCAGACATAAAATCCGACGCCGGCAAGCGGCATGAAGCCGCCGACGCCCATCGCGATGATCAGCACAATGGCGAAGTGGAGGCCGCTGAAGCCGAGCTTCACCGCAATCGGCAGCAAGAGAGGCGCTAGCACATTGAGCGACGGCAAGCCCTCGAGCAGCACGCCGACAAAGATCAGGAGCGCGATCGAGCCGATCATGAAGATCGTCGTATTGCCATGGCCGGCGGCGAGCAGATCGACCAGCCGCTGAGGCAGGTATGCGATCGTCAACACCCAGGAAAAAGCCGAGGCGGCGGTAAAGATGAACAACAGCACGCCGGTCAGAGCCGCCGTGTTCCGAACTGCACGCAGGAAATCGGCGACAGTCATCTCGCGATAGATGAACATGGCGAGCACAACGCCATAAACAGCGGCGAGCGCGGCGATCTCAGTCGGCGTAGCGAGGCCGAAAACAATCCCGGCAAGCAGCATGCCGGGCATGAGCAGGGGCAAAATCGCATCAAGCCCGGCGCGCGCAACCGTCTGCAGCGGGGCGCGGGGAGCGGGGAGCGCGCCGGCGCGACGGGCGCGGATAGCAATGAGCGTCATCAGGCAGAGCGCAATCACGGCCGCGGGCATCAGGCCCCCGATGAACATGCCGGCCACCGACACATTGGTGATCGAACCGACGATCAGCATGGCGATGCTCGGCGGCACCGTCTCGCCCATGATCGCCGAGACCGCGAGCACGGCTGCGCCTTCCGGAGCGCCGTGACGGGCGCTGACTTCGTCGCGCATGATCGTGCCGACAGCGGCGACGTCGGCGGGCTTCGAGCCGGAAAGGCCGGAGATCACATACATGCTGACCACCGCGACCTGCAGCAGACCGCCGCGCAAATGACCGACCAGCGCGTGGACGAAGCTGATAAGCCGCACGCTGATCCCGCCCCGCTCCATGACCAGCCCGGCGAGGATGAAAAAGGGAACCGCGAGGAGAATGTAATTCCCGGCGCCGGCGACCATGGTTTGCGGCAGGACGATGAGCGGCGCCGAGCCGCTCGTCCACAGATAGGACGCGGCGGCCAGCAGCAGGACAAATCCGACCGGAACACTGGCGAATATCGCCGCGAAAAAGAGACCGAGCGCGGCGATGATCGAGGAATCGTCGCCCAGAGCCGGCAGCCATGCGCCATAAGTCGTCGCCGCGAGCGCCGTCGCGGCAAGAAAAAGCGCGGCGACGATGAGCGCCAGTCGCCCATGTTCGCGCCAGACGCGCGCGGCCGCGTAGAACGCCATCAGGGTCATGCCGACAGGAAGCGGGAGTGCGATCAGCGCGGCAGGCGCCTGCAGGATCGGCGTGCGCTCAGCCCAGCCTGCGGCGATGAACTGGATCGAGGCGACGCCGATCAGCCCGCTGACGAAGAAGACGACGATGTCGGCGAGCGCAAGGCAGACTCGCTCGACCGGTCTCGCGACGAGGTTGAGAATGAGGCGGACCTGCGCGTGGTCGCGCCGCCGATAGGCCACGGCGCCGCCGATGAACGCCAGGATCGACAGCACCAAGCGGGCGACCTCGTCCGACCACAGGAATGATTGGCGAAAGAAGACGCGCGCCGCCACGTTGGCCAGCACGAGAAGGAGCTCCGCAAGCAGCGCGCCGACAACGATCGTCTCGGCCACACGGTCGAGCGCGCGCAGAACAAGCGGCTCCCGCGCCGCGTTGACCGCAGACTTAGCGTTCGAGGCCCTCGGCGGGGCGCAGTCGCCGCCTGTCGACATTTGGCCTACCGCCCTGCGGTGTTCGCCGAGCGATACGGCTCCGAATTCAGCAGCGGCGCTCCTCGGTCTCCGCATGGCTTTCCTCCCTGGCGGCCTTCTTATGGCGAGGCCGTGTTTTTCGGCCGCCGACCGGCGGTTTGCGAGTCCGCGCGTCGTCGGCAAAATAGTCGGGATTGAGACGGCGAATGTCCGGAAGGTCGGCGAGAAGTCCGTCGAGATGTACGCCCATCGCCAGAGCGGCGCGCATGCCGTCGCCCAATTCAATTGCAGCCGCGATGGCGGCGTGTTCGCGGATGGCGCGCGCCATGCGGCCTTCCTGCGGCAATGTCAGGCGCCGGTAGCGATCGACGTGAACTTTGACTTGTTCGACCAGCGCCCAGATTCCGCGATAGCCCGCAGCCTCGGCGATGGCGCCGTGAAACGCCTCATCCGCCTGGTGAAAGGCATCGCGATCGCCGGCTCTGCTCGCTTCGCGCTGGCGCTCCAAGTGGGCGAGGAGGGCGATGACCTGGCTGCGCTGGCCGCGCTCGGCGGCGAATCGCGCCGACGTCTCCTCCAGCGCCTTGCGAATGACGATCGTCTCGGGAAGCGCGGCAAGCGGAATGCGGGCCGCGAACGTTCCCGACTGCGGAAATATCTCAATAAGCCCCTCGTGAGCGAGTTTGCGCACCGCCTCGCGCACCGGCGTGCGGCTGAAGCCGTAGGACCGCGCCAGCTCCGCCTCGGAAATCGGTTCGCCCGGCAGGCGTTGGAGAGAGACCAATTCGGCGCGCAATTCCGCGTAGATCCTGGCCCCGATCCCGCGGCCGCCGACGCCGCCCGCCCAAGGCCTGCGGATCGAAGTTGCTTCGGTCGACGGGAGCGCAGTCACCGGGCTTGCCTCGATCTCATGATGGTGCTTCCCAGTCTCGATCAAAACTAATATATTAGTATTCGAGGTCAAGCGCCAGCCTGGCGAGAGGGTGTGCCGGCGCAACATCGGCGGACATCGCGGGGATTACGCCGGCCGCAAACTGGAGGATGAGGGCGGGCATGACCGACTATCGGCGTCTGTTCGATCTGAGCGGCAAGTTCGCGGTGGTGCTCGGCGCCGCCTCGGGAATCGGCAAGTCGTCGGCCGAGGCCTTGGCCGAGCTGGGCGCGACCGTGGTTTGCGCCGATCGAGATGGCGGCGGCGCCGAGGCGACGGCGGCGGGAATTCGTGACCGGGGCGGCGCAGCCGAGGCGATCCTCGCCGACGCCGCGAGCGCTTCGGCGGTCAAATCCCTGGCTGACCTCGTCAGAGCGAAGCATCCACGGGTCGATATCGCCGTCACCACGCCGGGACTGAATATCCGCAAGACGATCCTCGACTACACCGAGGAGGACCTTGATCGCGTCGTCACCCTCAACCTCAAGGGGGCCGTCTATTTCTTCCAGGCGTTCGGGCGCATCATGACGGAGCAGGGAGGGGGCAGCATCATCGCCTGTTCTTCCGTACGCGCGGTCACGATCGAGCCGGGCCTTGCGGTCTACGGGAGCACCAAGGCGGCGATCGGCTTGTTGGTCAAGGGCTTCGCATCGGAAGTCGGCCGCTTCGGCGTCCGCGTCAATGCGATCGCTCCGAGCATCGCGGAGACGGCGCTAACCGAACCGTTCAAACAGCGGCCCGACATTCACAAGCTCTACGCGGCGCACACCGTGTTCAATCGCTGGAGCAAAGCCGATGAAGTCGCTTGCGCCGTTGCCTTCCTGGCTTCCGACGCGGCGAGCTATGTGAGCGGGAGCACGTTGTTCGTCGACGGCGGCTGGACCGCGATCGATGGGCCGCCGACGGGCCTCACGCAACTCACGCGCTGACGTTCCACGCCGCGTGCTCTGCGCCCACACGCCCTCTGCGCCGCTAATCGTCGGCCGCGGCGAGCCTTGAGGCTTGGGCGCGACGCGAGGGCCGGGAGCTTAACTCGTGATATCGACTCAGAGAGTTCGACAGGTGCCGGCGCGCCGCTTTGCGGGCGGCTGCGATGTTCTGGTCACGAATTGCTTCATAGATCGCAACGTGCTCGGTCTGAATCCGGCGCAGATATCGCAGCCGGTCCGGGTCGCCGCCGCTCGCGACATTGAGGATCTGGCGAGGAATGATGAAATTCCCCAAAAACTCGAGGAGTTGCGGGAAGTAGCGATTGTGGACGCCGCGAAAGATGGCCAGATGGAACCCGAAGTCGGCGTCGACCGCGTTGCCGCCGACTTCGATCTCGGCCTCGACCGACCGCAGGGCCGCCTCTATCTGGACGAGGTCCTGGTTTGTCCGGCGCTCGGCGGCGAGCCCCGAGGCTTCGATCTCCAGGCCCATCCGCAATTCGAGGATTTGCAGCACGTCCTTGGCGGATTTCACCCCATCGGGATCGATGCGAAATGGCCGGCGCTGCACGTCCGCCGGAACGAATGCGCCAAGCCCCTGGCGGGTCATCACCAAGCCGTCCGCCCGGAGCGCCGCCACCGCCTCCCGCACCACCGTGCGGCTGACGCCCGTGGCGAGCGAGAGCTCCTGCTCGGTCGGCAGACGAGCGCCCGGCTGCAGCCGGCCGCTGAGAATCTCGGCAGTCAGGCGCTGAGTCAGCTCCTGGGTCCGATTGAGCGCCGGGCCCATCGCAAGAGAGAGCGTTTTGCTTTTCTTCACCCGGTTTGCCGATCAATTCCCCGCCAGACGATTATTACACAAGCCGCCAACGCCACAAAGTCCGCGCTTAAGCCGCCGATGAGACCGCCTAGACCATGCCACCCCAACGACCCGCGTTCCTCGACCCGGAGCGGCGAGCTCCGGAGACGCGCGCCCCGGACGACCCCGCGGCGAGGCCGGATTTGCGCATATCAGATATAAGGTCATCATACGAATCTCCTTGTCGTCACGTTGCTCCCGATATACTCTCCAGCGCGGGCGGACGGTCCGCCCTCACCAACGGTCAAGGGAGCGAAATATGTCCTGGACGACGCCCGTTATCGTGGAAGTATGCATCGGCATGGAGATCACCAGCTACGTGTCGGCCGAAATCTGATCGGCTCTACCGTAGCCAACGCGACGCTGTCGGATAGTCGCGCTTGGGTCGCAGCTCATATGACCGGCGGCGGACAGCCCGAAGGGAGTTCGCCGTTCCGGTCCATGATGTCGGCGGACGAATGAGCCTCGCCAAGGGAGCGGCGGCGCCGCTCTCTAGCGGAATATGGAGGCGTGGGCGCCCTCCACGCCCGTCTTCGGGACGGCTGGCTGTTTCAAGCCGGATCAGCGATGCGGACCGGCGTCCTGATCCTGATCCAGTGTTCCCAATCTGAAGAGATCGCATCATGGCGCGTTCCCCCGAGCGTTTGAAATCGGCTATCGGGTCGGGACTGCTGTCCTTTCCAGTCACGCATTTCACTGACGAGGGCGCTTTTGCGCCACTCCCCTATCAGGACCACATCGACTACCTCGTTGGTCACCGCCCGGCAGCCTTGTTCGCGGCCGGTGGAACCGGGGAGTTCTTTTCGCTCCATCTCGGCGAATACGAGAGCGTCGTCGCCGCTGCGGTCGAATCCGCCGGCGGCAGGCTGCCCGTCGTCGCGGGCGTAGGCTATGGCACGGCGCTGGCGATTGAATTCGCCAAGCGAGCAGAGAAGGCCGGCGCGGACGGCATTCTGCTGCTGCCACAGTACCTGATCCAGGCCGAACAGGAAGGGCTTTATCGACATATCGTCGCGATCTGCCGCGCCGTTGGAATCGGCGCCGTGGTCTACCATCGCGACAATTGCCTGTTCGAACTCGATACCATGCGAAGGTTGGCTGACGCGTGCCCGAACTTGATCGGCTTCAAGGACGGTCATGGCAATGTCGAGCAACTGACCTGCCTTCGCGACACGCTTGGCGATCGGCTGGTTTACGTCGGCGGGATGCCGACGGCGGAGGTTTTCGCCGTCGCCAATCGGGCGATCGGCGTCTCGACCTATTCTTCCGCCATCTTCAATTTTGCGCCTGAATATGCGCAGCGCTTCTTCGCGGCCGTCCATTCAGGCGACGGCGCGTATGTGAGCGAAGCGGTGCGGAGCTTTTTCATCCCTTATCTCGCGCTGAGGAACCAGCGTCGCGGTTATGCGGTCAGCATCGTCAAGGCGGGCCTTCGCGTCTCGGGCCGTCCCGCCGGGCCAGTTCGCGCGCCTCTCCTGGATCTGACCGCGGAACAAGAGGCTGTGTTGGCGGGACTGATGGCGCGGGCCATCGGCGCTGTTGAGCGCCCGCCGAAACCCGCGCTTTCCGTGGACGCTGGAGCTGCCTGGCGACCGATCGATGTGAACGGTTCGGGAATGTCTGTGCGATAGCTCCGCCGACCGGGCGACTGAAGGAACGAGCCAGTCGAGGGACGCGTTGGCGCGATGCTTCGAACGAGTGTAATGTCGAAGGAAAGTCGACGCTGCGCGCCATACGTCGCGGTGTGAGCGAGGGAGGAAAAAGTGGTCGAGGTCTCCAGACGACAGGTTCTGCAATCGGGCGCAGCGGCGAGCCTCCTGATGCTCCCCGGCGGCGTCGCGCGCGCGGCTTCGACCTGGAACGGTCCGCCGCCCGAGCCCGGCGCGTCGATCCGGGTGTTGCGCTGGAAGCAGTTCATTCAGGCCGAGTTCGACAGCTTTGTCGCCAACACCAAGAAGTTTTCCGACCAGACCGGCGTCAAGGTGCGGGTCGATGCGGAAAGCTGGGACGACATCCGCCCAAAATCGGCGGTCGCCGCGAATGTCGGGGCCGGGCCGGACATCATCTTTGGCACGCTCGACGACCCGTTCAAGTTCCGCGAAAAGCTCCTGGACCTGACCGACCTCGCCGAATATCTCGGCGACAAATATGGCGGCTGGTATCCGGTTGCGCGCAAGTACGGAACGCACGACAAGCGCTGGATCGCGCTGCCGCAGGGCGCTTCGGGCGGATGCTTGAACTATCGCATAAGCGCCATGCACGCCGCTGGCTTCGACGAATTTCCAAAGGACACCGCCGGTTATCTCAAGCTCTGCCAGGGGCTCAAGAAGGCGGGTAAGCCTCCCGGGTTCGCGCTTGGTCACGCTACCGGCGACGCGAACGGCTGGAGCCAATGGTGTTTGTGGGCATTTGGCGGCAAGACCGTCGACGACAACAACAATGTCGTCATTGATTCGCCCGAGACCATCGCCGCGCTTGAATACGCCAAGCAGCTCTATGGCACCTATATCGACGGCGTGCTGTCATGGCTCGATCCGAGCAACAACAAGGCCTTCCTCGCCGATCAGATCAGCCTGACGTTCAACGGTATTTCGATCTACACCGTCGCCAAGAACTCCCCCGATCCCGCTCTCAAGGCGATCGCGGCGGACATGGATCACGCCAATATGCCGATCGGCCCCGTCGGCCGGCCGACCGAGCAGCAAAACATCCTGAACACCTACGCCTACACCTACACCAAATATCCGAACGCCGTGCGCGAATATCTGCGCTTCATGTGGGAGAAGCCGCAGGTCGACTATTGGGAAATGCAATCGAACGGCTATGTCGCGCCGCCTCTGCCAGCCTGGAACGACAATCCGGTCTGGACCGCCGATCCGAAGGTGACGCCGTTCCGCGACGTCCTGAAATACGCGCTCGACGACGGCTATTCGGGCGCCCTCAGCGCCGCGTCGGCGGCGGTCATGGGTGATTTCGTCGTCGTCGACATGTTCGCCGAGGCATGCACGGGGAACAAGTCGCCGAAGGATGCAGCGCATGACGCCGCCGAACGGGTCAAGCGCTTCTATAGCGCCTGAGCCAGGTCCGCCGAGTTTCTCTGCCGGACGTCAGGAGCGCACCCGGCGCCCGCCATCGCCACGCGCCGGCCAACAGGCAGGAGACGACCATTCGTCCAGGTTGCTTGTCCGAAGATGATCGAGGAGGCGGGTGATGGCGGCGAACGCGCCGACCTACCGCGCCGCGCGAACGATCCCAGCTCGACGCGGTCTCGCTCTTCGTTTGCTCGACGATCGCAACTTTCTCGGCTTCGCGCTGATCTTGCCGGCCGCGGCGTTCCTGCTCGTTTTCCTCGCCTACCCGCTTGGCCTCGGATTTTGGCTCGGCATGACCGACGCGTCGATCGGTCAGCCGGGCCGTTTTATCGGCTTCGCCAATTTCGTTTCGCTCGCCCATGACGGCGTCTTCTGGCTCTCCGTCTTCAACACTTTGTTGTACACGGTGGTCGCGAGCGCGCTCAAGTTCGCGCTCGGCCTTTATCTGGCTCTGCTGCTCAACCGCCGCCTGCCGCTCAAGTCTTTCATCCGCGCGATCTTGCTCCTGCCGTTCGTTACTCCGACGGTGCTGTCGGCGATCGCATTCTGGTGGATCTACGATCCGCAGTTCTCGATCATCTCCTGGTCGCTGATCAAGCTCGGGCTCATCCACCAATACATCGATTTTCTCGGCAGCCCATGGAACGCCCGATGGTCGGTGATCGCCGCCAATGTGTGGCGCGGCATCCCGTTCGTCGCGATAACGTTGCTTGCCGGCTTGCAGACGATCTCGCCGTCGCTCTATGAGGCCGCGACCCTCGACGGCGCCGGCCCATGGCAGCGGTTCCGGTTCGTCACCCTGCCGATGTTGTCGCCGATCATCGCGGTCGTGATGACCTTCTCGGTGCTTCTGACGTTCACGGACTTTCAGCTCATCTACGCCATTACCCGCGGCGGTCCGATCAACGCGACGCAATTGATGGCGACGCTATCTTACGAGCGCGCCATCACCGGCGGCCGAACTCGGCGAGGGCGCCGCGATCGCCGACGCAATGGTGCCGTTTCTGCTGGCGGCGATCCTGTTCAGCTACTTCGGATTGCAGCGGCGGCGCTGGCAGCAGGGCGCGAGGGACTGACCATGGCTCTCGGCGAGGGCGCCCAAGAAGGGATGGACTATCTCGAGACGCTCCCGCGGCGCCTTTTCACCCTTTATCTTCCGCTCGCCGTCTTTCTGTTCGTTCTCCTGTTTCCGTTCTACTGGATGACGACGACGACCTTGAAGCCCGACGACGAGCTTTATGACTACGCTCGCTTCAATCCGTTCTGGGTCCACAGCCCGACGCTCGCACACATCGAGAAGCTGTTCTTCGAGACGAGCTACCCGAGCTGGCTCATCAACACGATGATCATCGCGTTCGCCTCGACCGCGATCTCGCTCGTGTGCAGCGTCTGCGCTGCTTATGCGATCGAACGCCTGCGTTTCAGAGGCGCACGCTATGTCGGGCTCGCGATCTTTCTCGCCTATCTGGTGCCCCCGAGCATCCTCTTCATCCCGCTTGCCGCCATCATCTTCAAGCTTGGTCTGTTCGATAGCGACTGGGCGCTGATCCTGACCTACCCGACCTTCCTCGTGCCGTTCTGCACCTGGCTGCTCATGGGCTATTTCCGCACCATCCCCTATGAGCTCGAGGAGTGCGCGCTGATCGATGGCGCGACGCGGCTGCAGATCTTGTGGAAGATCACCCTGCCGTTGGCGGTTCCCGGATTGATCTCGGCCGGCATTTTCGCCTTTACGCTGTCGTGGAACGAATTCATCTACGCGCTAACCTTCATCTCGTCATCGGAGAACAAGACGGTTCCTGTCGGCGCCATAACCGAACTGGTTGAGGGCGACGTCTATCACTGGGGCTCGCTGATGGCGGCGGCGCTGTTCGGTTCGCTGCCGGTGGTGATCATGTATTCGTTCTTTGTCGAGTACTATGTTTCGAGTCTGACCGGCGCGGTGAAGGAATAGCCGGACGGCGCGGTACGTCGCCAAGGGTGTCGCCAAATGGAGGAAGGCCTGTCGCCGTGCGGGCGCTCCAATCGGGCCAGTCGCACCGGGCCCACTACCGCCCCTGCGATTCGCTGCGGAAGGGATGGGCCGGGTAGACGCCGAGAATGCGCGTTTCGCGGGAGAAGAACTTCAGCTCCTCGAGCGCGCGCTCGAGCGAAGGGTCGGAGGGGTGTCCGTCGACGTCGGCAAGGAACTGGGTGGCCGTGAACTCGCCGCCTTCCATGTAGCTCTCTAGCTTCGTCATGTTGACGCTGTTGGTGGCGAACCCGCCGAGCGCCTTGTAAAGCGCAGCCGGCACGTTGCGTACGCGGAATATGAACGTCGTCACGACCGGCCCCCCGCCGGCCGCCGCCCAGCGCGCATCCCGCGACAGCACGATGAATCGGGTCGTGTTGTGCGTCTCGTCCTCGACGTCCGAAACGAGTGTCTGCAAGCCATAGATCTGGCCGGCAAGCCGCGTCGCCAACGCGGCCCGGGTCTTATCCGCCCACTCCGCGACCTCGCGCGCCGACCCGGCCGTGTCGCCGCCGACAACCGGCTTGAGCTTGTGGCGGCGGATGATGTTGCGACATTGGCCCAAAGCATGGGTGTGGCTGTGGACGGTCCGCAAGTCCTCGATTCGGGCCCCCGCAAGCGCCAGCAGTTGAAAGTGAATCGGCAGAAAGGTTTCGCCGACAATATGCAGGCCGGATGCAGGCAACAGCGAATGGATGTCGGCGACGCGGCCTGCGATCGAGTTCTCAATCGGGATCATGCCGAGTTCGGCTACGCCGTCCTGCACCGCCGCGAAGGCGTCCTCGAAGGTCGCGCAAGGCAGGGGTTCCAGATCCGGATAGTTGTCGACGCAAGCGATATGCGAATTGGCCCCAGGTTCGCCCTGATAGGCGATCGAAAGCTTTTTATTCATGCCTGTTTCCCCGGCGCGAGCATGACCCGCGCGCGTTCCAGATCCTCGGGCGCGTCGACGCCGAGCGGCGCGGTATCGACAAGCGTGATATCGACCCGCATGCCCGCCTCGAGCGCCCGCAACTGTTCGAGTTTCTCGCGCCGCTCCAGGGCCGAAGGAGGCGTCGCGACGAACCGCCCGAGCGCCTCGCGGCGATAGGCGTAGAGGCCGATGTGGTGCAAGAGCCGGCCCTCGCCCCATGGAGCGCGCGCGCGTGTGAAGTAGAGCGCCCTCAACCGGGTTGGATCGAGTTCGGTCGCAATCGCCTTGACCACGTTGGGGTCATCTTTCTCCTGCTCGCGCGTGATCGGGGTTGCGAGCGTCGCGATATCGACGGCGGCGTCGATCAGCGGCGCGAGACACGCTCGCACGACCGAAGGTTCGATGGTCGGAAGATCGCCCTGAATGTTGACGTACGACATCTCGCGCCCCGTCGACGTCGACGACGCCCAACGCCTCGAAAACGCGGTCGGACCCGGAGGGGTGGTCGAGGCGCGTCATCACCGCCTTACCCCCGGCCCCAGCCACCGCCTCGATCACACGCTCGTCATCCGCCGCAACCCAGACCGGGCCGACGTCCGCCTCCATCGCTCGGCGCCAGACGTGGACGATCATCGGCGCGCCATGAATATCGGCGAGCGGCTTCCCGGGCAGGCGTGTCGCAGCCATGCGGGCGGGGATGATGACGATCGGATTGGCCAAGGGTTTCGGTTAAGCGAAATTCAGGGTGGGCGGGCTTATACGTGTTGCCAAAGCAAGCGCAAAGCGGCTAATCAATTCTCGAAACCAGCGCCCTGCGTTGCGATCCGACTCCAGCCGCGAAAGTCACGCCGCCCATGCATAGTGAGAATGTGAACCGGGTCTCGCTTGCGGCGCTGGGGTCGATACTATTCGCGATGCTGCTGGTTGCTTTCAGCAACCTCGTCATTTCCCCGAGAAACCCCGCCGTTCCAGGCTTCGCCCTGCCGACGTCAGGCGCAGCGTCCGCTCCCGCGGCCGGACCTGCCGCGGCGCCCGAGGAGCCGCTGCCGGCGCTGCTTGCAAAGGCGGACGCCAAGAAGGGCGAACAATACGCCAAGGTCTGCCAGACCTGTCACAATTTTGAAAAGGGCGCGGGTCCCAAGATTGGACCGCCGCTATGGGGCGTGGCCGGGCGGCCGATCGCGTCGGTCCCGGGTTTCGCCTATTCCGATTCGCTCAAGGCGGTCGGCGGAAACTGGACCTGGGAAGCGCTCAACACGATGGTGAGCAATCCGAAGTCGGAGGCGTCGGGCACCAAGATGACCTTCCCGGGAGAGAAGGACCCGCAGAAGCGGGCCGACATTCTCGCCTATCTGCAGACCCTTTCCGACTCGCCCGTCCCATTCCCGAAGTGAGTCGCGGCGTCCGGTCTGCGAATGCGACCGGTCCGCTGGCTGTTCTGCCGCGCCTTAGCCGCAATGGCGGCGTGAGGCTCACAAGGTCTCAGTGACCTTCCTCAGATGCGGCGGCTGGTCGGGATCACGGCCGCGGCGGCGCGCGGTCGCTTCGGCCACAAGATAGAACGCATGGAGCGCGACGATCGGGGTCAGCAGCGGATGCCAGCCGTCAAGCACGACCACGGTCTGCCAGCGCGCGTGCTGCTCACAATCAAACACGAGCGGAACCGCGCCGAACGCGGCGAGACGGTCGAGAGTGTCGAAAAACCCCTCCCGGGCGGCGTCCGCGGGCGCGAAGGCGAGAACCGGAAATCCAGGCTCGATGATCCCCGCCGGCCCGTGCAGCACCTCGGCGGATGAAAACGCTTCGGCATGAATCGCCGAGGTTTCCTTGAGTTTCAGCGCCGCCTCGGCGGCGACGGCGTGGGTCGCGCCGCGACCGACGACAAACAGGGAATTGGCTTTGGCCAAAGTGTCGACCGCCGCCTGCGACGGCGCCGCGGCGGACGATGAGTCCAAGACCGAAGGCAACTTCGCGAGCGCGGCGAGAAGGTCGCTGTCCTCGCTCCAGTGGGCCACGAGACTGGCGCCCGCCACGAGCGAAGCGACCATGGACTTTGTCGCCGCCACCGAGCGCTCGGCGCCTGCGTTTAGCGGCAGAAGCGTGCAGGCGTCGCGGGCGAGCGGAGAGTCCTCGTCGTTGACCATCGCGATTGTCATGGCGCCCTGGTCTTTCGCCGCGCGCTGCATGGCCACGATGTCCGGGCTTCGGCCCGACTGCGAAATTGCAACTGCGACGGAGCCGGCGAGCCGCAGCGGCGCATGATAGAGCGAAGCAAGCGAAGGTCCGAGCGAAGCGCAGGCGAGCGCGACCTTGAGCTCGACGAGATGCTTGAGATAGAGGGCGGCGTGATCGGAGCTCCCACGCGCTATGGTCAGCGCGAACGACGGTTGGCGCACCCTTAAATCGGCGGCGAGCCTGGCGGTCGGCGTTGCGTTGGCGGTTAATTGCCGACGCACGACCGCGCCGCTCTCCGCAATCTCCGAGGCCATGAATGTCCGGCTCAACGCGCAGCCCCTTCAGCGCGCTGCCGCGAGGTCGAGGACAGGGTCAATTCGGCGACGAAATCGAAAGTGTCGGACCGATAATATGAACGGGTGAACTCGACGCATCGCCCGTCGGCCAGATAGGCGATGCGCTGAATATCGAGCGCTGCGGAGCCGGGAGCGATTTCGAGCACGGCGGCTTCAGCCGGGCCGATGATGATTGCGCGCAGGCGCTGCAGCGCGCGCACGGGACGGAAGCCCGCGCTTTCAAGCGCGGCGTACAGCGACTCTTCCGCCGCGTGGGCGCCGTTCAGAAAATGCAGCGGCACCGCGGCATGATCGATCGCCATGGGCACGCCGTCGGCCAGCCGCAGCCGGGAGAGGCGATAAACGCTCTCGCCGGGACCGATGCCGAGCATCATCGCCTCTTCCGGAGTGGGCAGGTATGTGCCCCGATCGATCACCCGCGACGATGCGGTGAGACCACGCAGCCGCATGTCTTCGGTGAAACTGGTCAGACGCGAGAGCGGTTGTTCGACGTGCGGCGGATTTCGCCGCACGAAGGTGCCGGCGCCGTGCCGGTGAGCGAGGACGCCGTCGTCGACGAGGGCGGCGATGGCGCGTCTTAACGTCGTGCGCGACACCTCGAGCATCTCGGACAGCTCGCGCTCGCCTGGCAGGACGTTCGTTTCCGCGAAACGCCCCGTGGCGATTTCCCGCTTCAACGCCGCGCCGACTGCCTCAAACAGTGGCGTGCGCTCAGCCCTGCTCAACCGCAGCTCCGACATCCCGCCTCCGAGCCAGCGCAAACCGCTAGACAAGAGGTATACACTTGGCCCATAATCGAACACAAGAGGTCCGCAACTGGTATGCTTGCGGTTCTCGCCAAGGGAAGACCCGGAAGTCCCGGTCAGGCGATCGCGAATGGGATCGACTATGATCGGGCGGAAAAGGGTTCAACGCAATCGCAGGGCATGAAGCCTGGCGGATCAGGAGGGTAGCATGAGAATGAGTGGTGCTTGGAAGCGCGGCGGAATCGCGCTAGCGGCGTTGATTGCCGGGCTCGCGGCGACGCAAGCCGGTTCGCTCAAGATCGAGAGCTGGCGCAACGACGACGCCGACATCTGGAACAACACGATCATTCCCGCCTTCCAGAAGCACTATCCCGACATCAAGATCGAGTTCTCGGCCACCCAGCCGGCGGACTACGACGCAGCGTTGAACGCCAAGCTCGACGGCGGCACCGCCGGCGACCTCATCACCTGCCGACCGTTCGACCGTTCGCTGCAGCTCTACCAGAAGCATGAGCTCGACGGACTGAACGACCTCAAGGGGCTCGACAATTTCCCCGAGGTCGCGAAGGCCGCGTGGTCAACCGATGACGGCAAGACGACCTTCTGCGTGCCGATGGCCTCGGTCATCCACGGCTTCATGTACAACGAGGACGCCTTCAAGAAGATCGGCGCCAAGCCTCCGAAGACGATGGCCGAGTTCCATGACATCCTCGACAAACTCAAGAAGGATGGAACTTATACGCCGATCGACCTCGGCACCGCGGACCAGTGGGAGGCCGCGACCATGGGCTTCCAGAACATCGGCCCCGACTACTGGAAGGGCGAGACCGGCCGCGCCAACCTGATCGCCGGCAAGGAGAAGTACAGCGACCCGGAATATGTCGCGGTGTTCAAGGAGCTCGCCTCCTGGGCGCCCTACATGGGCTCGGGATACCAGGCCCAGAAATACCCCGACAGCCAGAACCTGTTCTCGCTTGGCAAGGCCGCGATCTATCCTGCCGGCTCGTGGGACATCTCGACCTTCCGCAAGGATGCGCAGTTCCCGATCGGCGCCTTCCCGCCGCCGCTGCCCGCGGGCGATACGGAGTGCTACATCTCCGACCATACCGACATCGGCATGGGCGTGAACGCAGCGTCGAAGAACAAGGACGATGCGAGAAAATTCCTCGAGTGGCTGACGACGCCCGAATTCGCCGAGCTCTACGCCAACGCACTGCCGGGTTTCTTCCCGCTCAGCAAGGCGTCCGTGACGATCAAGGATCCGCTCGCGGCCGAGATGGTCGGCTGGCGCAAGGACTGCAAGTCGACGATCCGCAACTCGTACCAGATCCTGAACCGCGGCACGCCGAACCTCGAGAACGAGCTTTGGGGAGTGTCGGCGCAGGTGATGAACGGTACGCTGGCCCCGGACGCGGCTGGCAAGCAGCTGCAGGCTGACCTCGATAAGTGGTACCACCCGGCGAAATGACAGGATGACAGGACGCGCCCTTTGCCTTCGGGCGAGGGCGCGTTTCTTTTCTCTCATCCGCCGCTTGACGGCGGTGGCGCAACCCGGCGAGGCTGGGCGCAGCTCTCTCAGCGAAACGAACGATGGCCGAACCATTGTCCCAAGTCGTCGCCTCGATGCCGCGCGGACGCTTGCTCGGGCTGATGGCGCTGTTTCTGGGGCCCGCCGTCGCGATCTACACCCTCTTCTCCATCTATCCTCTGATCGCGACCATGGCGCTCGCGACCTACACGAGCGACAACGCGGGCGCATATTCCTTCGTCGGCCTCGCCAACTTCGTCACGCTGCTCACCGACGCGGTCTGGTCGAAGCCGTTCTGGAACGCGGCCTGGAACAATCTGGTTTTCTTTGCCATCCACATGGCGGTGCAGAATCCGATCGGCATCGCGCTCGCAGGGCTCTTGAGCCTGCCGGGCCTCAAGCTCAAATCGCTCTATCGGACCGTTATCTTCCTCCCGACCATGCTGTCGGTCGTCATCGTCGGCTTCTCCTGGAACCTGATCCTGTCGCCGCTCTGGGGCGTCGCCGAAGGCGCCCTCAAGTCGATAGGTCTCGGAAACTGGTTCGCGCCCTGGCTCGGTCTGCCCTCGACGGCGCTGGTGACGCTCGCGCTCATTTCCGTCTGGCAGTTTGTCGGCATCCCGATGATGCTGATCTATGCGGCGCTGCTCAACATCCCCGAGGAGCTTACCGACGCAGCGCGCGTTGACGGCCTCGGCCAGTTCCGCATCTTTTGGCACATCAAACTTCCGCTGGTATTGCCGACGATCGGACTCGTTTCGGTGCTGACATTTGTCGGCAACTTCAACGCCTTCGACCTCATCTACTCGGTCAAGGGCGCACTCGCCGGGCCGAACTTCGCCTCCGACATTCTCGGCACCTTCTTCTATCGCACCTTCTTCGGATTCCAGCTCCAGCTCGGCAATCCGACCATGGGGGCTGCGGTGGCGACCCTGATGTTCTTCATCATTCTCGTCGGCGTCTGTTTCTATCTGTTCGTCATTCAGCGCCGCCTGCGGCGCTATGCGTTCTGAGGGGGATCGATGCTCAAGCAGCGTGCGGAGACGACCGCGGTCCATCTGATCCTTATCGTCTACTGCCTGCTCTCGGTCGGGCCGATCCTGCTCGTCGTGATGAACTCCTTCAAGGCGCGGAAGGCCATCTTCGGTGCGCCGCTCGCTCCGCCGAACGCCGAGACCTTCTCGCTCATCGGCTACAACAAGGTGTTCACCGCCTCGCATATCGGGACGTATTTCATGAATTCACTGATCGTAACCCTGGTCAGCATGTTCTTCGTCCTCTTGTTCGGGGCCATGGCCGCCTGGGCGCTGACGGAATACCGCTTCCGCGGTTCGACCGCGCTGGCGCTCTTCCTCTCGATCGGCATCATGGTCCCGATCCGGCTCGGATCGGTCGCGATTCTCACCATGATGCGCAAGGCGGGCCTCAACGATACGTTGACCGCGCTGATCCTGGTCTATGTCGCGCAAGGCCTCCCGCTGTCGATCTTCATCCTGAGCGAGTTCGTCCAGCAGATACCGAGGGACCTGCGTGACGCGGCGCGCTGCGACGGCGTGCCGGAGACGCGTATCTTCTTCGAGGTGATCGCGCCGCTGTTGAGACCGGCGATCGCCACCGTCGCGGTCTTCACCATCGTTCCGATCTGGAACGATCTCTGGTTCCCGCTGATCCTCACCTCCTCGGACTCGACGCATACGATCACGCTCGGCGTCCAGCAGTTCCTTGGCCAGTACATCACCGACTGGAACTCAGTCCTCGCGGCGTTGTCGATGGCGATCCTGCCGGTCGTGGCGATCTATGTCGTGTTCTCGCGCCAGCTGATCAGCGGCCTCACCGCCGGCGCGGTCAAATAGGGCAGCATCAGGCATGGCCAATCTGCGCATCGACCATCTCAACAAGAGCTATGGAACCGCGCGCGTGCTGAGCGACATCGGCCTTTCGATCGATGACGGCGAATTCGTCGTTTTGGTCGGCCCCTCGGGTTGCGGCAAATCCACGCTTCTGAGGATGATCGCCGGGCTCGACGCGCCAACGTCCGGCGATATTCTGATCGGCGACAAACTCGTCAACGCGCTTGCGCCCGCCGAGCGGAAGATTGCGATGGTGTTCCAATCCTATGCGCTCTATCCGCATATGGATGTGCGCAAGAATATGACATTCGGCCTCAAATTCAGCGGCGTCGCGCAGGCGGAGCGCGACCGGAGGGTCGCGGACGCTGCGCGGATGCTGCGCCTCGAGGAGCTTCTCGGCCGTTACCCTCGCGACCTTTCGGGCGGGCAGCGCCAGCGTGTGGCGATCGGTCGCGCGATCGTGCGCGAACCCGACGTCTTCCTGTTTGACGAGCCCCTATCAAACCTCGATGCGGCGCTTCGCGTCTCGACACGGGTTGAGATTGCCCGCCTACACAGGCTCCTGCGCGCGACGATCGTCTATGTCACTCACGATCAAATCGAAGCGATGACTCTCGCTGACCGCATTGTCGTCATGAACCACGGCCGAATCGCGCAGGTCGGCGAGCCGCTCGAACTCTACTATTCGCCCGCAGACCTGTTCGTGGCAGGCTTCATCGGCTCGCCGGCCATGAACTTTTTTCCGGCCGAGGTCGAGCGCGTCGAGAACGGCAAGGCGCGGATTGCTGGCGGCTCGATCGCCGCCTTCGACTTGCCCGCCGGGACATTGAAGCCCGGCGCGCGCCTCACCGTCGGCGTGCGCCCCGAGCACCTGACGCCTGTTGCGGGCGGCGATTTCGGCGCCTCCGGAGTCGTCGAACTCGTCGAGCGGCTGGGGGAAGCCTCGTACGCTCACGTTCGGCGCTCCGACGACAAGATGATGGTCGCCGAAATCCGCGGCAGGCGACCGCCCGCCCCCGGCGAGCCGATAACACTGTCCGCACCCGCAGAGGACATTCACGTGTTCGACGCTGACGATCGCCGCATATTAACCGGAGGGTGAGGCGTCTGCCCGAGCCCATGGCCGGCCGTGCGCAGCCAGTCGACCGACTGACCACGCGCGTCTCCCTCGTCGTGTCTCCGAAACCGGCGCGGAGCGAGCGATCCGCCTGACGCAGTCGTGCGATCGACTGCGCTCCACATCAGGCGAATGGCGCCCCACGAGCCGTCGGCAACGGCGATGAAGCAGCCGGCTACGCGAAAGCGAGTTCTTTCGATTCCGGCGCCTCGATGCCGAGTTCCTCGCGGAACTCCTGCAAGGCCTGTAAAAGGCCTTCGCCGGTGTCGAACAGCCCGGCGTAGCACATTGTGTCGCCAATTCTGCGCGGCTTGCCGATGAGCTGCGGATTGCATCCCACCGCTTTGAGGACGCGGTAAATCCGTGCGTCGAACACCGAGACAATCTGGGTGAGACCCGCCAAGACGGCGACCTCTCCAATGCCTGCGATCAGTTCGCTGAGCACGAAGTTCACGCCGTTGCGGCTCCGCTGGGGCTGGCCATCGATGGCGACGGCGCAAATGCGTGAGCTCTCCCAGATTGTCGCGCTTTCGATGTATTCGCCTTCGTCGAGAAGACACGGGAAAACATCTCGCAGCATGTTCGGCCCAGTGGTGGGCAGCAGCCGCAGACGATCCCCAGTATTCATGAGTTCGGGGATCTACCGACACAAGGTACAGCGGATTCGCGTCATCGAACACATCCCGCTCGTAACCATCCCTGACCTTCACATCCCAACCGAGCCGCTCCGAGAACGTGAGCGCCCGATTACGAAACATTGCATCCATTTCCCTCGGATACATCGAAGCACGCGAACCTTCAATAAACTTCAACATCGTGGCATCTCCCTTGCAACGAGACAACAGGATGTTAACCATAGGTCACAATGTGACAATTCCACTAAGAAGCTGAGTTGACAGCCACAGGAATCACTTAAAAGACGAGCCTTGGAGAGCCTTGGCTGGAATCACGCCGGTCGCAATGGCAACGCCAACCGCGTGAGTTAAGTTTGCACAGTTCAATTTATGCCGCGCCGTATCCAAATAACTCTTCACGCTGCCAAATGATATATTCAATATATCTGAAATATCCTGATACGTCTTTCCCCTGGCCGCCCAAATTAGACATTGCTCCTCTCTCTTCGACAGTTTGACCTGAGGACTACTTAGTTTTAGGTTGACACTAGCCGCTGAATCGATGAGAACAGAAATCAGTTGAAGCTTTACCATATTATTTTTCTTGAATTGTTCCCATTCGGGCTTCGTATGATTGCTCGAAAATGAAACCACAGAATAAACGCCGCGCCGATTGCGAACCGGAACAGATATCCCGTTGCGGCCAACGTCGTGGCTCAACGCATCAGCGAAAAACGCCTGAATAGCGGAATCGTCGCGCGGCAATTCATCCCAGTCGAACGGTAGAACAGCCTTGCTCCCATTTGTAATTACCGGATCAATAAGTACATACTGCTTCAGAAAATATCGAGTTTGCCACTGAAAGGAATATGTGGCGGTTCCGGTCAACAGGCTTGCGTCAGAACTCCTGTCCGGAGCAAATCTCATATAGGCGATGTGACTGACGCCGATATCGGCCGCAATCGCCTTTAGCGTCTGCTCCAGATCCTGTTCGTTATACCCAAGTATGGTATCCGTAAGTCTGATCGCAGCCAATTCAATCGTGATACTTGCCATAGGCGCGCACCAGCGATATCACGAATCGACTTCGATGATCTCAGACGACGCTTCGCCGTGACCAGATCGAATTGTTGAGTCGATAGCCAGATCAATCGCTCCAGTATTTTTTGCGCGCAAGTCTACCGGGTCGATACAAATCCCGACGAGTTGAGACATTTCACCAGCCGTCAACGTGACGCGGACGGCCTTCGCGCTTGTTGTTCTTGACTGCTCGCCCACTGTTCTCAACTCTGCAGACATGCGCGTCTCCCGCCCAAACCGCAATTCCGCTCGGTTGCTAATGTACCACATCAAATCGCGCCCAATCAACAATTATGTGGAGGCAGAACGGAGAACAGTACTAACGATTTGGCGAAGCAGCGCTATCTCCGGCGGGAACCGCAGCATGTTATAATGGCCGTCGGCGCGCCGAACAGGGAGCGGAGACAATGGACGTCAGCGGCCTCGTGGCGATCGACGTCCACACGCACGCCGAGGTTTCCTGCCGGCAGCCGGCGGATGCGTTTTGGCAACCGTATGAAGATGCCGCGAACAAATACTTCAAGGCGGGCAAGCGCCCGACCATCGCCGAAACGATCGCCTATTACCGCGAGCGCAGGATCGGGCTGGTGATGTTCACCGTCGACAGCGAATCCGAAATCGGCGCGAGGCGGATCTCGAACGATGAAGTAGCGGAGGCCGCCGCAGCCAACTCCGACATCATGATGGCCTTCGCCTCCATCGATCCGCACAAGGGCAGGATGGGCGTGCGCGAGGCGCGCGATCTCATCGCGGCGGGAGTCATAAAAGGTTTCAAGTTCCATCCGACCGTTCAGGGCTTCTTCCCCAACGATCGCATGGCGTATGGGCTCTACGAGGTCATCGCCGAGCACAAGCTGCCGGCGATCTTCCACAGCGGCCATTCCGGCATCGGCACCGGCATGCCCGGCGGCGGCGGCTTGCGCCTCAAGTACTCGAATCCGATCCATGTCGACGACGTCGCCGTCGACTTTCCCGATATGACGATCATCATCGCCCACCCGTCCTGGCCGTGGCAGGACGAGGCGCTCTCGGTCTGCCTGCATAAGCCCAACGTCTACATCGACCTCTCCGGCTGGAGCCCGAAGTATTTTCCGCCGCAACTCGTTCAGCACGCCAACAGCCAGCTGAAAACGAAGATGCTGTTCGGCTCCGATTGGCCGCTCATCGCCCCGGACCGCTGGCTCAAGGACTTCCGCGAAGCCGGCTTCAAGCCTGAGGTGCACGACCTCATCCTCAAAGAGAACGCGATCCGCGCGCTCAAGATCGCCGCGTAGACCCTCTCCGCGATGACGGCGTTTCGGTGGGTCGAGGGCGTCGGCGGCGAGGTCGTCGCCGACGGCAAGCGCCTGGAGGCGATCGCGTATGGCCCGCCGCCGGCGGAGGCGCCGACGATCGTGATGCTGCACGAGGGGCTCGGCTGCCTCGCGCTCTGGCGCGACTTTCCGGCTCGGCTGGCGGCCGCAACAGGATGGGGGGTCTTCGCCTACTCGCGCGCCGGCTACGGCCGGTCGGACCCGGTCGCGCTCCCTCGCCCGCTCGACTACATGACCCGCGAGGCGCGTTCGAGCCTGCCCGCCGCGCTCGACGCGATCGGCATCAAGCGCGGCATCCTGCTCGGACACAGCGACGGCGCCTCGATCGCAGCGATCTACGCCGGCGAACACGCGGACGAACGTGTCAAAGGCCTCGTCCTGATCGCGCCGCATGTCTTCACCGAGGAGCCGGGCCTCGCCTCGATTGCGGAGGCGCGCCGCGCCTACGAAACCGGCGACCTGCGGGAGCGGCTCGCCAAGTATCACGCCAACGTCGACGTCGCGTTCTACGGCTGGAACGGCGCGTGGCTCGACCCTTGGTTCAAGGCCTGGACCATCGAGGACGCGGTCGGCCGCTGGCGCGTCCCGGCGCTTCTGATCCAGGGCGCGGACGACCAATATGGAACCCTGGCGCAAATCCGCGCCATCGAGGCGCGATCTCCGGCGCCGGTGAAGAGCCTCATTCTCGACCGATGCCGCCATTTCCCGCAGGTCGATCAGCCGCAAGCGACGCTCGACGCGATCGTCGGCTTCTGCGCCCAGGTCGCAGCGCCGCGGACGGCCCGACGGTGAAGGAAAGCCAAGACCAGGCGCAGGAAAACAAAGGCGGCGGAAGGAAAGCAAAGGAGAAACTGGAAGGAAAGCAAAGGCCAGAAGGAAGGAAAGCAAAGCCTCAGTGCCTCCTAATTATTTCATTTTTTCAATATGTTAGTCCTTCATGAGGAGCGCGCCTCGTTGTCGAATCCGCCCGGGAGAAGGCGCGCCTATCGGTTACGGCCCTTCTGGTGGACGGAAGGCATCATAGCAGCAATTCTGACAATCAGCAATTCCTGCCGAGGGGGAGACGGCGCTGGCTGGCGCTGTCATGCCCGCGAAAGCTGGCATCCAGCCTTCGAAGCGGCCTCTGGATCCCCGCGTGCGCGGGGATGACAGCGCGGGGCGGTGCACGCGCGCTTTGCGCGAACCCCGCTCATCCGGCCGGGATGTCACGCGGCGGTCAGCCCTCTGCGTCCTCTTTTGGGAGAAGGGAAGACGGCGGCAAGCCTAAGACTTCGCGCCGACCAGCGCCGGGTCCGGGCGGTAGATCGTCGGAAAGAGCTGCTTCAGATTGGCGATCTTCGGCAGGTCGTTGAAGACAATGTACGGATAGCCCGGATTTCGCGCCAGGAAGTCCTGATGATAGTCCTCGGCGCGATAGAAGGTCTTGCCCGGCTCGATCGTGGTGGCGATCGGCGCCTTGAAGGCGTGGGCGGAATCGAGTTGGGCGATATAGGCTTTTGCCACCCGCGCCTGCTCGTCGTTCATGGGGAAGATCGCCGAGCGGTATTGCGTGCCCTCGTCGGGACCCTGCCGGTTGAACTCGGTCGGATCATGGGCGACCGAGAAGAAGACCTGCAGGATGCGCCCGTAGGTGATCTTGCGCGGATCATAGGTGATCTGGACCGACTCGGCGTGGCCGGTGTTGCCCTCGCTGGTCATTTCGTAATGCGCGGTCGCCTTTTCCCCGCCGTCATAGCCGGAAACGGCGCTGGTCACGCCGGCGACATGCTGAAAGACGCCCTGGACGCCCCAGAAACATCCGCCCGCAACGACCGCGGTTTCCGACGCCTGTCCGGCGGTCTGCTCGTCGACCGCCGGCGGCGGGATGACGCGCGCTTCTTCGGCCGTCGATCGCGTTGCGGCGAAGCCGGCGGCGCTCGCCAATCCGACGAGAATCACCGCCGGCAAGCCATAGCCGTTTCTGAACGATGAGATCATGGGGCTAAAACTCCATTCCTGCTCGCCAATCGTCGACCCGGCGTTTCGATAGGCCGGGACTGTGACCCCGCCGCGACGGGGCTTTCGGCATCACGCGGTCGTGTCATCACGGTTGCGCGAGTCTCACGGCCTCGCGGGGGGCATTCGTGCGCGCGCACGGACTTGTTACAGGAGACGGACCGGCTTTGCGAAACGCTCCGGAGACTCAGGCGGTCGCCGGCTTGAACGTCAGCGCGAGGCCGTTCATGCAATAGCGGAGCCCGGTCGGCTTGGGTCCGTCGTCGAAAACATGGCCGAGGTGGCCGTCGCATCGCCGGCAGGACACTGCGTTGCGAACCATTCCGTACGACCGGTCATCGTGGGTTTTCACCGCATTGTCAAGCGGGGCCCAGAAGCTCGGCCAGCCGGTGCCGCTGTCGAATTTCGTCGACGAGGAGAAGAGATCGAGGTCGCATCCGGCGCAGGCGAATATCCCCTTCCGCTCCTCATGCAGAAGCGGACTGGTGAAAGGCCGCTCGGTGCCTTCCTTGCGCAGGACGGCATATTGGTCGGCGGTCAGCTTGCCGCGCCACTCGGCGTCGGTGCGGACCATATGGTCCTCCTCGGCGGAGAGGACCGCCCGGGTTTGCAGGACATTTGCGCTCAGGATCGCGGTCAGACCGCCCAGAGCCATTCGACGCGTCAGCATCTTCGACCTCCCTGCTGTCTTAGTGACAGCGTCCTACCCGCAACGGCTATACGTCCAAACCGGGGACGGGTTACAGCGAGCGCAATTTTTTTTGCTCGCCCCGGCGCACGCCGAAACCTGACTGAGGCGAGCGCCCGCGCAGTTGACCGGGGCCGGCCGGGCGCCTCAAACATAAGGCCATCGTCGCGACCGGCGGGGGCGTCGCGCAATATTTTCAAACTCGCGCCGGCTGAACGCCGGCGCCGGAGGAGCGCATGGCGGCCATCAATTCCGTCACTGACCTTTCGATCGATGGCGAAGTCGCGGTGATCACCATCGATTCCCCGCCGGTCAACGCGCTGTCGCGGGCCGTTCGCGACGGTCTCAATCGGGGGGTCGAGGCGGCGGAGGCGAATGGCGCGGTCAAGGCGATCGTTATCATCTGCGGCGGCCGGACTTTTATCGCCGGCGCCGATATTTCCGAATTCGGCAAGCCGCCCGCAGAGCCTCATCTCCCCCAAGTCCTCGATCGAATTGAGAACGCCTCGAAGCCGGTCGTCGCCGCGCTGCACGGGACGGCGCTGGGGGGCGGGTTCGAGGTCGCGCTGACCGCGCACTACCGCATCGCCGTCCCGTCAGCCAAATGCGGCCTGCCGGAAATCAAGCTCGGGCTTATTCCCGGCGCCGGCGGCACGCAACGGCTGCCGCGCCTCGTCGGCGTCGAGAAGGCGCTCGACGTCATTCTTTCGGGGACGCCGTTCGGCGCGCGCGAGGCCAAGGAATGGGGCGTCGTCGACGAGCTCGCCGAGGAAGGGAAATTGCGCGAATCCGCGCTTCGCTACGCCCGCCGGCTGATCGCCGACAAGGCGCCCTTGCGCAAGGTGCGCGACCGCTCCGACAAGCTTGAGCCAGCGCGCGGCCGTCCGGAGGTTTTCGAGACCATCCGCAAGGCCAACGCGAGAAAATTCCGCGGCTTCGAGGCCTGGGAGAAGGCGATCGAGTCGGTGAGGAACGCCGTCGACCTCAAGTTCGACGACGGCGTCCTCAAGGAGCGGCAGATGTTCATGGCGCTCTTGCAGACGACGCAGTCCAAGGCGCAACGGCACGTGTTCTTCGCCGAGCGGCAGGCGGCGAAGGTGGCCGACATCGGTCCCGACGTTCCGACAAAGCCGATCAAGAGCGTCGGCGTGATCGGCGCCGGCACCATGGGCGGCGGCATCGCCATGAATTTTCTGTCGGCCGGCATTCCAGTCACCATCGTCGAGACCTCGAAGGAGGCGCTCGACCGCGGCGTCTCGGTCATGCGCCGCAATTACGAGTTCGACCGCCAAGAAAGGCCGGTTGACGATGGCCCAAGTCGAGGAGCGGATGGGCAGGCTTGCGCGTTCGCTCGACTTCGGCGCGCTGGCCGAGGCTGACCTCGTGATCGAGGCGGTGTTCGAGAACATGGATATCAAGAAGACGGTGTTCGAGCGGCTCGATTCCATCGCCAAGCCCGGCGCGATCCTCGCCTCGAACACCTCCTACCTCGACATCGACGAAATCGCGTCGATGACCAAGCGGCCGGAGGACGTGCTCGGCATGCATTTCTTCTCGCCGGCGAACGTGATGCGACTGCTCGAAATCGTGCGCGGCGCCAAGACTTCGAAATCGGTTCTGGCGACGATCGCGGCGCTCGCGCCCAAAATCGGCAAGGTCGGGGTCGTCGTCGGCGTCTGCCACGGCTTCGTCGGCAACCGGATGCTGGCAGAGCGCCAGCGCGAAGCGATGAAGCTCATTCTCGAAGGCGCGACGCCATGGGCGGTCGATCGCGTGCTGACCGACTTCGGCATGCCGATGGGCCCGTTCGCGATGAGCGATCTCGCCGGCCTCGACATCGGCTGGTCGGCCGAGACCTCGAAGCGCTCGACCATCCGCGAAATCCTGTGCGAGGAGGGCCGGCGAGGCCAGAAGACCGGCGCGGGCTTTTATGATTACGACGAGGCGCGCAACGCGAAGCCCTCGGCGCATGTGGAGACAATCATCCGCGACTTCGCCGCCTCGAAGGGGATCGCCCAGCGCGAGATCGGCGACGCGGAAATCCTCGAGCGCTGCATCTATCCGATGATCAACGAAGGGGCGAAAATCCTCGAAGAGGGCAAGGCGCAGCGCGCGTCCGACATCGACATCGTCTGGATCTACGGCTACGGCTGGCCGGTCTATCGCGGCGGCCCGATGTTCTACGCCGACACCGTAGGATTGAAAACGGTGCTGGCGAAGCTCAAGGAGTTTCAGGCGCGGTTCGGCGACGACTTCAAGCCGGCGGCGCTGTTGGAGAAACTGGCGGCGGAGGGCGGGGCGTTTTCGAAGTGACGCGCTCGCCCTCATCCGGCCCTTCGGGCCACCTTCTCCCTGAGGGAGAAGGGGCGCTGAACGGCGGCGCAGGAACCCCTTCCCCCTCGGGGGAAGGTGGCGCGCCGAAGGCGCGACGGATGAGGGCGGCGCGAACTGAATTCTAGATAAGCGAAACTTCGGAGACCCAACATGCGTGAAGCCGTCATCGTCTCAACCGCGCGCACGCCGATCGGCAAGGCCTATCGTGGCGCGTTCAACGACACCCAGGCGCAGACGCTGGGCGGGCATGTGATCGCGAGCGCGCTGAAGCGCGCTTCCGTCGAGGGCGGCGAGGTCGACGACGTGGTGATGGGGGCGGCGCTCCAGCAGGGGTCGCAGGGCGGCAACGTCGCCCGCCAGTCGCTGTTGCGCGCCGGACTTCCGACCAGCGTCGCCGGCATGTCGGTCGACCGGCAATGCGCCTCGGGCCTGATGGCGATCGCCATCGCCGCCAAGGAGATCGTCGACGACGGCATGAGCGTCACCGTCGGCGGCGGGGTCGAATCGATTTCGCTGGTCCAGAACGACAAGATGAACCGCACTCGTGTCTATGACCCCTGGCTCGTCGAGCATCGCGATGACGTCTACATGTCGATGCTCGAGACCGCCGAGATCGTCGCCCAGCGCTATAAGATCTCGCGCGAGCGGCAGGACGAGTACGGGGCGCAATCGCAGGCGCGCGCCGCCGCGGGCGTGGCCGCCGGCCGGTTCGACGCCGAGCTCGCGCCGCTGCCGAGCGTGATGAAGGTCGTCGACAAGGCGACCGGCGCGGTCTCCGACAAGGCGGTCACGCTCAAGCACGATGAGGGCATCCGAGCCGACACGACCCTCCACGGCCTCGCCGCGCTCAAGCCCGTTTTCACCGAGGGGCTTCATTTGAAGCAACCGGGCGAGAACATCACCGCCGGCAACGCCTCGCAGCTCTCGGACGGCGCGAGCGCCTGCGTCTTGATGGAGGCCAAGCTCGCGAGCCAGCGCAACCTCGCGCCGCTCGGGATCTATCGCGGCATCGCGGTCGCCGGCTGCGACCCCGACGAGATGGGCATTGGCCCGGTGTTCGCCGTGCCGAAGCTCTTGAAGGCGCACGGCCTCAAGGTCGACGACATCGGCCTTTGGGAACTGAACGAAGCGTTCGCGGTCCAGGTCATCTACTGCCGCGACAAGCTCGGCATCGACAATGACAAGCTCAATGTCGATGGCGGCGCGATCGCGGTCGGCCACCCTTACGGCATGAGCGGCTCGCGGCTCACCGGCCATGCGCTGATCGAGGGCAAGCGGCGCGGCGCGCGCTATGTCGTGGTGACGATGTGCGTCGGCGGCGGCATGGGCGCGGCCGGACTGTTCGAAGTCGCCTGAAGCATCAAGACGAGGCGCCCGCTTGAACGAATCGAACCCCATGGCGCCGCTCGCGGCCTTTCGCGGGCAGACGCCGCCGGCGCCGGCGTGGTTCGAACGCGCGATCGCGATCGAGCCGGAGCGCTCATGGGTCGAGGTCGAGGGCGCCAAGGTCGAGACGCTCGCCTGGGGCGAGCGCGGCAAGCCGGGGCTCGTGTTCCTGCATGGCGGGGCGGCGCACGCCGATTGGTGGAGCTTCATCGCGCCGTTCTTCGCCCACGAGCGCCGCGTCGTCGCGCCGACATTCACCGGCATGGGACGTTCCGGCTGGCGCCCGGCCTATGATTTCCGTCAGTTCGTGCGCGAGGCGAGGGCGGCGGCGCAGGAGGCTGGCGCGTACGGGGCCGGCCCGCCGACCGTCGTCGGGCACTCCTTCGGCGGGCGGATCGCGGTCGGGCTCGCGCATGATTTCGGCGACGAACTCGCTGCGGCGGTGATGGTCGATCCGCCGTTCTTCGCGCCGCAGAACCAGCGCAGCCCGTCGCCGCCCCGCTCGTCCGCCAGGGAGCATAACGTGCGGCCGTCGCTCGAGGCGATCATCGCCCGCTTCCGCCTCGCCCCGCCCCAGGCCTGCGACAATCTGTTCATTCTCGACTTCATCGCCCGGCGCTCGGCGCGACAGGCCATCGACGCCGAGGGGAAGGGCGGCTGGTCGCTGAGCTTCGACCCGCATTTCTGGGAGAAGTTCGCGCGGCTCGATCCCGTCCAATTGGTCAAGGCCGCCCGCGCGCCGCTCGCCCTCATCCGCGGCGCGAAGTCGCAGCTCTTCCATCCCGACGACGCCGCCTATCTGATGAGCCTCATCGCTCCCGGCTCGCCCTATGTCGAGATCCCCGAGGCCGAGCATCACGTGATGATCGACCAGCCGCTGGCCTTCGTTGCGGCGCTCAGGGCGCTGCTCGCGGCGTGGCCGCGGCGTGGCCACGGCGACACGAAGGATGATCCATGCTGTCGGCTGAGCGAAACGGGGTGAAGCTCTTCTTCGAGGAAGCGCGCGGCGCGGGCGCTCCCGTCGTGCTCGTCCACGGCTGGTGCTGCGACCATACCTATTTCGCGCCCCAGTTCGAATATTTCGCCAAGAAAGGGCGCCGAGTCGTGGCTCTCGACCTGCGCGGGCACGGGCTCAGCGACAAGCCGCGCGAGCGTTACACGATGCAAGGTTTTGCCGACGATGTCGCCTTCATCTGCGATCATCTCGGCCTCGGGAAGGTCGTCGTCATCGGGCACAGCATGGGCGGCATTGTCGCGTTCGATCTCGCGTCCCGCTATCCCGAGCTTGTCTCCGCTCTCATCATGCTCGACGCGGCGATCGTGCTTGCCTCCAGCCGCTCGCGCCGTTGTGCCCGGCCTGGTCGCCGATCTGAGCCGTCCGGGCTATCAGCAGGTCATAAGCGACTTCATTACGAAGACTTTGCTTCTTCCCACCGACAACCCGGAACGGAGGGAATGGATACTCTCGTCAATGGCGTCCGCGCCGCAGCATGTTGCGGTCTCGGCCTATCGGGCCCTCGGCGAATATGATGCGGCAAAGACGGCGCGCGTGGCCGCGCCAAGTCTCTATATCGCCGCCGACGAGCCGCACGCCCGCTCGGATATGGGTCGAGTCCGCGAGCTCCTGCCGGCGCTCGCCTTCGGGCAGACCGTCGGGTCAGGACATTTTTGTCAGCTCGAGGTCCCCGACCAGGTCAATGCGATGATCGACCGGTTTCTCGCGATCGGAAACTTCGGGTGAGACTGGACTTGCGCACACGTTTGGCGATGTTATCCGCCGCTCTGATCGCAATCTCGATGCATTCCGCGCCGGCTCTGCCCGACGAGCCGACGGCGGAAAGCCTCGCGGCGGTGAAAGCGTGCACCGACCTGGCCGCGAACAACGAGAAAACCGGTCCAAGCCCGCCGGACGAGCTTGAAGAGAAGGCGGGACCGGAAGGGAGACTCGCCGCCGCCGCCGAAGCGGCGCGGCGCGCCCCGGCGAGCTGCATCGGAGTCTGGTCGACCGCCTGCATCCAGAAGGCCGGCAACATGTCCAACGGCGTCCTGAACGATTGCTATGGACAGGAGGCCGCAGCATGGGACAAGCGGCTCAACATCGCCTACGCCAAGGCGTCGTCCGGAATGGAGAAGGACGCGCTCGAAAACCTGCGCAAGGTCCAGCGAGCCTGGATCGCGTGGCGTGACGACACATGCAAGCAGCCCTACCTGGTCTTTCAAGGGACGATGGCGGGCCCGATGGAATCGTGGTGCATGCTGGACCTCACCGCCCGCCAGGCGATCTGGATGGAAGGCTGGCTCCTGAAGTAGGGCCGGCTCACAGATTCAGAGGACGCGCTCCCTCGTGCGTCAGCTCGCTCGCGATCTCGATGAACAGAAGCACATTCAGGACGAGACCCACGACCGCGAGCGCCGCGGCAAGAGGAATCATGCGCCCTCTCAACCCAAGGAGGAGCGCGGGAACGACCAGCGCCAGGAAAACGAAGCCGAACGGAACGATCGCCACGAATTCCATGCCATCGCCCATTGGATTGGCGTTCACGGCGATCAATCGGAAGGTATAGAGCCAATAGGCCGTTTGCGCGCCGGCGAGGGCGAGTGTGAAGGTGCGAGAAACTCGGGCCGTTCGTCCCATTGCGATCGCTCCGCGCCCCTCTGCTCAGCCTGGTTTATTCCAGCCGCACCACCACCGCGTCCGACGCCCCCTTCGCGTCCGTGACCGACACGCGGGCGAAGCCCGCGCCGTCCGGTTTCCAGGCCGATTGCCGCCGCAGCTCGGCCTCGCCGACCGGCCGGCCGTTGACGAACCACGCGAATGGCGGCGCGCCGCCGAGCGCCTTCAGCGCCAGCTTCACGTCGCGCGCGCCCTCGCTGAGGCCGAGGTCGATGCGCGCGCCGTCCGGCGGGAAGGCGATCTTGAGCGCCGGCGCCTCCGCCGCCGCCATGGTCTTGGGCGCGTCATTGCGAAGATGGCGCAAGGGCGGCGGCAGGTCGGCCGTGACGCTCGCCCTGAGCACCCCGTTCGGCGGCCGGATCGGCTCGACGTCGCGGCCGAGCCGCTCGAAGGCGTCGAACAGGATCGGCGCCGCCGCCTCGCGGCCAATGAGGCCGGGCGTCGGGCCGTTGTCCGGCCGCCCGACCCAGACGGCAATCGTCGTCCCCCGATCGAAACCGATCGCCAGCGCATCGCGAAAGCCATAGGACGTGCCGGTCTTGAAGGCGATCCGTCCTTTCAGCGCATTCGCCGGCGGCGGGGCGCCGCGCAGGATGTCGTCAACGTACCAGGCCGCGACTGGATCGGTCACCCGGCGCGGTTCGATCATCGGCGCCGCGCCGAGCCGCTCGATGAGGGCCGGCGCTTCGCCGCCGCGGGCGAAGCCGGCGTAAAGGCGCGCGAGGTCGGTGAGCGTGATCCCGAGGCCGCCGAGGCCGATGGCGAGCCCGACCGGCGTATCCTTCGGCAGCGCGATGTCGGCGCCGGCGCCGTGCAGCCGGGCGAGGAAGGTCGCCGGGCCGACGTCGGCGAGGAGCTCGATCGCCGGCAGGTTGAGCGACTGCTGGAGCGCCTTGCGCGCCGTCACCGTTCCCTCATAGCCGAGAGTGAAGTTTTGCGGCGCGTAGGCGCCGTAGCGCATCGGCCGGTCGAACAGCATCGTCTCCGGATGGGCGAGCCCCTGCTCGAACGCCAGCGCATAGATGAAGGGCTTGAGCGCCGAGCCGGGCGAACGGGGCGAGCGCGACATATCGATCGCGCCGTCGCGCGAGGCGTCGTCATGGTCGGGGCTGCCGATGCGGGCGCGGATCTCGCCCGTCCCATTGTCGATGACGACCATCGCCGCCGAGAGTTTGGCCCCCAGGCGCGCGACGCTCTCCTTCAGCAGCGCCTCAAGCCTGGCTTGCAGCCGGGCGTCGATCGAGAGCCTGATGGTCTTCGCCTGTGGGTCGGCGGCGACCGCTTCCTCGGCGGCGTGGGCGGCGAGCGCCGGAAACGCGAGGCGCGCCTCGGGAACCGGCTCACGCTTAGCCGCGGCGGCGTCGTCGGCGCTGATGAGGCCGCGCGCGGCGACGCGGTCGAGCACGCGGTCGCGGGCGGCGCGCGCGGCGACGGGCGAACGATCCGGCCGCCGCGCTTCGGGCGATTGCGGCAGCGCCACCAGGAGCGCCGCCTCGGCGATCGTGAGCCGCAGCGGCTCCTTGCCGAACCAGGCGAGCGACGCCGCCCGCGCGCCTTCGAGATTGCCGCCGAACGGAGCAAGCGTGAGATAGCGGTCGAGCACGCCCTCCTTGCCGACCTCGCGCTCGATCTCGAGCGCGCGCGCGATCTGCCTCACCTTGGCGCCGAGCGTCCGCTCCGGCCGCGGCTCGATTAGCCGGGCGACCTGCATGGTCAGGGTCGAGCCGCCGCTGACCACATGCCCGCGCGCGAGCCATTGCGCGCCGGCGCGGATCAAGGCGCGCGGATCGACGCCGCGATGGTCGTAGAAACGCCCGTCCTCGTAAGCCACCAGCATCGCGAGATAGCGCGGGTCGACGTCGTGCGTGGTCGCCGGCAGTCGCCAGCGCCCGTCCGGCAAGGTGAACGGCCTGAGCAGCCGCCCGTTGCGATCGACGACGACCGTCGAGCCCTCGCGGGAGGCCGCGAGATCGAGCGGCCCCAGGCTCGCCGCATAGCGCGTCCAGGCGACGCCCGCCGCCAGCGCAGCGGCGAGAAGGAGCGCGAGCGCCGCCGTAAGCGCGAGGAGAATCGGGCGAGGGCTGCGGGGCGGCCTCATGCGGCGCCCTCCCGAGCCTCAATTGTCATGCCCGCAAGAGCGGGCATCCAGCCGTCGCCGTAAAGAGTCGGCGCAGCACGTGCGAGCGCTTGCGGGGACGCTCCGGACGCCCGCTTTCGCGGGCATGACATCGGGTCACCTCGCCGTCACCTCGATCTCGCCGAAGGCGGTGCGGCCGTAGCGTTCGGGGTCGTACATGTCCTCGGCGGTCGCCGGCGGATAGACATAGTGGCCGGGCGCGACCGCGCGCACGATGTAAGCCATGGTGATGAACGCCGACTGGCCATCGGCGCGATCGAAGGCGGCCACGAAGCGGTCGTCGCGATACTCGGTATGGGTCGGCTCGACATCCTTGGTGAGCCAGGCGAAAGCCTCGACCGAGCCGCCGTCGACCAGCGCGGGATTGTCGATCTCGAGCCCCGCAGGCAATCGGTCGACCACCAGCAGGCGGGCGTAACGCGCCTGCGCCTCGGTCACCTTGAGCGAAACCACCACGCGCTCGTTCTGCGCGATGCGTTGCAGCGAGTCGATCCGGGTTCCGTCGAGCTTGTAGAACGTGCGCTCGATCGAATAGCCGTTGGCGACCGCAGGGTCGGGCTCGACTGGCGCGCCGGAGACTGAAACGGCGAGTTGCGCCGGGAGCTCGCCGGCGTTGGCGACCGCGATCGAACTGTCCGCGACCGACGCGCCGCTGAAGCGGCGGTAGAGAGCGCCCTTCACCGGCTGGCCGTCGATGCTGAACTTGCTTGCGCTCTCATGGTCGGCGAGCGCCTCCGCGGCGAGCGCCATCCAGTTGTTTTCCTGGGTGCTGGTGAATGAGCGCTGAGCCCTCGCCTGATCGAGGACGGCGCCGGCGCGGGCGATCGCGTCGCCCTCGATCTCGCCGCCGAGATTGGCTTCGGCGATGAGCGCCAGCACGGCGGCGGCGTCGCGCAGCCGCGAGCCGTAGTCGGCCCTCGACACGCCGCTGTCCCGTTCGGCGTCAAGGGCTGCGAGCGCGGCGCTGAACGTCTTGCCGGCGCGCGCCCGGTCGCCGAGCATCGCGAGCGCCGCGGCAAGCTGCGCCTTGCCGAGCGGGGTCGCGAAGGCGTCGAGCTTGGCGTCGGTGAGATAGCGCAGATCGCCGATCACCGGCCGTCCGTTGCGCGCGAGAACATAGAGCGCGTAAGCCAACGCCTCGGCGTTGTCCTTGGTCGGCTCCGGCGCGTTGACGACCTCGTTGCGCAGACGGTCGAGCGCCTGGTCGAACGCCTGCTGCGGCACAGCGAAATTGCGCTCGCGGGCCCGGGTGAGGAAATCGGTCACGAAGGCGTCGAGCCACGGATCCTCATTGTTTTCGTCAGCGGTCCACATGCCGAACGCGCCGCTCGCGCTCTGGCGGCTCAGCTCGCGCTCGATCGCCTGCCTGATCCGTCCGTCGACGTCGGGATCGATGTCGAGATGCTCGATCGAGGCCAGCCGGTTGACGTAGAGCAGCGGCATGGCGATGCTCACCGTCTGCTCCGAGCAGCCGTACGGATAGCGCTGCAGCCTTGCCAGCAAGGACGGCGCGTCCAGGGCGCCGAACGGCGAGGCCGAGATCGCGATCGAGCCGGTCCCCGGCATGAAGTCGGCGACAAGATCGCCGGAAATGGTCGCGGTCGCGCCGGCGGGAAGCGCCTTCACCGTACGCCGATAGGCGTCCGGGGCGCCGGAGGCGAGGCCGAGTTTGAATTGCTGCGTGAGATCCGTCTTCGGCCCCCTCAGCCTCAGTGCGAGCTCGGCTGTGCCGACGCCGGCAGCCGTGATCGGCATCGACACCGACTGGCGCTGGCGGGCGTCGAGGCGCACCGTCTTCCTCATTGCATCCGCATCGGCGGTGAGCGGCCCGTGGACGTCGAGGTCAAGCGTGTAGTCGCCAGCGTCGCCCTCGACGTTGTCGACGTCGACATGCATTTCGGAGCGGTCGCCGACGTTGAGGAAGCGCGGCAGCGTCGCGGCGACGACCACCGCGTCGCGGACCGTCACGTCGGCTTCAACCGACCCGACCTTGCCCTTCGACCACGCAACCGCGGTCAGTCGCACCGATCCGTTGAACGCCGGCAGATCGAACGACACATTGGCTTCGCCCTTGCTGTCGAGCCGGACGACGCCCGAGAATAGCGCCAGCGGCTGCTGCGTCGGCAGATTGCCTTCAAGGCCGCCGCCGGTGTCGCCGCCGGCATGGATCGCCCCGGCCGCGCCCTGCATGCCGTCGATCAGCATGCCCCAGAGATCGCGAACCTCGACCGGCAGCTTGCGCTGACCGAAGAAATAGCCGCCCGGGTCGGGCGTCTTGAAGCCGGTCAGATTGAGAATCCCGACGTCGACCGCCGAGACGGTCACAAACGCCTCCTCGCCCGGCGCGACGCCCGCGACCTTCACCGGGACCGTCATCGATCCGCGCGGCCGCGCCAGCTGAGGAGCGTCGAGCGCGATGTCGAGCTTGTGCGCGTCGCGGTCGATGGCGAACCAGGCGACCCCGATCGCGCGGCCCGGCATGCGCCTGGCGGCGACATCGAGCGGCCGGTGGGTCAGCGCCACCGCATAAGCGCCGGGGCCCCAGTCGGCGCCGACCGGGAACGGAACGACCGTGTCGCCCGCGACGAGATCGACATCGATGAAGCGCTCGACCTGATCGCCGACGAGCGCGACGGTCGCCTTGCCGGCGAATGCCGAGGCAATGCGAAGCTTCGCCTCTTCGCCCGGCGCATAGTTGGTCTTGTCGAGCGTCACGACGACATTGTCGGGCGTGTCGGCGCTGGCCGTGCCCGACCAGCCGACGTCGAAGGTCACGCTCGTCTCCTCGCCGTCCAGCGTCTTGATGTCGAGCCGATGAGCGCCCCAGCCGACGCGGGCGGATAGTTTGGCCGGAGCGTCGGCGCCGATGTCGATCGCGCCGGCGGCGATTCGCTTCGACGACTTGACCGGCTCGTAGCTCCAGCGCCCGTCGGCGTTGAACCACTGGTAATCGTTGGTCACTTGATAGATCGACCATTCCGCGCCCTTCCGGGCGACGCGCGCGCCGTCCGGCGAGAGGGCAATCGCTTCGAACGTCGCGACATCGCCGGCGCTCAGCGACGCGTCGAAGTCTTGCTTGACGCCGATCGTCACGTTCTTCGCCCGGACCGGCAGGGTGACGGTGCGCTCGACCGTGCGCCCGCCGGGCTCGGCGACGTCGACGATCAGCTTGGCCTCGAGGGGCCTTGTGCTCGAGCCCTCGGGCAAATCGACCGATAGGTCGGCGTGGCCCTTGGCGTCGGTTTGGACCTTGTCGGTGAACTGGCTTTCGACGGTCGTGAAATCATCGTCGGCGAGGCCGCCGACATAGCCGGGATGACCGGCCAGGGCCGCGCCCTCGACCGCCTCGAGCCGAATGGCGCCCGTCACGTCGAGCCCGCTTGCCGGCGCGCCGTAGAGGAACCTCGCGTCGAGCGAGAGCTCGACCGGTTCGCCGGGAGCGATGATCGGCTTCGCCGGCTTGACGGTGAAGTCGAGCCGCTCGGGAATATAATCCTCGAGCAGGAACTCGACGCGGCCGATGCTGTCGCCCTTCGGGTCGGCATAGGCCTCGATCGACCATTTTCCCGCCGCCGAGCCGGAGAGCAGCGGGATGGCGTAGGCGCGACCGCCAAGGCCGCCGTCCGGAAGGGTCGCGCGCTTATACTCGATCCCGTCCGGCCGCTTGACGATCAACGTCAGCGGCAGCCCCGGTCTCGCCACGCCCTTCGAGTCGCGAAGCAGGGCGGTCAGGAACACGGTTTCGCCGGAGCGGTACACGCCGCGCTCGGTGTAGAGGAACGCGTCGAGCGCGCCCGGCGGGTCGCGCCCCGCGACGCCGCGGTCGGTAAGGTCGAACGCATTCTGGGCGAGGCTGAGAAAACCGTAGTCGTCGGCGAGCGTCGCGACCAGAAGGCCCGGCGCCGAGCCGCCCTTGCCGCGGGCGAGGCCCGGATCGAAATCGACCCGCCCGTCGGCGCCGGTCGTCTTGACCGCCAACACTTCGTTGTTGCGCGCGACGAGCTTGAGCGCCACGCCGGAGACGGGCGCGGCGGAGCCCAGCGATTGCACGAGCGCGTGCACGCCGTCGGCGCCGGAGATGGCGGTCAGGCCGAGATCGGAGACGACCATCCACTGCGCCGCGAGCTGCACCGTCTCGCCGGAGTCCGCGTCCGCGGGATTGGCCGAGGCCTTCCACGGACGCGCGGTAATGACATAGACGCCGGGTTCGAGCTTGCCGACCGCGTCGAGCACCGGAAAGTCGGTGACGACGTCCTGATTGAGCGCGGAGGCGACGTCCATCGTCCCGCTCCACATCTTCGCCCCATCCCGCGATGCGATCTCGTCAGCCCGCGACGAATCGATCGGCTTCAGGAAGTCGTCGCGGTTGACCGTGGAAAGCAGGTTGCGGTCGCCGACGCGATAGACGTCGATCGAGACCTTTGACGTGTTGACGGTGACGAGCGGCGCGCCCTGCTGGCCCTGTCGCGGCAGCACATAGGCTTGGCCGGCGAAATGCGCCTGCGGCGACCGGTCGCGCACATAGATCTCGTAGTCGGCCGACTTCAACAGGGATTCGCCGACCGCCGAGGGCAGGCCCTGGCGCAGCACGATCGCATAACGCTCGCCGTGCTTCAGTCCCTCGACGCAGATCTGCTGGTCCTCGTTCGAGATCGCCGTGTTGGACGATCCGGAGACAGCGACATAGGGGGAAAAGTCGGTTTTGCGCGCGAGCTGCTCGGAAAAGTTGAAACAGACGCGCGGCGAGCTCGAATTCGTTGTCGACCTTGTAATCGAGAATGCGGAACCCGTGCTCGGCGCGCATCGCCTCATAGGTCTTGCGCACGTCGATCGCGTCGCGCCGGTCGAGCGAGGCCTTGAGCGCATCGAGCGCCGGGCGCCAAAGCTCGTGGCGTGCGAGCAGATCGGAAAGAGTAGCGAGCGCCTGGGCCTGCGCCTCGGGCGTGGCCGAGCGCAAATAGGCGGCATAGGCGGCGGTCGCCCCGTGGGTGACGAGGTCATAGCGGTCATCCGCTTTCGCGTCGTCAGCCTTGATGGCGACATTGGCGTAAGCGAGCCAGTTGACGGGGTCCTTGGGAGCGGCGGTGACCGCCGCGCCGGCGAGCTTCTCGGCGCCGGCAAAGTCGCCCGCGGCGACAGCGGCGGCGGCTGCTTTGCGCAACTGGTCGGGCGTCTTGTCCTTGACCTCAGCGCCAATCGAAGCGGTTGAAATGCGCAACGCCTCGGTCAGGCGCACCGCATCGCTCGCCATGTCCTCACGCGCGAACGGCTTGATCTCGGCCGCGCCGGCGGCGGTCGAAAACATTACGATGGCGAGGAAGACTGAACGCAGCGCCTGAAGCATGGTCCCAACCCTGTACGCCGCTCGGCCGCTCGTCATCCCACCGGTGCTCATAGTCGCAGGGGACCTCGCCGAATTCGGATACGGCGAGGCCGATGATAGCATGAGCCACGCTCGCCCGGCCACGGCAGCCACGATGGCGCGTCCAGCCTCGTTTGACGCTGCGCGGTTTTGCCGCATCTTGCCTTGCAGGATATCAACCGGCCGTCCGTTGGACGCGCCGCCGGCAACTCGTTAGCATGTCTGCGTCTTCATCCCGCGGGTCCACCATGCTCTGCTCGCCAGCCCGCACGATGCTCGCCATAGCGCTTCTGGTCCTCGCCGCGCCGGCCGTTCGGGCGCAGACCCAGCCCGCGGCGACTCCGGCCGCCGACGCGGCGCTCGCGGCCCAGAAGGCGGCGTTTTTGGCCCTGCCGGAAGCGACCCGGAAGAGCGCACAGGATGCGCTGGTCTGGCTCGGATTCTACAATGGCGTGATCGACGGCGACTTCGGCAAGCGGACCCGCGATGCGATCGTCGCCTTCCAGACGAGCGCCAAGGCCGCCGCTGACGGCGCGCTCACGCCGCCCGAGCTTCAGGCGTTGCTCGCCGCCGCCCAGAAGGCGCGTGACGCGGCCGGCTTCAAGGTTGTCGTCGACAGCAAGACGGGGGCGAAAGCCGGCGCTCCGACCAAATTGCTTGGCGGACGCAACGGGGCGAAGCTCGAATTCTCAGCGAGTCCGGACGGGGACCTCAGCGGTCTCTATGCCCGCCTGACCGCCGCGACGCCCAGCCGAAAAATCGCTTACAAGGCGATCAAGCCCGACGCCTTCTTCGTCGTCTCCGGGCAGGACGGCGCGGCGAACTTCTATACCCGGTTCGAAAAGAACGCGGCCGCGAACCCGCCCGTCCGCGGCTTCACCTTCGCTTATCCCACGGCTCAGGCCGCGCAACTCGACCGCATCGCGCTCGCGGTCGCCAATTCGTTCGAAGCGTTTCCCGAGGCCGCCAAGCCGCCAGTCGCGGGCGTCGCGGCCGGATCGGGCGCGGCTCCGCCCCGGCCCAGTCCCGCGCCTGCCGCAACCGCGCTTGTTTTCGCGCCCGGCAAGGCGCTGACCGCGCTCAAGGCGGACGACTGCCCGAACCCCACCGTCGACGGCAAACCGGTCCGGTTCGAGCGGACGGAGGCGGCGACGAAGCTCGCGATCATCGCCGGAGATTTCGCCGCCAGGGGCGAAACGCCGCGCTTCGGCGCGCCGGCGCCGGATGATGTCGTGCTCGGTTTCGCCGGTCAGCGCCTCGCCGTGACCCCGGCTTCGCTCGCCGGCGACGAGGCGCGCCCGGTCGTCATCGCAGCGGTTGAGACGAGCGCCGGCGGCGGACCGGTGTTCGACCGGCGCGGCGCGCTGGTCGGGCTCATCGCGCCGATCGCCGGGGAGCCCAAGCGCGTCGCCGGGGTCGCGCTCGCCGCGCCGCACGCCATCATCGCGTCCAGCGCCGTCCGCGCCTTCCTCGGCGAGGGAGAGCCGGCCGCGGCCGACGCCGCCGGCCTCAGCGCCGGCGACATTGCCGCGCGCGAGAAGGAGGCGCTCGTCGCGGTCTTCTGCCAGAAGTAGCGGCGGCCGCCCCTACCCGTCCATGTCCCATTTTTCGGCGCTGGCGCCGGCGAGCTCGCGCACCCGCTTCTCGTCGGCGCCGAAGGTTCGGGCGTCCCCCTCGTAGACGATTCGCCCGTCGTCGAGCACATAGGCGCGGTCGGCGATCTCAACCGCCGCGCGCACGTTCTGCTCGACGAGCAGGACCGAGAGGCCTTCGCGCCGCGCCGCGGCGACAATTCTGAACACATCTTCGACGATCAGCGGCGCCAGCCCCTGCGACGGCTCGTCGAGCATGAGCAGTTTCGGGTTCAGAATCAGCGCGCGGGCGATCGACAGCATCTCCTGCTCGCCGCCGGAGAGCTGGCCGCCCTTGTTGCTTCTGCGCTCGGCGAGGCGCGGAAAGGCCTCGTAGACCCGCTTGACCGTCCATGGGCCAGGCCGCTCGACCGGGACAAGGAGGTTCTCGTCCACGGTCAGGTTGGCGAAAATGCGCCGCCCCTCGGGCACATAGCCGACGCCGGCCTCGGCGATCCGGTAGGGCGGAAATCCGGTCACGTCGGCGCCGAACAGCGCGACGGCGCCAGTGCGCGGACGGGTGAGGCCGATCAGGCAGCGCAAGGTCGTCGTCTTGCCGGCGCCGTTGCGGCCGAGCAGCGCGACGATCTCGCCTTCGCGCACTTCGAGGCTGACTCCGTGCAGGACATGGCTCTTGCCGTAGAAAGCGTGGATGGCGTCGGCTCGAAGCGCGATCATGCGTGCGCCTTGCCGAGATAGGCGGCCTGGACCTTGTCGCTGTCGGCGATCTCCTGCGGCGCGCCTTCGGCGAGCACCCTGCCCTCCGCCAGCACCATGATGCGGTCCGCGAGGTTGAAGACAACGCGCATGTCGTGCTCGATCAGCATGATCGTCAGCCCCTCCTTCCGATGCAGGCGCCGGATCAGCCGCGCGATGTCATAGGTTTCCTGATCTCCCATCCCCGCCGTCGGCTCGTCGAGCATGAGAAGGCGGGGACGCAGCGCAAGCGACATCATGATTTCCGCCGCCCGCTGGTCGCCGTGCGAGAGCGCCCCGGCGCGCACATCGCTCTTGTCGGCCAGGCCGCCCATGTCGAGGAGCTCGTCGACGCGCGCTGCGACGGTCGCCCGCGCCTCGCCCGGGAGCCAGGGCCTCAAACGGTAGCCGGCCGCGATCTCGACCGCGACGCGGATGTTGTCGGCGACTGAAAGATCGGGAAAGATCTCCGTGATCTGGAAGGTGCGGGCCATGCCGCGCTTGACGCGCTTTTCGGGCGGAAGCGCGGTGATGTCCTCCCCCTCGAATTTGATCGTGCCCGCGGTCGGCGAAAGGAGGCCGCTGACGAGGTTGAAGAACGTCGTCTTGCCGGCGCCGTTCGGTCCGATGATGGCGCGCAGTTCGCCCGGCTCGATCGCAAGCGACACCTCGTCGATTGCGACGAGAGAGCCGAAGCGCTTCGAGGCGCCGTTGACCTGAAGCAGGGTCACGCCTTGGCCCCGCCGCGCAGCATTCCCAGAACCCCGCGCGGAAAGAAGCGCACCACCAGCACGAACACAAGACCGATGACCGACATCCAGTTCTCGGTGCGGCTCGAGACGTAATCCTGAAGCGCAACGAAGATCGCCGCGCCGATCAACGGCCCCCAGAACGAGCGCATGCCGCCGAGCACCGCCATGATGACAAGATTGCCGGACAGATCGAAACGCAGCGCGCGCGGATCGGTGAAGTTGTTGAGCAGCGCATAGAGCGCGCCGGCGACGCTGACGAACAGGCACGAGATCACGAACGACAGCCAGATATGAAACTCGATCGGCACGCCGAGGAACCGGGCGCGGCGCTCGTTCTCGCGAATGGCGATCAGCGAGCGCCCGAACGGCGAGTCGATCAATTTCGCCATCGCGGCGACGCAGACCGCGAACACTGCGAGGGCGAAATAGTAGAAGGCCTTGTCGTTGCTGAAAATGTCGAGCGTGGCGAAGCCGAAATTGATCGGCAGGCGGTGCCAGCCGGTCAGCCCGTCATCGCCGCCGGTCACCGAGTTCCAGCGAAAGGCGAGGAAATAGAACACCTGCCCGAAAGCGATCGTGACCATGGCGAAATAGACGCCGCGGCGCCTGACGATCAGCGCGCCGATCGCCATCGCCGCGACCGTCGCGACGACAATGCCGAGCCCCATCGCGGGCAGCGTGCCGGCGTCGAGGTATTTGATCCCCATCGCCGCGCCATAGGCCCCGAGGCCGAAATAGGCGGCATGCCCGAACGACAGCACGCCGGTGAAGCCGAGCAGGAAGTTGAGCGACATCGCGGCGAGCCCCATCACGACGATGCGTGTGGCAAGCTCGGTGTAGCCGCCGATCGCTCCCATCCAGAACGGCATGAACAGAAGCAGGAGGCAGACGGCGACGTCAAAGGCCCGGGCGCGGGGCCGCGCGGGCCTCAATGCACCCTCCCCTCTTCGCCGAGAAGGCCCCGGGGCCGGATGAGCAGCACCAGCCCCATCATGACATAGATCACCGCTTCGGTGGCGGAGGGAAAATAGACCGCCGCCAGCCCCGACGCGACGCCGATCATCAATCCGCCGAGGAGCGTTCCGAGCAGGCTGCCGAGCCCGCCGACGATGATCGCCACGAAACTCGGCATGATGAGATTGGCGCCGATGGTCGGCGAAAGGCCGAGGAGGCCCGCCGCCAGCACTCCGGCGAGGCCGGCCATGTAGATGCCGATGCCGAAGTTGAGGCTGCGCAGCACCCTGACGTTGACGCCGAGCGTGGAGACCGTGTCGAGGTCGCGCGTGCCGGCGCGGATGCGCATGCCGAGGCGGGTGTAGTTGAGCACTGCGAACAATCCGCCGACCGCGGCCACGACGATGATGATCATGAACACGCGATAGCCGGTGACGAAGAAGAACTGGCTCGAGAGCGAAGTCGTGAGCCAGGCGGGCAATTGGAACGGCAGGCTCTGCGCGCCCCAGATGAAGCGCGTGACGTCCTCGAAGATATAGGCGAGGCCGAAGGTGAGCAGCAGGCCGTAGAGGGGGTCGCCGCCGTAGAGCGGCCGGATCAGGATGCGCTCGATGACGAGGCCGAGCGCGGCGGTGAGGAGCGGCGCGACGATCAGCGCGCCCCAGAAGCCGATGTAGGGAATGAGCGTGAACGCCAGATAGGCGCCGAGCGCCAGGAATCCGCCGTGGGCGAAGTTGATGACCCCGCTCAGGTTGAGGATCAGCGAGAGCCCAAGCGCCATCAGGGCGTAGAACGCCCCGACGATCAGGCCGTTGAAGACGTTGAACAAGACGACTTGAGTCATGCGTGGGGGTTCGCTGTTCGCGGAAGGAATTGCGGCGACGGACAGCCCTCTGCCTCCCGCGCGGCGCTCACGTCGGCCACGTCATTTTGCAGCCGCTCTCGTCGAGCGTTCCGGCGGCTTTCGCGCCGTCGACCACCCTGGTGACCTTGAACAGGTCGTCGGGCGCCGAGCCCTCGGCCTGAGCCTCGCCGACGAACAGCGACGCCAGAAGCTGATTCTGACCGGCGCGATAGAAAGCCGGGTTCGGGCCGAGCGCGATCTCCGGCGGCAGATGAAAGTCCTGCAGGGCTTTCGCCATCTCGAGCGCCTTGAGCGAATTGGCCTTGGCGGCGGCGAGCGCGCAGGTCCAGGCCGAGACATAGCCGAACCAGTTGCGCGCTGTGGGGACGCGGCCTGTGCGCTTCTTTGTCGCTTCGACAAACTCGGCGACATGGGGCACGCCCGGCTGGTTCCAGTACCACTCCATCACCCAGGTCCCCACGCGCGCCTCCGGCGGCAGACCCTCCAGAGGCTCCAGTTCCTGCTGGGCGCCCGCGAGGTGAACTTTCTTCTCGAGCCCAAACTGAACCGCCTGTTTCAAAGCGTTCGTCATGTCGTCCCCGCCGATGAGGAACAAGATGACGTCGGGATCCGCCGCCTGCGCCTTGATCAGATAGGACGAATAGTCCGAGGTGCCGAGCGGAACGAGATCGCCGCCGATTCTCGTGCCGCCCAGCGCGGTCGCGGCTTTGATGAGTCCGGCTTCCAACGTGTGGCCGAACGCATAGTCGAAGGTGATGTAATAGAATTTCTTTCCGTACGCCTTGATCAGGGCGTCGGCGACTGCGTTCGCTTCCATCTGGGTCGTGCTGCAGACGCGAAACACGTTCCAGTGGCAGCTTGCGCCGGTGACGGCGTCCGTATGGCCGCCCGGGACAATGTGGAGGACTTTCTCCTCGTTGGAGACCTCCGCCATCGCGAGCGAAAGCGCCGAGTTCGTGTTGCCGAGCAGAAAATCGATCTTGTCGCGGTCGATCAGTTTGCGCGCCTTCTGCACCGCGGTCCCAGCGTCGCCGCTGGTCGAGTCCTCGACGATCAGCTCGACCGGGCGGCCGAGGACGCCGCCCTTGGCGTTGATCTCGTCGATCGCCATCCGGCACCCCAAGAGCTCGTTCTTCCCGAGCGACGCTAGCGGGCCGGTCAACGGATTGTCGAGTCCGATCCTCACGGCCTCAGCGGCCCGGGTGGAGATGACGAATGGCCCGGCAAACCGGGCGCCGGCGAGCGCCACGCCCGACTTGACCAGCCTGCGACGGCTGAGCAGGCGCGCACTGGCGTTGGCCATTTCTCCCTCCCAGACTATTGCCGCCGGCCCGGCCGATTTATCAATTCCCACGCTTCGGCCGATCCGTCATCTGACGGCCGTCCCGCGGGCGTTCAGGTCGGCCAGGTCATCTTGCAGCCGCTCTCCTCGACCGTTCCAGCGACGTCGGCGCCGTTGATGACCTGGGTCACCTTAAAGAGATCGTCGGGCGCCGAACCTTGCGCCTGCGCTTCGCCCACGAACAGCGAGGCCATCAGCTGGTTCTGGCCGGCGCGATAGAAAGCCGGGTTCGGCCCAAGCGCAATCTCCGGCGGGAGGTGGAAGTCCTGGAGCGCTTTCGCCATGTCGACCGCCTTCAGCGACTTGCCCTGCTGAGCGGCGAGCGCGCACGTCCAGCCCGCGACATAGCCGAACCAGGTCCGGGCCGTCGGCACGCGGCCGGTGCGCTTCTTGGCCGCTTCGACGAATTCCGCGACATGCGCCACGCCGGGCTGGTTCCAGTACCACTCCATGACCCAGACGCCGACGCGCGCCTCGGGCGGCAGTCCTTCCAGCGGCTCCAGCTCCTGCTGCGCGCCAGCCAGATGGACCTTGTTCTGCAATCCGAACTGCGCCGCCTGCTTGAGCGCGTTCAGCATGTCGTCGCCCTGCACGAGGAAGACGATGACGTCGGGGTTCATCCCCTGCGCCTTAATGAGGTAGGAGGAGAAATCGACCGTGCCGAGCGGCGTGAGGTCGCCGCCGACCCGCTCGCCGCCGAGCTTGCTGATCGCCTTCACCATCCCCGCTTCCAGGGTGTGGCCGAAGGCGTAGTCAGGAGTGATGTAGTAGTATTTCTTGCCATACTGCTTGACCAGCGCGCTCGCGACCGCGTTCGCCTCCATCGCAGTGGTGTTACAGACGCGGAATACATTCCAGTGGCAGGTGGCCCCGGTGATTGCATCGGTGTGGCCGCCGGGCACGATATGCAGAACGCCCTTTTCGTTCGAGACTTGCGCCATGGCGAGGGCGAGCGCCGAATTGACGTTGCCGAGCAGGAAGTCGACCTTGTCGCTGTCGATCAGCTTGCGCGCCTTTTGCACCGCCTGCCCGGCGTCGCCGCTGGTCGAGTCCTCGACGACGAGTTCAGCCGGGCGTCCGAGAATCCCGCCCTTGGCGTTGATCTCGTCGAGCGCCATCTGGCAGCCGATCACCTCATTCTTGCCGTATGCGGCGTAAGTACCGGTGAGCGGATTGTCGAATCCGAGTTTCACCGCGTCGGCGGCGCGGGCGCGGATCACGAACGGACTAGCGAATTGGGCGACGGCGAGCGCCCCACTGGCTTTGACGAGCCTGCGCCGGTCGATGCCGGCGCGCCAATTGGACTTGGGCAAGCTTCGCTCCCTTGTTTCGGATGATCTCGCTTGGGCGAGGCGCAGAGCGCGCCGAATCCAGCGATCCTACCGGTTGATGATCGCCCCCACTTTTGTCCACAGGCGCTAGGGCCGTCAAGCCGTCGAAAGCGCAAGACCGGCAGTTTGGGCGGCGGTGCAGGCGCTTACGACTTTCGTCGCAGGCGGCGTCTCCAGCGCCTGATGACTCGTCGCTTCCCGCAAATGGGCGCCCAAGACAGCGGCGCCATAACCCGGGGCGCCGTCTCCGACTGAGCCTCGAACCCGCTTACCCGCCGAAAATGACCTTGCGGAAGCGGACGCTGGCGACCGCGAAATAGACAACGCCGATGGCGAGCATGGCGACCAGAGGGCGCCAGACGAGCGTGAGGTCGGCGCCGCGGAACAGCACGGCCTGGGCGAATTGGACGAAATGCGGCGTCGGGCTGATCGTTTGAATGAAATATTGCAGCCAGACCGGCATGCTTTCCATCGGCGTGCTGCTGCCGGAGAGCAGTTGCGTCACCATCAGCACCGGCATGGCGAGCAGGCCGAACTGGCCCATGGTCGTTGCGAGCGTGCCGAGCAGAATGCCGAGCGCAGCGACGACGAGCGCATAGATCGCCGCCCCGAGCAGGAACACCAGCAGAGAGCCGTTGATCGGCGAACCGATCCACCAGTGCACGACGAATTGCAGCGACAGCATCGCTGCGACCAGGATCACGAGTCCGTTGGCGATCATCTTGGCGAGCATGATCTCCGAGGGCACGACCGGCATGACCAGAAGGTGCTCGACCGTGCCCTGCTCGCGCTCGCGGATCAGCGCCGCGCCGGTGAGGATGACCGTCAGCAGCGTGATCTGGTTGATGACCTGGGTCATCGCCGAGAACCACGACGTCTTGAGGTTCGGGTTGAAGGCCGCGCGCAAGACGAGATTGATCGGGGCGCCGGTCGACCCTTCGCGGCCCGAGATGAAGCGTTGGATCTCGGTAGCGATCGCGTTGCGGAGCGAGCTTGCGCCGTTGCCCGCCTGGGCGACCGCAGTGGCGTCGACATTGATCTGGATGCCGGTCTTGCGCTGGGCGCGCACGTCGGCCTCGAAATTCGGCGGGATTTCGACCACGAACAGGAGCTTGCCCTGGTCCATCATCGGGTCGATGTCGGAGGCGGTGATATGCACCGGCGGCTGGAAGGTCGGCAGCCGAAGCCCCTCGGCGATGCGCCGGGAGAGGTCCGATCCGTCCTCGTCGACGATGCCGACCGAGAGATTTGTCGCTTCCGTCACCGCTCCGGTCGCGACAGTGTTCACCGATATGCTGAACGAATAGACGACCAGGACCAGCATCACCGGGTCCGCCCGGATGCTTCTGAGCTCCTTGACGACCAGATGGAAGATGTTGACCACATGATCGATGAAGGTCAGCGGCTTGGCTTCGACGAGATGCGGGGCTTTGGGCGCGGAAGCATCTGACATCTCACGCCTCCTGCTTGCGCAGCAGGGCCAGCGAAATGGCCAGGAAGACAAGCGCGATCAGCGCGATCGCGGCGATGTCGCGCCAGAGGTCGACGATGCCGAGCGCCTTGGCGAATACGCCGACCGAAATCTGCTGGTACCAGGACGAGGGGAACGACAGGCCGATCACTCTTGCCCCGCCCGAGAGCGAGGAGACCGGCGCCAGCATTCCCGAGAAATTGACCGCCGGCACGATCGAAAGGATCGCGGTCGCGAAGACGGCTGCGACCTGGGTCCGGGTGAAGGAGGAGATCAGAACGCCGAACCCCACGGTCGCAACGACATAGACGATCGTTCCCAGGAGAAGGACGAGGATCGGCCCCTTCGGCGGCACGCGGAATATGAAAATCGCGATCATGAGCAGGGCGAAGAAGGCGATCATCGCGACCGCGATGTAGGGAAGTTGCTTGCCGATCAGGTACTCGAATCGGGTGATCGGGGTCGAGCGGAAGTTGGCGATGGAGCCAGTCTCCTTCTCGCGCACGACCGCGATCGCCGACATGATCGCCGGAATCAGGCAGAGCAGCAGCATGAAAATGCTGGGCACCATCGCGTTCACGCTGAGAAAGGCCTGGTTGTAGCGAAACCGGGTCTGAATATCATCGTCCGTCCAGGCATTGGCGCTTCCGGCGCGGCGCTGGCTCCGCGTCAATTCCTCGCCGCGTTTCCTGACGACGCCGGTGACATAGTTCTTCGCCGTCTCGCCGCGGAACGTCATCGCGCCGTCGACCGTCGCGTCGACTTCCGGCGTGCGCTTGTTGAGAAGGTCCCGGCCGAATCCGGGCGGCACTTCGACAACGATCTGGGTGTTCCCGCTTCTGAGCCGCCTCTCGGCCTCGTCCGCCGACGTGATCGGCGGCTGGACCGAAAAATAGCGCGACCCCTCGAAACCCTGAAGCAGGTCGCGGCTCTGGGGCGTGTCGTCCTGGTCGAATGTCGCGGTCTCCAGGTTCTCGATATCGAAGGAGATGCCGAAGCCGAAGGCGAACATGAGAATGATCGGACCGACGAGGGCGAAAGCGAGCCGGATCGGATCGCGCAGCAGCTCGACTGTCTCGCGCCGCGCGTAAGCCCATAGCCGGCCAATCTTGAAGCGCTTCGGCCGCTCGCCCGCCTGCACTTCGACGGCGGCAGCCGCGGGCGGCTCGACCTTTTTCGTCATGTCGATGCCCGCCGCTTCCGCGAGATAGCCGACGAAGCAATCCTCGAGCGACGCGCTGCCGCGCTCTTTGACCAGTTCCTGCGGCGCGCCGACGGCGAGCACCTTGCCGGCGTGCATGAGCGAGATGCGGTCGCAACGATCGGCCTCGTTCATGAAGTGCGTAGTGACGAAAATCGTCACGCCGTCGTCGCGCGAGAGGTCGATCAGCGTGTGCCAGAAAGCGTCGCGCGCGATCGGGTCGACGCCTGACGTCGGCTCGTCAAGAATGAGAATGGAGGGCTCGTGCAGCACGGCGACCGCGAGCTGGAGGCGTTGCTTCATGCCAAGTGGGAGGCTGTCAGGGCGCGAATTGACGACAGACTTCAGATCGTAGCGCTCGAGCAGCTCCTCGATTCGGCCCGCAACTTTTTCCGGCGGCAGGTGATAGAGCTGGGCGTGGAGTTCGAGGTTCTGGGCGACCGTCAATTCGCCGTAAAGCGAAAAGGCCTGCGTCATGTAGCCGACGTTGCGCCGCGCCTGCATGTCGTTCGAGCCCATCGGCTCGCCGAACAGCTTGCACGTGCCGCTGCTCGCCGGCAGGAAGCCCACCAGCATTTTCATCGTCGTCGATTTCCCACACCCATTTGAGCCGAGGAAGCCGAAGATCTCGCCGCGCGGAATCCTGAAGCTGACGTGATCGACGGCGACGAAATCGCCAAACTGGCGGGTGAGCCCCTCCGCCTCGATCGCCGGCGTCTCGTCCGGGGAGGCTACGCGCGGACGCACGACCACTTTCTTGTGCAGAGCGCGCTTGGCCTCGGGCATCATCGCGATGAAGGCTTCGTCGAGATTGGGCTCGCCCGTCTTGGCCAGCAACTCCTTCAGCGTGCCGGTGGCGATGATCTTGGCGTCGTCCATCGCCATCAGCCAGTCGAAGCGCTCCGCCTCGTCCATATAGGCGGTGGCGACGATGACGCTCATCTGCGGCCGGCGCGCGCGGATCGTGTTGATGAGGTCCCAAAACTGGCCACGCGAGAGAGGGTCGACGCCGGTGGTCGGCTCGTCAAGGATGAGAAGGTCCGGGTCGTTGATAAGGGCGCAGCAGAGGCTCAGCTTCTGCTTCATGCCGCCGGACAGCTTGCCGGCGGGACGCGCCTCGAACTTCTCCAGGCTCGTCGCCGTAAGAAGCTCATCGATCTTGGCGCGACGTTCCGCCGCCGACAATCCGAACAATCGGCCAAAGAAATCGATGTTCTCGAACACGGAGAGCGTCGGGTAGAGGTTGCGGCCTAGGCCCTGCGGCATATAGGCGATGCGGCCGCGCATCTCGCGCAAGGTTTCCTGGTCGGCGATGCTCTTGTCGAAGACGACGACCTCGCCGTCCTGAATCTTCTTCACGCCCGCGATGAGCCCGAGCAGAGTCGACTTTCCGACGCCGTCCGGCCCGATCACGCCGACCATGATGCGCGACGGAATGTCGATGCTTACGTCCGCCAGCGACACTGTCGCGCCGTAACGGTGCGAAACATTCTTGACCCGCGCGATCGGCTCGCCGGTCATTTTGCGTCGGGCGTTTTCGCTTCGGAAGCTTTGTCGTCGGGCGCCTGGGCCGCGGGCGCCGTGGCTTGCGGCGCGTTGTCGTCGGCCGCATTGGCGCCAGGCGGCTTGGGAAGTTTGACCTGAAGGTCGGCAGGCCAGTCCACGTCCGCCTTGGTGCGAACGAAGCCCATTCCACGCACGCCGGTCTTCACCCGGGTGTAAAACTGCTGAAGGATCTGCGGATCGATCTTGAGCTTGGTGCGAAACATCAGCTTGGCGCGTTCGTCTGTCGTTTCGACCGTCTTGGGAGTGAACTGCGCGTCGGCCGCGACGAAGCTTACCTTCGCCGGAATGACGTAATCAGGGACGGGATCGAGGATGATCCGAGCCTCGTCGCCGACCGTCAATCTGCCGGCGTCTGCGGCGGGCAGGAAGATCGTCATGTAGACATCGGTCAGGTCGAGGATAGTGACGATCGGCGCGCCGGCGGCGACGACCTCCCCGGCTCGGGCAAGCTGATACTGGACCCGTCCCATCCGCGGCGAGACGAGGGTCAGATCATCGATGATCGATTGGACGCGATCAACCTCGGCCTCCGCGTTTGCGATCTGGGACAGCGCCTGGTCGCGCTGGGACGTGAAGCTCTGCACGGCCGCCACCGCAGAGTCGTAGTTGCGTTTGCGCTGTTCGAAGACCTGCTTGGTGATGAACCCGGTCTTCATCAGCTCCTGGCCGCGCTGGAAGTCGGATTTGGCAAATTCGAGCGCGCTCTCCCGGGAGGTGATTTCCGCTTCTGCCGCCGCAAGCGCGTCATTGGCCTTCTGCACGTCGGCCTGCGCGGCGCGCAATCGAGCGTCATATTCCGGCGAGGTGATTTTCGCGATGACCTGGCCTTGCGTGACGCTCGAGCCTTCCTCGACGTTCACTTCAGCGAGGCGCCCAGGATATTTCGACGAGACGTCAACCTGGGTCGCCTCGATGCGCCCGTTCGACTTGACGATGCCGTCAGGCAGCGTCTCGCCGCGCAGGCGGGCGATGAGATTGCGGATCAGGCCCTGGGCATGGGCCGAAGGCGCCAACGAAAGGCCGCCGTTCAGCTCGCCGCTGATGGATAGGGCGGACGCCCCGACGCCAAAAATTATGGCTGCAGCAGCAGCGCGCTGACTGAGGGTCATCGTGGGTCTCCTCCGCACGTCATTCGTACCTGGCCCGTCGACAGCGGGATCGGAATTCTCAGAGCGCAGCGACCGCTTCACTCGAATCGCGGCGCGACGGCGGACGTGACGCCTTCGGGCCACCGTTCCTGGTCCAAGCCCTCAGCCGCTTTACTAGGCAAGCGCGTCCATGATGTAAAGAACGAACCGGGAGGATAGCATGGCTGCGACAAAGCGTCCGAGCAAAGCCAAGAAGGTCGAGAACAAGAACGCTTCGAAAGGTCTGCCGAAGCTGGGCGGCAAGGACTACGAGCGCGCCCTCGCCAAGCTGCATGGCGAGCTCGTCAAGCTGCAGCTTTGGGTCATCGCCAAGGGACTGAAAGTCGTGGTCGTGTTCGAAGGCCGCGACGGCGCCGGCAAGGGCGGGGTTATCAAGGCGATCACCGAGCGTGTCAGCCCGCGCGTTTATCGCGTCGTCGCCCTGCCCGCGCCGACCGAGCGCGAGAAATCTCAGATGTATGTCCAGCGCTACATGCGGCACATGCCGGCGGCGGGCGAAATCGTGATCTTCGATCGAAGCTGGTATAACCGCGCGGGCGTCGAGCGGGTCATGGAATTCTGCACGATGGAGCAGGTTCAGCGCTTTCTCGAAGTGGCCCCGGAGTTCGAGAAGGCCATGGTCGACTTCGGAATCCTGCTGATCAAATACTGGCTCGAGGTGAGCGAGGAGGAACAGACGCGGCGCCTCGAAGCGCGCATCGACGATCCGCGCAAGATCTGGAAACTGTCGCCGATGGACCTGAAGTCGTACAGCCGCTGGTACGACTATTCCCGCGCCCGCGACGATATGTTCAAGGCCACCGATACGTCGTGGGCGCCTTGGCATGTGGTGCGGTCCGACGACAAGAAACGTGCGCGGCTCAATGTCATCTCACATCTCTTGGCGCGGATTCCCTACAAGGAGACGCCGCGCAAAAAGCACGTCCTGCCGAAGCGCCAGAAGCGGCATGACTATATTGAGCCCGAATATCCCTATAAACTCGTGCCGGAACTGGACTGGTGAAGGGCGAGGCCGCTACCACCCGCGGTACTGCGCGCCCATGAAAGTGTTGTGGATCGGGGTCGACTGATCAAACCGATGTCGCGTGTAGCTGTGCGCCGGCTGACGGCGGGCCGGCCGGCCGTGCGGATACATCGTGAGCTGGTCATGCCTCATCGGGACTACGTGACTTCCCGCGCTTTTTGGCTTGACGGGCGTGCGCGAGGCTGGCTGGGCGGCCGCCGGAAGCCATGGGAGGAACCATGCCATCAAAGCGCCGACCGCAAGCAAAGTTGCGATGCGTTTCATTTGGTCCGCCCTTCCAATGGCTCATTGGTCGAAGTCCCGACGCGCCCCCCCGGATGATCTTATCTCAGAAAACCGGCTCTCCGAGCGCAATCTCATCGAGAGGCGAGAGCAGGATGACGTCCGCGCGCGCGTTCTTGGCGCCGAGAATCAGCACCTCGGACTGAAAGCCGGCGATGTTGCGCGGAGGCATGTTGACGACGCAAGCGACCAGCCGGCCGATCAGCTCGGCCTGCGAGTAAGAGGTGATCTGGGCGCTCGACCATTTCCTGCCCATCGGGCCGAAGTCGACTTCGATCTTGTAGGACGGGTTTCGCGCCCGCTCGAACGGACGGACCGTGACGATGCGGCCGATCCGGATGTCGACCCTGGCGAAATCCTCATAGACGATCGGCGGTTTTTCCATCGTGCTCACTCGTTCGGACTGAGGCCGAACGCGTCCTTCGGCGAGATGAAAGGGAAACAATCGCCCGGATAACCGCTTCAGCCCCGAACAGCGTCCTGATGAGCTTTCACGAGGTCGGCCAGGCTGTCGAAGCGAAAGTCATAGCGAGGCGCTTCAGCCGGGGTCATGGCCGCGCCGGAGCCCTCCTGACCGCGGCGGCGATAAATCCAGCACGATGCGAGGCCCAGCGCGTTGGCCGGCGCGTGGTCATGGAACAGGCTCTCGGCGGTGTGAAGGATCCTGCGCTTCTTGATCCCCAGCGTCTCGAGCTTGGCCAGCATATAGTCGAAATTGCGGCTTGCCGGCTTATACGAGCCGCAGTCCTCAGCCGTATAGATCGCGTCGAACGCGATTTTGAGCTTCTCGTTGCTGGCCGCAAAACTCTCGTTGTCGACGTTTGACAGGATGACGAGCTTGTAATGGCGCTTGAGGTACTCAAGCGCAGCGACGGTATCGGCGAACGGCTGCCAGTTCCGGATCGACCGGCCATAGGCGAGACAGTCGCTCCAGCTCGTCGCAACGCCCCATTCTTCCGCGAGGCGCCGGTGGACGGTCGCCAGAAGCTCGCGGTAGGGCTTTGCCGGCGTCTGGATCTGCTGCGTGGATTCATGCCGTGCGTGCGCCTCGAGAATGGCGTTGCGCGCGAGCGGCCGCGCCGCCTGGCTCGTGAGCGGCTTGAGGGCCTCGATGATCCCCGATTCCCAGTCGATGAGGGTGCCATAGCAATCGAAGGTCAGGGCTTCGAACTCGGTGAGCTTCGGCGACGACTCTGCGCTCAAGGCTGACATCTTGGACGGTTTGGTGGTGGAGCCAGACGGAATCGAACCGACGACCTCTTCAATGCCATTGAAGCGCTCTCCCAACTGAGCTATGGCCCCGTTTTCCAAAATGTCATCGACGCCGCTTCGATTGGGGCGAAGCGCGCCTTTATTTCTCAGGCGCGGGGGTATAGCCGCAAATCAGCATCCGCCACAAGGGGGCCGCGGGCCGAAAAAAGCCGCGGCCCCGCCGGTCGGGCGGTTCAGGTTTCCTCGTCGGGGGCGATGTCGCCGTCGATGAGGTTGGTCACGTCGTCGTCGTCTTCCTCTTCCTCTTCCAGGAACGGATCATCCGGCGCGTCGTCGTCGGCTTCCTCGACGTCGATGTCGTCGACCACTGCCTCGGCGCTCTTCTCCTCGCCGGCCGCGACCTCGTCGAGCGACACGATGTCGACCCCCGCCGGCGCCGGAAGCTCGGAATCCTCTTCTTCCGGCTTCGCGGCGGGCCGCGCGCGCGTCGCCGCAGCGCCTTGAAAGATCGTGCCGCATTTCGGGCAGACGATCGGGTCTTTGTTGAGGTCGAAAAATTTCGCGCCGCAGTTCTGGCACTGGCGCTTGGTTCCGAGTTCGACTTTGGCCACTGCGGTCAGTTCCCCGAGGCTGGAGGCGGTCTTCAGGACCGCCCCGTTAGAGGCCGCTCCCGGTCGTGTCAATGCGCTTTCTGATCGACGGTCGACAGGCTCAAATGCCGGTGATACGAGCGCGGGCCGCGGGCCCCATGTCGCGCCCCAGCCGAAAGGAAGCCACCCGGTTGTCCGCTCATTCGTCGCATCCCGCGGCTTCGCCCCTCAGCGCCATGCGTGCAAGACCGCTGAAAGGTCGGGTCAGGCCGCCGGGAGACAAGTCGATCTCGCATCGCGCCTTCCTTTTTGGACTCCTGGCGTGCGGCGAAACCAGGGTCGAGGGGCTGCTCGAGGGCGAGGACGTGCTGCACACCGGCAAGGCTTGCCGGGCGCTCGGCGCGGTCGTCGAGCGCACCGGGCCCGGGCAGTGGCGGATTCGCGGCCCGGGCTTAAGCGCGATCCTGCCGCCGCGGGAAACCCTCGATTTCGGCAACGCGGGCACCGGCTCGCGGCTGATGATGGGCGTCGTCGGCGGCCACGGAATCACCGCGACCTTCGACGGCGACGCCTCGCTGCGCAAGCGGCCGATGCGGCGCATCCTCGATCCGCTGCGGCTCATGGGCGCGGAAGTCCTGTCCGAGGCCGAGGGCGGGCGCTGTCCGATCGTGCTCAAGGGCGCGCGCGATCCCGGCCCGATCGAATATCGCACCCCCGTCGCCTCGGCCCAGATCAAGTCGGCCGTTCTTCTCGCCGGGCTCAACGCGCGCGGCGCAACCACGGTGATCGAGGCGCAAGCCTCGCGCGACCATACCGAGAAGATGCTCGCTCATTTCGGCGCTGACGTCACGGTCGCGCACGAAGGCGAAGGGCGGCGGATCACGCTCGCCGGCCGGCCGGAGTTGCGCCCGACGACCGTCATCGTGCCCGCCGATCCCTCTTCCGCCGCGTTCCCGATTGTCGCCGCGCTGATTGTGCCCGGCTCCGACATCGTCGTCGAAGGGGTGATGATGAACCCGCTCAGGACGGGGCTCCTGACGACGTTGAGCGAGATGGGCGCCCATATCGAGACGCTCGACCGGCGCCTCGAGGGCGGCGAGGAGGTCGCGGACTTGCGGGTGCGCAACGGGACCTTGCGCGGCGTCGACGTTCCGGCCGCGCGCGCGCCCTCGATGATCGACGAATATCCGATCCTCGCCGTCGCCGCCGCTTTCGCCTCCGGCTCGACCCGCATGCGGGGCTTGAGCGAGCTCAGGGTGAAAGAGAGCGATCGCCTGGCCGCCGTCGCCGCGGGCCTCAGGGCCGCAGGCGTCGATTGCGCGATCGAGGGCGACGATCTGATCGTCGAGGGCGGGCGCCCGCGCGGCGGCGGGCTGGTCGCGACCCACATGGATCACCGCATAGCGATGAGCTTCCTCGTCATGGGGCTCGCCAGCCTCGAGCCGATGGCGATCGACGACGCGGCGATGATCGCGACCAGCTTCCCCGAATTCCGCCCGACGATGGAGCGGCTGGGCGCGCAATTCAGGTAGGCGCGGCCCGGCCTGCTCGGACGCGCCGTTTCCGGCGCCGATCGCGTCATCTCAGTGGGTTAGGCGCCAAAACCTGTCACGGTTCGCGGCTGCCGCTCGTCCGCGTCGCTGGAATAACGGGAATAACGGTGAATAACGGGAATAACGGGAATAACGGTGACACTTTACTCAATCCCCAATTGAACTCACTCAAACGGCTTTTCTCGACCGCACCAGCCGGCCGCGACCGTTGCGCCGAGGGCAAAGCCAAGCGCGCGAGACGGCGCGGCGAGCACATAAAAAGGGATTGAGTAAAGTGTCACCGTAATCCGTAATCCCCGTAATCCCACGTAATCCCACCGTAATCCGTAATCCTTGAGTAAAGTGTCACCGTAATCCCGTATTCCCAGTAATCCCCTAATTCTCGCGCCGTCCCTGCCCATCAGCGGCTGTAAGCGGCGACCTCGGCGTGAGGATCGAGGCGATGCGGCGGATCGCGATCACTGTTCGGGAATCCCGGCCTCGCGCAAGGCCCCGAGAGTTTGCTCAATCCGGCCCAGGAATGTCGGGTCGTCGCTGATCATGGTCCACGCGGCGCGGGCGCGGGAGAGGGTGAAAGCGGGAGAGCGCTCGAGAACGGCCTGGGCCGCGGAACGCGCCTCGTCCAGTCGACCGAGCCGTGCGAGCGCGGAGGCCAACTGAATCCACGCTGTCGGATGATTTCGATTGGCCTCGATCGACCGTCGACACCAGGTCACCGCCTCCTCGTAACTGCCGAGTTGGTTCTTCGCGACGCCGACGTACGACATCCAGGTGTAAGCCATTGTATCGCGCGGGCTGAGCCGGAGGGACTCGCGGACATGGGCCTCGGTTTCGTTGGCGCGGCCGACAAAAATCTTGCCCATTCCGATGATGGAATGGGCGCCCACAAGGTTTCGATCCAGCGCCAATGCATGTTCACATTCGGCGATGCCCCGTGCGGCGCGCTTGTTGAAGATCTCGACATATCCTAGCCACATGTGCCCACGTGGATGATCTGGCGCCAACGACAGGGCTTTGGTCAACTTGGTGTCCGCCGCCGCCAAGACCGCGGGGGGATCGGTTACAAAGAAAAGTGTGGCCGCGTATCCGTCAGCGCGCGCCAACTCAATCAGCGCCTCGACATTGAACGGGTCGGTGGCGAGCGCGCGGTCGAAAAAGTGACGCGCCTGCGCTATGGTGTCACGGGTTCTCCCCTTATTGAGCCAAGCCATCCCCTGAAAATAGAGGTCCATCGAGTTGGGCGTCGGCGCCTGTTCGGCGCGTCGCGCCTCCGCTGCGACGAACTGAGCGTCCAGCGCGTTCGCCAGGCGTGCGACGATTTCGTCCTGCATGTCGAAGAGATCGGCGAGCGGCTTATCGAACCGCTCGGCCCAAAGATGGTTGCCGCTCGCGGCGTCGATGAGCTGTGCATTGACGCGCATGCGGTTCCCGCCGCGCTGGACGCTGCCCTCGAGAACATAGCGGACATTCAACTCGCGGCCGATCTGCTTGGCGTCGAGCGGCTTGCCTTTGTAAGTGAAAGCCGTGTTGCGGGCGATCACGATCGCGCCTCGTATCCGCGACAGATCGGTCGTGAGGCTCTCCGTGATCCCGTCAACGAAATGCTCTTGCTCAAGATCGCCGCCGATATTGGCGAACGGTAAGACGACCATCGAGAGGCGCGGTGGGGCAGATTTTTCGGGCGCCTCTTTCTGCGCCTCGGTGACGACCGGCCCGACGAATCGATACCCGCGTCCGGGCATGGTCTCGATCCAGCCGTCGCCGCCAGGGGTCGTGCTCAGCACTCGGCGCAACGCCGCAATCTGAACTGTGAGGTTGCTTTCCTCGACTGACTGGCCGGACCACCCGGCTTCGATCAGCGCGTCCTTCGAAAGCAATGCGCCCGGTCGTTCAACCATCGCCCGCAACAAGGCGATCGCCCGCCGGCCGAGGTTTACGGGCTCTCCCCCGCGCAGCAGCAGACCATCCTCAGTATCCAGGCGAAATGGTCCCAGCAGATGGGTCGGCATGAATGATTGTTAACACTGTATCGGCGTTTTTTCGGAACTTTTTCGGATCGGCTTCAGGACATTTTGTCGCGCGAGCGGCAAATTGTCATCCTTCGCCACGCCCGGGTGCGGCGTCGGAAGAGCGGGGCCAAAACCGATGACGCCAACGGCAATCCTGCAACTCGGCCCCCGTCCGCGCGTGACGGAGTTGAGGCGCCGGGCGAACATTGTCGCTCAAAGGGCCGACCAGACACGCCTCGGGCAACGCGCGACTTCCGCCGATTCTATCCAGATGGTGCGGTGGTCCTTGCGACCGTGCGATCCTACCCAAACAATCCGGGCAACCAGATGCCGAAATCCACCGGATTCGCAAGGAGACGGGAATCAAAGCAGCGCGCGCGGGACGCCTAATCAAGAAAAATTCGGGGACCATCGTGGTGACTGCGCTATCCGTTGTCACCCTGTACGCCGCAACGCCGGTCTTGGCTGGAACCGCTGTCCTCCCGTCCAACGGGGAGACCATCTACGCGACTCATTATGCGGGCCGAGCGGTCGGGACCGAATATCTTGGCGACGGCGCCTCGGAATCGATCGTGGAATTGACCGGCGTCAGCCGAAACGCCGTGGGACAGCCGGCTTTCGACGCGATGAACGCCCATTGCCTGATGCTCTCGGCCATCATCGACGGCAAGCCCAGACGCTACGGAGCCTGCACGCAAACCGACCACGATGGCGACCATGCCTTCACGTCCTTCGACGGAGCCGCATTCAAGCTCATCGGCGGCACCGGGAAATACAAGGGGATTTCGGGATCGGGGTCCTATTCGGTCACGCCGGAGCCTTCGCTTGAGTCAGGGCGATATGGATACGTGATGGAGAACGACATGACCTGGACAATTCAACCGGCGCCGCCAATTGTGGCGAAATAGACCGGGTAATAACGGTGGGAATAACAATAACGGTGACACTTTACTCAATCCCCAATTGAACTTACTCAAACGGCTTTTCTCGACCCCGCAGCCGCCGCGACCCACGACCGAAGCGCCAAGGGCGAAGCCCAAACGCGAGACGGCGCGGTGCGCGCACATAAAAAGGGATTGAGTAAAGTGTTACCGTATTCCACCGTATTCCGGGTATTCCGGGGAGAGGGGCGCGGCGCGCGCAAATAAGAAGGGAATGAGTAAAGTGTCACCGTATTCCACACCGTATTCCAATGAGTAAAGTGTCACCGTATTCCCCGTATTCCCGTATTCCCCGTAATCCCCGTATTCGCGAATGGACAGCCTCGTGAAAGCTCGCATCTCGGCCGGGTCATCGACCCGGCCCTACAGGACCACCCACCGCCCTTCGCGGCTCGACTTCGCGATCGCGTGGATGGTTCGCTCGATCGCAAGCCCGGCTTCGAAATCGATGGTCAGCGCCGGCTTGCCGGCGATGTGGTTGATGAGCTCATGGGCTTCGATGACCTTGAGCTCGTTGAATCCCATCTGGTGGCCGGGCGCGACGATGAACTGATCGTAGGGCGGATGCGCCGGACCCATCAAAATCTGCCGGAACCCTTGCAGCTCCGCCGGCCCTTCGGCGACGTAGAGGCCGACCTCGTTGAACCGCTCCTGGTCGAATGCGATCGCGCCGCGAACCCCGAACAGCTGCAATTGCAGCCGTCCCTTGCGGCCCCAGGCGCAGCGGTTGACGTGGATCGCGCCTGCGACGCCGTCCTCCATTCTCAGAAGCGCGGTCGCGATGTCGAAGGTCTCGACCGCCCGGCGTCCGCTGACGTCGGGACGGTCGGGGTAGGGCTTGCTCATTTCGCCGAAGACCGCGCTTGGGCGGCCGATGAGGGTCGAGATCAGGCTCAACGGGTGGACGGCGAAATCATCGAGGGCGCCATAGCCGGCGCCAGCCTCGCTGCGCCAGGAAAACGGCGCCTCGGCGTCGGCCAGATAATCCTCGTCCATTTCGATCCGGAAATGGTTGAGCCGGCCGATCGCCCCGTCCCTGAGCAGCTTGCCAATGAACCGGATCGCGGGGCTCTGGATGTAGTTATAGCCGAGGATCGCGACCCGGCCCGAAGCGCGCGCCGCCGCCGCCATCCGTTCGGAATCGGCGAGCGTGGGCGCCATCGGCTTTTCGCACCATACATGCTTGCCCGCTTCGAGCGCCGCGACCGCCATCGGCGCATGAAGCGCATTGGGCGTCGTGATCGAGACGACGTCGACCGCCGGATCGGCGATCAGCGCCCGCCAGTCGGCGGTCGAGGCTTCGAAGCCGAACTCGTCCGCGCGCCGCCGCGCCAGCCCCTCCTCGACCTCGCACAGCATGGCGCGACGAATGACCGGCGTATCGCCGAACGCCGCCTGGACGCCCGTCCAGGCCAGCGCGTGGCACTTGCCCATGTAACCCGTGCCGATCAGTCCGACGCCGATCGTGCCCATGACATTCCCCTCCCCGATTGCGAGAGCGCCCGCCGCTCGCCGCGCCCCGCCAATACAAATATTTCATCTGCTACACAAATTGGAATATCTGTTCTATTGATGTCCGAGCGGACCGCGCCGGGCGTGACGAAGGGAACGATGAGCGCCAACTCGACGATCGAACCGCCGGAGAGCTTCGAGGCGCTCGAGCGGCGCCTGATCGAGATCGAGCCGCATCTGCCGAAGCGCCTTCGCCAGGCTGCGGCCTATGCCCTCGACCACCCCGACGAGTTCGCGCTCGGCACCGCCTCGGCCCTCGCCCGCAGCGCCGAGGTCCAGGCTTCCACTTTGGTGCGCTTCGCCCAGACGCTCGGCTTCGCCGGCTTCTCCGAGCTCCAGGAGGTGTTCCGCTCGCGCCTGCGCAACCGCTGGCCGGATTATTCCGAGCGCCTCAAGGCGCTGCAACAGAACGCCCGCGACAGCGGCGATCCGACCCATCTCCTGTTCGGATTCGCCGATTCCGCCGCCGCCTCGATCGGCCGGCTGCGCGAGGCGGTGCAGCGGCGCGAGCTTGACCGGGCGGTCAGCCTCCTGGCGGGCGCCCGAACGATCCATTGCCTCGCCCAGCGACGATCGTTCTGCGTCGCCCACTACCTCACATACGCCCTTTCCCAGCTCGGCATACCGGCGTCGCTCATCGACAACGTCGGCGGCCTCGGGACAGAGCAATTGGCGCAAGCCGGCGCGGGCGACGCGCTGATTGCGATCAGCTTCTCGCCCTACGCGCCGTTCACCATCGATCTCGCGAAGCGGGCGCGGCGCGCCGGCGTTCCGATCGTCGTCGTCACCGACAGCGCGCTATCGCCGCTCGCCGGCATCGCCGACGTGCGGTTCGAGATCGTCGAAAGCGATTTCGGCTCGTTTCGCTCGCTCGCGGCGACGTTCTGCCTCGCGATGACGCTCGCCGTCGCCGTCGGCGAGAAGCGGGCGGAAAGCGCGGCCTGATCCGGCTATTCGGCGGGCGCGCGCCTCACGGCGAAGACGACGCTGGGCACGAGAAACGCCGTCGCCGCGACCAGGAGCGCAATCGCGAACATCGAGACGAAGGTCATGTGAAGCGACTGTTCGAGCGCCGATCGAAGCGCCGAGTCGGCGCTCGCCGAACCGCGCTCGAGCAGCCGCCGAAGCTCTTCCGAAGTGGCGGCGGCGCCGGACCGCAGGAGGCCGAAATTGAGCACCGCGCCGAACACCGTCGCCCCGAAGGTGCTGCCGAGGCTGCGCGCGAACAGGAACGACGCGGTCACGCTGCCGCGCTCGGACCAGTCGACGATCTCCTGGATGAGGATGATCGAGGCGCTCGACAGAAGGCCCATCCCGAGCCCGACGACGAGCGATCCGAGCCCGGCGACGACTGGGGAAGTCTCCGCGGTCAGGACGAGGAACGCCAGCGCGCCGGCCGGGACCAGCAGGCCCCCGGTGCGCAGCACGGCGCGGACGCCGAAGCGCTTGAAGAAGCGCACCCCGAAGGTGGCGCCGACCGGCCATCCGAGCACCATCGCCGAGAGGGCGAAGCCGGCGACGAGCGGAGAATCCCCCATCACTCCCTGAACGAATACCGGCAGAAACGTGGTGAGCCCGATCATCACCATGCCGGAGAGGAGCGAGGCGCCATTGGCGGCGGCGATCGGCCTCCTGCCCCATAGCTCGAGCGAGATCATCGGCTCGGGTGACCGGCGCTCCTGGATCACGAACAGGGCGACCGCGACCGCCGCGACCGCGGTGATGAGCGAGATCTCGAACCGGCCCGAGGTCGAAAACGCGGTGAGATCGGCCATGATCGCGGCGATGGCGATGGTGAACAGGCCAGCGCTCAAGTGATCGATCCGGGCGGCGCGATGGGCGCGCTTCTCGTGCAGATAGGCCCAGAACCCCGCCGCGGCGAGCGCCCCGATCGGCAGGTTCATCCAGAAGATCCAGGCCCAGGAGAAATGCTGGATGATGAGGCCGCCGGCCAACGGCCCGAGCACCGCCGACAGCGCCCAGACGCTCGCGAGCCAGCCCTGGATCTTGGCCCGCTCATGGGCGGTGTAGAGATCCCCGACGATGGTCATCGCGGTCGGCTGGACCGCGCCGGCGCCGACGCCCTGAATGAGCCGGAAGGCGATCAGCGACGGCATCGACCAGGCGAACCCGCACAGGATCGAGCCAATGAGGAAGACCGCGATCCCGACCAGCATCACCGTCTTGCGGCCGACGCTGTCGGCGAGCTTGCCGAACACCACGGTGGTCGCGGTCTGGGTCAGAAGGAACGCCGAGAACACCCAGCTGTAGAGCGGCAGGCCGCCGAGCTGGCCGACGATCTGCGGCATGGCGGTCGAGACGATCGTCGCTTCGATGGCGATCATGAAATTCGCCGCCATCACGGCGACGAGCACGAGCGGTCGGTGAGTCGTAAGGGGGGTCATCGGCGATTCTTGGGAGGTTGCACGTTACTTTAAGGGGAAGCCGCGCTTTCGCCAAATCGCGTTCGCGTGATGACGCGCTCGCTCGGCGACAAAACGCTAGACTGGCGCCGGCGCCGCCTGGTCCGGTTCGCGACGCGAGACGCACCATCCGTCGCCATGAAGCCAGCAGGTTTCATCTTCGATATGGCGGTCCGTTCGGACCGATCTGACGCCTGAGCCGCCGTCCCGGGCAAACGCCCGCTCAAGACGCTTGCCGACTTCGGCGTCGCGCGCGCCGGCAAATTCATAGAACGCCACGGCGCACAAGAACCGCGCTTCAAAATCGTCGCCCGCGCGGCGCCTCACGAGCAGCATTGCGCCCGATTTATTCGCTGTCGTCAGCGGAAAGACGAGCCGTCCCCCCGGCTTGAGGCAATCGAGCCAGGCCGGCATCGGGTGGGTCGCTCCGGCGCTGGCGACCACAACGTCGGACTTCGAGAACGAACCTTTGGCGCCGTCGCCGTTGACGACCGTGACCTGAGCGCCACGGCGCGAGCGCCTCTCGAGCGCGCTCCGCGAGCGGCTCGTCGATCTCGATCGCCGAAACCGCGCCCTTCGGACCAGCCAGTTCCGCCAGGACTGCGGTGTAATAGCCCATCCCGCACCCCAGATGGAGCACGCGATCTCCCGGGACCACGTTCAGCTTGTCGAATACGAACGCCCAGAGACTGGGCTGGCCATTGTTCAGATAGCGCTTTTCATCATAGGCGATGATCACGTCGTGATACGCGGCCGTCGGGCTTGCGACCGGCGGCGTCCAGTAGTCCCTCATGTTCCAAAGGCTGAGGATTCGCAGCGGCCCCGGTCCAAGGAAGCGCTCCCGCGGCACAGTTGCGAACGCCTCGACCACTTCCGCCGAATTGACCCGCGCAACGAAACGCAGCTCCTCCGCGAACCAGCGCCGCGCGTCCCGAATCGGGTCATGGGATGGGTCAAGGGAGGGTTTCGGCATCGGTGGCCCGCAGAAGGCGATCGAGCGTCAGGATCGGCGTGTCGGCCGCCCTGGCGTAGGCGTAATGGAAGCAATCGAGATTGCTGAGCGCGCGTTTTCCGACGCCATGTTTCTCGGCGACGGCGACTGCGAGCGCCAGAACCTCGCGCGGACGTTCCGATTCGCGCAGCGCAATGTTGCGTTCATCCAGCCATTCGACGACGACTCGCTCCGCTTTGCGGAATGCGCAATCGAGCTGGTCCGGTCGAGAAAGAACGATGGTCGCCTCCCAGGCGGCAAGCATGGAGGTCCAGGGGTCGGCCGCTCCTGCGAGCGCCTCGGCGTAGGCCGTCGCGCTGTCTTCGCGAGCGATGAGCGACACGATTGCGCAGGCGTCGACATACATTCAGTCGCCCTCGGTCAGATCGTGATCGAGATCGTGATAAGCCTTCGGCGGCACGGGTCTACGATTTTTCGGAAAGCTCAAGCCCTGCCGCTCAAGGATCCTTCGGGCGGTCTCGCTCGGGTCCTCCCGCGCCACCCGGGCGGCGATCGCCTCCCGTAGGGCGAGGATCACGGCGTCGGTGATGGTCGCGCCCTCGAGCTTGGCCAGCCGCTTGGCGAGCAGGTCGGCGTTCGGGTTGCGGATGCTGAGCGTCATGTATGGCTCCATACGTGTTGCAATCATAGACAATACGAACGAGGATCGCAAGGCCGCTCCGCTCGACTCGCCCGTTCACCCGGCGCCCAATCCGTTTCCGCCGCCGCCCGATTTGCGGTAGCGTGAACCCAGCAGGGAGACATCAATGCAGCTTCGCCGTCTGGGACGCACCGATATTTCCATCGCGCCGCTGGTTCTCGGCGGCAACGTGTTCGGCTGGACGGCCGACAGGAAAACCTCGTTTGCGGTGCTGGATCGCTTTGCCGCGGCCGGCTTCAGCGCGATCGACACCGCCGATGTCTATTCGGCCTGGGTCCCGGGCAATTCCGGCGGCGAGTCCGAAACCATCATCGGCGAATGGATGAAGGCGCGCGGCAATCGCAGCCGCGTCATCGTCATCACCAAGGTCGGCTCGCCGATGGGCCCGGGCAAGGAGGGCCTCAAGCCGGCCTATATCGAGGAGGCGGTCGAAGCCTCGCTCAGGCGCCTTCAGACCGACGCGATCGACCTCTATCTCTCCCATTGGCCGGACATGGCGACGCCGTTCGTCGAGACGCTCGGGGCCTATCAGCGCCTGATCGAGAAGGGCAAGATCCGCTGGTGCGGCGCCTCGAACCTCACCACCGACCTGCTCAAGGCGGCGTTAGCGGCCTCCAAGGCCAAGGGGCTCCCGCGCTACGAAGTGCTGCAGCCGGAATATAATCTTGCCGACCGGCAGGGGTTCGAATCGGGGCTCGCCGAGCTCTGCGTCCGCGAGGAGATCGGCGTCGTCACCTATTTCAGCCTCGCCAAGGGCTTTCTCTCCGGCAAGTACCGCGGCGAAAAGGACCTCGCCGGCAGCGCGCGCGCGGACGGGGTCAAGGCCTATCTCAATCCGCGCGGATTTCGCATCCTCGACGCGCTCGAGAAGGTCGCCGCGAGCCACAAGGCGAAGCCCGCGGAAGTCGCGCTCGCCTGGGTCATGGCGAAGCCCGGCGTCACCGCGCCGATCGCGAGCGCGACCTCGGTCGAGCAGGCCGACAGCCTCGTGCGCGCAACCGAGCTTTCGCTGACGAAGTCAGACATGGAGGCGCTCGACAAGGCGAGCGCGCCCTGAGCGCGACTCGCCCTGTAGGGCGGCGTCGCTGACGCCGCCAGGCGGGTCGATGACCCCGCCCTACATCCAGCGCGGGGCCCTGAGCGCGACTCGCCCTGTGGGGCGGCGTCGCTGACGCCGCCAGGCGGGGTCGACGACCCCGCCCTACACCTCGCGCGGCGTCATGGCTTCCCCTCGCGCAGTTCGCGGCGCAGGATCTTGCCGACGTTGGTCTTCGGCAGGGCGTCGCGGAACTCGACATGGCGCGGGATCTTGTAGCCGGTCATGTTTTGCCTGGCGAAGGCGATGAGATCGGCGCCGGTCAGCGCGTTGTCCCTGCGCACGACGACGATCTTGACCGCTTCCCCCGTCTTCTCGTCGGCGACGCCGACCGCGCCGACCTCGAGCACGCCCGGATGGGTCATCAGCACGTCTTCGATTTCATTGGGATAGACGTTGAAGCCGGAGACATTGATCATGTCCTTCTTGCGGTCGACCACGAACACATAGCCGCGCTCATCCACTTGCGCGATGTCGCCGGTGCGCAAGTAACCGTCGGCGTCCATCACCTTGGCGGTCTCATCGGCCATGTTCCAGTAGCCGGCCATGACCTGCGGGCCCTTGATGCATAATTCGCCGGCCTCGCCGATGTCGAGGTCGCGGCCGCCGCCGTCGCGAATGGCGATCTCGGTCGAAGGCAGCGGCAGGCCGATCGCGCCGGTGAAGTCCTCGATGGTGAGCGGATTGGCGACCGCGGCGGGAGAAGTTTCGGTCAGTCCATAGGCTTCGATCAGCGGCTTGCCGGTCAGCGATTTCCACCGCTCGGCGACCACGCGCTGCACCGCCATGCCGCCGCCGATCGCCAGATGCAGGCGCGAGAAATCGAGGCGGACGAAATCCTGGTTGTTGAGCAGCGCGTTGAACAGGGTGTTGACGCCGACAATGACCGTGCACGGCGTCTTTCGCAGCGCCTTCACGAGATCCGGGATGTCGCGCGGATTGGCGATCAGGAGATTGGATGCGCCGATCATCACCGGCACGAAGCAGTTCGCCTGAAGGGCAAACACATGGTAGAGCGGCAGCGCCGCCAGGAACGTTTCGCCCTCGGGACTGATCGCAGCCGCGATCCAGGCGTGCACCTGCTGGAGATTGGCGATCAGGTTGCGATGGGTCAGCATCGCCCCCTTCGGCACCCCGGTCGTCCCGCCGGTATATTGCAGGAACGCGACGTCCGCCGGCTCGACCGGCGCTTCCGTGAACGCCTGCGCTCTTCCAAGCGCGAGCGCGCGATTGAAGCGCTCCGCCCGCTCGAGGCGATAGGGGGGAATCGCGCGCCGGACGTGGCGCAGCACAAGATTGACGATCCGCCCGCGCGCGCCGCCCAACTGATCCCCGGCGCCGGTGATCACGACCGACCTGACCGCCGTGCCGCCGATCGCCTTCTCGAGCACGCCGGCGAAGTTCTCCAGGACCACGATCGCTTCCGCGCCCGAATCGGCAAGCTGATGCTTGAGCTCGCGCGGCGAGTACAACGGGTTGCAGTTGACCACCACGTAGCCCGCCCGCAGCGCCCCGAACATGGCGATCGGGTACTGCAGGAGGTTCGGCAGCATCAACGCGACGCGAGCGCCCCGCGGCAGGCGCACGACGTTTTGCAGGTAGGAGCCGAACGCGCGCGACCTTTGATCGAGTTCGCCATAGGAGATCGCCTTGCCCATGCTGATGAAGGCGGTCCGGTCGCGAAAGCTGGCGACGCTCGCGGCGAAAAACTCTCCGAGCGAACGAAACGCGGTCGGGTCGATTTCGGCCGGAACGCCCGCTGGATAGGACTTGAGCCAGACCCGTTCCATATCGCCCTCGTCGTCAAGCCCACATCGCGCGTCGGCCGGGGGCCCTGTCGTTCCCGCGAACGCGGGAATCCAGAGCGCCCTGCATCGGCAAAGTCTGGATACCCGCTTTCGCGGGTATGACAAGCTCGGGGCCGCGTCCCGGCGGGTATGACAATGTCGGGGCCATGTCGCGCATCGGCCGGCGCCGAGGGCGGACCAGTCCGCCCCTGTCATTCCCGCGAACGCGGGAATCCAAAGGTCTCTACGCCGGCAAGTCGGATACCCGCTTTCGCGGGTTTGACAGTGTGCGGGTATGACAAAAGCTACAGCAGCGCCTTCTTGGGGTCGCCGACCATGAATTCCCGGGTGCCGGGGTCGACCGAATTCAACAGATCGTGAATGAATTTATCCTGGACCTTGAAGCTTTCCTCCGGCGGGATCCCGATGGTCGACACCCGGAACAACGCGCCGTCGGGAATCCATCCCCTGAGGCCGTAACCAAGCTTCAGCGCCTGGCGCGCCCAATTGCTGTTCGAATTGTCGTAGCCGATCCGCATCCAGTAGCTGATCGGCTCGAGGCGCTCCTCGCGCGCGGCCACGAGCCGGGTCAATTTGAGCGGCGGCTCGGACGGGGAGTAGGCAAGCGTGGCCGCGCTCGTCTTCGACACCCGGAAGCCCTGGGCGGTGTAGCAAACCTCCGGATGATGGAGCTGCAGGCGATCGCTCTGGCTCTCGCCGTAGGCCACCATCAGCATCACGACATGTCCGTCCGAGTCGATGAAGCCGCGCGACGCCTCCTGGTTGTAGACCTCGCGTTCGAGCGAGTCCGGGGGGGCGGGCGCAACCACGTTCAACCCTGCGACCGGCTTCCAGTCGCCAAAAGCGGTCGGCAGGCGCTTGTCGATGTCGAACACGTCGTGGGTGCGCGCCATCAGCCGGTGCGGCGTCAGCACGACTGCGAGCAGCATCGCCGCCAGCATCGCCACGCAGGCGAGTAGGATATTGGTCGAGCGCGTCATATCGGGCTCCGGTCCGCGCGGAGCTCGCGCGCGTGGTTGTAAAAGATAGCTTCTGGACCCGCCGGGCGCAACGCCCGCGGCTTCAACGCCCCCATGGACCAGAGAAATAGGGCGAGCGCGGGGAGTAATTTGGCCGAAATCTTGGAGCGGACGGCTCTCCTCGCGAGGTTGGGCTTGCCGGGCAGCCTGAATTGGGGTCGAAGGGAGGCTTTCGCGGGCGGCGTCCGCGAAACGATCAACCGACGAGGCGAACGATGGCCAGCGAAGACGTGCTCGAACGCGCGGGGTTGACCCCGGCCGAGGTCGGCGACGGCTCGCTCTCCGTCCGCTCGCCGATCGACGGGGCCGAGATCGCCCGCATCCGGGAGACGCCGCCTGACGCCATGCCGGCGATCATCGACCGGGCGCGCAACGCCTTCCTCGCCTGGCGCGAGGTCCCCGCGCCCCGGCGCGGCGAGCTCGTGCGTCTCCTTGGCGAGGAACTGCGCGCCTCAAAAGAGGCCCTCGGCGCGCTGGTGACGCTCGAGGTCGGCAAGATCGTCTCCGAGGGCCTGGGCGAAGTGCAGGAGATGATCGACATCTGCGATTTCGCCGTCGGGCTGTCGCGGCAGTTGCACGGCCTCGTCATCGCCTCGGAACGCCCCGGCCACCGGATGGCGGAGACCTGGCATCCGCTTGGGCCGTGCGCGATCATTTCGGCGTTCAATTTCCCGGTCGCGGTCTGGTCCTGGAACGCCGCGCTCGCGCTCATCTGCGGCGATCCGGTGATCTGGAAGCCGTCGGAGAAAACGCCGCTTTCGGCGCTGGCGACGATGAAGATCCTCGACCGGGCGATCAGGCGCTTCGGCCCCGACGCGCCCGAAGGCCTCGCCCAGATCGTCATCGGCGGCCCGGCGATCGGGGAGGCGCTGGTCGAGTCCCGCCACGTGCCGATCGTCTCCGCCACCGGCTCGACCCGCATGGGCTCGATCGTCGGACCCAAGGTCGCCGCCCGCTACGGCCGCCCGATCCTCGAGCTCGGCGGCAACAACGCCATGATCGTCGCCCCTTCCGCCGATCTCGACATGGCGATCCGGGCGATCGTGTTCTCCGCCGTCGGCACGGCCGGGCAGCGCTGCACCTCGCTGCGCCGCCTCATCGTCCACCGGTCGATCCGCCCCGATCTCACCCACCGGCTGGTCAAGGCCTATTCGAGCCTCAAGATCGGCGATCCGCGCAAGGACGGGACGCTCGTCGGCCCGCTGATCGACCACGCCGCGCGCGAAAAGATGCAGGCCGCGCTCAAGCGCGCCAAGGACGAGGGCGGAACCGTCCACGGCGGGCGAACGGTCGCCGAAGGCGCGCCGAACGGCGGCGCCTATGTCGAGCCCGCGATCGTCGAAATGCCGGGGCAGACGGGAATCATGCGCGAGGAAACCTTCGCCCCGATCCTCTATACGCTCGGCTACGACGACCTCGACGAGGCGATCGCGATCCACAACGACGTGCCCCAGGGCCTGTCGTCGTCGATCTTCACCCTCAACATGCGCGAGGCGGATACGTTTCTTTCCGCGACCGGCTCCGACTGCGGCATCGCCAACGTCAACATCGGCCCGTCGGGCGCCGAGATCGGCGGCGCCTTCGGCGGCGAGAAGGAGACCGGCGGCGGCCGCGAGAGCGGCTCCGACGCCTGGAAGTCCTACATGCGCCGGCAGACCAGCACGGTGAACTATTCAGCCAAGCTCCCGCTCGCGCAGGGGGTGAGGTTCGACTTCTGACGCGCGCGGCGTGGCTCCGACGCACCCTCACCCCAACCCTCTCCCACAGGGAGAGGGGGCGCTGCGCCGCCGCCGCTCCCCTTCTCCCCCGGGGAGAAGGTGGCGCGAAGCGCCGGATGAGGGTCTCCCAGCCATGGCGCGGTCGGATGACCGACGTCGTCGTGATCGGCGGAGGGCACAACGGCCTCGTGGCCGCGGCCTATCTCGCCTCAGCCGGCCTCAAGGTCACCGTGCTCGAGCGGCGCGGGCAGGTCGGCGGCGCGGCGGTGACCGAGGAATTCCATCCCGGCTTCCGCAATTCGGTCGCCGCCTACACCGTCTCGCTGCTCAACCCGAAGGTCATCCGCGACCTCGATCTCGCCGGCCATGGCCTCAGGATCGTCGAGCGCCCGCTGTCGAACTTCCTGCCCCTGCCCGACGGGCGTTATCTCAAGTCCGGTCCCGGCCGGACCGAGACCGAGGTCGCGAAATTCTCCGCCCGCGACGCCGGGCGGCTCGCGTCCTATGAGGCGCGGCTCGAGCGCCTGGCCGACGTCTTGCGCGCGCTCGCGCTCAAGACGCCGCCGAACCTCGCGACCGGACATGGGCTCGCCGCCAATCTCGCCGCCCTCGCCGATACCGCCAAGGTCGGAAATCGCCTGCGTTCGCTCGGGCTCGAAGGGCAGCGCGATCTCGTGGAGCTCTTCACCCGCTCGGCCGGCGACGTCCTCGACCAATGGTTCGAGAGCGACCCGATCAAGGCGATGCTCGGCTTCGACGGGATCGTCGGGACCTACGCCAGCCCCTATGCGCCCGGAACAGCTTACGTGCTTCTTCATCATTGCTGGGGCGAGGTGAACGGCAGGCGCGGCGTCTGGGGCCATGCGATCGGCGGCATGGGCGCGATCACGCAGGCGATGGCGCGCGCCTGCGCCGCGCGCGGGGTCGACATCCGCTCAAGCAGCGCGGTCAGCGAGATCGTGATCGAGAACGGGCCGCGCGGCCGGCGTCGTGACGGCCGGGGGCGAGAGGATCGCGGCCCGCGCGGTGGTCTCGAACCTGCACCCGAAGCTCACCTTCGAGCGGCTTCTCGACCCGGCCGTTCTGCCCGCCGATTTTCGCGCCCGCATCGCCTCCTATCGCAGCGGGTCGGGCTCGTTCCGGATGAACCTCGCTCTTTCCGGGCTGCCGAGCTTTTCCGCCCTTCCGGGCGCGAGCGCCGGCCGAGCATCATGGCAGCGGAATCGTGATCGCCCCGAGCCTCGCCTATATGGAGCGCGCCTTTTTCGACGCCCGGCTCAAGGGCTGGTCGGCCGCGCCGGTCATCGAAATGCTGATCCCGTCCACGCTCGACGATTCGCTCAGCCCCCCCGGGCGGCACGTCGCCTCGCTGTTCTGCCAGCATGTCGCGCCGCATCTGCCGGACGGGCGCTCGTGGGACGAGGCGCGCGAGACCGTCGCCGACCTCATGATCGAGACGGTCGACTCCTACGCGCCCGGCTTCGCGGCGTCGGTCATCGCCCGCCAGATCCTGTCGCCGCTCGACCTCGAGCGCGAGTTCGGCCTTGTCGGCGGCGACATTTTTCATGGGTCGCTCAGCCTCGACCAGCTCTATTCGGCCCGTCCCGTGCTCGGCCACGCCGACTACCGCTCGCCGGTTCCGGGCTTATACATGTGCGGCGCCTCGACCCATCCCGGCGGCGGCGTCACCGGCGCTCCCGGCTTCAACGCGGCGCGCGAGATGATCCGCGATTTCCGGGCAAGGCGGTGGCGACGGGCGTAAATTGCAGCAGCGCCGGCGCCGGCGATCGCGCTTACCCCTTCGCCCCATCCTTGCGCACGAAATCGACGAACGCCCGCAAGGGCGCCGGCATGTTGCGGCTCGGATAATAGAGGAACGGCCCGGAGAAACTCTGCCGCCAGTCGGCCAGCACTTCGGTAAGCTCGCCGCGATCGAGCGCCTCGCGCACGAATTCCTCGAAGGTGCAGATGACGCCCAGTCCCGCGACCGCCGCCGAAAGCTGAAGATCGATCGCCGAGGCGATCAGCGGCCCGTCGACCCTCACTTGCACCGTCTCGTCGCCGCGTTCGAACTGCCAGTCGCTGACCACGCCGCGAGGAAAGCGGTGGCGGAGGCAGGCGTGGTTGACGAGGTCGCGCGGATGGACGGGCGCCCCATGCGCCGCGAGATAGGCCGGCGCGGCAGCGGTGATAAAGCGCTGCACACGCGGACCGATGGGGACCGCGATCATGTCGCGCTCGATCCGCTCCTCGTAGCGCACGCCGGCGTCGAAGCCGTCCCTGACCATGTCGATCAGGTCATCGTTGGCGGCGACCTCGAGGGTCACGCCGGGATGCGCGGCAAGGAAGCGGGTCGCGATCGGCGGCAGGACCTTCATCGCCACGATCATCGGCACATTGAGCTTGAGCGTCCCGCGCGGGCTCGAGCGAAAGCCGTTGACCACATCGAGCCCGCTCTCGATCTCGCCCAGCGCCGGCGCGAGCCGTTCGAGCAGGCGCTGGCCGGCCTCGGTCGGGGTGACGCTGCGGGTCGTCCGGTTGAGGAGACGCACCCCAAGCGCGGCCTCGAGCCGCCTGACCGCTTCGCTCAAGCCCGAGGCCGACCCGCCCCGCGCGGCGGCCGCGCCGCGAAAGCCGCGCGCGCGGGCGACGGCGACGAAGGCGTCGAGATCGGCAAGGCTGGGGCTGGCCATTCGCGCGAGTCTACGCCCTGAAGCCTCGGCCCGTCAGCCCCGCCCGTTCGTGGGTTCGTGTCATTCCCGCGCAAGCGGGAACCCAGAGCGTCGAGCCTGGCCTGGATACCCGTATTCGCGGGCATGACAGGAAGGGCGACGAGTTTTGTCATTCCCGCGAACGCGGGAATCCAGGAGCGCGAGAGCCTTGCGTCTGGATGCCCGCGTTCGCGGGCAGGCAGGGCGGGCGACCGGCGATTCTACCTAAGACGGTGGAGCGATTGGCGCTTGCACGTGCGTCGGTCGGGATACTAGGATGAGACGCTGAATCTTGGGGGCGTGCGCCAACGGCAGGCGCTTCTGGTTCATCTTGATCAACTGACGCCGCTGACAGCCGCAGTGCGCCGTCATGCCTGGAGAATGATTGCGATGACCGACTACACGATACCGCCGGACAACACGAGCCCCATCGTTTTGCACGCCGGAGATCGTCTGGACGTCAACGATCACGGCACGTCTCATAACATAACCGATCCTCGATGAGGCCGTGAGGTCGTCGGCAAGGGCGGGACGTCCGATGTCACCACGATCAACGAGGGCGGCAGCGAGCAAGTTTACGGCGCGGCCAACTTGACGACGATCAATAACGGCCAATTGGTCCTGTTCGACCACGCAACGGCCGATCAAACAAAACTCAACGGCTACTTCAGCCATTTTTATGTCTTCAAAGGCTCGACCGCCACAAATACCGTCATCCAGAACGGATCTCTCATCGCTGACGCGACCAGCACGATCGACAACGTCACCTTTCAAAAGTCGGCCGATAAGTTTGTCCTTGACGGCGTCGGGGTGGAGAATCCTCAGAATTTAAAGGGGACCATCAGCGGTCTTTCCGTTGGCGATTTTCTTCAGTTCGGGGGCTTTCAGAAGGGGTCGCCGAATATCGATGTGACGAGCTTCGACGTGAAGGGCAACGCCTTGACGATCAACTACAACAATGGGCAGCACGCGACCTATCAGCTGAGCAATATGCAGGCCGGCACGACGTTCGAGCTTCAGACCGAAAAGGATCCTTGGGGGGACACGTTTTCACGTCTGACAGTGATCAAAGCGCCTGCCCATGAGGAAGCAGCGCATCTCAACAGGGCGCCGGAACTCATCCTGCCCCTCGTGGGCGTCGACGCCCATCATCATCATCATGATTTCGGCCACCACCTGTTTGGGTGACGAAGGGGACCTTCACTGAACAATGGCTGTTTCGTCGCCGTATTGGCGACGCTGAGCATGGGCGACCGCAACTGGCCAATGCGCGCTTCCCGGCACGGTCGCTGCAAAAATAACCCGCGCGGCAGGTACGCATATTTGTACTGATATGACACTTGACCGCTTTAGGGGGACATGCACTATGTTAACAGGCGTCCTTTTTCTGTGATCCGATTGGCTGCCTGAGCGCCGCTATGCCTGAGGGGGAGATTCCGA
>CAWEAT010000045.1:0-11431 GCA_963806935.1 uncultured Alphaproteobacteria bacterium
CGCCGCGGCGCAAAACCATGAACCGGTCTCCGGCCGCGTTGGCGTGGTAGGCGTTGTGGGTGATGAACAGGACCGCGACGCCGCGCGCCCGCACTCGCTCGATCAACCTGAGGACCGTGGCGGATTCACGAACCCCGAGCGAGGCCGTAGGCTCGTCCAGCACCAGAACGCGGGCGCCGAAAAAGACCGCCCGCCCAATGGCGAGGGCCTGGCGCTCACCGCCCGACAGCGTGCCCACGAGCTGGCTCCCGTCTGTCACCCGACTGATGCCGAGGTCCTTGAGGCTCTTGAGGGCGATGCGAGACGCCTCCTCGAGATCAAGGCGCCGAAACAGTCCGCGCCCTTTCTGCGGCTCGGCGGCAAGCACGAAGTTCCGGGCGACGCTCATCAAGGGCAGCGTGCCGACCTCCTGGTAGACCGTTGCGATGCCCTTCTCGCGCGCGTGCCTTGGACTTGAGAAGTGGACGACTTCGCCGTCCACCAGGACATGGCCTGTGGTCGGCGCTTCGACGCCGGTCAGGATCTTAATCACCGTCGACTTTCCGGCGCCGTTTTCGCCCAGCAGGCAAAAGACTTCGCCCGGAAAGAGCTGGAGCGAAAGGTTGGAAATCGCGGTCACGCCGACGAAGCGCTTGGTGACGCTTTGCAGCTCGACGATGGGCGCCGTCGTCGTCATGTCACACCCTCCCCATCGCCAGTTGTCGCAGCCGATGATTGGCGAGAACCGCGAGCAGCAGCAACAGGCCGACGAAGAAATTGGCCAGGTCGGCGTTCCAGCCGAGGAAGAACACCCCGAGCGAGACGATCCCGTAGGTCACGGCGCCGAACATCGTGCCGACGGGAGAGCCGTAGCCGCCTGTCAACAGCACGCCGCCGATAACCGCCGCCGCAATCCCGGTGAACACATATTGGGAACCGAGGGTGATGTTGCCGTTCTGGAAGGTCAGCGTCTCATTGACGCCGCTCAAGACCGCAGCGAGAGCGGTGCAAATGAAGAGGATGATCTTGACCGGGGCGACCGGCACGCCGGCAAGCCTGCGCCGTCTCGGCGCTGCCGCCGGTCGCATAGACCCAGTTGCCGAACGCGGTGCGCTGCATGACGTAGGTCGCGGCGATCGAGAGCAGGATCCAGTGAACGATCGAGACGTGAAATTGGTGGAAGTTCGAGGCAAAGACGACTTCGGCCGAGCCCGAGGGCACCGCGGAAATGCTCGACGATCCGGTCAGCGCGATAGCGACGCCGAGCATCCCGCCCATCACCATCAGCATGGTGGCGAGCGTGACGATGAAGGACGGCAGCTTCGTGCGCACGACGATGAGCCCGTTCGCCGCCCCGACTGCCGCGCCGAACAGGAAAGCGATGACGACGCCGATCCAGGGATTGAGCGAGTAGTAGCCTGACGCGATCGCCACGATCATCGAGGAAGCGCCGACGACCGAGCCGACCGAGAGATCGAACTCGCCGCCGATCATCAGCATGCCGACAGGAAGCGCGACGATGCCGAGGTCGGCGGCGGTGTCGAGCCAGTTCGCCGTTCCGAGCGGGGTGAGAAATCCATTGTGGCCGGCGGCGACGGCGAAGAAGATGAATACGAGCAGCGCCGACGCGGCGCCGCCCGCTTCCGGCCTGAGCAGCGCGCTCATCATCACGCTGCGCTTCGCCACGGGCGTCAACGATGAGAGGGCGCCGCCAGCCCCTCCGGCGGGGACCGCGACGTCGTCTTCGTCGTCGATTTCCGTCTGCATCTCGTTCACCGGCCGCTGCGGCGGTCCCGCCTGACCGCCGCGCGCGCCTACTTCGACCCTATGACGTTTGGATAAGTGTCGAAGACCTTGAGGATCTTGTCGATGTTTTTCTTGTCGACGATGCTGGGGCCGGTCGAAACGGGCCCAACGGGCGCGAGACCATATTTCGCATAAAGAGCGGCGAAGACGACGCCAAAATAGCCGTCGAGATAGGGCTGCTCGTTGATGAGGAACTCGATCTTGCCGTTCTGGATCTGCTGCAGCGCGACCCGCGAAATCTCCATCGTGCCGACATGGACCTTGCCGGTCAGCTGGGCGGCGTCAATCGCTGCCGTCGCGGCGGTGCCGACGGCGGCGTTCTCGGTGAAGATGCCGTCGACGTCCTTGTGGGACTGGAGATAGGCGCCGATGTCGCGGCTGACCTTGGCCTGGTCGGTCGAGTCCGCCGTCGGCAGTTCGAGATTGGCCGTGCTTACCCCGATCTCCTTGGCCTTCTCGGCGAGCCCCTTGCAGATCGCCTGCAGATACGGATTGCCCGGCACGTTGATGACGCACAGGATGTTCTTCGAGCCTGCCTTGGCGAGACGATCGGCTGCGACGCGGCCGACCTCGGGGCCTTGCTGACCGACGAAGCCGAACGCCCCATCAGCCTGCCACTGGTCCTGGCCCGACTGGTTCACATAGACGGGAATGCCCGCCGCCACCGCCTGCTTGATGTAAGGATCGACCACGCTGGTGACGAAATCGCCGACGACGATGGCGTCGGGGTTTTGCGCGATCGCCGTTTGCATGGTCCGCGCCGAAGTCGCTTCGATGTCGGCCTCGTCGATCGGGATGTAGTTCAGCTTGACCCCAAGCGCCTTCGCCGCGTCCTGGGCCCCCTGGTACAAGGGCGGGAAAAATGAATCGTTGAGCGGCCCGGAAACGAAGGCGATCGATAGCTGCTTCTCGTCGGCTGACGCCGGCAAAGCGGCGGCCCATATCAACGCTGTCGCGCCGACCCCCAGCGCCAAGTCCCGAGCGACTCTCAAAATCATGACGTTCCTCCACTTTGAGCGCAAAAGGCCTGATTCCGCTGTCGACGGATGCGCGGCGTCTTGCGCGGCCATTGCAGTGCGGCCCGCAGTTTGGTAATTTATTTGTCCGACATCGTCAACACCTTCGGCGATGAATGTCAGAGTTTTCGTGATGGTCTAATGGCGCTTCTCATCGACAGGCACGCACTCGGCCGGACCGACGGCATAATCGCCGCCGATTTGTCCGACAAAATGAATTTGATCCAGGCGGAACAAAAATACGCCGAGGACGACGGCGCCTTCGACCTCAATCATATCCGTCTGTGGATAGACGAATACTCGACCCTCGCTGCGCGCGGCGGCGAAACGCGCGGAATTCGGACCGTAGACCACCCGGTCGACACTCCCGCGGGGCGTGTCGCGACGCGCCTTTACAATCCGGATCATAACGCGGCGACGCTGATATTTGTCCACGGCGGCGGTTGGGTCATGGGCTCCATTCAGAGCCATGACCACATCGCGCGCTGGCTCGCGGCCGAAACGGGAGGCCGCGTTCGCCAGATCGAGTACAGCCTCGCCCCTGAGCATCCCTATCCCGCGGCGCTGAATGAAATCGCGGGCGTTCTCTCCGGCGCTCTCGCCGACGCCCGGACTCATCCCGTCCTTGTCGCCGGCGACTCCGCCGGCGCCAATCTCGCCGCCTCGGCCATACTCGAGCTCTCGAAGGACGAAAGACGCCGGATCGCGGGCTTCGTTTCAATCTACGGCGCCTATGCGCCCGAAATGAACCTCTCGTCACACCGGCTGTACGGAGACGGACGCTTTGGCCTCTCCGAGCCGCAAATGCGATGGTTCTGGAACCTCTACGCGCCCCAGCTTTCCCCTGAGGTCCGGGCCAGGAAGCTCAGCCCGTTGTCGGCCGATCTCACGGATTTTCCCCCGACCCTGTGCATTGGCGCGGAATGCGACCTGCTGCTCGACGATACGCTCGCCTTTTACGGGGAGTTGACCAAGGCAGGCGTCGATGTGTCGCTGTCGCTGTGGCCGAGCCTGCCTCACGGCTGCATGCACTTCGTCGGCGCGGTCGGCAGCGTAACGGAAGCCGCGGGGTCGATCGTTCAATTCGTCAACGCCCGCGGGCAGGGGGCCGCGGCCCATTCTCGCCCCTCACGCGCGTCTCATCTCTCCCGCCCGGAAAAGGGTCCGGCGCAGCCCATCAAGGTCGAAGCGGCCCCCGAAGCGCCCGCGCTCGTCGACGTCGAGCCGTTGTTCACGACCAGTCGTTCCCGGCTCCATGGCTCGCTCGCCCATCGGCTGGCCGGGGACATTATCAAGGGCAATCTCGAGCCCGGCTCGCTCTTGCCCAGGGAAGAGAGCGCGGGCGAGTCTTTTGGCGTCTCGAGAAGCGCTTATCGCGAGGCCATCCGCACCCTCGCCGCCAAGGGAATCGTGACCGCGCAGCCGAAGGTCGGCACCAAGGTGGCGCCGCGCTCAGCCTGGCACATCCTCGATCCTGACGTGCTTGCGTGGCATTTTGAGCTTGCCCCCGGCGAGGCCTTCATTCGAAACCTGTTCGAACTGCGCAAGATCGTCGAGCCGAGCGCCGCAGCGCTTGCTGCGATGCGGCGGAACGACGGGGAACTGTCCCGCCTGGCCGACGCCCTGTCGCGCATGGCGCGGACCAATCCGCGGACCGGGGCATGGCTCAACGCCATTGTCGCGTTCCACCACGAGTTGATGAACGCGGGACGCAACGAGGCGCTGTCCTCGCTCTGGCCGGCGATCCAGACGACGCTTCGATGGTCGATCAAGTTGCAGATGATGCTGCCGACGCTGACGCTGGCGCATGATCCGGTCGCCGACCACGCACGCGTTTTCGAAAAGGTCGCGTCCCAGAACGCTGAGGGCGCCTTGACGGAGACGGCGCTTCTTATCGAAGCCGCGCTCGCCGACACGCTCTCGAACATGCAGCGGGTGAAGGCGCTCCAGCCAGCTTAAATCGAGGACGAATCGATTTGGCCTCGGCGCGCCTCAAGCGCGCGCTTTGGCGCAATTGACTTTCCTTTCCTCGTCCCCTTAGTCGGACGGCCGGGCAAACGGACTGGCTCCGCCGGAGTCCCTTCGGTCGGGCGGCGCGACGAGCTCCAGGAGATCGCAGGATGATAGCCGCACGATGAAGGCTGAAGCGCAGCCGGACGCCGTCCGCGCCGCCTCCTTTACCCGCTCGCTTGCGATCTGGGGCCCTGGCCTCCTCGTGATGCTCGCCGACACGGACGCCGGCAATGTCGTGACCGCCGCGCAGGCCGGCGCGCAATGGGGCTATCGCCTGCTGCCGCTCGTGCTCCTGCTCATTCCGATGCTATACATGGTTCAGGAATTGACCGTGCGGCTCGGGCTCTACACCGGCCGCGGCCACGGCGAACTCATCCGAGAACGGTTCGGCGCCGGCTGGGCCTATGTTTCGACTCTCGGTCTGGCGGCGGCGGTCATCGGTTCACTGATCACCGAGTTCACCGGTGTCGCCGGCGTCGGCGAATTGTTCGGTCTCTCGCGCGCTCTCACCCTCCCGCTAGCGGCAGCGACATTGCTAATCATCGTCGCCAGCGGCTCGTATAAGCGGGTCGAGCGGGCCGCGCTTATCATCGGCCTCTTCGAGCTCGCCTTTTTCGTCGTCGCCTGGCGCGCTCACCCCGGCTTTGCGGCGCTGGCGAGGGACGCGATCGACCTGCCGATCCGCAACAGCGACTTCCTGCTTCTCACCGCCGCGGTCATCGGCGCGACCTTCAACCCCTGGATGATCTTCTACCAGCAGTCGGCGACCGTCGACAAAAGGCTCAAGCCCCGCGACCTTGTCCATGCGCGCTGGGATACGGGCATCGGCGCGGTCCTGACCCAGTGCCTGACCGGCGCGGTGCTGGTCGCCGCCGCCGCCGCTTTCGCCACCGGATCGCCGACCGCGAGCCTGACGAGCGTGGGCGAAATCAGCCGCGCGCTCACGCCCGTCCTCGGCGAGAGCGCGGGGCGGCTGGTGTTCGGCGCGGGCGTGCTTGGAGCTTCGCTCGTCGCGGCGATCGTGTCGTCGCTGGCGCTCGCCTGGGGCGTCGGGGAAGTCGCCGGATATCGCCGGTCGCTCGAATATCGGCCGTTCGAGGCGGGGTGGTTCTACGCCGTCTATGCGGCGGGCGTGATCGGCTCATGCGCCGTCGTGTGGCTGGCCTCGAACCTCGTCTGGCTCAATATCGTCGCCCAGGTCCTCAACGCCTTCCTGATGCCGCTCGTCATCGGCTTCCTGGTCGCGCTGGCGGTCAAGGCGCTGCCGGAGCCCTACCGGCTCAAGGGCTGGTATCTCGGCCTGATCGTCGCTGTGTCTGCGCTCGTGTCCGCGGTCGGCGTGTTTGGGGGCCTGCAGGCGTTGATGTGAGGCGAGGCGCTTTGTAGAAGGGCGCCCGTGGGAGGAGCCGCTTGAACGTCATCGTCTACGCCATTCCGGTGTTCGTCGCCCTGATGGCGGCGGAGTTCGGAATCTCCCTCGCGTTGGGACGCAACGTCTATCGGCTCAATGACGCGATCGGGTCGCTTGCGGCCGGCATCCTGAGTCAGATTTCCGGCGTCTTCATGCTGGTCTTGAGCGTCGGAATCTACATCCTTGTCTACAATCACTTTTCGCTGCTTGCTCTTCGAGCGGACGACTGGCGAGTCTGGGTCGGGGCGCTGATCGCCTACGACTTCTTCTACTACTGGAACCACCGCATCGACCATGAGGTCGGCATCTTCTGGGCCGCCCATGTCGTCCATCACCAGAGCGAAGCCTTCAATCTCTCGACGGCCTTGCGGCAGCCGAGTTCGGGCGTCTTGCTCGGCTGGATCTTTTACCTGCCGATGGCGATCGCCGGCGTTCCTCCGGTCGTGTTCGTCACGGTCGGCCTGATCGACCTCCTGTACCAGTTCTGGATTCATACCGAGCTTATCGGCAAGCTCGGCTGGTTCGATCGCGTGTTCGCCTCGCCCTCGAACCATCGCGTCCATCACGGGGTCAACGACCAATATCTCGACAAGAACTACGGCGGCATCTTCATTCTCTGGGATCGCCTGTTCGGCACCTACGAGGATGAGGTCGAACAGCCGGTCTTCGGCGTCCGGGGCGGGCTTGGCGCGTTCGACCCGATCTCCGCCAACCTCGCCTATTACCGGACCATGCTCGACCTTTGCCGCCGCGCGACCGACTGGCGCGACAAGATCCGCGTCTGGTTCATGCCGCCCGGCTGGCTCCCGGCCAATCTCAGGCCAGCCGATCCGCCGCGGTATGATCCGCACGCGGTCGTCGTCTACGATCCCCCGGTAGGGCGCGCAGCATCGATCCTCGCATCGGCGGCGCTCATCGTGATGATCGGCGCGACCGCCGCTTTTCTGCTCGCCGCGCCCCATCTGCCGCTCGCCAACGGCGTCGGCGTCTTTCTCGCGCTGACCGCGACGCTATGGGCGATCGGGGCGCTCCTCGACAGGCGGATCTCGGTTTGCGAAGCGCTCTATGTCTTCGCCGCCGCGTCCACGTGCGCCGCTTTCGCGCTCGACTGGCCGCTCGTCGAAGCCGCAATGAAGCCCTTGGCGATGGCGCTCTTGATCCTGGCCTTTGCGCTGCGTCAGGGACCAAATGGACGTCAAGCGCCTGGTTCTCCTGGCGCTGGCGGCGTCGCTGATCGGCGATACGCTGCTGCTCAAGCCATCGCTCTTCCTGCCGGGCCTTGTCGCCTTTCTGACCGCGCATGTCTTCTACATCGCCGCCTTTTCCCGCGGCGTCGGCTTTCTGCCCTCGGGCGCGGCTTTGGGGGCAATCGCGGCGTTCGCCGCTGTCGTGCTTGCCTATGTCTGGCCGGGGGTCGCCCCGGAGCTGAAGGCGCCGGTCGCGGTCTATGTCGCGGTGATCGCGCTGATGGCGGGGCAGGCGGCCGGGCGCGCCATCGTGCTTCAGGCCGGCGCCGCGGCTGCGGTCGCGATCGGGGCGCTCATCTTCATGCTGTCGGACATGACGATCGCGTTGGCGAAATTTGGCAATGTCGGCTGGCCGGCCGATCAATGGACGCTGCCGACCTACTATCTCGCGCAGGGCCTCATTGTTTTCTTCGTGCTCCCGCGTGGGTGGCAGCACGCCGGCGCGCCTTCAACCGACAGAGGGTCGTCTTCTCACTCCCCAGCGCTGAGAATTCAACGCTGAAGCAAGAAAGCCCGATCAGCGCACCGCCATGCTGACCTGCGTCCCGCCGCCTGCGCCGCTTAGGGAGGCGTAGGTGTTCCCCGCCGTGGCGCCGGAGACATTCACACTGATCCAGTGCCCCGGGACGTTGACCGCATTGTAGAATTCCACCCAATAGCCCCACGAGCCGGTGAACAGCGACCACCCCGAGTCCCACTGGTAGAGCACGAGGCTCGCGTTCGTCGTTCCCTCGCTGCCAACCATTGTGACGACTTCGTACGAGCCGTACCAGATGTTGCCGGACGTGGCCCAGTCCCACCCCTGCACGCAAATATGCGCGCCGTTGCAAAAGGTGGCGTTGAACCATGCCTGCTCGGAGGCCGTGAACGGGTGCGGGTGGTCCGCGTGAACGGGTGACAACTCGTCCGACTTCGCCTGCCTCGAGACGAGGGCCGCGCTTGTCCCACGGGCCTTCGGCAGCTGTGGAGGCTGGAGCGCCCTGGCGGCGGGCGGCTCCATTCTTTGGCTGGCGGCGCGGACGAGCGCTGCAGGGGTGGGCAGCTTCGACAACTCGCCATAGATAGTGTCGAGCGCGCGACCGCGCAGCGCGTCGGTTTTGGCGGCTTGGCCAACCGGCGCGCTTTCCACGACGCCGGTAAGCCCCCGCCGAAACTCGACGAACAGGAGCGCGCTGGTTCCCGCCGTCATCGACGCGAGCACGCTCGCGCCCGGATTGCGCCGGCGAAATTCAGTCGCGAGCTGCACTTCCCGCGCCGAGGCGCCGCCGAGTTCCCGCGCCGACGCGGTGATGGACTGCGTCCGTGTGTAGACGAGCTGCGCGTCGGGCTTGACCCATGTATAGACTCCGCCGCTTGGCGCGATCGCCTCCGGCGCAGCGGCTGACTTGATCACATCGTCGCGCGGCACGTCGACGTATTCGCTCGTGTCCTCGAACCTCGAGTAGAGCCGCAGCGTCTTGTCGTTCTTCGCCGGCCCGACATAGCCCTGAAGCCGCACGGCGTCCACGGGCTCGCCGTCATCCGCCAGCGTCGACAGCGCCGGGGAACTCTTCCTGCTTGCACTAAGCGTAGCCATCGGGTTCCTCCTCTTTGCGGTTCACTGAGCAAGGCTGCTCGGTTCGATAGTGTCGTTCGAGGAGAACATGATCAGGCGGCGCAAGCTGTGACCGGGATCACGCTGCGCCCGGACCAAGGTCGCAGTGGGTCCCGCGGCTGGCGCAGAAGCGATTGCAGCCGCTCAGCACGGAGCGGCAAGGCCTACTTTAGCCAAGTACCTCTCCAGCTCCGCAATGTCGTCGGAGCCGACGATGGCGCCGACGTAGCCGTCGGGCCGGATGAGCGCCCATTCGCCTGGCGCGAGGCCGTAGGCGTCGTGAAAGTGGCCGTGGTCGTCCAGGATGTCGCCGCGCGGGCCGACGACATGAACGCGCAGGCCGGGCCGGGGCGGAATTGCGCCGCGGTCTGTCTCGCAGCCCACGAAGCGTCCAGTGCGGACCGTTTAGCAGCGCGAACAGGCGCGTCGGCTGGCCGGCCCGGCCTCGCATCGGCGCGTCGGGCGCCCGCTCGCCCGCCGTGACGCCGTCCCGCTCGCGCGTCTGCAGCGCGAGCGATGCGCCGCGGTAGCCCAGATCGAGCTGGCGCGTCTCGCGGCCGCGCCGCATCGATCCCTGTTTCGCCGCGTCCAGAAGGCGCGTCGAGAGCTTGAGCATTCCGGCGGCGATCGCACGGCGCTCTTCCTCATACGTGTCGAGCAGGGACTCTGGGGCGCGCTTCAGCGCGGCGGCGAGCTTCCAGCCGAGGTTGTAGCTGTCCTGGACGCTGGTGTTGAGGCCTTGTCCGCCGGTCGGCGGATGGACATGCGCGGCGTCCCCGACCAGAAACGCCCGCCCGACCCTGTAACGGTCGGCGAGCCGCGCGTTCATCGAATAGACCGACGCCCATGCAACCGAGCGGATTGCGATGTTGCGTCCCGTCCGGCCGATGGCCAACGCTGTCAATCCCTCGGCGCTCAGATCAACGTCCCCGTCCGGGGGCGCGCCCGCCTGCACCTGAAAAAGATCGGCGCCGGCGAGCGGACAGAACATGATCTGCTCGCCGCCTGCGCCGAAGCGGTGCCAGACGTCGCGGCTGAGGCCCTCGAGATCGACATCGGCGACAATCGCACGCACGCCCAGCGTCTCGCCGGGGAAGCCGACGCCGAGCGCGTTGCGCACGAAGCTACGGCCGCCGTCAGCGCCGACGAGGAAGCGCGCGCGGATGGTTTCGCCGCCGGCCTCTGCGACGACGCCCTCGTTGTCCTGCGCAAAGCTGGTCAGCTCGCGTCCGAATTCGGCGCCGCGCCGAGTTCGGCCAGACGCTCGCGCATCAGGGCTTCGGTGAGGAACTGCGGCGCCATCAGCGTCCCGCGATAAGGCTCGGCCGGCGTGGGAGCGGAGGGAATGTCGCTGATCGGCTCGTCCACGTAATCTCCGTTGGGGCCGTACCGGCGCGTCGGCGGATAGGGCCCTCCGACCGCAAACAGCCGGTCGACGAAGCCGAGGTCCTCGAACACTTCCAGGCTCCGCGGCTGGAGGCCTTTGCCGCGCGAGCCGCGAAACGGCGCCTCCGCCTTCTCGATCAGCCTGAAATCGACGCCGCGCCGGGCAAGGTCGATCGCCAGCGCAAGCCCCGCCGCGCCGGCGCCGCAAATCAATACGTCGGTGGTCGCCTCTCCGGTCATGACACGGCTCCAAAATAGGTGTATATTGCACATATAAGAGCTCGCCGGCGGGGTCAAGGAAAAAGTGCAGAATACACATATCCGTCGTCGCGCGCTGCGCACGCTGCATGAGGCGTTGATCGACGTGGTCGGTTTCACAAACCGCCCTCAGAACGATGTGATCCTGCTGCGTGAGGCCGGCGTGTCATTGGATCGCGCGCTATTTCCGCTGCTGGTGCTCATTCAGCGCCGCGGACCGCTCGCGATAGGGGAACTCGCGGACTGGATCGGCCGCGATTACACGACGGTCAGCCGCCAGGTGGCGAAGCTGGAAACGCTGGGCCTTGTCGCCAGGCGAGCGGGCCAGACGGACGCTCGCGTGACGGAAGCTATCGTCACCGATAAGGGCCAGGCCATTTCGGACATGCTGGACGCGGCGCGCGAGCGGCTGGCGCGGAACGCGCTTGCCGGATGGAGCAAGGACGATTTGGCGGAGTTCGCGCGGCTGTTGCGCCGGTTCGCCGACAGTTTGATTGGGCGGACGGAGAAGCAGTGAGCCGCCAGCCGATTCCGAAGGTGCGATTGTCTTGCGAAATCAGAAATCCGCGGTAGAGGATTGGGTGCTCGCCGGACCGAACCCACGCCAAACGGACGACCTAGCGGACCGGAACAAAGGATGAGCCAGTTGATTGCAATTGTGGATCGGGTTCGCTCTGCGCACGGCTCGGGTTTCCGCGGATGACCGAGGCGGGGAGCGGAC
>CAWEAT010000046.1:0-52558 GCA_963806935.1 uncultured Alphaproteobacteria bacterium
GTCGCGGGGGAGGGGAGCCATGCGCAGCATGGTGGAGGGGGCGGCGGCCGGACGGCGGCGGAGCTCTTATGAAGCAATCGCCGCAAGAGGCGCGGCACCGAGGCCCGACTGGGAGCGCCACTCGTCCGTGGCGGAGGCGGTTCGCGCGCAGCCGATGGTGCAGTGCGTATTGCAATCTTTCGGCGCGTCGAACTGCTCGCGAAGGTCGGCATAGGTGTATGCGAGCAGGTCCTTCGAGAACGTGTCCCGCGTCTGATAGCACCAGTGCACGGCCCCGAACTCGTCCACGTAGAGATAGCGGGAGCCGGAGCGGCACTTGAACGGCGCTTCGCCGGACTCGATCATCTTCCCCCGGTAGCCGAAGGCCTCGTTCGCACGGTCGCCAATCCGGCGCTTCGCTTCGTCGTAAACAATCAGTTCCTCGCGCGACAGCCGCGACTGCCCGTTCTCGTCATGAACCAGCAGAATGCGCGGCGTGAAGCCGTGAGCCTTGGCGAAGTCCACGACCTCGAGCGCCTCTTCCGCCGGCGCGCTCCCGATGACGCCGCTCATGACCACCTGGAACGTCGCCTTCTCCGCAAGGAGCTCCAGCTTCTTCCGCAACGGCTTCAAGGTTTTCGCGGTGACCTTTGTCGGATTGACGCCATCCACGCTGATCTGCATGTCGGTGAGGCCGGCGCCGTTGAGGGCGTCGATGAGGGCCGGCGTCAGACGCCATCCGTTCGTAATCATCATGCGCCGCTTGAAGCCCAGCCTCCTCATCTCGGCGACGAGGTCGGGCAGACGCGGGTGCATCGTGGGCTCGCCACCCGTCAGGCACACCGCCCACGCGCGCAGCTCCGCGAGCTTCGCGAGGCGTAGCGCGAGTTCGTCGTATGGCACGGGTTCGGACGTGCGGTCGTACTCGGTGCAGTAACCGCATTTCAGGTTGCACCGCCGCGTCACGACCACCTGGGCGAGCCAAGGGCCGTAGCGCAGCCACTGGAAAAGGTTCAAGGAGGCCATATGCGACTAGCGCCTCGGCGCTCCCCAGTTGGGCGCGCCAAATCAGAGCTCGGCCGCTTATCCGCGATAATGGTCGAGAACCCGACGCAGTCAAGGTCAATGCGAGACGAAGAGATCCGCGGCCACCGCGCGCTCGCCGCCATGTCTCTCACCCCGGCGGCAAGACCGGCGCGAAGCGCGGCACAAGATGGAGGTCCTTGCCTTCCCATGGGTGGGCGAGCGCGACCTCTTCGTCGAGCTCGACGCCGAGCCCCGGCTCCTCCGGCGGGATGACAAAGCCGTCCTCCCAGCGGATCGGCTTCTTGAGGATACGGCCATGGAAGCCGTCCCAGCGCTCGATGCTCTCGAGGATGAGGAAATTCGGGCTGCACGCCGCGAGCTGGACGTTGGCCGCGCCGACGACCGGCCCGCAGTAGAGATGGGGCGCGATCTGGGCGTAGTGCGCTTCCGCCATCGCGGCGATCTTCTTCGCTTCAAGAATGCCCCCGACCCGGCCGAGGTTCATCTGCAGGATCGAGGCGGCGCCGGTTTCGAGCACCCGGGCGAATTCGTACTTGGTCGTCAGCCGCTCGCCGGTCGCGATCGGCATCCGGCATTGGGCCGCGACCCTGGCCATCTCCTCCGGCGCCTCGGGCGGGGTCGGCTCCTCGAACCATAGCGGTTCATAAGGCTCGATCCGCCGCGCCATCCGGAGCGCGCCAGAGACGGTGAACTGGCCGTGGGTCCCGAACAGGAGGTCGCATTTCGTTCCGACCGCCTCGCGCAAAGTCTTGCAGAAGGCTTCGCTTAGCTCGAGCCGCTCGAGGCTCGGCTGGCGGGGATCGAAGGTCGAATAAGGCCCGGCCGGATCGAACTTCACCGCGGTGAACCCTTGCGCCATGTATTTGAGCGCGCGTTTCGCCGCCGCATGCGGATTGGAATAGACCGGGCTGTCCGAATAGGCGTGCGAGCCGGGCTCGTCGGGATAGAGATACGTGTAGCTGCGCAGCCGCTCGTGGACCTTGCCGCCCAGAAGCGCATAGACCGGCTTCTCGACCGCCTTGCCGACAATGTCCCAGAGCGCCATCTCGATTCCGGACAGCACGCCCATCAGCGAGATATCCGGCCGGCCCGAATAGCCGCGGCCGTAGACATTGCGCCACAAGACTTCGATGCGGAATGGATCGGCGCCCTCGACATGGCGCTCGAACACGTCCTCGATCATGGCCACGATCGCTTTCGGCGCGAAGCTTGCAGCGTAGACTTCGCCGACGCCCTCGATCCCACACGCGGTCTTGAGCTTGAGAAAAAGGAAGTAGCGGCCGCCGAAGGCGGGCGGCGGATTGCCGACGACGAAGGTCTTGAGCTCGGCGATTTTCATGGGCGATTTACCGGCCGGAGAGAGAGAGATTGGACGAGACTTCAGTCGTTCGGCGTTCGCGCGCCGCGTCCGATGTGGTAACGCGCTCGCGAGCTTTCGCCAACGTGAGGCATAGTCCATGATCGCCGAATTGATCGCCCTCGTGCTGCGCAACGCGCCGGTGTTCCTCTTTATTGCAGCGCTCGCGATGGCGGCGGCGACCGGAGCAAGCGGCCCCGCCGCAGACCGCTTCCTGGCGTGGATCCTGTTGCTGCCGGTCGGCGTCTCGGGCCTGTGGGCGGCGGTCTTTCATCTTTTCTTTCCCGCCATCGCCGCGGCGGATATCGGCTGGGAAGTCAGCCCGTTCCAGTTTGAGGTCGGCATGGCGGACATCGCGATCGGCGCGACCGCCTGCCTCAGCTTCTGGCGCAATCTCGACTTCAAGGCCGCGGCGGTCGTGGCGAGCTCGATCTTTCTTCTCGGCGACGCGGTCGGCCACGTGAAGCAAATGCTGGTCGCGGGCAACTTCGCTCCGGGCAATGCGGGCGTTCCCTTCTACAGCGACGTCGCTTTGCCCGTCCTCATGATCGTTCTCCTCATCGTTGCGCAACGTTCGCGGGCGGCGTCGCGAATGTCCTGAACGCCGATTAAAACACGATGACGTTGCGTAGCGCGGCGCCGGAGCGCGACGAGGCGACCGCCTCGTTGATCGCCTCCAGCCGATAACGGCCGCTGATCAGCTGGTCGAGCTTGAGCCGCCCCTCGCGGTAGAGCTTGACGATCATCGGGACGTCGACGATCGGACGCGCCGAGCCCATTTTGGAGCCGAGGATCCTCTGTCCGTCGGCGGCGAGATAACCAGGATCGATGGTCGCAAGCACGCCCGAGGGCGGCATGCCGACCAGAACCGTCGCGCCGTTGCGCTTCATCAGCGAAGCGCCCTGTTCGGCTGCGCCCTTAACGCCGACGGTGACGAACACCCAGTCCGCCTTGCGGCCTCCGGTCAGCGCCTTGACCCGCTCGGCGACGTCCTCGCCCTTCGCGTTGATCGTCTCGGTCGCGCCGAATTCGCGCGCGGCGGCGAGCTTGGCCGGCTCGATGTCGACGGCGATGATCGGGGAGCAGCCGGCGAGCCGCGCGCCCTGGATCGAGTTCAAACCGACGCCGCCGCAGCCGATGACGACGACGCTCGAGCCGGCCCGGACATTCGCCGTATTGACGACCGCGCCCATCCCCGTCAGCACGCCACAGGCGATGAGGGCGGCGCTGTCGAGCGCGACGTCGTTCGGGATCGCCACCGCCTGGGACTGGTCGACCACCATCCGCTCGGCGAACGCCCCGGTGCGCAGCCCGTGGACCAGCGGCTTGCCGGCGCCGTCGTGCAGCGGGGTTGCGCGATCGAGCGGGAACACCTCCTCGCAGAACACCGGCGCGCCTTCGGAGCAGGCCGGGCAGAAGCCGCAATTGCGGATCAGGGTCGCGACGACATGATCGCCGGGCTTGAGGCGGCTGACGCCGGCGCCGACCGCCTCGACCACCCCCGCCGCCTCGTGGCCGTAGACCGCCGGCAGTTCCCCGCCCCAGGCGCCGTCTATGTAGAAAATGTCGCTGTGGCAGATCGCGCAGGCCGCGGTCTTGATCAGGACCTCGCCCGGCCCCGGCTCGGCGAGCTCGATCGTCTCGACGGTCAACGGCTTGCCGAACGCGCGGCAGACGGCGGCTCTGGTTTTCATGGGGATCCCGGCGGAACGCGCGATTTGGAAGACGCCGTTCAATCCCGCACGGGGAGGGAGACTTCAAGCGCAGTCTTGCGGCGGGGGACGATAATTTTTGCGGGACGCGCGCGACGGGGTAGGGGCGCCGCCACACCAGAGCGCCAGCCGCAGGCCCGACGCGATCAAGATTTCGTTACAGCGCGGCCTTCGCCTGCTCCAAGGATCGAATTTTCGATTGACGAGATTGTCCAAGCGTAAGAGGATGATTTTGCCGACGCCGTTGCGGCGATACTCGTAGTCGAAGCGCTCGAGCCGTCCGGGTGCGGCCGGGATCGGCTGGCGCGCTTCGCCGATGAGCTGGGAGGGGCTTTCGTCGAAGCAGACCACCGGCCGCTTTGGGTCAGGCTGCTCGGCATAGAGGTCGAGCACATCTTCCATCCGGGCGACGAACTCGGCGTCGACCTTGGGGATGCACCACATGTCCTTCTGCCAGGGCTTGAGATGGTTCTCGGCCAAGCGTCGGCGGACGGTCTCCCGCGACAGACTGTCATGGTCGGTCAGCTTGACCATCGCGCCAGCCAGCAGCTCCAGCGTCCAGCGGGCGCGACCTTCGGGCGGGCTCGAACATGCGGTGGCGACAAGCAGGGCTTCTTCGTTGCCGGTCAGCTTACGATCGGCGCCTGCCCGCGGCTACTCGTTCAAGGCGGCTTCGAGATTGCCTTCAACGAAGCGGCGCTTGGTCCTGTAAACGGTCGAGCCGCCGACAGCCACAGCAGCGGCAATATCGTCGTCGCTGAGCCCGCTGTCGGCGGCCAACAGAATCTGGGCTCGTTTGATCTTGAGGGCGTAATGCTTTCCGCCGCCCACCAGCGCGGTGAGTTCACACCGCTCGGCTTCGCTCAGTTCGACGTGGTAGCGTATGTTCATCCGGGTCTCCTCGCGAATCGCGAAGCCCAGACGAATCAGGCTATGAATCAATTGTTTGGCACGTGTCCCCGGCTCCCCCGTTCACCGACAAACAAGGTCAGTACCTGGCCTTCATCTACCCCTACAGCCGTATCTTCCGCCAACCGCCCGCGGAAGCCGACATGCAGCGGCACTTCCAAGTCTCGCCACCCAGCGCGCATCAGATGGTGCTCACCCTCGAACGCGCCGGCCTCATCAGGCGGACCGCGGGCGTCGCGCGCAGCATTGAGATTCTCGGTCGAGCCCGAGGACCTCCCAGTCCTCCGTTGAACTTCAAACCGTCAAAACCTCTGTGCAACGGCTAGTCGCATTTCCGAAGCGCGGGACAGATCGGGGGATCTCATGCGAACGAGTTCGTGAACTTATTATTGGCCTTGGATTGGCAGCGCTCGGCCTTTTAGGGCTGGCGGGCGCGGCGAGCGCGCAGGTCATCAACACGGACGTGGGACTGAACCGGAGCTTCAGCCAGACGGACAACACGACCGTCAATGAGACCAATGCGTTCTTTTCCGCCCGGGTCTTTTTCACTGCCGCTGGCGACTACACCACCGGGACGTTGACGCTGCCGAGCTTGGACACCCGACCGCTCGCGGATCAGGGATACAGTCCGCCATTCTACGAGATTGGCTACGAGGACGTCGGGACCTTCACCGATTTGCAGGCCGCCTATCAGCCGGGCACCTACATGTTTGACGTATCCGGCGGGACCCAGCCGGCGACTTCCGTCAGCCAAGGGTATGCCGGCGACGCCTACCCCAATACCCCCTTGGTGACGAACTTTAGTTCCCTCCAGGGCCTGGACGTCACCTTGCCCTTCGAGGTCGACTTTAACGGCATGATTGTTAGCCCGAACGCGACTCCGGGCGAAAATAACCTCTATTTCTATGTGTACAACGCGACCACCAATAGCCTGGTTTACGGCTCGGGGGCCTTGGACCCAAGCACCCTGGACGTAATTATCGGCGCCAACACCTTGGTTGCGGGTACTGGTTACTATTTCAATCTGGTATATGACGATCGCATCGTCGACACCAGCGACCCGAATATCACCAAGACCCAGTTCTATGACATCGGCACCGCCGGCGATTTCACCACGGGCGGTGTCGCGCCGGTGCCTGAGCCCGGCACCTGGGCCATGCTCATCGTCGGCTTCGCCGGGATCGGTTTCATGGTCCGCCGTCGCGGGATCCACGCGAAGATCGCCGCCTGAAGGAGGACTCGCTTACGGCCGGCGCCTCGGCGCGGACCATCACGGCAATGTGAATTGAAGGTGGCCGGAAACCCGGCCGCCTTCACATAAAGTTTTCCACAACCCCTTGCTCCCGCGCCCGAGAGACGCTATGGGGCCCGGTCGGGGTTGACGGCGCGATGCGACCCCGAATGATCAAACATGGCTACCGCCCTGCAACGACCAAACCGGTGACGGATGATCAAAGCGGGAGCGGCGGATAGGCCGGAAGACGGAAGGGTTTCCCTTTGCGTCTGTTCCGGCCGTGTCCTGTCCGAGACTGCCGGCGCGTAACCCCTTCGGGGGACACGCTTAATTTCCCAGGCGCTTCACAAGGGCGCGCGGGAGCCGGCATAGACGGGGAAGACCGAGTTTTCAAAGCCGTCCGGCGCGCCCGGGCGGTCGACGCGGTTCGAACCTTCTGTCCGGCGCCGGGCGTTTCGCCCGCCTCCGGGGACAGGCGCAAGTCGCCGCGGCGCTCGATTCGGCTTGCCGAATCGCGCGGCGCGGCATGTGCAACAGGCAGGTTTCGTGGATAGAAGCCTGCCGACCGGAGATGAGCACCGTGGATAGAACGGAAAAGAAGGAAGCAGTCGCAGCCCTCCACGACGTTTTCTCGAAAACCTCGGCGGTGGTGGTTGCGCACTATTCCGGCCTGACCGTCGCCCAGATGCAGCGGCTGCGCAAGCAGATGCGGCAGGCGGGCGCCCAGGTCAAAGTGGCCAAGAACAGCCTCGCCCAGATTGCTCTCAAAGGCACGGACGTCGCCTCGATCGGTCTCCTGCTCAGAGGGCCGACCCTGATCGCATATTCGAGCGATCCGGTCGCGGCGCCCAAGGCAGCCGTGGCTTTCGCCAAGGATCACGAGAAGTTCGTGCTTCTGGGCGGCGCCATGGGCAAGACGGCCCTCGACGTCGATGGAGTCAAGGCGCTCGCGACCTTGCCGTCCCTCGATGAACTGCGCGCCAAATTGCTGGGGCTCCTCATGGCCCCGGCGACCAAGGTCGCCCAGCTCGCCACCGCGCCGGCCGCCAAGCTCGCGCGCGTCGTCGGAGCCTACGCCGCCAAAGACGCAGCCTGAAGCAGGCTCTTCACAAACATTCGGTTCGAACTACATATAGGAAACCCAGCAATGGCAAATCTCGAAAAAATCGTCGACGAACTCTCGAGCCTCACGGTCCTGGAGGCCGCCGAGCTCGCCAAACTGCTTGAATCCAAGTGGGGCGTTTCGGCCGCCGCCGCGGTGGCGGTCACCGCCGCTCCCGCGGGCGGAGGCGCGGCCGCCGCGCAGGTCGAGGAGCAGACCGAGTTCTCGGTCATCCTCGCGGCGATCGGCGACAAGAAGATCGAAGTGATCAAGGAAGTGCGCGCCATCACCGCGCTCGGCCTCAAGGAAGCCAAGGACCTGGTCGAAGCTGCGCCGAAGCCGGTCAAGGAAGGCGTCAGCAAGGAAGAGGCCGAGAAGATCAAGGCCGCACTGGAAAAGGCGGGGGCGAAGGTCGAGCTCAAGTAATGGCCGACCTGCCCTTTGGGGCGCGGCTGACAAAAAAGGGACGGTCCCGGCCATCGGCCTGGGGCCGTTCCGGCGTTTTCAAAAAGAGTTGCCGGGGGTGAGCGTCGTTGGTCGGCGGCCCGTTCCGTTCGAGGCGGTCCGGCGCGACGAATGAAGTGGAAAGGGGCGTTCGCGACGCCCCGGGAAGACTGCCTTGCGATCCGCTGCGCGTCCTGGCGCGTAGGGGTCGAGAACAGCGGGCAAGCGAGCTTTAGAGGAGCGACATGGCGCAGACATTCACCGGCCGCAAGCGCGTTCGCAAGGTTTTCGGGCACGTCAAGGAAGTCGGCGAGATGCCGAACCTGATCGAGGTCCAGAAGGCTTCGTACGATCAGTTTCTGTTGATGGACCCGCCGAAGGGCGGGCGTCCGACCGAGGGACTGCAGGCGGTGTTCAAGTCGGTGTTCCCGATCAAGGACTTCGCCGACACCGCTCATCTCGAGTTCGTCAAATACGAGTACGAGGCGCCGAAATACGATGTCGACGAGTGCCGCCAGCGCGGCATGACCTACGCCGCGCCGCTCAAGGTGACGCTGCGTCTCATCGTGTTCGACGTCGATCCCGAGACCCAGGCGAAGTCCGTCAAGGACATCAAGGAGCAGGACGTCTACATGGGCGACATGCCGCTCATGACGGCCAACGGCACCTTCATCGTCAACGGCACCGAGCGGGTCATCGTTTCGCAGATGCACCGCTCGCCGGGCGTGTTCTTCGATCACGACAAGGGCAAGAGCCATTCGTCGGGCAAGCTTCTGTTCGCGGCCCGCATCATCCCCTATCGCGGCTCGTGGCTCGACATCGAGTTCGACGCCAAGGACATCGTCTACGCGCGCATCGATCGGCGGCGCAAGATTCCCGTGACCTCGCTCCTCTATGCGCTTGGCCTCGACGGCCAGGAGATCCTCGAGACCTTCTATCGGAAGATCGTTTACACCCGGCTCAAGGACGGCGGCTGGCGCGTGCCTTACGATCCCGAACGGATGAAGGGGGTCAAGGCCGCGGCGGACATCGTCGACGCCGACACCGGGCAGGTCGCGATCGAGGCCGGCAGGAAACTGACCGTGCGCGCGGCGCGCCAGCTTGCCGAGAAGGGCCTGAAGGCGCTGCGCGCCTCCGACGCCGAACTCCACGGCCAGTACATCGCGGAAGATCTCTATAACCCCGAGACCGGCGAAATCTACGCCGAGGCTGGCGACGAGATCACCGAGAAGTCGCTCGCCGGGCTCCTCGAAGTCGGCTTCAAAGAGCTGCCGGTGCTCGATATCGACCACGTCAATATCGGGGCCTATATCCGCAACACGCTCAAGGTCGACAAGAATTCCTCGCGCGAGGACGCCCTGTTCGACATCTACCGGGTCATGCGCCCGGGCGAGCCGCCGACGATCGAAAGCGCGGAAGCGATGTTCCAGTCGCTGTTTTTCAACTCGGAGCGCTACGACCTGTCGGCGGTCGGGCGGGTCAAGATGAACATGCGCCTCGACCTCGACGCGCCCGACACCCAGCGCACGCTGCGCAAGGACGACATCCTTGCGGTGGTCAAGGCGCTGGTGAACCTGCGCGACGGCCGCGGCGAGATCGACGACATCGACCATCTCGGCAACCGGCGGGTGCGCTCGGTCGGCGAACTGATGGAGAATCAGTATCGCATCGGCTTGCTGCGCATGGAGCGCGCGATCAAGGAGCGCATGAGCTCGGTCGAGATCGACACCATCATGCCCCAGGACCTGATCAACGCGAAGCCCGCGGCCGCCGCGGTGCGCGAGTTCTTCGGCTCCTCGCAGCTGTCGCAGTTCATGGACCAGACCAACCCGCTCTCCGAGATCACCCATAAGCGCCGTCTTTCGGCGCTTGGTCCGGGCGGGCTCACCCGCGAGCGGGCCGGCTTCGAGGTGCGCGACGTGCATCCGACGCATTACGGCCGCATCTGCCCGATCGAAACCCCCGAGGGGCCGAACATCGGGCTGATCAATTCGCTCGCGACCTTCGCCCGCGTCAACAAATACGGCTTCATCGAATCGCCCTACCGCAAGGTGCGCGACGGCAAGGTGACCGAGGATGTCGCCTATCTCTCGGCGATGGAGGAGCAGAAATATTCGGTCGCCCAGGCCGACACCCCGATTGACGCCGGCGGCAAGCTGGTCGGCGATCTCATCGTCTGCCGTCACGCCGGCGACGTCGTGTTCCTGCCGGGCGACCGCGTCGACTACATGGACGTGTCGCCGAAGCAGCTGGTGTCCGTCGCCGCGGCGCTGATTCCGTTCCTCGAGAACGACGACGCCAACCGGGCGCTGATGGGCTCGAACATGCAGCGGCAGGCGGTGCCGCTGGTGCGTTCCGACGCGCCGCTTGTCGGCACGGGGATGGAGGCGATCGTGGCCCGCGACTCGGGCGCGGCGATCGCGGCCCGGCGCGCCGGCGTCGTCGACCAGATCGACGCCACCCGCATCGTCGTGCGCGCGACCGAGGAGACCGACGCCGCCAAGCCCGGCGTCGACATCTATCGGCTGATGAAGTTCCAGCGCTCGAACCAGTCGACCTGCATCAACCAGAAGCCGCTGGTGAAGGTCGGCGACCGGGTCGAGAAGGGCGACATCATCGCCGACGGTCCGTCGACCGATCTCGGCGATCTCGCGCTCGGCCGCAACGTCCTCGTCGCCTTCATGCCGTGGAATGGCTACAACTTCGAGGATTCGATCCTGCTCTCGGAGCGGATCGTCAAGGACGACGTCTTCACCTCGATCCACATCGAGGAATTCGAGGCGATGGCCCGCGACACCAAGCTCGGGCCCGAGGAGATCACGCGCGACATCCCGAACGTTTCGGAAGAAGCGCTGAAGAACCTCGACGAGGCGGGCATCGTCTACATCGGCGCCGAGGTCGTGGCGGGCGACATCCTGGTCGGCAAGATCACGCCCAAGGGCGAGAGCCCGATGACGCCGGAAGAGAAGCTCTTGCGCGCCATCTTCGGCGAGAAGGCCTCCGACGTGCGCGACACGTCGTTGCGCGTTCCCCCCGGCGTCCAGGGCACGATCGTCGAGGTCAGGGTCTTCAACCGCCACGGCGTCGACAAGGACGAGCGGGCGCAGGCGATCGAGCGCGAGGAGATCGAGCGCCTGGCCAAGGACCGCGACGACGAGCAGGCGATCCTGGACCGCAACGTCTACGCGCGCCTCGCCGAAACGCTCGAGGGCAAGCGGGCGCTGTCCGGACCCAAGGGCTTCAAGAAGGATCAGGTGCTGACGAGGGCGCTGCTCGACGAGCAGCCGCGCTCGCAATGGTGGAGCTTCGCGCTCGAATCCGACCAGGCGATGTCGGAGATCGAGGCGATGCGCAAGCAGTACGACGAATCGAAGAAGTCGCTCGAGAGCCGCTTCCTCGACAAGGTCGAGAAGCTGCAGCGCGGCGACGAATTGCCGCCGGGCGTGATGAAGATGGCCAAGGTGTTCATCGCGGTCAAACGCAAGATCCAGCCGGGCGACAAGATGGCGGGCCGCCACGGCAACAAGGGCGTCGTGTCCCGGATCGTGCCGCAGGAGGATATGCCGTTCCTCGAGGACGGCACTCCGGTCGACATCGTGCTCAATCCGCTCGGCGTGCCGAGCCGGATGAACGTCGGGCAGATTCTCGAAACCCATCTCGGCTGGGCCTGCGCCGGTCTTGGCAAGCAGGTCGGCGAGGCGGTCGACGCCTATCTGCGCTCGAACGACTCCAAGCCGCTGCGCGGCAAGCTAAAGCAGGTCTACGGCGACGACGAGACGATCAAGGCGCTCGACGACAAGAGCCTCGCCGAGCTCGGCGAGAACCTGCGCCGCGGCGTTCCGATCGCGACGCCGGTGTTCGACGGCGCGCGCGAGAAGGACATTGTCGAGATGCTCAAGCTCGCCAATTACGACGCGTCCGGTCAGGTCACGCTCTACGACGGGCGGACCGGGGACGCCTTCGACCGCAAGGTGACGGTCGGCTACATCTACATGCTGAAGCTCCACCACCTGGTCGACGACAAGATCCACGCCCGCTCGATCGGCCCCTACAGCCTCGTCACTCAGCAGCCGCTCGGCGGCAAGGCGCAGTTCGGCGGCCAGCGCTTCGGAGAGATGGAAGTGTGGGCGCTCGAAGCCTATGGCGCGGCTTACACGCTGCAGGAGATGCTGACCGTCAAATCGGACGACGTCGCCGGGCGCACGAAGGTCTACGAGGCGATCGTGCGCGGCGACGACACGTTCGAATCGGGCATCCCCGAGAGCTTCAACGTGCTGGTCAAGGAAATGCGGTCGCTCGGGCTCAACGTCGAACTGGCGTCGCTCAAGCGTCCGGTCGAAGAACTGCCGCCGGCCGAGGCGGCCGAGTGAGCGCAAGGCCGCGCCCGGCCGGTTGGCGGGCGCGATGAGATTTTGGCGTTCGTCGCCCACAGGGGTGTGCCCGCGGGCGGCGGTTCCAACAAGGCGAGTCCGGAGGCGGTTTTTCTCCGGACGTCGCAGGAGACCTCAATGAATCAGGAAATCACCAATCCATTCGCGCCGGTCGCCGCCCCGCAGGCGTTCGACCAGATCCAGATTGCGATCGCGAGCCCGGAGAAGATCCTGTCGTGGTCGTTCGGCGAGATCAAGAAGCCCGAAACGATCAACTACCGCACGTTCAAGCCGGAGCGCGACGGCCTGTTCTGCGCCCGCATCTTCGGGCCGATCAAGGACTACGAGTGCCTGTGCGGCAAGTACAAGCGCATGAAGTACAAGGGCGTGATCTGCGAGAAATGCGGCGTCGAGGTGACGCTGTCGCGCGTGCGGCGCGAGCGCATGGGCCATATCTCGCTTGCCGCGCCGGTGGCGCATATCTGGTTCTTGAAGTCGCTGCCGTCGCGGATCGGCCTTCTGCTCGACATGACGCTGAAGGACCTCGAGCGCATCCTCTACTTCGAATCCTACATCGTGCTCGATCCGGGCCTGACGCCGCTGAAGGACCGCCAGCTCCTGAGCGAGGACGACTACCTGCGCGCGCTCGACGAATACGGCCAGGACAGCTTCACCGCGATGATCGGCGCCGAGGCGATCCGCGAGATCCTGAAGGGCATGAACCTGCAGAAGATCGCCGAAGACCTCAAGGTCGAGATCGCCGAATCGAAGAGCGAGCTCAAGCCCAAGCGCCTCGCCAAGCGCCTCAAGATCATCGAGGCCTTCATCCATTCGGGCAACAAGCCGGCATGGATGATCCTGACCGAGGTGCCGGTCATTCCGCCGGACTTGCGCCCGCTGGTGCCGCTCGACGGCGGACGCTTCGCGACCTCCGACCTCAACGACCTCTACCGGCGCGTCATCAACCGCAACAATCGCTTGAAGCGGCTGATGGAGCTGCGTGCGCCCGACATCATCATCCGCAACGAGAAGCGGATGCTGCAGGAGTCGGTCGACGCGCTGTTCGACAACGGCCGGCGCGGGCGCGTCATCACCGGCGCCAATAAGCGGCCGTTGAAGTCGCTCGCCGACATGCTCAAGGGCAAGCAGGGCCGGTTCCGCCAGAATCTCCTCGGCAAGCGCGTCGACTATTCCGGCCGCTCGGTGATCGTGGTCGGCCCCGAGCTCAAGCTGCATCAGTGCGGCCTGCCGAAGAAGATGGCGCTCGAATTGTTCAAGCCGTTCATCTATTCGCGGCTTGACGCCAAGGGCCTGTCGGCGACGGTCAAACAGGCCAAGAAGCTGGTCGAGAAGGAGAAACCGGAAGTCTGGGACATCCTCGACGAGGTGATCCGCGAGCACCCGGTGATGCTCAACCGCGCGCCGACCCTGCATCGCCTCGGCATCCAGGCGTTCGAGCCGGTGCTGATCGAGGGCAAGGCGATCCAGCTCCATCCGCTCGTCTGCTCGGCGTTCAACGCCGACTTCGACGGCGACCAGATGGCCGTGCACGTGCCGCTCTCGCTCGAGGCGCAGCTCGAGGCGCGGGTCTTGATGATGTCGACCAACAACATCCTGCATCCCGCCAACGGCCAGCCGATCATTGTCCCGAGCCAGGACATCGTTCTCGGCCTCTACTATGTGTCGCTGATGCGCGACGGCGACCCCGGTCAGTACGCGGAAGATCCGAAGACCAAGCGCCCGATCCGCGGCTTCTATAGCGACATCGGCGAGATCGAGCATGCGCTCGCCGCGGGCACGATCACGCTCCACACCCGGATCAAGGGCCGCGCCTGGACCTTCAACGAGAAGGGCGAGCGGGTGGCGAAGATCTTCGACACCACGCCGGGGCGCCTTTTCCTCGGCCAGCTCCTGCCCGAGCACGTGAAGATTCCCTTCGACGTCGTCAACAAGCTGATGACGAAAAAGGAAATCTCCAACATGATCGACATCGTCTACCGCAACTGCGGTCAGAAGGAGACGGTCATCTTCTGCGACCGGATCATGTCGCTCGGCTTCCGTGAGGCGTTCAAGGCCGGCATCTCGTTCGGCAAGGACGACATGGTGGTGCCGGACACGAAGCAGGCGCGCATCGCGGAGACGTCTTCGCTCGCGAAGGAGTACGAGCAGCAGTACAACGACGGCCTCATCACCCAGGGCGAGAAATACAACAAGGTCGTCGACGCCTGGGCGAAATGTTCCGACAAGCTGGCCGAGGAAATGATGGCCGGCATCTCGGCGGTGCGCAAGGACGAGCACGGCCGCGACCGCCCGATCAACTCGATCTACATGATGTCGCATTCGGGCGCGCGCGGCTCGCCGACCCAGATGCGCCAGCTTGCGGCGATGCGCGGGCTCATGGCCAAGCCGTCGGGCGAAATCATCGAGAGCCCGATCATCTCCAACTTCAAGGAAGGCCTGTCGGTTCTCGAGTACTTCAATTCGACCCACGGCGCCCGCAAGGGCCTCGCGGACACCGCGTTGAAGACCGCAAACTCCGGCTACCTGACCCGGCGCCTCGTCGACGTCGCGCAGGATTCGATCATCACCACGCCCGACTGCGGCTCCACGCGCGGCATCAGCATGCGCGCGATCGTCGATGCGGGCACGGTGGTCGCCTCGCTCGGTTCGCGCATCCTTGGCCGCACGTCGGCCGACGCGCTCCGTGACGCCGACGGCAAGGTGATCGTGGAAGCCGGCCGTATGATCGTCGAAGAGGACATGCCGGCGATCACCGCCGCCGGCATTCAGGAGGTGAAGATCCGTTCGGTCCTCACCTGCGAAGCGAAGAACGGCGTCTGCGGCGCCTGCTACGGCCGGGACCTCGCACGCGGCACCCCGGTCAACATGGGCGAGGCGGTCGGCGTCATCGCCGCCCAGTCGATCGGCGAACCGGGCACGCAGCTCACGATGCGCACCTTCCACATCGGCGGCGCGGCGCAGCTTGCGGATCAGTCGTTCATCGAGTCGAACTTCGACGGCGAGGTGAAGATCCGCAACCGCAACCTCGCGCGCAACTCGAACGGCGATCTGATGGCGATGGCGCGCAACGTCGCCGTTGTCATCACCGATCGAAGCGGAGCCGAGCGTGCGGTGCACCGGGTGCAGTATGGCGCCCGCCTCAAGGTCGACGAGGGCGACAAGATCAAGCGCGGGCAGAGGATCGCCGAGTGGGATCCGTTCACCCGGCCCGTCCTGACCGAGATCGACGGAGTGATCGGCTTCGAGGACCTGGTCGAGGGCGTGTCGATGTCGGAGCAGGTCGACGAAGCGACCGGCATCGCCAAGCGCATCGTCACCGACTGGCGTTCGACGCCCCGCACCGCCGGCCTGAAGCCGGCGATGATCATCAAGGGCAAGGACGGCAAGATCGCCAAGCTGCCGCGCGGCGGCGACGCGCGCTACGCTTTGTCGCCCGAATCGATCCTCTCGTTCGAACCGGGCGCGACGGTGCGCGCGGGCGACGTGATCGCGCGTATTTCGATCAACAGCGCGAAGACCCGCGACATCACCGGCGGTCTGCCGCGCGTGGCGGAATTGTTCGAGGCGCGTCGGCCGAAGGATCACGCGATCATCGCCGAAATCTCCGGTACGATACGGTTCGGGAAAGACTTCAAGAACAAGCAGCGCCTGACGATCGAGCCGAGCGAAGAGGGCGCGGAGCCGGTCGAGTACCTGATCCCGAAGTCGAAGCACATCCACCTTCAGGACGGCGACGTGATCGAGAAGGGCGAATATATCGTCGACGGCAATCCCGCCCCGCACGATATTCTCGCCATCAAGGGCGTCGAGGAGCTGGCCGCCTATCTCGTCAACGAGATTCAGGAGGTCTACCGGCTGCAGGGCGTGCTTATCAACGACAAGCACATCGAGGTGATCGTGCGCCAGATGCTGCAGAAGGTTGATATCACCGAAGTCGGCGACACCGACTTCCTGGTCGGCGAGCAGGTCGACGCTTCCGATCTCGAGGCGGCGAACGAAGCGGTGACGTCCGAAGGCAAGAAGCCAGCGACCGGCGTTCCGGTGCTGCTCGGCATCACCAAGGCGAGCCTGCAGACGCGCTCCTTCATCTCGGCGGCGTCGTTCCAGGAGACGACGCGGGTGCTGACCGAAGCCGCGGTCAACGGCAAGGTCGACACGCTCGAAGGCCTGAAGGAGAACGTGATCGTCGGCCGGCTCATCCCGGCCGGGACCGGCGCGGCGGTGGCCAAGCTGCGTCAGATCGCGGCGATGCGCGACACCCTGATCCTGGCGCAGAAGGCCGAAGCGGCAGCCGCCGCCCCGGCCCTGCCGCTCGCCGCTCCCGCGGTCGAGCCGGCTCCGGCTGCCCGCAGCAAGGCCCGCGCCAGCGCGGGCTGAGGGCCTCCGGGACCGGCTTTCGCCGGGGAGCGACATACCCCCTTCCGACCATGCCTGGCATGGTCCCCCTCCCCGGCGCTCAGGCGCAGGGAGGGGGCTTTTGGTCTGAGTTCGGCCGACAAAAACATTGCGGAAAATCGGAATTCGGCTTAATCTGCCCCCATGACCAGCCTGCCCTTCCTCGCGCCAAATCCGCAGGTCGCCGTTGCGGCGCCTCGGACGCCGCGACAGGTGCGGGAAAATATTGTTTCTCGCTTCAACGGCGCATAACCTATTGAAAAGCCACGATTCGGACGAGAGAATCCAAGGAAATCCCAGACAATCCAACCGGCGCCGGCGGCGCCTTCGGCCCGAAACCGCGCCGAAGCCAAGAAAACCCAAATGGGGCGCCCCGGCCAATGCCGACGGGGCCGGAACAGGCCCCGCTTGAACGCAAAGCGACGTTACGCGCCCGCCAGCACCTGCACCGCCCGGTCGAGCTGGGGATCGGCGCCGGCGGCGTAGCGCGAATCGAACTTGACCTCGATGGTCGGCTCGACGCCGACGCCTTCGAGCCGCTTTCCGTCCACCAGCACGTCCTCGACCGCCAGCAGCAGCAGGCCGTCGTCGCCGATCAGGAACGCGGTGGCGGCGAGCACGGCGCCTTCGGTGCGCTGGCCGATCAATTCGCCGAGCCGGTATTCCTTGAACCCGTAGGCGAGCACCTCCTTGCCGCTGCGGGTGCCCTGATTGATCAGCATCGCGACGGGCTTGCGCCATTTGACGTCCACGAGGCCGGTATCGCCGTTGCGGTCCTTGACCTGCATCGTCGGCGCGCGCGGATTGAAGAGATCGAGATATTGCGGCTGCGCGCCGCCCCATCCGCCGCGCAGATCCCAGATGAGCGCGTCGGCGTCCTTAAGCGGCCCTTCGCCGATCAGCTCCTCGAGCGCGGACTGATACCGGCGGCTCGCATAGGACCAGACGCGCACGTAGCCGATGCGCGTCTTGTCGCCGGCGACGATCACCCGGGCGCTGGCCTTGAGACCGCGCAGGAACATCACGTCGGGATGAAGATCGGCCGGCGTGACGCTGATTGCGATCGGCGCCGCGCCCGGCGCGCGGCGGACCTGAAGCGAGACGGGGACCCCGACCTTGCCGCGGAACGAGTTGACCGGGCGGAACGGACGATCGTCGACCGAGAGGATTTCATCGCCGACCAGAACGCCGGCCTCCGTGCGCGGGCGCGCCCTCGATTGCGCCGGACACGAACGTGCGGCCCTCGCCGTCGGTCTCGGTGAACGCCCCGATCCCCGGATAGGCCACTTCGCCCTTCGGGAACACCCGGTCGAGGCCCCGATGCTCGAGCGCGCCGACGAATATGTCGGCGAGCTGATAATAGGCCGGATCATCCGCCGTATAATAATGCGTGTGCGAGGCGCCGAGTTCGGCCAGCATCGCATTGATCGCGATCGCCGCCTCCTCCCGCGAGGCCGCGGCGATCGCCTGCGGACGGTAGCGCGCTTTGACTTTCTCCCAGTCGAGGCCGTGCAGGCTCGGATCGTAGAAGCGGTCGCGGACGAGCTCCGAGACCTGGTCGAAGTCGGCCGAGTTCAGGCTCGCCCGGAGATCGCCGGGCTCGCCCCCGGTCTGAGCGCCCGCCGGCCAGGCGCCGAACGCGGCCGCCCCCGCGGCGAGAGCCAGAACATCCCTGCGCGTCGCTTTCATTTGAATTCACGGGGCTCCCGACGGCCGGGACGAGGCCGAGCGACGCCTCAGCCTTGCGGCCGGGCGCTCCTGCTGGCTAGGCTCGAATCGAGGCCCCCATGTGACTGCCTCGGGGCAATTTGCCGAAGGGGATGTCAGGCTGTGCTTGGCGCGCCTGTAGGGCGCGGTCGCTGACCGCGCGCCGGTCACGTACAGGTCCTCGCAAATTTCGCCGTGGCGCCGATTATGACGGCGCAAAGGGGTTGACGCGCGCGAACCGCACGAATATGTTCCGCGCGCTTTCGGCAGGCTGTAGAGCTTCGCTGTATCGGACGACGCGTCGGATACCCAACGGCTCTAAACGCTGACGATCCTATCGAAGACGAGCCATGCCGGCCCTAAAGGGGCCGGTTCTGTTTCGCACGATCGCGGGGCCTAGGCCGCGTGATCCTCTGCTTTCGGCGGCGCCCAAAGCCCGATTTCGGGTTTTAAGGGCGCTGTTTGTTTCGCGCGCAAGTCGCGCGGGCGGAGCTTCGGAAGGGGACGGAAGTAGGGAATTCGAGTTCGGCTTCATCCGCCGGACGCCAAAGAGAGAAGTTCAGGGCCGACATGCCGACGATTAGCCAGTTGATCCGCAAGCCGCGGCAACCGAAGACCTACCGGGAGAAGGCCCGCCATCTGGAGGCGAGCCCGCAGAAGCGCGGCGTTTGCACGCGCGTCTACACGACGACGCCGAAGAAGCCGAATTCGGCGCTCCGCAAGGTCGCCAAGGTCCGGCTGACCAACGGGTTCGAGGTCATCGGGTACATTCCCGGCGAGGGCCACAACCTGCAGGAGCATTCGGTGGTCATGATCCGCGGCGGCCGCGTCAAGGATCTGCCGGGCGTCCGTTACCACATCCTGCGCGGCGTGCTCGACACGCAGGGAGTGAAGGACCGCAAGCAGCGCCGGTCGAAATACGGCGCCAAGCGGCCGAAGTGACCTGAGCGAAGCGAAGGTCATCCCCGGGCGAGCGAAAGCGAGAAGCCGGGGATCCAGATGGCCGGGTCAAGCCCAGCCATGACGGAAAGAGCGGAGCGAAGGTCATCACCGGGCGAGCGAAGCGACGATCCGGGGATCCAGACGCAAGAATTTCACGGCCGGATCAGTCGGCCAAGACGAAGAGAGAGTAGGCGATGTCACGCCGACACAGCGCTGAGAAACGCGACATCATCCCGGACGCCAAATACGGCGACGTGGTGGTGGCGAAGTTCATGAACACGATCATGTACGAGGGCAAGAAGTCCGTCGCCGAGTCGATCGTCTACGGCGCGCTGGATAGCGTCGAGGCCAAGGCCAAGACCGACCCCCTCGCCGTATTCAAGCAGGCGCTCGAGAATGTCGCGCCGTCGGTCGAGGTCCGCTCGCGCCGGGTCGGCGGGGCCACCTACCAGGTTCCGGTCGAAGTGCGCACCGACCGCCGGCAGGCGCTCGCGATCCGCTGGATCATCACGGCGGCGCGCGACCGCAACGACAAGACCATGGTCGACCGGCTGTCGGCCGAACTGCTCGACGCCTCGAACAACCGCGGCGCGGCGGTGAAGAAACGCGAGGACACCCACCGGATGGCGGAAGCCAACCGCGCCTTCGCCCATTACCGCTGGTAAGCGTCGGGATCACGGATCATGGCGCGCAGCCACGCTATCGACGATTATCGCAACTTCGGCATCATGGCCCACATTGATGCCGGTAAGACGACGACGACCGAGCGCATCCTCTATTATTCCGGCAAGTCGCATAAGATCGGCGAAGTGCACGACGGCGCTGCGACCATGGACTGGATGGAGCAGGAGCAGGAACGCGGCATCACCATCACCTCGGCCGCGACCACGACCTTCTGGCAAGACAAGCGCCTCAACATCATCGATACGCCAGGCCACGTCGACTTCACGATCGAGGTCGAGCGCAGCTTGAGGGTTCTCGACGGCGCGGTCTGCGTCCTCGACGGCAACCAGGGGGTCGAGCCGCAGACGGAGACGGTTTGGCGCCAGGCCGACAAATACGGCGTTCCGCGTGTCGTGTTCGTCAACAAGATGGACAAGATCGGGGCCGACTTCTTCCGCTGCGTCGACGAGATCAAGACCAAGGTCGGCGGCCGTCCGGTCTGTATCCAGCTGCCGATCGGCTCGGAATCGAGCTTCAAGGGCGTGATCGACCTTCTGCGGATGAAGGCGGTCATCTGGGAAGACGAGGGTCTTGGCGCGAAGTACCACGACGAGGACATCCCCGCCGATCTCAAGGCGAAGGCCGAGGAATACCGTCATACGCTGATCGAGACCGCTGTCGAACTCGACGACGAGGTGATGACCGCCTATCTCGACGGACAGGAGCCGGACGTCGACACTCTGAAGCGCCTCATTCGCAAGGCGGTCAAGCAGATCGCGTTTGTCCCGGTGCTGTGCGGCTCGGCGTTCAAGAACAAGGGCGTGCAGCCGCTCCTCGACGCAGTCGTCGACTATCTGCCCTCGCCGGTCGATCGCGGCGGAATCAAGGGCGTCGATATGGATTCCGGCAAGGAAGTCCTTCGCATGCCGAGCGACTCCGAGCCGTTCTCGATGCTCGCCTTCAAGATCATGGACGACCCGTTCGTCGGCACCATCACCTTCTGCCGCGTCTATTCGGGCAAGATCGAGTCCGGCTCAACCGTTCTGAACTCGACCAAGGACAAGCGCGAGCGCGTGGGACGCATGCTGCTCATGCACGCCAACAATCGCGAGGACATCAAGGAGGCCTATGCCGGCGACATCGTCGCGCTTGCGGGCCTCAAGGACGCTCGCACCGGCGACACGCTGTGCGACATGCAGAAGCCGGTGATCCTGGAAAAGATGGAGTTCCCGGATCCGGTGATCGAGATCGCGATTGAGCCGAAATCGAAGGCCGATCAGGAAAAGCTCGGCGTCGCGCTGTCGAAGCTCGCCGCCGAGGACCCGTCGTTCCGGGTGTCGACCGATCCCGAGTCCGGCCAGACCATTCTCAAGGGGATGGGCGAACTCCACCTCGACATCAAGGTCGACATCCTCAAGCGCACCTACAAGGTCGACGCCAACATAGGCGCGCCGCAGGTCGCCTATCGCGAGACGCTGAGCAAGAAATCCGAGATCAACTACACCCACAAGAAGCAGTCGGGCGGCTCGGGCCAGTTCGCGCGCGTGGTGATGACTTTCGAGCCGTCCGGGCCGGGCGGGGGCTCATCGTTCGAATTGAAGATCGTCGGCGGGGCGGTGCCGAAGGAATATATTCCGGGCGTCGAGAAGGGCGTCAACAGCGTGCTGACCTCCGGCGTGCTCGCGGGCTTTCCCGTGGTCGACGTCAAGGCGACGCTGGTCGACGGCTCCTACCACGACGTCGACTCGTCGGCGCTGGCGTTCGAGATCGCCGCCCGCGCCGCCTTTCGCGAAGGCCTGCAGAAGGGCGGCTCCGTCCTGCTCGAGCCGATCATGAAAGTCGAAGTCGTCACTCCGGAAGAGCACACCGGCTACGTGATGGGCGATCTCCTGTCTCGGCGCGGGCACGTGCAGGGTCAGGACATGCGCGCCAACGCGGTCGTCATCGACGCCATGGTGCCGCTCTCCAACATGTTCGGCTACGTCAACCAGCTGCGCTCCGGCACTCAGGGGCGCGCCAACTTCACCATGCAATTCGACCACTACGAGCAGGTCCCGGCGGGTATCGCCACCGAGATCATCGAGAAATTCAAGTGAGGCGCGCTTAAACGAGCGCGTCGCGAATGAAGGGCCACGAGAAGGAGTCCGGCTATGGCCAAGGAAAAGTTTGCGCGTAACAAGCCCCATTGCAACATTGGCACGATCGGGCATGTCGACCACGGCAAGACGTCGCTGACGGCCGCGATCACCAAGGTTCTGGCCGAGACGGGCGGCGCGACCTACACCGCCTACGATCAGATCGACAAGGCGCCGGAAGAGAAGGCTCGCGGGATCACGATCTCGACCGCGCATGTCGAGTATGAGACCAAGAAGCGCCACTACGCCCACGTCGACTGCCCCGGCCACGCCGACTATGTGAAGAACATGATCACCGGCGCGGCCCAGATGGACGGCGCCATTCTCGTCGTCTCGGCGGCGGATGGCCCGATGCCGCAGACCCGTGAGCACATCCTGCTCGCCCGCCAGGTCGGCGTCCCCGCGCTGGTCGTCTATCTGAACAAGGTCGACATGGTCGACGATCCGGAGCTGCTCGAACTGGTCGAGCTCGAAGTGCGCGAGCTTCTGTCGCGCTACGAGTTCCCCGGCGACGACATTCCGATCATCAAGGGTTCGGCGCTGATGGCGCTCGAGAACAAGTCCCCCGAAATGGGCCATGATTCCATTCTCAAGCTGATGGAGGCGGTCGACGCCTACATTCCGCAGCCGGAGCGGCCGAAGGACCAGCCGTTCCTGATGCCGGTCGAAGACGTGTTCTCGATCTCGGGCCGCGGCACGGTCGTCACCGGCCGCATCGAGCGCGGAATCATCAAGGTCGGCGAGGAAGTCGAGATCGTCGGCTTGCGCCCGACCGCAAAGACCACCGTCACCGGCGTCGAGATGTTCCGCAAGCTGCTCGATCAGGGCGAGGCGGGCGACAACGTCGGTTGCCTCCTGCGCGGCACCAAGCGCGAGGAAGTCGAGCGCGGCCAAGTGCTGTGCAAGCCCGGCTCGGTCAAGCCGCACACCAAGTTCAAGGCCGAGGCCTATATCCTCACCAAGGAGGAAGGCGGCCGCCACACCCCGTTCTTCACCAACTACCGCCCGCAGTTCTACTTCCGCACCACCGACGTGACCGGGATTGTGCAATTGCCGCAGGGCACGGAAATGGTGATGCCTGGCGACAACGTGACGATCGACGTCGCGCTCATCGTCCCGATCGCGATGGAGGAGAAGCTGCGCTTCGCCATTCGCGAAGGCGGCCGCACGGTCGGCTCGGGCGTCGTCGTTTCGATTACCGAGTGAGGCGTTGCGGAGGCGGACGGGCAACCTTGTCCCGTCCGGGCCGGCAGGGATTTGATACATGAACACGCAAAACATCCGTATCCGTCTGAAAGCGTTCGATCACCGCGTGCTCGACGCTTCGACGAAGGAGATCGTGTCCACGGCCAAGCGCACCGGCGCCAGGGTTCGCGGACCAATTCCCTTGCCGACCCGGATCGAGAAATTCACGGTCAACCGGTCGCCGCATGTCGACAAGAAATCGCGTGAGCAGTTCGAGATTCGCACCCATAAGCGCGTGCTCGACATCGTCGATCCGACGCCGCAGACGGTCGACGCGCTGATGAAGCTCGATCTGGCCGCCGGCGTCGACGTCGAAATCAAGCTTTAGAAGGGATCTGACGGGCGTCGGCGAAGGGTCAACCTCAAAGGCGCTCTCGAAGGATAAAGGCCAATGCGTTCAGGCATCATCGCAAAGAAGCTGGGTATGTCCCGCGTCTTCACCGACGCGGGCGACCACGTGCCGGTCACCGTCCTCCAGGTCGAGGGCTGCCAGGTGGTCGCGCATCTCACCCAGGAGAAGAACGGCTATACCGCCCTCCAGCTCGGCGTCGGCAAGGCCAAGGTCAAGAACGTGTCGAAGGCGGAGCGCGGCCGGTTCGCCGTGGCCCATGTCGAGCCGAAGATGCGGCTCGCCGAATTCCGCGTCGCCGAGGACAAGATGATCCCGGTCGGAGCGGAGATCACCGCCGATCATTTCGTCGTCGGTCAGTATGTGGACGTGACCGGCGTGACGATTGGCAAAGGCTTCGCCGGCGGCATGAAGCGGTGGAACTTCGGCGGTTTGCGCGCAACACACGGCGTGTCGATCTCGCACCGTTCGATCGGCTCGACCGGCGGCCGCCAGGACCCGGGCAAGACATGGAAGAACAAGAAGATGGCCGGCCACATGGGCGTCGACAGGGTGACGACGCAGAATTTGCGCGTCGTTCAGACCGATGTCGAGCGCGGCCTCATCCTGGTCGAAGGCGCCGTGCCGGGCAACGCCGGCGGGTGGATCGCGGTGCGCGACGCGGTGAAGAAGCCGCTGCCGAAGGACGCTCCCGCGCCCGGCAAGTTCCGCGTTCACGGCGAGGCGGGCGCCGCTGCTACGCAGGCCGAAGCGGCGAAGGGAGTGTAACGGCGATGAAATTCGACATCACGTCGATCGACGGCTCGGCCGCGGGCTCGCTCGAACTCAGCGACGCCGTGTTCGGCCTCGAGCCGCGGGGGGATCTGATCGCCCGCATGGTGCGCTGGCAGCTCGCCAAGCGCCAGGCCGGGACGCACCAGACGCTCGGGCGCGCGGACATCCATCGCACGGGCAAGAAAATGTACAAGCAGAAGGGCACCGGCGGCGCTCGGCACGGCTCGGCCCGGGTGCCGCAGTTCCGCGGCGGCGGACGCGCGATGGGTCCGGTCGCGCGCAGCCACGCCCATGACCTGCCGAAGAAGGTGCGTGCGCTCGCGCTCAAGCACGCGCTTTCTGCCAAGGTCCGCGCCGGCGGCCTGGTGATCTGGGAAAGCGCCGACGTCGCCGAGGCGAAGACAAAAGCCTTGCGGGCGACATTCGAAAAAGCGGCGCTCAAGAATGCGCTCATCATCGACGGCGCCACGCCGCATGCGAAATTCGCCGCGGCGGCGCGCAACCTGCCTGAGATCGACGTGCTGCCGGTCCAGGGCGTCAACGTCTACGACATCATGCGGCGCGAGAAGCTGGTCCTGACCAAGGCCGCGGTCGAAGCGCTGGAGGCGCGGTTCAAATGATCAAGGACGTACGGCACTACGACGCCATCGTCTCCCCCGTGATCACGGAGAAGGCGACGCTTGCCTCCGAGAACAACCAGTTCGTGTTCAAGGTCGCGCGCAACGCGACCAAGCCGCAGATCAAGGCGGCGATCGAGCAGTTGTTCGACGTCAAGGTGACGGCGGTCAACACGCTCTTGCGCAAAGGCAAGACCAAGGCGTTCCGGGGCGTGCGCGGGCGCCAGCAGGACGTGAAGAAAGCGATCGTCACGCTCGCGGATGGCGATCGCATCGACATGACCACCGGCCTCTAAGGAACGAGAACGATGGCGCTCAAGACATATAAGCCGATCACGCCGAGCCTTCGCCAGCTTGCCCTTGTCGACCGCAGCGGTCTCTACAAGGGCAAGCCGGTCAAGGCGCTGACCGTCGGCAAGCCCGAGAAGGGCGGACGCAACAACGCCGGCCGGATCACCGTGCGCTTCCGCGGCGGCGGCCACAAACAGTCGTATCGCATCGTCGACTTCAAGCGACGCAAGCTCGAGGTGGCGGGCAAGGTCGAGCGGCTGGAGTACGACCCCAACCGCACGAGCTTCATCGCGCTCATCAAATATGCCGACGGCGAACAGGCGTATATCATCGCCCCGCAGCGGCTTTCGGTCGGCGACGAGGTGATCGCGGGCGTCCAGGTCGACGTGAAGCCCGGAAACGCAATGCCGCTCGCCAACATTCCCGTCGGCACGATCGTCCACAACGTCGAGATGAAGATCGGCAAGGGCGGCGCGATGGCCCGTTCGGCCGGAACCTACGCGCAAATCGTCAGCCGCGACCAGGGCTATGTCTCGCTGCGACTGAGTTCCGGCGAGCAGCGGCTTATTCACGGCCAGTGCTTCGCCTCGATCGGCGCAGTCTCCAATCCCGACCACATGAACGCCTCGCTCGGCAAGGCGGGCCGCAACCGCTGGCTCGGACAGCGCCCGCACAATCGCGGCGTCACCATGAACCCGGTCGACCATCCGCACGGCGGCGGCGAAGGACGCACCTCGGGCGGCCGGCATCCGGTCAGCCCGTGGGGCAAGCCCACCAAGGGCAAGAAGACCCGTTCAAACAAGGCGACCGACAAATTCATCGTCGCGTCGCGGCACGTGCGCAAGAAGAGAGGCTGAGCCATGACCCGCTCGATCTGGAAGGGGCCGTTCGTGGACGGCTATCTTTTGAAGAAGGCCGACGTCGCGCGCGGGTCGGGCCGCTCCGACATCATCAAGATCTGGAGCCGGCGCTCGACCATCCTGCCGCAGTTCGTCGGTCTCACCTTCGGCGTCTACAACGGCCACAAACACATTCCCGTGCTGGTGTCGGAGGAGATGATCGGCCACAAGTTTGGGGAATTCGCCCCGACGCGCACGTTTCACGGCCATTCCGCCGACAAGAAGGCCAAGAGAGCTTAAACGCCGATGTCCAAGCCGCAGAACCCGCGCCGACAGGCGGAGAACGAAGCCAAGGCGACGACGCGCATGCTGCGCGTCAGTCCGCAGAAGCTGAACCTGCTCGCCCAACTCATCCGGGGCAAGAAGGTCGCAACCGCGCTCGCCGATCTCGAATTCTCCCGAAAGAGGATTTCGGTCGAGGTTAAGAAGACCCTCGAGTCGGCGATCGCCAACGCCGAGAACAACCACGATCTCGACGTTGACGATCTGGTCGTCGCCCAGGCATGGGTCGGCAAGGACATGGTGCTCAAGCGCTTCAGCCCCCGCGCGCGCGGACGGGCGGGGCGCATCGAGAAGCCGTTCGCCAACATCACCATCGTCGTGCGGGAAGTCGCCGCCGCCGACGCCAAAGCCGCCTAAGAGGAAAGACTTCCACCATGGGACAGAAGATCAATCCGATCGGCCTCCGCCTAGGCGTCAACCGCACCTGGGATTCGCGCTGGTACTCCAGCAAGGGCGAATACGGAAAGCTGTTGCACGAGGACATGAAGATCCGCGATTCGCTCACCAAGAGCCTTAAGCAGGCGGCGATCTCGAAGATCGTCATCGAGCGTCCGCACAAGAAGGCGCGCATCAACATCCACTCCGCCCGGCCCGGCGTCGTCATCGGCAAGAAGGGGGCCGATATCGAGAAGCTGCGCAAGCAGGTGGCGAAACTCACGAATTCGGAAGTGGCGATCAACATCGTCGAGGTTCGCAAGCCGGAAATCGACGCGACCCTGGTCGCCGAATCGATCGCCCAGCAGCTCGAGCGCCGGGTAGCGTTCCGGCGCGCGATGAAGCGCGCGGTGCAATCGGCGATGCGTCTCGGCGCCGAGGGCATCCGCATCAACTGCTCCGGCCGGCTTGGCGGCGCCGAAATCGCCCGCCAGGAATGGTATCGCGAGGGTCGCGTGCCGCTGCACACCCTGCGCGCCGACGTCGATTACGGCGTCGCGACTGCGCATACGGCCTACGGCACCTGCGGCATCAAGGTCTGGATCTTCAAGGGCGAGATCCTGGAGCACGATCCGATGGCCCAGGACAAGCGCCTGGCCGAGGCCGACCATTCATCGACCCATCGTCCGCGCCGCGAACCTCGCGAGCGCGAGCACGCTCGCGAAGCGGTCTAACGAGTGCGCACTGGCGAAAGTTCACGATCATGATGCAGCCAAAGAGAACCAAGTTCCGCAAGGCCTTCAAGGGCCGCATTCACGGCAATGCGAAGGGCGGATATGCGCTCAATTTCGGCGAGTTCGGGCTCAAGGCGATGGAGCCCGAGCGCGTTACCGCGCGCCAGATCGAGGCCGCCCGCCGGGCGCTGACGAGGCACATGAAGCGCGCCGGCCGCGTCTGGATCCGGGTGTTTCCCGACGTGCCGGTGTCGAAGAAGCCGATCGAAGTGCGGATGGGGAAGGGCAAGGGCGCGCCTGAATGGTGGATCGCACGCGTCGCCCCGGGCCGCATCATGTTCGAGATCGACGGCGTGCCCGAGAGCCTGGCGCGCGAGGCGTTCGACCTCGCCGCGGCCAAGCTGCCAATCAAGACGCGCTTCGTCCAGCGCATCGCGGAATAGGAGCGAGAGATGAAAACCTCGAGCCGTCTTTCCGACCTTCGGGTCATGACAGAGGATCAACTCAACGATGAGGCGCTCAAGCTCAAGAAGGAGCAGTTCAACCTGCGATTTCAGAAGGCGAGCGGCCAGTTGCAGGACACCGCGCGCGTGCGTGTCGTGCGTCGCGACATCGCCCGCGTCATGAGCATCGCCGCGCAGAAGCGCGCTCCCGCCAAGACCAAGAAGTAGGGACATCATGCCGAAGAGAATTTTGCACGGCGTCGTCGTCAGCGACAAGCAGGAGAAGACGCTTGTGGTGAAGGTCGAGCGCCGCTTCACCCACCCGCTGCTCAAGAAAACCGTGCGCCGGTCGAAGAACTACCACGCGCACGTCGAAAACAAGACCCAGAAGGTCGGCGATACGGTCTCGATCGAGGAGACGCGGCCGATCTCGAAACTCAAGCGCTGGATCGTCGTCGGCGAGACGGCGCCGAACGCTTGAGCGGGCGAACAGGACTTAAGAGAGGCGAATAGGCCATGATACAGATGCAGACCAATCTCGACGTCGCCGACAATTCCGGCGCGCGGCGCGTGATGTGCATCAAGGTGCTGGGCGGCTCGAAGCGTCGTTACGCCTCGATCGGCGACATCATTGTCGTCTCGATCAAGGAGGCGATTCCGCGCGGCCGGGTCAAGAAGGGCGACGTGATGAAGGCGGTGGTCGTGCGCACCGCCAAGGACATCCGCCGGGCCGACGGCTCTGTGATCCGGTTCGACTCCAACGCCGCGGTGCTGATCAACAACCAGTCGGAGCCGGTCGGCACTCGTATCTTCGGGCCGGTGCCGCGCGAACTCAGGGCCAGGAACCACGTGAAGATCATCTCGCTTGCGCCGGAGGTGCTGTGATGGCCGCCAAGATCAAAAAGGGCGACACGGTCATCGTCATGGCCGGTCGCGACAGGGGTAAGCGGGGTGAAGTTCGCGAGGTCATGCCGACCGAGCGCCGAGCGATCGTCGCCGGCGTCAATCTCGTGCGCCGACACACGCGCCAGACGGCGCAGACCGAGGGCGGGATCATCACCAAGGAATTCGACGATCCATCTCTCGAACCTTGCGATTGTCGATCCCAAGACGGGCAAACCGACGCGTGTCGGTTTCAAGATTCTCGACGACGGCCGCAAGGTGCGCGTCGCCCGGCGTTCCGGAGACCTGATCGATGGCTGAGACGAAGAGCGACAAGGGCGACAAGGCCGAAAAGGCCGCGAAGCCCGGCAAGAGCGAGAAGTCGGCCGGCAAGGGCGCGAAGCCGGACGCCGCGGCCGCCGACGCCAAGGGCGCGAAGGGCAAGGCTCGCAAGGAAGCTGGCGCAGAGATTGCCGCCGCCGGGGCGGTGAAGGCCGCGCCGAAGGACTATGTCGCGCGCCTGAAGAAGCTCTATCGGGACGAGATCGTGCCCAAGCTCACCAAGGAGTTCGGGTACAAGAATGCGCTCGAAGTGCCGAGACTGGACAAGATCGTGCTCAACATGGGCGTCGGGGAAGCCGTCAACGACACCAAGAAGGTGACGTCCGCGGCCGCCGACCTCGCGCTGATCGCCGGCCAGAAGCCGGTGGTCACCCGCGCCCGCAAGGCGATCTCGACCTTCAAGGTGCGCGAGAACATGCCGATCGGCGCCAAGGTCACCTTGCGCCAAACCCGCATGTACGAGTTCCTCGATCGTTTGGTCACCGTGGCGCTGCCGCGGGTGCGCGACTTCCGCGGTCTCGATCCGAAGTCATTCGACGGACGCGGCAATTACGCGCTCGGCGTCAAGGAGCACATCATTTTTCCGGAAATCGACTACGACAAGGCCGAGGCGATGCTGGGGCTCGATATCGTGGTCTGCACGACGGCCAGGACCGACGCGGAAGCCAAGGCCTTGTTGCGCGAATTCAACTTCCCCTTCCGGCAGTGAGCCCGATGTCGGCGCTCAGACGCGGAAAATGGAGCCTATGAATGGCAAAGAAGAGTGCGATAGAGAACAACGAGCGCAAGCGGCGGATGGCGAAGAAATTCGCCGCGCGACGCAAGCGCCTGCTCGACCTCGCCAATGATCAGGCGCGTCCGATGGAGGAGCGCTTCGAGGCCCGCATCCGGCTCGCGGCGCTGCCGCGCAACGGCGCGATCATTCGCGTGCGCAATCGGTGCGAGGTGACCGGCAGGCCGCGCGGTTTCTACCGCAAGGTCAAGATGTCGCGCATTGCGTTGCGCGAACTGGGCAACCAGGGCCTGATCCCGGGCCTGGTCAAGTCGAGCTGGTGAGGAGGCAAGGATCATGGCGATGAACGATCCCCTCGGCGATATGCTCACCCGGATCCGCAACGCGCAGATGCGCAAGCGGGGAAAGGTTTCAACGCCCGGCTCGTCCCTGCGCAAGAAGGTTCTCGACGTGCTGGAGTTCGGAAGGCTATATCCGCGGCTATTCGACTACGGATTACGCCAATGGCCGCACCGAGTTCGAAATCGAGCTGAAATATTTCGACGACCAGCCGGTCATCCGTAAGATCGAGCGCGTGTCCAAGCCGGGTCGGCGGGTCTATGCGACGGTCGATGCGATGCCGCGGGTCGGCAACGGCCTCGGGGTGGCGATTGTCTCGACGCCCAAAGGCGTAATGGCCGACCATTCCGCTCGCGAGAACAATGTCGGCGGTGAGGTTCTGTGCACCGTCTTCTAGACGGCGCGGAGTTTGAGCAAACGGATTTATGTCATGTCCCGTATCGGCAAGAAGCCCGTCGTCATTCCGTCCGGCGTCACCGCCAAGCTTGACGGCCAGACGATCGCCGTCAAAGGCGCGAAGGGCGAATTGAAGTTCACCGCGCCCAAGGAAGTCGCGATCACGATCGACGGCGAAACCGTCCACGTCACGCCGCATGGCGAGGACAAGCGCGCCCGCGCCATGTGGGGCACGGCGCGCGCGCAGGTACAAAACCTGATCGGGGGCGTCACCAAGGGCTTCGAGAAGAAGCTCGAGATCAACGGCGTCGGCTATAAGGCGGCGGTTGCGGGCAAGAACCTGCAGCTCTCGCTCGGCTACAGCCACGACATCGTGTTTCCGATTCCCGCCGGCGTGACGATCGCCACGCCGAAGCCGACGGAGATCACCGTCGCCGGCATCGACAAGCGGCAGGTCGGCCAGACCGCCGCGGAAATCCGCGCGTTCCGGGGCCCCGAACCCTATAAGGGCAAAGGGGTGAAGTATGTCGGCGAGTTCGTGTTCCGCAAGGAAGGCAAGAAGAAGTAAGAGGCGACGATGGTTAAGTCGAACACGTCCGCAGACCGGCGCAAGGCCAGGGTCCGCCGAGCGGTGCTCGCCCATTCGGGCGGCCGTCCGCGGCTCAGCGTTTTCCGGTCCTCGCGGCAGATTTACGCCCAGGTCATCGATGACGAGAACGGCCGCACGGTCGCCGCCGCTTCGTCGCTCGAAAAGGCGATGCGCGAGTCGTTGAAGACCGGCGCCGACGTCGAGGCCGCGCGCCGCGTCGGCAAGGAGATCGCCGAACGGGCGAAGAAGGCGGGAGTCGATAAAGTCGTCTTCGATCGCGCGGGCTATATGTATCACGGGCGCGTCAAGGCGCTGGCGGAGGGCGCTCGCGAGGGCGGTCTGGATTTTTAGCGGCGGCAACGGAAGCGAAGCGGCGCCGTCCGGAGCGCGCCGCATTTTTTTACTGATGGATGAACCCTAATGGCGCGTGAAGGAGAAGGCGGCCGCGGCCGCGATCGCAACCGCGAGGAGCGCGACAGCGAATTCGTCGATCGCCTCGTGCACATCAATCGCGTGGCGAAAGTGGTCAAGGGCGGCCGGCGGTTCGGCTTCGCCGCACTGGTCGTCGTTGGCGACCAGAAGGGGCGCGTCGGCTTCGGTCACGGCAAGGCTCGCGAAGTGCCGGAGGCGATCCGTAAGGCGACCGAGGCTGCGAAGCGCGGCGTAGTTCGAGTGCCGTTGCGCGAAGGCCGAACGCTCCATCACGACGTCAATGGCCGCCACGGCGCGGGCCGGGTCGTCCTGCGGGCGGCGCCCGCCGGCACTGGAATCATTGCCGGCGGACCGATGCGCGCCGTGTTCGAGTCGCTCGGCGTCCACGATGTCGTCGCCAAGAGCCAGGGCTCGTCGAACCCCTACAACATGGTCCGCGCCACCTTTGATGCGCTGGCGCGCGAGGACAGCCCGCGCTCGGTCGCGCAGCGTCGCAATCTCAAAGTGTCGACCCTCCAGTCGCGCCGCCAGGGCGTCGAGGCGGACGCTTCGGATTCGTGAGAGAATGACAACGATGAACGCTGACAAGACAATCACGCTCGAGCAGACCGGGAGCGCCATCGGCCGTCCTGGCTCGCAGCGCGCCACCCTGAAGGGCCTCGGCCTGAACCGGATCGGCCGCCGGTCGCACGTAGCCGACACGCCCGCCAACCGCGGCATGATCGCCAAGGTCGCGCATCTCGTGCGCGTCGTCGACGGCCGCTAGGATTCCTGTCCATGAAACTCAACGAATTGCGAGACAATCCCGGATCGTCGAAGCCGCGTACCCGCGTCGGGCGCGGCATCGGGTCGGGCAAGGGCAAGCAGGCCGGCCGCGGCGGCAAGGGCCAGACGGCCCGCTCGGGCGTCCGCATCAAGGGCTTCGAAGGCGGCCAGATGCCGTTGCATCGCCGCCAGCCGAAGCGCGGTTTCAACCCGCCCTCGCGGCTGGTCTATAACGAGGTTAACCTGGGGCGTATTCAGCGCGCGATCGACGCTGGCAAGCTCGATGCGGCCCAGCCGATCACCGTCGACAGCCTCATGAAGGCTGGCGTCGTCACCCGGCGGCGCGACGGCGTCAAAGTTCTTGGCGTCGGCGAATGGACGGCAAGGGCGAGCTTCGAAGTCGAGACGGCGTCAAAGAGCGCCGCGGCGGCGATCGAGAAGGCGGGCGGCAGCCTCAAGACACTGCGGCAAGAGGCCGCTCCTCCCGCCGCCTCCTGAGCGCCGGCCGCCCGTAGGGTGGCATTGGCGCGCGCGACGACCATATGCTAGGGGCCTTTCCGCCCAAGCCGGCCTCGGCCGGCGCGAGTGGCATGTCGTAAAATCAAGGCGCCCGTCCCGGCGCCGTCCGGAGCGAATCCGCCATGGCGTCGGCCGCCGAACAGCTCGCAGCCAATATCAACTGGTCCGCCTTCGCCAAGGCCGACGAACTCAAGAAGCGCATCTGGTTCACTCTGGGCGCGTTGGTCATCTACCGGCTGGGAACCTATATTCCGCTTCCCGGCATCGACCCTGCGGCGTTCGAGGCTTCGTTCCTCGGGCAAAAGCAGGGCGTGCTCGACATGTTCAACATGTTTTCGGGCGGCGCCGTTCAGCGCATGGCGGTGTTCGCGCTGAACATCATGCCCTATATCTCGGCGTCGATCATCATCCAGCTCCTGAGCTCGGTTGTTCCCTCGCTTGAAGCCATCAAGAAAGAGGGCGAGCAGGGGCGTAAGGTCCTGAACCAGTACACGCGCTACCTGACCGTGGTGCTGGCGCTCTTCCAGGCTTACGGCATCTCGATCGGGCTCGAGGGACGCGCTGGCATCGTCAGCGATCCAGGGCTCTTGTTTCGCATCTCGACCATCGTGACGCTGACCGGCGGCACGATGTTCCTGGTCTGGCTCGGCGAGCAGATCACGTCGCGCGGGGTCGGCAACGGATCGTCGCTCATCATATTCGCCGGCATCGTCGCGCGGCTGCCGCAGGCAGTGGTGCAGTTGTTCGAACTCGGCCGGCAGGGGTCGATCTCCACCGGCCTGGTGCTGGCGGTGGTCGTCATGGTCTTCGTCGTCGTCGCCTTCATCGTGTTCATGGAACGGGCGCAGCGGCGGGTGCCGATCACCTATCCACGCCGGCAGGTCGGCAACAAGATGTACGAGGGGCAAAGCTCGTTCCTGCCGCTGAAACTCAATACGTCGGGCGTCATTCCGCCGATCTTCGCGTCCTCGCTGCTGCTGCTGCCCACGACCGTCGCCAATTTCGCCCAGGGCTCGTCTGGTTCCGGCGTGTTGTCGACGATCTCGGCCCTCTTGGGGCGAGGCAGCGCGCTCTATCTGATCCTTTATGCGGCGCTGATCGTTTTCTTCGCCTTCTTTTACACTGCGACCGTCTTCAACCCCGCCGACACGGCCGAGAATTTGAAGAAGCACGGCGGCTTCATTCCCGGAGTGAGGCCGGGCGAGCGCACCGCGCAATATATCGATTATGTCCTGACTCGGATCACGGTGCTCGGCGCGCTCTATCTCGCGGTGATCTGCCTCCTCCCCGAATGGCTTATTTCCTATGCGGCGCTGCCATTCTATTTTGGCGGCACGTCGCTCTTGATCGTCGTCAATGTAACGATGGACACCGTGGCGCAGATCCACGGTCATTTGCAGGCGCATCAATATGAAGGCCTGATCAGAAAGGCCAGGTTGAAGGGGCGGAAACGATGAGGTTGATACTGCTCGGACCTCCCGGGGCGGGAAAGGGCACGCAGGCGCAGAGACTGGTCAAGATCCTCAACATCCCGCAATTGTCGACCGGCGACATGCTGCGCGCGGCGGTCGCGGCGGGAACCCCGATAGGACTGAAGGCGAAGGCGGTGATGGAATCGGGCGCGTTGGTGTCGGACGATATCGTTGTCGGCATCATCAACGACCGGATCGACGAGCCGGACGCGAAGCGGGGCTTTATCCTCGACGGTTTTCCGCGCACGCTGGCGCAGGCGCGGGCGCTGGATGCGATGCTCGCCGCAAAGGGGCTGAAGCTCGACGCGGCGATCGAATTGACGGTCGACGCCCCGAAGCTCGTCGAGCGAATCGTGCGGCGCGCGGAGGACGCGAAAGCGGCCGGCGCGTCAGCGCGCAAGGACGATGACCCCGAGGTATTCAAGTCGCGTCTCGCCGCATACGAACGTGACACAGCCGCGGTGACGCCGTTCTATCGCGAGCGCGGCCTTCTGCATGAAGTCGACGGCATGGCCTCGGTTGGGGATGTCGCTAAAGAGATTGACGCGGTCGTCTCGGAGGTCGCCGCGGCGTGACGGCGACGCCGCCAGACGCAGAGGCGGTGATCGAGCGACGCGGGCGCGCCGGCGTTATCGTGCTCAATCGTCCGAAAGCGCTGAACGCGCTCACCTTGACCATGGTGCGCCTGATCGCCGGCGCGCTCGACCGATGGGAGCGCGACGGCGCCGTCGATCGGATCGTTGTCCTCGGGGCGGGCGAGCGCGCCTTTTGCGCCGGCGGAGACATCCGGCGCCTGTATGATCTCGGCCGCGCCGGCGATCATGACGCCCAACTGACGTTCTGGCGGGAGGAATATCAACTCGACCGGCGGATCAAGACCTATTCCAAACCGATCGTCGTCCTGGCGGACGGCATCACGATGGGCGGCGGCGTCGGGCTCATGATGAACGCGGGCCATCGGGTTGTCGGCGAGCGGTTCGTCTTCGCGATGCCGGAAGTCGGCATCGGCTTTTTCCCCGACGTCGGGGCGGCGTGGTTCCTGCCGCGACTTAAGTACGGCGCGGGCGTCTTTTTCGCCCTCACGGGACTGCGCGCCGACGCGGGCGACGCGCTTGCGCTGGGGCTGGCCGAGACCTTCGTCGCCAGCGCCGCCTTGCCCGCGCTGGCGCAGGCGTTGGAAACCGATGCGCCGGTCACGGCTGCGCTCGCGCGTTTCGCGACGCCTCCCCCGCGCTCGGCGCTGAACAGCGAGGCCGAGGACATCGAGGTCTGTTTCTCCCGGCCCGATCGCGAGGCGATCCTCGACGCCCTTAGCCACGCCGAGAAGCGCGGCCGCGCTTTTGCCGCGCCGGCGCGGACGGCGATGCTGGAGAAGTCGCCGACCAGCCAGGCGATCGCGCTGAGGCAGATGACGCTCGGCCGGGCAATCGATTTTGACGAGGCGCTGCGCATGGACTATCGCATCGTCTCGCGAATCTGCCGCGGCCACGACTTTTACGAGGGCGTTCGCGCTGTGATCGTCGACAAGGACAATCGTCCGCAATGGAGTCCGCCGCCGTCGCCGGCGGAGATCGACGCCTATTTCGCCCCTCTCGGCGACAACGAACTGACATTTCCGGCGCGGGGCGGATGAAATACATCATGCGCCAGAGCCGCGACGGCGCGGTGGAGCTGATCGATCGTTCGCCGATCGCCGAGGACGGCGATTTCCTGTCGGCAATTTCGCGGCTGGGCTGGGGGACGGCGCTCGTCTGGTACATGCGCACGCTCGCCTGGGTCTGGGTCGCCAAGGGCCTGTTCGACTGGGCGATCATTCTCGGCGCGTTTCCGAGCCTCGGGCAGTTCACGACAATGGCGTTGCCGCTGCAGGCCACGATCATCGCCTTCGCCTGTCTCGATCTTTTGGCCGCGGTCGGGCTATGGCTGGCTGCGCCCTGGGGTGGGGCCATCTGGCTCCTGTGCGCCGTGGTCGAGGCCGCCTCGCCGGTCCTGAGCCCGCGCGCCGCCGCGATCGGTTTCGTCGGCGCGCTGGTCAATGTCGCGCTCGTCGCCGGCTATTTCGTGTTGAGCTTTCGCGCAGTCCGCGAACGCGCCTGAGATCAAGGCCTTCCTCAAGGTTCGTTGCGGCCGGGACAGCGTCGCGCCTGCCCGTGTTTGCGTCCTGTCAACGTAAACAAAGCCTTTGATTCAATTGAAATTTACCAGCGCTGGAAAACCTTCGATTCATCTTGACTCTTAAACTCGTATTCACGGGCTTACGTTACAGTTCAATCCATAAGAGGACCGAAGAAACGTCGGCCGAGGGCAAGCGAACAGGCGGGTGTGCTATGATTAACGCAGTCAAAACAAAAGATATTGTCGTCCGATCGGAACCTGAGCTTCGGGTGTCGGGCCTGTATCTTGAGACCTTGACGATGGTCGAGCGGCTTCATCGCCGGTTGCTTGACGTGATCAAGGACGAGTTCGACCGCCGTGGCCGGTCCGACATCAACGCGGTGCAGGCGTTGCTTTTGTATAATATCGGCGACAAGGAATTGACCGCCGGCGAACTGCGAACGCGCGGCTATTATCTCGGCTCGAATGTCTCCTACAACGTCAAGAAGCTGGTCGAGATGGGCTTCCTCCACCATTCCCGCTCTCGGATCGACCGGCGGTCGGTTCGAATCAGCCTGACCGATCAGGGCAAGGAGGTGCACCGCATCGTCTCCGGCGTATACGAAAAGCACGCGCGCACCATCGAGCACATCGGCGGAATTCCCGGCGACGACTTCGCTCGCATGAACGCTTCCTTGCTGCGCCTCGAGCGCTACTGGACCGACCAGATCAAATATCGGCTCTGATTACGCTCTGTTAACCTGACAGGGCTTTTCTTGGACAGGCGTCCGCAGTGCGGACGCCTGTCTTGCGTTTGACTCGCGCGAGCCATAAAAACGCCCGACTAGCCTATATGTTTCGTGCTGAAGCGCGGGAGCCTCCGGCGAACAGCGCGGCGCAGATTCGAATGATCGGGCCGGCGCGGGTCGGGCAGGACGGGCGGCGTCCTTTCTTGGAGATATGCAATTGATGCGTGGCATGATCGTCTCGCGGCTTTCCCGCCGCGTATTGTTTGCCGCGACCGCGAGCCTGGCTCTTGCGGTAGCGCTGGGATCGAGCCCCTCCAAGGCCGGCGACGAGGATAGCAGTCAGGCGGAATGGCCGCAAAGCTATGAGGCGTCGCCGCACATGGCGGTCGGACGCGAGGCCACGCCCATCCTGTCGTCCGCGACGGTCGACGCAACGGAAGCGGCGATCCAGAAATATCAGGACATCGTCGCCCGCGGCGGCTGGAATCAGGTGCCGGCCGGCGCGGAACTCCGAGTGGGGTCCAAGTCGAAAGCCGTGGAGGCGCTGCGCGAGCGTCTCGTCGCCTCGGGCGATCTCGATCCTGTCGCGGGCATGGGTCCGATGTTCGATTCGTTCGTCGAGGCGGCGGTCAAGCGCTTCCAGGCCCGCAACGGCCTGAGCCAGACCGGGGTCGTCAGCGAGGCCACTTTCACCGAGCTCAACGTGCCCGCCGCGGCGCGCCTGCAACAGCTTCAGACCAATATCGTTCGGCTCAAGGCCTATAGCGGCGATCTCGGCGCTCGCTATGTGGTGGCGAATATTCCCGCCGCCTCGGTCGAGACGGTCGAGGGCGGCGTCGTCTATTCCCATCACGCCGCCGGCGTCGGCAAGATCGACCGCCAGTCGCCGATCATGCAGACCAAGGCGACCGAGATCAATTTCAACCCGTTCTGGACCGTGCCGCCGTCGCTGATCAAGAAGGACCTGATCCCGAAGATGAAGGCGGATGCGAATTATCTGACGGAGGAAAAGATCCGCATCTTCAACAAGGACGGACAAGAGGTTTCCCCGACGTCGATCGATTGGAACAGCAACGAGGCGACCAACTACAAATACCGCCAGGACACGGGCGCCGACCTCAATTCGCTCGGCTTCGTGCGCATCAACATTTCGAACCCTTACGGCGTTTACATGCATGACACGCCGTCGAAGGGCATTTTTGGCGACGACTTCCGCTTCGTGTCGTCGGGCTGCATCCGGGTGCAGGACGTGCGCGACTATGTCGCCTGGCTGTTGAAGGACACTCCCGGCTGGGGCCGCGACCAGATCGACGCGGTCATCCGCTCCGGAGACCGTGTCGACGTGAAGCTCGCGCAGCCGGTCAACGTTTACTGGGTCTATATCACCGCCTGGGCGACCCCGGACGGCATCGTCCAGTTCCGCCCCGACGTCTATCAGAGGGACGGCTCGGGCCCAGGACCGCTTGCCTCGGCCGTCCCGACCCAGCCTATGGCGCTGCCGCAGGAATAAGTCGGAGAGCCCGCAGGCCCTCCGGATCAGCCTCAGAGCCGAGCCTGATCCTCGATCCGGCCGAGGCTTTCCTCGCGTCCGAGGACTTCGAGCACATCAAAGATGCCAGGCGAGGTCGAGCGCCCGGTGAGGGCCGCGCGCAAGGGCTGGGCGACTAGGCCGAGCTTGGCTCCCTGCTGTTCGGCATAGGCGCGGACGATCTGCTCCGCGTTCGCCGCCGTCCAGTCTTTCAGATTGGTCAGGGGCGGCAGCAGGTTCTTGAGATGGAGACGCCCGGCGCGGGCGAGGATCTCTTCTGCCTTCGCGTCCATCGCGAGCGGCCTGGTCGCGAACAGGAAGGCGGCGCCGTCGAGAAGCTCGACCAGCGTTTTTGCGCGTTCCTTGAGACCCGGAATCGCAGCCCGAAGCTGGGCCCGCTTTCTGTCGTCCAGCCTTGCCTGGATTTCGGGCCCGCCCGGCAAATAGGGCAGTGCGCCAATGAGCGCGTCGTAAAGCTCGGCGTCGCCGGCCGCGCGCATATAGTGGCCGTTGACGTTCTCGAGCTTGGCAAAGTCGAAGCGTGAGGGCGAACGCCCGACGGCCGCCAGATCGAACGCGGCGATCAGCTCGTCGGGGGTGAAGAATTCCTTGTCGCCGTGACTCCAGCCGAGCCGCGCCAAATAGTTGCGCAGCGCCGCCGGCAGATAGCCCATCGCGCGGTAGGCGTCGACGCCGAGCGCGCCGTGCCGCTTGGAGAGCTTGGCCCCGTCCGGCCCGTGAATGAGCGGAATATGCGCCATCGCCGGAACGTCCCAGCCCAGAGCCTGATAGATCTGGGTCTGTCGCGCGGCGTTGGTCAGATGGTCGTCGCCCCGAATGATGTGCGTGACGCCCATGTCGTGATCGTCGACGACGACCGCGAGCATGTAGGTCGGATTGCCGTCGGAGCGTAAGAGCACCAGGTCGTCGAGGTCCTTGTTGGCGAACGTGACCTTGCCCTGAACGAGGTCGTTGATCACCGTCTCGCCCTCCTGCCGCGACTTGAGCCGGATGACGGGCGCAACGCCGGGCGGCGCGAGGGTCGGGTCGCGGTCGCGCCAGCGGCCGTCGTAGCGCATTGGCTTGCCCTCGAGGCGCGCCTTCTCCCGCATCGCCTCGAGCTCCTCGGTGCTGGCGTAGCAGCGGTAAGCGCCGCCGGCGGCGAGCAGACGCCCCGCGACCTCGCGATGGCGCTCGGCGCGCGCGAACTGGCTTACCGCCTCGCCGTCCCACTCGAGCCCGAGCCATTTGAGCCCATCGATGATCGCCTCGACCGCGGCCTCGGTCGAACGCTCGCGGTCGGTGTCCTCGATCCGCAGCAGGAACTGGCCGCCGAAGCGCTTGGCGTAGAGCCAGTTGAACAGCGCCGTCCGCGCGCCGCCGATGTGCAGGAAACCGGTCGGCGAAGGCGCGAATCGGGTGATGACTTGCGTCATGGGCGGGGTGGGTCTTCCTGGATTGGCATGGGAGCGGCTGCCGGCCCGGCGCGCCGCTCTATCACAAGCGGATGTTGGGCGCCAAAGGGAGCGGCGCAATCGAACCAAAGATTGCGCGGGCCTCTGTCGGTGACTGGCTCTGACGGGTCCATCGGGCCCTGATCGCGCGCAGGTCTGACGTGGCCCGAGTCGACGAAGCAGTGATGCCGATCCGCAATCGTGCACGTCGCGTTCGCGGGATTCTCACACCCAGCGGGCTGTTAAATAGGGTTTGACCGGCTCCGAAATCTGATATCTCTCCCAACGGCGATTGGCAGAACGCCAAGCTTGCAGGTCGACGTAGAATGCCTTCGGAGGGATAGAATGTCTTACTCGGTGCCGCCCAACGAGGCTGGACGGCTTGCGGCGGTTCGAGCCTTGAATATCGTTGGCACCCCACCCGAGATCGCCTTCGACGAGATCAGCCTATTGGCTGCACAAATTTCCCAGTGCCCAGTATCCTACATCACCTTTGCGGACGATGACCGATTTTGGCTGAAGGCGAAATATGGTCTTCCACCCGACTTCAACGAATGTCCGCGCGAAATCTCGTTCTGCGCGACGACAATTTGCGGCACTGTAATGGTGATCGCCCCCAATCTGCGCGAAGACAACCGTTTCAGTGAGTTCCCCAACGTCACCGGCGATCCCCATCTGCGGTTCTATTGCGGCATTCCGCTTGTAACCGAGGCCGGTTATGCGCTTGGGACGCTTACGGTCATGGATTTTGAACCGCGTCAGTTGACCTTCGAGCAGACTGAGGCTCTGCACCGCCTTTCGCGCCAGGTGATGACCCAATTGGAACTGCGGCGACAGCTCATCGAATTCCATCAGGCCATGAAGGAATTGGATCAGGCCCATACAGACTTGACTGCAGAGAAGGCCCGCACCGAAGAACTGCTAGCGAATATCCTGCCCACGTCGATTGCCGAGGAACTCAAGAAAAACGGCAAGGTGCAACCGAAATATGTGCCATCCGCGACGATCCTGTTCGCTGACTTCAAGGGCTTTACCTTGTTGGCTGAAAAGATGGAGCCGGTCGCACTCATCGGGCTGCTCGATCAATATTTCACTGCATTTGACGAGATCGTAACCCGCCTCGGCCTTGAGAAGCTCAAGACGATAGGCGACGCTTACATGGCGGTTGCTGGCGTGCCCGGCGCCAGTCGTCGGCACCCAATTGACGCCTGCCTTGCTGCGCTGGAAATTCAAGCTGTTACGGCGCGCATGAAGGCGCAGCGCGAGAAGATACGGTTGCCTGCGCTTCAGTTGCGCGTGGAACTCCATACCGGCCCGGTCATGTCCGGCGTTGTGGGCCGGCGCAAGTTCACCTTCGATATTTGGGGCGATGCGGTGAACACGGCCGCGCTCATGGAATCGAATGGGTCTCCGGGACAGATCAATATCTCCGAGACCGTAGCGGGGCACGTCAAGAATTTGTTCGATTTGGAGCCGCGCGGCGCCGTGGAGACCAAGCACAACCGCAAACTTGAAATGTTTTTTCTCAACCGGCTGCGACCCGAATTTTCGCGCGATCCGGATGGCCGCGCGCCCAACGAGAAGTTTGCTGCCGAATGCAACCGGTCGGTTAGCGGCTCCGCCGCATAGGAAGACGAAACGGCGCCCACGGGGCACACTGCGGCGGCGCGCCGTCGTCCCTGCTCGTTTAGCGCGGCGGGTTCGTCGAGGCTTGAACGCGTTCCTCTTGCCCCGCCGTCGGTGATAGGCTTGCGCCGACAACAGGCGGCGCTGAGAGCGAATGGATTTCGTCTTCATGTTGACGCGCAACGACGCAACGGTCGAGAACGCGCTCGACCTCGTCGAAATCGCGCGCGAACTGGGGCTGAGCCATATCGGCTTCAAGGACGTCGGGGCCGAGGCGGCTGTGCTGAGACGCCTGACCGCCGCCATTCGCGCCGCAGGCGCAACCCCCTGGATGGAAGTTGTCTCGACCACGCGCGAGGCCGAGTTGCGCTCGGTTTCGCTTGGCCGCGACCTCGGCGTCGATGTCTTGATGGGCGGCGTGCATGTCGAGGAGGCGCTCAAGATCCTTGATGGCTGCGCGATCCGCTACCTGCCGTTCGCCGGCAAGCCGAGCGGCCATCCGACGCGGCTCGGCGGGTCGGCCGAGGAGGTCGAGGCCCAGTGCCGGGCCTTCGCGAGACAAGGCTGCGGGGGCGTCGACATCCTCGCCTACCGCGCGACCGAAGCAGAGCCGCTCGACCTTGTCGCCGCCTGCCGGCGCGGGTTCCTCGATTCCGGAGTCGTCGTGGCTGCCGGAAGCGTCAATTCGGCCGAACGCGTCGCCGCCCTCCGCGCCGCGGGCGCGGACGCTTTCACGATCGGCACGGCGGCCATTGAGTGCGCGTACGCTCCGGGAGCCGGATCGCTAATGGCCCAGCTCAGGGCGGTTCTCGCGGACTGCGGTTCGAGCGCACAGGGCGCCGTAGAGGCGCCCGGCGAGCGCTGACAGCAATTGTTTCGCGGAAGATTGCGGCGTCGGCCGGCGCCGCTCGAGAAGCTGTTCGTTCAAGACCCCCTCAGGTCAGCTTCCGCCAGGCCTGCGCCTCCGCCTCGTTGCTGAACACTTCCGGCGGCCAGTTCTCCGTGAGCGCCTGCCGCATCAAGTCCTGCTGGCTCTTGGGCGCAATGCCGCCGATCGGCGGGTCGCGGTCGAGATTGGTCGGGAAGGAATAGCCCTCGGCGCAAGCCGAGACGGCGTTGTCGGCCTCGGCCGGCGTAAGCGCGCTCTCGTGGAGGAGCCATCTGAGCGCCGGATAGAGTTTCACGCTCATCTTGAGCCGGTCGACGCTCTCCATCGCCCGGCCGAATGCCGAAGACACCTGCAGGAGATTGGCGATCCGGCGCACGTCCTTCGAGCGGTTCGTCCCGGCCGCATGGAAGAGCGCCGGATTGAAGAACGCCGCGTCGCCCTTGGCGAGCGGCAACTGGACATGATGGGCCTCGAAATAGTCGCGAAACTCCGGACGTCCGGTCGCCATGTAGCCGGGCAAATAGCTCTGCGAGAACGGCAGGTAGAGCGTGGGGCCGGTTTCGAGCGGCATGTCGCAATGGGCGACGGCGCCTTGCAGCGTCAGGACCGGCGAGAGAGCGTGCACATGGGCTGGAAAGCGCTCGATCGCCTGGGGCGATTGAAAGCCGAGATGGTAGTCGCGATGCGGAACCTGCGCTGCGCCCCCAGGATTGACGACGTTGAGCTGCGAGGTGATCTGGTAACACGGGCCGAGCCAGGCTTCGCTCACGAGCGCGATCACCGCATTGCCGTAGTAGGCGGCGAAGGCCGCCGGGTCGCGCAGGCAGAGCTTCTCGAGCGCGTTCCAAATGCGGTCGTTGGCGCCGGGCTTGGCGAAATGATCGCCGCCGCCGATGTTGCCTCTGCGCTCGTCCTCGATGATCGCCCAGAAATGATCATTTGTGCGGTCGATCGCGGTCGTGTCGGCGAACGCGCCGCGAATGGCGATGACGCCGGGTCCGTGGGTCAGCGCCTCGACCCACTCCGCCATCAGTTCCTTGCGCCCCTCGGGCGAGGCGGCGGCGCTGCGCGCTTCAAGGCCGTCGTAGACGAGCACGTTAGACACGACGTCGCTGGCCAAGGGGTACTCGGCGCGGTTGACGGACCGCTCGACGATCCGTCTGAAGGCGTCGAGATCGCAGGACTCCTCCGTCAGCCAGACGCGACTGGATCTCATCCGCTGTGCATTGTCGTCCTTCATGGACCGATCCTCCCCACGTCTTACCGCGCCCACGCACTATACAGCGGGCAGGCGGCTCGGCACAGCGAGTGGGCGCGCGCGGGACGCCGCGCTCAGGCCGCGCGCCGCCAGACCGTCATTTCGACGCCATGGGCAGGGTCCAGCGGGATGGTTTTGCTGAGGCTCAGGCCGTGCTGTTCGAGCACGCGCGCGGCCGAGACGCCAGCATCGCAGGCGGAAAACACCGACCGGCCGCCGGGAAGTTTGACCCCGTGCGCGCGGGACAAGTGAAACCCGTCAAAGCCGATCATGAGGAAGAGATCGAACACCACCTGGCCGCCGCCCACGGCGACGCGGCCGCCCGCCGGCAGCAGCCGGGCCGCTACTTCTTCCCAGGTCGTGCGCCGCGGATCCCACCACCAGCTGTCGGGGCGCTGCTCGAGCCCTGCCGCTTCACGCGAGACGACAAGACGCAAGGTGTGGTGGACATTCGGCTCGAGTTCGTGGCTGCGACGTGCGAACACGACAAGGTTCGCAAGCTCCTGCGCGCGCTGGTAGAGTTCCCAGTCCTTTTCGTTGCGCAGCGAATTGGGCGTCAGTCCGTCGGCGCCGGCGATCTTGTCGTCGTCCGAGACGATGGCGTAGCCGGTGATGTCGAGGCGCCCTGGCATGATAAGGTCCCCAATTGGCGCAGCGTACAGTCAGACGGCCCCGTCCGCCAGCGGCTTTGTTCGAATGAAGGCGCCTGACCGCCAGTCGCCGGCACGAGGCTGGACGTTCGCTCCCTAGGCCGCCAGGCGGTCGAGCGCCTGCTGCATCGCCGCCATTCCGGCTTCAATCGCGCGAGAGAAATATTCACGAAGTTCGTCGGGCAGGAAGTCGACGGTCCAGGCGACGGATGTCGCCCCGCCGGGGAGCGAAGCGACCTCGAGCGCGGCGTTATAGTGACGCGCGCGGCCGCCCTCGGCGGTCCACACCAGCCGCCGCGCCTCGTCGTCGATCGTGACGATCGGCTCGCGCAGGATGACGCCGTTGACGAAGGTCACGATCCGCGCGCCGGGCTCGAGCCGGGTGTCGGCGACGAAGCCCGGGACGAGACGGGTATGGAGCGCGCCAATGTCGCGGACCGCCGACCAGACATCCTCCGCCGGCGCGTTCGTCGTGATTTTGGATCGGATCGTCGCCATCGGCCTATTTCCCGCCGTAGTAGGCTTCGAGCCGGTAGCCTTCGGGCCCGATGACGAAGGCCGCGTAGTATTGCGGCCCGTAATCCTTGCGCACTCCCGGCTTGCCGTTGTCGCGACCGCCGTGCGCGATTGCAGCAGCGTGAAACGCGGAGACGCTCTGCCGGCTGGGGGCGGCAAGGCAGAAGTGCAATCCCGACTTTGGGTCATCGGCGACCGGGCGCTCGGCGGATAGGATCCACAAGCCGACGCCTTCTTTGCCGTAGCCGAGCGAAGTCTCGTCCGCGCTGAGGCAAGATAGCCCAAGCGGCTTCAGCGCCGCGTCATAAAAATCCTTTGCCTTCGCGATGTCGCGAACGCCGATTGAGATGTGATCGAACATGAAGAGGTCTCCTTGACGGGGGAGCGGCGAACTCACGAGCGTCCGCCAGTTGGGTAGTAAGGAGCCTAGGCTCGCCCGGTGTTTCGCCGCTTGGGGAAAATTGCTATTTTCCGCTCATGCGAGGCGAAGTCCAATCTGGCGAGACGCGGGCGGTCAACTCGGCGGACCCGGGGCTCGATAAGCGAACGCTGGCGGCCGGCGACGGATGGAGCGTGCTCGAAGTCGTCTGTCGGGCGGGACCATCCGACAGGCCGTTTCAGGAGCGGCACGAAGGGTTCAGCGTCTCCGCGGTGGTCGAAGGAAGTTTCACCTATCGATCGGATGCCGGGAATGGGCTGCTCTATCCCGGCGCGTTGCTGCTCGGAAACAATGGCTGGTGCTTCGAATGCGGCCACGAGCACGGGCGCGGCGATCGCTGCATTTCCTTGAATGTTCGCGAGGACATCTTTGGCGAGATCGCGGCGGTCGCGGCATCTTCGAGTCGATTTCGTTTTTCGGCTCCAAGCCTGCCGCCGTCGCCGAAAGCGCTGCCGGTGGTGTCGCTGATGGAGGCCCTGTCGCTACGGACGCCTGCGCTTCGCCGTGAGGAGCTGGTCTTGGGGCTCGTCGAGCGAGTCGTGGCCACAATTGCGGATCAGAAGCACAACGCCGCCGCGCCGTCCGCACGCGAGGCGCGCCGGGTCGTCGATGCGATCCGCCTCGTCGAGTCCGACCCGGCGCGACCGGTCCGGCTGCAAGACCTCGCGGCGGCGGCGCGGATGAGCAAGTACCACTTCCTGCGCGTCTTTCGGCGCCTGACCGGCGTGACGCCCTATCAATATCTGCTTAGCGCGAGAATGCGCCGCGCCGCGCTCGAACTCGCTTCATCCCGCCGGCCGGTGCTGGCCATCGCCCTCGATAGCGGCTTCGGCGATCTCTCCACCTTCAACCACCGCTTCCGCGCCGCATTCGGCGCAACGCCGACGCAATACCGCGCGTCGCAACACGAGGCGCGGCTTGTCAGCCAGCTACCGGCAGAGGTCGCGCCGCCACTGAAAAATGCGCCGCTCGCGCTCATGAGACGCTAGGTCCCTGCTGCCGAACCGCGCGGATCGCGCACGGCCGCCAAGGTCGACGCGGCTCGCCTAGGCCAGCGGCAGCAACGAGCGCGTCTCTGCCAGAATTTCCTGGGACAGCTTGTCATCGTCGACGACGCGTGCCAGCACCATCGCGCCGACCATCGCCGACCACGCGGCGATCGCCGCGCGTCGCTTCTCGTGCGCGGTCTTGCCCTTCGCCTCGGCGCTAAAGCGGTCGATCTGGCGACGGACCGACTCGGTCATCGCGCGCCGAAGATCTGCGGAGCCTCGCGCGGCTTCGGTTCCCAGGCATGAAAACGGACACGAGGAGCCACGATCGTCGCGATGACGTCGGCTGAGATATCCATCGGCATATGCCGCAACCGACTTGGGCGTCTTAGCGTCCCCCGCCGCGGGGGCGAGCGCCTGCCCGACGGCCTCCGCGATGAGCGCCTCCTTGGAGGAAAAGTGGCCGTAGAAGGCGCCATGGGTCAGGCCAGCGTCCTTCATCACGTCCGCCACCGTCACATCGTCGAAACCGCGTAACCGGAACAGGCGCGCGGCTGCCGCCAAGGTCCGCGCCCGATGCTCGGAGACCTGTTCCCGGCTGACTTTCATCCTCTTCGAGCTCCTTGCCGCTTGACAGGATACATGATCATGGTAATTAATGCAATAATGATGATTATCATCAATAGGAGTTCATGTCATGGTTCGCCAGCTGCCAACGGTTCTCGTCACCGGCGCGTCATCTGGGATCGGAGCGACCTACGCCGACCGATTCGCCCAGCGCAGGCACGATCTTGTCCTGGTCGCCCGTGATCGGCCGCGTATGGAGGAACTCGCGTCACGCCTCCGCGGCGAAACCCAGGTCAAAATCGACGTCGTGGACGCCGATCTCACGGTGAGCGCCGACCTGGCGCGGATTGAAGGCCGCCTGCGCGCCGACGACAGCATCGGCATCCTCGTGAACAATGCCGGCGTCGCTGCGCCGGGCGGATTCGCCAATGCCGATCTCGACGTGATGGACCGCCTGATCCGTCTCAACGTGACCGCCGTCACCCGTCTTGCCGGCGCAGTCATCCCGCGGTTTCTCGCCCGCGGCGAAGGCGCGATCATCAATATCGCTTCGGTCGTGGGCCTCGCGCCGGAGATTTCGTTCGGCGCGTATGGTCCGAGCAAAGCTTATGTTCTGGCGCTATCGCAAAGCCTGCAGGCCGAACTCGGCGGTCGCGGCATCTATATCCAGGCCGTGCTGCCCGCGGCCACCCGAACGGAGATCTGGGAGAAAACCGGCCGCGACGTGAACGCGATCAAGGAGCGTGATGGAGGTCGGCGAACTGGTCGATGCCGCGCTCGTTGGCTTCGATCGGCGCGAGGCGGTCACCATTCCACCGCTGCCGGACGCCGGCCAGTGGGAGACGTTCAACACCGCGCGACAGGCCATGCTTCCGAACTTCGCCAACGAGCATGCAGCGGCGCGTTATGGCGCCCGCGACTCGGGCGATCGTATCGCCGCCCAGTGACTCCATTGGCCGGATCAGCAGACGCGCTCGATCAGCGCCATGGCGGCGGCGGGGTTGCGTTGCTTCGCCCCGCTGATGACATAGAGAAAAACCTCCCGGCCGCCCGCGTCAGGCAGTGGGGGCGCGACGGTCTTCAGCTCCGGCGGGGCGGCGCCGGCGGCCCATGTTTTTGCGCGCTTCGCCCACAGATCGAGGGCCGAGCTCGAATATCCCGCCTGCTCCGTTTCGGTCGTTCCCATGATGCGCGCATAGACGAACGGCGCGGTTAGGTCGGCGATCTGCGGGTACTCAGAATCGCCGGCGATCACGACCGCGACGCCGCGCGATCGCGTCAGCGCAATGAACTCCGGCGTCCGAAAGCTGTCGTGGCGCACCTCGACGACGTGCCGGATGGCGAACCCGTCGACCGACGCCGGAAGCAGTCTCAAGAATGCAGCGAAATCGTCCGGGTCGAAGCGCTTCGTCGTTGCGAATTGCCAGTTGATGGGCCCAAGCTTGGCCCCAAGATTGGTGACGCCGCTCTTGAAAAATCGTTCGATCGACTCGCCTGCCTCAGCCAGGACGCGGCGGTTCGTGGCGAAGCGGGGTCCCTTGAGCGAGAAAACGAAATCGTCGGGCGTCTCGTCGCGCCACTTGGTGTAGCTCGCGGGCTTCTGTGAGCCGTAGTACGTGCCGTTGATCTCGATCGATGTCAGCTTCGAGCTCGCGTATTCCAACTCGCGGCTCTGGGCCAGTCCTTTGGGATAGAAGGCGCCGCGCCACGGTTCGTAGGTCCAGCCGCCGACGCCGATCCTGATCCTGCCGCGAATTCGCTCTTTTGCCGGCATGTCTGATCGCCCTCTATTTGCGCGCGATCGCAGCAACGCGTCCGCCGGTCAGCTCTGACGAGGTCCGGCGGCGTCAGGCGAAAGACCGCGTTCGGCGTCCCGGCTGCGGCCCAGATTTCGGCGAACGCCATCAGCGATTCGTCGATGAGAACGATCGGCGGATCTTTATGGCCGACCGGCGGGACGCCGCCGATGGCGAAGCCGGTCCGTTCGCGCACGAAGTCGGCGTCGGCGCGCGCGATCGCCTCGCCGAGCGTCTCGGCGACCTTCGTCTCATCGACGCGATTGACGCCGGACGCGACGACGAGCACCGGGCGGTTGCTGGCGGCGCCGCGGAAGATGAGCGACTTCGCGATCTGCGCGACCGTGCAGCCGATCGCCGCCGCGGCGTCGGCGGCGGTGCGAGTGGTCGCGTCGAACTCCATGACCTCAAACCTGTCGCCAAGCGCGGTCTGGACCTTGAGCGCGGAGGCAGAGGCCGCGGGCTTCAAAGGCTGTTTCCGATCCTTGTTTCCGTCGTCACGCTACGGCGCCGTCCGTCAGGCGACTCGCGCCTGTGCGTCCGAGGCGCGAAGGTCCTTCTTCGAAATCTTGCCGACCGGAGTCTTCGGCAGCTCGTCGCGCAGTTCCATGGCCCCGATCATCTCGTGCTTGCCGAGACGATCCTTGAGAAACGCCTTCATCTCTTCGAAGGTCGGCGCCGGTGCGCCGGCCTTTACCTTCACGAATGCTTTCGGGGTCTCGCCCCGATAGGGGTCCGGGACGCCGATGACGCTCACTTCCTCGACCGAGGGGTGCTGATAGATCGCCTCCTCGATGTTGCGCGGATAGACGTTGAACCCGCCGCAGAGCAGCATGTCCTTGGTGCGATCAACGATGAAGACGAATCCGTCCTCGTCCATGTAGCCGACGTCGCCGGTGCGGAAAAACCCGTCCTTGGTCATCGAGTTCTGCGGTCGCTTTCGGCTGTTTCCAGTAGCCCTTCATCACATTGGGGCCCTTGACGCAGATCTCGCCGCGTTCGCCAAGCTTAACCTCGCGCTCCGGATCGGCGACGTCGATGAACTTCATCTCGGTGGTGGGATAGGGAACGCCGCAGGAGCCCGGCTTCTGCGGACCTGTGCGCGGGGTGAAGGTGCCGATCGGCGCGGTCTCGGTCATGCCCCAGCCCTCGCTCAGACGGCAGCCGACGACTCCTTCGAACCGCTGCTGCACCGCGACCGGAAGCGGCGCCCCGCCCGAGGCGCACAGCCTCAGCGACGACCAATCGATCGAACTCGGCGCCCGGCGCGCTCAGAAGCGCGACATGCATCGTCGGCACGCCCATGTAGACGGTGATCTTCTTGTCGACGATGTCCTTGACGGCAGCGGCCGGATCGAAACGCGGATGGAGCACGAGCTCCGCGCCCAAGCGAAATCCGAGCAGCATGACGACGGTCAGCGAATAGATGTGGAACAGCGGCAGGATGCAAAGAAAACGCTCCTCTCCGACGCGCAGAGAGTCAGGGCCGCTGCGCGTCATGACCTCCATATAGAGCGAGCACGCCGCGGTCAGATTGGCGTGCGTGAGCATCGCGCCCTTCGGCGTCCCGGTCGTACCGCCGGTATATGCGATGACGGCCAACGCCTCCTTGACGTCGCCGAGCGGATGGACCCGATAACGCCCGTCGTTGTCGATCAAGTCGCGGAAAGCGATGCTGCGATCGCTGGGCTTGAACTCGGCGAGCATGCCGGCGGCGGCCATATGCGCCTTGACCTGAGCGGGCGCGGGCGACATCTCGGCGAATTCGCCGACGACAATCGTCTTGAGGCGGGTGGAAGCGGCGAGCTTCTCGACCTGCGGATAGAGCGCGGCGAGGTCGAGGGTGACCAGGATGTCGGTCTCGCTGTCCTCGATCTTGATCTGGAGCGTATGCAGTGCGTCCAGCGGCGAGTAGTTGACGACCGTGCCGCCGGCTTTGAGGACGCCGAAGAAGGCGATGATGTAATGAGGCGTGTTGGGCAGGAAGAGGCCGACGTGCACGCCCGGGCCGACGCCAAGTTTCTGGAATCCGGCCGCGGCGCGGTTCGCCAGCGCCTCCAGTTCCGCATAGGAGGTCCGCTTGCCCATGAACTCGAGCGCCGGCTGGGAGCCGAAGCGCTCAGCGGCCTTCTCGAGAACGCTCTGCACGGAAGAGAGATCGAGCGGCGCCTTTATGCGCACGTCCGGTGGATAGGACTTCAGCCAGGGTTGAACCGTCATCGCCTGTCCTCGCGTTCCTCGCCCCATTCCCTTGCCTGACGGCGGCTAGCCGCCAGCGCTTTGCGCCTGAGTTGCCGCGTTCTCGGCCGACCGTCAAGCCGCCGGCGAGGAAAGCGGGCCGGCGCGGCGGCCCGCGAACCGGTCGCGGCGCCCCGAAACGGCCGCTCCTATCTTGGGTATGCGCTCTTGCGTCCGACCGAGGTTTCTCAAGCCCTTAGGCGCCATTTTCTGAGCGCGATGCGAATGTTTAACTGATTACATTTGTTGTACTATGCGCGATCACAAGCTGGCGGCGAGCTTTTGTTGCACGCGGCGTCTCCCCATCGCAAACTAACCAAAGCGCGAAGAGCGCGGGCGCGATCCGTGCGCGGCGCCGGTCCCGAGCCGGGAAGGATTTTGCAATGGCGGACGTGAGATCGCCTCCGGTGTGCGCAGTCGTCGGCGTTGGTCCCGGCAACGGGGAGGCGTTCGCGCGGCGTTTTGCCGCCGACGGTTATGCGGTGGCGCTGATGGCGCGGCGCGCCGAGCTCACGGCCAAGCTCGCCGCCGAGCTTGATGGCGCGAAGGCTTATCCTTGCGACGTCGCCGACGAGGCGTCGGTCGAGACGGCCTTCGCCAGGATGCGGACCGACCTCGGCGCCGCGGACGTTCTCATCTTCAACGCCGGCTCGGGCGTCTGGGGCAATGTCGAGGAGGTCAAGGCCGAGGATCTCGAGCGGTCATGGCGCATCAACACGCTCGGTCTCTTCCTGAGCGCCCGGCAAGCGATCCCTGCGATGAAGCAAAAGGGGCGGGGGGCGATCATCGTCGTCGGCGCGACCGCCTCGCGACGCGGCGCGGCGGGAACCGCCGCGTTTGCGCAGGCCAAGATGGCCCAGCGGGCGCTCGCCGAATCGATGGCTCGACATCTCTGGCCGGCGGGAATTCACGTCGCCCTGATCGTCGTCGACGGCGTGGTCGGCGGTCCGGTGACGCGCTCGCGATTCACCGACAAGGCGGATGACTTCTTCATCGATCCGGTCGGGGTCGCCGCAATCGCCGCCGACCTTGTCAGCCAAGATCGCGCCGCCTGGAGTTTCGAGGTCGAAGCGCGCCCGTTCAAGGAGAAGTGGTGATCCGGCCTGGAGCGCGTTGCCTTTGGGTGGAATCGTCTTTGCGAGGAGCGCAGCGACGAAGGAAATCCAGCGAACAAGGGACGTCCCTTGGATTGCTTCGCTGCGCTCGTAATGACGGGCGCGGTTCGAGCCCAATGCAATCTGCTCTAAAGGCTACGGAGGCCGAATACCGC
>CAWEAT010000047.1:0-40997 GCA_963806935.1 uncultured Alphaproteobacteria bacterium
TTGAACCTATTCTTCTGCAAGTCCAGAAGCCGCCCGCGGCGTTGCTCGACGCGGAGTTGAGGTGCCGAGATGAGGCGCCATTTCAAGCGGGCCGTCAGGGATCGGCTTCGGGCGGACTACGCCTTCGACGGATTTCGCCGAGATCGCGTCGAGGAATGGTTGAGAATGTGCGGATCGCCGCGATTGCCCCGAGCCGCGCCACCTCGTCCCAGCTCGTAGTGATGGCGGTCTCGAGGATGTCGGCGGCGAGCTGGAAAGTCAGTCCGGCGACGAGCCATCGACCGAGACGAAGCCATGCGTCAGGCTGAACATGTCCGTCTGGCGACGCAAACATCGCCCAAACGCCGCGGACGAAGGCTTCAGCGGCGCCGAGGACGATCACGATCAGCGCCAGCCAGTCGATGACGTCAACGGCGGCGTTGGTGGCGAGGACCAGCCATTCTTTCACGGACCCCGGCCCTCCCCGCGGATTTCAGACTTCTCCAATGCCGCCCCCTCCGCGAACAATTGTCAGGCCGAGCCTGTCGCGTCGATCACAATCTGATCGTAGCGCCATAGCCGCTCGATGAACTCGCGCCCCTGATCGGGTTCGACGCTTGCGGCGGCGGTCTTTAGAATCTCGCCGACCGTACGCTTGCCGTCGATCGCGGCGATCACCCGCTCCTGAGCGGCGTTGATCGGCAGGGCGAGGTCGGCATAGGTGTGCGCCCGATTGATGAGAGCCGCCGATGCGCCAGGAGGCAGGCGCTCGCGCACGACAAGCGTCCAGGGCAGGCGCACGGCGACGTAGCTCAGCCAAGCTTCGCCCTCGAAGGAAATGGGCTGGCTTTCGCCGTCGCGGTCGTCGCGATAGGCGATGAACTCATGCTTGGTCATGGTCCCGCGCAGGAGTTCGACCGCAGCATGTTGCAGCGGCGCGGGTAGCGAGGCCAGACGCGTCGCGTGCGGCATGCCAGCGATCGCCCCGCATTGCGGCAGATACGGCGCCTGCTCGCGCCAGCGCGCAAACTTTAGCCCGCAACGCTCGAGCCAGGCATAGATCTCAGGAACGGTGTAAGCCCGGTCGACCGGGTGGAGAAGCGCATCGGCGAGGGCGTCAGGTTGTCGGAAGTCCTTCGCCCGGCTCGCTGTGGCCGCGATCGGATGATCGGGGGCAAGCGCGCCGATCGTGGCGCCAAGCGTCTGCAACTCCTGGTCGTTTGCGCGAACCCCCAGCAGGCGGCAATATTCCTGCATCATGTAGACGCCAGCACGGCCATACGCCGCATAGACCATCAGGTGGAGCGCCCCATCCAGCGTCAGAGCAGCGCGCAAAGACCGCAGGCCAAGGTCCGGGTCGGGCAGGTGGTGCAAGACGCCGGTGCAGACAATCTCATCGAAGGTCTGGCCGAGCCGCCCTACGTCTTCGATCGCAAGCCGCCGGAGATCGAGGTTCCGGATCGAATATTTCTGCTGAAGATCTCGCGTGTGGCTGAGGCTGGACTCGCTGATGTCGATCCCGATCACCTGCGCGTTCGGCTCTCGCATTGCATGAATGACTGCCTGCGACGTGCCGCAGCCCGCGATCAAAATCTTGCGATCTGGCGTCGGCCGTCGCGCCGGCCATAGGAGCAACGACAGCGCCTGCCGACGACCGGGATCGCGATAGAGCTCGCGATGCCGATCCAGGTTGCCGAGCGGGGGCGGATAGGGATGGCTCTCGTAAAAGGCGCGTACTTCCTCAGATGGATCGGAGGATCGTAGCGCGCTCTCTTCCACCGAAGCCGCTCGCATCCGCCCTCCATCCGCGGAACAGATTCAAGCGCGCGACCTTCGACCGATGCGCGCGCCGCTGAACGGCGGTCAAAGGGCCGCCGCTCAGCTCAATAAAGCGCCCTCAGTGCATTCCTGCCGCAGTCTCGTGCATCGCTTTCAAAGCGTCGTCGAGCGTGAAGGTGTTGGGTTTCTGAATCGGCGGGAAGTCCTTGAAGGTCGCCGCCCATTGTGACGCTGCCGCCTGGGCGCCGTAGATCATGAAGACGCGCCGCAGGAACCAGTCATAATAGCTGTTGGAAGTGATATCCGCCCGCTCGAAAGGATCGGTGCGAAGGTTGAAGAGCTTCGGCACCCTGAGCTTGGTGAACGGCTCCGCCCAGACCTGCAGCGTACCGGGGCAGCGCTGCTCCATGAACACGACCTTCCAATTGTCGTAGCGCAAGCCGAGCACGTCGCCGTCGTCGCTGAGATACATGAAGAAATTGCGAGGGCTCTTTTTCTCCTGCCCCGTCAGGTAAGGCAGCAGGTTATAGGCGTCGAGGTGGTTCTTATAGGTGCGTCCGATCGCCGTGTAACCCTTCTTCAGCTTCTCGATAATGTCGGGCTCGCCGGCCATGGCGAGGAAAGTCGGAAACCAATCGTGGTGCTGGATGATCTCGTTCGAGACCTGGCCTGGCTTGATTTTGCCTGGCCACCTCACCACCATTGGGATCCGGAAGGCGCCTTCCCAATTGGTGTTCTTCTCGCTGCGGAACGGGGTCATCGCCCCGTCGGGCCAGGAGTTCATGTGCGGGCCGTTGTCGGTCGAATACATCACGAAGGTGTTGTCGGCGATGCCGGCTTCGTCGAGGAAGTCGAGCGCCTGGCCGACGTTCTTGTCATGGTCGATCATCGTGTCGTGATAGGGTGATTGCCAGCGCCCCGCCTGACCCAAGCTTTTTGGCTTGGTGTGGGTGAAGGCGTGCATGTGGGTGGTGTTGAGCCAGACGAAGAACGGCTTGCCGGCGTCGTTCGCCTTTTTCATGAATTCCTTGGCCCGCGCGACGAAGTCGTCGTCGCAGGTCTCCATGCGCTTCCTGGTAAGAGGGCCGGTATCCTCGATCTTCTGCTTTCCGACCCTGCCCCAGCGGGGCTCGACGGTCGGATCGTCGGTCTCCGTCGCGAAGGAGTGCATGACCCCGCGCGGGCCGAACGTCTTGTGAAAGTTCGGAAACTCCTTCTCGTCGGGATAGTCGTCCGCTTCCGGCTCTTCCTCGGCGTTGAGGTGATAGAGGTTGCCATAAAACTCGTCGAAGCCATGGTTGGTCGGCAGCATCGAGTTGAGGTCGCCGAGGTGGTTCTTGCCGAATTGGCCGGTGGCGTAGCCCTGGTTCTTGAGCGCGGCGGCGATCGTGATGAGCTTCTCATTCATGCCGATCGGCGCGCCCGGGATGCCGACCTTGGAGAGGCCCGTGCGATAAACGCTCTGCCCGGTGATGAAGGACGACCGGCCTGCAGTGCAGGATTGTTCGCCGTACGAATCGGTGAACATCATCCCTTCCTTGGCGAGGCGGTCGATGTTGGGCGTCTGATAGCCCATGAGGCCGTGCGAATAGCAGCTCAGGTTGGCGATGCCGATGTCATCGCCCCAGATAACGAGGATATTCGGCTTGTCGGTCTTCGGCTTCGGTGACTTAGGCATTTCCTACTCCGATCCTTGAATTGAATCTCCAACGGACAAATTGATCCCGACGCGCTCTACGAAAGCGCAAAACGACCATTCAACTTTGAGCCATGCGCCTCCCTATTCGAACGGTCCGACGTGAAACGCCATGCTCAGGATCGCAGCAACGCCGATGGCGAGGAGGATGAGCGCGGTAATCAGCGTCAGCGATACCGGAAAGACACTCTCGCCATGGACCAGGCCTTCCGCGCGCATCAACTCCCTCAAATGGCGCAGCCCCAGCATGAACTGCACGTGGTAGCCGATGCCGAGGACCAGCATCACAATTCCGAGCCCAACCAGGGCAAGGCCGAAGTTGCGCGGGGCGGCCGCCTTGGTGATGATATCTTGATCGCGCAGTTTTTGAAACACTTGCGCGATTGTGAAGCCGAAGCCGATCAGCGAGAGCGCGGTGCGGATGACCGACATCAGCGTCCGATCGGCGCTCATCCGGGTCCGCTGAAACGACATGCCGGTGCGGCGCGACGCCAACTCGGTGTTCGTATCGAACTTGAGATCGGGGGCGCCATCGTCTTCTCTATAAACTGTTCAGCTGGATGCGGGCGACGCGACCCAATGACGCGCAATGCGCGCAATGGGACCGCGAAGCACGATATAGGGAACGAAGGCGAGCAAAATCGCGATCACCGCCGCCTGCGCCGGATAGAAAGTCTTGAACACCACCCATTGGTAGACGGTGTCCATTACAATGCCGAGGATGATGATCCTCGCCGTGGCGACGACGCCTTCCCAGAGACGCCCGCCGCGGCCCTGGGGCTCGCGAACGCCGTGAATAAGCGCCCAGACATACGGCCGGCGTCCCAGCCGCGCGTCCTTGACGCCGTCGCGCAGTGCGGCGATGAGCGCCATTGCCGGCTGAAGAATGAAGCGGAAGGTCATCGGGCCGCCGGGCCTGTCCAAAATGTCGCTCCACAAACGACCGAGAACTCTCTGCCGTAAAGCCGTACCAGAGCGCCCCGCCGACGATGAGGCCGACAAGCAGCCCGACCGCCAGTCGCGCCTGGACGACCGCGCTTCTCGAGGGCGCATCGGTCAATTCGCGGCGGCCCCGCGCACCACGCAGCGGAAGCCCACATGGCTCGTTGAAGTGTCGACCGCCTCGGCGTGCCGGGCGGCGGGCCGGTAGCGGCGGCAATAGTTCGGCGCACACAGGTGCGAGCCGCCCTTCAGCACCCTGCGCGGAATGCGAATCTCCGGCTGGCATGGGTCGTAGCTTTCGGCCTCCGGGCCACCGCGCGGGTTTTGCGGCACGCAGCAGGCTTTGGCCGCGTCAGAAGGGTGGCGAGTGGTCCAGAAATCGGTCGTCCACTCCCAGACGTTTCCGATCATGTCGTAAAGCCCGTAACCGTTCGGCGGAAACGACTTGACCGGCGACGTGCGCTCATAACCATCGAGCGCCTTGTTCTCATGCGGAAACGCCCCCTGCCAGGTGTTGGCCATTTGTTTTCCCTCGGGAGTCAACTCGTCGCCCCAGGCGAATTCAGCCCCGTCGAGGCCGCCACGCGCCGCATATTCCCACTCGGCCTCGGTCGGCAGTTCCTTGCCGGCCCAGCGCGCATACGCCTCTGCGTCACGATAGGCGACATGCACCACCGGGTGGTTGTCGAGCCCGCTGATCGAACTGCGCGGCCCATAGGGCCTGCGCCAGTCGGCGCCGAACTTGAATCGCCACCATTGCGACCAATTCTTGAGATCGACCGGCGCGTCGGGAGGCGAGAAGACGAGCGAGCCGGCCTTCAACATGTGCGGCAACGCGCCTGGATAGTCTTTCGGATCGGGCGCGATCTCGGCGAAGGTGACGTGGTTCGTGGCGTTGACGAACCTGCGGAACTGCCGGTTCGTCACCGGCGCGACGTCGATCCAGAATGCGCCGACGCTGACCCGGTGGACCGGCGCCTCCTCGGGATAATGCTGGTCCGAACCCATGCGGAATTCCCCGCCCGGCACAAAGACCATGTCGGCGAGCGGGTCTTGCCGCGGCGTCTCGACGCGTGTGGAAACCCGGGTCTCTGAATTCATGGGCGCCCTGCTGATGGCCGGATCGAAAGGACCGCATGAATATCATCTATTGCCAAAATTGCGACCCTCGGACCGAGAGAATCCGGGCCGCGAACGGCGGCAAGAGGAGCCGGCCTTGACCTCGGAGCGCCATTGGATGCTTTCAAGATTCCCATTGACGTTCCCCTGCGATTGCCGGATAAATTCTATTAGATCGATCTAAATCGCAAATGATCGTCAGAGGGAGCGCTTGCGCCCAACCGTAAAGGATATCGCCCGGCACGCAGGGGTGTCGGCGGCGACAGTCTCTCTGGTGCTGCGCAACAGTCCCCTGGTTGCGGCGACCACCAGGGCCGGCGTTCAGTCGTCCATGGACTCGCTTGGCTATGTCTACCATCGCGCTGCGGCGAATTTGCGCGCGCGCCTCACGCATACCGTCGGGTTGGTCATCTGCGAAATCACCAATCCGTTCTACGCCGAGCTCGCGGCGGGAATCGATGACGCCCTCGATCAGGCGGGCTGGGTCGCCTTCGTCGCCAATACCGCAGAATCGCCCGCCCGCCAGAGCCGCTTCATCGCTCGCATGCGCGAGCATCGCGTTGACGGCATCCTGCTCGCGCCGGCAGAAGGCACCGCAGCCGACGTCGTCGACGAACTGAAGCGCAACGGCGTTCCCGTCGTGCAAATGTTACGGCGCGTCGGCGGGCAGGGCGCCGACTACGTCAGCGCCGACTTTCGGCTCGGAATGACCTTGGCGGCCGAGCATTTGATCGGCCTCGGGCATGAGCGCATCGCCTTTGTCGGCGGCGCGCGACGGGTATCGCCGGCCCGAGATCGAACCGAGGCCTTCCGCGCCATTCTCCCCGAGATTCGGACTGCCGGTCGGGCCGATCGTCAATTGCTTGCCGACGCGAGAGGATGGGGCGGCCGCGGTCGCCCAGCTGTTCCAAGACAGGACGACCGCCCCGACCGCGGTTATCTGCCACAACGATTTGTGCGCGCTCGGCGTCATGCTCGGTCTTGCCGATCTGGGGCTCGCGCCCGGCCGCGATGCGGCCGTCATCGGCTTCGACAATATTCCCGAAGGGGCGATGCACCGCCCCGCGTTGACGAGCGTCGCCATCGGCGCGCGCGAGATCGGTGAGGAAAGCGCCCGCCTGTTGCTGCGCCGGATCAAGTCGCCCGATGGCTCGCCCGAGAGCATCATTCTGCCGCCGAAGCTGGTCATTCGCGAAAGCTGCTGCTCAAGATTGCCGATATGAGAGAGGAATCCTGTTCGACGCCGAGGCGCGAACTTGAAAAGGGAGGAAAGCACATGAGAGGTGAAGCCAGTCATCATATTTTGTTCGGCGGCGCTGTCGCGCTCGCCGCGCTGATCGCCGTTCCGCCCGCTCGCGCCGACGCCGTGTCGGACGCCAAGGCCGCGGTCGCCAAATACGCTGGGCCGCAGACCACCTGGGAGGGGCCGACCAAGGCGCCGAAGCCCGAGCCCGGCAAGAAGATCGTCTTTCTGTCGGGCGACGAGCAGAACGACATTTCTCATCTCTATGGCGTCTACCTCAAGGAAGCGGGAGAAAAGCTCGGGTGGAACGTCACCGTCATCGACGGCAAAGGCAGTCCCACGTCCTGGCTTGCCGGCATGAATCAGGCGATCGCCCTGAAGCCGGACGGCATCGCGCTCTTTGCCGACGCGGCGAGCCTGCAAGACCCGATAAAGGCCGGCGTGGCGCAGGGCATCAAGTTTGTCGGGCTCCACGCCGCCGGATTGCCCGGGCCTCAGCCCGATCTCAATCTTTTCGTGAACATCCAGGAGGATCCGCGCGAAATCGGCAAGGCGGAGGCCGACTGGGCAATCGCCGATTCTGACGGAAAAGCCCGCGTCGTCATCCTCACCCACAACGAATACGCAATCGCCAAGGTCAAATCGACCGCGACCAAGGACGAGATCGAGAAGTGCCCCGGCTGCAAGGTGCTCGACTATGTCAACTCTCCCGCCTCCGAGGCGGCGCAGCGCCAGCCCCAGCTGACGACGAGCTGGGTTCAGCGCTTCGGGCTGCCAATCTACGGGACTTCGGTCGGCGACAACGACTGGGATTTCGCCGTGCCCGTCTTACGCTCCGGCGGGGTCAAGCCGGATGAGGCGAAGCTGATCGGCGCCGACGGCAATCGTTCGGCCTATGATCGCATCCGCAAGGGCGACCAGTATCAGACGGTGACGGTGAGCGAGCCGATCGAGCTGCAGGCGTGGCAGGCGGCGGACGAACTCAACCGCGCGTTCCACAACGAGCCGCAGAGCGGATTCGTGCAGCCGCCATTCCTCGTCACAAAGGAAAATATTCACTCCGAAGGCGGCGACCAGAACACCTTCATCCCCAGCAACAACTATAAGCAGCACTATCTCGACATCTGGGGCGTCAAGTAGTCCCGTTTGTTCGAGCCGCCGGGCGTCGCGAGACGCCCGTGACTCGAGGGGCTATGGCGGAGCAATCCCGGCCACCGCCGCAACGCTGCGGTTCCGGGCCTGCTTCGTCGCCTTGCTTCTCGCAATGATTGTGCAGCCGGGTCGATGATGGACTCTGTCAACCAGCTCCGTTCGGAAGGCGGACCGGCGCCGTTGCTCGCAATGGCCGGGCTGGTCAAGCGCTTCACCGGCACACTCGCGCTCGACCACGTCGACTTCGACGTCCATCGCGGAGAGGTCCACGCGCTCCTCGGACAGAACGGAGCGGGCAAATCGACCCTGATCAAAGTATTGGCTGGGGTCTACCAGGCGGACGGCGGGGACATCCTGTTTGCCGGAAAGCCGGCCGATCCGGAAACGGATGCGCTCCCGATCGCCTTCATCCATCAGGATCTAGGGCTCGTCGAGTTCGATGACGATCGCGGAGAACGTCGCGATCCAGACCGGCTATCCTCGATCCCGGACCGGTCTCATATCGTGGCCAAGAGTGAGAGACGCCGCCGCCCAGGCGCTCGCAATCATGGGCAGCGAACTCGACCCGGAGACCCCAGTCTCTTCTCTGCCGGCCGCCGAGCGTTCCCTGGTCGCGATCGGCCGGGCGCTGGCGATCAAGTCGGACATCCTCGTTCTCGACGAACCGACCGCGGCGCTTCCCGAGGCCGATGTCGAGCGTCTGCTCGAGACCTTGCGCCGATTGCGCGCGAGCAACATCGGAATTGTTTACGTCACTCATCGCCTGGACGAGGTCATGCGCATCGCCGACCGAGTGACGGTTCTTCGCGATGGCCGCCGGCTGGCGACGGTTGCGGCGCGCGAGACCAACGCCGGAGAACTGGTGCAGATGATCGTCGGACGGTCGATGACCGACGCGTTCGTGCGGCCGACGCAACCTTCCGATCGCGTCGCGCTGTCGGTCGATAATCTCGTCGCCCAACACGTCGGCCCGGTGTCATTCGCCGTCGGGGCCGGCGAAACCCTGGGGCTCGTGGGCTTGCGCGGCGCCGGGCATCACACCATTGGACGGGCGATCTTCGGTCACACGGCGATGGATTCTGGTCGGCTGACGCTCGACGGCGAGCCGCTGGCGCCTCTGAGCCCGGCGGCGGCGATGGCCCGGGGCGTTGGATTCGTATCGAGCCGCCGGTCCGATGAGAGCCTCGCCGCGAACCTCGACGTGCGCGAAAACATCTACTTGAATCCGGCGGCGAGCGGCAAAGGCGTGCTGGAGTTCGTGTCGCGCGCAACCGAACTCGGCCAAGCCCAGGCGGCGGTCAAGCGCTTTTCCATCAAGACGGCGGGGGTGGAGGAGCCGGTCGCGACGCTGTCAGGCGGCAATCAGCAAAAGGTGGTGCTCGCGCGCTGGATGGAGGCCCACGTTAAGCTCCTCATTCTCGAGGAGCCGACGATCGGGGTCGACGTCGGGGCCAAGGCGGACATCTACCATCTGCTGCAGCTTTCGCTGCGCAAGGGACTGGCGGTGTTGTTGATCTCGTCTGATTTCGAGGAAGTCGAGCGCGTCTGCCACCGTGCGCTGGTGTTCAGCCGCGGGCAGGTGACGGCCGAGATTCCAGGCCATGCACTGACCGTCGCGGCGTTGACTGCGGCCGCGTCGGGCGGGACTTGGACCGCTCGCGATGGAGCGGCGACATGAGTCGCGACGCCGCCCGCTCGCTCGGCGCTCTGGTGACGCGGGCGATCTCCGTTTGGGGTCTGCTCGTCCTGTTCGTTCTTCTCGTCATCGTGTTCTCGTTGCTGAAGCCCGACACGTTCCTCACCTATTTCAACATCCGCTCCATTCTCAGCAACAAGTCGGTGCAGCTCCTGGTGGCGCTTTCGGTGTTCATTCCGATGGTCGCCAATCAGTTCGATCTCTCGGCGGGCTTCAACGTCGGCATCTCTCAGGTGCTCGCGATCGGGCTGCAGGGCCAGGGCTTGCCGTGGTGGGCGGCGATCGCAGCGGTGCTTCTGATGGGCGCGGCGGTCGGGCTCGTGAACGGTTTCCTGATCACCCGGGTGAAGATCGATTCGTTCATCGCCACGCTCGGAACCGGCACCATTCTCTACGGGCTCAACGCCTGGTACACCGGCGGCCAGCAGGTGCTCGCTTCGCTGCCGCCGGAGTTCCTGGCCATTTCCGGCAGCGTGTGGATCGTGCCGGCGCCGGCGATTTACGCTCTCGTCGTCAGTCTTACGCTCTGGGTCGTGTTCGAATACCTGCCGCTTGGCCGTTATCTCTATGTGCTCGGCGCGAGCCCACGAGCGGCGGAGCTCAACGGGATTTCGGCCAGGCGATACGTAACGCTTGGCTTTATTGCCGCTGGAACGCTCGCGGCCTTCGCCGGCGTCGTGCTGCAATCGCAGCTGCAGGTGGGCCAAAGCTCGGTCGGCCAGGAATATCTGTTGCCGGCTTTCACCGCGGCGCTTCTCGGCGCAACGTCGATACGGCCGGGCCGGGTCAACGTCTGGGGGACGGTGCTTGCGGTCGCCGTGCTCGCGGTGACCGTCGCCGGCCTCAATCAGCTCGGCGCGCCGTTCTTTGTCGAACCGCTGTTCAATGGTTCAATGCTGATCCTGGCGGTGGGGCTGGCGGTACAGGCGGCGCAGCGCCGCCAGCGCCGCGGCACGCAAGCCGAGAAAGCTGCGGCCGCCGGTGGCGCCGCGCCGGTCGTCGAATGATCGACGGGACAAGGGCCGCGCCAGACGGGCTGCAAGATCGCGACGGGGCAAACAAAATCGGCGCTATCTGTCGGCGGCGCGTAACCGCTGCCTTCATACCCCGAGCGCTGCGTTCTTCAGCGGCAGCGAGCGGATGCGTTTTCCCGTGACGGCGAAAATGGCGTTGGCGACCGCTGGCGCGATCGGCGGCGTGCCGGGTTCGCCGAGACCGCCCCATTTGTCGCCGCCGGAGAGCACGAAATGGGTCTCGATCGCCGGCGCGTCGGCCATGCGGGCGATCGGGTAGGTGTCGAAATTGCCCTCAACGACCCGGCCCTGCTTGATCGTGATCTCGCCGAACAGCGCCGCCGTCAGCCCGTAGAGCACCGCGCTTTCGATCTGCATCGCGGCGGTGAGCGGATTGACGAGGTGGCCGCAGTCGACGCAAGCGACGACGCGCTCGACCTTAACCTCGCCGCGGCTGGTGACTGAGACTTCGGCGATCTCGCCGACGATGGTGCCGAAGGCCTCGTGGATGGCGACTCCGCGCCCGACGCCCTTGCGCAAAGGCTTGCCCCAGTCGCCCTTCAAGGCGAGCGCATCGAGGACGGCGAGGAAATCGGGCCGGCCTTCGAGCAGCAAGCGGCGGTATTCGAGCGGGTCGCGGCCGGCCGCATGGGCGACCTCGTCGATGAAACTCTCGACCGCGAACGCGTTCTGCGACGAGCCGACCGACCGCCAGAACATGACCGGCACATGGGTGTTCTTGAGGTTGACGCCGACTTTCAGCGCGTCAGCGCGATAGGGACAGTTGGAGAGGCCCTCGACCGCTTGGCGTTCGACGCCGTTCTCGACCTTGCCCCAGCCGAGCGAGCGGGTGATCGAGCCAACCGCGGTTGTGAATGCGAAGCCGGCGGGCGCGCCGTCCTCGCCGAGCGCGGCGCGCATTCGCAACGCCGCCTGCGGCCGGTAGCGGTCCGAGCGGATGTCTTCTTCCCGGGTCCAGATCAGCTTGATCGGCCGATTGAGCGCTTTGGAGACCTCGACCGCCTGGGTCAATTCGTCGTTGACCGCGCGCCGGCCGAACCCGCCGCCCAGGAAGCAATTGTGGACGACGACCGCCTTCGGATCGACTCCGCCGGCCTCGGCCGCGCGCTGAAGCGCGGAATCGGGGTCTTGCGTGCCCATCCACACGTCGATCCGGTCGGGCCGCCAATGGGCGGTCGCGTTGAGCGGCTCCATTGGCGCATGCGCGAGATAGGGAACCTCGTACACCGCCTCGACCACCTTCGCCGGCTTGGCGAAGGCCGCGGCGACGTCGCCATGGCCGCCGCCGTCGGCGAGCGGGCCGTCGAGCGCGGCGCGATATTCGGCGGCGAACTCAGAGCTGTCGGTCGAAGCGGCTGGACCGAGGTCCCATTCGATTGGCATCGCGGCCAGCGCTTCCTTGGCGCGCCAGAAATTGTCAGCGACCACCGCGACGCCATTGGTCACCGGCACGGCGGCGATGATCCCCCGGCGCCCCGAGACGGCGGAAAAATCATAGGACTTGAGTTTGCCGCCGAACACCGGACAATTGGCGACGGCGGCGTAGGCCATGCCCGGCAGGCGGGTGTCGATGCCGAATCGCGCCGCGCCGGTCGCCTTGAGCGCTGTATCAATGCGCCTGATCCCTTGGCCGATGAGCTTGAACTCATCGGGCGTCTTGATCGCCGGCTCGGCGGTGAGCGCGACCTTGGCGGCCTCGGGCGCGAGCTCTCCAAAGGACGCCGAGCGCCCCGAGGCTTCATGCCGCACGAAGCCGGCGCTCGCGATGCAAGCGGACGGTTCGACGCCCCATTCCGACGCGGCCGCGGCGATGAGCCGCGCCCGGGCTGACGCGCCCGCCTGCTGGAGGAAGACGCGCGAGCGGCGCACCGATGAAGAGCCGCCCGTTCCCATTTGCCCGTAGGCCTTGCCGTCGATCAGGTTGCGATGTGCGGAGGCGTACTCGACCTTGACCTTGGCGAAGTCACATTCCAACTCCTCGGCGACGATCATCGCCATCGACGTCAGCACGCCCTGGCCCATTTCGGATTTGGCGAACTCGGAGCGTGATCGCATTGTCGGGATCGATGACCACGAACGCGTTGACTTCGTCGGGCGAGGAGCCGTTTTCCGGGCTCCACGGCTCGCCGGAGATTGTCGTCGCCCCGGCGAATTCGGGCGCGATCGCGGCGATCATCAGGCCACCGGCGGCGGAAAGGCTCGCGCGGATGAAAACACGGCGGGAGAGCATGACTGTCACGGCGGCCTCCCCTCAGATCTTCATCAATTCAGCGGCGTGGTGGATCGCCGCGCGCATGCGCGGGTAGGTCCCGCAGCGGCAGATATTGGTCATCCCGTCGTCGATGTCCGCGTCGCTGGGACGGGGATTGTGCGAAAGGAGCGCGACCGCGGCCATGATCTGCCCTGACTGGCAATAGCCGCATTGCGGCGCGTCGGCCTCGATCCAGGCCTTCTGCACCGCGTGCAGCTCCTTCTCGCCAAGGCCCTCGATGGTGAGGATCGTCTTATCCGCGGCGGCGCTCACCGGCGTGATGCAGGACCGCGTCGCTTCGCCGTCGATGATCACCGTGCAGGCGCCGCACAAACCCGCGCCGCAGCCGAATTTCGTTCCGACCATGCCGAGTTCGTCGCGCAGCGCCCACAAAAGGGGCATGTCCGGCTCGAGGTCGAGCGTGTGTGCGCTGCCGTTGACAGTTAGGGTGACCATGTCTTGCGATTCTCCGGTCGGCTGCTCCAGCGCGACGCGGATCCGAGTATAGGGCAAGCACGGCGATTCGGCGCCGGTACGCGCTCAATTCAACGCGAGGATGGGCAAATGTGCGTGAGTTACGCTCGGGCATAACGCTTGAGGGCGGCGGGTTGGGCGCGCATGATGCGGCGTTCTCGCGACTCGGGTGGCCCTTGCTCTCGCGCCTCGCTCTTCTCCGCGTTCGTCCGCTTGCCGGCGCCCGCGCCCGCGGCTGGCTCACCGCGGGTCCATTCCGCATGCCCTGCGCGCTTGGGCCGGCCGGAATCGTCCGCAACAAGCGCGAGGGCGATCGCGGCACGCCGGCGGGGCGGTTCAGGCTGCTCTGGGGCTATTACCGGCCCGACCGCGCGCGGCCGCAGGCCGCGGGCGTCCCGCTTCACGCCATGCGGCGCGATCAGGGCTGGTGCGAGGACCCGGAGAGCCCGCGCTACAATCGCCCGGTCCGCCTGCCTGCCGCGGACTGCACCGACCGCATGTGGCGCGAGGATCACCTTTATGATCTGACCTTCGTCCTCGATCAGAATTTCTCCCGTCGCGCGAAGGGACGCGGTAGCGCGATCTTCTTCCACCTCGCGCGCCCGGGGCTGGCGCCAACGGCGGGCTGCGTCGCGATTTCCGCCGCCGACATGCGCAAGCTCAGCCCCTTGCTCAGGCGGGGCGCGGTCATAGAAATCGGCTAGACGGGGCGCGCGAAAACATTAAAGACATCATCGCGAGCGTGAGCCGAAGCGAGCCAGCGGCTCAAGGGCGGCGGCTGTGGCTCTGGATCGCCACGTCGCTTCGCTCCCGCGATGACGGCCGCCGCAGGAACCACGAATTCGTTGAGACCGCTTCACTTCTCCGCCTTCGCCCTCCTCTGCCTTGCTTCGCAGGCCGTCAGCGCCGACCCGGCGCCGGTCATTTCCCCGTTCGCCACCGCGCGACCGGTCATCGCCAGACATGGCATGGTTGTGACTCAGGAGGCGGAGGCGTCGAGAGTCGGGCTCGATATCCTGAAGCGAGGCGGCAATGCGGTCGATGCGGCAGTCGCGGTCGGCTTTGCGCTCGCCGTCACCCTGCCGCGCGCCGGCAATATCGGCGGCGGCGGGTTCATGCTGGTTCATCGCGCTGATCGGAATGAGACGATCGCGATCGACTATCGCGAGGCCGCGCCCGCGGCGACGACCAAGGACGTGTTCCTCGACGCCAACGGCGAGGCCGATCCGTTCAAGTCGCGCTTTTCCGGCCTCGCGGTCGGCGTGCCGGGGACGGTCGCCGGCCTTGAGCTCGCCTGGCGCAAATACGGCTCCGGCAAGTTCTCGTTCGCCGAGCTCGTCGCTCCGGCGATCGCGCTCGCTCGCGAGGGTCTCACCGTCGACGACGACGTCGCCGATTCGCTCCCCTTGGCGGCCAAAGCGCTTGCCAGCCATCCTTCGTCGGCCGGCATGTTTCTCAGGGCCGACGGAAGCGTGAAACGGGCCGGCGATCACATCGCGCTCGACGACCTCGCGGCGACGCTTGAGACGATCGCCGCGAATGGCGCGGCGGGCTTCTACAGCGGACCGGTGGCGCAGAAGATCGTCGCCGCGGTCCAGGCGGCGGGCGGGCGGATGACAATGGCCGACCTCGCCAAATATCGCGCGGTCGAGCGCCAGCCGGTGAGCGGAACCTATCGCGGCTATACCGTCGTCTCGATGCCGCCGCCCTCGTCCGGGGGCGCGCACATCATCGAAATCCTCAACATCCTCGAAGGCTTCCCCTTGGCCGAGCAGGGCCTCAATTCCGCCGCCTCGCTGCACGAGATGGCGGAAGCGGAGAAGCTCGCCTACGCCGATCGCGCGGCTTACCTTGGCGATCCCGATTTCATGAAGATCCCGCTCGCGGGTCTCACCTCCAAGGCCTACGCCGACCATTTGCGCTCGCTCATCTCGCCCGATCGCGCCCGCCCCGCCGCCGACATTCGCCCCGGCGACCCGCAGCGCTACGAGAGCGACCAGACGACCCACTTCTCGATCGTCGATTCAGACGGCAACGCGGTCGCCAACACCTATACGCTCAACCTTCCCTATGGCAGCGGGCTGGTCGCCGACGGCACGGGCGTCTTGCTCAACAACGAGCTCGACGACTTCGCCGCCAAACCCGGAGCGGCCAACGTCTACGGGCTCCTCGGCGGCGACGCCAACGCTCCCGGCCCGATGAAACGCCCGCTGTCGTCGATGAGCCCGACGCTGGTGTTCAAGGACGGCAAGCTCGTGATGGCGACTGGCAGCCCCGGCGGCTCGCGCATCATCACCGTCGTGCTGCAGGTCATCGTCAATGTGATCGACTACGGGCTCAACGTCGCCGAGGCGCAGAACGCGCCGCGCGCCCACGACCAGCTCTGGCCCGACGAGCTGCGCGTCGAGCGCGGCGTATCGCCGGACACCATCCGCCTGCTCGAGGCGATGGGCCACAAGGTCGTCTTGAGCCCATCGATGGGCTCGGCGAATACAATTCTGCGCGCGCCGGACGGCGAGCTCGAGGGCGCGTCGGACTTGCGTCAGCGCGGAACGCTGGCGGTAGGATATTGATCGACCGACCTATTGGGGGGAAATGCGAGCCATGACAGTGAATGTCGGCGTGATCGGCGTGGGCATGATCGGCCAGGAGCACATTCGGCGACTCATGACCACGGTCCCAGGCGCGAACGTGGTCGCGGTCAGCGATGTCGAGGAGGCGCGAGCGCGAGAGGCGGCCGAACTGGTCAGCGGCGCCAAGGTCTACGCCGAGGGCGAGGACCTGATCCTCGCCAGGGAGGTTGAGGCGGTCATCGTGGCGTCGTGGGGTCCGACCCACGCGGCCTATGTGCTTGCGGCGATCAAGGCCGGCAAGCCGGTCCTGTGCGAGAAGCCGCTCGCAACGACGGAAGCGGACTGCTCGGCGATCCTCGACGCCGAGACCGCGTTCGGCCGCCGGCTGGTGCAGGTGGGATTCATGCGCCGGTTCGACCCGCAATATGTCGCGATGAAGGAGACGATCGCGTCGGGCGCGATCGGCGCGCCGCTGATCTTCCAGAGCGGCCATCGCAATGCTTCCGTTCCGGCGCACTACACCGGCGAGATGTCGCTCACCGACACCGCGGTCCACGACATCGACATCGCCCGCTTCCTGCTCGAAGACGAGCCGGGCGCGATCACGGTGCGCGCGCCGCGCCGCAACAGCCGCGCTGGCGACGTCGCCGATCCGCTGATGACGCTGATCGACATGCGCTCCGGCGCGCTCGTCGCGATCGAGACCTCGGTCAATGTCGCCTACGGCTACGACATCCGCGGCGAGGTCATCGGCGAGAGCGGCGCAGTGAGCCTGCCCGACCGCAGCGAGGTCGTGGTCAAGACGAACGGCGCCTTCATGGGCCGCATCCCGCCCGATTGGCGGGAGCGGTTCGCCCCGGCTTTCGACGCCGAGTTCCGCGCCTTCATCGCGGCGGCCAGCGAGGGCCGCGTCGCCGGCCCGAGCGCCTGGGACGGCTACGTCGCGACCGTCACGACGCTGGCGGGCGTGAAGGCGCTCAAGAGCAGAAAGACCGAGCCGGTCAAGCTTCGCCGCCGGCCCAAGCTCTACGCGGAATCATGACCGGCAAGAGCGATAGTCGTCTAGGCGGATCGACGTAATAAAGGCGACATCAGTTTGCACAAATCAGAAAACAGGGCTATTGTGAGTCTTGTCGTCGGAGGCCGACTTGGCACGGACGCGCGGCGGCTCACGGGCTAACGTCGCTTTCTGTGTCGGCTCTGGTTACCTCTTTGAATTGTGGGGATTATTATCCTAGGATCAGGTAGATTTCCGCTTTGGTTTCCTTCCCCAGGGCTTTGATTTCCTTCCGATTTTCTTTTGATTTCGTTCCGGCCGGATTTGGATTTCCTTCCGAAAATTTGGAAATCCTTCCACCACCCTCGCCGCGGCGCAAGGCTGGCCCGCCGCCGCTTGCCCGTCAGTCCGCATTCAGCCCGCCCGGCTCCTCCATGACGCTGTAGAGCGCCCTCGCCTCGGTCGCCGGGCCGCGGCGCTCGCCGAGCGCCTCGACCTTGACCGCGAGCCATCGCGATCCTTGTGCGAAGGCGAGGACGTCGCCGGGCCGCACGGCGCGGCTTGGCTTGTCGACGGAGCTTCGGGCGCCGCCGCGCGCAAGCCTGACGCCGCCATCCTCGACGATCCGGGCGGCGAGACTTCTGGTCCTGAAAAAGCGTGCGCGCCACAGCCAGACGTCGATCCGGCAGGCGTCTTCGGTCACGAAGCGGCGCGTCCGGCGGCGCGGCGGCGCCTGGCCTTGGCGCGTCGCGCCCGCCGCGAGGCCGCGGAGGTCGGCTTGGCGAGCGACGCGAGCGCGGCGAACGGCGTGACCGCATTTTCGCTCGGCGTCGCGGGCGGGGGCGCAGCGCGCCGGCGCCAGCGACCGCCCTCGGCGCCTTCGCCCTTGCGAATCCGGGCGAAGCCGAGTCCGCGCATGACCTGCTCGGCCTCCTCCAATTCCCATCGCAGAGCGGCGAGAAGCGCGGGGTTGAGGTCGACCGCGCCGGCGCCGTCGGGCAGGGCGGCGCGGGCAAGCGCGTCAAGCCGCTCCAGTTCGGCGATCGGCGCGGCAAGTCCGCCGACGGAACGAAGGCCACGGAAGGACAGGGCCTCCGGCGGCGGAGCGGGATGGGGCAAAACCGTCAGGGCCCCCGATTCTGGCCGCCAGCCGGGGAGGGCAAGCTCGGCATAAGCGGCGCCGATGAGCTGCGCCTCCGCGGTCAGGAGCGAGGGCAGATAGAGGCTGAAGGCGCCGAACCGCACCCCCAGCCCCTTCAGCATCCGCCGCTCATGCCGGCTCAGCGCTCGGATCCGGCTCTCCGCCAGCCTTCGGTCGAGGGCGCCGGCCTGTTCGACAAGCTGATAGGCGAGGCCGCGCGCAAGCCCCTTGAGCCGCCCGTCCTCTATCGCCTCCTTGAGGCGCCTCAGAGCGCCGAGCCGCCGGCTGGCCTCGGCGGCGGCGAACGCCTCGAGCCGCCGCGCCGCCCGCTCGCGTTGCGGCTCGGCCCCGAAATCGCCGATCAGGCGCACCCGCGGCGCGAATGGCGCGCCGCCGGAGATCTCGCCCGCGGGCTCGCCGCGCCAGGCGACAACGCCCGCGGGCTGAAGCTCGAACGCCTCGTCGCCCTCGCTCGCGAGCGCCCCGAGCCGCCGCGCAACCTCTGGCGCGACGACGCGCTCGACCGCGCTGCGCAGCGCCCGATTCTCGAGCGCCGTTGCGCCGCGTTCAGGCTCGAAATGGAATCCGGCCAGCCGGCCAACCAGATGGCCCTCGACCATCACCGCCCCAGTCGGGTCGATGCCGCCGAGGATGGGCCCGGCACGCTCATTCAAGCTGCGGAGAAGAGCGCTGGTGCGCCGGTCGACAAACCGCTGCATCAAGGATTGGTGCAGCGTATCGGAGAGCCGGTCCTCGAGGCTTCGCGCCCGGCCCTGCCAGCTTTGGGGGTCGGCGAGCCAGTCGGCGCGATTGGCGACGTAAGCGAGCGTCCGCACCCGGGCGAGCCGGGTCGAGAGGGCGTCGATGTCGCCGTCGACCCGGTCGAGGCCGGCGAACTGGCCGTTCATCCAGTCTTCCGGCAGCCGCCGGTCGCCCTGGGTCAGGTGCTCGAACATCGCGCCGATGAGGCGGGCGTGCTCGTCCTGGGTCGTCTTGCGGAAGTCCGGGGTCTGACACACTTCCCACAACCGCATCAGATTGGCGCGGTCACGCGAGCGCCGGATGATGAGTTCGTCGGTCGAGAGCTGGCGCAGCGTCGTCTCGTCCTGGCTTTCCTCCGAGAGCCTTAAGGCCGGCGCCGGCGGCGGCGCGGCGAGCGAACGCAAGAGCCCCTGCAGAGACTGGAAATCGAGCCGCGCATTGCGCCATTCCGCCGCCAGGACTGGCGGAAAGACATGGCCTTCGACCGCGTTGACGATGTCGGGATCGAGTTCCGGCGCGTCGCCGGTGACGCCGAAGGCGCCGTCCTTGCGGAACCGGCCGGCGCGGCCGGCGATCTGGGCGATCTCATGCGCATGAAGGCCGCGCAGGCGCCGCCCGTCGAACTTGCGCAAGCCGGCGAAGGCGACATGGTCGACGTCCATGTTCAGTCCCATGCCGATCGCATCGGTCGCGACCAGAAAATCGACTTCGCCCGACTGGAAGAGGCTCACCTGGGCGTTGCGGGTGCGCGGACTGAGCGAACCCATGACCACTGCCGCGCCGCCGCGCTGGCGGCGGATAAGTTCGGCGATGGCGTAGACGGCGTCGGCGGAGAACGCGACGACCGCGCTGCGCCGGGGCAGGCGCGTCAGCTTCTTTGGTCCGGCGTAGGTCAGTTGCGACAGGCGTTCGCGGAACTGGATCTCGGCGTCCGGACAGAGCTGACGGATGAGCGACGCGACGGTGGCCGCGCCCATCAGCATGGTTTCGGCCGTCCCCCGCGCGTTCAGGAGCCGATGGGTAAAGACGTGGCCGCGCTCGGGGTCGGCGCAGAGCTGGATCTCGTCGACGGCGAGAAATTCGACCTTGCGGTCAAGCGGCATCGCCTCGACCGTACAGACGAAATAGCGCGGCCTTAAGGGAACGATCTTTTCTTCGCCGGTGATCAGCGCGACCTCGCGCGCGCCCCTCGCCTTGACCACCCGGTCGTAGATCTCGCGGGCGAGCAGCCTTAAGGGCAGGCCAATCATGCCCGAGGCGTGCCCCAGCATGCGCTCGACCGCCAAATGCGTCTTGCCCGTGTTGGTCGGGCCCAGAACGGCGATGAGCCGCGAGGCGTCGCCCCGCGCTGGCGAGCAATTCATAAGCATCAATGTGGAGGATGCCGGCGCGGGCCGCAAGCCTCAGCGTCGATTTGGCGATCCGGTATTGTTACGCCCGGCGGGGTTGATCAGTCTTGACGCGGGGCGGCCGGCGCGGCTCATATTGCCGTTCGCGCCCGAAGGCGCCAACCTTGGCCCCGACAAACGGCGCCGCAGATTTGGGGGGAACAATCAATGTATCACGGACAGGTCGAAGGAACGGACATTGTCGTCCTCGACAAACGCTTTGCGCCGCTTTTCGCCGGCTACATGCGGGTGACGCGCCACTGGACCGGCGCAATCTGGTCGGAAGGACCGGTCTGGTTCCCCGCTGGGCGCTATCTCGTCTGGTCCGACATCCCCAACAATCGCATGCTGCGTTACGTCGAGGAGTCCGGGCAGGTTTCGGTCTTCCGCCAGGGGTCCAACAACTCAAACGGCAACACCATCGACAATCAGGGCCGCCTCGTCAGCTGCGAGCACCTGACCCGCCGCGTGACCCGCACCGAATTCGACGGTTCGATTTCGGTCGTCGCCGACAAGTGGCAGGGCAAGCGCTTCAACTCGCCGAACGACGCGGTGGTCAAGTCCGACGATTCGATCTGGTTCACCGATCCGGCTTACGGCATTGACGGCGACAACGAGGGCGAGCCGGCGACGCCCGAGATCGACGGCTGCTATGTCTATCGCGTCGATCCAAAGACCCATGCCGCGACCAAGCTCATCGACAGCATGGTGCGGCCGAACGGCATCGCCTTCTCGCCCGACGAGAAGCACCTCTACGTGGCCGACACCGGCGCGACCCACAAGCCCGACACGCCGCGCTGCATCCGCCGCTTCACGGTCTCGTCCGACGGCAAGAGCGTGAAGGGTGGCGAGATCTTTTGCGAGCTCGCTCCTGAGGACGGGCTGTACGACGGCTTTCGCGTCGACCGGGCAGGCCGGGTGTGGACGAGCACCGGCAAGGGCGTCTACTGCTACGAGCCGGACGGCGCGCTGATCGGCAAGATCCTGATCCCGGAGATCGTCGCCAACGTCACCTTCGGCGGCGCCAAGCGCAATCGGCTGTTCATCTGCGGCACGACCTCCCTTTATTCGGTCCTGCTGATGACCAACGGATCGAAGCTCGGCTGACGCGCCGGCCGAAAAAGGACTTCGAGTTCGTCCGCTCCAACGCCCGATTGATGCGCCTCAATGCCAGCCGGATGGCAGAGGTATAAACGCGCTTCGGCCGTCGGATGACCGCGGGTCGCTACAGCGTGAAGCTCGGAGACATTCATGGACAGCCTCGTTGATCGTCCGCGCGCTCCTCGGTCGAAGGTCGGTCCCGCCGTTTCGGCGCCGCCGGTCCCGCCCCTGACGGCTTCGATCAAGGAGGAAAATCCGCTCGATCGCGTCGCCCACGCCAATATTGCAAAATTGTGCGGCGGCTTCTCGCCGTTGGCGATCGCTGAGGCGGCCGCCGATTGGGCGCTGCATCTCGGGGTCTCGCCCGGGCGTCAGTCTGCCTTGGCGCTCAGCGCCGTCGCCGAACAGGTCTCGCTCCTGAACAGCGCGCTGGCGCCGCTGCCTGAGGGGGTCAGCCATGCGCCGATGCGCCAGCGGCCGACTGACCGCCGTTTTGAGGCGGAAGACTGGCGACAGTGGCCATTCTCACTTTACGCGGACGGCTTTCTCGCCGCCGAGCGATGGTGGGAGGATGCGACGTCCGACGTCCATGGCGCCTCGCCCCATCATCTTGCGTTCCTCAACTTCCTTGCCCGCCAGGCGCTGGACACCGTGGCCCCGTCCAATTTCCTCGCGACCAATCCGGTTGCGCTCAAGCAGACCATGCGCGAGGGCGGGCTTAACCTTGCAAGGGGAGCGATGAACTACGCGGCCGACCTTCAGCGCCTCCTGCGCAACGAGCGCAGCGAGGCGGCGAAGGCGTTCATGCCGGGAGAGACGGTGGCGCTGACCAAGGGGGAGGTCGTGGCGCGGACACCACTCGCGGAGGTCATCCAGTACAGCCCGACGACCAAGTCGGTGCGCGCCGAACCGGTGGTGATCGCGCCCGCCTGGATCATGAAGTACTACATTCTCGACTTGCGGCCCGAGAACTCGCTCATCAAGCATCTCATCGACAACGGCTTCACCGTGTTTTGCATCTCGTGGCGCAATCCGACCTCCGCCGATCGCGAGGTCGGGTTCGACGACTACCTGAGCGAGGGCCTCGCGCCCGCGCTCAGCGCGGCGCTCGCGATCACCGGGGCCGGCCGGGCGCATCTCGTCGGCTATTGCATCGGCGGCACTCTGGCCGCGATCGCCGCCGCTCGCATGGCGCGTGACGGCGACGATCGCCTGCAGTCGCTGACCCTGATCGCCGCGCAAACGGATTTCGAGGAGGCGGGCGAGCTCAAGCTGTTCATCGACGACAGCCAGCTCGCTTTGCTCGACGACATGATGCGGGAGCAGGGCGTGCTGGAGGCCAACCAGATGGCCGGCACCTTCGATCTCATGCGCTCGAACGATCTCATCTGGTCTCGCGCGATCCACAACTACCTGATGGGCGAGCCGGAGACGGTGGACGATCTTGCGGCGTGGTCGTCGGACGCGACCCGCATGCCCTACAGGATGCACAGCGAGTATCTGCGCATGCTCTATCTTAACAACGACCTCGCGGAGGGCCGCTTCAGGCTGAACGGCCGCCTGGTCGCGCTGCAGGACATTCGCGCGCCGATGTTCGTGATCGGGACAGAGCGCGACCATGTCGCGCCATGGCGCTCGGTGTTCAAGATACACCATCTGACCGATACCGAGATCACGTTCGTCCTCGTCAACGGCGGTCACAATCGCGGCGTGGTTGCGCCGCCCGGCCAGGGAGACCGGCATTTCCGCATCGCCACGACCGCGTCGAAAGACTCTCGGCCCGATCCCGACGCCTGGGCAGCGGCGGCGGACATACGGCAGGAGTCCTGGTGGCTCGCCTGGTTCGACTGGCTTCGCGCGCGTTCGAGCGGGGAGGTCGCGCCCCCGCCTGTCGGGCTCGCCCGCGCCGGCCTCGCGCCGCTCGGCCCGGCGCCGGGAGAGTATGTGCTCGGGTAGGCCGGCCGCGTAACCGGTGCTATGAGCCTCGTTCCATGGAGCTTGGTCTCGAAGGCAAGGTTGTTCTGGTCACCGGCGGGTCGAAAGGCATCGGACTCGCTTGCGCAGGCGCTTTCGCCGCTGAAGGCGCGCGAATCGCCATCTGCTCGCGGTCGCGCGACAATGTCGAGCGGGCCCGCCTCGAACTGAAAGGCGCGTTCGGCGTCGTCGCCGATCTTTCCGACGCCGCTGCGGCGGGCGCGATGATCGAGGCGGTCGAGAGCAGCGTCGGCCCGGTCGACGTCCTCGTCAATTCCGCCGGGGCCGCGAGACGAACGCCGGCGGACGAACTGACCCCGGAGGTCTGGCGCGCGGCTTTCGACGCCAAGTTCTTTTCCTACGTCAATGTCATCGACCCGATGGTCAAGCGGATGGCTGCGCGCGGCCGCGGCGTCATCGTCAGCATCATTGGCGGGGGCGGCAAGATCGCCTCCGCGACGCATCTCGCCGGCGGCGCGGCCAACGCGGCGCTTATGCTGGCGACCGCCGGGCTCGGGGCGGCTTACGCCGGCAGGGGGGTCCGGGTGGTCGGCGTCAGTCCCGGTCTGACCGAGACGGACCGCGTGGCGGAAGGGCTCGCAGCCGATGCGCGGCTGTTCGGGATCTCGGTCGAGGAGGCGAGCCGGCGCAGCGTCGCCCGGATCCCGATCGGCCGAATGGCGTCGCCGCGCGAGATCGCCGATGCGGTTCTGTTCCTGGCCTCGCCGAGGGCCGGCTACATCACCGGCGTGACCTTATCTGTTGACGGCGGCCAGAACCCGGTCGTGCTCTGACCGAAGCTTGCAACGCCGAGCGGCTGCGAAGCGGTCGCAAATCCGCCCGACGGTCGGATTTGAGAGCCAGGTTTAACCGCAGCGGCGGCTCAGGAGAGCGCCTTGCGACGGGTCGCCCATGACGTCATCCGCCGCATCTGCGCCGCGTTCGCCTGTTTCGGGAGCTTCTCGGCGATGCCGTAGACGCGCTCCCGGCGGTCGATTTCATTCATGACGTCGGCAGGGGAAATGCCGCACTCGGCCCAGATGACCGCGAGATGATAGAGCACATCGGCGCTCTCCAGGATCACCAATTCGCGGTTCATCTGCACGGCGTCGAGCCCGACCTCGATCGCCTCCTCGGCCAGTTTCTTGGCCATTTTCTGGACGCCGTCGCGGAACAGCTTGGAGGTGCGGGAGACCGAAGGGTTTCGGTCCCGCGCCTCCTGGACAGCGGCGAACAGCCTGTCGAGTGCGTCAGTCATGGGTTCCAATTATCCTAAACCGAATCAGATAATGACGAACAAGCGTTCCCGCACTATGACAAAAAGCCTACAAAGATAAATTTTTTGCGCAGAGCTTGTGGATCGGCGTCTGGCGCCGGCCTTGCCGGCCTTCACGCCGCAAGGGAATCAAAAAGCCCGCGCCCATCCACTCCGCCGACCAGCGGATCGATCAGGTTTTCCGGGTGCGGCATGAGCCCGAGCACGTTGAACCGCTCGCTGAATACGCCGGCTATGGAATTTGTCGAGCCATTGGGGTTGGTCGAGTTTCCGATCCGTCCCTCGGCGTCGCAGTAACGGAACGCGACCCGTCCCTCCGCCTCGATTTGCTCGATCGTCTCGTCGTTGGCGACGAAATTGCCCTCGCCGTGGGCAATGGCGAACTTGACCACCTGTCCGGGCGCGTAGCGGCGCGTGAACGGGCTTTGCGCGTTCTCGACCCGCACGTGCTGCATCCTGCACAGGAACCGGCGTTGGGCGTTGCGCATGAGCACGCCGGGCAGGAGGCCCGCTTCGCACAGAATCTGGAAGCCGTTGCAGATACCGAGCACCAGCCCGCCGCGCGCGGCGTGGTCGACGACCGCCTTCATGATCGGGGCGCGCGCGGCGATTGCCCCGCAGCGCAGATAGTCGCCGTAGGAGAACCCGCCCGGCAGGACGACCAGATCCACGCCGGCCGGAAGCTCGCGCTCGGCGTGCCACACGATTGTGGGCGTCGCCCCGGTCGCCTGATTGAGCGCGCGCGCGGCGTCGCCTTCGCGATTGACGCCCGGAAAAAGGATCACCGCCGCGCGCATGCGCCCTCAGCCGATTTCGATCGCGTAGTTCTCGACGATCGTATTGGCGAGCAGGCGCTCGCAGGCCTCCGCCAGCCTCAGCCGCGCGGCGGCCCGGTCGTCGCCTTCGATCTCGATGTCGAAAATCTTGCCCTGGCGCACGGCCTTCAGCCCATCGATGGCGAGCCCTTTGAGCGCGCCTTCGATCGCCTTGCCCTGCGGATCGAGCACGCCCGACTTCAAGGTCACGATGACGCGCGCTTTCATCGGCTGCAAGGCTCCCCCGGTCGCTCAGGCCGCATGCGAGGTCGGCGCCATCGTCAGCAGCGCATAGAGCGCCGTCGGATCGCGGGTCGCGCGCAATTGGGCGGCGACAGCGGCGTTGCGCAGCAGGCGCGCGCTCATCGCCAGCGCCTTGAGATGGTCCGCGCCCGCCGCTTCAGGGGCGACGAGCATGAAAATGAGATCGACCGGCAGGCCGTCCGGGGCCTCGAAATCAATCGGACGCTCCAGGCGCGCGAAGACCCCGAAAATATTCTGGCATTTGGCCAGCTTGCCATGCGGGATGGCGACGCCATCGCCGACCCCGGTCGAGCCGAGCCGCTCGCGCTGCAGCAGCGCATCGAAGATCTCCCGCGCGGTGAGGCCCGAGACCAGAGCGGCGCGCTCGCTCATTTCCTGCAGCGCCTGCTTCTTGCCGTTCACCCGCAGGGCGGCCATGACCGCGTCCGGCTTGAGGAGTTGCGATAACGACATGTTCGTCCTGCTTATACAGCGCCCGGCGGATCGCGCGAGGCCTGTGGATCGAGCCAGCCGATCGCGCCGTCGCGGCGCCGATAGACAATGTTCACCCGGCCGCTGCCGGCATGCTGGAAAATCACCACCGGGGCGTCCGACAGATCGAGCTCGGCGACGGCGGAGGCGACCGAAAGAGATTTGAGCTCGTCGGTTTCCTCCGCCACCACGACGGGATTGAAGCCCCCGGCCGGCTCTTCCTCGTCCTGCGGCGGCTCCACGACATAATGGGCGACTTTGCCCCGCCCGACGCTCGGAAGGCCGGTGTGATCCTTGAGGCGCGCCTTGTAGCGGCGAAGGCGCTTTTCGATCTTGTCGGCGGCCTGGTCGAAGCAGGGATAGGCGTCGTGCCCGCGGCCCTCGGCGTGCAGCCTCACTCCCGAGCTCAGACGCAGCGTGCAGTCGGAGCGATAGCCGGACCCCTCGCGGGTTATGACCACATGGCCGCCGACCGATCCGCCGAAATACCGGGCGACCGTCGCTTCAACTTTTTCCAGGACGTGCTGACGCAATGCTTCCCCGATGTCGAGGTTCTTACCCGATACCCTCAAGGTCATCGAACGCCGGCCTTACCTTTCCAGCGAGGCGGGCGAATGCGTTCGCCGCTGTCGCTCGCCACCCACGCGTTCCCGCCGCCCCCGTCCCGGTCCGGCGCGGTCGATCCCGCGCGGCGTCCGGACCGCAGGGGTAGCGTTAGGAGCGTCGACGGTCCGTGTCAATCGTTGTGGCAACCCATTCATTTTGCAATGAAAATTGACTTTAGGCCTCAACCGCGACGGAATTGTCGCGTTCGACGCGCGCGCGCATCGGCGCCATCTTCATCTTGCGCCTCTCGACCGACGAAGGGATTCTGAGGCTGTCGCGATACTTGGCCACCGTGCGGCGGGCGACCAGGATGTCCGCCTTGCGCAGCCGTTCGACGATCAGGTCGTCGGACAGCACCTCTTCCGGGTTTTCGTCGTCGATCATCTGCCTGATGCGCTGGCGAACGGCTTCAGCCGAATGGGCCTGGCCGGGCTCGCTCGAGGCGATCGCGGCGGTGAAGAAATACTTCATCTCGAACAGCCCGCGCGGCGTCTGAATGAACTTGTGCGCGGTCGCGCGCGAGACCGTCAATTCGTGGACGCCGATCGCTTCGCCGACCATCTTCAAGTTGAGCGGTTTCAGGCCGGAGACGCCTTCGAGCAGGAAGGAATCCTGCCGCCGCACGATCTCGCTCGCGACGTTCAGGATGGTGCGCGCGCGCTGCTCGAGGCTCTTGGTCAGCCAGTTGGCCGCCTGCAGCTGGGTCGAGACGTACTGCCGGTCTTCGTCGCGCCTGGCGCCGCGCCGGATCTCAGCCGCATAGACCTCGTTGACGAGCACCCGCGGCAGCGCTCTCGTGTTGAGCTCGACACGCCAGCCGAAATCCGGCGCAGGCGTGACATGGACATCCGGGATCGCCGGCGCGGCCGGCGGATCGCCGAAAGCGCGTCCCGGCTTGGGCTCGAGGCGCCGGATCTCGGCGATCATGTCGCCCAGATCCTCGTCGTCGACGCCGCAGGCGCGGCGCAGCAGCGGAAAGTCGCGCTTGGCGAGCGCCGGCAGGTTCTCGATCAGGGCCTGCATCGCCGGGTCGAACCGGTCGCGCTCCTTGAGCTGGAGCGCGAGGCATTCGGCGAGAGAGCGCGCGAACACCCCGGTCGGCTCGAGGCATTGCATGCGCACGAGCACGCGCTCGACCCGTTGGGCGGGGGCGCCGAGCCGCTCGGCGATCTCAGCGACCGAACCGACGAAATATCCGGCTTCGTCCAGGGCGTCGATCAGCGCGGCGCCGATGAGGCGCTCGGCCGGGTCGGCGAGGAGGATCGCGGCCTGACGCTCGAGATGGTCGCGAAGCGACACGGCTTCGGCGACATAGGCCTCGAGGTCGGGCGCCTCGCCGGCGTCCGCGCCGACGCCAAGGCCCGTCCAGGCGTGGGCGCTCAGGCCTTCGTCCGGGACGGATTTGACCGCCGGGGCGGAGCGGTCCGAATCGAAGGCGTTGTCGACCTCGGTGCCGAGATTGGCGGCGAGTCCCGCCGCGTCGGTCTCCAGCGCCTCTCCCGCCCAGTCGCCAGGCTCAGCCGGCGGCTCGGCGACGCCCGCGTCCTCGGGCGCCTCGGCGTGCGGATCCTCCCGCTCTTCGGCCCGCTCGAGCAGCGGATTGCTCGTCAACTCGTTCTCGATGAACTGGGTCAATTCGAGGTTCGGCATTTGCAGGAGCTTGATCGCCTGCAACAGCTGCGGCGTCAGAACCATGGTCTGACCTTGCCGCATTGTCAGTTTGGCCGAGAGCGCCATACCTACCGCAACCCTTCACCGCGTACCCGCACGAAAACCCGCGATCGAGGCCGCGGCTCGTTTTTTGCTTCAAGCGGCCCGCTTCATAGCATGAGCCGGACCGAATTCGACCGCATCAGCGGCGCGAACCGGGCCTATCCATTGTTAGCGGCGTTAGCTTTGCATCGCAACGGAAGGAATTGTCCAGCGACATCAATGGATAAGGCAATTGTAACGCGAGTGTCACACTTCGAGCGAAAAATTCTGGCCGAAAATTGATATAAAGAGTTGCTTATATGTTTATTGCACGGTTCGGGCGGCGCTGCTAAGAGACGCCCAAACCACGAGGGAATTTCGTCCGCATGACCGTCATGACCAAAGCCGCCGATCACGCCGTCGCCGATATGGGGCTCGCCGCCTTCGGGCGAAAAGAGATCGCCATCGCCGAGACCGAAATGCCGGGGCTGATGGCGACGCGGGCGGAATATGCCGCAAGGCAGCCCCTGAAGGGCGCGCGGATCGCCGGCTCGCTGCACATGACGATCCAGACCGCCGTTCTGATCGAAACGCTGAAGGCGCTCGGCGCCGACGTGCGCTGGGCCTCGTGCAACATCTATTCGACCCAGGACCACGCCGCGGCGGCGATCGCGGCGACCGGCACGCCGGTCTTCGCGGTCAAGGGCGAGAGCCTCAAGGAGTATTGGGACTATACCCACCGGATCTTCGAATGGGCCGACGGCGGCTCGCCCAACATGATTCTCGACGACGGCGGCGATGCGACGCTGCTCATCCACCTCGGCGCGCGCGCCGAAAAGGGCGACGTCAAGTTCCTCGACACCGCGTCGAACGAGGAGGAGGAGGTCCTCTACGCGGCGATCAAGGCGAGGCTCAAGTCGAAGCCCGGCTGGTACGGCAAGAACGCCGCCTCGATCCGCGGCGTCACCGAGGAGACGACGACCGGCGTCCATCGGCTCTATGTGATGGCCAAGGAAGGCAAGCTCCTGTGGCCGGCGATCAACGTCAACGACAGCGTGACCAAGTCGAAGTTCGACAACCTCTATGGCTGCCGCGAGTCGCTGGTCGACGGCATCCGACGCGGCACCGACGTGATGATGGCGGGCAAGGTCGCGATGGTCGCCGGCTTCGGCGACGTCGGCAAGGGCTCGGCCGCGTCGCTTACGCAACGCCGGCTGCCGGGTGATGGTGAGCGAGATCGATCCGATCTGCGCGCTTCAGGCGGCGATGGAAGGCTACGAGGTCACCACGATGGACGAGGCGGCGCCGCGCGCCGACATTTTCGTCACCGCGACCGGCAACGTCGACGTCATCACCCTCGATCACATGCGCGCCATGCACGATCGGGCGATCGTCGCCAACATCGGCCATTTCGATTCCGAGATCCAGGTGTCGATCCTGCGCAACTACAAATGGAACAACATCAAGCCGCAGGTCGACGAGATCGAATTTCCCGACGGCAAGAAGATCATCCTTCTGTCCGAAGGCCGGCTGGTCAATCTCGGCAACGCCACCGGCCACCCCTCGTTCGTGATGTCGGCTTCCTTCACCAACCAGACGCTGGCCCAGATCGAGCTTTTCACCAAGCCCGGCGAGTACAAGAAGCAGGTCTACACCCTGCCGAAGCACCTCGACGAGAAGGTCGCCTCGCTGCATCTGGCCAAGATCGGGGTGAAGCTCACCAAGATGACGCCCGAGCAGTCGAAATACCTCGGCATCCCGCAGACCGGTCCCTTCAAGGAGGACCATTACCGGTACTGAGGTCATCCTTCCTCGCGAAGCGGGGAGCGAATGGCCCAGGCGATAATTGCGGCCTCGAATGCTTCTACCGCGGGCAAGTCGCGCGTGTCTCTCTCCCCCGCTTCGCGAGCGAGGATCGATCTCTCAGCGGTTCGTCGGAGTCCTATTCAATCGTTGCCGTCGTGCCTGCTCCTTGGTCCTGCACCCTCAGCGCATCGGGAGGGTGGCCCGCGCGAATGCGCGGTGGAGTGGGGCGATTGGGATACCAGCGGATAATTGCGGCTGCGGGGCCCCCTCCACCGCGCATTCGCGCGGTCCCCCTCCCCCGCTTCGCGAGGGAGGATCGATCTCCCCGCGGTTCGGCGGAGCCTTCTTCATCGGTTTCCGCTGCCATTCCCGCTCCTCCCCCGCAACGCGCGGGAGGGGGACCACGCGAATGCGCGGTGGAGGGGGCGATACAGAGTCAGCGGCAACAATACGCTACGGCGCGGTCGCTGAATTAATTGTCACCCCTGCGAATTCATGGGAACCGTGCGGCACGGAGCGGCGCAAACGCCGCCGAGCCGCCGGGCCTTTCCCCAACAAGTCGTCCTGCTCACGGCCCCGTTCTGATGCCATCGCTCTCGGCGCGCCCAACCAGCAGCTTCGCGTCGTCCGGCAGCAGATAGCGCTGCGCGACCAGATCGTCGGCGGCCTTCCTGAACGCGGCGAGATAGACCTCCTTCGACGGATAGCGCTCCTCGATCGATAGCCGCGGATCGCCCGCCGCCATCCGCTCGGCGCGGGTCGCGGCGAACGGGATGAAGCTCCCTTGCAGATTGCATAGGCCGCCTTCGAAGCGATCCTTGCGGCCGAGATTCCAGCCCGTATAGGTCCCGATCGGAACTTGCGCGAACACCGACCGGACGCCTCCGAGGTCGTTGCCGTCGGCATCGACCTGCGGCTCGAGCACGCCGTAGCTTGCGGATCGGACCAGCGGCGGCTCGCGCAAGAGGATTCCGCTCGAATCGCCGGCGCGGTAGAGCGGTCCGAAATCGAGCGCATGCAGCGGATCGTAGAGGCGCAGCGGCGATACCGCCGGCCTCTCGACGCCGCCATAGGAATTGGCTGGAATCTCGGGAAACCGCACCTGATCGGCCGGAACCAGCGTACCGTCGGCGATGCGCGGCTTGCGCGCTTGCCGGCGGGGCCACGTCGTCTCTGACCCATGCGGTCAGCGCGGTCAGCAGAGCCCGCATCGTCCAGAGCTGCGGATCGGGATTGGGCTGCTGCTGGCAATTGCCGAACGGCGCCTTCGTCGCCAGCGGCAGCGCCGCCGCGCCGTGCTGGGTGCTCGCCATGATGAAGGTGCGCACGTTCGGCGGATCGTCGACGTCGCGCTGGCCGAGCGGGTCGGTCAATCCGAGCGATTGGCGGCCTTCCCACATTTCGAGCGCGGTCGCGACATGGAAGATGCGCGGACAGGTCTCCGTCGCCGAACATCGGTCGAGCAGGCCTTGCGTGCGCCCGGTCAAGGGATCGCTCTGACGCGCATAGGAGAACGGAAAATCATAGGCCGGATAAAGATGGTCGGTCTGCTCGCCCCATGCGCGCACCGGCTGCCCGAAGCGGACATTGAGCGGCATCAGCCCGCCGCCGATATGAGGGTAGGCGCCGTCGAACACCCGTCCGCCGCTCTCGTCGGCATTGAAGCCGAGCGCCAGGAAACTCCGGACCATGCGGCCGCTCTGCGACGTGCCTTCGACGATCGCCACATTGTCCTGGCGATAGACCGGGTTCGGCGCGCCGACATCGTCCTGCGGCGAGTTGCGCAGGAAGGCGCCGAGGTCGCGCAGCGCCGCGAAGCCAAGGCCGCCGACCGTCGGATCCTTGGCCCGATAGATCAATTCGTAGAGGCGGCCCGGCTCAAAGCCGGCCGGGTAGCAGACGTGCTTCTCGTCCGGCGTCGCCGGCTTGCCCAATTCGCAGACGCCGAAGCTCCACTCGCTGTTGGGGATGGCTGTTCGCGGGTCCTGCTCGCGGGCGCGCACGGTCAGGCTTGGCAGGAAGCCGTCGGCGAAGGCGGTCCGGTTGTCGAGGCTCGCGGTCGGATAGGAATCATAGCTGCCGACGGGATAGTTCTGGATCTGCTGGCTCAAGCTGATCGGAATGCTGGTCGCCGGCCTCGGCGTGATCATCTCCGAGCGGACGATACCCGTAACCGGCGAGCCGTCGTGGTTGCGGGCGACAACGGGCGGCATGCCGATCCGGTTCATGCCGTCGAGCACGTCCATTTCCCAGCCGGACCACACCAGCGTGTAGCCTGAGCGCATGAGCCAGCCGTCGCCGGGCGAAGTCAGGCCATTCCGGTCGGCGAGCGTTCCGGCGACGCCCTCGTTGAAATTGCCGAGCGCGAGCTTGTTGCCGCGGTTGTTGACCTCGAACAGGAGCACGCGGTTGCCGCGCGCCAGGTCGGCGGGCTTCAGGAGTTCGATATTGGTCGAATATTCGACCATGCCGCGCGCGTTGCGCGGCGCAAGGGCGATGTCCTGGATGAGGGAATTGGCGGGATCGGCCGGATCGAGCTCGCCGTGGACCCGGCCGACCAGGCGAACATAGGCGCCGGCGTCGCCAAACGACGCCCCGCCGAACGCCGGCTCGCTTGAGACAATCTCAATCCTGGTGATGCGGGCCTCGGCTCCGCCCGCGATGAGCAGGATTGCCGCCGCGACGCCGAGCACGCGCTTGCTGCCTGCCTTCAAGGCGGTCTCCCTCGTTTCATGCCGGTGTGGCGTACGAATAGCGCGTCCGAAGCCGATTGTCGCGGCGGCGGAAACCATCCCGGCGACTCACGGTCCATACTCCGCTCCATGGCTCAGATATATAACAATATAGTTAAGTATAATAACTGAGCGGCGTTGCAGAAAAAGGCGCCTAACCCTCTGAAAAGGGGAGGCCGCATCCAAAAGCGCACCCCAAGCGGCCATCTCCCCTCAGGCCGACAGCAATTCCTGGAGCCGCGCCCGCCAGGTCGCCGGGTCGTCGGCGGGGACGCGGAACTGGACGCGGGCGGCGCGGCCGCCGGCGGCGAGGTCGAGGCCCTCGCCGTCGAGGCCGATCGCGCGCCAGCCCCGGGCGCCTCGAGCCCGGGGGGAGGCCTTGTGGCCCGCAAGCCGCGCGACCGCAGCCTCGCCGAGCGCGTTGACCTCGGCGAGGAGCCGCTCCTCGGCTTCTGCCAGCGCCGCTTCGCCGGCGCGCGAGGCGAGGACGTCGGCGGGCGCTAGCGGGGCGGCGCGGCCGAACCCGCCGTTGAAATGCACGCTCTCGATCCGAAGCCGGAACATGCCGAAATCGGAAAACCCGGCGTATAGCGCAGCCTTCCGATTGCGCTGCAAATACCGGGACTTGGCGCGCCCCGCCGGATCGGGCTCGACCCGGCCGCCAAGCGTGACTCGGGGATGGTTCAAGGGGTCCCCGCGGTCACGGGCGCCGGTCAGCAGGAGCGAGGCGCGGGGGTCGCGGGCGAGGTTCCTGGTGTGGCGCGAGAGCGTCGACATCAGGAATAGCGGCGCGCCGTCGAAATCGCTGGCGACGCCGACCAGCGTGGTCAGGAGGCCGGCGCCCTCCGCTTCGAGCGTCGCCAGCGCGCCGGTTCGGGCGAGCCGCATCAGCCGCTTGGCGTCGGCGACCGCCTCGGCACGGGCTTCGTTCGGGTCGGCAGGAGCGTTCGCCATGGCGGCCTTTGGGCTTCGGGCGGATTCCGCAGACAAGAAGCCGGAGCGCGGAACGGGTCAAGGGTCGCCGTTCGGCGATCACCGAAGGCGCCGCGTTCGCGTCGCTGGCCAACCTATCCAACTTAATGGTAAGCTTGCACAATTCGCCCGGGCGCCCCATCTGGGCTCAGCCGGCCGAGCAATCGCCCTCGTTGGAACACATTCAGGCGATCAATGGTTTTTTTCTTCAAGCCAGCCAGCCCAAACGGCGACGGGATCATATCAAAGCGGGAGCTTCATGCCCACCATCGCGCTGGTCGACGACGACCGCAACATCCTTACCTCGGTGTCCCTTTCGCTCGAAGCGGAAGGATATCGGGTGCAGACCTATACCGACGGCGCGAGCGCGCTCGAAGGCCTGAAGTCCAATCCGCCTGATCTTGCCATATTCGACATCAAGATGCCGCGCATGGACGGAATGGAGCTTCTGCGGCGTCTGCGGCAGAAGTCCGATTTGCCAGTCATATTCCTGACTTCGAAGGACGAGGAGATCGACGAATTGTTCGGCCTCAAGATGGGCGCCGACGATTTCATTCGCAAGCCATTCTCCCAGCGCCTGTTGGTCGAGCGGGTGAAGGCGATCCTCCGGCGCTCAAACCCCAAGGATGCCGCGACGCAGAAGGAGACCGAGGCCAAGATTCTCGAGCGCGGCCGTTTAAAGATGGACCCTGAGCGCCATACGTGCACATGGGACAATACGGCAGTGACGCTGACTGTCACCGAGTTCCTGATCCTGCAAGCGCTGGCGACGAGGCCCGGCGTGGTCAAGAGCCGCAACGCCCTGATGGACGCGGCCTATGATGATCAGGTCTATGTCGACGACCGCACCATCGACAGCCACATCAAGCGACTGCGAAAGAAATTCAAGGTGGTCGAACCCGATTTCGAAATGATCGAAACACTCTACGGCGTCGGCTATCAATTCAAGGAAGGATAGGCGGCTCGCCCGCGGTCATGAGCGCCGAAACCCAGCTCGAACGTCGCCTCGCCGCTCCGCCCGCGCGCGGCAGCCGTCGCTGGTTGCGTTTGCGCGCGCGCCTCGCTTGGCGCTTCCTCACGGCCCGGTTCTCGTCGTCCCTCACCCGTCGGATCGTCGTCCTCAATCTGGGCGGGCTCGTCGTGCTGGTGGTCGGGTTCCTGCTGCTCGATCAATTTCGCGCCGATCTGATCGAGGCGCGGATTCAGAGCCTCACCATCCAGGCCGACATCATCGCCGCGGCGATCTCTGCGTCGGCGACCGGGGACACCGATTCGATCACCATCGATCCCGACAAGCTCCTGCAGCTTGCGCCCGGAGAAAGCGTGGCGCCCTCCCAAAGCGAAGAGGATGCAACCCAGTTCTCAATCAATCCTGCGCTGGTTGGGCCGTTCCTGCATCGGCTCGTCACTCCCACCCATACGCGCGCCCGCATTTACGACAGCGACGGCCGGCTCCTGCTCGAATTCGCGATCGTATTCGGCCCGCGGCGCCGTGGTGCGCTCGGACTTGCCGGACGCGTCGGACCGGAATGGCTTTGTCGACCGGATCATTGCTCGCTTACGCGGCCTTTTCCTGACCTCGGCGGCGCCGCGGACCGACGATCCCTGGGCGACCAATGGCAAGACGATGCCGGAGGTCGCCGGCGCGCTGCAGGGCAAAACGCGATCATTGGTGCGCGTCAACGACGAGGTCGAGACAATCGTGTCGGTGGGCGTGCCGATCCAGCGCATGATGGCGACCCGCGGCGCGCTTCAACTCTCGACCCAGGGCGGCGACATTGACCGGGTGATCACCTCGGCGCGCTTGGCTCAATTGCGCTTCTTCCTGGTGCTCGCTGTTGTGATGTTGCTTCTGTCGCTCTCGCTCGCCAATACGATCGCCGAACCGGTGCGTCGGCTCGCCGACGCCGCGGAACGCGTGCGACGCGGCATCCGGTCGCGACAGCAGATTCCCGATTTCACCGCCCGTTCCGATGAGATCGGACATTTGTCCCGCGCGCTGCGCGAAATGACCCAGGCGCTGTACAATCGTCTTGACGCGATCGAGAGTTTCGCCGCCGATGTCGCGCACGAACTGAAGAACCCGCTGACGTCGCTGCGCAGCGCGCTGGAGACGCTGCCACGAGTGAACGCCGGACATTCACGCGACCGTCTGATTGCCGTAATGCAGCATGACGTGCGCCGGCTCGACCGGCTGATCAGCGACATCTCCGACGCCTCTCGCCTCGATGCGGAGCTTGCGCGAGACGAGGCCGGGCCGGTCGACGTCGCCGCGCTTCTGCGGGCTGTCGTCGCGATGGCGCAGGATTCTCCGCGCAGCAGCGGCGCGCGGATCGAATTGTCAGTCCCGGTCAGGCGAGGCAAGAACGCCAGCGCGGACTATTTTGTCCTCGGACACGATTCCCGTCTCGCACAAGTTGTCACCAATCTCATCGACAACGCCTGCTCCTTTTCCGAACCCGGCGGAGTCGTGCGGCTCGCGCTCGAGCGAGCGTCTGCCCGAAGCGAGCCGGAAGCAGAGGAGCCCTTCGACCGCATTGTCATCACCGTCGATGATGACGGTCCCGGGATCCCGCCGCACGCGCTCGAACGCATTTTCGAGCGCTTCTATACGGATCGGCCAAATCAGGGTTTCGGTCAGAACTCGGGCCTCGGCCTATCGATTTCGCGTCAGATCGTCGAGGCTCATGGCGGGCGGATCTGGGCGTGCAATAGACCGGCGCACGCCGTCGGCGAGCGCCTGGCAGAGCGCGAGCACGACAATCCCGACGAGCCGACAAGGCACGGCGCTGGCGCGCGCTTTGTTGTCGAGTTGCCGGCTTTTTCGACGTGAGCGGCGCCGCTCCAGCAGGAGAAGCCGGCCTGCATGCGACGGCCGTGATCCATGGCGACAGCGGTGTGCTGATTCTTGGACCTTCGGGCTCCGGCAAAAGCGCGCTGGCGCTCGCGCTGATGGCGCGTGCGAGCGACGCAGGACTATTTGGCGCACTGATCGGCGATGATCGAATTTACGTCCGCAAGGCGCAGCGCCGGCTCGTCGCCACCGGGGTCGCCAAGATGGCCGGGATGATCGAGCGCCGGATGGCGGGCCTTATCGCCGTTCGGCACGAGCCGGCGGCGATCGTGCGGTTGGCCGTTGAACTCACCGAGCGCGGACGTCAGTGGCCGAGAATGCCCGATGATCACGACGGCGTGACCATCGGCGGGGTCAGGCTGCCTCGTCTGGCTCTTGATTCCGGCTTAGGCGTTTGCGATCAGGCGCTAGCGGTCGAAGAGCGACTGGCTGTCTTAGCCGCCAATAAACCCGGTCGAATACGAATTTCGCTTGAACATTGCGCCGCAGTGCACAAAAATGGACGTCCCGACACGTCGCCGCCGGCCTAATTGGCGCCGTAAGGTGAGCCGATCGACTGATGGATAATTAATGATCGGAATGGTCCTCGTGACCCACGGCCAACTCGCCACTGGTTTTCGGGCAGCGCTAGAGCATGTCGTTGGGCCCCAGTCCCAGCTCGAGACGATCACGATCGGTCCCGAAGACGACATGGAGCAGCGCCGGTCGGACATCCTGAGCGCGGCGGCGCGCGTTCAGGACGGAGCCGGCGTGGTAATCCTGACCGACATGTTCGGCGGCACTCCCTCAAATCTGGCGATTTCCGTAATGGACGGGGGTCGGGTCGAAGTAATCTGCGGCGTCAACCTGCCAATGTTGATCAAGCTCGCCACGATGCGTGAAAGCGCCGATCTCGACCATGCCGTCGTGGAGGCGCGCGATGCTGGCCGCAAATACATTACCATCGCCAGCAAGGTGCTGGCGGGAAAATGAGCCAGACCGGCTCCGAAGAGGAATGCCCGGAGCCGCCGGAATTCGCCGGCGCGTTGACGCGCGAATTGCACATTGTCAATCGAAAGGGGTTGCACGCCCGCGCCACCGCCAAGTTTGTGCAGTGCGTTGATCGATTTGACGCGGACGTCAAAGTCACGCGCTGCGGCGAGACGGTCGGCGGCGATTCCATCATGGGCATCTTGACGCTTGGCGCGGGCCCTGGATCAACGATCATCGTATCGGCGTCTGGCGCCGAAGCGCGAGAGGCGCTGGCCGCGCTCGCCGCGCTCGTCTCCGACCGGTTCGGGGAGGACGAGTGACGCTTTAGAGCCGGCGGCTACATGCGGAAGTCCTCGCCCAGATAGAGCCGTCGCACGTCCGGGTGCGCGATGATGTCGTCGGGCGGACCTTCCGTCAGGACCTGACCGCTATGGATGATATAGGCGCGATCGATCAGCCCGAGGGTCTCGCGGACATTGTGGTCGGTGATCAGCACCCCGATGCCACGTCCCTTGAGGTGGCGCACCAGGTCCTGAATGTCGCCGACCGCGATCGGGTCGATGCCTGCGAACGGCTCGTCGAGGAGCATGAACGACGGCTTGCCGGCGAGCGCGCGAGCGATTTCGCACCGTCGCCGTTCGCCGCCGGACAGCGAAATCGATGGCGCGGCGCGCACGCGGGCGATATCAAATTCGTCGAGCAGCAATTCCAACATCGCTTCGCGCGCCTTGCGGTTCGGCTCGTTGACCTCGAGCACGGCGCGGATGTTGTTCTCGACATTCAGACCGCGGAAGATCGAGGCTTCCTGCGGCAAATAGCCGACACCGAGCCGCGCCCTTTGGAACATCGGCAGCCCCGTGACGTCGTGGCCGTCGAGCTCTATCTTGCCCTTGTCTGGTTTGACGAGGCCGGTGATCATGTAGAACACTGTCGTCTTGCCGGCGCCGTTCGGCCCCAACAGGCCGACAGCTTCACCTCGCCGGACCGACAGGCTCACGTCCTGCACTACCATCCGCCCGCGATAGCCCTTGCCGAGGCGATGAACAGCCAGAACTCCCTGCCCGCCTGCCGCGACCCAGGAGCCGGAGCCGGCAGCCGGTCTCGCCTTGTCGCTGCGCAGCCATTTGCGCCAGCGCGGAGCCGCGCCGATGCGCTCGCGCACGGCGTCGTCGCTCACCGGCGCTCGCCCGTTTCAAAGGAAGGAAAAAGCCGGCGATCGATCGGCAATGACCGGCTCCTATTTCGCCTTCGTGGCGTCCCCGCCCGATTTCGCGGCGTCGCCCGGCGGCTTCGTCGCGTCGGCGTTTGATTTCGGGACGAATTGTCCATGGACGCGGCTCGACTTGGCGCTGGTGTCGACTGTCGCCTCGGCCGTCTTGAGATCATAGGTCAATTTGTCGCCTTTGGTGACGTTCTGTCCGTCGCTGAGCGTGACGTGGCCGATCAGCCACACTTTGCCTTCCGCTTTGTCGTACGCCCCGTTGTCCCCCGTGGCGACCTGGGTCTTGGAGATGACGGTAACCGGCCCTGTCGCCTCAAGCCGCTTGACGCCGGAGTTGGCCGTCGGTCCGGATTGACCCTCCGTCGGTTGCTTCGCTCCCTTTCCCTGCGCGGGGGAGTGGTCGAGAAAGACGGTCATCGCCGCGCAGGTCATTTTCGTGTCGCCCTGAATGACGACGACATTGCCGGTGTAGACCGCCTTGTGCTCCTTGTCGTAGTAAACAAGCTTGTCCGCGTCGATAGAGATCGGCTCCTTCGAGTTCGTGCCGGGGAAAATTGCGGCCGAGTCGTCGGGTTTGGCGGGCTTCTCCGGCGCCCGGGGTGCTTGCGGCGGTTGCCGCGCTCGAGCAGATGAGCGCCACGGCCAGCGCCGCCAGCCGGCTGGAAAGGCTAGACGGCAACTTCATGGACTGGTCCCTTTTGCGTCCGACGCCGGTTGCTCGCCTGCCTGCGGAACGATCCTGGTCTTAACATGACCGTCGAAAGTCAGTTCCTGACCGTGATTGATGGCGAAAGCGCGGTCGGAATCTATCGTCGTGCCGTCGCTGACGCGTACCTCGACAGGTTCGTCGCTTCGATAAGCTCCGGACTTGAAGTCGAATTTGGCGCTTCGCATCAGCACGTTGGCGCGACCATTCGTGATTCGCACATTGTTCGAGAATTCCATGGTCTCGCCGACGGTGTCGTAAACGCCTGAGTCCGAGCTGACGTGGGTCGCATTGCCCGCCCGCGGAGCCGATCTCACCGTCAACACTCTCCAGCTCCACGACGGTGGGCTTCTTGACATCCTGGAGGGCCCGCTTCGCCGTCAGAAGATAGGCCTGACCGTCGTCGCGAAATCCGGCAAGCTTCGGCCGCTCCATGACGATTTTGGTCCCTTCGACGGAGAGAGTTGAAAGGCCGAGCGAACCCAGTCCTGTCGCAAAAGGGTTGAAAAAGGCGGCAAAGAATATCGCCGCCACGGTCCCAAGGCCGCCAATCAGGATCGCTCGGCGCAGCCGTCTCACGCGCGCCGAGCGCCGGCTGGCCCTGGCGAACGCCTGTTCGCGGTCGACAGGGGGGGCGACGTTTATCCGGCGTGCAGAGGCGCGGACGGAAGGGGCCGCCCTCGAGTCCGAATTCGGCGGCGCCTGTCGCGATCGGTTTAGCGTGGAACGCCAACATGGATTCCTTGTTCAGCCGCCTTACCTCGCCGAAGAACCGAAATAGAGTGGCGAAGTTAGGACCGGTTCACCCGGAGCCAATCGCGCACAACAGGAGTGGGCGCAAGTGCGGGCCGCGCGACGACTGTCCGGATGCTACCGCGGTTGATGTTTACCATCTCGATCATCCCGCTGCGGCGACTGCGGTCACCGGCTCCGCCCCACGGCGAAAACAGCCGCGAGCACCTATTAGTTCGCCGAGGCCGGCGAGAAATAAAGTCGGCCTTTACGTGGGAAAAAAAAACAAAGATCCTATCTCCTTGGCGCCGGCTCCTGACCGGACGCCGCCTTAATCCGACGCTAGGGAGGATCTATAACACAACTTCTGATTTCCGCAAAAAAATGCTCACGGGAAGCGCGTGGGCCCGTGTTTGCCGCTCGGCTCCGCCGATTGTCGGGGGGCGATTGCCAGCGCTGACATTTTGCGCTTTATCCCCCGCGGCGCGCCCCAGACGGGCCGGTAGCTCAATGGTTAGAGCCGGCCGCTCATAACGGTCTGGTTGCAGGTTCGAGTCCTGCCCGGCCCACCATTGT
>CAWEAT010000048.1:0-93659 GCA_963806935.1 uncultured Alphaproteobacteria bacterium
CGATGACGAAAGCCACACCAAAGAAGAAAGCCCCTGTACAGCTCACTGCCGGAACCGGCTTCCGCAATGAGAACTGCATTGCCGCGCGCTTTCTTCTCGATCTCTTGGGCGGGACCAACTCGCTCGGCGAGGAGTTCGGCAAGATCGAGCGGGTGCAGTGGCAGGGACGTGACCTCGGCTGGCTTGCCGACGATCTCGTTATCGAGTGCTCGAGTTCGACCGGCAAGCGCGCCGCCAGCATTTCGATCAAAAGCGATCGGCGAGTTACGGCCGCGGGCTTCCCCCGGATTTCGTCGCCACCGCATGGGCACAATGGTTCGGCGTCAAGACCGAGCGTGTGCTCAGCGGCAGCGACGATGCTGTTGTCCTGATGGTCGGAAGCCTATCGCATGATGTCGAAGACGCCTGGTCGAACCTGCTCAGCGACGCCTTGCGCACAACGCCCGAGCGAATGCTCGCCCGGCTTGCCGAGTCTGCATCGACGAGGGCACGCAGTCCTCGACGCTCCAACGGGCGCTATTCGCGAGCCTCCGTTGCCCCGACGAGCTTCGTAACGGAGGCGACGCCAGCGACTCCGCCGCACTTCAACTCCTTCGCCGCGTACGATTGATGCGCTTCGACTTCGAGGCGACGCCATCGCGCGATCAAGACCGCGCGCTACGAGACTGCCAGAATGTTTTGCGGTCTGGCGATGCCGAAGAGGCCAAAGCCTTTGGTCCCGCCTTGTTGCGATTGCGGACGCCAATCGGGCCGGCGGATCGCTCGACCTTTCGGGCCTGCTTGCCGAGCTGCGCGGCGAGTTCGATCTGCGCGACCACCCCGACTATCGGCGCGATTGGGAAGTCCTTGACCGATTAAGCCGTGAGCTTATGGCGGATATTCGCAGCCAGATTTCTGGCTGGTCCGCTGCCTCGCGATGAAGCCCGGGCCAAGGTGCTCGACTTCCCTCAACGGGAACCGCGCATGTCTTCTTGTCGGCGAGTTCGGAAGCGGGAAGTCCGCCTTGGCTACGCGAATCGGCAAAAGCTGATACGGCCGGTGCGTGTGGTGTGCCGAAACCACGATTGACTGCGACACTGAAGCGGCGTTCGGGCGGGAAATCGGTATTGCTCATCCGTTTTGCGAAATTCTGTCCGCGTCGTCCGCGCCGTGCTTGATCGTCTTCGATAGCTTCGAACGCTACTCACCGCGGGCACAGCGCCTCGCGCACCGCTGGATGCAGGCGCTGCTCGGCGAAAACGGTCCGGGGCACATCCACGTTCTGATCACAGGCCGGATCGAACCCGCGCCCAAGCTTGTTCGGGCCTTCATCGAGGCCGGCCTGCCGCCGGCCCTGCACCGAACGACCCACTCAATTTGCCGCCGGCCGACGACATTCAAAGCCTCGTCGCGCCAATCTCGGAGCTGCAATGGGCGTCATTGCGGCCCGAACTGCGTGCGTTGTTGACGAACCTGAAGATCCTCGACTGGCTGGTCGCGGCAGCGCGCAGCGGGAAAGCGATCAATCCGACGTCGATCATTAGCGTCAGTTATCTGATGGATGCGCTGTGGGAACGCTGGGTTGAAGGCGATGCAGACCAGCTTGGCCGCTCACATCTTCTCATGCGGCTCGGCATGCTCGAAGGCGACACGCTTCTCGCGAGCGTGCCGCGCATGCAGTGGGAACAAAGCGAGCAGGCTGCACTGGGGAGTCTGACTTCCTCGGACCTTGTGCGCATCCGGGATCAGCGCGTGCGATTCACGCACGACATGCTTGGCGACTGGGCTCGTCTCAATGTGCTGATCAGCGAGCCGAGCCTTTCCACGCCGTCCGTTCGCTCCCGCGCGAAGATGCCGCGCTGGCATCGCGCCATGCGCCTCTTTGGGCAGAGGCTTCTCGAACAAGCTGACGACGGAGCTGAGCGCTGGCGACAAGCAGTCGAGGGTCTGGGAGATGGCACTGAGGAAGGTGCGATTATCCGCGATCAGCTTATCGAGGCGCTGTTCCTTGCAACGAATACAGTCGCGCTGCTCCAACGCAGTTGGGAGGCTTTGACAGCGAACCGGGGTCGCCTTCTCGCTCTGATGCTTGAACGTTTCATGTTTACCGCGACTCTGCCGGATCCGAGGATGGCGCGCTGTTGTCCGAGACTGAGGAGACGGGCGAGTGGGACCATCTGTTCCGGCTACCGTATTGGCCTTATTGGGGGCCGATGCTGACCGTGCTCCACGCTCATCGAGACGAGGTTGCGCGAGTTGTTCCGCATGCGGCCGCCAAGCTTTGCGCATTGTGGCTGAAGTCAGTCCCCGTCGAGCTGGGCGAAGGACGGGCGATGCCTTGGCGAAAGCAAGCGGCCGAACTTGCCGTGGCGATCGGCCGCGAAGTCCAGGCGCTCAACGCCGAGAGCAACTATTATTCCAAGGGCCATGACAAGACTGTGTACGAGGCCGTATTGGCTGCCGCGCCAGACCTGCCGGATGAAGTCGCGCGATTTTGCCTTGAGCTTGCGCAAAGGCGCGATCTCGACCCCTCAATCGTCACGCGGCTCGAACAGGCGCATGAACGGCAGCGCGAACAACGACGCCAATACCTTGAGGCGAATCCCGAAAGACGGACGACCGACGCCGTCGCTTCCGGCATTGCCTCGCGGCGAACTCCATGAACCTTGGCCGGACGGCCCGCGCGATGGCGTGCAGAATGCATTTCAAGAGGCATGTCTCGACACCGGGGCCTTTCGGCGCTCGTGGTGCAAAACCAGACGAGGCGCTTGAAGTCTTGTTGGCGGTCTGCATCGAGCCGCCGAAACATGAGGATTTTGGTCGCAGCTCGATGCCCGAGACCGGCCTCGATCATTGGCATGGCGGCGATCCTCCCTTGTATTGCCGCGGTCCTTTCCTTGAGTTTCTCAAGGAGGTGCCGGATAAGGGGCTGTCCTTCGCGCTGCGGCTCGTCAATTTCGCATCGCGACGATTTTGTGAAGGCCACGGGCTCACGGTTCGCATCGGAAATGACGCCCGCCTCTGGTGCGGAAATTCGAACGTCTTTCGGTGGCATCACGATTGGCCGGTCTCTTTTGGCTCGATGATTCATTGCGTGCTGATGGCGGTTGAACGCTGGCTCTACGAGGAGATCGACCATGGCGAAGATATCGACCCGTGGATCAACCGGATCCTGAGGAAGAGCGAGTCGCTCGCCTTCGCCGGCCTTCTCTTAGAGGTCGGGAAATACCGTCCCTCGCTGTTCGCTGGCGTCCTGAAGCCGCTCCTCCAGAACTGGCTTTTTCTCGATTGGGATCGCCAAATCGCGACGATGCGCCAATCCGGTACGTCCAATTCGCTCGGCTTCTGGGGCTATCAGCCAGCCGCCATGATCGCGCTTGGCCGCGACTGGTATCAAATGCCCCATCGGAAACAGATGTTGGTTTACATCGGCGGCGGCATCGTCGAAACGCTGGTCGCTGACGAAGCAGAACGGCCCTTTCTCGGGCAATTGCGGTCGGGATGGGTGTCCGACCTCAACGGCGAGGAACCGCCGGAAGCCCTTCGTCTGCTGGGCGAGCGGCTAAATCCCGACAACTACACTTTCGAGACACGCGATCGAAAACGCGTGCCCGTCAGCTTCGACTGGCCGAAAGAGGTCAAGCAGAGGAATCAACAGGACCTTCAGCGCATCGCAACCGATCAGACCTTCACCAGCTTCCCGTTCCGGATGCGGCGACTGTTAGATTCAGACGAGCGTTTTTCGCAGGATCAGCTTCCTCAGTTTTGGGAATTCGTCCAGGGCATTGAGGGCCTTGCACCAAAGCTCGCCCATGACGGCGACCCTCTGCACCACCTCGAGGATCTGCTCTGCGGCGCTATTGCGGTGCTGATCGTCAAACATCACGACTGGCTGATGGCCGCGCCGGAGCGAATGGTTTGGTGTCGCAGCAAATTGGAGTCCGTGGTCCGCCAGCCGCCTGCACCGCTTCGATTCGATTCCGCAACCGCCGACGGCGACCGAAAATGGGATTCCTTCTCAGGCGAGGCCGGCGTCGTGCTTCTTGCACATGACGGGAACGACCCCTTGGCCCGCCGCATCGTGGCGGCTAGCGTCCTCTCTTTCCATTACAGCACGACAAGCCGGACGCTGATCCGTGCTTCTCAGCGCCGGGAACAACTCGGCGAAGAGTTCGATCGAATGCTTTGCTTGGCAGTGCAGTGGGCTACGCAGCGTCCAGCTCTTGGCCTCGCGCAGAGGGTCAGGACCGATACCGAAGCCGAGGACGATCACACTGGCCAAGAAGCGTTGATCGAGGAATTTGTCGAACGGCGGTTGCCAATCGAGCTGCCCGATATCCTCGAATTGAGCGCGCAGGCCGAGAGAGAGATCGAAGCCATCAATGCGCAGCAATTCCCCAAATCGGCGCGCCTGCGTCGTCGCGAGAGCAGCACGCGCCGCCCCAGCAGCGAAGTCGAACCCCTTCATCGCGGGCGGCTCAGCGTCGACACGCGCGTTCTTTCGGCGGCATTCGCCTGGCTGGACCTCGCGTCGGCGCGGCCAGATGAAAGGGCCAAGTGGCTCGGTCTCGTTCGCATTTTTCTCGACATCACGCTCGGTCTGATTCCTCTGATTACCGACCCGCGGCGGCAGCGGACCGAGGATCATCCGGACGAGTTTGATGCCTGGGTTTATGGCGTCGTGGCCGCAACGATCCCCAGCATGCCTGCGGCCGAAGACCACCGCACGCTATGGCAACCAATTCTCAATCGTGGCCCGCCAGCGCATGAATGGATCGAACGCTTTTTCTGGGAATGGTTCACGGTCGGTGTGCGAGCCGCTCAAACGCCCGAGCGCTTCACAGCGATCTGGAGCGCGATGATCGAGCATGCATTGCAAAGCCCGGCATGGGATCCTGCGACAAGCCGAACCTATGATCTCGATGACGCTGTTTTCTGGCTCCTTGGCCTCGGCACGAAGATCAACGAGATCGACCAAAGGCCGGAGTTCGCCGCCGCCCTTTCCGGCATAGAAGGTCTTTTCGCGAGGGTCGCCGAGCGGTGGTTCAAGAAGTCGAAACTGGTTTCCCGCTTTCTCTGTTGGGTCACGCAGCCCGCGGCCGTCGGTCTTCTTGTTCCCGCAATCAGGTGGCTCGTGCCGGTTGTCCCAACTTTCAATTCCTATGACTGGCGGGATGGCCTTGAAGAGAATCTTATCGCGTTTTTGCGCGCTTGCTGGGAGCGCAAGGGGCAACAAATATCGGCTGATCCTGCCTTGGAACGGGATTTTCGCGCCCTGCTAACGACCACCGTTTCCCGGGGCAGCCATGCCGCCATCGCGCTTCGGGATCATGTCGTCGGTTCGTCAGTCGGATAATGTTGTCCTAGTAGGCCCGTCCGCAGAGGCGCGGAGAGGAAAATCCTAGAGAAGCGAACCCGAAGGTGGGCTGGGTAGAGGGCAGAGTTGGGCTCCTCCGACAAGGGTCGCCAGGGAAGGGGGAAGGGCACGCTTTCTCGCCCGAACCGGCTGCCTATCGACACGGCCGTGAGCTTGGATCTTGGATCACTGGATACCTCGGGCGATCGCGGTCCCGTCCTCGTATTCCCGTTTTGGCGACGCTGCGGTTTTCCGCATGTCCGGATTTGCGGTTGCGCCTATCATGCTTCCTCCGACTCGATCCGCGCTTCGATAGCGCCGGTTCGGAAGGCGAGCAGAAAGTCCGCGGCCTTCGAAGCGGCGCTCGCGGCGCGGATGACGGCGCGGTTGTCTTCGCGCAACACCTCGAGCCACGCGCCGATATAGTCAGCGTGGCGGACGGTCGGGACGATGCCGAGCGTCGCGCAGCAAAATGCCGACGTCATTTCCGCGCAGAGCTCCACGCGCGAGTAGGGTTTCGATCCGAACGCGCCCGAGAGATCGCGCGCGAGCCGGGAGACATGGCCGGTCCAGTCGCCGAGTTCACGCAGGGCCGTGCGATGCCAATTGATGGGCTCGAAGTAGCTTTCCGGCCGTGGCAACTGGATGTAGTCGTGCGCCGGCGCGTAGAAGGCCTTGTCGCCGCCAAGCCGTAGGTCGGCGGGCCGCTGGCGCGGATCAGCGCCTCGACCTCGGGGATGATCAGCGCTTCCGGGACCGGTGGCGGCACAGCGACGAGGTCGTCGCGCAGGCCGTCGCACTGCGCGGCGTTAAAGACCGTGAATCGTTTGAGGAACGGGATGGCTACGGCCTCATCGCCCGTCTCGCGCGAGCGTCGGCGTTCGTCGTCGGGAACAAAGCGGTCGGCATAGACCACGGTCGTGCCGCGTTCGCCCTTGCGCACATTGCCGCCAAGACCGAGCGCCTGGCGGAAGGTGAGCCAGCTTTGCGTTGGGAAGCCATGCTGCACAACCGCGCCCCAAAGGATGAGCACGTTGATTCCCGAATATCCGCGGCCTGTCGCTGCGTTCTTCGGCATGGCGAGCGGCGCAGAAACGCGGCTCGATCCCCAGGGCTGAACCCAAGGCAGCCGCCCCGCCTCGAGCTCGGCGATGATCCTGTTGGTGATGTCCTCGTAAAGGCTCGTCCGGTCCTGGCCGGGGCGAGCGCAAACGGCAGATTGTGACATCGCGGGTCTCCGCGACGGGCGCCGCGAGCCTCTCTCGCGATCCCAATCCCGTCACGGCCAACCCGGCCGAACTCTCGCTCTTTAGGGGCCTATTGGTCCGGACCGACGACTGCCAGAGGCAGCTTGGATCGATCCGAATGGCGCTCCGCGGCGCGTTTCGTTGTCGCCCGGCCATCCAAAAGAACGGATATCTCGGCGGCCACCCTATCCGCTGCGAACTTCAGGGCTTCGTCGATGTGGACGTAGCGCTGGGTAACGCCGCGGGCCGCGTGGCCGAGCAGCGCCGCGATCGTCAGCTCCGAAAATCCGAGATCGCCGGCCACGCTGGCGAAGGTGTGGCGCAGCGTGTGTGGTCTGACGTCGTCCAGCGCGGCACTCGCGCAGACGCGATCGAGAATTCGCACAACGCCAACGAAATGCCCTTCGCCCCAATCGGCGGGGAAGAAGAAGGGCGATTTCGTCTGTGGCTGATCGAGCAGCAAGTCGACGGCCGCGCGGCCGATCACGCGTGTCTGGGCGCCGCTCTTGGTATCACGAAACCGGATCGCCCCCTCATCCTCATCGAGCCACGCACGCTGCAGACCCAGGGCTTCCATGCGCCTGAAGCCGGTTAGCAGCAGGAAGCGGATCGCGGCGAGCCCAGTTGGGTGCTCCCCCTCTTCGGCGTCGGCGCGAAGCGTCTTGCCCAGCCGTTCGATCTCGGCGCGACTGAGCCGCCGTATGCCGGGCTGGGCGGCGAGCTTGCGGACCCCTTTGGCGGGGTTGGCTTCGATCAATCCGAGACGCGCGGCGTGAGCGAAGATGGCGTGCAGGGTCGACATGGTCCGCGCCGCGACGCCCTCGCCGCCGGTGGTCGCGCCGCCACGGCTGCCGACGCGCGCTTTCGACGTCTTGCGGGCGGCGATGTCGGCCTGCGCGCCCTCGATGTCGCCGAGCTTGAGCGAGCCGATCTGCCGACGACCGAGGAGAGGCTTGATGTGGGCCTCGATCCGGCTTCGATCCATCGCCAGTGTGGAAGCCTTGATGGCGCGCCGCCGCCGGCCGAGAATCCGCCCCGCCTCTGCCTCGGCAATGTACCAGTCGCAAATCTCGGCTACGGTCAGCCGGCCCGCTGACTTGGCGTCTTGCGCGACGGGGTCGATGCCTTTGGACACGGCGACAAGCTTCTCGTGGGCGACGGCGCGCGCCTCCTCGACAGTCATCAGCCCATAGCGCCCGATGACGACCCGTCGGGGACGGCCATCGGGGGTGCGATACTGGATGACGAAGCTCTTGAGGCCCGACGGCATGACCTGCACGCCGAAGCCTCGCAGCTCGCGATCCCAGAGAAAATGCTCCCGAACCTTGACCCCATCCTTGGAAGGTTCCGGAGCTTTGAGGACGTCTACAATGCGTTTTGTGAGCTTTTCGCGAGCCATATCAGCGACCTGCTTGAATTTTGCTTAGAATCTGGCCATCATAGCCCTCTACGACGCGAATTCCAAGCGCTTGGAAGTAAGTCGTCGGACAGAGCTGGATACAGGCGGCGGAATTGATTTTCACTAACAGAGTGAATAGTATGGATTTTTCGCATGACAGCGAACAGCCGGATACCTCAGGGTAGACCGTTCGAGCACCTTGCCAAGGTTGGGGTCGAGGGTTCGAATCCCTTCGCCCGCTCCAATTTTCTTCATGTCCGGCCCGGACAATAGGGACGATCTGTACCTAAGACGTGGGGGTTAGGTCTGTGCGAGGGTCTGCAGACCTCGGCGGATGTTTGGTGTCGGCCGTTAGTGGTCTTGACTCCCCATGGGACGAGACTTCGGTGAATATATCGGTCGACAATCCTTTGCGATAATCAGAAGGCTGTGCTATCGTCAGCCTTCGTCGGCGGCTCTAGGGCAGCGGCCACGCCGGCGGGATGGAGGTTTGCGATTTCGAGCTTAAAGCGTTGAAATTATTATGAAACCGTCTTTTGATTTCCTTCCGTCCGGACTCGGAAATCCTTCCGCTCTTCCTTTGTTTTCCTTCCGCTTTTCCCTTTGATTTCCTTCCATCCGCTTTGATTTCCTTCGACCCGATCGCGCATCGTCGGGCGGCCGACGACGCGCCCGGTCCCGGCGGCGAGCCATGCCGGCATCGTCGCGCCGCTGGCGTCGCCGCCGCCTCCTCCTCACGCGGCGCCGACCCCGCAGCGGTTCCAGCCGCGCGCGCGGTCGCCGAAACCTTCCCAGCCCGATTCGGTCACGGCGACGGTGTCCTCGAGCTTGATGAAGCCGCGGCGCGGATGGAGGATCGTCGTCTCGATCGAAAGGACCATGCCTTTCTGCAGCGGCAAGTCCGCATCATAGGCGGGGTAGGGCACCGGCGCGCGATTTGTGAGACGCGGCGCCTCGTGGCTGATGAGGCCCATGCCATGCGCGACGAACTCGAGCGAATTGCCGTGCGGCGAGCCGCGGGTGAGGGGCTCGACGGCGGCGTACACGTCGCCGCCGCGCGCGCCGTTCCGGATCGGCCGGCGCGCCGCCTGCTGGATCGCGTCGACCTCGGCGAGCAGGTCCTTGAGCTCGGCGTCGGGCTCGCCGAAAATGCCCATGCGGCAGAGGTCGCCGATATAGCCCTTGTAGTTGCCGCCGGAGTCGAGCGAAAGGATGTCGCCTTCCCGCAAGACCTGCTCCGACGGCGCGCGATTGAGGCTCGTCCCGGCGGTGATCAGGCAATATTCGAACGTCAGGCCGCGATTGACTTCCTCTCGCCGCAGCGCCTCGACCAGATCATGCTTGGTCACGCCGGGCTTGGCGCCGGCCATGGCCGCGAGCATGGAATCGACGACCAAATCGCTCGCCGCGCGCAGATCTTCCAGCTCCTGCGGCGTCTTCATCGCGCGAAGGCGTTCGAGCGGGAGCTGCGCTTCGATGAACTCCATCTCGGGCAGGCCCTTGCGAAGCGCGCTCTCCGCGTCGGCGGGCAGGAAAGCGCGCTCGACGCCGATCCTTTTGACTTTCGGCGCAAGCGTCGCGAGCTTTTCGATTGCGGTCTCGATCCCGTCTGTGCCTGTGCGCGCGGAGCCGCTGAAGGTCGGGACCCAGAACCGGTTGAGCTCACGCTCGTAGCTTTCCATCGGATGTCCGATATAGGTCGCGCGCTCCGGACGCCCCTTCACATAGAGGAGGACCGGCAAGTAGCGGCTTACGCCGATCGCATCGAAGTGATCGAAGAAGAAGAACCGGTAGCCGCCGAGAAGATATTGGATGTTGTGCTTGGACGTGACGACCAAAGCGTCGATCCCGGCTTCATCCATGAGCGCGTCCAGCCGCGCCGCGTCGAAAGGGATAGGCGGCGGGCCAGCGGTTGCTCCCATTGCGGGATTCGAGGCTGTGGTCGGCGTCGCAATGGTTTCCATGGTTTCCCTCCCTTATTCCCCGCGGCGATTTACTGCAGGCGATCCTTGATCTTGTCGATGCCGGCGCGCGCGCAGCCGTCGTCCAGCTTGGCCCCGGGAGCGCCCGCGGCGCCGATCGCTCCGATCGTCTCGTCGCCGAGCTTGATCGGCACGCCGCCGCCGAAGAACATCACATGCGGCAGCTTGGCGAGCGGCGCGATCGAATCTTCGCCCTTCGCGCGTTCCGCCAGCGCCAGCGTGTCGCTTTTGAACGACGCGGCGGTAAAGGCCTTGTCGAGCGCGCTATCGAGCGAGTGTGCGCCCACGCCGTCGCCGCGGACCGTGGCGATGACCACCCCGTCGGCGTCCACCACCTGGGCCGTCTCGTGATAGCCCTGCTTCGCGCAGGCCGCGACGGCCTCGCTCGCCGCCTCGACCGCCAGCGCCGCCGGAATGCGGTGGGTCGACAGCGTCTGCGCGGCCGCCGAGCTCACCAACGCGACGCCGGCCAGAGCCACTCCAACTCGCCGATTCAAGACCATAGCGCTCCTCCCTGTCCAGCGTTCCCAAACCTGGTTCATAACCGACAGCGTCTTCGCGAACATCAGCGGTTGGACCCTATCGAGCGCCGAAGTTGCCGGTCTTATCGATCGGCACAACATTCGGATAGTCGGGCGGCTGGCTCCCGGCGCACCCGGCGATGGTCAGGCCAAACGCGAGCGCCGCCAGTGTTTTGAGGAACGAGTATCCGGACGCGACCATCTGCAGAAGGTTTATACGACCAAAGCGCCTTGAACCAGACATTCGATTCGGACAAGAACAGCCAGCCTAAAGCGCCGCCTCCCATCGCCGCCGATAGACGTCCAGGCCGGGAACCGCCCAGGCGCGCGCGGGCTCGAGCCGCGGCGGATCGTCTGTTGCGCCCCAACGAGCGAGCAGCGCGGCGCCCGCAGCCGCTCCCGCGCTCATCGGGGCGACGACAACCCGCCGGCCGGGCATGAGCGCGGCGAGAACAGCGCCGAAGGCAGGCGAGCGGGTGAAACCCCCTTCGACGATCAGGTCGCCCGGCGCTTCAAGACGCTGAAGCAGATGCGCCGTCATCAAGCCCGCATAGAGGGTGGCGAGGGCCGCCCGCGCTTTGGGCGTTGCCGGCGGGTCTCCTTCGATCCAGCCGACTCTCCCGGCGAACGGCCCGCCCTGGTCGGAGAAGGCCGGAAGAGCGAGCGCTCCCGAGGCGACCACGCCAGCCACGTCGGCCTCGTCCGCTTCGGCCGGCGCTTCGCCGGCGAGGACCGCGAATTCGCGTCCGCCCATGAAGCGTGCGGTTGGCACCGGCTCTCCGCGCACGTCGACGTTGGCCAGCATGTCGGCCTTCGGATCGAGCCGGCCTTTTCCGCCGACGGCCATGATGATGACCCAGGTCCCCGTCGAGATCACGGTGAACGGATCGCGCCGCGAGACGAGATGGGGCACGAGCGAGGCGTTCGAATCGTGGGCCCCGCAGACGATGCGCACGTTGGGCGCGAGGCCTGTGGCCGCCGCGACTTCGGGCGTGAGCGTTCCGAGCGTGTCCCAGGCGTTGCGGGTCGGCGGGAATAGGCGACGCCAGCCGAGCTTGTCGACCATGCTCGAGAGGCTGCCCTCGTTCGGGCGCCAAAGATCGGTGTGCGAGCCCATCGAGGTGCACTCGGTCGCCGCAACGCCGCTCAGGCGCCACGACCAATATTGCGGGTAGGCCAGGAACGCGCGCGCAGCCGCGAACTCAGCCGGGAATCGCCGCTGAAGATAGTAGACCTGTCGGCCGAGATTGAGCCCACGCGGCAGGTTAGGCGACAGCGTTTCCTCAAATGGAGGCCTTAACTTGTCATATTCCGCCGCGACCGAGCGGTCGATGTCGAACTCGTAGTCCACGGCCGGCAGCGCGGCGTCCTTGTCCCCGACCAGCACGCCCGCCGCTCCATGCGCCGAGATCGAAATCGCTTCGATCGGGAGTTGAGCGCCCAGTTCGCTCAGCGCGCCGATGAGGAACGCCCATGCCCCCTCGGTGTAAAGCCGCCGGTACGGCCAGCGAGCATCCGGCGAGATCGAGGCGTTGCGATGGCCGCGCTCGGCCACGACCTTGCCCGCGCCGTCGAACACGACGACCTTCATGTTGGTCTTGCCGAGGTCGAACACGGCGACGCATTCATTCATCGCGCGTCCCTCGTTCATTCCAGATGAAACATCTCGACCAGAGGCGTGGTCACCGGGCTCCCGTCGGGGTTGGCGGCCATGATGTCCTTCATATAGGCCCACCAGCGCCGCATCACCGAATGCCTTGTCAGCTCGTCCATCCTGTGGTCGTCGGGGCGCTCAAGGTAGGCGAAAAGCGTGTTGGTGTCGGGGTCAAGAAAGATCGAATAGTTCCCGACGCCCGATTGGCCCAGCAGCGCCTGCAGCTCCGGCCAGATCGCGTCGTGCCGACGGCGGTATTCGTGCGCCTCGCCGGGGTTGAGGAACATCTTGAAGGCATAGCGCTGCATTGGGGCTCCGCATCCCATTAGACGTCCATTGATCAGTTGCATATGGATCTATAAAAAGCGGACGGCATCAAGAGGGGACCACCATGGGCGGCGATCATCTGCGTTTGGACGCTCCGTTGCCCGACCTGTGGGACGACGAGCGCGCGGCTTCCCTCGACGGGCCCGGCCTGCTGCTCTACCGATCCAATTTGCTCGGAAGCGACCTGCGCATCACCAATTTCGGCGGCGGCAACACCTCGGCCAAGCTTTCCGCCCCGGATCCGCTGACCGGCGCGGCGACGAATGTCCTTTGGGTCAAGGGCTCCGGCGGCGACATCGGCTCTATGAAGCTCGACGGTTTCTCGACGCTCTATCTCGACAAGCTGCTCGGGCTCCGCTCGGTCTATCGCGGCCTCGAGCACGAGGACGAGATGGTCCCGCTCTACAATCACTGTACTTTCAACCTCAACCCGCGCGCAACCTCGATCGATACCCCGCTGCATGGCTTCGTTCCTCATGCCCACGTCGACCACGTTCACGCCGACGCTGTCATCGCAATCGCGGCGAGCGAGAACGCCGAAGAGTTGACGCGAGAGATTTATGGTGGGGAACTCGGTTTTCTTCCATGGCAACGTCCCGGGTTTGATCTCGGTCTGAAGCTCGGCGCGATGGCCGAGGCCAATCCGGAGATCAAAGGGGTGGTGCTTGGCGGCCACGGCCTGTTCACCTGGGGGTCGAACGCGAAGGATTGCTACCAGACCACGCTGGAGATGATCAACCGAGCCGCCCGATGGCTCAGCGAGAACACGCGCGGAGAGTCCTTCGGGGGCCAGCGCGTCGACGCCCTGCCGCGGGCCGAGCGGCGCGACGTCGCCGCGAAGCTCCTGCCCGCCATTCGCAAGCGCATTTCAAGCGGCGAGCGCAAGGTCGGCCACTTCACGGATGCGGCGGCGGTGTTGGAATTCGTCAATTCCCGCGAGCTCAAGGCTTTGGCGGCGCTCGGGACGTCTTGCCCCGATCATTTCCTGCGCACCAAGATCCGCCCGCTGGTGCTACCGTTCGATCCGGCGGCGCGCAATCTCGACTCTGTCCTTGCCTCGCTCGACCAGAATATTGCGGATTATCGCGCCGACTACGAGGCCTATTACCGGCGTTGCAAACGCGCCGACTCGCCGCCGATGCGCGATCCGAACGCCGTCATTTATCTGGTCCCGGGCGTTGGCATGCTGTCGTTCGCCAAGGATAAATCGACCGCGCGCATCGCAAGCGAGTTCTACGTCAATGCGATCAACGTGATGCGTGGCGCGTCCGGCGTTGGCCGCTATGTCGGGCTCAAGGAGCAGGAGGCGTTCGACATCGAATATTGGCTGCTCGAGGAAGCCAAGCTGCAGCGGCTGCCCAAAGCGAAATCGCTCGCTGGACGGGTCGCGTTGGTCACCGGCGGCGCGGGCGGCATCGGACAGGCTATTGCGGCGCGGCTCTTGCGCGAGGGCGCCTGCGTCGTGCTCGCCGATATCGACGCAAAGAGCCTCGATGCGACGGTCGCCGACTTCGGCAATCGCTTCGGCAAGGACGTCGTTGCCGGGGTTAATGTCGACGTGACGAGCGAGGCTGCCGTCGACGCGGCGTTCCGCGAGACGGTCCTCGGTTACGGCGGGATCGACATCGTGGTCGCCAACGCAGGCATCGCCTCGGCGGCGCTATTCGAGGATACTTCGCTCGAGCTCTGGAACCGCAACTTCGCGATCCTCGCAACCGGGTATTTCCTCTCCGCGCGGGCGGGCTACCGGATCATGAAAGATCAGGGTCTCGGCGGCGCCATTGTCTTCATCGCGTCGAAGAACGCGCTCGCGGCCTCGCCCGGCGCGTCGGCCTATTGCAGCGCCAAGGCGGCGGAGGTTCATCTTGCGCGCTGCCTCGCGCTCGAGGGAGCGCCGCACGGCATTCGCGCCAACACGGTCAACCCGGACGCGGTGCTGCGCGGGTCCAAGATCTGGCAGGGTGAATGGCGGGCGCAGCGCGCCGCCTCGAACAAGGTGAGCGAGTCCGAACTCGAAGAGGTCTACCGCCAACGCTCGCTGTTGAAGCTTTCCGTCTACCCCGAGGACATCGCCGAAGCGGTCTACTATTTCGCCTCCGATCTCTCCGCCAAGAGCACCGGCAACATCCTCAACGTCGATGCGGGCAACGCCGTGAGCTTCACCCGCTGACGAAGCGACGCTAACGGAGCGACCATGTCCTATCGCATCCCCGAGGCCCTCATCGGCGAGGAGAACGCCAGGCTCGCCGCCGCGCAGGCGGAGGACTATGGGGCGCTTGGCCGGCGACTCGGTCGCGCCCGCATTGACATCGAGACGATCACAGCGAAAGTCGCCGCCTTCGCGGTCGCCGTGCCGACCTGGGGGGTCGGAACCGGCGGTACGCGCTTCGCGCGCTTTCCCGGGCCCGGCGAGCCGCGCGGCATCTTTGACAAGCTCGAGGACTGCGCGACCATCCACCAACTCACGCGTGCGACCCCAACCTGCTCGCCGCATTTCCCCTGGGACAAAGTCGACGATTATCGCGGGCTGAGGGAATTCGCAGCAGGGCTCGGCGTCGGATTCGACGCGGTCAACTCCAACACTTTTCAGGACCAGCCCGGCCAGACGCTGTCCTATAAGTTCGGTTCGCTGAGCCACAGCCAAAAGGCGACGCGCGATCAGGCGGTGGCGCATAACGTCGAGTGCATCGAAATCGGTGAAAAACTGGGCTCGAAGGCGCTGACGGTCTGGATCGCCGACGGCTCGAATTTTCCCGGCCAGTCGAACTTGAACCGCGTGTTCGACTGGTACCTTGAATCGATGAGCGAGGTTTACGCCCAGCTGCCGGGCGACTGGCGCGTGTTCGTCGAGCACAAGCTCTACGAGCCCGCATTCTACTCGACGGTTATCTCCGACTGGGGGACGAGCCTCATGGCGGCTCAGGCGCTGGGCCCCAAGGCCCATTGCCTCGTCGACCTCGGGCACCACGCGCCCAACGTCAACATCGAGCAGATCGTGTCGCGGCTCATCCGCGCCGGCCGGCTGGCCGGCTTTCATTTCAACGATTCGAAATATGGCGACGACGATCTCGACACCGGATCGATCGACCCGTTTCGCCTGTTTCGGGTGTTCAATGAGCTGGTGGACGCCAGCGCGCGCGGCGCCGACGGCTTCAATCCCGCTTACATGCTCGATCAATCGCACAACGTCACCGATCCGATCGAGAGCCTGATGGTTTCGGCGTTGGAGACGCAGCGCGCTTACGCGCAAGCGCTTATCGTCGACCGCGAGGCGCTTGGGGCCGCTCAGGAAGCGAACGATGTCATGCTCGCCCATCGCATTCTCAAGGCCGGATTTGTCGCCGATGTGTCGCCCATCCTGGCTGAGGCGCGGTTGCGCAATGGCGGCGCGATTGACCCGCTCGCGGTCTATCGCGCTTCGAATTATCGCAAGGTCAAGACGAAGGAGCGGCCTGCGGTCGCCGGTTCGTCGTCGGGGATCGTCTGATGGGCGGGGATTCCAAATCCCCTTCAAATTTAGCCAAATCCAGCCAAGCCAGGGCAAATTTTAGCGCAGGAACTCAAAGGAATTCTGCTTTGGTTTCCTTTGAGCGTCTTGTCTGAATCCGGGCTTTTCAATGGGTTGCGCTGACTCCCCCGGTTTTTTCTTGGACTAAGTAAGGACGCTTCATCCATGTACAACCGCGGGCGCGCTGCTGCGGACGGCCAGGCGCCTCGGGTGCGGGCAAACGTGATCATCGTGGCCATGGTAAAATAGACCATAGCACGCGCATGGGTTTTCCGAAAGGAATTGTAGCAAAAAACTGCGTGCAACATCCTTGCCACCGGCGCAGCGATGTTCTCGATCGAGGAGCCGGCCCGCGCCGCAGGCCGCGGCGCGGTTCCGGGAGAGCAGCGCCCGCCTATTCGGCCGGCGTCGCCGACACCGCCTCGGCGGGAATTGTCACAGGCTCCGCCTCGCGCCGGAACCGCCGCCAGGCCATGCGGATGTCGCGGAACAGCCTGACCCAGGCGTTGGGGTTGCGGAAGTGGGATTCGAACTCCCGATTCGTCTCCAGCGGAACCCAGTAGGAGGAGCGCCAGGTCTTGAACATTGTATGGAGCTCGTCGGCCTGCTCGGGCCGCACCGACAGCGCCGCGCAGCCGCAAAGCGCGTCGATCGTCACCCGCCCGCTGCGGTCGAACTGGAAGCGATGACGGCTTGGCACATGGTTCAGCCAGCCATGAGAAAACTCGAAATCGGACGGCTGGAACCGAAGCGCGGCGATCATCGGCGAGACGTCAAGATGTCGAACCGAGTGGCCTGACGCTAGTCTGTATTCAACGTTTGGCATCATAGTCTCCTGACCTAGGAGCCCCGACCGTAGCCCTGAACGTTATGACGCGTCGCCGTGTTCCGCGCGAACCGCCGGCATCGACGCTTTTTTGTCGCGGACGCGAAACACGATGCGGAATGCCAGAGGCGCCGCAATCATGGCGCGCCGGTTGCGCTGAGTTCAGTCTAACGCCGTTTGCGGCGTCGCTGCAATCGATTCGATCGGCGCCGGTTCGAGCGTTGTCTGTCCAAGGCAGAATCCGTGGTGGTCCATCGACCGGCGGCGAGCGGCGCCCTTCGGGTGGCGCGGTCTTCGGTTCGTCCGCTGCGCCTGCCCCCGCGCCCAGGTTGGCAAACTATGGATTGCTGACTAAAGTCAGACAATGGACGAGAGCCAGCTCACCCAGATTCGCCGCTTCAACCGTCTCGTCACCCGCCGCGTCGGCGCGCTCGAAACCAATTACCTGCGCCGGGGCCGGCCGCTGGCGGAGGCGCGGCTCATTTTCGAAATCGGGGCCGACGGCGTCGACCTCCTGACGCTGCGGGCGAGACTCGGGCTCGATTCGGGCTATCTCAGCCGTCTCCTCCAATCGCTCAAGGCGCAGGGCTTGATTGCGGTCGCGAAGGGCGGAGAGGACGGTCGCCGGCGCCGGGCAAGCCTGACCCGCAAAGGAAGCGCGGAGCGCGCGGCCTACGACAGGCTCTCGGACCGGCTCGCGGCGTCGATGCTTCAGGCCCTGGACGAAGCCGATCGCGGCCGCCTGGCGGCGGCGATGGCCGAGGTCGAGCGGCTTATTCGCGCCGCCTCGGTCGAAGTCAGGGCGGAGGCGCCGGACAGCGCCGACGCGCGACGGTGCCTCGACGCGTATTTCGGCGAACTCAAACTGCGCTTCGAGGGCGGCTTCGACGCGGGCAAAGACAAGTCAGGGCGCGCCGACGACCTGGCGCCGCCATCGGGCCTGTTCGTGCTCGCCCGGCTCGACGGCGATGCGATCGGATGCGGCGGACTCAAACGCATGGACAAGGCGACGGGCGAGATCAAGCGGGTCTGGACCGCGCCGCCCGCCCGCGGCATGGGCGTCGCGCGCCGGGTGCTGCGAACGCTCGAAGCCGCGGCGCGCGACATGGGATTGCGGACCCTACGCCTCGACACCAACCGGGCGCTGACCGAGGCCCACGCGCTCTACCGAAAGGAAGGCTTCCGCGAAGTCGCCCGTTTCAACGATAACCCGTACGCCCACCACTGGTTCGAGAAGCGGCTATAAGGGCAGAAACGGATCGTGTCCTTCGGATCGTCAATTCGGTGGGGGTCGTCGTCGTGTGCTCCGAGAAACACTCCGCGCCTGCCGGCCTGAGGGCGTCGGTCAGACTCGATCTCGAAAGAATTCGATCCGCTGTTTCCTCCATCGCGCCGATCTTTCGAAACACGCCTCAATACGTTTGCCCAACCCTTGGCGAGGCGCTTGGCTGCGAAGTCGTTTTGAAGCTTGAAACCGCCAATCCGATACGCTGTTTCAAGGGTCGCGGGACGGAGACGGTCATGTCGCGTCTGGCCGGTTCGGGCGCCAAGGCAGCCGTCTGCGCAAGCGCCGGCAATCTTGGGCAGGCGTTAGCCTTCAGCGGACGAAGCCGAGGGATTATGACAACCGTCGTCGCCGGCAGCAGCGCGAACCCATACAAGCTGGAAAGAATCAGCGCGCTGGGCGCGGCGCGTACGGATTGTCGATGGCGATATCGAAGAGGCTCGCCATCGGGCTCGGCAAATCGCGGACAGCGAAGGCGCGTTCCTGGTTGAAGACAGCGAAAACATCGACACCTGCGAAGGTGCCGGCACCATCGCGCTCGAACTCCTCGAAGGTGCAGCGCCTGTCGACGCCGTACTCGTCGCGCTGGGAGGCGGCGCAATGGCCACGGGCGTGGGGTACGTCTTCAAGCGTCTCGCGCCAGGGGTCCAAATCGTGGGCGTGCAGCCCGCGGGAGCGCCGGCGATGGCGTTGTCATGGCGGAGAGGGTCGGTCGTTGAGACAGATCACACGGATACGATCGCGGACGGCGTTGCCGGCCGCTGTCCAATTCCCGCTGTTCTCGACGACCTGCTGGTCGTGGCCGATCAAGTCGCGCTGGTTGAGGAAGAGAGCATTATCGCCGGAATGCGAATGCTTTACCGCCACGCGGGACTCATCGTGGAGCCGTCGGCCGCGTTGGGCGTTGCGGCGATCCTGGAAGATCCATCCCGCTACAGGGGCAAACGGGTCGCAACGATCATCTGCGGGAGCAACGTCATCCCGGCCGACTTTGAACGATGGGTTATCGAGGACCCTAACCGCGCCAGCACGGCTTTTTGATCTCCGCCCAGCGCTCGGCGGAGGTGACGCCGATGTCGTGCAACTCGCCGTCCGACATCCGCGCAAGCTCGTCCCGTTCCCGCGCCCGCCGGCGCCATGAATGCAACTCGCTTCGCCAGTTCGCGAACCGCGGCGGCGAGAGTTCGAACGCCAAATGCGGCAATGCGATGCGCATGAAAGCCCTCCCGAGCGACCTTTCGCTCATCGACGGCCCGCGGCGCGGCTCCGGCTTAACCCATCAGAAGGCGAAGCGCCTCTTGGCCTCGCCGCCCTGCCGTTCGCGGCCTCGTCGCAGCACCGATAGGGTCGGCGGATGTCGCCCGTCAAACGAGATTTCGGAATTGATGACATGCGTGCAGGGAATGCGTGCGAAAGCGAGCCTGTGCGTGACGCCATCGACTGGCTTGACAGGGAGCCGCGGGGCGACGAAGGTCCCCACTCGGTCGCATGAGGAAATTGCATGCGAAGCTTTCCGGTTCGGCTCCCGTCGCTCGATCTCGTTCGCGGTTTCGTCGCCGTCGGGCGGCGCCTGAGCATGACCCTCGCCGCGCAGGATCTTTTCCTCACCCAATCGGCCGTCAGCCGCCAGATCATCGCGCTTGAGGAGGCGCTCGGCGTGAAGCTGCTGAACCGCGGTTATCGCTCGATCAGCTTCACCCCCGAAGGCGAACGTTTCTTTCGGGTCGCCGACAGCGCCCTCCAACAGCTTGAGGACGGCGTCAGTGCGCTCGCCGCGGGGCGCGATCGCCAGCCGGTGACGATCACCGCCAGCATCGGCGTAACCGGTTTATGGATCATGCCGCGTCTCGGCGGCTTCCAGCAGCGCCATCCCGATATCGACGTGAGGGTGGCGGCGAACAACAAGGTCGTCGATCTGAGGACCGGAGGCGCCGACGTCGCGATTCGCTATTGCCCGGCGGCGAGCGCCCCGCCGGGCTCCCGGCGGCTCTTTGGCGAAGCGGTTGCGCCCGTCGCCCATCCCTCGCTCGGCGTGAGCCGCCTCGACGCCGCGTCGGTCGCTGGGCACGTCCTCATCGAATACGACGATTCGAATCGGCCCTGGCTGCAATGGTCCGACCGGCTCCATTCCATGGGGTTGAGCGCGGTCAAGCCGAAAGGGGTCCTGCGCTACAATCAGTATGACCAGGCGATCCGGGCGGCGCTCGAGGGCCAGGGAATAGCGCTTGGCCGAATCGCGCTGATCGAGCCGCTGCTGGCCCAAGGCCGACTCATCGCGGTCGGCGGCGCGGGCCTGGACCAGGCGCACGGATACGCCTACTGGCTGGTACAGGCTGACGCGACGCCGCGCGACGACGTTGAGGTCGTGGTCGACTGGATAAGGTCAGAGGCGAAGAGCGTCGAATTGCGGCTTGAGGATGAGTTGAGCGCCCTCGCCGAGGTTGATTCGCGAACGACGTGACCGGGTGGCGCGAGAGTGATCGACCTCGCAATTGCCTGGCAAGCTCGGACGCCGCCACGCGTCGCAACCGTTGTCCGGCGCGGCGAAACGTCGGTCGCCTGGCTTCTGGCTGGGCTTGCTGGCGCAGGCGCGTCTTTGACGTTGGCGCGCTTTGAGGGTAATGGTTTCAGCCGCCCGGCAGATCATCGACCTCAAGGCGGCCGCAAATTATTGGCTGCGCTGTCCGCGCGGACCCCGCGGCTTGCGGCTTGGTGCGGCAATGACAAAAAACATAGATGGCGAGGAGAGCTGCCAAAGACCGGCGCGCCCGGAGAAATGTGTGCATACGGCGGGTCAAACTATAGTTTGACATTGTTGGAGCTTCTGTCAGTGTATTGCCGAGTATCCGAAGTCTCAGGATAGGTATGTCTACAACGCGCCTCAAAACCAATTTTGTCGTTAATCTCAGCTCTCCAGTCGTGCGAATTGCGATCGCGCTTGTAACCATTCCAATATACATACACCATTTAGGAAACGCGCGATACGGCGTGCTGACGATCGCGTGGATTCTCGTCGGATATTTCGGCTTTCTCGACCTTGGACTTTCACGCGCCTCGATCAACGCCTTGGCGAAGCTTCGTGCGGCTCCTCAAGCGGAACGAGCTCGGGTATTGCTGACGACCTTGATTCTAAGTCTCGGTTTTGAACTCGCGGGCGCGGCCCTGCTCTTCGTCGTCGGCGGGTACATGTTCGCCTACGTGCTTTCCATTCCTCCGGATTTGAAGGAGGAAGTCGCACGATCGTTTCCGTGGATGGTCGGCCTCTTTCCGATGACCCTCGTGGCTGGCGTCGGTTCGGGCGCTTTGGAGAGCCGCGAGCGCTTTCTTCTCGTGAACTCGTTGCAAATTTTGGGATCGAGCCTGGGCCAGATCGCACCGGTCATCATGGCTGTGTTGGTGAGTCCTTCGCTCACGGTCGTCATCCCCTCGGTGGCGATCGTGCAGGCGGCGAGCATGATTGTCATCGGCGTTTTCGTCTATCGGCTGGAAGGTCCTTTTTCGCTTCGGGCGTTCGATTGGTCTGAAGCGCGGACTTTGCTGCACTACGGCGGCTGGGTCACGGTCACGAGCGCGATCCTTCCGATCTTGCTCAGCGCTGATCAGTTCCTGATCGGGTCGTTGATTGGCGTGGCCGAGGTCACCCACTACGCCGTCCCGATGAACTTGGTCGTACGATCTCAGATATTCCCGATGGCGCTGGGGCGAACTTTCTTTCCGCGCCTTTCCAGCTTGCAGCGGGACGAGGCGCATAGGTTGGCGGTACGCGCGCTTGAGTCGCTTGGATACGGGTACGCGGCCGTCTGTGCGCCCGGCATCATCCTGGCGCCGGCCTTCTTCCGCTACTGGATCGGACCCGAGTTCGCGCTCGTTTCAGCCCCGGTGGCGCAAATCCTCTTCTTTGGCGCGTGGATTGCTGGACTGGCCTTTATCGCCTATACGCTCATCCAAAGCCAAGGCCGGCCGGATCTGACTGGAAAGCTCCATTTTGCGGAACTGATCCCGTTTCTGGGCATCCTTTGGGTCCTGACCAGCGCTTTCGGCATCAAGGGCGCTGCGGCGGCCTGGACCTTGCGCGGTGTCGTGGACGCATTCCTGATGTTCTGGGCGGCCGGTTTTTCCAGGAGAGAAGTCGCGTCCGCGTTGGCGCGCCCGACCGCGCTGCTCTGCGGCAGCGGACTTGTAGCGCGGTTCGTCGGGTCGAGCCTCGCCTCGTCGCTGCCGGCGGCCGTCGCGGTCGGCCTGGTCTCGATCGGACTCGCCTACGCCTATTCCGCCGATCTTCGGCATATTCTGACAGTCCAGTTTGTCCGAGCTCGCAGTGTTGGCGAGGGCCTGATCCGGCGAGTGAAACCGGCGCAATCAGCGTAAGCCGTCCGGCTCCGGGAGGCGTTCGGCGACACCGCTGAGAAGGTCAGTCACCGATTTTGCGGCGGAACAGGAAAAAGCACGTCAGAGGGCGGGACCATCACTTGATTTCGCGGTAATTGTTTGCGCTTCCGGATTGCAACAATCGAGTCAAAGAATTCGATGCTTTCCATGTTTGTCATATTTGCAAGGTTGTTCATCCCTTTCGTTTGATAATGATTGTGCATCTCATCGACTTTGTCCTTCAAATATTCGATGATTGTGCCGCGCCTGTTCCTGCCTCCTTCCCAGTGAGGCCAGTATGATGTGCATACGTCCTCAATGATATAAATTCCTCCGTCATTGAGTAGAGGAAACAGTACGTCAAAACTTGCGCGTTGATGTCTGCCTACGTGCGAACCGTCGTCGAGCACAACGTCGAGCCCCTTCATCTCCGCCGCAACGTCTCGGAGAAACTTGGGATCGTCCTGCGAGCCGATCCGCACGCAACCGTCGCTGCCGTCGAAAGCAGCACACTTGGGATCGATGTCAATTCCGAATATCACCGCCTCATCGCCGAGAAATTTTCGCCATAGGGCAAGCGAGCCGCCCTGGGCCACGCCAATCTCGAGCATCTTTACTTTGGACCCTGCATACGGTCCTAACAGTTGGTCATAGATCGGGAGATAATGAAGCCACTTTGCAACGGGCTTCCCCTGGTTTGAAAAAAATATATCGGCCGCCCGCCCGCGGTAGGTGGATCGATGTTCGTCGTTCGCGATGCCTGCGAAGTCCGAGGAGCCTGGCACGCCTGCGTTGGTTAGCTTGCGTAGCTTCTTATCGGCGCGCCGGAAAAGAGACATCATGCTTTTGATTTCCTTTGCTTCCATTCGTCTTCGCCGTTCGGCGCGCCGGCCGCCCAGTGAGCTGGCCCTTTGAATCTGGACGCTTGAGGTTGGCGACGGCGCCGGATCATGCCGATCCGCGCTGAAGGGCGCCAACGCCCGCCGGCCGCAACCGAGGACGCCTTTCCGCGCCAGACTTGAGAGCCTCAAAATTCCCCGCCCGTCAAGAGATGCTGGCTCGACGCCCGACCCAAGCGCTACGCCGCGATGCGCACGGGCAATTCCGTGATGCCGTGGACGAAGGACGAGAACACCCGCTTCGGCTCGCCGACGACCTCGATCGGCGGCAGGCGGTCGAGGATTTCCTCCCACAGGATCTTCAATTGCATTTCGGCCAGGTTCTTGCCGACGCAACGATGGATGCCGAAGCCGAACGAAAGGTGCTGGCGCGGCCGCGGGCGGTCGATGATGAAGCGGTCGGGCTCGTCGATCGCCTCCTCGTCGCGGTTGCCGGAAATGTACCACATCGCGACCTTGTCGCCCTTGCGGATGAGCTGGCCGCCGAACTCCACGTCGGCGAGCGCCGTGCGGCGCATATAGGCGAGCGGCGTCTGGTAGCGGATGATCTCCGGGACCATCGAATCGATGAGCTCGCGCCGGGCGCGGAGCTTCTTGAACTCATGGGGGTTCTGGCTCAGGAACAGGAGGCCGCCAGTCATCGAATTGCGCGTCGTGTCGTTGCCGCCGACGATCAGCAGCACGATGTTGCCGAGATATTCCCGCGCGCTCATGTTGCGGGTGGCCTCGCCGTGGGCGAGCATCGAGATGAGATCGGGGCGCGGCTCGGCGTTAACCCGCTCGTTCCACAGTCCCATGAAATAGGCGAGGCACTGGCCGAAAACCTCCTCGCGCTGCTCTTCGCTTTCGACCAGCCCGCCTTCGTATGGCACCGCGGTCGAGACATCCGACCAGTAGCTGAGCTTGCGGCGGTCCTCGAACGGGAAATCGAACAGAGTCGCCAGCATTTGCGCGGTGAGCTCGATCGAGACCTTGTCCACCCAGTTGAAGGTTTCGCCGCGCGGCAGGCCATCGAGAACCGCGCGGACGCGACTTCTGATCAGCCCCTCGAAGTTGGCTAGATTGTCCGGCGAGACGATCGGCTGCACCACCTTGCGCTGCGCTTCATGCCGCGGCGGGTCCATGGCGATAAACATCGGCAGCTCAAGGTCGCCCGGCCGGTCGCGTAGGGTGATGCCATCGAGCGATGAAAATGACCTGTGGTTGACCTCAAGGGCGATGATATCCTTGTGCTTGGTCACCGACCAGAACGGCCCAAGCGGGCTCTCCTTGCAATAGTGCACCGGCGCCTCCCGCCGCAGGCGGCGAAAATACGGCTGCCAGATGTGCTGCTGAAAGAGTTTGGGATCACTGACGTTGAACTCGTCGAGCGGCGTCGCCTCGGCGAGCGCCGCGTGGTCGACGGCCTCCGGAGCGCTCACGACCGAAGATGCGACCGTCATCGCCACCTCTCTCTTCCCGTCGCGGCGGCTGCAGTCGCTTCCGCGCGGGCGCGAGAGGCCGCAAACCGTACGAGCGGGGCCCTAACACGGATCACACGGACCGTCCATCGACGGACGGCGCAAGCAGCCGCATCATTCCGGCCAGGCGCGCATGGCGGCTTCGGCGGCGCCATGAGTTCGGCGCGGGTCTAGCCCGTCGCGAGCGACCATAGCGAACTCGGTCTCGCGCCCTCGACGATTCCGCGATCCCAATCTGCGAACTACTCCGCGGCGTGGCGCACCCCGGGTCGGGCCGCCTCGCGGCGCCGAAGCTCCGCCTCCCGCTCCGGGATATAGTCGCGGGTTAGCGGAACGTCCTCTTGGCGCTTGGCGAGTTGAAGCTGAAACACCATGTTGCCGTCGACCCGGAACGAGGTTTCCGATCCGGCGAGGTAGAACTCCCACATCCGGCAGAAGCGCTCGTCATAGAGCTTGGCCGCTTCGTCGCGCCTCGCCATGAAGCGCTCACGCCAGGCTCGGAGCGTTTCGGCGTAGTGCAGTCGCAGGATCTCGATGTCGGTCACATACAAGCCGGCGCGCTCGACAGCCGGCAGCACCTCGGAGAGGCTTGGAATGTAGCCGCCCGGGAAGATGTATTTCCGGATCCAGGGATTCGTCGCGCCGGGAACGGAGTTACGCCCGATCGCGTGGAGCAGCATCACTCCGTCATCATTGAGCTGGCGGCGCGCGGTGGAGAAAAATTCGTCGTAGCGGCCGACGCCGACATGTTCGAACATGCCGACCGAGACGATTCGGTCGAAGGTTTCATGAACGTCGCGGTAGTCCTGAAGCCGAAATTCGACCCGGTCGGCCAGGCCTGCCTGACGGGCGCGATCGGTCGCGACGGTGAATTGCTCGCTGGACAAAGTAACGCCGGTCACCTTGGCTCCTGCGACCCCGGCGAGATAGAGCCCCATGCCGCCAAAACCGCAGCCGATGTCGAGCGCCGTCGCGCCGTCCTTCGGCAGGAGCTTGGCGGCGATGTGGCGCTTCTTTGCCATCTGCGCGTCGTCCAGCGACTGTCCGGGATATTCGAAATAGGCGCAGCTGTATTGGCGGTCCGAATCGAGGAAGAGATCGTAGAGACGCGCGTCGAGGTCATAGTGGCTGGCGATGTTGCGCCTGGCGCGCCGCCGGTCGTTGCGCTGGTGCAGGCCACGAAAGGCGACGCGAGTCTCATGCAGCGCTTGCACCCAGGGCAGGCCTCGCATCTCGAGCAGGTTCCGCGCGCCGAGGTCCAGCACGCTGTAGAGGTCGCCTCGCGTTACGAGCAATCGTCCGTCCATATAGAGCTCGCCGAGCGCCAGCGCTGGATTGACCATCAGTCGCCACTCGGCCCGGCGATCCGCGACCTTCACGCCAAGGAGCGGGCCCTCGCCGTCGCCAAACGTTTCAGTGACGCCGTCGGCGCACGCCACCTCGAGGCGGCCCTTGCGAACCAGCCGCCGCAAATATGCTCTGAAATCCGAACTCATAACCCACCACTCGCCATCCCGTTGGCCGGGCTCGGCGGTCCCGGCCGCGCCGGCTGTCCCCATCCGGTCACTACGGCAGGTTACGGAAAGTTTGCAGGCGATTTCAAGTGGGAATATGGGCCGCGGGGGCTTCGGGCGACCCAAATGCTTAACCGGGGCGTCTTGCTTTGGCCCCATTCGTGCGAACAAGTCCCGCCGTTCCCCTTTCACCCAGTTTGCGATAGACGACGATCCAAGCGGTCAAGGATTCCCTATTCGTGCGCTATGTTTCGACGCGCGGCGCGGCGCCTGCCCTCGGCTTCGCAGACGCGATGCTTGCAGGTCTCGCCCGTGACGGCGGCCTCTACGTGCCGCTCTCGTTGCCCCGGTGGCGGCCGGACGCCATCCGGTCTCTGAGAGGACTGCCGTACGCGGAAGCGGCCGTGCGGGTCATGACCCCATTCATCGGCGGAGACTTCGGGCCGGAGGAAATCCAGGCTCTGACCGCCGCTGCATATGCCGGCTTCCGGCACGCAGCGACCGCGCCCATTGTGCAAATCGATGACAATCTGTTCGCGCTCGAGCTTTTCCACGGTCCGACGCTGGCGTTCAAGGACTTCGCCATGCAGTGGCTGGGGCAGGCGATGAATCGGGTGCTGCGGCAGCGCGGCGCGCGGGCGACAATCATCGGCGCGACGTCTGGCGATACCGGAGCGGCGGCAATCGAGGCGTTCGCCGACCAGTCCCAGGTTGAGGTCTTTATCCTCTTTCCGCGCGGGCGGGTGTCCGACGTCCAGCGCCGGCAGATGACGACGGTCGGCAAGCCCAACGTCCATGCGTTGGCGATCGAGGGCGATTTCGACGACTGCCAGCGCATCGTCAAGGAGCTGTTCGGCGATCTCGCGTTCCGCGACGAAATGCGCCTGTCGGGCGTCAATTCCATCAATTGGGCCCGCATCCTGGCGCAGATCGTCTACTATTTTGTCGGCGCGGTCGCTCTCGGCGCGCCGGAGCGGGCGATATCCTTCGCCGTTCCGACCGGCAATTTCGGCGACGTGCTGGCCGGCTACTACGCCAAGCGGATGGGACTGCCGGTCGATCGCCTCATCATCGCCACCAACGAAAACGACATTCTCGCCCGGGCGCTGGCGAGCGGGCTCTATGCGCCCCAGGGCGTCAAGGCGACCCAGTCGCCGTCGATGGACATTCAGGTGTCGTCCAACTTCGAGCGCCTTCTGTTCGAGGCGTCCGGCCGCGATCCGGGGGCGGTCGTCGCGCGGATGAGCGAGCTCGCAAGCGTCGGCGCATTCTCCATCCCTTCAAGCGCGCTCGAGCGCATCCGCGCCGATTTCGACGCTTTCCGCGTCGACGAGACCGCCTGCGCCGAGGAGATGGGCCGGGTCTATCGCGAGAGCGGCATGATCATCGATCCCCACAGCGCGGTCGGGGTGAACGCCGCGCGCAAGGCGCTCGCCGCCGCGCCCGCGACACCGGTGATCGCCCTGGGCACGGCGCATCCGGCCAAGTTTCCCGACGCTGTCGAGCGTGCGACCGGCGCCCGGCCGCCGCGGCCGGAGCTGCTCTCTGACTTGATGGATCGCGCGGAAGCGATCGTCGTGCTGCCCAACGACCAGCGGGCTGTGGCCGACTACGTGCGGCAGACTGCGCGGGCGGCCGCGTGACAGTTCAAACGACCAGCCTTCCCTCGGGGCTCGCCGTCGTCACCGAGACCTCCCGCCATTTGAAGACGGCGGCGATCGGCGTCTTCGTCGCCGCGGGCTCACGGTTTGAGCAGGCCGGCGAGCACGGGTTGTCGCATTTCATCGAGCATATGGCGTTCAAGGGCACGAGGCGGCGAAGCGCCCGCGACATCGCCGAGGCGATCGAGAACGTCGGCGGGGATCTCAACGCTGAGACTGGGGTCGAGCGGACCAGCTATTTTGCCCGCGTTCTCGGGATCGACGCCGGTCTGGCGCTGGACGTCATCGGCGATATTCTGACCGAAAGCGCGTATGACGCCGCCGAGCTCGAGCGGGAGAAGAATGTCATCATCCAGGAGATTAGCGCGGTCGAGGATACGCCCGACGATTGGGTGTTCGATCTCCTCACCGCGACCGCCTGGCCGGACCAGCCGATCGGCCGCCCGATCCTCGGCACGCGCGAGGGCGTGGCCAGCTTCGACCGAGACGCAATCGATCGCTATCTCGGCCGGCGATATAGCGCCGGCGCCACCGTGGCCGCGGCCGCCGGCGCGGTCGAACACGATCGCATCGTCGATCTTGCGCAGTCCCGGCTCGAAAAGCTGCATTCCGCGTCCGCGCCGCCCGAAACGCCGGCCGTTTATCGCGGTGGAGAGACCAAGCTAAGCCGGCGCCTCGAGCAAACACATGTCGTGATCGGGTTCGAGGGCCGGCCGGCCGGCGCGCCGGATCACGACGCCGCGCAGGTCTTCGCCGCCGCGGCGGGCGGAGGCATGTCGTCGCGGCTCTTCCAAGAGGTGAGGGAGAAACGCGGCCTTGCCTATTCGATCTTCGGTTTCCATTGGGAATTCATCGACACCGGATTGTTCGGCTTCTACGCCGGCGCGGCCGACCGCGACGCCGCGGAGGTGGTGGCCGCCTCGCTCGACTGCCTTGCTGAAACCGCGCACGGATTGAGCGAAGCGGAAGTCCGCCGCGCCAAGGCCCAGATGAAGGTCTCGCTGGTCACCGCCTTCGAGCAGCCTCAGGCGCGCGTTCATCAGCTCTCGCGCCAGATGCAGGTCTATGGGCGCCCGCTTTCGTTCGACGAGATGCTGGCCCGCGTCGACGCCATTTCGGTCGAAGAGGTTCGCAAAACGGGCGCCGCCATGCTTAGATCGCCACCCGCTGTCGCGATGATCGGCGCGGTCGGCAGGGTTCCTGGCCAGGCGAAGGTCGCCGCGGCTTTGAAAGGGGTATGATGGCGCTTTTCGGCCTGACGCGATCGATAAGCCCGGAGCCGCTCTTGCGCGGCGACGGCGTTTATCTGCGTCCGGCGGCGCTGTCAGACTACTCGTCCTGGTCCCGGCTCAGGGCGGCGAGCCGAAGCTTCCTCGAACCGTGGGAGCCGACCTGGCCGGACGACGACCTAACCCGTGCGGCCTTTCGCCGCCGGCTTCGGCGCCAGGACGACGACATGGCCCGCGACGAGGCCTATACGTTCCTCATATTCGACAGCGCGAGCGAGGAACTCCTGGGCGGGATCACGCTCGGGGGCGTCAGGCGGGGCGTGTCGCAAAGCGGAACCCTCGGCTACTGGATGGGCGCGTCACACGCCGGCAGAGGGCGGATGACGCGCGCCGTCGCGGCGACGGTCGAATTCGCGCTTTCCAGGCTGCGCCTCCATCGCATCGAGGCGGCATGCATCCCCGAGAACGCGCCCTCCATCGCCCTGCTCGAGCGCAACGGCTTCCGGCGCGAAGGCTACGCGCGCGGATTCCTCAGGATCAACGGCGCCTGGCGCGACCACCTCCTGTTCGCGCTCATCGAGAGCGACGCGCGTCCCCGACTGACCTGGACCCATCTTGACTGAGCAGGTGGGCAACGACCGCAGGCGCGCCCGAGCGGAGCGCGCAGGCCGGCCAACGGAGCGCGCCTCCGGCGTTGCGCGGGGCTGGCGGGGGCTGTTCGGCGTTGTTGTACTGATCGCCTCTCTCGCCGGCTTTGGGGCGCCTGCGTCGGCGGTGCAGTCGGTGCGGGTCTCGGTCGAGTCCGACGCGATCGATCTGACGAAGGCGGTCGAGCGTTATAGCGCTCAGGGCGATCGCATCCAGGTGTCGACGGCGCCCGCCGCCGACGGCATCGTCCGGCGGATCGAAGTCAGCGCGCTCGAGCCCGGCGCGCAACCGGCATGGATCGTATTCGCGCTGACCAACGATTCCGATGAGCAATTGACCCGCCTGATCGTCGCGCCGCATTTCCGCTTCGTCGGCTCCGGTCTCATCTGGCCGGATCTCGGCTCGTCGCGAATCACCACCATCACCGCGAGCCAGGGCTCGGCGCCCGAACGCGAGGACAACCCGGAAGCCGATGTCTTCCGCCTGACCCTCGATCCGGGAACGACGGTGACCTACGTCGCCGAGTTGCGCACGCCGAACCTGCCGCAGCTCTATCTGTGGGAGCCGGACGCGTTCAAGGACAAGTCGACCAGCCTCACCCTTTACGAAGGAATCCTGATCGGGATCGCCGGCCTTCTGGCACTGTTCCTCACCATCGTTTTCGTGGTCCGCGGAGCGATGATCTTTCCCGCCGCCGCGGCGCTCGCCTGGGCGGTGTTCGCCTATGTCTGCATCGACTTCGGCTTCTGGCGGAAGATGTTCGGCCTCGAAGACGCCACGGAGCGAATCTGGCGCGCGGGCGTCGAGGCCACGATCGGCGCGACGCTGATCGTCTTCCTCTTCGCCTATCTCAATCTGCGCCGATGGCATGTGCGCTATACCCATTTTGCCCTGGCCTGGCTGGCGCTGATGGCGGCCGTCGTTGGGCTCTCGGTCTATAATGCGCCGGTCGCGGCGGGCGTTGCGCGAATCTCGATCGCGACCGTGGCCGGCCTCGGCTTCCTGCTGATCCTGAGCCTCGCCGCGCGCGGCTCCGATCGGGCGGTGATGCTGATCCCGACCTGGTATCTGCTGGCGGTCTGGGTGGTGGCTGCGGGCGCGGCGGCGCTCGGCTATCTGACCAACGACCTTGCGGCGCCGGGTCTCGTCGGCGGCCTGGTGCTGATCGTGATGCTGATCGGTTTCACGGTGATGCAATTCGCCTTCTCCGGCTCGGGCGGGGCCGTGGACAGCGGCCCTGAGGCGGAGCGCCGTTCGCTGGCCATGACCGGATCGGGGGAGGGGATCTTCGACTGGAACGTGCTCACCGACGATGTCAGCGGCAGCGAGGCGATTGAAAGCCAGCTCGGGCTCAAGCGCGGCGCGCTCGAGGGGCCGGCCGCGGGCTGGCTCGACGTGCTGCATCCGCTCGATCGCGACCGCTACACGCTGGCGCTCGACGGGCTTTTGCATCAGCGCTCGGGCCGCATCAATCACGATCTAAGGCTGCGCGGCTCGGACGGACATTATTTCTGGTATGTCCTCAAGGCGCGGCCGGTGATCAGCGCCGACGGCGAGGTGGTGAGGGTGATCGGCTCGCTGTCGGACGTGACCGAGCTCAAATCGGCCGAAGAGCGCATGCTCCACGACGCCGTTCACGACAACCTGACCGGGCTTCCCAACCGCGAATTGTTCAACGATCGGCTGGGCGCGGCGATCCTGATGGCGCAAAAGCCCGGAGGGGCGGCGCCGACGGTGATGGTCATTGACATTGACGAGTTCCAGTCGGTCAACGATTCCTTTGGGCTCTCGATCGGCGACTCGGCGCTGTTGGCGGTCGCCCGGCGTCTGGCGCGCGACCTGCGCCCGGGCGACACGCTGGCCCGTCTGGGCGGGGACACGTTCGGCGCGATCGTGCTCGCCGAGCCACAGTCGATGGACGCGCCGGCCAGGATCGACGCCCTGCGCGCCGCGCTTGCCGCCCCGATCAGTTTCGGCGAACGGGAAATCGCGCTGACCGTTTCGATCGGCGCGGCGAGCTACGACCCGAAGCTGCATGGCAAGGGCGGCGATCTTCTCGCCGACGCCCAGCTCGCGCTTGCCAACGCCAAGAAAACCGGCGGCGACCGGGTGGAGATGTTCGCCGCCGTCATGCGGTCGCACCGATCGGACCGGCAAACGCTCGAGAACGATATGCGGCGCGCGCTCGAGCGCGGCGAAATCTCGATTCTGTTCCGCCCGATCGTACGCCTGGAGGATAGGACCGTCGCCGGATTCCAGTCGCTGCTGCGCTGGCGCCATCCGAGGCTCGGCCTCCTCGACGAGGACGAGTTCTCCTCGGCCGCCGAATCGACCGGCGCGATCGTCGACATCGGCGCCTATGCGCTCGAGGCGACGGCGAGGGAGCTCGCGGCGTGGCAGAAGGCGCTCGAGGTCAATCCGCCGATCTTCGCCACCGTCGCCGCGTCGTCGCGCCAGATGCTGAGCCACGATCTCCTGTCCGACGTGCGCGCCGCGCTCGGACGCCATTACGTGCAGCGCGGCTCGCTCAAGCTCGCGGCGGCTGAGAGCCTTGTGATGGAGAACCCCGAATACGCCGCGGTTCTCCTGCAGCGGGTGCGCGAGATCGGCGCCGCGCTGATGCTGGACCGGTTCGGCGCCGGCTACACCTCGCTCGGCCATCTGCCGCAGTACCGCTTCGACGCCATGCGGATCGACGCCTCCCTGGTCAGACCCAACTCGTTCGGCGCGCGCTCGCCGATCCTGCGTTCGATCGTCGCCATGGCGCAGGAGATCGGGATGGAGGTCATCTCCGAGGGCGCGGAGACCGAATCCGACGCGGTCGAGCTCGCCCAGCTCGGTTGCCAGTTCGCGCAAGGGGCGGCGTTCGGCCAGCCGATGAGCCCGGCGGCGGCGCGCAAGCTGATGGGCGCGGCGGTCGTCTGACCCGCGAGCGCCGCTGCAGGGAATCCAAGCCGATGGAAGGAAATCAAAAGGAATTCCGGAAGGAAACCCTAATCGGGCGGAATCAAATCAAAGGCTTGCCGGAACGAAATCAAAACCGAATTTCGCCCCGCCAACCGATGCCATTCGATCCATAAATATTTGAATTTCTTACGATTTATGCGCTCCGATCTCCTGCCTCGTTTGGCCTCAGGCTCGGCGGCTCCGTCATCGCCGCCGCCCGAACGGCGCCGCCGCCGCCCCGTCGCGCCGATTCACACTGGATAGCACAGATTTCTGATAATCGCAAACGATTGTCGCCTGTGCTGGGCGGCCAGCTCGGCCGGGCCCCGGCCGTCAGCCAGGCTCAGGCCCGCGGCAGGGTGCGCCGATAGCGGGCCAGAACCTGCGCCCGGTAGATCGGCCGCATCGCTTCGTGATGGATGCGCTCGGCGAGCCCCATCGACCGCCGCTGGACCGTGGTGCCGCCGGTCTCGCGCGATACGTCGCTGACCGGAGAGGGCGCGGCGACCAGCACCGGCTGGCCGGTGACCCAGGTCATCTGCAGAAAGGTGTCGACCGGGCGGTCGAACGGCAGGGTCGCCGCGAGCAGGCGCTCGGCCGCCGCGCGGGAGACGATCTGCCCGATCGCGCGCAAGGGCGGCGCGTCGGGGCGCAGGAGCGCGAGCCCCCCGCGCCGGGCGACCGCCGTCCCGCCGCGGATCGCCGTCGCCGGCATCAGCACGTAATCCCACGCCGCCCGTTCGGCCGCCACGAACTCGATCAGGCCGGCGAACAGGCCGGCGTCGATCTCGGCGTCGTCTTCGAAAATGACGCCGAATTCGGGCTTCTCGTCGACGATCCGCCGCCAGACGGCGCGATGGCTTAAGAAAACGCCGACTTCGCTCGCCGTCAGCGCGAAGGGATAGCGCGGCCGGAAACGCAAGCGAGCATAAGCCCTGTCGATTTCGGCTTGCGAAAGGCGCGCTCCGTCCACCGCGGCGAAGATCTCGCTCTCGATTGGCAGCCGCGCGCTCAAGCGCTGGACGTTGGCTGCGCGAGCAACCGCGCGCTCAAGATGGAGAATATAGGCTTTGGGGGCGCTCAAGACTGGCTGACCGGGCAAAGACCTGCAATAATCAGGGGCGGAAGGACGCGAGAAGCGCCTTGATACGCGCCGCTCCGCGCCGAGTCATCCTGGTCGGCGTTTTAAAAGGGAGAGGCCGCGCCCGATGAAGATCACCGTCGATGTCGATTGCACGCCGCTCGAGGCGCGGCAGTTCATGGGGTTGCCGGACGTCGAGCCGATGCAGAAGGCGGCCATGGCGCAGATCGAAAAGCGCATGATGGCCGAGCTCGAGCGCTACACTCCGGAGGCGCTGTTCAAGGCCTGGCTGCCGCTCGCCGGCATGAACGCCGAGTGGCTGCAGGAATTTCTGAAGCGATCGACCTCATAATCGCTCGGACCTGATTTCGATCAACGCGCGCGATATTCGTTCGGCGTTAGCGTTTCGGCATCTTCCGCCGGCGCGGGGCGGCTCCTACATTGGGTCAAAGCCGCGAAATCGCGGCAATCCGATTGTATGGACTGCCTGACGTCGCTTCGGGGCGTGAGACAGGGCCGAAGGGGATGACTGATGAATCTGGAGAAATATACCGAGCGCGCCCGCGGCTTCGTGCAGGCCGCCCAGTCGCTGGCGCTTCGTGAAGGCCATCAACAATTTACCACCGAGCATCTGCTTAAAGTCCTGCTCGACGACGAGGAGGGACTGGCCGCTGGCCTGATCGATCGCGCGGGCGGAAACTCGCGCGAGGCTCTGAGGCAGGTCGAGCAGGCGCTCGGCAAGCTGCCGAAAGTCGAGGGCTCGGGCGCAGGCCAGCTTTATATGGCGCCGGCGATGGCGCGCCTGTTCGACAATGCCGAGAAGATCGCCCAGAAGGCGGGCAATTCCTTCGTCACCGTCGAGCGCCTGCTTCTGGCGCTGGCGATGGAGAAGGGGACCGAAGCGGCCAAGATCCTGGCCAACGCCGGCGTCTCCGCCCAGACCCTCAACGCCGCGATCAACGAATTGCGCAAGGGCCGCACCGCGGATTCGGCGAGCGCCGAGAACCAGTATGACGCGCTGAAGAAATACACCCGCGACCTCACCGACGCCGCGCGCAACGGCAAGCTCGATCCGGTCATTGGCCGCGACGAGGAGATCCGCCGCACCATCCAGGTGCTGTCGCGCCGGACCAAGAACAATCCGGTGCTGATCGGCGAGCCCGGCGTCGGCAAGACGGCGATCGTCGAGGGTCTCGCGCTTCGCATCGTCAACGGCGACGTGCCGGAATCGCTGCGCGACAAGAAGCTCATGTCGCTCGACATGGGCGCCTTGATCGCAGGCGCGAAATATCGCGGCGAGTTCGAGGAGCGTCTCAAGGCGGTGTTGAACGAAGTGACCTCGTCCGACGGCGGCATCATCCTGTTCATCGACGAGATGCATACGCTGGTCGGCGCGGGCAAGGCCGAGGGGGCGATGGACGCCTCCAACCTATTGAAACCGGCGCTGGCGCGCGGCGAGCTGCACTGCGTCGGCGCAACCACGCTCGACGAATATCGCAAGCATGTCGAGAAGGATGCGGCGCTCGCGCGGCGCTTCCAGCCGGTGTTCGTCTCGCAGCCGACGGTCGAGGACACGATCTCCATCCTGCGCGGCCTGAAGGAGAAGTACGAGGCCCATCACGGCGTCAGAATCACCGACCCGGCGATCATCGCCGCGGCGACGCTGTCCGACCGCTACATCGCCGATCGATTTCTCCCCGACAAGGCGATCGACCTCATCGACGAAGCGGCCTCGCGCCAGCGGATGCAGGTCGATTCGAAGCCCGAGGAGCTCGATGAACTCGACCGCCGGATCATGCAGCTCAAGATCGAGCAGGAGGCCTTGAAGAAGGAGACCGACGCGGCCTCGAAGGAACGTCTGAAGAAGCTGGGCTCGGAGCTGGCCGAATTCCAGGAGAAGTCCGACGCGCTGACCGCCCGCTGGAAGGCGGAGAAGGACAAGGTCGGCCAGGCGCAAAAGCTCAAGGAAGAGCTCGACGCGGCGCGCAACGCGCTCGCCCAGGCGCAGCGCAAGGGCGACTACGCCGAGGCCGGCAGGCTCACCTATGGCACGATTCCGGAGCTCGAGAAGAAGCTCGCCGAGGCCGAAACGCAGCAGGGCCAGCTGGTGGACGAAGCGGTGACGGCCAACCACGTCGCCCAGGTCGTGTCGCGCTGGACGGGAATCCCGGTCGACAAGATGCTCGAAGGCGAGCGCGAGAAGCTCCTCAAGATGGAAGAGGAGATCATGCGCCGGGTCGTCGGCCAGCGCGAAGCGGTGCAAGCCGTGTCGACCGCGGTTCGCCGCGCCCGCGCCGGATTGCAGGACCCGAACCGGCCGATCGGCTCGTTCATGTTCCTGGGCCCCACCGGCGTCGGCAAGACCGAGCTCACCAAGGCCCTCGCAGCGTTTCTGTTCGATGACGACAGCGCGCTCGTGCGCATCGACATGTCGGAATACATGGAGAAGCACTCGGTTGCGCGGCTCATCGGCGCGCCGCCCGGCTATGTCGGCTACGAAGAGGGCGGAGCGCTCACCGAGGCGGTGCGGCGGCGGCCCTATCAGGTGGTCCTGTTCGACGAGATCGAGAAGGCGCATCCCGACGTTTTCAATGTGCTCCTGCAGGTGCTCGACGACGGGCGGCTGACCGACGGCCAGGGCCGCACGGTCGATTTCCGCAACGTGCTGATCATCATGACCTCCAATCTTGGCTCCGAATATCTCGTCAACCTGCCGGAAGGAGAGGATACGAAGACGGTCGAGAAAGAAGTGATGAGCGTGGTGCGCGCCCATTTCCGGCCCGAGTTCCTCAATCGGGTCGACGAGATCATCCTCTTCCACCGGCTCAGGCGCGAGGACATGGGCGACATCGTCGACATCCAGTTGCGCCGGCTCAACCGGCTGCTCGAGGACCGCAAGATCACGCTCACCCTCGACGCCAAGGCGCGGCAATGGCTGGCCGAGAAGGGCTACGATCCGACCTACGGCGCCCGGCCGCTCAAGCGGGTGATCCAGAAATGGGTCCAGGACCCGCTGGCGCAGATGCTGCTCGCCGGCGATATTCGCGACGGCGGGCATATCAAGCTCGGAGCCTCGCGCGGCCGCCTGACCATCAACGGCAAGGAGGTCGGCGGTGAATCGGACGAATCTCCGCAGCCGAAGTCGCCCTCGGTCGTGCAGTTTCCGAAGTCGTGACGGATGTCGTCAGGGCGCCGCCGGACGTATAGAGGCGCGGCGAGTGGGCAAGCGGGTTTGTGCTTGAGGCCAATGGCTAGTCGAGGTCGCCGGTCATGACCAACAATGTCGTCGCCCGCTTTGCCGGCGGGTCGCCGGCGGTCGTCGCGGTGCGGCTGATCGTTGTCTCCTTCGTCGTCGGCATTGTCCTCGAGACCTTCGGTTTCGATCCGGCGTCGCTTTTCGGCGACGTCGTGCGGGCGATGAGGCGCATTGTCGAGCTCGGATTTACCGATGTCCATGAGGTCGGCCGCATCCTCTTGACCGGCGCGATGGTCGTGGTGCCGGTCTGGCTGGCCTTGAGGCTGCTCGATTCGCGCGGCAGGCGTTAGCGCCCGGCCGCCTGGCGGCGAAAGACCGGTGAACATGTGGGGCTTGACGCGCGCCCGCCGCGCTGATCCCCTAGGCTTCGGGGTATAGTCCATGGGGCAACTGTCAATGGCATTCTCTCATCCTCTGGCCAGGGGCGCCAAGGTGTGGACCGCGAAAGCGCACGATGGCGTCGAGCAGCGCGTCCTGGTCGTCGTCACCACGATTCCGCTCGAGCCCGGCGAGAAAGGCTACAAGAAATCGCTGGTCGAGCGTCTTTCGCGCGCGGCGGGCGACTATCTGGCCGACTCGAAGGAAGCCGCCTCCTTCATGCTCATGCACCGGATGAGGGACTGGGGCGGCGCCAAGGCTTGAGACGAGCGCCCGCGCGCCGCAGACGTTTGCCGTTACGGAAGATTTGCTGCGGCAAAAGGCGCGCTTCTCAGAAACCTTGGTTGTGATAGATTGCGCGGCGAATCGCGGATCGGAAAAGCCGCGAAGCGGGCGGCGTCGCGCCGCATCAACTGGGGACAAACGCCATGACGAACACGGCATCGGCTTTAGGGCTTGGACCGGGGGCCGGCATTGCGCCGCTGCGGGCCAAATGGGGCTGGATCGTCGCCTTGGGCGTTGTCTATGTCATTGCGGGGCTGATCGCGCTTGGCAGCGTGGTCATGGCGACCATCGCCAGCGTCTATGTCGTCGGCATTATGATGCTGATCGCCGGCGTGTTCGAAGTGATCAGCGCGTTCCAGATCAAGACGTGGGGACGGTTCCTGTTCTGGCTCGCCCTTGGCGTCCTCTACATCATCGCCGGCTTTGTCGCGTTCGACAATCCGCTGCTGACTGCAGTGTGGTTGACGCTGATACTCGGCGCGGCGTTGGTCGCCTCCGGCATCGTGCGGATCTTCCTCGGGTTCAATATGCAGCACGGATCGCCCTGGATCTGGGTGGTCGTCTCGGGCCTGATCACGCTGTTGCTCGGCGTCATCATCCTGGTCCATTGGCCGGTTTCCTCGCTATGGACGCTCGGCATCTTTCTCGGCGTCGATCTCGTCTTCGCCGGCGCGAGCTGGATCGGGCTCGGCATGGGCCTGCGCCAGGCCGCCTGAACGATGATCGCGGACGGCTGTCGCCCGATCTGAGGCGAGGCGGCGGTCGGCCGCTTCTCGGGCCAAGGAGAATTCCCCGTGCGTTGGCTCTATCTGGCGATCGTGGTGGTGTTTGTCGCCGCGCTGATCATCTTCATTTTCCAGAACACCCAGAGCGTCGACGTGTCGTTCCTCTCGCTCGGGGCAACGTTGCCGGTCGCGATTTTGGCGCTTGTGGCCTATGTGCTCGGGGCCTTGAGCGGCGGCAGCCTGTACGCCCTTCTGCGCCGCTCGGTTGCAGGGTCGCGGCGCGTCGGCTAGGCTCATCCGATCATGCGCGCCATGGTCCTCCGGCGGCCCGGCGAGCGGCTGGCGATGGAGGAGAGGCCCGATCCCAAGCCGGGACCGGGGCAGATTCTCATTCGCATCGAAGCCTGCGGCGTCTGCCGCACCGACCTGCACGTCGTCGACGGCGAGCTGCCGAATCCCAAACTGCCGATCGTGCCGGGGCACGAGATCGTCGGCCGGGTCGCGGCGGCGGGCGAAGGCGTCGAGCTCAAGCTCGGGGCGCGGGTCGGCGTGGCCTGGCTCGGCCACACTGACGGAACTTGCCCCTATTGCCGAAGCGGCCGCGAGAACCTGTGCGACGCGCCGCTCTTCACCGGCTACACTCGCGACGGCGGCTACGCCACCCATACGATCGCCGAGGCGGCGTTCGTGTTCCCGCTCCCCGACGACCTCGATCCCGTCGCCACCGCGCCTTTGCTGTGCGCCGGCCTGATCGGCTGGCGCTCGCTCAAAATGGCCGGGGACGGGCGGAACATCGGCATCTACGGCTTCGGCGCCGCCGCCCACATCATCGCCCAGGTTTGCCGCTGGCAGGGGCGGCGCGTATTCGCGTTCACCCGGCCAGGCGACGCCGCCGGTCAGGCGTTCGCCCGCTCGATGGGGGCCGAATGGGCGGGCGGATCGGACGACGCGCCGCCCGCGCCGCTCGACGCCGCCATTCTGTTCGCGCCGGTCGGCGCGCTGGTTCCCGCCGCGCTCGCCGCTGTCCGCAAGGGCGGGCGGGTCGTCTGCGGCGGCATCCACATGAGCGACATCCCCTCGTTCCCCTATTCCCTCCTTTGGGAGGAACGCAGCGTCGCCTCGGTCGCCAACCTGACCCGCGCCGACGGCCGCGAGTTTCTGGCGCTCGCGCCGGAGGCGAAGGTCAGAACGACGACCACGCCCTATCCGCTCGACAAGGCCAACGAGGCGCTCGACGATTTGCGCTCGGGCCGGCTCGAAGGCGCGGCTGTGCTCGTGCCGTGAGGCGAGCGCGCGCCCGACGTTGCTGCGCCTAACGTCCATCCTCCGGCAGATCGTCGTCGGCGATCGCTCGCCATGCGGCGCCGTCGAGGTCGTCGAACTGGCCGTTGCGCAGCGCCCACAGGAAAGCGGCGAGCCCGAGGCCGCCGAGAGCGAGCGCCAGCGGCACGAGATAGACCAGGACGTTCATCGCAGCCAGGCCCTACGCATGACGCGCCCTCAGGGCGTTGAGCGTGACCAGGATCGAGGAGCCCGACATCGCCAGCGCGGCGATGAGCGGCGTTACGTGTCCCGTGACGGCGAGCGGGACCGCAAGCAGATTATAAACCAGCGACAGCCAGAGATTCTCGAGCATCAGCCGGCGCGCCTTGGCGGCGAGGCGCAGCGCGTCGGCGACCGGGGCGAGCCGTTCGCCGAGGAACAAGGCGTCGGCCTGCGCCTGGGCGATGTGGGCGGCGGAAATGGGCGAGATCGACACGTGCGCGGCGGCGAGCGCCGGCGCGTCGTTGAGCCCGTCGCCGACCATCAGCGGGCGCTTTCCGGCGGCCTTCAGCGCTTCCAGCCGCTCGATCTTGTCCCTGGGCTTGAGACCGAATGCGAAACGCGTGACGCCGAGTTCGCTTGCCGCCAGCGCGACCGCCGTCTCACGATCGCCCGACAGGATCTCGACCTCGTGGCCGCCCGCGAGAGAGGCGACCACCTCGCGCGCGTCGGAGCGCAGCTGCTGCCGGACCGCGAAGACGACGGCGCGTTCGGGCGTCCTCATCGCGATCAGCGATGCGTCGGGAAAGGCGGCGGCGACCGCGGCGGCCTCAGCCTCCGCCTTGCAAAACGCGACGGAGCCGAGCTTCACGCGCTTTCCAAGATAGAGCGCGGTCACCCCCTGGCCGGGAAATTCATGGCCGTTCAGCGGCTCCCCGGCATGCGCGGCCGCCGCGATCGCTTTGGCGAGCGGATGCTTGCTCGACAGCGCAAGCGAGCCGGCGAGCGCGAGGTCCTCGGGCGCGACGTCGGCGCCGTTGGCGAGCGTCGGGCGCGGATTCGTCAGCGTGCCGGTCTTGTCGAATACGATCGTCCGGGCTTCCGCCAGCCGCTCCAGCGCCTCGCCGGAATTGAGGATCACGCCGCGGCGGAAGAGGGCGCCTGCGGCGACAACCTGCACCGCCGGGACCGCGAGTCCGAGCGCGCATGGGCAGGTGATGATGAGCACGGTGATCGCGACGATGAGCGACTGCTGCCAGCCCGCGCCAAGCGCGAGCCACGAGAGAAAGGTCGCAGCCGCGGCCAGATGGACGATCGGCGCATAGAGCCGCGCCGCCCGATCGGCGAGGCGGACATAGGACGAGCGCTGCTCGGCCGCCTTGGCGAGCAAGGCGTTGACTTCGTCGAGCAGAGCGTCGCCGGCTTCCTTCGCGACCCTCACGCGCAGCGCGCCGGTAAGATTGAGCGCTCCCGCATAGACCGCGGCGCCGGCTGAAACCGGGATCGGCAGAGTCTCGCCGGTGACGAGGCTCTGGTCCACTTCCGAGCGCCCGTCCTCGACCGTTCCGTCCACGGCGACTCGCTCGCCGGCCCGCACCAGGACGAGATCGCCCGGATGGATGGCGGCGATCGGCGTCTCGCGCGCCTCACCCCCGTCGAGGAGTTTGAGGGCGCGATCGGCGCGGATCGCCGTCAGGTTGGCGGCGAAATCGCGCGCGCGGCGTCGCATGTGCTGGTCGAGCGTGCGGCCGGCGAGCAGAAACGTCAGCAGCATCAGGGCGCTGTCGAAATAGGCGGCGCGCTCGTGGGCGATGGTTTGAAAAACCGACAGGCCGAGCGCGAGCACGACTCCGAGCGAAATCGGCACGTCCATGTTGAGCGAGCCGCTTCGCAACGCCCGGGCGGCGCTGGTGAAGAACGGCATGCCGGCATAGGCCGCGCAGGGCAGCGCGATGAGGGCGGACAGCCAGTGGAGGAGATCGCGGGTGGCGGAGTTCGGGTCGCTGTCCGCCCCCGCCCACAGCGAAACCGAGAGCAGCATCACGTTCATCGCGGCGAAAGCGGCGACGCCGAGGCAGCGCAAAAGCTGCTGCTCGACCGCCTTCTCGCGGCCGTCGGCCGTCCCCGCCGCGAACGGATGGGCAGGATAGCCCAGGGCCTCCAGCCGCTCGAGGATCGTCGGCGGCTCGAGCGCGCCCTCGTTCCACTCAACCGTGACCCGCTTGCTGGCCAGATTGACGCGCGCGCCGCGCACGCCGGCCTGCTTTCTCAAGCCGCTCTCGATCGTGGCGATGCAGGCGCCGCAATGGACGCCTTCGACGACGAGATCCATCGCGGCGACGCCGTCGGCCGGACGCCGCACGTAAAGCGACAGGTCCAGCGCGTCCGTCATCATCGCTTCGGGTTCGCGTCCGTATCCGCGACCACGATTTTGTTCTCGCTGCGGAACACCCGCTCCGAGCCGCGCTTCGCCTCGATCACCAGGAGCCAGCGGCCCGGCTGGACAGGCGTCGCCACGCCCTCGTAGTCGAGGCCGTCCGAAGCGAGTCTCGCCTCGCGGTCGAGCGCGGCGTCGAACGGATGCTCGAACCGCGCCGTCACCGCGAGGTCGGGGATCGGCCCGCCGTCGCGATTGCGGAATTCGACCATGATCCGCTCGCCCTCGCCCTCGGCGCGGGTCATCACGTTGGCGTTCCACCCCCGTTCGTCTTGGGCGCGCGCTTCGGCAATGTGCCTGTTGAACGCCTGGCTGGCGTCGTAGGGGTTTTCCAGTTCGGCGCCATGCAGTGTGTGGAGGGCGAAATAGATCAGCGCGATGTTGGCCGCGAACATCACCAGAAAGAACAGGCCGAGGATGACGACGACGTGCCGCCCGGTCAGTTGGCCGGAAATGGGCGGTCTTTCTCGATTCGCCGCCAGGGACGTGGGCAAGACAACCTCCAACTCTCTCGTCAGTGCGCCGCTCCCGGCATGGAGCCGCTCATGGCGCGAAGAAATGATCGACGACCGATTTTCGCTCGCCGGTATGCGCATCGATCGCGGTGAAAGTGATCGGCGTCGACTTGCCGGGCGTCGCGTCCGCGGGCGTCGCGACATAGACCGGCGTTTCGAGCGTCGTGTCCGGCTCGATATGAACCGTGAGGCTCCCGTCGGCGAGCGGCCGGGCGACGACGCTGGTCATCCGGGCTCCCTCGAGGCCGGCGACGTCGAGGGTGAAGTCGCGCGCTTCGCCGGCCTTGTTAGAGAACCGCAGCGTATAGCCGTTGCGGACGCCGCCCTCGACCGTCGGGGTGAACAAGGGCGCGCGCACATGCAGGACGCTCATGTTCATGCTGGAGCGCGAGACGAGCGCGTAGAGCATGATGCAGCCGGTGACCGCGATCAGCGCGGCATAGAGGATGGTGCGCGGGCGAACCAACCGGTAGACATTGTGCTCGCCGCGTCTGCGGCGCGCGAGATTCTCGTCGGTGTCATAGGCGATGAGACGCGTCGGCCGGTGCACTTTGGCCATCACCGCATCGCAGGCGTCGATGCACAGGCCACACTGGATGCAGCCGAGCTGCGAGCCGTTGCGGATGTCGACCCCGGTCGGGCAGACGGCGACGCACTGCATGCAATCGATGCAGTCGCCAGCCGCTTCGCCGTGAGCTCGGACCTTGGCCGCCTCCTTGACCGACATGCGTGGCTCGCCCCGGTCGGTGCGGTAGGTGACGTTGAGCGCGTCGGTGTCGGTGAGGGCGGCCTGGATGCGCGGCCACGGGCACATGTAGAGGCACACCTGTTCGCGCATGTGGCCCGCGAGCGAATAGGTCGTGAAGGTCAGAATGCCCATCCACAGAACGGCGACGAACGGCGCCTGGAAGGTCAGCAATTGCTTGAGCAGCGCCGGCGCGTCCTCGAAATAGAGAACCGCCGCGCCGCCGGTGAAGAGCGCGATCAGGAGCCATGCGGCGTGCTTGGCGACCCGCTTCTTGATTTTGTCCGCGGTCCACGGCGCCTCGTCGAGCTTGATCCGGTCGCGCCGGTCGCCCTCGATGCGGCGCTCCACAAACAGAAAGAGGTCCGTCCATACCGTCTGCGGGCAGGCATAGCCGCACCACACCCGTCCGAACAGCGCGTTGGACAGAAAGAGGATCAGCGCCGCCAGGATCAGGAGGCCGGTGAAATAGTACACCTCCTGCGGCCATAGCTCGATGAAGAAGAAATAGAACCGGGAATGCGCCATGTCGACGAGAACCGCCTGCCCCGGCTCATTGGGCCCGCGATTCCAGCGGATGAAGGGCAGGATGTAGTAGACGCCAAGCGCGACCCACAACACGATCCACTTTATGCGTCGATAGGTCCCCCATACTCTCTGGGGGTAGACCTTTTTCGCCGCCGCATAGAGTGGACCGTCGTCATCAATCGTGAAGTCAATGGTCACGTACCGCCGCCCAGAGAGTGAACATAGAGCGTGAGCGCTTTGATCGTCACCGGATCGAGGCGCTTGCCCCATGCCGGCATGGTGCTGTTGCGGGCGTAGGTGATCGTGTTGGTCAGGTCCTTGATGTCCGAGCCGTAGAGCCAGATCTTGGTCGTCAGGTTGGGGGCGCCCATTTCAATGTTGCCCTTGCCGTCCTCGCCATGGCAGGCGGAGCAGTTGTCGGCGAAGATCTTCTTACCCGCCGCCACGTCGACGCCAGGCTCGGGATCGAGCTTCGCGAGGGTGCGCACGTAATTCTCCACCTGCCGGATCTGCTCCGGCTTCAGGATGCCGTCCTTGCCGAATGCAGGCATGGCGCTGGTATGGGTGTCGGGGTCGTCGGCGCGAATGCCGTGAGTGATCGTCGTATCGATCTGCTCCAGCGTTCCGCCCCACAGCCAGCGGCCGGCGGTGAGGTTTGGATAGCCGTATTGGCCTTGGCCGCCTGACCCGTGGCAGGGAGCGCAATTGTCGCCGAACGCCGCTTTGCCCTGGGCCAGCGCGAGCTCCAAGAGCTTCGGGTCGGCCTCGATCTCGGCCAGACTCGCTTTCTCGAGGCCCGCCGCCTGCTGCATGCGCGCGCTCTGCGCCGCGGCGAGGTCTTCGGCGACCCGCGCCCGGTTGGTGTGGCCGAGCAGGCCAGGCGTGGCGCCGGTTACGAGAGGCCAGGCGGGATAGAGGAACCAGTAGACGACCGAGAAGGCGATCGTCAGATAGAACAGCCACAGCCACCAGCGCGGCAGCGGCGTATTGAGCTCCCGGATGCCGTCCCACTCATGCCCGGTGGTGGCCTGACCGGAAATCTTGTCGACGTGAACCGGATCGGTGCTCATCGCTCAGTCCTCTCGCAGCGGCATGCGGGCGGCGTCCTCGAAGCGCGCGCGATTTTTCGGCCAGAACGCGTAAACGAGCGTTCCGAGGAAGAACAAGAAAAAGTAAAGCGTGCCGGCGGATTGCGCGAACTCAGCCAGCCATTCGTAGGTCGTGGTCATCGAGCCCTCGCAGCGTCAGCGCAGATTGGCTTTGTTGTCGTAAAGGTTGAAATCGACGAGCGTGCCAAGCATCTGCAGGTAGGCGACGACCGCGTCTCCCTCGGTGATTTCGGCCGTCGTGGGGTTGAACTTGCGCACGACCGCCTTCGGATAGCGCTTGAGAAGGGCCGCCGCTTCGGGCGCATCCGGATTTACCTGCGCCCTTAGGTCGGCCATCGCGTTCGCGATCATGTCGTCGGTGTAGGGAACGCCGACTTCGCGGCTCGTCTGGACGTTGGCGACGAGCTCCCGCGTATCGAGCGGCGTCGTCATCAGGAAGGCGTAGGACGGCATGATCGATTGCGGCACGACCGAGCGCGGATCGACTCAGATGGGCGACCTGCCAGGCGTCCGTGTACTTGCCCCCGACCCGCGCGAGGTCTGGCCCGTTGCGCTTGGAGCCCCACTGGAACGGATGGTCGTACATGCTCTCGGCGGCGAGCGAATAGTGGCCGTAGCGCTCGACCTCGTCGCGAAGAGCGCGGATCATCTGGCTATGGCAGAGGTAGCAGCCCTCGCGCACGTAGATGTTGCGTCCCGCGAGCTCGAGAGGCGTATACGGACGCATGCCCTGCACGGTCTCGAGCGTGCTCTTGAGATAGAACAGCGGCACGATCTCGACCAGTCCGCCGATCGCGACCATGATGAGAATGCCGATGACGAGATAGATCGGGTTGGTCTCCAGGAGCTGATGCCTGGAGAACAGCGAGTTCGAGGGATGCGGCTGCCCGGAGCTGCTCATGGATCAATGCTCCTCATTCGGCCGGCTGAAGCGCCGGCTGGCCGGCGGGCGCCGCCGCCTCGGACGCCGTGATCGTCATGTAGACGTTGTAGAGCATCAGGCAGTAGGCGATGAGAAACAGCGTGCCGCCGGTGGCGCGGATGACGTAGAACGGATGCATCGCCGCGACGGTCTCGATGAACGAATATTCGAGGTAGCCTTGCGGCGTGTAGCTGCGCCACATCAGGCCCTGCAGAATGCCCGACACCCACATTGAGGTGATGTAGAGCACGATGCCGAGCGTCGCGATCCAGAAGTGCCAGTTGACGAGACGCAGCGAATAGAGCTCGCGCTTGTTCCACAGCCACGGAACCAGGCAATAGATCGCGCCGAACGACACGAACGCGACCCAGCCAAGGGCGCCCGAATGCACGTGACCGACCGTCCAGTCGGTATAGTGCGACAGCGAGTTGACCGACTTGATCGACATCGCCGGGCCTTCGAAGGTCGACATGCCGTAGAAGGCGACCGAGACGACGAGCATCCGCAGCACCGGGTCGGTGCGAAGCTTGTCCCAGGCGCCCGACAGCGTCAAAAGCCCGTTGATCATGCCGCCCCATGAGGGCATCCAGAGCATGAGCGAGAAGGTCATGCCGAGCGTCTGCGCCCAGTCGGGCAGCGCTGTATAGTGGAGATGGTGAGGTCCCGCCCAGATGTAGAGGAAGATGAGCGACCAGAAATGGATGATCGAGAGCCGGTAGGAATAGATCGGCCGCTCCGCCCGCTTGGGGACAAAGTAGTACATGATGGCGAGGAAGCCCGCGGTCAGAAAGAAGCCGACCGCGTTATGGCCGTACCACCACTGGAACATCGCATCCTGGACCCCGCTCCACAGGACGTAGGATTTGGACGAGAACACCGAAACCGGCACGGCGGCGTTGTTGCCGATATGGAGCATCGCGATCGTCAGGATGAAGGCCAGGTAGAACCAGTTGGCGACGAAAATATGCGGCTCCTTGCGGCGGAAGATCGTGCCGAGGAACACGAGAAGGTAGACGACCCAGACGATCGTCAGCCAGAGGTCGGCGTACCACTCCGGCTCCGCATATTCCTTGCTCTCGGTGATGCCGAGCAGGTAGCCGGTCCCCGCGATGAGGATGAAGAAATTGTAGCCGAGGATGACGAACCAGGGCGCAAGGTCGCCGGCCAGGCGGGCCCGACAGGTGCGCTGGACGACATAGAAGGAGGTCGCCAGGAGCACGTTGCCGCCGAAAGCGAAAATCACCGCCGACGTATGCAGGGGCCGGAGACGGCCGAAGTTGAACCACGGCGCGATGTTGAGGTCGGGGAACGCCAGCTCGAAGGCGATGTAGACGCCGACCGCCATGCCCGCCAGGCCCCAGAAGAGGGCAAACAGGGTCGCGACCTTGACGGGCGCAAAGTTGTAATTCGGCAATCCGCCGATCTCCAGCGCAGGACGTTCCGCCGGACGGGCGTTGAAGCGCTGGAAGATCGCGAATATGCCCGCGGCGGCGACCACGGCTCCGAGCCCCATATGGAACCCGTACGCGGGTTCTACCGTCTGGGCGGCGATGAAGATGCACAGCAGCGCCAAGAGGCCCAGCACGCCGATCAGCCCGATCTCCCCGCCCCAGAGCGACTTCGGTTGCGATTCTTGCATTTCAGACCCCTGGCCCAAAAGCGGCCGCCCGCCGCATCGTAGAAAGCGTCCCCACGCCGCCGATTATCTTAGTCCTGCGCTGGGGTTGAAGCCCATGGCCCGTCGCCGTGACCTTGTGTCGCATGTTGAGCTCCCTGCCTTCTCTCACGCGGCGGCGACGTCGAGGTCGCGCGCCGAAACGACATACGGGAAGCGCGGCGCGTCGCGGTCGGCGGCGGCAAGCCGCCTCAGCTCGTCAGGGCGAAGGATCTCGACTCGCCGCTTGCGCGGCAGCGTAATCAGCCCGCGCTCCTTGAAATGCGTGAATGTGCGGCTGACGGTCTCGATGGTGAGGCCGAGATAATCGGCGATGTCCTGACGCTGCATCGCCAGCTCGACGACGTGGTCGCTGAAAGGCGCGGAGCGCAGGCGGATCATTGTCAAGAACCAGGCGAGCCGTTCCTCCGCCGAGCTGCGTCCGATCATCAGCATGTGGTCGATCGACAGGGTCAGCGCCTGGGTCGCGCCCTCGAACAGGGCGGCGTTCAGCCGCGGGTCGTCGCTCATCCTGAGCCGGCAGGCCTGACGAGGCAGGATGGCCATTGTGGCCCGATCGACCGCCTCGATCGACAGCTTGTGAGTCGCGTCCGGCTCGAGGCCACAAAGGTCGCTCGGCATATAGAACGCGAACACCTGCCGCCGTCCGTCGCGCGTGTATTTGACCGCCCGGAAAAGGCCGCGCGTGACGAGGTAGAAGTTCTCCGTCGGATCGCCCTCGCCAACGACCTCCTGGCCGGCTTCAAACTCGATCGCGGCCGCCTCAGAATGCGGGAAGCACGCGCTGAAAAAGTTCGCCGATGCCGGGCCTGTCGCCAAAAGCGTCGAAGGGGCAATCCATTCGTCCCTCAAATTCGTCCTGGCGCATTCGCATCTGCCGAAGCCATTGCCGTGTGGCTGGCAGTCATGGCGCCGCGACGGACGCCAGGGAACATGACGTATTGCCGCAGCAGCGCTCTTTAACGGCGGGCCTGCGCCGGGCGCGCTCCAGCGTTTCCGAGCCGCATCGCAAAGCCTCTCGACAGGTCCCGGCAAACCTGCCAGTCCGACGCCATGGCCAAGTTTCGTTCTTCTTATGTCTGCCAGAATTGCGGGGCCGTCACCCAGCGCTGGCAAGGCAAATGCGAATCGTGCGGCGAGTGGAATACGATCATCGAAGAAGCGGCGGCGCTCGGCGTCGGCGGCGCGGCCGCACGCAGGGGAGCGGCGGGCCGGCCGTTCGCGCTCGAGGATCTGTCCGGCGCGTCCAGGTTCGAGCCGCGACTTGTCACCGGGCTCGCTGAGCTCGATCGCGTGGCCGGGGGCGGGTTCGTGTCCGGATCCGCGACGCTGATCGGCGGCGAGCCGGGCATCGGCAAGTCGACGCTCCTGATCCAGGCCTGCGCCGCGGTCGCGCGCTCCGGCGGTCGGGTCGTCTACGTCTCGGGCGAGGAATCGACCGCGCAGGTCCGTCTGCGCGCGGCGCGGCTCGGGCTCGCCGACGCATCCGTGCAGCTTGCGGCGCAAACCTTCATCGAGGATATCGTCGCGACGCTCGGCTCAGGCGACGCGCCGAGGCTGGTGGTCATTGATTCGATCCAGACCATGTGGAGCGACGCGATCGAATCGGCGCCCGGGACGGTGAGCCAGGTGCGCGGCTCCGTGCAGGCGCTGATCCGATTCGCCAAGGCAAGCGGCGCGGCTTTGCTGCTGGTCGGGCATGTGACCAAGGACGGCCAGATCGCCGGCCCGCGCGTCGTCGAGCATATGGTCGACGCAGTCTTCTCCTTCGAGGGCGACGGCGCTCATGCTTTCCGCCTGCTGCGCGCGGCCAAGAACCGATTCGGCGCGACCGACGAGGTCGGGGTTTTCGAGATGACCGGCGGCGGCCTTCGGGAAGTGCCGAACCCCTCGGCGCTGTTCCTGGCCGATCGCGATGGGGCCGCCAATCCGGGCGCGGCGGTGTTTGCAGGCGTCGAGGGCGCGCGGCCGCTTCTGGTCGAGATCCAGGCCCTGGTCGCGCCGACGACGCTCGGCACCCCGCGCCGCTCGGTGGTCGGCTGGGAGCCGAGCCGGCTCGCGATGGTGCTCGCGGTCCTCGAGGCCCACGGCGGACTGAAGCTCGGGCAGTATGACGTCTATCTCAACGTCGCCGGGGGCTTGCGGATCGTGGAGCCGGCGGCCGACCTTGCGGCGGCTGCGGCGCTGATATCCTCGCTCACCGGCGCGAGCTTGCCGCCGGATGCGGTGTATTTCGGTGAAATTGCGCTGTCGGGCGCGGTGCGAGCGGTCGCTCATCCCGGCTTGCGCCTCAAGGAGGCCGCCAAGCTCGGATTCGCCACGGCGTTCGCGCCGCCCTCGCCGCGCGGCGACGGCGAAATCGCAAACATCGCCGTCCAGCCGACGGCAACGGTGGCGACGCTCGTTGCGTTGATTGCCGCGAGCGCCGTCGAGACGAGAGCGGCGCGTGCGAGCGCCTCGGCTCGCATGGGGTGACGAACTGGGGCGGCTTGGTTATAAGGCGCTCGCGCCGGCCGCCGGACGGCGCTTGAAGACATTGAACCGTCCCGACGAGGTTCGCTCGAAAAATGCCCTCTTATCTCGATCTCGCGGTTCTCGGCATCGTTCTCGTCTCGGCGCTATTGTCGATGATGCGCGGGTTCAGTCGCGAGGTTCTGGCCATCGCCTCGTGGGCGGCGGCGGCGGCGGCCGCCTATTACTTCTATCCACTCGTTTTGCCCTACCTCGCTCCCTATATCCACAAGGAGATCATCGCCCAGGCGGCTGCGGCGGCGATCGTGTTCTTCGTTACGCTGATCATCGTCTCGTTGTTCACGGTACGCTTGTCGGACGCGATCCTCGACAGCAAGATCGGCGCCTTGGATCGGACGCTTGGGTTCGTGTTTGGAGTTGCGAGGGGGTTCCTGCTCGCGGTCGTCGCCTTCGCCATCTTCAACTGGCTGGTTTCGGAGAAGCAGCAGCCGGAATGGGTCAAAAACGCCAGGACAAGGCCGATCCTCACCGAGACGGCCGATCGAATCGTCGCCCTGCTGCCCGAGGACGCGGCTACGACCGTGGACGGCTGGATCAAATCGCGCGCGAGCGCCGCGACCAACGAACTGGCGGCGCCGTCGACGGACAGTTCGGCGGCGTCGACCCCCAGGACGAGTGCCGATCCGCCGGTAGCGACCCCGGCTCCTGCAGCGCCGAAGAAGGGCGAATCGAATGCGGGGGCGAACGGTTCGGCGATGGACAAGCAGAAACTGGACGCCTTGATCAACAAGAACGTTCCGGCGCCCTTCGCGCCGGCGCCAAAACCGTGATGGGCGAGGCTTCGTCCATCCCCTCCGACGCGCCGGGCGAGACCGGCCTCGATCTCGACGATGATCGCTTGCGCGAGCATTGCGGGGTGTTTGGCATCTTCAATCATCCCGACGCGGCGGCGATTGTCGCCCTCGGGCTGCACGCGCTGCAGCATCGCGGACAGGAAGCGGCCGGCATCGTCGCCTACGACGGCGTGCGGTTTCACTCCGAGCGCCGCCAGGGGCTGGTCGGCGATCACTTCTCCAGCGGCGCGACCATCGACCGCCTTCCGGGACGCCTGGCGATCGGCCATGTGCGCTATTCGACCACCGGCGAGACCATCCTGCGCAATGTTCAGCCGCTATTCGCCGAACTCGAGGCCGGCGGCCTCGCAGTCGCCCATAACGGCAACCTGACCAACGGGCTGACGCTGAGGCGGGAGCTCATTCGCGGGGGCGCTATCTGCCAGTCGACAACCGACACCGAAGTTGTGCTGCTGCTGGCCGCCCGGTCGCGCCGTCCCAAGATCGTCGACCGCTTCGTCGAGGCGCTGGCGGAGATCGAGGGCGCCTACGCGCTCGTGGCGCTGACCAACAAGAAGCTGATCGGCGCCCGTGATCCGCTCGGCATCCGTCCGCTTGTGCTCGGCGAGCTCGACGGCAGCCCGATTCTGTGCTCGGAGACCTGCGCGCTCGACATTATCGGGGCGAAATTCGTTCGCGACGTCGAGAACGGCGAAGTCGTCGTCATCGACGGTGAGGGCGTCAAGAGCTTCTTTCCCCTGCCGAGGCTGCCGGCGCGGCCCTGCATCTTCGAATATATCTATTTCGCCCGGCCGGACTTGATCGTCGGCGGCCGATCCGTGTACGACGCCCGCAAGGCGATGGGAGCGGAGCTGGCGCGCGAGGCCCCGGCCGAGGCGGATGTCGTCGTGCCGGTCCCCGATTCCGGCGTTCCGGCGGCAATCGGTTATGCCCGCGCCTGCGGCCTGCCGTTCGAGCTCGGCATCATTCGCAACCATTATGTCGGGCGCACGTTCATTCAGCCGAGCCAGTCGGTTCGCGAGCTTGGCGTCAGGATGAAGCACAACGCCAACCGCGCCGTGGTCGAGGGCAAGCGGATCGTGCTGATCGACGACTCGATCGTGCGCGGCACGACCAGCGTCAAGATCATGCAGATGATGCGGGACGCGGGCGCGCGCGAGGTCCACTTCCGCATTTCATCGCCGCCGATCGCGTACCCGGATTTTTACGGCATCGACACGCCCGAGCGCGACAAGCTGCTCGCGGCGCGCATGGACCTCGAAGGGATGCGGCGGTTTGTCGGCGCCGACAGTCTCGCGTTCCTGTCGGTCGACGGCATTTATCGCGCCATGGGCTATCCCGGCCGCAACTTGAGACAGCCGCAGTTCACCGATCATTGCTTCACCGGCGACTATCCCACACGCCTCGCCGATCAGCTCGGCGAGCCGGGACGGCAGCAGTTGTCGCTGCTGGCGGAGGCGAGCTGAAGCAGGCCACCGCCCTAAAGGCGCAATTGCAGGCCCGCTGACCGACGCTGTTGTCTACAGACGCTACTGGAAGAGCTTGAGCGCGTTGACCAGCGTTCCGTAGATTCCCCACACGAGCGGGATGCCGACGAAGCCCCAGGCGAGCACGAGCTCGAGCGTGGTCGTGCCGCCGTTATTGTCGCCGTTCATTTCCGCCTCCCTCACGCCACGCCGACGGCGTCATCGACCGTTTCGGCAGCCATGTGGTGCCTGTCGTCGACCGCCTGGATCAGGAAATTGGCGATGAAGCCGACGACCAGAAGCCCGGCCATGATGTACATGGTGACGTTATAGGCCTGGGCCTTCGGCACGCCGCTGTCGATCTGGTATTGCCGGATATAGTTGACCAGCACCGGACCGAGCACTCCCGCGACCGACCACGCGGTGATGAGCATGCCGTGAATCGCGCCGACGTAGCGGGTCCCGAACATGTCGTGAAGATAGGCCGGCACGGTCGCAAAACCGCCGCCGTACATGCTCAGAATGACGCAGAAGCAGAGAACGAACAGGGCCAGATTCCCGGCGCCGCCGAAATACGGAACGAGCGCATAGAGCACGAACCCGAGCGCGAAGAAGACGAAATAGGTGTTCTTGCGGCCGATGTAGTCGGAGGTCGAGGCCCAGAAGAAGCGTCCACCCATGTTGAAAATGCTGAGCAGCCCGACGAAGCCGCCGGCGGCGGCGGCGGTGACGCGGCCCGGGAACATTTCCTGGCTCATCGCCGAAGCCTGGCCCAGCACGCCGATTCCCGCCGTCACGTTCATGCACAAGACGATCCAGATGAACCAGAACTGCGGGGTCTTCAGCGCTTGATAGACGTAGACGTCTTTGGTGGTGACGAGCTTCCTGGGCTGAGTTGCCGGAACGTAGTTTTCTGGCTTCCAGCCCGGCGGCGGCACCCGGACGATCGCCGCGCCGACAAGCATGAAGCAGGTATAGACCAGTCCGAGAACGATGAACGTCTCGACGACCCCGACGTGCGTCGGGGTTGAGAAAACGCTCATCAGCCACACCGAAAGCGGCGCGGCGATCATGGCCGCGCCGCCGAAGCCCATGATCGCCATGCCGGTCGCCATGCCGGGCCGGTCGGGAAACCACTTCATCAGCGTCGACACCGGCGAGATGTAGCCGAGTCCCAGGCCGCAGCCGCCAAGCACGCCATAGCCGAGATAAACGATCCAGAGCTGGTGCACCGACACGCCAAACGCGCTGACCAGGAACCCGCCGCCGAAGCACAGCGCCGCGGCGAACATCGCCCGCCGCGGGCCGCCTTCCTCGACCCAGCGGCCGAACACCGCCGCCGAGGCGCCGAGGAAGAAAATGGCGATCGAGAAGATCCAGCCGAGATCGGTGAGCTTCCAGTCGTCGGGCGCTGATTTCGCGATCCCGATCAGTTTGGACATTGGGAGGTTGAAGACGCTGAACGCGTAAGCCTGGCCGATGCACAGATGAATGCATAAGGCCGCCGGCGGCACCATCCAACGGCTGAACCCCGGCTTGGCCACTGAATGGCTGCGGTCAAGAATCGACAAAAGGCCCATTTGCGCGCCCACCCTCATTTTTTACATGCCAAGATCGCCTAGATGCCGCGATTTGGCAATGCCTGCGGGATTTTTCTCCGTAGGTATTTTTCCCAATCGACGCGAATGGCGGCGAAATTCGCGGCGGGTCGCCGGCATTCCCGGGCGCTCCTTCACATTCCTGTCATGCGGGGTCGCGATAGATCGGGGTCAAACGGGCCAGGGAGATTTCATGTCCGCCGCATTCGACGCTCGACTCGGTCCTCACGCCGAAGCGCCGGTCAAGCCGCACCTCGATCATCCGGTCGACCCCCGATTTGCGCTCGGCATCCTTGCGGTCCTCGCCGTCGGCCTGTTCTACATGGCCTATTCGATCCGATCGGACATTTCGGCGGCCGGCGGCGGGCCGACGACCATCGTGCCGTTCCTCCTGCTCGGCGTCGCGTTGCTGATTGCGCTCGGCTTCGAATTCGTCAACGGCTTCCACGACACGGCCAACGCTGTCGCCACTGTCATTTATACCCACGCATTGCCCGCGCAGGTCGCGGTCGTCTGGTCGGGCTGCTGGAATCTACTTGGCGTGCTGGCGTCGACCGGCGCGGTCGCTTTCGGCATCGTGTCCCTGCTGCCGGTCGAGCTCATTCTCCAGGTCGGCTCGGCCGCCGGCTACGCCATGGTGTTCGCGCTGCTCATCTCCGCGATCATCTGGAACCTGGGCACCTGGTGGCTCGGCATTCCCGCTTCGAGCTCGCACACGCTGATCGGCTCGATCGTCGGCGTCGGGGTGGCCAATGCGTTGATTCGCGGCCAGAACGGCACAGCCGGGGTGGATTGGGACCAGGTGACGAAAGTCGGCGAGGCGCTGCTGTTCTCGCCGCTGTTCGGCTTTACCCTGTCGGCGCTTCTGCTCCTGGCGATGAAGTCCGTCATTCGCGTGCCGGAACTTTACACCGCCCCGACCACGAACAAGCCGCCGTCGCCCTGGATCCGTGGATTGCTGGTTCTTACCTGCACGCTGGTCTCGTTCTTTCACGGCTCCAATGATGGCCAGAAGGGCATGGGCCTGATCATGTTGATCCTGATCGGCGTCGCCCCGACGGCTTATGCGCTGAACCGCGCGCCGGCCGAAAATCACGCCGCCCAGTTCGTCACGGCGGCCCACGCCGCTTCGAAGATCGTCGAAGCCCATGGCGCTGGATACAATATCACCGGCGATCCCCGCCCCGCGGTGACGGCATATGTTCACTCCCACATCATTTCCGAGGGCACCTACCCGTCACTTGCGGTCCTGACCAAGGAGATCAGCGACTCGGTCGAGCAATACGGCTCCGTCGCCAAGACGCCGCTCGACAAGGTCCAGAACCTTCGCAACGACATGTACCTCGCATCGGAGGGTTTCCGGGTCCTGGCGAAGGACAAGGAGAGCGAGCTGTCGGCCGCGGACAAGGCTCAGATCGGCGCCTTCAAGAAAGAGCTCGACGGGGCGACCAAGTTCATTCCGCTGTGGGTCAAGATCTGCGTGGCGATCGCGCTCGGTCTCGGCACGATGGTCGGCTGGAAGCGCATCGTTGTGACGGTCGGCGAGAAGATCGGCAAGACCCACCTGACCTACGGCCAGGGCGCGGCGGCGGAGCTCATCGCCGCAGCGACGATCGGCGCAGCCGACGGGTTCGGCCTGCCGGTGTCGACGACCCACGTTCTGTCGTCCGGCGTCGCGGGCACAATGGTCGCCAACGGCTCGGGAATGCAGTGGTCTACGGTCCGCAGCATCGCGATGGCCTGGGTGCTGACGCTGCCGGCGGCGATGATCATGTCCGGCTTGCTGTACGTTATCTTCCGCCAGATTTTCTGACCGGCGGGAATCGCCCGCTCGCCTCCGGGGTCCGCGCTCTTGGCGCGGACCTTTTTCATGAGGCGCTGAACGCTCAGCCGCCGCCGAACTGAGTGAATTGCTTCGCGCGATGGCGCGGAATGCGAATGCTGCGCGCCTTAAGGTCCGCGAGCGCGACATACATCATCGCCGTCATCAGGGCGTCGGAGAAGGCGTCGTGCTGGTCGAGCAGGGGCAAGCCGAGATCTGCGCGGATGGCGGCGAAACTAAGATCGACCTGCACGCCGGGGGGCGCGTCGCGGTATTTGCGCTCGTAGTAGAGCCCGGAGACCTCGATCCGGCGGTTGGGCAGCTCGATTCCGATGAGCCGCCGTGCGTGCTTGTTGATCATCGCGACGTCGAATTCGAGGTAGTAGCCGACCAACGGCCGCGAGCCGATGAAGCGCAAGAGCTCCGGCAGGACCTCCTCGATCGTTCGGCCGCCGGCCACGTCGCCTTCGCGCAGGCGATGGACCTTGATCGCCTCTGCTTTCATTCTCGCGCTGGGTCTGACCATCGCCTCGAACCGGGCGCTCGCAAGAATCCGGGCGCCGCGAATGGGAATGGCGGCGACGGTCACGATGTCGTCCCGAAGCGGATCGAGCCCGGTCGTTTCGCAGTCGATCGCGACCGCTTCCCCGGCGGGCGGCTCGTCGAACAGGAAGCGAAACGCCGGGTCGCGCAAGAGATGCTGGTGAATGCGCCGCTTGATCGCGAGCCACATCAGAACATCGCCAGATTGAAATGGCGCCGCACCATCTCGCGCAGCCGCTTCGTCACCTGGAAGGCGTCGCGCAGGAGGTCGCGCTCCATGGTGGACAGCTCCGCCGGCTTCACCAGGCTGGTCGAAGCCCTCTCGGCGATCTGGGCGTCCAGCCGCATGGTCATGAGATAGCGGAGGGCCTCGGTCAGCTCGCGCGCGAACTGGGGTTCGAAGGTCGCGAGCTCCGCAAGCCTGGCGATGCGCGCGGCGGTGTTGGTCTCGGTCAACCCTTTCTCAAGCGCGAACGCGCGCACGCCGTGCACGATCGGGAAGATTCCGCCCTTCTTCAGGTCGAGCGCGTCGCCATCGGCCCTGGAAGTGACCAGGTTGTTGAAAAAGCCGATCGGGGTCGGAAACGCATCGACCGCGCGGGCGAAGCGCGCCAGATGAACCCGCTCGCCGCGCATGGCGTCGATCAGGTCCTGCTTGGCCGCCTGCAGAAGGGCGGCGTTTCCGGCTGCCGTTTCGGCGTCGTAGAAGATGGCGATATTCATTGCGCCGGCCTCATCCGGCAGCGCCAGCCAGCGGCGAAAATCGTCCCCGAACTCGTTGACCGTCTTCGACCACAAAGGATTGCGCACCATGACTTCGCCAGGGCAGGGCGGGAAGCCGCAAGTCTCGAGCGCGGCGAAGATATCGGCGCGGAATCGGTCAAGGTCTTCCGCCGGCACGGGTTCGGAGAGGATGAGCCCGTTATCCTGATCGGTGCGGAAGGTCTGTTCGCCGCGTCCCTCGCTGCCCATCACAATGAGTGAGCCGTGCTCCCGGATCGATGGCGGCGCGATCAGAGCAAACAGCTTCGCGTGCAGGCGCCGGTTGAGGTCGGTGACGATCTCGTTCACCACCTCGATCTTGACCCCCTGCCGGCGAAGCGTGCGGATCTGCGGCTCGATCTTCTGCGCCGCCGCGGCGAGATCGGCGATGGTCGAGGCGCGATCGATCTGCCCCGCCACCAGCTGCGCATTGCCGGCCAGAAAGCTCAAGAGGTCGACGTCCTCCAAAACGCCGACAAACTCGCCGTTCTCCGCGACCGCGACCCGCCGCTTGTTGTGCTTGGTCATGCGCAGGAGCGCAGTCGAGACGAAATCGTCCGGCGCGACGCAGATGATCGGATGGCAGGCGAGCGGCCCGACGGGCTCATCGATCGGACGCCGGTTCACGATCGCCGCGTTGACAAGGTCGCTGCGGGTCAGCACGCCGGTTCGTTCGCCGTCGCGCACGAAAAGCGCGTAGGAGCTTGTCTCGCGCATGCGGGCGCCGGCGCACTGTATTGAATCCGCGGCGTCGACGAACGTCGCCGGGCGGAGGACGAGGTCGGTGACGCGCGCGTTCATGAGCGGGGCGAAGCGCGCCGCCTCCTCCTCGCGCGAAATAGCGTCGAGCTTGCGCGAAATATCGAGATAGAAGAACGAAGCGAAGCGCGGATTGTGGTTGATGAGCCCGAGCGTCACGTCGCGGGGCAAGAGATTGCAGAGCGTCTCCTCGCGGGCCACGAAGGCGTTGGACCCTCCGCCCTGCACCAGAGCTCGGCTGTCGAATGCGTCGCCCGGACCGCGCAAAGCCACGACCTGGTCGTTGTCCCGCTCTTCGACGCAGCCCTTGATGACGATGAACAGGCTTTCGGGAGCGCCGTCGCGGGCGATGATGGTTTCTCCGGGGCGGAAATATCCAATGTCGAGCGCCGCGCGGACAGTCTCGATTTCTTTTGGAGTCAGGCGATTGAACGGCGCATGGCCGGCGTCGAATGGCTGCGCCATGTTCCCTCCTGCCCGCAACGCTCGATTGTCCCCGCATCGTCCGCCCTTGGCAAGACGACCAAGGTCTGGCGTAATGGTTGGGAGAGCAATCGAGGCGGCGAAAGTCGCCAGGGACAAGGCGTAGATGGCCACAATTGACGACATTCTCGCTGCGGTCGACGCCGACGAGACCGCGGCGCTCGACCGGCTGTTCGCCCTTTTGTCGATCCCGTCGATTTCCGCGGTTCCGGCGCATTTCGCGGATTGCGATCGGGCGGCGGACTGGCTGACCGCCGAGCTTGGCGCGATTGGATTCGAGGCCGCCAAGCGCCCGACGCCGGGCAGGCCGATGGTCGTCGGCCATGTCGCGGCCAGTCGGCGCGAGGCGCCGCATGTGTTGTTCTATGGCCACTATGACGTGCAGCCGGTCGATCCCTTGAGTCTCTGGCGCAATCCGCCATTCGAACCGAAACTCGAGGCTGGGCCGGAGGGCGAGCAGATCGTGGCTCGCGGCGCGTCCGACGACAAAGGCCAGCTTATGACCTTTGTCGAAGCCTGCCGCGCCTTCAGGCAATTCGGCGGACCGCCATGCCATGTGACTGTGCTGTTCGAAGGCGAGGAAGAGACGGGATCGCCGTCGCTGGCGAGCTTCCTCGCCGAAAACGCCAAAGAGCTCACTGCCGATGTCGCCCTCGTCTGCGACACCGGGATGTGGGACCGGTCCACGCCGGCCATAACCACCTCGCTGCGCGGGATCGTCGGCGAGGAAGTGGTGCTGACCGGCGCCAATCGGGATCTGCATTCGGGCATTTACGGCGGCATGGCCGTCAACCCGATTCATGTCCTTTCACGCATCCTGGGCGCGTTGCACGACGAATTCGGGCGCAGTCGTCCTGCCGGGTTTCTACGACGGGGTCGAAGAGGTCCCGCAGGAGATCCTGGACCAATGGAATGCGCTGAATTTCGACGCCGCGGCGTTCCTGGGCGACGTCGGCCTGACGACGCCGGCTGGGGAGCGCGACCGCACGCCGCTCGAACAGCTCTGGTCGCGGCCGACCTGCGACGTCAACGGAATCGCCGGCGGCTATGCGGGCGAGGGGTTCAAGACCGTGTTGCCGGGCAAGGCCAGCGCCAAGGTGTCGTTTCGCCTGGTCGGCAAGCAGAACCCGGAGCGCGTTTCCCAAGCTTTCCGCGCCTTCGTCACCTCGCGCCTGCCTCCCGATGTCAAGGCCGAATTCATCGGTCACGCCGGCAGCCCCGCCATATCGCTGCCGGTCAAGAACCAGGCCCTGCGCCTCGCCCGCCGTGCGCTCGAAGTCGAATGGGGCAAGCCTGCGGCGCTGGTGGGCAGCGGCGGCTCGATCCCGATCGTCGGTTCGTTCAAGCGCGAACTCAACATGGATAGCCTCCTGGTCGGCTTCGCTCTCGAAGACGACCGGATCCACTCGCCCAACGAGAAATACGAGCGCACGTCCTTCCACAAGGGCGCCCGATCCTGGGTGCGCATCCTGGCCGCCCTCGCAGCGTGAGAGCGGGCGGGACCGGCTCTCCCGTCGCTGCGCTCGCTATGACGGTGCGAGGCCGCCAACGGAGCAATGCGGCATGACCGCCGACCGACGCGCCGCAAGACGCGACAAATTCCTCGCCGACTTGAGACGGTCGCCCGCGCTGATGGGCATTCTCAATGTGACGCCGGATTCGTTCTCTGACGGCGGCCGCCATTTCGAGCCCGAGGCCGCCGCCGCGCGCGCTAAGGCGATGATCGCCGAGGGCGCGGCGATCATCGACGTTGGCGGCGAATCGACCCGGCCCGGCCATGCTCCCGTCCCGGCCGGGGAGGAGCTTCAACGGGTGGTCCCGGTCCTTGAGGCGCTGGCCGACCTGGACGCCCCAATCTCCATCGACACTTCGAAGGCGGCAGTGGCGCGGGAGGCGGCGCGGCTCGGCGCTTGCGTCGTCAACGACGTGTGGGGTCTTCAACGCGATCCGGACATGGCGAACGCCGTAGCGGAAACTGGCTCCGCCCTCGTCGCCATGCACAACCGCGAGAGTGCGGATTCCACGATCGACATTCTCGATGATGTCGAGCGCTTCTTCGAGCGCTCCCTCAACCTCGCCGCGGGCGCCAGCGTGCCGTTCGGCCGCATTCTGCTCGATCCGGGCATTGGCTTCGGCAAGACGCGGCAGCAAAACCATTCCTGTATCTGGAACCTCGATCGCTTCCGACGCTTTGGCGCCCCGATCCTAGTCGGGCTCTCGCGCAAGTCGTTCATCGGCGGGATCATCGACGCCGAGGTTGGCCGCCGTCTCCCAGGCACGCTGGCCGCCGATACCATTGCGCTCATGCGCGGGGCTTCCGTGCTGCGCGTGCACGATGTGGCCGAAAACCGCGCGGCGCTCGCCGTATTCGCCGCTCTCAAGGCCGCAGCCGCGCCCTCAGCGACGCAGAGGCACAAGGACGACGGGCGGGCGCGGATCGTGCTCGCGCTCGGCGGCAATGTCGGCGACAAGGCGGCAAGCCTGCGCCGCGCGCTCCGCGCGATCGCCGGCGAGCCGGGGATCGAGCTCAGCGCTGTCTCCCGCTTTTACCGCACCGCACCGTGGGGCAAGACCGATCAGGACTGGTTCGTAAACGCCTGCGCCCTCGGCTTGACCCGCCTGGCCCCCGATGCGCTGCTCGCGCGCATGAAAGCGCTCGAGCTCGATCTTGGCCGCGTGTCCACCGAACGGTGGGGACCCCGCGTCATCGACATCGACCTCATCGCCTACGGCGATGTTGAGCTCAAAAGCGAAAGGCTGACTCTGCCCCATCCCGAACTCTTCAATCGCGCTTTCGTCCTCGTACCGCTGGCCGAGATCGCCCCGGACCTCGTGATCGCGGGCGTCAGGATGGGCGACGCCGCGGCAAGGCTTGGCGCCGAGAGCGCCGAGGTCACGCCGCTCGATTGACTTTGCATAGGTTCGATTCGCGCTGGCTTCGGTCGCCCGAACCCCACTAGAGTGCGGACCGGCAACCGCCTCCCGACTAGACCCTCGCCCATTGGATCGAAACGCTCATGCCTGCCTGGTCGCAAACCTTCACCTTCCTCGATGGCGAATGGCTCGAGGGCAACGCCCCAATCGTCGGCGCGCGCACCCACGCCTTCTGGCTGGCCTCGAGCGTGTTCGACGGCGCGCGCGCGTTCGAGGGGGTGACGCCCGATCTCGACAAGCATTGCGCCCGTCTCAACCGCTCGGCTCAATCAATGTGCCTCAAGCCGACGATGAGCGTCGAAGCGATGCTCGACCTTGCAAAGGACGGAATGAGGAAATTCGCGCCCGGCGCAGAGCTCTATATCCGCCCCATGTACTGGCCCGAAGGGGGCAGCGCCACGAGTTCGGTGGCGCCGGACCCGGACTCGACCCGCTTCTGCCTATGCATCTATGAGGCGCCGTTGCCCGCGCCGACCGGCGTATCGATCACCCGCTCCCCATTCGCCAAACCGCTCGCCGTCACCATGCCGATCGACGCCAAGGCGGGCTGCCTTTATCCCAACAACGGGCGGGCCCTGATCGAGGCGCGCGCTCGCGGGTTCGACAACTGCCTCATGTGCGATATGCTCGGCAATGTCGCCGAACTCGCCACCGCCAATGTCTTCATGGCCAGGGATGGCGTGGTGATCACGCCGATCGCCAATGGATCATTCCTGAGCGGCGTCACCCGGCAGCGGGTGCTCGAACTTCTCCGCGCCGACGGCAAGGATGCGCGCGAGGCGACGCTCCGCTTCGCCGATTTCGACGCCGCTGACGAGATCTTCGTCGTCGGCAACTACGGCAAGGTGACGCCGGTCAGGCGCATCGACGGGCGCGATCTTCAGCCAGGGCCGTTCTTCCACCGCGCGCGCAAGCTCTACTGGGAATTCGCTCACGCGTGATAGAGTGCGGGCCGAACCGAGGTCGTCATTGCGAGCGCAGCGACGCGATCCAGGGGAGCGCAGGGCGTCCGACAATCTCCTGGATGGCCGCTCGCGACGCGCCTCGCGATGACGAAGGCCCGTCGCCAAAAGCGGAGGAACGATGTCGACACGGCTGACGATCCGGCTTGATTTCGAGCTTGGCCGGCGCCTCGGCGCAGGCAAGGTCGCGCTCCTGGAAGCGATCGACAAGACCGGATCGATCTCAGCCGCCGGCCGGGCCCACCAGATGTCGTACCGTCGCGCCTGGCTGCTGGTCGACGAATTGAACCAGCTCTTCGCTACGCCGGTCGTGGCGGCGCATCATGGCGGGGCGCGGGGCGGCGGAGCGGCGCTGACCGATCAGGGCCGGCGGATCGTCGCCCTCTACCGCGACGCGGAAGCGAAGATGCGGGCGGCGGCGCAAGGCGAGATCGACGCCATCGAGCGCGACCTCGCGCGCCGGCGGGGCGAAGGTCGGGCAATGAGCCGGCGAGGCGCCGCCGCCGCTTCGCCTCCTTTGACAGGGCCGGCGCTTTGGCCGAAAGAAGCGCGCGATGACGCCGATCGTTAAAATTTGCGGCCTCTCGACGCCCGCGACCCTGGAGGCTGCGCTCGACGCCGGTGCGGACATGGTCGGGTTCGTCTTCTTTCCGAAGAGCCCCCGCCATGTCGACTGGGCGACAGCGCGCGCGCTCGGGACCCAGGCGCGGGGACGGGCGAAGATCGTTGCGCTGAGCGTCGACGCCGACGACGATGCGCTCTTGCGCATTGTCGACGCGCTGGCGCCCGATCTTCTGCAACTGCACGGGCGCGAGACTCCGGCGCGGGTCAGGCGGATCGGCAAACTCACCGACCGCCCGACGATAAAGGCGATCGGCGTCGCAACGCGCGAGGATTTCGCCGCCGCCCAGCCTTACGTAGGCGTCGCCGACGGCCTGCTCATCGACGCCAAGCCGCCAAAGGACGCAGCCCTGCCGGGCGGCAACGGACGTCCCTTCGACTGGAACCTGGCGCGGGACTTTCGTCCGCAGCGTCCATGGCTGCTCTCGGGCGGGCTCGACCCGGAGACGGTCGAGGCCGCGATCGCGGAGAGCGGCGCCCGCGGGGTCGATGTCTCCTCTGGCGTCGAGCGCACGCCGGGGGTGAAGGACGAGGGCAAAATCCGGGCCTTTGTCGCCGCGGCGCGGCGCGCGTTCGCGCGGGCGGCTGAAGGAGTTGCCTGATGAGCAAGCTCGAAAAGCCCAACTCCTATCGCACGGGCCCGAACGAGCGCGGCCGCTTTGGCATCTACGGCGGACGCTTCGTCCCCGAGACGCTGATGCCACTCATCCACTCGCTTGAGAAGGCCTATGCGGAGGCCAAGGCCGACCCGTCGTTCAAGGCCGAGCTCGACCACCTGCTCAAGCACTATGTCGGGCGTCCGAGCCCGCTTTATTTCGCCGAGCGGCTGACGCAGCACTTGGGCGGCGCCAAGATCTACTTCAAACGCGAGGAGCTCAACCACACCGGCGCCCACAAGATCAACAACGTGATCGGGCCAGATCCTGCTCGCCCGCCGGATGGGTAAGAAGCGCATCATCGCCGAAACCGGCGCGGGCCAGCATGGCGTCGCGACCGCGACCGCCTGCGCGCGCTTCGGGCTCGAATGCATCGTCTTCATGGGCGCGCTCGATGTCGAGCGGCAGAAGCCGAACGTCTTTCGGATGAAGATGCTCGGCGCCGAAGTGAGGCCGGTGGAGCAGGGCGCGAAGACGCTCAAGGACGCGATGAACGAGGCGCTGCGCGATTGGGTGACCAATGTGCACACCACCTATTATTGCATCGGCACCGTCGCCGGCCCGCATCCCTATCCCGCGATGGTGCGCGACTTCCAGTGCGTGATCGGCGAAGAAACGCGGGCGCAGATGCTCGAACTCGAAGGGCGTCTGCCCGACAGCCTGATCGCCTGTATCGGCGGCGGCTCGAACGCTATCGGTCTCTTTCATCCATTCCTGGACGAACCGCAGATCGAGATCTTCGGGGTCGAAGCGGCCGGGCATGGGCTCGACGTTCCCGACGGCCACGCCGCTTCGATCAATGGCGGCAAGCCCGGCGTGCTGCACGGCAACCGCACCTATCTTCTGCAAACCGATGACGGTCAGATCCTCGAAGGCCATTCAATTTCCGCCGGCCTCGACTATCCCGGCGTCGGGCCGGAGCATTCCTGGCTCCATGATGTCGGCCGGGTGACCTATCTCGCCGCCACCGACAAGGAAGCGCTTAACGCCTTCCAGCTCTGCTCGAAGCTTGAGGGCATCATCCCGGCGCTGGAACCCGCGCACGCCTTGGCAAAGGTGATCGAGCTCGCGCCCAAACGTCCGAAGGACCACCTGATGGTGCTGAACCTGTCGGGGCGCGGCGACAAGGACATCTACTCCGTCGCCGAACATCTCGGCGGGATGTGACGGCTTTTCGCGAAGTGAGGAAGCGCCATGAGCTGGAACCCGCTGCTCGAGCCCGGCGCTCCCGATGCGGTCGCCATGGACGCCATCGAAACGCTGATCGTCCCGCGTTCAGTCGACCTGGGCGGATTCGTGGTGCGCCGCGCTCTTCCCGCGCCGCAGCGGCAGATGATCGGTCCTTTCATCTTCTTCGACCACTTCGGGCCGGCGGAGATCCCAGCCGGGCACGGAGCCGACGTGCGTCCCCACCCCCATATTGGGCTCGCGACCGTCACCTATCTCTTTCGCGGCGAGATCCTGCATCGCGACAGCGTGGGGTCGAAACAGGTCATCAGGCCGGGCGATGTCAACTGGATGGTGGCGGGGCGCGGCATTACCCATTCCGAGAGAACGCCGGCCGAGGTCCGCAAGAAGCCGCACAGCGGATATGGGCTTCAGACCTGGGTCGCGCTGCCGGATGCCGATGAGGACACGGCCCCGAGCTTCGCGCACTACGCCAAGGCGGCGCTACCGGTCATCGAGGGCGGAGGCGCGCGCCTCAGCCTCATTCTGGGGCGCGCCTACGGCGAGGCCGCGCCGGCGAGGGTATTCTCGGAGACCTTCTATGCAGACGCCGAGCTCCGGCCCGGCGCGCGCATGCCCCTTCCCGACGACCACGAGGAGCGCGGCGTCTATATCCTCGAAGGGTCGATCTCGGTCGCCGGGCAGTCGTTCGAGGCCGGACAGATGATGGTGTTCCGACCGAAAGACCGCATCAGCGTCGCTGCCGGGCCGAGCGGCGCAAGGCTCATCCTTCTCGGCGGTGCGACGCTTGGCGGACCGCGCTACATCTGGTGGAATTTCGTTGCGTCCAGCCGGGAGAAGATCGACTCCGCCAAGGAGCAATGGCGAATGGGCGACTGGGGCCACGGCCAGTTCGACCTCCCGCTCGACGATCGCGACGAATTCATTCCGCTGCCGGCGTGAGCCGATCAGTTCCAAAGTCAGGCCACCTGCCCGGCCCGGAACGCCTCGACCGTCTGCATGACGCCGCGCAGCTCCGCCAGGCCCTTGAGGCGGCCGATGAACGAATAGCCGGGGTTGACCCGCTTTCTTCCGTCGTCGCCGAGCAGATGGCCGTGGTCGGGTCGCATCGGGATTTCGGCGTCGGCGCGTCCCTCCGCGCGCCTGCGCTCCTCTTCCGTCATCAGCGCCGCGACAAGGCGGACCATATCGGTTTCGCCGGCGAGATGATCGGCTTCGAAGAATGAGCCGTCCGGCTCGCGCCTGACGTTGCGCAGGTGCGCGAAATGCACGCGCGGGCCGAATTCGTGCGCCATGGCGACGAGATCGTTGTTCGGGTTCGAGCCGAAGGAGCCGGCGCAGAGGGTTATGCCGCAGGCGGGCGAGGGCACGGCGGCAAAGAGCCGGCGCACATCCTCGGCGGTCGACATCACCCGCGGCAGGCCAAAGATCGGGAACGCCGGATCGTCGGGATGGATGGCGAGGCGCGCGCCTTCCTCCTCGGCGACTTCCGTGATCTCGCGCACGAACGCAAAGAGATTGGCGCGCAGGCCTTCGACCCCGACATCCTTGTATTGGGCAAGCGCCCGCTTGAAGCTTTGCCTGTCGTAGGTGAAGTCGCGCGCCGGCAGCCAGTCGATCAACGTTCGCTCGAGCCGGTCGATTTCCTCGGGGGTCATCGCTTCGAAGCGCGCCCGCGCTTGCGCGACGCGCTCGGGCGCATAGTCGGCCTCGGCGCGATCGCGCTCGAGAATAAAAAGGTCATAAGCCGCGCAATCGACCGCGTCGAACCTCAGCGCCGTGCCGCCGTTGGCGAGCGGCCAATTGAGGTCGGTTCGGGTCCAGTCGGTGATGGCCATGAAATTGTAGCAGAATGTCTTGGCGCCGGCGCGCGCCGCATTGCGGATCGACTGCTTGTGGTTGTCGATCTTCCGCCGGAAGTCGCCCGAACGGGTCTTGATCTCCTCGCCGACGCCGATGCTCTCGACCACCGGCCAGACGAGCCCGGCCGCTTCGATCTCGCCCTGGCGCCTCGACACCTCGTCTTCGCTCCAGACTTCGCCCTGGTTCATGTGATGCAGCGCGCTGACGACGCCGGCTGCGCCAGCCTGGGCGACATTTTCGAGGCTTACCGGATCGTCCGGGCCGAACCAGCGCCAGGTTTGAAGCATTCGAAGCCTCCCTTTGCGGAGCGCGGGCCCCCATGGGCCACCTTCTCCCGCAAGGGAGGAGGGAGCCTAGATTTTCCGTCCCATGGCGAGAAACTTGTCCGCTCGCGCGTTGCGCAATTCCTCCGGGCTGAGGTTGTGGAGCGATCTCAGGGCGTCGCTGATCGCATGGCCGGTCGCGGCGACCGCCGCCGTCGGATCGCGGTGTGCGCCGCCGACGGGCTCGGGAATGACGCCGTCGATGATGCCGAACCTGATGAGGTCCTGGGCGGTGATCTTCATGCCCGTCGCCGCCTCCTGCGCGCGCGACGAGTCTCGCCACAGGATCGAGGCGGCCGCTTCGGGGGAGGCGACGGTGTAGATCGCGTGCTCGAGCATCAATACCGTGTTGCAGGCGGCGATGGCGAGCGCACCGCCTGAGCCGCCCTCGCCGATAATCACCGCGACGTTGGGAGAGCCGAGCGCGAGACAGGCGTCGGTCGAGCGGGCGATGGCCTCAGCCTGGCCGCGCTCCTCGGCTTCGACCCCGGGGAAGGCGCCTGCGGTGTCGATGAGCGAGATCACCGGCAGGCCGAAACGGTCGGCAAGCTCCATCAGCCGCGCCGCCTTGCGATAGCCTTCGGGCCTGGCCATGCCGAAATTGTGCTGCACCCGGCTCGCTGTGTCGTCGCCCTTCTCTTGTCCGAGGACGCAGACCGATTCGCCCTCGAATCTTCCGAGGCCGCCAATGATGGCCTCGTCCTCGCCGAAATAGCGGTCGCCGGCGAGGGGCGTGAACTCGCTGATCAGGCCCTTGACGTAGTCGCCGAAACGCGGACGGCCCTGGACGCGCGCGACCTGGGTCTTCTGCCAGGGCGTCAGGCTGGCGTAGAGATCGGCCAGCGCCTTGTCGGCCCGAGCCTCGAGCCGGGCTATTTCCTCGGCGAGAGCGGGCGAGTCGCCCTTCTCCGCGACCGCGCGCAGCTCATCAAGGCGGGCGTCGATGTCGGCGACCGCCGTTTCGAAGCTGAGATAGGTACGCATCTAATCCTTGCGGCCAACCGCCCCGGGGGTGCGGCGGCGCGCGGAAACTGGCGGCGGGAAGAGGCGAAGTCAAGGGAAGCGCCCGTGTCTTGCGTCCGCGGCCCCGATGCTGCAAAAGGAGACGGCTCTAGGAGTGTAGCTCAATTGGTAGAGCACCGGTCTCCAAAACCGGGGGTTGGGGGTTCGAGTCCCTCCTCTCCTGCCATGCCGAATAGGGATTTTGGCGATCGAGCGGGCGTAGTTCAATGGTAGAACGGAAGCTTCCCAAGCTTCATACGAGGGTTCGATTCCCTTCGCCCGCTCCACTACAACCTGCTGTTACGACATAAGTTGTTTCGCCGGATAGCTTGTCAGGCCCCAATTTTGTTGACGGCGTAGTGACGACAAGCGCCAAGGCGCCCCATTGGCGGGAAACAGCGGAGGAATATCGATGAGCCGGGCCGCACCTTCGTCGAAGAGCCATGGCTCGGCGCCGGGAGTGTTGTTGCAGGTCCTTGAGGCGCGCGCGTTCGCTGAGCATTACGCCGCGATCGTCATGTGTCCGATCCTAAGCGCTGCGCCGAGAGGCGACGGCCATCCTGTGCTCGTGCTGCCGGGACTGGCGGCAGGCGACGCGACGACCGCGATCCTCCGCCGCTTTCTCAAGTCCCGAGGCTATGCGGCGTCAGGATGGGGTCAGGGGCTCAATCTGGGGCTGCGGCCGGGCGTCCTGGAGCGCGCGCACGACACGCTGCGCGCGCTATATCGCGAGCATGGACGTGCGGTGAGCATCATCGGGTGGAGTTTGGGGGGTCTGTACGCGCGCGAATTGGCCAAACTGTCGCCGGAAATGGTCCGTCTGGTGATCACGTTGGGGTCACCGTTTACGGGACATCCGCGCGAGACGAATGCGTGGCGCCTATACGAGTTCGTCAGCGGCCATCGGATCGGGTCGCACGATTTTCATGGGCCGCTCAGGACGCCGCCGCTTGCGCCGACGACGTCGATCTGGAGCCCGAACGACGGAATCGTGTCCTGGCGCTGCAGCGTCGAGACGCGCCGGGATCTGGCGGAGAATATCGTTGTCGATTCGAGCCACTTCGGCCTTGGGGCGCACCCGGCTGCGCTCTATGCGATCGCCGACCGGCTCGCGCAGCCGGAAGGCCATTGGCAGACCTTTCACCTGAAGGGCTGGCGGCGTTTCGTCTATCGTGATGTCCAGAAGTTGCTTGGTCGCCACGCCGCAATGCGCAGGAACGATGCCCATTCACATGCGATGGAGTTGGTCGAACAATCCTGACCCTTCCACCATACACCACTCCGGTTCCGCCCTCGTCTGCGTCGATTCCTGGTTTCGCCGTCACGGACGGTCCGCGCGCAACTTCTTTTTGTCGACCTTGCCCACCGAAGTCAGCGGAAGCTCCTCGGCAAAGGCGACCCTCTCCGGGATCGCGATCTTCGCGATGACCCCTTTCTCGACGTAGGACGCCACGTGGAGACGAATGTCTTCCTCAACGATCCTGCCGACATGATCGGGTTCGAGAACGACAAACGCCAACGGTCTTTCACCCCACTTGACATCCTTGACGCCGATGACGGCGGCGCGCCGGACGCCCTTCTTCTCCATGATGATGTTCTCGAGCGATATCGACGAAATCCACTCGCCGCCGCTCTTCACGATATCCTTCAGGCGGTCGGAAATCCGGAGGTAACCGTCCGCGTCGATTGAGGCGACGTCGCCGGTATGCAGATAGCCGCCAGCCCAAAGCTGTTCTGAAGCTGCCTCGTCATTGAGGTAGCCCATCGTCAGCCACGGCGTGCGAACAACGATCTCGCCGAAAGACTTGCCGTCATGAGGCACGTCGGCCATGTTCTCGTCGACGACCCGCAGATCGACGAGCGGGGCCGCGATGCCCGCCGTGGCGCGATAGCCGACCTCCTCCTCGACGCCTCGGCCAAGATGCTGCGACTTGACGTGCGCCCCGGTCAGCATCGGCGCGGATTCCGAGAGGCCATAGCCCGAGAAAACGTCGATGCCGCGCGCCATCGCCGCCCGCGCCAGAGACGAGGGCAGCGCAGACCCCCCGACTACCATCTTCAGGCCGGAAAGATCGACCTTTTCGCTGCCCGGCGCGCCAAGCAGCATCTGAAGGATGGTCGGAACACAATGGGTGAACGTCACCCCTTCGGTTTGAATCAATTTCAGGAAAATCTCCGGCGAATAACGGCCGGGAAAGACAAGCTTCGACCCACCGAGCGTCGCCGTATACGGACAGCCCCAGGCGTGAACGTGGAACATTGGCGTCATCGGCATGTAGACGTCGTCGCGATGGTATCGGCCCTGGGTCGGCGTGAGCCCATATTCGACGAGTCCCGCCAGAGTGTGCAGCACAAGCTGACGATGACTGAAGTGGACCCCCTTGGGCCGCCCCGTCGTTCCCGTGGTGTGGAACGTCGTCGCGCAGGCGTTCTCGTCGAAATCCGGAAACTGGAAGTAGGGGGATGCTCCGGTCAGCAGCGTCTCATATTCGGCCTGGATCGACAGTTCGATCGAGGGAAGGTGAGGGCGGTCGTGCATGACGACGAAGGTCCTGGCCGCGGAGAGCCTGTCCTTGATCTTTTCGATCAGCGGCAGAAAGTCGACGTTGAACAATATTGTCGATGCGCGCGTATCGTTGAGCATGTACGCGATGTCGTCAGGGGTCAGGCTGACGTTGATCGTCTGAAGGATGGCGCCCATCATGGGCACGGCGAAATAGCACTCGTGGTAGCGGTCGCTGTCCCAATCGAAGACGGCGACCACGTCGCCTTGTTCGACGCCGATCTGGGTCAGTCCGCTGGCGAGACGGCCGATGCGCTCGCGGAAGGCGCGATAGGTCCGCCGCCTGATGTCGCGGTACACGATTTCTTGATCAGGCGATCGAACCATTGGCGTATGGAGCAGATGCTTGATGAGGAGCGGATAGGGATAAGCCGACGCCGTAGGCTTGATGATCTTGACAGGCATGACCTTCCTCCTGCGAGGTTTTTTCTCGTTCTCACAATAGCTTGGCGCGGCGCCAAAGAGTTGAGATCGATCAAAGTCCGGGAGATATAGCGCGGGAGTTCCGGGGCCTTACGCCCGGCCGCGGCGTCATGCCGTCACGAATCCCCGCGACGGGTCAGGCACGCCGTTCGCGCAATGCGCGCTTCGCGGCCAACGGAAGTTGGATCACGGAACGGCGCTGACAGCGACGTCGCGGTCTTCAGCCATCGTTATCGCTTCTTGCTCGCAGCAGGCGCTCGACCCTTATGGCGCCGCGCCGTCCGCGAGGGGGGCGCCGGGTCGTGTCCGGCTTTGCCCGCTCGGGTGGCCGATTGAACGGCCCGCGTCTCCGCGGCAGATGGACGCTCAGCTGTATTCGCAGCGGAGCGAGCTTTCGTTCGTCCTGGGGCGATCTTGGATTTGGCTGGCAGAGTCTTCGATGAATCGGCGCGCGCTGACGGTTTGGCCAATTTGCGTGAGATCGCCTCGGTGGCTCGGCTCAGAGCCTCGATATTTCGAGCAAGCACGCTCACTGAGTCGGCCTTTGGCGGGTTCGTCTCGACGTTTCGCCTATCAGGTCGCGCCGCCTCCCGGCCGATGGCCTGGATCGCATTGGACCCGCTGAGCGCCTCATTGGCCTTCCGCATCGCCTCGAAATCGTCCGCTATATAGTCGGCGATGCGTTGAGCGTCGGGCACGGTTTCGCTACAGGCGATGAGACCGAAATCGAGTTGATCGAGATAGCTCTGCACGGTGATATTAAGCGCGCAACCGTGGAAGGGGATCGACACCGGAAAATAGTGTGTAGCCGGCGCCCCGACGCAATACATCGGCTCCCTCGGTCCCGGAACGTTCGATATGACGACATTGAAGAATGGCCGCATCACATTGTAGGCGCGGGCGCCGGCCATCAGCTTGGCGAGCGCAGTTATGATGAGTGGCGCGCCGGCTATCGAGATATCGGTGGTCAGCAAGTCCCGGACGTCGGCGAACAGCCCTTTCGCCTCCTCGGCCGCCAATCGAGCCGCGGCGAGTCGCGGCAAGGGATCGGGCACGTCCGTAGGCAGACGAGACAGCGAGAACACGACCTGGTTGTTCAACGTTCCGTCGCCGGGCGCTCGCAACGAGGCCGGCACGCCGGCGATCAGGGGCGCGCCGGGTAGCGCGTGATGCTCGATGAGATAACGGCGCAGCGCGCCGGCGCTGAGCGCCAACACGATATCATTGATCGTGGCGCTTCTCGATTTTGCGACTTTCTTGACCTCGGCGAGCGCGAGCGAACAGGTTGCGTAGATCCGATGGGCTGATATGGCCACGTTGAACGGCGTTCGCGGCATCCCTCTCGCGTAACCGAGCAGAACACGCGCGTCTCGACTGAAATGGGGCGCCGCTCTCGCTAGCGTTCTCGCGGCGCCTGGCAGCGATTTGACGGCGCGATATCCCTGACGAATGAAGTCGGCGATCGCCGTGCTGGTCAATTCCAGGAAGTCGGCGGGCTCGCCGCTCGAGCGAACGTGTCTGCGAGGCGAGAGCGCCGGTCCGACGTCAGGTGAGAAGTCGAAGGTTACGTCGAGCGTCGCAATGCCCGCGATCCCGTCCATGTCGCAATGATGCAACTTAACGTAGACGGCGAAGGCGCCGTGTTCCAGGCCCTCGATCAGATGGTACTCCCAGAGTGGGCGCGCGCGATCGAGCGGGACCGCGTGGAGTTCAGCCACCAATGCGCGCAACTGCTCCATCGTGCCGGGCTTCGGCAGCGCGACATGGCGAACGTGATGGTCGAGGTCCAAGGCATCGTCCACGACCCAGACCGGATGATCGAGACCGAGCGGCGTCATCTCGAGGCGTCGGCGATACGAGGGCAGGAGGTCGAGCCGCGCGGCCGTGTGCTCGCGAAAGCGGGCGAAAAGGTCAGGCTCCGGCGAGCTCGGCGTAAAGATCGTCAAGCTGGCGATGTTCATGGGCGTCTGCGGGGTCTCCAGATACAGAAACAGGGAGTCGACCAGGGAGAGACGATTCATGGCGAACCTCCAGCTGCGCGCAGAGCGCTCGCGCGTCGCGCCTCGTCCTCCGCCCTGAGGCAGTGCTCGGCGATTTCAGCGACAAGAAGCGGCAGCAGCGCCGTAGGCAAGTCATGGCCCATGCCGGGAATGATCCGCAACCGGGCGCCGGGAATGCTAGCGGCGGTGTCCTCGCCCGCCGCCGGTGGTATGAACGGATCCTTTGCGCCGTGCAGCACCAAAGTCGGCGTGCGAATGCGGCGGAGCATCGGCCTCCGATCTCCCGCCGTCAGAATGGCGAGGAGCTGTCGAGCGAACCCTTGAGGGTAGTAGCAGCGGCCGATTGAGCGCTCGACCTTGCTTCGAAGCTCGGAGTCGCTCGTCGGAAAGCCAGGGCTTCCGATCAGGCGGAGGAAGTCCATGGCTTCCTGCACCGCGCCCGCCTGATCACTTCGCCGGCGCCGTCGAATGAGAGCTCGCAGCACCTTCGGTTCGGGACCCGGCAACGCCGGATTGCCGCTGGTCGAGAAGAGCGAGACCAGGCTCTGGACGCGATCCGGGCGCCGGGTTGCGACGATTTGCGCGATCATGCCGCCCATCGAGGCGCCGACGATATGCGCGCGATCGATCCCCAGCGCATCCATGAGCCCCAGCGTATCCGAGGCCATGTCGTCAAGCGTATAGGGCGGCCTGACCGGCAGCCGCAGGAAAGCCAAAGCCATCAGAGGCGCCATAGGCAGTCGCCCGGCGGATGGCGTCTTTGTCGATAACCCGGCATCGCGATTGTCGAAGCGAACGACGCGAAACCCGCGCGCCACGAGGCCCTCGCAAAATGCGTCGGGCCAGGCGATGAGCTGCATCCCCAAGCCCATGATCAAGACGATAACGGGGCTGTCGCGAGCGCCGCTATCCGAATATTCGATCTCGATCCCGTTCGCCTTGACCGCAGCCATTCAATCTTCGTCCGTCTCTCTTTCGTCCTTCGCGATCAGCGAACCCGTGCGCGGCCGCAGGGCTCGCGGTGAATCGCGCCAGTCCCGCGCTTGCGGCGCGGGCCGAGGCCCTAGGCAATGCGGCGGTCCAGAATCAGATCCGCAGCTTTCTCGCCGATCATTGCGGACGGCGCCTGGGTGTTGCCGCTAACCAGGAGTGGCATGATCGAGGCATCGGCGACGCGCAGGCCCTCGACCCCACGCACCCTGAGCTGATGGTCAACGACCGAGCGCTCGTCGCCGCCCATCCGGCAGGTTCCGACCGGATGATAGATCGTGTCGGCGCGCTCGCGGATCAGGTCGCGCAGCCTCATCGGATCGTCGCGTCCGGTCCCGTAGATGTATCGTCCGCCGTAAGGGGCGAGCGCCGGCTGGGCGAGGATGGTCTGGACGATCTCGACGCCCCGGACGAGCGTCTCGAGATCGTCAGCATCGGCGAGGAAATTCGGATCGATGAGCGGCGCGCGCGTGATATCCGCGCTGGCGAGACGAACCTGACCCCGGCTCTTCGGCCTCAGCCCGCACACATGCAGCGACATGCCGGTCGTGAAATGAATTTTGCGATTGTGATCGTCGACGAGCCCGATACAGAAATGCAGCTGCAAGTCCGGCCGATCGACGTCGGGCCTGCTTTTGATGAAGCCGCCGGCTTCGGCTGCGTTTGACGTCAGCAGTCCCCGGCCATGGCGGAGGTAATTCGACAGGGCTCCGACGCCTTGGGTCAGCATCGGCGATGCGATCCCGAACAGGCCCGGTCCCTTGGCGCGCAGATTTGCAACGTAGTCGCAATGATCCTGAAGATTCTGGCCGACTTCGGGCGCATCGTGGACGAGGCCGATTCCGAAGCTCTTCAGCTGCTCGGCGGGGCCAATCCCTGAGACCATCAACAGTTGGGGCGAGCCGAAGGCGCCGCCGCAAACAATGACCTCGCGGCGAGCGCAGAGCCGCCGCTCGGCGCCGCGGAGATTATACGCGACGCCAACGGCGCGCCGTCCCTCGAACAGAATGCGTCGCGCCTGACAGTCGGAAAGCATCTCGAGATTGGAGGCAGCCGGAGATGATTGAAGATAGGCCCTTGCGGCGTTGAATCGCCGGCCGTTCTTCTGGAACACCTGATAGGGCCCGACGCCCTCTTGAGTCGCACCGTTGAAATCGGCGTTGCGTGAAAATCCGGCTTGCACCGCAGATTCGACGAAAGCCTCGACCGCCGGGTTGCTGTAGCTGAGGTCGCTGACATGCAGCGGCCCGCCGACGCCGTGCCACGCGTTCGCTCCGCGCGCGTTATCCTCCGAACGCTTGAAATATGGGAGGACTTCCGACCAGCCCCAGCCTTTGCAGCCAAGCGCTGCCCAACCGTCATAGTCCTGTGGCTGGCCCCGGGTGTAGATCATCGCGTTGATGAGGCTCGAGCCCCCAAGGCCGCGGCCGCGCGGCTGATATCCCTTGCGACCGCCGAGTCCCGCCTGTGGGGTGGTCTCGTAGGCATAGTTCCGCCGCGAACGCCTCGGCACGAGCGCGGCGATTCCGAGCGGCACGTCGGACAAGAGGGAGGCACGGGCCGGCCCCGCTTCGATGAGGGCGACGCTCGTTGCGCTCGACGATTGAGCGAGGCGGGCGGCGATCGCGCAGCCTGCCGGTCCCGCCCCAATGACGATGAAGTCGACCGTCGGCCATTCGCTAAAGTTGCTGAGGCTTGGGCTTGAGCTGGACATGAGTTTTTTCCAATCGCTTCCCTTATTCTGCTCCGAAGCGCGCATTCGCGCTTCAAATGTGCAAGCCTCGCAGCAACTGGGTGAAGGCGATCTGATCCGCGGTCGGCGAGACCTCGGGTTCCGTTTCGCCGCGCGCCGCAGCGCTCTCCGGAAACATTCGGAAGGCGGTGTTCATCACAATTCGCCCAAGATTTGGCGCCGCGGCGTGAACGCCCTGGCCAAAGCGGCCGAGTCGGGTCGCGACCCGGCTCGGGCGGTTGATCAGCGCTTCGACCACGAGTTCGGCGGCTTCATCCGGATCGAGAGCTGGAATGTGGCTGTAGAACTTCGTCGGCGCGATCATCTCGGTGCGCACGAGGGGCATGTTCACATTGGTGAACGCAACGCCGCGGTCGAGAAACTCGCTCGCCGCGCAGTCCGACCACGCCTCCAGCGCCGCCTTCGAGGCGACATAAGATGAAAAGCGCGGCGCGCTGGTCAGGACGCCGATCGAGGAGATGTTGACGACATGCCCGGATCGCCTCTCCGCCATGCCGGGAAGGAAACCCATTGCGAGCTGAACTGCGGCAAAATAGTTTAGCCTCATCAGCCGCTCGAGGTCATGGGGACGGTCGTAGGAATTCTCGATCGCCCGGCGGATCGATCGCCCGGCGTTGTTGACGAGAACGTCGATTCCGCCCTGCTCGCCGAGGATCTCCTCGATGAGCGCCGCGCATCGGCCGGCGTCGGAGATGTCGCCGCTATAGGTCGCGACCTCGAGGCCCAAGGCGGCGAATTCCGCGCGGACCACTTTGAGCCTGTCCACGTCGCGAGCCACGATCGAGGTATTTGCCCCCGCCTGCGCGAGCCTCAGCGCGATCGCCTTCCCGATGCCGGCGGACCCGCCGGTGACCAGAACGCGCTTGCCGGCGACCGCGCCGCGCAGCGACCTGTCGACGAACAGCGCTGGATCGAGATGGCGCTCCCAATGGTCCCAAAGGCGCCAGGCGTAGTCCTCGAAGGGCGGAACGGCGATGCCGGCGGGGCGGAGCAGCTTCTGCGTCTCGCGGCTGTCGAACCGGGTCGGGTAATTGACGAACATGAAGACGTCGTCGGGCAGACCGAGCTCCTTCATCATCATCTTGCGCATGCGCCGAAACGGCGTCAGCGCCATCAGGCCCCCGAGTCAGGGCCGGGGGGGCGAGCCCGAACAGCCCTGCGTTGATGCGAACAGTGAACGCCGGGGCGTGGGCGGCGCGCGCCAACACATTGAGCATCTCTCCGACGCGCAGCGGCGACGGGTCCGTAAGGTGGAAAGTGCGGCCGTCAAGTCCGTCGAGATGGGCGAGGTGATCGAGCGCGGCGACGACGAAGTCGACCGGTACGACGTTAATGCGCCCGCCCTCGAGCCCGATCATCGGCGCCCAGTGCGGCAAAATGTCGCGCAGCTTCTGGATCAGCTTAAAGAAGTAGTATGGGCCGTCGATCTTGTCGATCTCGCCGGTCTTCGAATCGCCGACGACGATTCCTGGCCGATAGATCCGCCACGGAACCTTGGTCTCTGCGCGCACCAAGGCCTCGCCGCGATGTTTCGAGGCAAAATAGGGATGTTCAAGCCCGCGCGCCTCTTCGAACATGTCCTCGCGGAAAACGCCGTCGAAGAGTCCGGCGGCAGCGATTGAGCTCATATGGTGGAAACAGCGGGCGCCGACAGTCTTGGCGAAGGCCAGTGCGTTAGCCACTCCCTGGACGTTCGCCTTCACGACTTGCGAAGGATCTGCGGCGAGATCGTAGACAGCGGCTAGATGGAAGAAATGGTCGATCTTTCCCTTAAGGCGGCGCACATCCTTCGGCGCGATTCCGAGATCGGGCTCTGAGATGTCGCCGGCGATCGCCGTCACGCGGGCGCAATCCGGGCCCCAAAACTCCATCAGCGACGCCATGGATTCTGGCGTTGCATTGAACGTAAGGATGTAAACCTGCTCCTTGTCGCGCTGGAGTAATCGCCGCACCAAACGTTTGCCGATGAAGCCCGTGCCGCCAGTGACGAACGTGCTCATGACGCACTCCTTCTTGCTTGAGTCTCCCTCTAGCCGAAAAGTCTAGAATGAGCCGCCTAGACCTTTGGGCGGCGAATTCTAATTGTTTGTGGTTTTATGCCAGTCGTAGAGGGCGGCTAGGGCCGCTAAAAAAAGCGAGGAACGTCATGCCAAAGAAACTCAGAGATCTCGCCCATGAGGCGCCTGAAACTCAGTTGACCGCGAAAGTGAGAGAGTCGGCCAATCAGATCTGGCTCGCCGGGCTTGGTGCATTCGCCAAGGCCCAGCAGGAAGGCGCGAAGATGTTCGAAACCCTCGTCGCTGAAGGCGAGCAGTTCCAGGAGCGGACCAAGACGGTCGCCGATGAGCGAATCGCAGAGATGCGCACGAAGGCGACCGGAACCTGGGACAAACTCGAGCAGGTGTTCGAGGAGCGGGTAGCGCGAGCGTTGCACAGCCTGAGCGTGCCAAGCCGCAAGGATGTCGATGTGCTGTCCCGCCGTGTCGCCGAGCTGACTGAAATCGCTAAGAAGCTCTCCGACGAACGGGAAGGCCCGCACGCGACTCGCGGACGGGCGCACAAGGCCAAAGTCCAGTGACGGGTTGCGTCATCCGTCAGCCCGCGAGGCCGTGCAATGAAGGACCGGCGACGAAATGAAAAAGTGGGGATTGCGCTCGCGGGCGGCGGTCCCCTCGGCGGCATCTACGAAATTGGGGCGCTTTCGGCTCTTGAAGAGGCGCTACGCGGCATCAAGCTCACCGAGTGCGACGTCTATGTGGGTGTGAGCTCGGGCGCCTTTGTCGCAGCGTTGCTGGCGAACGGGTTTGCACCGCGCCAGATTCACGCGATGTTCATTCTTGATCGTTCCGAACACGATCCATTCGCGCCTGATCTGCTGTTACGCCCAGCGTTCGGCGAGTTCACGCGACGAATGGCGAGGATACCGCAGCTGCTGGGTCTAGCCGCGATCAGCTGCCTCGCGCGGTCACCCCGCCGTGCTCTTTCGGAATCGCTCATGTTGCTCGCACGCGGTCTGCCGACCGGTCTCTTCGACAACAACGCGATCGCGGCTTATCTGTCGCGCTTGTTAAGTCAGCCTGGTCGAACGGACGACTTTCGCAAACTGGCGCGGAAGCTTTTCATCGTGGCGACCGATCTCGACAGCGGCCGCTCGGCGCCGTTCGGTTCGCCCGGACTTGACGAAGTGCCGATTTCTGAGGCGGTAAAAGCGAGCGCCGCGCTGCCGGGGCTCTATCCGCCCGCGCGGATCGGAGATCGCGACTATGTGGACGGCGCGCTCAAGAAGACGCTCCACGCCTCCGTGGCGTTGAAGGCGGGAGCGAAGCTTCTCATCTGCATCAACCCGATTGTGCCCTACAATGGCGGGCTGGCCGCCCATGGCGGCGCGCCTCGGATTCGCCTCGCCGAGCGGGGCCTTCTTACCGTGCTCTCGCAAACCTTTCGCGCGCTCGTCCACTCCCGAATGGCGGTCGGAATGGAACGCTACGCCAAGGAATTCCCCGATGCGGATGTCGTGCTGTTCGAGCCGGCCCAAGACGACGCGGTTATCTTCTTCGCCAATATTTTCAGCTATTCCGACCGGCGCCGCCTCGCCGATCACGCTTATCGGCATACGCTTGCAGAACTCGGTCGGCGGGTCGACGAACTGGAGCCGATCCTTCGCCGCCACGGCATCGAACTCGACCGCAAGGTTCTCGCCAACTTCGACAAAGGCCTGCATTCGACGCCTAGTCAAACGGGCGCACTATGGGATAGCGTCGCGCCCCTGGAGAGAACGCTGAGCCGGCTCGAGACGGCGCTAAGGCGCCACGGCCGGAGACGTTCGCAGGGAACGAAACGTCATGCCGCCAAAGCCGCCCCGACGCACGCGTGAGCGGATTCTGCAGACGGCGCTGACAATGTTCAATCAATTTGGAGAGCCCACCGTCGCTGTGACGTCGATTGCTTTCGAAATGGGTATTAGCCCGGGCAATCTTTATTACCACTATCATTCCAAGGATCAGATCGTCGCCGACCTGTTCGCCGAATTCCGGCGCGAGATCGAGATGACGCTCGCGGCGCCCGAGAAGCGGCTGCCGAACGCCGAGGACTGCTGGCTCTACCTGCACCTCGTGTTCGAGGCGATCTGGAAGTACCGCTTCGTCTATCGCGACATCAATGACCTGGTTGCGCGCTATCACGTGATCGAAGTGCAGCTCCGCCGCATCCTCGCCCACAAGACGCGCGTCGCCGAGCAGATTCTCGGCGGGCTGGTCAAGGGCGGGCAGATGCGCGCGACGCCCGAAGAGATCGCGACTCTGGCGCAGAACATGGTTCTGGTCGCGACCTATTGGATGTCGTTTGAATTCGCTCGCGACCCTCGCGCGCCGCAGGACGACAAGACGCTGGCGCGCGGCGCCTTCCACGTCATATCGCTCGCCGCGCCCTATCTCGAATCGCGTGAACGCGCGCTGTTCGATGACTTGGCTAAGCGCTATCTCTCTTAAGGAGGACGACATGGCGCGGTCGAAATGGAAAGTCTTCGCCTACGACGCGACGAGCTACCTCTATGAGGGCGCAGCGCTGAAGAAGGCGTGGCCGGAGCTGCATCGTGGTGATTGTGAGCCCTTTCCCGACGGCGCATTCGTCAAGCAAGCTCTCGCCGCGCACCCACGCCTCAAATGCTCCTTAAGCGCCGACCAGGCGGCGGCGGCTCTTCAATCAGCCTGGCGCGCCTATCATCGCGGCGATTTTGGCGCAGCAGTTGCGGAAGGCGCGGCGCTCGGGCCGATAGGCGCCAACGTCGCCAACAAGGCGGCCAATATTTATGCGACCTATATGGAGACGGACAGCGGCCGCAAACGCGAGATCCTGCTTGAGGCGGCGGCTCGCGCCGAGGTTCTGCAGGCGGTCGCGCCCAACTTTCACAATGCGTTCTATTTTCATGCCCAGGCGCTTGGACGTTATGCCCAGGAGATCTCGGTCGCCAAGGCGCTCGCGCAAGGGATCGGCGGCAAGGTCAAGGCGGCCCTCGATCGCACGATCAAGTTGGAGCCGAAGCATGCCGAAGCGCATATCGCGCTTGGCGCCTATCATGCCGAGATCGTCAATAAGGTCGGCGCCCTGCTGGCAAGCCTGACTTATGGCGCGACGAAAGAGGATGCGGTCAAGCATTTCGCGATCGCCCGAAAGCTGCTGCCCAAATCGGCGATCGCCCGCATCGAGGAGGCGAACGGGCTCGTCATTCTGTTTGGCAAGTCCAGGCTTGCCGAGGCCGAAAAACTCTATCAGGAAGCGGCCCGCTGTCCGCCCGCCGACGCCATGCAGAAACTCGACGCGGAGCACGCGAGGGAAGAGGCCGGAGGGTGAGGACGTTGACCGGCGTCGCCGGCGCTTGTTCCCGAGCGCAGGAAGAGCAGAAAATCGCGGCCCTACTCACGCTGCAGGCGCGTCCATCAGAACGTAATAAAGGTACTTCTCGAACTCCTCCGGGAAGCGGCCGACCACAGCGTCCGGGTCAGGGGTCAGCGCGGCGTCGGTGATGAGGCCGAACTGAACCTTGCCGGCGTAGGAAAGGATCGACACACCCATCCCGACATCGCCGGTCTGCGGGACCCAGAACAGAGACTGCTTCAGGATGCTGCCGGCGACCGTCAAAGGCTCGGTCGGACCCGGCACGTTGGTCATCACCGCAGTCGCTCGGCTGAGCAGGAGGTCGAAGAGCTGGTCCTGCAGGACCTTCGGCAGGTAGCCAAGGACCGAGAACAGGCCAAGCGTAGTGGCGGGTTCGTAGGATGTCTTCAGCGCCAGCATGCGCTGGCGCACCGTCATCAGCCGCTCGAGCGGATGCTCAATTCCCACCGGCAGTTCGACGGCAATGATGCCGAAGCGGTTGCCAAGCTCGACGTCCCCCGGCTGACGCAGGTCGATCGGAACCAGGGCGCGGATCTCCACGCCCTCGGTCTTGTCTCCTTTTTCCGCCAGATAGAGTCGCATCGCGCCGGCGACGCAGGAGAGCAGCATGTCGTTGATCGAGGAGCCCAGCGCCCGGCTCACCGCCTTGACTTCCGGTAGTTTCAGCGGCTCGCACCATGCAACTCGCTTCGATCCGCTCGGCTTGCCCTTGAAGCGGGTGGCGCTGTCGCTCGACATGAAGAGCAGGTGGCCGAGTTCGCCCGCCACGCCGGCGCCATCGCGCAAGAGGCCTACGGCGCGGAGCGGATGGCGCGCGAGATCGAGCGCAGCGCCAAGCGCCAACGTCGAAGCCTGCGTTCCGGCGTTGATCGCCGCCACGACCGGCGCCATCAAGTTCTGCAGCCAGCCTTCTTCCTCGTCCGCCAGCCCCGATCGAAGCCCTTGGAGCGCCGGTCCGTCGACCAGCGCCATCGTGACCCCCATCAGAGCAACGCCATCGGCGATCGCATGATGCATGCGGAACACCACCGCCGCCCCGCCGTGGTATTTTTCGACGATGTGTACGGTCCAGAGCGGGTGGTTGGGATCGAGAGGCTCCGAGGCGAGCTGGCCGACGAAGCGCTCGAGCGCCGACTTGTCGCCGCGCCCCGGCAGGTTGATCCGTTTGATGTGGTGGGTGAGATCGAAGTTCGGATCGTCACGCCAGAAGACGCCGGCGGGCGTGTTATCGACTTTCTGCCGATAGCGCCGGTAGCTCAGCAGCCCATCCGCGATCTGCTTCTCGACGTTGTCGAGAGCGACCGGCCCCTCAAGTATCCACACGCCGACGATCATCATCGGATTCGCCGGCCGGTCCATGCGCAGCCAGGTCGTGTCGACCGAAGACATGCGCTCGTTGTGGCTCATCTCCCGCTCCCGAGTTTTCCCACCATATCGCATTCTTGGTGTCAAAAGCAGTCAGGCGCCATTAGGAGGCCGAACCTAGGCGTTTCCGCTATAAAATTTCTCATGATGGCGGAAGAGCTGTATCGCGATCAATTGTTGAGGGAGCTTGACCGTTCCGCGATCTTGCGCGCGCGCAATCTTGAGGACGCAGGCTTCAACGAGCGGCGAGTGGACTTGCGCGCTTGGCAGGCGTCGCGCCTCGCGCGGACGCATCAGGACTTGCTCGAGAGCCCCCGCTTTCACAACGCAGCTCAATTCTTCCTCACCGACCTCTATGGCCCCCACGATCTGAGCCAACACATCGAGGAGGTGCGCCGCATTGTCCCGGTCATGATGCGCGTTCTGCCTGATTCGGGACTGGCCGCGGTCGCACACGCCGTCGAGCTCAATGCTTTGTCGGAAAGTCTTGACGCCGCCATGGTCGATGCGCTCGGCGCCGGGACAGCGACGATCATCCCGGCGACTTACGCCGCAGCCTATCGTAAGATCGGCCGCGCCGAGGATCGAGCCCGCCAGATCGATCTCATCGCGCTGCTCGGCGGCGCGCTGGAAGGGCTGTCGCGCCAGCGCTTCGTCGGCGCGGCGCTCATAATGATGCGCGGACCGGCGCGAGCCGCGGGGCTCGGCGAGTTGCAGGGCTTTCTTGAGCGCGGCTACGCGGCGTTCCGGGCGATGCGGGGCGGCGCGGGCGAATTCGTCGCCGTTGTGGTCGCACGCGAGCGGTCCATCGCGCAGGCGCTGCTGGCTGGCGACGCCAGCGTGCTGCAGCCGGGGCCGTAACTTCAGGCGCGACACGCGTCGGCCGGGCGAGAAGGGGAGATAGGTTGCGTTTTGACGAATACCGTAGCTACGACGGCCTCGGACTCGCGAAGCTGATTGCAGAAGGGCAAGTTTCGGCGGCGGAAGTTCTCGAAGCGGCGATCGCACGCGCGGAAGCGGTCAATCCGCGTCTTAACGCCATCGTCACTCGCATGGATGAAATCGCGCGGGAGCGGGCCCATCATTCGCTGACCGGCGTATTCGCCGGCGTCCCGTTCCTCGAGAAGGATCTCGGCCAGGAATATGCGGGAGTTCCCTGCTCGTACGGTTCGCGCGGCCTCAAGCGCACGGGTTTCGCGCCGGCGGTTCACAGCGAAATCACCGAGCGGTGGCTGAAGGCCGGCGCTCTGATCTTCGGCCGCACCAATACACCTGAATTCGGCATGCAACTCGTGACTGAGCCCGCCGCATGGGGTCCAGCTCGCAATCCATGGAATCTCGAGCGGACGCCGGGCGGTTCATCCGGCGGATCGGCCGCTGCGGTCGCCGCCGGGATCGCACCGCTGGCCGGCGCAAACGACCTCGGCGGATCGATCCGCATTCCGGCAGCCGTCTGCGGCCTGTTCGGCTTCAAGCCGGGACGAGGGCGCACACCTTGGGGACCGGAGCGCGGCGAGATGATATTCGGATCGGCGGTGAATCACGTCATTTCGCGGTCGGTACGCGACAGCGCGGCGATGCTCGATGCAACGCACGGCCCGGAACTCGCTTCACCTTTCCTGATCGCGCCGCCTGAGCGCCCCTTTCTTGAGGAAGTCAGACGCGAAGGCGCGCGGCTTAGGATCGCCTACTCGACCAGTTCGCCGCTCGGCGATCCGATCGACCGGGAAGCGGCGGCGGCGGTCGAAAAAGCGACCAAGCTGCTCGCCTCGCTAGGCCACGAGGTCGAGCCGGCGGCGCCGATGGTCGACGGAGTGGCGATGTTCGATGATTTTGCCAACCTTCTGTGCGCCGGGGCGGGCCTGATCACGAGCCTGGCAAAGCAACGAGCAGCCTGCAGCGATGCCGATTTCGAGCCGGATACGCGCCTTCTCGCGCGGCTCGGCCACGCGCTTCGCGCCGACGAACTGACAGCGAGTCTCGATCGATGCCAGGACTACGTGCGGACCATGAATGCGTTCCATTTGCGCTACGACGTCTTCATGACGCCGACGACCGCAGCGCCTGCGCCGCGTATCGGCGAAACGGCGACGCCGCGAGCCCTATCGGCACTCGGGGCCGTGGCGGCAGGGCTGGGGTTGGCGCGCACGATTCTGCGATCGAGCCGCTTGGTGGCGCTCGTGCGGGCCAAAATGGCCTGGGCGCCGTTCACCGTGCTCGCCAACCTGACTGGCGCGCCTGCGATGTCCGTTCCCATGCACTGGACCCCGGAAGGATTACCGATGGGCGTCCATTTTGTGGCGCCGGCGTCTGGCGAAGGATTGCTGTTCCGCCTTGCGGGCGAGATCGAACGCGCGCAGCCGTGGTTCGATCTGACCGCGCCGCTATGACCGCGCCGCAGGGAACGAGCGACGCGCCCAAGGAGCACGGCCCGCGTAGACGGTCTACAACGGCTTCATCCGCCCGAGCCGCTTGGACGTGTTCAGCAAGATCTTCGGCGGCGGCGCCAGTCCCGCTTAGCGGATTGTCGCTGCTGCGGAGCGCGGCATGCGCCGGAGGAAGTCGGCAACGGCGTCGGGGGCGGTCACCGGCAGCATGTGGCCGCCTTCGATCAGTTCGAGGTTGAGACCGGGAATCTGATCCTTGGTCGCTTGCCCGTGCAGGCGGTAGTCCAAAAGATTATCACCCTTGCCGAACAAGATCCCGACCGGGACAGTCAGCGTCGGATAGCGGCCAATCATCTCGGCGAAGCCGTCATTCACCGCTTCCAGGTCGGTCGACGTCGCATAAAAGCTGTTGGGTCTTAGGCCCAGCGCTCCGCCACCTCGGGACATGAAATCGGCGGGAACCTTTTCCGGCGCGAACACCTGCTTGAGAATTTGGGCGCCGTTCAAGATTCCGAACGGCGTCGCGAACGTCCAGGAGACGACCCAGCGCAGCAGCGGAGATCGAATGTCGAAGCCGCGAAACGGCTCGGGCGGCGTCGCGACGATCTGGGTGACAGGCGCGATAAGCGCGAGCCCGCTCGCGCATTCGGGATGGTCGAGCGCGACCGCAAGCGCGATCGCGCCGCCCAAAGAATGGCCGGCGACGAGAGGGCGGCCGAGCTTCAGCGCTTTTATCACTTTGGCCATCGCCTCGCCCTACGCGCGCAGGCGCGGGTCGGCGGCGCTCCGCCTTGTCGAATAGCCCGATCCGGGCCGATCGACCGCAATCACCCGGAACTCACTCGAGAGCCGGCCAACGAGCGCATAGGTGAAATTCCTCAATTGGCCACCGAGACCGTGGATCAGGATTAGCGGCGGACCCGTACCCCGGTCGATATAGTGGATGCGCTCGCCGTCGAGTTCGAGAAAGTGTCCGCGCGGCGGGCGGCGATCTCGACCTGTCGCGCCGTATAGGCGGCGAACCCGACGAGGCCGCAAATGACAATCGCCAGCAGCAGAAGGATTAGCGCGAGCGCGGTCATCTCGCCTCGGTAACTCGATTGAAAGTCGAGGACATGCCCCTCATGCGGCTCGGCCTGGTCGGCAGAGTCGCTTGAACTCGAGCGCGCCGTCATCGATCGGCGCGAAACGCAAGGCCATGATGTCGAGGACGTAGTTCTGGTTCATCAGCCAGGGCTTCTTCGTCCCCTGCTTCGGCAACAGGTTTTTCGCTCGCTGGATGTATCCTGACGTGAGCGGCAGGGTCGGCTCCTCGGCCGTTGCGGCGTCGTTCCGGCGCGGAGTGCAGATCGCGTAGCCGCGGCGATCCATGTGATCGAGAAGTCGGCAGACATACTCGGCGATGAGGTCGGATTTGAGGGTCCAGGATGCGTTCGTATAGCCAAAAACCGAAGCCAGATTTCGGAACGTCGCCGAACATCGCGCTCTTATAGATCGTCGTGCTCGCCACTTCGATCGGCTTGCCGTCGACCTCGATCCTGATCCCGCCCATCAGGCGCATCTTGAGCCCGGTCGCGGTGACGATGATGTCGGCTGCAAGCTCCTCGCCCGAAGTCAGACGAAGGCCGGTCTCGGTGAAGGTTTCGATCTCGCCAGTGACCACCGACGCCTTGCCCGCCCGCAGCGCCGCGAACAAGTCGCCGTCCGGGACGAGGCACAGGCGCTGGTCCCACGGCTCGTAGCGAGGGCTGAAGTGTTTGGCGGCGTCGATCCCCGGTCCGACCGCAGCCTGCGCCAGCTTGAGGATTCCCGCCCGCACCGCAGCCGGTTTGCGCCGCGACAGCCGGAAGAGGTAGAGCTGCAAAGCGATGTTTTTCCAGCGCACGAAGGCGTGGGTAAGCCGGGCCGGAAACCATCGTCTGAAGCTTTTCGCCGTCGGGTCCTCGGACGGTCGAGCGACGATATAGCTCGGCGATCGCTGCAGCATGACGACATGCGCCGCCGTCTCCGCCATGGCCGGGACAAGGGTGACCGCGGTTGCTCCGCTGCCGATGACGACCACGCGCTTGCCTTCGTGGCGCAAGTTTTCGGGCCACTGCTGCGGATGAATGATGGGGCCGGCAAATCTCTCCATGCCCGGCCAGCCGGGCATATAGCCTTCCGCGTATTCGTAGTAGCCCGCGCACAGAAGCAGAAAATTGCACGAGAACTCGCACTGTCTCACCACCGGGACTGGTCACGTCCAGCGTCCAGCACGCGTCCGCTGAGCGCCAGGAAGCGCGGACAACTTTGTTGCCGAAGCGGATCGCGCGATCCACGCCGTATTCCCGCGCGGTTCCGGTGAGGTAGCGAAGAATTGATGGCCCGTCGGCGATCGCCCTCGTGTCGTCCCACGGGCGAAAGGCGTAGCCGAACGTCGACATGTCGGAATCCGAGCGGATGCCGGGATAGCGGAACAGGTCCCAGGTGCCCCCGATCGCGTCGCGCGCTTCAAGGATGACGAAACTCGTCTTCGGCCGCTTGCGGACCAGATGGCAGGCCGCGCCGATCCCGGAAAGCCCCGCGCCGACGATGATGACGTCGAAGTCGGCGCCGGCTTTCCCCGGATTGTCGCGTATGTGCATCGCCGAGGGGGCGTTCATCCGTCTGGTCCGCTGACGACGGCGAGACCCCGGGAAGGCTCGTCGTTTCGATGCTCGCCAATGACTGTAGAACGGCCGGTTCCCGGCGAGCAATGCGGGAGATGTGTTGGGTTGAGGTCGTCAGCGCGGCAAAATGTCCATGCTGTCGCGTCGTCGCCGCCATTCGTTGATCCGGCCAGCCGCGTCGATTATGGTCAAACGACAAGCAAAGGATGGCCGTCGCCAGATCCCGGATCGGGGCAGCGCGGCGAGCCGCCGGGGCGCCGGTATCAAGCTGGGGCTCTTACAGGGGAACGACCATGGCTCTCGCGAACATCCTCGTCCATCTCGATTCGAGGCCGCGCACCGCAGCCCGCGTGGGCCTGAGCCTGCGCATCGCCGAACGGTGCGGAGCGCGCCTTACGGGGATGTTTGCCGAGCGGGCCGATGCCCATGTGGTGGGGACGGTCGCGACCTGGCCGAGCGCGCATTATGTCGCCGCGCGGGACAAGGCGCAGGCGGCGTTCGCGGCCGCAACCGCGCCGCTCAAGGACCGCGCCGCCTTTATCGACGTCAATCGCGGCAGCGACCACGAGATCATTCGCCGCGCGACGGAGATCGCACGCACGTTCGATCTCGTCGTTCTTGGCCAGGCCCAAGATGATGTTCCGGTGCCGGCCAAACTGCCGGACGAGGTGATCGCCGAGAGCGGCCGGCCGGTCCTGGTGGTGCCCTATGTCGGAACTTACGCTGACGTTGGCGCCAGACCGCTCTTCGCCTGGCACGGAGAGCGCGGCGCCGCCCGCGCGGCCTTCGACGCCCTGCCGCTGCTAACGAACGGCTGCCAAGCACTCATTGTCGAAGTTGGCCACAAGGGCGATCAACGCTACGAATTCTCCGACCTTCTGGTCGCCAACCTCGCCCGACACAAAATCAACGCCCGCTACCAGCACGCCGTCGTCGACGATATTTCGGTGAGCGACGCGCTGCTCAGCGCCATTTCCGACCATTCTGCCGACCTGATGGCGATCGGCGCCTTCGACGCCGGCTGGCGCTTTTTGTTTGGCCACGGCTCCGGAACGCCGCAGATCCTCGCACACATGACAGCGCCGGTGCTGTTCTCGCACTGAGGCGCCGTCCGCCCGCGCTCACCCGACCTTGGCTGGTTTCGGATTCCGCCAGGGTCCATCAGCGCCGATGAGAGCCTCGGCCGCCTCGGGACCCCAGGTTCCGGGCGCATATTCAAGGGCCGGCGGCGGATTCACGAGGATCGGTTGGACGATCCGCCACTGCGCGTCGATCGCGTCCTCGCGTCCAAACAGTTCGTCGTTGCCGCGCATCGCGTCGCCGAGCAGACGCTGATAAGGAGGGATCAGCGAGGCGGCGCGTTCCGACAGCATGAGCTCCACACTTTCGCCGGTCATGCCTTCACCCGGGTGTTTCACCCGCAGGCCAATTGCGACGCCGACGTCCGGGCTTATCCTCAGGCGCATATAGCCGGGCGGCGCGTCGGCCTCGTCGCCGAAGGTCGCCCGTGGCGGGGGCTTGTATTCGACCGTGACCTCGGCAGCCGTCAAGGGCAGGCATTTGCCGGCGCGGATGTAGATCGGGACGCCCGCCCATCGCCAGGAATCGACCGACAATTTCACCGCGACATAGGTCTCAACGGTCGAGTCCGGCTTGACCCCCTTGACTTGCCGATAGCCGCGATACTGGCCCCGAACAATGCTCGCCGCGTCCAGGGGTCTGACCGCTTTGAGGAGCGCGGCCTTCTGGTCCCGCATCAATTCATGGTCTTCGCCGGTCGGCGGATCCATCATCACGTTCGCGAGCACCTGAAGCATGTGGTTCTGCACCACGTCGCGAAGCGCTCCGGTCGCGTCGTAGAAACTGCCGCGATCGTCAACTCCAAACGCTTCCGCCATGGTGATCTGGATGCTGCGCACATAGTTGCGATTCCAGAGCGATTCGAATGGCGCGTTGGCGAACCGAGTGTAGACGATGCTCTGTACCGGCTCCTTGCCCAAATAGTGATCGATGCGAAAGATCGCCGATTCCGGAAAATCCTCGTGCAAGCAGCGGTTGAGCGCTTTCGCCAATTCGCGATCGTGGCCGAACGGCTTCTCGACCACCAGACGCGCGTTCTCGTTGAGCCCGCTGCGAGCGAGAGCGGCGACGACGACCGCGAACAGACTTGGCGGAATGGCGAGATAGTGCAGCGGCCGCTTCGCGTCGCCGAGCGTTTGCTTGAGCTTGGCGAAGGTCTGCGGATCGCCGTAGTCGCCGTCAACATAGCGCAGGAGCCCGAGAAGACGCGCCAATTTCGCGGGGTCAGCGCCTCCATGGCTCTCGATGCTCGCTTTGGCGCGCGCCTTCAAGTCATCGACCTTCCAGCCGCTCTTTGCGACGCCGACGATCGGGACATTGACCCCTTCGTCGCCGACAAGACCCAGAAGAGCCGGGAAGATCTGCTTGAAAGCAAGATCGCCGGAGGCGCCGAAGAACACCAGGGCGTCGGATGGGGCGGCTTCCATGCTGCTCTCACCTTCAAAAACGGGAAATCTGCCGCGGTCGGCGCCTATTTCGCGTCGAGAATTCCGTTGGCGTCAACCCCCTGCGAGCAGGTCCGGACAGCGGCCGCGATTCATGGGCGCGATATTCCTCGCACCAGCCATCAACGTCTTGCCGATCTGCGCGGCCATCCATAATCCTTCCCGGTGCGATCCCGGCGACCATGATTGGGGGGCGTTGATGCCCGACTTCGGAGCCTATCAGAACGAGATCTACCTTGCCGGCCTCGCGGGCCGCCTGCCCCCGTTCCCGATGCGCTTCGACGAAATGGAGGCCAAGGCGCACGCGGCGATGCCGGAAAGCCTTGTGTCCTATGTCGCTGGCGGCTGCGGCGACGAGCACACGCAAGTGGCTAACGTCGCCGCATTCGACAAATGGGGCCTCATGCCGCGCATGTTCGTCGGCGCCAAGCGGCGCGACCTCTCGGTTGAGCTGTTCGGCATGAAGTTGCCGTCGCCCTTATTCATGACCCCGAACGGCGTCATCGGGCTCTGCGCCCAGGACGGCCATGGCGACCTCGCGACTGCGCGGGCCGCCGCCCTGACCGGCGTGCCTATGGTCGCCTCGACGCTTTCGGTCGATCCGCTCGAAACCGTCGCCGCCGAGTTCAAGGCGACGCCCGGCTTCTTCCAGCTCTATACCCCAACCGATCGCGAGCTTGCGGCGAGCCTGGTCAGGCGGGCTGAGCAGGCCGGTTTCAAGGCGATCGTCGTCACCCTGGACACCTGGATCACCGGCTGGCGGCCGCGCGATCTCAAGTCCGCCAATTTCCCCCAGCTGCGGGGCCATTGTCTCGCCAATTATTTCACCGACCCGCGCTTCTCGAAATTGCTGGGCGGGCCGCCTGAGAAGGATCTGCGCGCTGCGATCGCTGCGTGGGCGGCGATCTTCGGCAACCCGCTGACGTGGGACGACCTGCCGTGGCTGCGCTCTCTGACCCGGCTGCCGCTGATCGTCAAAGGCATATGCCATCCCGACGACGCCCGGCGCGCCATCGATGGCGGCGTCGACGGGATCTATTGCTCAAATCACGGCGGCCGACAGGCGAACGGCGGCATCCCGGCCCTCGACATGCTGCCCGCGGTGGTGAAGGCCGCCGGAACTGTTCCGGTGCTGTTCGATTCCGGCATTCGCTCCGGGACCCACGTCGTCAAGGCGCTGGCGATGGGGGCGACGGCGGTCGGCGTCGGCCGCCCCTACGCCTATGGGTTGGCGCTCGGCGGGACCGAGGGCGTGGTCCACGTGTTGCGTTCGCTCCTGGCCGAAGCCGATCTCCTCATGGCGGTGAATGGCTATCCTACTCTGGCCGATCTTAAGCCCGAGGCGCTGCTAAGGGTGGAACGGTGAACGGGCTTGCAGCGGTGGCGAAGGCGGAGCGCGTCGCGCAGGAGGTGCGAGGCGACGCCCTCATGGGACTTGCCGAGAATAAGCTTGCGACCGCATCGCATGTCCTTGATCATGTGTGCCGGATGTTGGCCACGCCGGCCGACGAGCCCGAGCCATGAATCGCCACCTTACAGACCTCCCACCATCGAACGACATCGATGGGCCGCGCCGCCACGTCCCGCTGTGGATGCTTGCGTTGTTCACTCTGAGCGGGACGCTCGGCATGCACATTTTTGTGCCCGCGCTTCCAAGCGCCGCCGCGGGTCTCCACTCGAGCCCCGGCGCGATGCAGCTCACGATCAGCGTCTACATAGCCGGACTCGCGATCGGCCAGCTCGTCTACGGCCCGGTCTCCGATCGTTTCGGCCGCCGGCCGACGCTGATCGGCGGCCTATTCCTGTTCACGATCGCCGGACTTGCCGCCCTGTTTGCGCAGAGCGTCGACGCCCTGATCGTCTCCCGCCTGTTTCAGGCGCTTGGGGGCTGCGCCGGGCTCATTCTCGCGCGTGCGATTGTGCGCGATACTGCGGCGTCGCACGAGGCGACGCGCCGCCTCGCGCTGATGAATCTTATGGCCACCGCCGGCCCTGGAGTGGCGCCGCTGGTCGGCGGCGCGCTAGCAGGGCTGTTCGGCTGGCGCTCGATCTTCATTGCGCTTTGCGCCCTCGGCGCTCTGAACGCGCTTTGCGCCTGGTTGCTCCTGCCCGAGACGGGTGCGCGCGTGAGCGTCAGCAGCGCCGTGCTGGCGCGCAACACTCGCCAGCTTCTCGCCTCGCCCGCCTTCCTTGGTTATGCGATCGGCGGCGGTTGCGCGACAACCTCGCTCTACGCCTTCATCGCCTGCGCGCCGTTCATCGTCGTCTACCAGTTGCACCGGCCGGAGAGCGAGATTGGCCTTTATCTCGCCCTCCTTGTCTCGGGAATTTGGCTCGGCAGCATGTTGACGAGCCATCTGGTGGATCGATTCGCGCTGAAGACATTTCTCGTCGCCGCCAATGCGGTGAGCGTCGCGGCGGCCTTTGAATTCGTCGCCGCCGTGCTAACGGGGCACCTCACCGTCACGCTGATGGTCGGGCTGATGCTTGTCTACAACATCGGGGTCGGCTGCGCCGGGCCGACCGCTCTCGTGCAGGCGATGAGCGTCAATCGCCACGTTCTCGGCTCGGCCTCCGGGCTCTACGGATTCACCCAGATGGCGGTCGGCGCGGCGTTGACCGCGCTCGCCGGACTTGGCCGCGACCCGGCGCTGGCGGCGGGCGTGGTGCTTGTGCTGGCCGGGATTGTTGCGCAGGCCTCGTTCTGGATCGCCATTCGCCATCAGGCGCTGTCGCCCGCCTCCTGATCGGCCGCAAAGTTGCGAACGGTGGTCAAAGGCTTCGCCTATCGCCTATGCGACTTCATTCGGTCGCCGACGCTCGCGATCAGGGCTCCAACGAATACAGTAAGAGACAGGCCCAGAATGATTTCGCCGGCTGCGAACAGCGGCGTAGGAAACAAACCAATCATTGCCGACCTCCGCGCATTTCTACAAGACATTGATGAAACGTAAACGCTGGAGGCGGAGCGTTGTTCCGGGCGGTGAACGCTCGGTATTTGTCGTGCCCTCTCGCCGCCCGATGTGGCGGTACGGCGGCGATCGCAAGCAAGGCCATATGTTGATTCTTGCCGAGGCGGCCGTGGTCGATAGCTTACCGCCGGCGCGCAGTCGCGCCGAAAGCTACAGCCGCGCTAGGATGAGCTGCGGCGGTAAGCCGGCTGAGCCGCCTTGCGGATACGGCTGACCCGCGCGGACCGTCCCGCCGTTTTCAGTCGATCCGTGGCAAGTCGCTCGGCTCGACCTAGCCAGAGCGGCGGCGTGTTGACGGAGCTCAACTCGGCTTCCGATGCTCTCGGCCAGTTTGGCCCGCAAGCCGACGATGAGCTCGTGTGAGCTCGCGGTGATGCTGTCGAGCGTCGCGTCGGCGCGTCTGCGCCACCGCCAGAACATCCCACGTTCTCGATCCTTGAGCAGACGCTCGGCTCGCCACCGCCACTCGTCACGATCCCGGCGCAATCCGTCCTGGTTCACCGTCAGCTCGGCCAGCAGGTCTTTCATTACCTGCAGTTCAGCCTGCTCGACGGCTTGGAGACGGGTAAACAAGGAGGGCTGCAACCTATCCTCCGTCGTCAA
>CAWEAT010000049.1:0-37250 GCA_963806935.1 uncultured Alphaproteobacteria bacterium
GGCGTCCTCGAGCTCGACGTGATCGACCTTCATGCTCCGGCCGCGGGCCTCGGCGAAGCAGCCGATCATCAGCGACGCCGGGAAAGGCCAGGGCTGCGAGGCAAAATACTGGACCGCGCCGCATTCGACGCCGGCTTCTTCCCAGATCTCGCGTCTGACCGCGGCCTCGATCGTCTCTCCCGGCTCGGCGAATCGGCCAGCGCCGAGTACATGCCCTTCGGGAACCGGGGCTGGCCCCCGAGCACGCAGGCGTCCCCGTCGACGGCGAGCATGATGACGACCGGATCGGTGCGCGGGAAATGCGTCGCCTTGCAGACCTTGCAGTCCCGCCGCCAGCCGGCCACCGCGACCTCGGTCGCGCGCCACAGTTGGAGCAGAAGCGGTGATGTGCGTGCCATGCATCGGCGCCTTCGCCGCGGCCAGCAGCGCCGCCTGGTCCTGCCCCGGCCGCCGACGCGATCGAGCGCAGGTCGATGAGCGAGATCCTCGCGGCCCGCGACGACGAGAATTCGCCTGTCAGAAAGCCGTCGCTCGAATCGAGCGCCTCGACCACCTCATCCATGAGCAGGGCGGCGAAAATCGGCGCGCCGCTCGGCGCGAGGCCCAGCAGCGCCTCGACCTCGGCCCCTCCGAGCGCCGCGATCTCGCTGACCGGAAAGACGGAAACGAGCCCCTCTCGCCATTGCGCAACACCGGCATGTCGCGGGCGATGAGAACCACCCGCGCCTCGGGAACCGCGCGCAGGCGGGCGACTTCGACCGGGTCCTCGCGCCGATAGGACCCGCGGTCGAACCAATCGACGGCGAAGCCCAGGCCTTCGAGATGAGCCAATGCTTAACCTCCTTTGCGCGGCGCGGCCGCGCCGCGCATCACGGATAGCGCGCCTTGAGGTTCGAGGCGCGCTCCGCGTTATAGTCGATGATGCAGCGCAGGCGCGGATCGCCGCCCTTGGCGTCCTGGACCGCCTCGAACGGGGCGACGTCCTGGCATTCCAATCTCGCCAGGCGAGCCATTGCGCCTGGGCGTCAGTCAGCGAGCGGCGCCAACGGGTTTTTTGCGACGACATCAAGCCCTGGCGGGCGTCGATCGATTTGACCGCCGCCTCAACCGCCGCCGCGAGCTGCCGGTCGGACTTGTCGGCGTGGTCCTCAGACACTCGGCAAGCTCGCGGGCGCCGATCTTGGCGGCGTCGCACGCGGCTTGCGACGGGCGCGCGTCCTCGGCTCGCGCCGACGGGCAAAGGGCGATCACGACGGCGGCAAGCACGAGGGGTCGCATGATCAAGATGGTCACCCGAAAAAGGACAGGAAGGGGCGCGTCACAAGCTCGCCGCCGCGCGCGCCGGACGGCTGAGAAAGTCGCCCATGCGCTCAAGCGCGCGTTCGATGTTTTCCAGCGAGTTGGCATAGGAGAGCCGCAGGTATCCTTCGCCGTGGATGCCGAAATCCGGGCCCCCGATCACGGCCACGCCCGCGTCCTGCAGCAGCGCCGAGGCGAGGGGCTTGGCCTTCCAGCCGGTCCGCGAGACATTCGGAAAGGCGTAGAACGCGCCCTTGGGCGTCGCCGCGTGAACCCCGGGCAGCCAATTCAAGCCTTCGGTGACCTTTTTGCGCCGCCGGTCGAACTCGGCCCGCATCACGCCGACGAATCCTGCGGCCCCTTGAGCGCCGCGATGCCCGCGAATTGCGCCGACGCATTGACGCAGGAATAGGAGTTGACCGCGAGTTTCCGCGCAATCTCCGCCACGGCTTCGGCCATATCGAATAGCCGAGCCGCCACCCGGTCATGGCGTAGGTCTTCGACCAGCCGTCGAGCAGGATCAGCCGGTCGCGGATCTCCGGATAGGCGAGCAGCGTGCGGTGAGCGAGGCCGTCGTAAGTCAGTTGGCCGTAGATTTCATCCGACAGGATCGCCGCCTTGGGCCATTGCGCGAGCCCCGCGACCAGCTTGTCGATCTCCTCTTTCGGCGTGACGCCCCCGGTCGGATTGGCGGGCGAATTGAGGATGACGAGGCGCGTCTTGGGCGTCATCAGCTTCAGCGCCTCGTCGGCGGAGAAGGCGAAGCCGTTTTCCTCCCGCACCGGAAGGGGAACCGGCCGCGCGCCGGCGAATTCGATCATAGAGCGGTAGATCGGGAAGCCGGGATCGGGATAGACGATGTCGGCGCCATTTTCGCCGAACATCATGATCGCCATGAACATCGTCACCTTGCCTCCCGGCACGATGAGGACCAGATCCGGCGAAACTTCGACCCCGAGGCGGCGGTGCACATCCTCCGCCACCGCCTCGCGCAACGGCTGAATTCCGGTCGCGTCGGTATAGCCGTGCTCGCCGTCGCGCGCGCCTTGACGGCGGCCTCGACGATATGGGGCGGGGTTTTGAAATCGGGCTGGCCGATGCCGAGATTGATGATGTCGCGCCCCTGGCGCTGAAGCTCGGCCGCCCGCGCCAGGACGGCGAAGGCGTTCTCTTCGCCCATGCGTTCAAAGGCGGGAGTGATCGCGGTCAAGGCATCGGGCTCCGGGTAAGGCTGCCCCTTTTGGCAAAGCCGCGCGGCGGGGGCAAGGGTCTCAGATCGTTTCTTGAAGTCTCATGCTATGTCATAGAAAGAGGCGGAAGGGTGAGCCCATGTCGGCCGGATCGACCGCGGAAACTTGAACGGGTGGACGGGGAAATCCTGTCCGCTGTCCGAGCGATTGCACGCAGCGAGAGGACGGGAGCTTCATGCATTGGTCAATGAGGCGCTCGTCGATCTGGTCAAGAAGCGAAGTCAGGAGCGCCCGCGTGCGCATGTGCTATCTGCGAACGAAGCCAGCCATGAGGAATTCGCGCCGCTCTACAAGAAACTTGCCGAGTGACGGATTACGTCACCGTTGTGGAGGCGCTCGCGATCCACGCCGATCAAATCGAGCGCTACGGCGGCGCGGCTGGCGTCCGCGATCAGGGCTTGCTGGAGGCCGCGCTTCTTCGGCCCCAGACTACGGCTACTATGCTGACCTGATTGAGGAAGCCGCCGCGCTTTGGGAGAGCCTGTCGCAAAATCATCCTTTTGTGGACGGCAACAAGCGAACGGCTTTCGCGATCACATATGTCTTCCTTGCCATCAACGGGGCTCGGTTATCCGCAAGTGCGGACGAAACAGAGACATACCTCCTCGGCCTCTATGCGACCGGCTCCTTCGAGTTCGCGCGTCTGAACCGATGGCTGCGGGAGAACGTGACGATCGACAGCAAAGCGTGAGGTCCGCCCTACCCCAGCGCCTTCTCCATCACCCGCCGCAGCCGCGCGGCGAAGGCCGGCGGGTCCTCGACGCTCGCGCCTTCCATGAGCCGCGCTTCGTCGAGCACGAGCCAGGCGGCGTCCTCGACCAGCGGCTTGTCCTTGCCTTCCTTGAAGCGTCCGGCGAGGGCGATTGTCAGCGGGTGGGTGGGGTTGACCTCGAGGATCGGCTTCATCCGCTCGGCGATCCGGCCATGCGCGGCGAGCATCTTCTCGAGCTGGCGGTCGGGGCCGAATTCGGGCGCGATGAGACAGGCGACGCTGTCGGTCAGGCGGTCGGAGGCGCGCACTTCGGCGACTTCGTCCCCGAGCGTCTGCTTGAAGAAGGCGAATAGCGTCGCGACCTCGCCGCTCGCCTCGGCCGGGGCGTTCGCGCCCTCGACCAGCGCGACCGACTTGATGTCGGCGGCGCCCTGGCTCACCGACTTGAACGGCTTGCCCTCGAAGCCGGCCGCGGTCGACACCCAGAAGGCGTCGACCGGATCGGCGAGCAGCAAGACCTCGACCCCCCTCGCGCGGAACCCCTCGAGCTGCGGGCTAGCCGCGAGACGCTTGGCGTCGTCGCCGGTCAGATAAAAGATCGCCGTCTGGTTCTCGCGCAACGAGGCGACATATTGCGCCAGCGTCCGGTCGCCCGCCGGATGGGTGGTGGAGGTGAAGCGGGCGATCTTGAACAGGCCGTCGCGCCGCTCCGGATCCTCGTACAGGCCTTCCTTGATCACGGAGCCGAAATGCTCCCAGACCTTGGCGAACTTCTCCGGCTCGCTTTCCGCGAGCTTGCCGAGCTCCTGCACGACGCGGCTGGTCACGCCCTTGCGGATCGCGGCGAAAACGTCGCTCTTCTGGATCAGTTCGCGCGAGACGTTGAGCGGCAGGTCGGCGCTGTCGACCACGAGGCGCACGAACCTGAGCCAGCCGGGCAGAAGGTCGGCGTCCTCGGTGATGAGAACGCGCCGCACGTAGAGCTTGTTGCGCCCTTTCCGCGCCGGATCGAACAGGTCGAACGGACGCGATCCCGGAACGAAGGCGAGCACGGTATATTCGTGCCGCCCTTCGGCCCGCCAATGGAGCGTCAGCGCCGGCTCGTCGAACTGGCCCGAGAGGCCGCGGTAGAACTCGGTATATTCCTCCGCCGTCACATCGGCCTTGGGCTTGGCCCAGATCGCCGCGCCGTCGGCGATGCGGCGCTTCTCGGCCCCGAGCTTCTCGATCAGATCGATCGGAACCGCGACCGCGCCGGAATGATCGCGCACGATGCGCTCGAGCTTCCGCGGCTCGGCGAACTCATGCGAGCCGTCGTTGAGGTGGAGGGTGACGCGGGAGCCGCGCTTCGGCGCGTTTTCGAGCGCAAGCGGGGCGATGGTGAACGAGCCCTTGCCGTCCGACGACCATCGCCAGGCCTCGCTGCTTCCCGCGCGGCGGGTATCGACGACAACCTCGTCGGCGACCATGAACGCCGAATAGAAGCCGATGCCGAACTGGCCGATGAGCGCCGCGGCTTCCTTGCTCGCGTCCTCGGCCGCGAGCTTGTCGAGAAAGGCCTTGGTGCCGGAGCGGGCGATGGTGCCGAGGCCCTGGGTCAGGTCTTCGCGGGTCATGCCGACGCCGTTGTCGGAGAAGGTCAGCGTCTTGGCGTCGGGATTGATCGCGATCTCGATCGCGAACGGCGCGCCGTCCTCGATCAGTTCAGGCTTGGCGAGCGCCTCGTAGCGCAATTTCTCGCAGGCGTCCGCGGCGTTGGAGACGAGCTCGCGGACGAAAATCTCCCGGTCGGAATAGACCGAGTGAACCATCAGATGCAGCAGGCGCGAAACGTCGGCCTCGAAGCTCTGGGTCGCGGCTTCGCTGGTCGGGGTGTTTACGTCGGCGGTCAATGGGGCCTCTCGAAAGACTGTGGGACATGGAAATGCCGGCCGGAACGGCGCGGCGAAACGGATATCGGGGCGAGGGGGCCTTGATGCAAGCCGGAATCAGGCTTCCCGCCGGGAATCCTGCTCGGCCGCGACCTGCTCGAAGGCAGCCTTGAGACGAGCGATGACGCTCTCGCGGCCCGCGGGCAGAGGCGTCCCGAGGTGGATGTGGCGCAGTTCGTCGGCGAAGTCGCTGAGAAGCGCCGGGCCACCCTCTTCCATCAACTGCTGGCGGATCGCCAGTTCCGGCGAGGCCGGCAGGTGCCGCCGGCCCCAGGCGCCCAGCTGCATCAGCACCGGCGCGAGCTCAATTCCCTTTTCCGTCAGGCTGTAGATCCCCTTCTGCCGGTGGGCGGGATCGCTGCTGCGCGAGAGCACTCCCGTCTCGACGAGCCGCTTCAGCCGCGCGCCCAGAATGTTGGAGGCAATTCCTTCTTGTGAGCGTGTGAGAAGCTCGCGGAAGCGCCGGCTGTTCCCGAACATGATGTCGCGGATGACAATGAGACTCCAGCGGTCGCCGAGCGCCTCGAGCGCGAGATTGATCGGGCAGCCGGAGCGGTTTTCGACCATGACCGATTGCAATATAAAACCGGTCTGGTAATCGCAACTGGTTGCAGTTCACAATCAGACGGAGGCCCCATGGGCAAAGTGCGTGTAGCGGGGTTTGCCGTGTCCATCGACGGCTTCGGGGCCGGCCCGGACCAGAGCCTCAAGGATCCGCTCGGCAAAGGGGGCAGGGCGCTGCACAACTGGTTCTACTTGACCCGCACTTTTCGATCGATGCTGGGGCAGGACGGCGGGACTGACGATCGCTTTGCGCAAGCCGCGGCGGAAGGCTTCGGCGCCTTCATCCTCGGCCGCAACATGTTCGGGCCGGCCGGCGACGATTGGGGCGGGCCCGACTGGAAGGGCTGGTGGGGCGACAATCCGCCGTATCACGCGCCGACCTTCATCCTCACCCACCACGCCCGGGCGCCGATCGTGATGGAGGGCGGGACGACCTTTTATTTCGTCACCGAGGGGATCGAGGCGGCGCTCGCCCGGGCGAAGGCCGCCGCGGGCGACCTCGACGTGAAGATCGGCGGCGGAGCCTCGACGGTCCGCCAGTACCTCATCGCCGGAGCGATCGACGAACTGCACCTGGCGCAGTCGCCCATCGTTCTGGGCCGCGGCGAATCCCTGTTCGCCGGCGTTGACCTGCCGAGCCTTGGCTATCGGGTGACGGAGACGGTCCCGACCGAGCTCGCGACCCACATCGTGCTGACCCGCTGACCGTCCCGAGCGGACCCAGGCGCCGTGGACCGAAGCTCTGCCCTCTCCAACCCGCCCCGTGAGGGTCCCCGCTAACGCTTCATGGCGGACCGCGCGCCCACTCATCGGCCCACTCGGCCAGCGGCAATAGCCGTTTCACGAGCTCGAGCCCGTTCGCGGTCAGCCGGTAGCCGTCGGCGTCATGGAAAACGAGACCGCCTGCGCGCAATTCCTTGAGGCGGGTGTTGAGCAGCGCCGGGTTGGTCTCGGCCGCGCTCTCGAGCGCTCGAAACGTGAGGGCGCGATCGGCGCGCGACAATTCCCACAAGATCCGCAGCGCAGTCCTGCGTCCGAGCAGATCCAGGAGCGCCATCACCGGGCGCCCGGTGCGCGAGCCGCGCACCGGAACGCCGGGCCTCGGAATCGTCATGCTTTACTTTCGATAGCAGTTGCTCTAGGCGATGCTACAGAAACGATAGCGCATGGAGTTTGCCGTGTCTGCACGAATCGCGCCCGCGGAGCCGCCGTTTTCCGAGGAGATCCAGGCCGCGTTCGATCGAATCATGCCGCCCGGCGCGCCGCCTCTGGCGCTGTTCACCACGCTGGCGCGCGACGCCCGGCTGTTTGAGCGCCTTCGGGGAGGGGCGCTGCTCGACAAGGGGCATCTCACGCTCCGCCAGCGGGAAGTCGTCATCAGCCGCGTGACCGCCCGTTCGGGCTCGGAGTACGAATGGGGAGTGCATGCGGCGTTCTTCGGCAAAACAGCCGGGCTCGACGCGGCGATGCTCGAACTCGCTCGCGAACGGCGGCGCCGACGATTCGTGCTGGGCGCTCGAGGACCGGCTCCTCATTCGCGCCTGCGATCAGCTTCGCGCGACGTCGGACATCGACGACGCGCTGTGGTCCGCGATGGCGGGGCAGTTCAGCGACATGGCCCTGATCGAGGTTCTCATGCTGGCGGGTTTCTATCGCACGGTGAGCTACCTCGCCAATGCGCTGCGGCTGCCGCTCGAACCTTACGGCGCGCGATTCCCGGGTCGTCCTTCGAGCGATGCGCCCGCCACGCGGCCCTAGCTGTCCGCCGTCGTCAGCGCCAGCGCGTGCAATTCCCCGCCCATCTTTCCTTTGAGCGCGGCGTAGACCATCTGGTGCTGCTTCACCTTGCTCACGCCGCTGAACGCCGCGGAGACGACGGTCGCGGCATAGTGGTTGCCGTCGCCCGCCAAGTCCTTCACTTCGACGCGGGCGTCGGGGAACGCGTCGCGGATCAATTGCTCAATCTCGGTTTGGGACATGGCCATGGCGATTGCGCTCCTTGATAGCTTCGGCCGCCTGGTCCTCTTCCTCGGCCTCGGCCTCGAGCCGGGCGACGATATCCTCGGCGGATTCGGCGGCGGCGATGGTGACGCCGTCGGTGAGCAGGATCATGCAGTCGTCGGGGTCGGCGGCGTTGATGGCGACGACATGCTCCGGCCGGACGTAGGCGAAGCCGGATTTGGTCTTGACGACGACGAACGGAATCATGCGTTCCCCCTTTAAGCGCGATCCATGAGATCCGGAAGCCAACTCTCGTATGCTTGCCTCATCGCGGCAAGGGCGACCGGCGCCGCGCCGCCAAGCCTCAAGGCGTCGCCGCCGGTGACGCCGATGCGCGAGCACGGGACGTTGAGCCGCTTCGCCTCCGCCAGGATCGGCGCGGTCGCGGCCGGGGCTGAGGTCAGGATGTAGCGGCCCTGATCCTCGCCGAAGAAGAACGCGTGCTCGGGGCCAAAGGCCGCGATCGTCGCGCCGATCCCGCCGGCGAGCGCCATTTCGGCCAGCGCCACCGCGAGGCCGCCGTCGGAGAGGTCGTGGACGGCGCCGACCCGGTTCGCCCGAATGAGCGAAGCGACGAATTCGCCGTTGCGGCGCTCGGCGGCCAGATCGACCGGCGGCGGCGCGCCCTCCTCGCGGCCCGCGACGGTCATCAGCCAGGCCGAGCGGCCGAGCCAGCCCGGCGCCCCGCCGATCAGCAGGATATCGTCGCCCGCCGCCTTGAAGGCGAGCGTGGCCGACCTCGCGACGTCGTCGACAAGGCCGACGCCGCCGATCGCCGGCGTCGGCGGAATTCCGGCGCCCATGGTTTCGTTATAGAGCGACACGTTGCCCGAAACGACGGGAAAGTCGAGCGCCCGCGCCGCTTCGCCGACGCCCTCGAGGCAGCCGACCAGTTCGCCCATCGCCTCGGGGCGCTCGGGATTGCCGAAATTGAGATTGTCGGTCAGCGCCAGCGGGCGCGCGCCGACGGCGATCAGATTTCGCCACGCCTCGGCAACCGCCTGCTTTCCCCCTTCGCGCGGGTCGGCCGAGCAATAGCGCTCGGTGCAGTCGGTCGTGAGCGCGAGGCCCTTCGGCCCTTCGCCGAGCCTGACCACCGCGGCGTCCCCGCCCGGGCCCTGGATCGTGTTGCCGAGAATGAGGCTGTCGTACTGCTCGGTGATCCAGCGCTTGGAGCTGAGATCGGGCGAGCCAAGAAGCTTGATCAGCGCCGCGTCCGTCGGCGCCGGCGGCGCGATTGCGGCGGGGTCGAGCACCGGCGAGGGCGGCGTCCGCGTCCACGGGCGGTCGTAGAGCGGCGCCTGGTCGCCGAGCTCCTTGATCGGCAGGTCCGCCTTGACCTCGCCGGCCCGCCTGACCACGAACCGCCTCGTGTCGGTCGTCTGGCCGATCACCGCGAAATCGAGCCCCCATTTTCGGAAGATGGCCTCGGCCTCCTTCTCCTTCTCGGGCCTCAGCACCATCAGCATCCGTTCCTGGCTCTCGGACAGCATGATCTCGTAGGCGCTCATTTCGGTCTCGCGGCACGGCACGCAGTCGAGGTCGAGCTCGACGCCGAGATCGCCCTTGGAACCCATCTCGGCCGCCGACGACGTGAGGCCGGCCGCGCCCATGTCCTGAATGGCGATCACCGCGCCGGAGGCCATGAGCTCGAGGCAGGCTTCGAGCAGGAGCTTCTCGGAGAACGGATCGCCGACCTGCACCGTCGGGCGCCGCTCTTCGGCGTCCGCCTCGAACGCCGCGGACGCCATGCTCGCGCCATGGATGCCGTCGCGTCCGGTCTTCGAGCCGAGATAGACGATCGGATTGCCGACGCCCGTTGCGGCCGACGTGAAGATCGCGTCCCGCCTAGCGACGCCGACCGCCATCGCATTGACGAGGATGTTGCCGTCATAGCGCTTATGGAAGCCGACCGAGCCGCCGACCGTCGGCACGCCGAACGAATTGCCGTAGCCGCCGATCCCCGCCGTCACTCCGGCGACGAGGCGCCGGGTCTTGGGGTGATCGGGCGCGCCGAAGCGGAGGAAATCGAGACAGGCGATGGGGCGCGCGCCCATGGTGAAGACGTCGCGCAAAATGCCGCCGACTCCGGTCGCGGCGCCCTGATAGGGCTCGATGAACGAGGGATGGTTGTGGCTCTCCATCTTGAACACGCAGACATCGCCATCGCCGATGTCGATGACCCCCGCGTTCTCGCCCGGCCCAAAGATGACTTGAGGACCCTTGGTCGGCAGCTTGCGCAGGTGCAGGCGGGACGATTTATACGAGCAATGCTCGTTCCACATCGCCGAGACGATGCCGAGCTCGGTGAAGCTGGGCGTACGGCCGATGAGCTTGACGAGGCGCGCGTATTCGTCGGGCTTCAGACCATGCGCGACGGCGAGCGCTTCGTCGACCTTGGGTTCCTCGGTGCTCAACGCGCGTCTCTTCGGCTGAAAGGGGAGTCCAGCCGAGATAGACTGCGCCGCCGCCGATCTCAAGCGGCCGTGAGCGCCGAGGCGTCTAGAGCAGATAGCATTTGGCTCGAACCGCGCCCGTCATTGCGAGCGCAGCGAAGCAATCCACGGGGCGTCCTTTGTTCTCTGGATTGCTTCGTCGCCATAGCCCGTCGAAAGACGGGCGTTCTTCCGAACGCCCTATGGCTCCTCGCAAAGACAATTCTACCCAAAGGCAACGCGCCTCAGATCTCCTTCATCACCTGGGCGTAGGACAGGACCGCGAACAGCGCGGTCCCGCCGAGCACGTTGCCGACCAGAACGGGGATGATGAAGCCAAACACGGTCTGCGCGAGGTCCTGCTGGCCCGCGAGAAGGAGCATGAAGGCTTCCATGCTGCCAGCGACAATGTGCTGAGAGCCGCCGATCGCGATCAGATAGGTGAGCACGACGGTCATCTGAAACTCCGCCCCTTCCGCGCTCGGCATGAGCCAGACCAGGACCGCGATCAGAAAGCCCGCGGAAATCCCCCTGACCAGCATCTCGAGCCCGCCATGGCCGAGCGTGTGCATGCTGACGTCAAGCATCGCCTGACGCAGGCTTCCCTCGAGAACCGGCGTGAAGGTGCAGAACAGCGCCGCGATCAGCGTTCCAGCGAGATTGGCGGCCAGAACAAGGCCCCACATGCGCGCCAGCAGCACGAGGTTGCGGCGGGAGAAATCGGCGAGCAAAGGCAGAACCACGGTGATCGTCGTTTCGGTGAACAATTGCTGCCGGGCCAGGATCACCATCAGAAACCCGACCGAATAACCGAAACTGGCGACGAGCGGCGTCCACGGCGCCTGGGGCAAGCCGCGCATAAGCGCCGCCTGGCCGAGCAGGGAAAAGCTGATCGAGAGGCCGCCGGCGAAGCCGGACCACCACAGCGAGACGGCGGGCCGCTCCATCTGCTCCTGCCCCTCCTGCCGGACGATCTGGTACACCGTCCTGACCGGCAGGCGGGCGTGTTCGGCGATCGCGCGCTCCTCGCGCTCGACGGTTTCTTGCTCGGATACGCTCACGACCCCAACCTCGCCCTTTGGCCGACCAAAGGGGGAAACGCACGGAGAGGCCGCTCGGTTGCGAGAATGGCGACACGGTCGTTGCGGCGAAATCCGCATCGCTTCCGGCCGCAGGGAGAACAGCGATGACAGAAACCGCCCTCGCCGACCTCTACCGGGGCTATATCTTCTGCCTCAACCGGCAGGACTGGCCAAATCTGCATCGATTCGTCGCCGACGACGCGCGCCACAACGGCCGGCCGTTCGGCCTCGCAGGCTACAGAGCCATGCTCGAGCGCGATTTCGAGGAGATCCCGGACCTCAAATTCAACATCGAGCTCATGGTCTGCGAACCGCCGTTGGTCGCGAGCCGGCTCCGATTCGACTGCCGGCCGAAGGGGCTGTTTCTCGGTCTGCCGGTGAACGGCAAGCGGGTCATCGTTCGCCGAGAACGTCTTCTACCAATTTCGCGGCGGCAAGATCGCGGAGGTCTGGTCGGTGATCGACAAGGCGGGGATCGAGGCTCAGCTTTGAGGAAGGCGATCGTCATTGCGAGGAGCGTAGGCGACGAAGCAATCCATCCCCCCGCGGTTAGGGTCGCGGCGCCGTGGATGGATTGCTTCGCTTCGCTCGCAATGACGGCCCTTACCGCCGCCCGAACAGCCGCTCGATGTCGGCGAGCTTGAGCTCGACATAGGTCGGGCGGCCGTGGTTGCATTGGCCGGCGCCGGGCGTCCGCTCCATCTCGCGCAGGAGCGCGTTCATCTCCTCGGGCTTGAGCTGCCGCCCCGCGCGCACCGAATGACGGCAGGCGAAGGTTCCGAGCCAGCGATCGAGCCGGCGCGCAAGGCTCTGGGCGCCGTCGTCGGCCGCGAGATCGGCGGCGAGGTCGCGGACGAGGCCGGCAAGGTCGCCCGACGCGATCGCCGCCGGCGCCTCGCGCACCATCACCGCGCCCGGGCCGAAGCTTTCGACGATCAGGCCGAGATGAGCGAGCTCATGCGAATGGGCGTCGATCAGCGCCGCGGCGTCGGGGTCGAGATCGACCACCATAGGAGTGAGCAGCGTCTGCCGCTCGATCGCGCCGCGGTCGCGGTCCTGCTTGAGCTTCTCGTAGACGATGCGCTCATGCGCCGCGTGCTGATCGACGATGACCATTCCGTCCGCGGTCTGGGCGATGATGTAATTGCCATGCACCTGCGCCCGCGCCGCGCCGAGCGGAGCGGCAAGGTCGCGCTCGTCGGCCGGCGCCGTCTGGACCGGCGCCGAAGGCGCGAGTTCGGCGAAGCTCGCCTGGGCCGGCTCGGCGAGCCGCGGCGCCGCGGGCGAGGCCCGCCAGTCCCAGCGGGCGGAATAGGAGGCGCCGCGGTAAGGCTGCGGCGGCCGCATGGCGAGGATCGTCGCCGTGCCGCCGGTGGTCGTCGCCCGATGCAGCGCCTCGTTCAGGCGCTGCTTGACCGTTCCGACGACAAGGCCGCGAACGGCGCCTGCGTCGCGAAAGCGCACCTCGGCTTTCGCCGGGTGGACGTTGACGTCGACTTCGCGCGGGTCGCACTCGAGGAAAAGGACGGCGACCGCGTGCCGGTCGGGGGGCAGGAAATCGAGATAAGCCGCGCGCAGCGCGCCGGCGAGCGTCTTGTCGCGCACCGCCCGCCCATTGACGAACAGGAACTGCTGGGAAGCGTTCGGCCGGCTGAAGGTCGGCAGGCCGACGCGGCCGGTGAGCCGCACGCCGTCGCGGCGCGCGTCGAGCCCGATCGAGTTCGAGGCAAAGTCGTCGCCCAAGGCCTGGCGCAGCCGCTCGGCAAAGCCCGCTTCGCCCTCTCCCGCGGCGGGCCAGTCGAACGGGGAGCCGATGTCGGTCGTGAACGAAAAGCGCGCGTGCGGCGCGGCCATCGCGAGCCGCCTGACCGCGTCGGCCGCGGCCGCCGCCTCCGACCGGTCGGACTTGAGGAACTTGAGCCGCGCGGGCGTGGCGGCGAAGAGATCGCGCGCTTCCACCCGGGCGCCGAGCGGCGCGGCCGAGGGTTCGATCACGCTCTTGATCCCGTCCTCGACCACGAGCTTGAGGCCCGTCGGCGCGCCCGCCGCGCGGGTGCGGATCTCGAGCCGCGACACCGAGGCGATCGAGGGCAGCGCCTCGCCGCGGAAGCCGAAGGTTAAGATCGCGGTCAGGTCGCCGTCGGGAATTTTCGACGTCGCGTGCCGCTCGACCGAGAGCGCGAGATCGGCTGCGTCCATGCCCCGTCCGTCGTCGACGACCCGGATCAGCCGTCTGCCGCCGGCTTCGATCGCGACCTCGATCGTGTTCGCCCCGGCGTCGAGCGCGTTCTCGACCAGTTCCTTGATCGCCGCCGCCGGCCGCTCGATCACCTCGCCCGCGGCGATGCGGTCGATGACAAGCGGATCGAGACGGCGAATCGGCATGGGCGCGGGACCTCGTCGCGCGTTATCGCATTGGCGGGCGAGCGGGGAAAGCGCTACCCTTCCCGCCGGAGCCAGCAGCCCCTTTCGCGGCGCGCTCAGGAGGACAAGGCATGAGGTTCGAGGGCGGATGCTATTGCCGGAAGGTTCGCTACGTCGCCGAGGGCGACCCGGTCCTCAAGGCGCAATGCCATTGTCGCGAATGTCAGTACATCAGCGGGGGCGCGCCGAACATGTTCATGCTGATGCCGCCCCAGGGCTTCAGCTATGTCAGCGGGGCGCCCAAGACTTTCACCCGCGACGATCTCGCGCGGCCGGTGACGCGCGAATTCTGCGAGAACTGCGGCGCCCATCTCACCACCCGGAGCCCCGTCGTGCCGCTGGTGATCCTGAAGGTCGGCACCCTCGACGACCCGAGCCTCTTTGGCGTCCCGCAGATGGCGATCAACACCCTCGACATGCAGCCCTTCCACGTCATCCCTGAAGGCCTGCCGACGTACGAGCGGCTGCCGCCGCGCTAAAGGTGTTTCGTCCCGGAGAGCGAGGTGAGCGGGAGATTGCCCCTCTTCGCCTCGCCGACGGTCCCTCTTGCAGCCGCGGACTGTACGGCTTTTTGCGATCAGCTTTTTGAACCGCGGCTACGGCCTTGCGGATCACGTCAATGACGACATCGGGCTTGGAAAGCATGATGACGTGACTGCTGTCCGCCTCGACCGTGGTCGCCCCCATGCGTTTCGCCAGGAAACGCTGAAGGTCAGGATGCACGGTGTGGTCGTTCTTGGCCACGATGAACCAGTTCGGCTTCGACTTCCAGGGCGTGCGATCGAGCTTTTGCTGCTGAAGCAGGTCCGCTGCCGGCGCATAATGGGTCGCCCACACCAGCTTCTACTCCGCCTCGGGAAGGTCTCCCGCAAAATATTGGACGCCCGTCGGCAGCAACCAGGCGCGGCCGTCGGCGACCTGGACATGGCCGAATATGTCGGTCGGGTGCTTGTCGAGCTCACTCTGCACGGTCTCGCGGACGTCCGGGGCGACGGCGGCGATGTAAACCAATCCGACCACGCGGTCGTCCGTTCCGGCGCCGGTGATCGTGGCGCGGCCATAAGAGTGGCCGACAAGGATGGCGGGGCTTTTGACCCGGCCCAGCGTGCGTTTGATTGTCGCCACGTCCTCCTCATAGGCGTCCAGTCCGTACTGGGCGGCGATCACTTCGTGCCCGTCGGCCTGCAAGGCCGGCATGACCTTGCTGAAGCACGAGCCGTCGGCCCATAGGCCATGGCAGAAAACATGCTCGGTTTGATTTGCGCAGCCATATTGCATTTCCTTTTTTCGCATGGACGGAAAGTATCAATTCCAACTCTGGAGAGCTGCTCGCTGTCGACTTGGGGCAGGTCGGCGATCATGGGCGTTGAACGCGCGGACCCCAAGGGTCGCACGGGTTCCGCCTCCTTGCGGGAGCTAGATTATTCATTCATGGATGGACGGGTAGATGGAAATCGTTCGGGTCTTTCGTGATTGAATGTCCTGAATGGCGACAATTCTGGAAAAGACGGCTGGTCTGCTCGCCTTCGTGCGAACGGTTGATGCGGGCTCTTTCGCCGGCGCCGCGCGCCTGATCGGCGCGAAGTCCTTCCGCGGTGTCGAAAAGCGTCGCCCGCCTGGAACACTGTCTCGGCGCGCGCCTTCTGTAGCGGTCGACGCGCACGCTGAGCCCGACTTCCGAAGGCACCGCCTATTATGAGATCGTCGCGGCGCATCTGCGCGCCATTGAGGAAGCCGAGGACGTCGTGCAGGTCCCGGGCAACGTGCGCGGCGTGCTTCGGGTCACCGCGCCGACGACATTCGGGCGCCCGCTGATCTCCGCATGGGCAGGCTCCTTCCTCGACCGCTATCCGGACATCAAGCTCGACCTCAGCGTCACGGACCGCCGTGTCGATCTCATCCGCGAAGGTTTCGACCTCGCGGTCAGAATCGGCGAATTGGAGGATACGAATCTGATCGGCCGCTCCTTGGGCGTCCTGCACTATGTCCTGGGCGCGTCGCCCGCCTACCTCCAGCGCCGGGGAATCCCGCAGGCGGTCGACGATCTGAAGCGGCACGCCTGTCTTCGCCACCTGCTCGTCGGCCGGCCGCAACCCTTCACTTTCGCCGACGGCTCGCGGTTCGTGCCCGATGGCCCTTTCGATTCGGACGATGCTCAAACTTTGATCGAGGCGGCCGTAAAGGGGGTCGGCATCATGCAGCTGGACGCCTCCAAAAACCTAGCCAAGAGGAGCTCGTTTTGATTCCTTGAGGAGAAGCGAAGCGGAGGCAATTCGATGCGCGGGGAGCCGGGATTTTTCGATGTCGAGGAGCGTCTGAAGGAGCTTTCGGCGAAGGGCGACGACTTGGAACGGCTCAACGCGATTGTCGATTTCGAGATGTTTCGGGCGGACTTGGAGCGCGCCGTGCCGAGGAGCGACCGATCTAGGGGCGGCCGGCCGCCCTACGATCAGGTGCTGATGTTCAGGGTCCTGATCCTCCAGTCGAGCCATTCGCTATCGGACGAGCGGACGGAATATCTGATCAAGGACCGTCTTTCGTTCATGCGCTTCCTGGGGTTGTCGCTAGCCCAAAGCGTGCCGGACGCGAACTCGATCTGGAACTTTCGCGAGGCGCTGACACGGGCGAAGATCGACGGCAAACCGGCGATCGAGGTTTTGTTCAAGCGCTTCGACGCAGCGCTGACGAAGGCCGGCTTTCTCGCGATGGGCGGACAGATCATCGACGCCACGATTGTCGCGACGCCCAAGCAGCGCAACAGCGAGGCCGAAAAGAAGGACATCAAAGAAGGGCGCATTCCCGAGGATTGGACGCGCAAGCCCGCCAAACTGCGCCAGAAGGATCGCGATGCGCGCTGGACGGTCAAATATTCAAAAGCCAAGCCGTCCCAAGACGGCGCGAAGCGCGTCGATCTAGCGATCCCCGCCTTCGGCTACAAGAACCATATCGGCATCGACCGCGCCCACGGTCTGATCCGGACATGGGCAGCGACGGACGCCTCCCGCCACGACGGCGCCCAATTGCCGAACCTCGTCGACAAGACCAACACCGCCGGCGACGTCTGGGCGGACACGGCCTATCGATCCGCGAAGAACGAAAAGCACTTGGCCGACAACGGCCTTCGCAGCCAAATCCTCCGCAAGAAGCCTCAGGGCAAACCGATGCCAGAAGCCGTGGCGCGGGCCAACGGCAAGAAATCGAAAGTTCGCGCCTATGTCGAACACGTCTTCGCCCGACAAAAGGGCCCGATGGATCTGGTCATTCGAACAATCGGTCTCGCCCGAGCCACGGTGAAGATTGGGCTTGCCAATCTGACCTACAACATGAAGCGCGCCGTCTGGCTGTCAGCCCGAACCGCCGCGGCCTGAGCAAGCCAAACGATCGCTAGACGCAGCGGAACGCGGTCCTCGCGGCGCAGATCAACGCCGCCCAATTGGCTCCGACATCGGTCCGTCACAGCCTCACGACCTTCAGGCGCTATCGTCCCACAGGAAACACGGTACTTGGAGGTGTCCAGTTCATGCGCCTCGCGATCGAGGATGACCTTGCCGCCGGGCGATTGAATGTGGTGTTGCCGGAGATACCGATGTTCACCACGCCGATCCCTGTCCTGCACGCGTTCGGACGGCAGCTTCCGCTGCGCGCGCGGTTGTTCATCGATTTTCTGGTCGAGGCGCTGGGCGTCGGCCCGAATTCGAACCCGTCGTCGCAGCGCTAACTGGGCCTGCCGGCTTCGCCCGGCCGGCCCAGTTCCGTTCGGGAGCTTGGTCGGCTTTAAAACCCCTCCGGCCTTCTCACCACCGTCGTGAGCAGCGAGCCGTCGCCGAAGGCGCGGCTGGCGGCGCGCTCCACGCTTGCCATCGTCACGTCGGCGATCTCGCGATTGCGCTCGACGAGCAGTCCGGCGCCCGTCGTCGACCACCCGTCACGCCGCCGCGGTCGTGACGGCGCGATCGTGACGGCGAAGCCAAGCCGCCCGCAGCGCGTCCTGCGCGGGCATTTCGAAGGCCTGAAAGACGATCCACGACAGGCCGAAGGTTCCCAGGATGAAGGCGATGAGCGCCACCGGCTCGAGAAACATGTTTCGGCTGAAGCCGAGCGCGTCGATGACGAGAACCACGGCGAGCTGGACCGGGAAGTGCAGAAGGCACGAGGCGTAAGTCAGGTCGCCGACTTTGACCACCCGGCTCCGGCGCAGCGAGACCACCTCGTCCAGCAGCGCGAAGGTCGAGACGACGAAGAAGCTGAAGCCGATGATCGAGCCGAACCTGAAATGGGTCGCGATCGAAAGGCACAAACCCACTGCGCAGACGGCAAATGCCGCCGGGCGATAGCGATGCGGCAGAGCGCCGGCGACCCACCGGATAATGCCGCCGACAAAGAAGTACTGCGCGCACCCTAGCACTCTCTCCGGATAAAAATGGCTGATGCCCTTCGAGGCCAGCGCGAGAAAGACGCATAGGATCAAGCCCGGCCGAAGAAACGACACCACAAGCAGAAAGAACGCATAGACCACCACTTCGATCGAGACGCTCCAGATCGGCCCGTTGAACGTGAACGGGAGCCGGTCGAGCCAATTCGACGCGAAGGCCAGCTGAAGGGCGAAATGGAAGGGGTCGTTGTTGCTGTAGATGAAGGCTGTTCCGTGCAATTCAATGTAAATGATTTGGAGGAGAGTTACAATGATCAAGGTAGACAAATGCAGAGGATAAAGACGCGAAAACCGAAGGACAAAAAAGCGATACGCCGTCACCCTCCCGTCGGTGATCGCCTCGCTATACTTCCAGAAGAATATGAATCCAGAGATCATCCAAAATATTGGTACTGCGAAGGAGGCTTATCCCGCTGAATCAGGTTCGTCTACATGTAGTGGCTGGGCGTCGCCGACGATCTGATTTTTGCTCGGGCTTTCGCGCCCGATGATGTCCCGATAGCTCGCCGGCGCGTGGTTGGCGGCGAGGCCGAGCATGGTTTCGAAGGAGACGTGCCGGTAAAATCTGCGATTGTAGCGAAACACGAATTCATCGAGGTAGGTATCGACCTGTTTGCGGCGCAAGCCGTGATACGTGCCGAGCGCCCAGCGCTTCATCAACGCGAACGCACGGTGGCTCCACGGGAGAACGATGTTCGCCGCCATCACGCCGACGACGCGCGGATCGTGCCGGTAATCGCCCGCAAGGCCGGGATAAGACGCATGTCCATCGGTGATCAGCGTCGCGCCCGGCTTCACGTTGGCGCGCACGAAGGCTTCGAGCGACGCCGCGGAGTTGTCGGCGATCACGGCGAGGCGTATGTGCCCCGAGCGCGTGTCGAGGTACTTCGCGCCCTTGCGCCGGGGCTTCGGCTTGTTGGTGTCGCGCTCGATGACCTCGATCGCTCCGGCAATCAGAATTGTCCCCGCCTTGCCGGGCTCGAAGAACGCGTCGCCAACCCGGAACGGAATCTCCGTCTGATCGACCTCGACGACGCCTTCGAGAAGGTCTCGGTTCGGATCGATCATTGAGTGCCGCAGTTTTTGCGTCAGCAGCCAGGCAGTCTTGTAGGTGACGCCGAGTTGGGCCCCCAGTTGCAGCGCCGACATGCCGTTGGAGTGCGTCGTCATCAAATGCGCGGCCTGAAACCACGTCGTCAGAGGCAGCCTCGAGCGGTGCATCACGGTGCCGGCGGTGAGCGAGGTCTGGCGTCCGCAATCCAGACATTCAAACAGGCGTGGACGAGTTTTAAGCGCATTGGCGCGGCGCTTGCCGCAAGCGGGACAAATGAAGCCCTCGGGCCAGCGACACTCGAACAGAAACGTGGCGCAACTCGCCTCGTCGGCGAATGCTTTCTGAAATTCGGCGAGCGAACGGCCCCGCGCCATGCCCTGGCTTCCTCGCGATTCCGCGCACGCTCGCGGACCGCTCAGACACAACATATAGCGGAACCTGAGTCCAAAGGGATAAGCCGCCTGCGAAGTGCCCGTTGTCATAGAAAAAACTGAAGAATCTGTAGAAGGGAAAATTTGTAACGTCGCCAGACTGAGCCTCGCCGCCACTCTCTATGCCATTAGTGAAGAAATGCTGATAGTGCCAGAACATCACGGCCAGCGCACACAAGAAGCGAGCGATCTCCAGTCCGGCAAATTGTTTTGTTGACGTGGAATTGCCCGCCATCGGATTGATCAAAAACCTTCTGGAAAAAAGCTTCACTGAGCCGAGATCGATCATGCCAGCGTTTTCGTGAAGCATACCATGTGCACTGCAACATGGACAACCCCGGTCGCGAAGCTCGGCGCCGGGCAAGGTTCCGTTTTGGTAAATACGATTCCGCGCAACGGCTGAGTTCGGACCTTCGCGCAATGCGCCGCGGCGGGCCGAAGACGCGCCTCTAGAACCCCTCCGGCCGTCCAACCACCGTCGTGAGCAGCGAGCCGTCGCCAAAGGCGCGGTGGGCCGCGCGCTTCACGCTTGCCATCGTCACGTCGGCGATCTCGCGGTTGCGCTCGACGAGCCAGTCCGGCGCGCGGCGCTCGAGCTGGATGTGGATCAGCTGCGAAGCGATCTTGGCCGAAGTGTCGAAGCGCAGCGGATAGGAGCCGATGAGGTAGGTCTTGCCCTTCTCGAGCTCCTCCTCGTTGAGGCCGTGCAGCGCGACGTCGCGGATCTCGGCCTGCGCGACGTCGAAGGATTCGCGCGCCCGCTCGTTCTTGGTCGTCGTGCCGCCGTAGAAATAGGTGCCGCGCTCGAGCGCATAGAAGGTCCCGAACACGGTATAGGCAAGGCCGCGCTTCTCGCGCACCTCGCGGAACAGGCGCGAGGTCATCGAGCCCGAGCCGCCGAGCACATGGGCGGCGACGACGCTCGCGATATAGTCGGGATCGTCGCGCCTGAGCGCCGGCCGGCCGAAGCGAATGGTCGATTGCGGCACGTCGAGGTCGATGACATCGATTGCGCTCAAGCCCGAGAACGGCGCTTCGGCGATCGGCGCGAGATCGCCCTTGGCGGGCAGGTCGGCGAAAGCCTTGTCGACCAGCGCCGCCGCGTCCTTCTCGTCGATCGCGCCGACGACCGCGATCATCAATTGGTCGCGCGCGATCCCGCGCCTGGCGGCGCGAACGAGGTCGGCCCGCTCGATCCTCGCGAGCGTTTCGAGCGTGCCGTCGGCCGGCTGCCCGTAGGGGTGATGGGGAAAGGCCTTCGCTTTCCAGTTGCGGTTGGCCAGAGTGCCGGGATCGTTGGCGACGTGGCGCAGGCGGGCGTTCATGTGCTCGCGCACCCGCTCGAACGGCTCCTCGTCGAATCGCGGCGCGTTGACGGCGAGGCGCAGGAGCTCGGCGGCGCGGTCGAGGTTCTTCGTGAGCGTGCGCATGCGCCCGCTCCAATGGTCGCGGTCGCAATGGAAGCTCATCTCGACCGCCTTGTCGTCGAGCGCCCGGTGAAAGGCTTGCGAATCGAGGTCTCCCGCGCCCTCGTCGATGAGCCCCGACATCAGGGCGCCAAGGCCGGCCTTCTCGGCTGGGTCCTGCGCCGCGCCGCCGCGCATGGCGAACTCGAGCGAAACCAGCGGCACCGCATAGGAGCGGACGAGCCAGAGCGTGAGGCCGCGCGGGGTCGTGACGACGTCGACATTGACGGCGGAGTGGGAGGCGGAGGGGGCGATGTGCTTTTGCATGGGCGTTTCCACATTTTTCGTTTGTTGGCCCGGCGCCTTGCCGGCGCGGCAAGGGGGCTAAACTTCGACGCCTCCTATGCGGCCTCGCTTGCCAGCGGCAGGAGATGGCCGGTGACGGCGGGCTTGTGATCGAGAAAGCGCCGCGCCGCCTCGATCACCGCTTCGGCGCTGACCGCCTCGATCCGCGCCGGCCATTCCTCAACGTCATGCAGGGTCTGGCCGATCGCCAGCGACGACCCGTACCAGCGCGCGAGGTCCGACTGGCTGTCGCGGGCGTAAGTCGCGTCGGCGACGAGCCGCGTCTTGGCGCGCTCGAGGTCGCCCGCGTCGACGCCCTCATGCAGGAACCTCGCCAGCGCCCGGTCGAACGCCCGGTCGAGCGCGTCGAGCGTGACGCCGGGCGCCGGGGTCATGTTGACGATGAACCGGCTCTGGTCGAGCGCCGTGCCGTGATAGTAGGCCCAGGCCGAGACGGCGAGCTTCTCCTCCATCACCAGCGTGCGGTAGAGGAAGCTCGTCTGGCCGCCGCCGAGGAGATGGCCGAGCACTTCGAGCGCCTCGGCTTCGCCTTCCCTTGCGGTGCGGGCGGACGGCGCGAGGTAATGGCGCTGCCAGCCGGGCTGCTCGACCTTGTCGTCGGCGACCGTCACCAGCCGGCTCGCGACTGTCGGGGGCTCCATCGGACGCACCCGCTCGGGCTTGGCTCCGCGCGGCTTGATCCGGCCATAGGTTTCCTCGGCGAGCGCGCGGGCGTCCTCCGGCTCGACGTCGCCGGCCACCACCAGGATCGCGTTCTCCGGCGTATAGAAGCGCTTGTAATAGGCGAGCGCGTCCTCGCGCTTCAGGCCCTCGATCTCGTGCCCCCAGCCGATCACCGGAATGCCGTAGGGATGGTGGGTGAAGAGCGTCGCCTGGACCGCTTCGCCGAGTTGTGCGCCCGGGTCGGTGTCGCAATGCATGCGCCGCTCCTCGAGCACCACGTCGCGCTCGGGCGCGACGATGTCGTCGGTGAGGGTGAGGCCGGTCATCCGGTCGGCCTCGAACTCCATGCAGGCTTTCAGGTGCTGCTTGGCGACCTGCTGGAAATAGGCGGTGAAATCATTGCCGGTGAAGGCGTTCTCCTGACCGCCGACCTCGGACACGAACTCGGAGAACTCGCCCTTGGGATGGCGCTTGGTGCCCTTGAACATCAGGTGCTCGAGGAAATGGGCGATGCCCGATTTTCCGGTCGGATCGTCGGCCGCGCCGTTGCGGTACCAGACCATGTGGGTGACGACGGGGGCGCGATGATCTGGAATGACGACGACGTCGAGGCCGTTGGCGAGAATGAAATGCTCGACCTTGGCGGCGGGGAGAACATGAGACGTCATCTGGACCCGTTTTGGTTTGAGCGCATTTGCCCGCGATCGGGCGACAAGCCGGCCCAATCGTGACGATCCCGCGACATATAAGGCGCCGCCGCGCGGCTTGCGAGTCGGGGCGCTCTCAGAGAAATGGATTGACCACCGTCAGGTCGCCGAACCGCCGGCCGTGCTGGAAATCCTCGCTGTAGAGCGTTTCGCAGCCCGCTTCGATCGCCGCGGCGAGGATCAGCGCATCGTAAATGTCGAAACCGTCGCGCCGGGCGAGCGAGAGGGCGAACTCATGCGTCGATGGCGCGACAGGCGTCACCTCATCGAAGAGCGCGCGGAGCTCGACCAGGGCAGCCTCGACGATCAGCCAGTCGAGGCGAAGTTTTTTGCGGGCGACCCGCACGAACTCGTTGAGAACCTGGGTGCTGACAACGCCGCCATCGCTGAGCTGTCTCCGCGCGATGTTTCCGCGCGCGTCGGTTGTGATCGTATAGACGAGGACATTGGTGTCAAAGAAGGCCTTCACCGCTCGGTCGCTTCTTCGCGGTCGAACCTGTAATCGGGCGGAAGCGCGATCCGCATCGACGCCAGCCGCTCGAGCGCCTGCTTGCGGCGCTCATCCTTGACGACCGCCAGACGCTCCCTGGTCGCGTCGACGATCTCGAGCTCGTCGCCAGTCTCAAGGGAGAGTGTGTCCACCAACTGCTTCGGCAGGCGAACGGCGAGGCTGTTGCCCCATTTGGCGACGCGCATGATATCCTCGACTTGATATACATGTAACCTAGTATAGGGTAGAGAGGATATCAATCCCCAACCCATCGCCAAAAGGCGCCTAACGTCCTGAAATCGCGCGGTCGCCCGCCAAAATAAACCCGGCTAACGCTGTGGATAGCGCGCTGGCGGCCGCGCCGCCCCTCACTCGTCGAGCCCCTCCGCCCGGCGCCACTCGATGAGCAGCGCCCGGCGCCGTTTCGGCGGGTGCTCGTCGAGGACCGCGACCGCCGCCATCCGATCGAGGCGGAAATGGCGGAAGTCCGCGCGCGTCTCGCACCAGGCGGCGAGCATCCGCGCGTGGTCGAAGAAGCCGAGCGCAACCGGCCAGACGACCCGCGTCGACGAGCGTCCCGCCTTGTCGACATAGGCGAGCTTGAGCTTGCGTTCGGCGCCGAGCGCTTCGCGGATCAAGGGCAGGTTTGCGCCTTCCCGCTCCCCGGTCGCGCCCGCGCCGGCGAGCATCGTCGGCCAATCGAGCGCCTCCGCGCGCTCGGGCGGCAGGACGGCGGCGATCTTGGCCAGCGCCCCGCGCGCCGCCCGTGGCCAGGCCCGCGTCGGCGCGGCCCTCGACCCAGCGGGCGCCGAGCGCCAGCGCCTCGACTTCGGCGAGGCTGAACATCAATGGCGGCAGGGTGAAGCCGGGCTTCAGCACATAGCCGAGCCCCGCCTCGCCCTCGATCCGCGCTCCTTGCGCTTTCAGCGCCTCGACGTCGCGGTAGAGCGTGCGCAGCGACACTCCGAGCTCCTCCGCCAGCGCCTGGCCGGCGACCGGGCGGCGGCGGAGGCGCAGGCTCTGCATCAGCTCGAGCAGCCGTTCGGCGCGCGACATCGGCCGGTCACGGCGCCTTGACGCATCGTTCGACCGGGAACAGGCATTCCTGGCCGAGCGGCAGCGCCTGGCCGTCGACGGCGGCGTAGCCGACCTCGCTGACGTGGGCGTTGGTCATCACGAGCACGACGTCGCAAGCTCCCGCCGGCGCAAAAGGCGCGAGATTGGTGTTGAGTCCGATCGCCCACTGGGGTCCGTAGCCGCGCATCCGGCCGCCGGTATAGGTCCAGATTTCGGTCGCCTGGCCGGCCTTCGCCCGCCCGGCCGGCTCGCCGAAGCAGGCGAGGATGTCGCGCTTCGCGAGGCCGATCATCGACTGCTGCGCCACCTGGTCGACCTCGAGCGGCTGGCATCCGCCAAGCAATCCGCCAAGCATCAGCGCGCCGATGAGGCCAAGCGTCGCGACGGATCTGCTCACTTCCCTGCCCCCGAACGGTTCGCGAGACGTTCGCCCAATCGCGCCGGTTTGACAACAATGGGCGCGATCACGTCGCCGTCGGCGAGCGCGCCCGGAAGATCGCGATCCTCGTGTCGCCGTAAGTTCGCGCGTCGAGGCTCGTAAGCCCGGCCGGCGCGGCGATCTCGGCCTTGGCCGCTTCCTCGACGACCAGAAGCGCGTCCGGCTCGAGCCAGCCGCCCTCGACGAGCGAAGCGAGCGCCGGGCCGGCGAGGCCCGCGCCATAGGGCGGGTCGAGAAAGGCGAGCGCGAACGGCCCCCCGGCGGGCGCCGAGCCGAGCCTCGTCGCGTCGGCGCGCCAGATCCGCGTCACCCCGCCAAGCGCGAACGCCTCGACATTGGCGCGAAGAACCGCCCGCGCCTCGGCGCCGTTGTCGACGAACAGCGCGAAGCGGGCGCCGCGCGACAGCGCTTCGATCGCGAGCGCGCCCGATCCGGCGAACAGATCGACCACCCGCGCGCCCTCGATATGGCCGGGAAACCGGTGCTCGAGAATGTCGAAGATCGATTCGCGCAGCCGCTCCGAGGTCGGGCGGACGGCGCGCGACGATGGGCCCACGAGCGCGCGGCCCTTGAACCGGCCGCCGACGATCCGCATCGGTTCACGGCTTTCGCGGCGGGCGGCGCGGGCCGCTTCGACCTTTCGGCGGTCCCTTGCCGGGCGGCCCGTGCGGTCGCCCCGACGAGGAGCGCGCCCGCGGCGGCCGGGCCCCGCCGCCCGTCTCGCGGCCCTCGCCGCGCGATCGGTCGAACTCGCGCGCGCCTCTGTGCTGATCTGGAGGACGATCGAACCGGCGCGTCGGCGGAGCGCCGTCGCGCGGCTTGGCGCGCGGTTCCCGCGGCTTGAATTCGGAGCGCGCTCCTCGGTCTTTCCCGCCCGCGCGCGGCGGGCGGCTCTCGCCGGCGCGGTCATGGCTGCGGCCTTCCGGCCGTTCGAAACCGCGCTCGCGCGGGCCGGCCTCGCGCCGTTTCGCGCCTTCGCGCGGCTCGAATTCGGCTCGACGCCGGCCTTCCCGATTATCGGAACGCGCCGGCCGCTCGCGCTCCGGCCCGCTGCGTTTGCCGGCGCCGCGGCCTGCTGCGCGCGGCTTGCGCGTTTCGGCGGCGGCGCGCCTTCGCGCCTCCTCCCGGCTTGGCGACAGGCGCTCGACTGCGATTGTCCGCCCCTTGCGGTCGTGGGTGGCGCTGCGCTCGATGCGTTTGCGCGTCGTCGCCGCGTCGGCGGCGATCTCCGCCCTGAGCCGCGAGACATGCTTGCGGCGCGGCTCATGGGTTGAGCGGGCCGGCGGCGGCCGGGGCGCTGCTGCGTCGGGGTCGAACCGTCGCTCCCGTTCCTTGCCGGGCCGGGGCCGCCCGTCGCGACCGCCCTTGTCGCGCCCGGAGCGCTCGGGGGGTCGGCTCGCGCGCCGCGCCTCCCGCTCGTCCGCGCGCGGCTCTGCGGGCGTCTCGGGCTCGTGAGCATTGAGCGGCGCATCGAAATCGGCCTGGGCTTCCTTCGCGAGCTTCGCGCCCAGTTGGTCGCGCAGGACGCGAGTGCGCACTTCCGCCGCCTCCCCCTCGGCGAGATCGCCGAGCTCGAACGGACCGAAGGAGACGCGGATCAGGCGGTTGACCGCGAGCCCCAGGTGCTCGAGCACCTTCTTGATCTCGCGGTTTTTTCCCTCTCTCAGGCCAAGCGTGATCCAGACGTTCGAGCCCTGCTCGCGGTCGAGCCTGGCCTCGATGCCGAGATAATCGACGCCGTCGATGGTGATCCCGCCGCTCAAGGCGTCGAGCGCCGCCTGGTCGATCGTCCCATGCGCGCGCACGCGATAGCGGCGCAGCCAGCCGGTCGAGGGCAGCTCCAGAACCCGCGCGAGCCCGCCGTCGTTGGTGAGGAGCAGGAGCCCCTCGGTGTTGATGTCGAGCCGGCCGACCGCGACCACGCGCGGCAGGCCGGGCGGCAGCGCGGCGAAAACCGTCGGCCTCCCCTCCGGATCGCGCGCGGTGGTGACGAACCCCACGGGGCTTGTGAAACAGAAAGAGCCGGGTGCGCTCGGCCGCGCCGAGCCGCTTGCCGTCGACGCGCACGTCATCGGCGTCGCTGACGTTGAAGGCGGGGCTCGCGAGCGCCTCGCCGTTGACGCTGACCCGCCCCGCGGCGATCCAGGCTTCGGCCTCGCGGCGGGAGCAAACGCCGGCGCGCGCCATCACCTTGGCGATCCGTTGGCCGGCGCGGACTTTTGAGGCTTCGGCCGTCGTTTCGTCGTTCATGCTTGCTTCGTTCCGCCGCCGCGCATGGCGGCGTTGCCATCGGCGGGGGCTTGTCCTAAGCCCGAACGCGCCCCACCGCCAACGAAAAACGCCGTTTGGCCGCAGATCGGGGCGAGGCCGGCGCGGAGCCATCATCATGCCGGGCGACGAGCGCAACGGGAACGGCGATCCGATGAGCCTCGCCTTCGCCGAGGCGCGGTCGGCCGAAGCGCGCGGCGAGGCGCCGATCGGCGCCGCGCTCGTTCGCGCCGGAACCGTGATCGCGAGCGCCGGCAATCGCACGCGCGAACTTGCCGATCCGACCGCCCATGCCGAAATGCTCGCGATCCGCGCGGCCGCGGCAAAAATCGGCTCCGAACGGCTGGTCGGCTGCGATCTTTACGTGACGCTCGAGCCGTGCGCGATGTGCGCCGGCGCGATCTCGTTCGCCCGCCTGCGCCGCCTCTATTACGCCGCCCCGGACCCGAAGGGCGGCGCGGTCGACAACGGCCCGCGCTTCTTCCATCAGCCGACCTGCCACCACGCGCCCGAGGTCTACGGCGGCGTCCGCGAGAGCGAGGCGGCGGCGATGCTGCGGAAGTTTTTCGCCGCCAGGCGGTGAGTGAACCTCTGGGAGAGGGTTGGGCGAGGGCTAGATGTGAGCATGATGCGTTGTCGTGGATTCGTCATCGCGAGGAGCGAAGCGACGTGGCGATCCATGGAACGCAGGGCGTCCCGCTCCTGGATTGCTTCGCTCCGATCGCAATGACGAAGCTCTGGTTCCAAGAAATCGCATCTGCTTTAGTGAGGCCGCCCTCATCCGGCCCTTCGGGCCACCTTCTTCCCGAGGGAGAAGGGTTAGCGGGAGGTTGCCAAGACCGCGCGCGGCGTGAGAGCATCGGGCTCAATCGATCTTTTCGCGTTGTTCAGGGGAGGAAGCATGTCCCGTCCGCCGTTTCGCGCCGACCATGTCGGCAGCTATCTGCGCCCAGAGCGGCTGAGGGCAGCGCGCGAGCGCTTCGCCGCCGGCCATATGGCGGCTGAGGAATTGCACGCGATCGAGGACGAATGCATCCGCGACGTCGTCCACGCCCAGGAGCGTGTGGGGCTGAACGGAATCACCGACGGCGAGTTCCGGCGCACCTTCTTTCACGTCGATTTCCTGGAGCGGCTGCACGGGGTCGAGGTTCGTTACGGCGAGTTCGCGGCGCATTTCAAGAAAAGCGACGGCACGGAGGTCGGCTTCGCGCCGCCGACCATGCACGTCGACAGCAAGGTGAAGTGGGCCGGGCCGATTCAAGGGCCGGACTTCGATTTCCTGAAGTCGGTCACGACCCGGACGCCGAAGGTGTGCATCCCGGCGCCGTCGATGCTGCATTTCCGCGGCGGGCGCGAGGCGATCAGCGAGGCGGTCTATCCAAACCTCGAGGATTTCTATGCCGACCTGACCGCGGCCTATCGCGCCGAGATCGCCGATCTGGCGCAGCGCGGTCTGACCTACCTCCAGTTCGACGACACCAATCTCGCCTATCTCTGCGATCCCGACATTCGCGCCCGGACGAAGGCGCGCGGCGACGATCCCGATGCGCTCACCCGCCTCTACTGCAGGCTCATCAACGATTCGATCCGCGACCGGCCCAAGGACATGACGGTCTGCGTCCATCTCTGCCGCGGCAATTTCAAGAGCGCCTGGGTCGCGCAGGGCGGCTACGAGCCGGTCGCCGAGATCCTGCTCAACGAGATGAAGATCGACGGCTTCTTCCTCGAATATGACGACGAGCGCTCCGGCGACTTCGCCCCGTTGCGCTTTGCGCCGAAGAGCGCGACCATCGTGCTTGGCCTCATGAGCTCGAAACGGGCGGACGCCGAGTTGAAGGACGACGTCAAGCGCCGCATCAACGAAGCGGCGAAATATGCGCCCTTGAGCCAATGCGCGCTCTCGCACCAATGCGGCTTCTCCTCGACCGCGCACGGCAACGACCTCACCGAGGCGGATCAATGGATCAAGCTTGCCCGCATGGTCGAAATCGCCGAAGAGGTTTGGGGCAAGGTCTGATCGACGCTCTTCTTTCCGGGCCGCGACCTAACGTGGGCAGACGCGATGCTTGAGCGAGTTTCCACAGCCTCCAAGCCGACTTGGTTTCCTACCGACAAATGTTTCATCGGCGGGCGCTGGGTCGCTCCCGCGTCGGGGGCGAGGCTCCCGATCGAAGACCCGTCGCGTGGGACCGAGATCGGCGAGATCGCGCGCGGGACGGCCGCCGACATCGACGCGGGGGTCGACGCGGCCGAGCGCGCGCTTCAAGGCGAATGGGGCCGCCTGACCGCGACCGAGCGCGGGCGGCTCTTGGCGAAACTCGGCGAACTGGTCGCCTCCCGCGTCGACGAACTCGCCCGGATCGAGGCGCTCGACGTCGGCAAGCCGTTGAAGCAGGGCCGCGCCGACGCGCTCGCGCTCGCCCGCTACATGGAGTTCTACGCCGGCGCCGCCGACAAGGTGATGGGCGAAACCATCCCCTACCTCGGCGGCTATACGGTCTACACGTTGCGCGAGCCCCATGGCGTGACCGGGCATATCGTGCCGTGGAACTATCCGATGCAGATCGCCGGGCGCACCGTCGGCGCGGCGCTGGCGATGGGCAACGCCTGCGTGCTGAAGCCCGCGGAGGAAGCCTGCCTGACCTCGCTCGCGCTTGCCGATCTCGCGCGCGAAGCGGGCTTTCCGGACGGCGCGCTCAATGTCGTCCCGGGCCTCGGCGAGGAGGCCGGCGCGGCGCTCGCCGCCCACCCCGGCGTCAGGCATGTTTCCTTCACCGGTTCGGTCGCGGTCGGGGCGCTGGTGCAGGCAGCGGCGGCGCGCCATGTCGCGCCGGTGACGCTCGAGCTCGGCGGAAAATCGCCTCAACTCGTGTTCGCCGACGCCGACCTTCACCGCGCGCTGCCGTTTCTGGTCAACGCGGGCATCCAGAACGCCGGCCAGACCTGTTCGGCCGCGTCGCGCATTCTGGTCGACCGCCGGGTTTATGGCGAAGTGGTCGAGCGGATGGCGGCCCGCTACCGGACCCTCAAGGTCGGCCCGGCCGACGCCGACCTCGACGTCGGGCCGCTCATCTCCGAGAAGCAGAAGGCGATCGTGAGCCGGTTCCTCGCCGACGGCGCCGACCTCAAGACCGCAGCGATCGGCGAGATCGTCGACGACGCCCCGCGCGGCGGGCATTATGTCGCTCCGACCCTGTTCGCCGATGTCCTCCCCGGCCATCGGCTTGCGCAGGAGGAAATCTTCGGGCCGGTCCAGGTCGTCATTCCCTTCGACGACGAGGCCGAGGCGGTCGCGATCGCCAATGGAACCGGCTACGGCCTGGTCGCGGGACTATGGACGGCTGACGGAGGGCGCCAGATGCGGTTCGCCAAGGCGTTGCGCGCGGGCCAGGTGTTCGTCAACAATTACGGCGCCGGCGGCGGCGTCGAGCTGCCGTTCGGCGGCGTCGGCAAATCGGGCCACGGCCGCGAAAAAGGCTTCGAGGCGCTCTACGGCTTCTCGGCGCTGAAAACCGTCGCCGCATGGCACGGGTGAGGCGCATTCTTTTCGCCTGCGCGGTCGCGCTCATGGCGGTCGGGCTGCGCGACGCCCCCGGTCGTCAAGCGCGACTATCTCGAAGCGAGGGCGTGGCGCGGCTCGGCGCTCACGACCTATGGCCGGCAGATGGTCGTCGACGCCGCCGCCGGCGATGCGCCGCAAACGGTCACGCTGATCGACGTCAACGCGCGGGCGGAGGTGGCGGGGGACGCGGAACAGCGCGCCCGCATTCTCGACCGCCGGGTCGAGAGCGTGCGGGCCGAGCTCAGCCGCAACGGAATTGCGCCCGCCGCGATCGCCGAATGGCCCGGCGCCGGGCCGGACGGCGTCCAAACCTATCCTCCCGCCGATTTGCAGACCAAGCCGATGGTCGTCATCGCCCATTATTGAGCGGCATGCGCGGCTGGGCCGCATGTGCTAGAGCAGATTGCATCTGGGTCGAACGGTGCCCGTCATTGCGAGCGTGAGCCGAAGCAATCCAGGGAACGTCGCGCGCCCCGCGGCGCCCGGGGTCGCCACGTTGCTGCGCTCCTCGCGATGACGTGATTTTGGGGGAGCCGCGTGAATCCGATCGTCGTCGTCCTGAACGGACCCAATCTCAACCTGCTCGGCAAGCGCGAGCCCGAGATCTACGGCCGCGAGACGCTCGCCGACGTCGAGGCTGACTGCCGCCGCGTCGGCAAGGAGCTCGGGCTTCAGATCGAGTTCCATCAGAGCAATCGCGAATACGAGATCATTGACTCATTCACGCCGCCCGCGAGCGCGCCGCCGGCATCGTCATCAATCCCGCCGCCTTCACCCACACCTCGGTCGCGATCCTCGACGCGCTGAACGCGTTCGCCGGGCCGATCATCGAGGTGCATATCTCCAACGTGCACAAGCGCGAGTCCTTCCGCCATCATTCCTACGTGTCAGGGGTCGCCTCGGGCGTCATCGTCGGCTGCGGAACGCAGGGCTACTGCTCGCGCTGCAACGGCTCGCGAAGTTGATCGGCGCGGAAAAGGGATAAGGCCGACGGGTCCACGCCCCCACAAGGGGGGCGGGAATTCGGGTAAGCGCCCTCAGCCCGCGTCCACTCATTCGTGCCCGGGAAAGATTTCGATGCAGTGCATCGATGGCCCCTGCAGGCGGAAGGCCCCGGCTTCGCGCAAGGCTTCGAGAGAGACGCGGCCGCCGCAGGTTCGCGCGTACTGGTAAAGATAAGTGTCCATCAGAATCCGCTTGCTGAGCCAGATCCCATCACACGTGGCCATTGACCCGTTGAAGCAGTCGATCAGCGCCTGGTTGAAATCCGCCGCCCAATCGCCTGGCTCGGCCTGCAATGGCGAGATCCCCGGGGGAAAATCATCTCCTCATCGGACGAGGCGTACGACGTCGAGACCGTGGTGAACGCTGCGGCGAACGCAAGTGCGACCATGTGCGCGCGAACCATCGTGTTGCTCCATCAAGACAGGAAAATACGTCTCCTTCGATAGAAAGGGGCTGTCCGTTGCCGATATTAACAAGCCGTCCTGTTCCAGTCACCCGTCGTTTCGGTCAGTGCACAATCGCCAGCGCAAATCCGTCCCAACCCTTCGCGCCGACCGTCTGGATCGCGGTTGCGCTGAGCCTGGGCTCGCGCGCCATCAATTCAAACATCCGGCGCACGCCGACGACGTCCGGACTGCGGCTCGCGGCGTCGATCACCTCGCCCTCCCGCACCACGTTGTCGACGATGATCGTGGTTCCCGGTCGGGACAGGCGCAGGGCCCATTCGAGATAGGCCGCGTTGTTGGTCTTGTCGGCGTCGATGAACACGAAGTCGAACGGGCCGAGCCCCTCGGCCTCGATCTTGGGCAGGGTCTCCAAGGCGGCGCCGGTTCTGATCTCGACCTTGCCGCCAAGACCGGCGCGGGCGACGTTTCGGCGCGCGACGTCGGCGTGTTTGGCGCTCATTTCGAGCGTGATGAGCCGGCCGCCGTCGGGCAAGGCGCGCGCCAGCCAGATCGTCGAATAGCCGCCGAGCGTCCCGATCTCGAGCGCCTTGCGCGCGCCTGTCATCCGCGCCAGGAGATGGATCAGCTTGCCCTGCGGCGGCGAGACGTCGATCGACGGCAGCCCTGCCGCGGAATTGGCCGCGAGCGCTTCGTCAAGCGCCGTGTCCGCCCCGACCAGCGTCTTGGCGAAATAGGAATCGACCTCGCTCCACCGTCGCTCGTTCATCAATCTTGGTTCCCTCTCTTCGGTCGCACCGCGAATTCACGTTTGTTCCGGCATAACCAGGTTGGCGTCGCGGGCTATGCGCCAGCGCCCGCCGGCCTCCTTGCGCAAGACGCTCATCGCATATCCAGACATCCGCCGCGGCGCCTGGCTCGAGGAGGTCAGCTCGACTTGAATATGGTTGCGGATGTGGCGAGCGCGCCGAAGACCTCGATCTCCTGCACTTCGGCGCGCGCGTCAATTGCGACGCCCTTCATGCGTTGGCTGTCGGCTGCGAACTCCGCTTTTCCGAACGGCGGGCGGCCCGGCGTCAGGAAGACAACGTCGTCGGTCATCATGTCCATGAGCGCGGGCAGGTCGCGAGCGTTGCTGGCCGAAATCCAGGCGTCGATGAGCGCGCGAATTTCGCCCACGTCGTCCTCGTCGGCTCGTTCGCGTCAATGGCATTGAAAACACCGCGCTCAACCTTCAGGGCTCTTCCTTGCCCGCGACGCCCGCCTCGGCAAACGTCGCCATGCCGTTGTGGCAGGCGACCGCGGCCTTGACGATTCCGACCGCGAGCGCCGCGCCCGAGCCCTCGCCGAGCCGCATGCCGAGATCGAGCAGCGGCGTCTTGCCGAGGAGCTTCAGCGCGTGCCGGTGCGCGCGCTCGGCCGAGACATGGGCGGCGAGGCAATGGTCGAGCGCGGAATCGTCGAGGGCGAGCAGCACCGCGGCGGCCGCGCAGACGACGAAGCCGTCGAGCAGCACCGGCGTGCCGCGCAGGCGCGCGGCGAGGATCGCGCCCGCGATCGCCGCGGTTTCGCGCCCGCCGAGGCGGCGCCAGAATCTGGAGCGGATCGTCGAGATGCGCGTTGTGGCGCGCGACCGCGGCGCGCACCGCGTCGGCCTTGCGCCTCAGGCCCTCGTCGTCGACGCCCGTGCCGCGGCCGACCCAATCCCCGGCTGCGCCGCCGAACAGCGCGTGATAGATCGCCGCCGCCGCCGTCGTGTTGCCGATGCCCATCTCGCCCAGCACGAGCAGGTCGGGCTCGGAGGCGAGCGCCTCCATGCCGAAGGCGATCGTCGCCGCGCAGGCCTTCTCGTCGAGCGCCGGCTCCTGGGTGATGTCGCCGGTCGGCTTGTCGAGCGCCAGTTCGTAGACTTTGAGCGAGATGTCGAAGGTCTTGCAGATCTGATTGATCGCCGCGCCGCCGGCCGGGAAATTCGCCACCATCGCCTGCGTGACCGACGCCGGATAGGCGGAGACGCCCTGCGCGACGACGCCATGATTGCCGGCGAAGACCGCGACCAGCGGATGATCGACATGCGGGCGGGGCGATCCCTGCCAGCCCGCCAGCCATTCGGCGATCTCCTCGAGCCGCCCGAGCGAGCCCGCGGGCTTGGTCAGTTGCGCCTCGCGCTCGCGCGCCGCCGTACGCGCCGCCTCGTCCGCTTTCGGCATTTTGGCGAGGAGAGCGCGGATATCGTCGAAGGGGCGGGGGGCGGCGGGCATTGACGCTCTCATGTTGACCGGTGGCGACGCCCTATAGTCGAAAAACGCCAGAGATGGAAAACGCCCGCGTGCGGGTCCGGGATCACGACTGAACGCGGCAAGCTTGTTCCCCGAATCGACATTTTCTTGACAGAGCCTGGATTCCGTGTTCCGTTTTTCCGGAAAGTGGGAGCCGGCTTGGGACGAAAGGAGATGCGCGCGGCTGCCAATCCCCCGAGACGCACCGCTCGCCCGCTCGTTGACGCGGGCTTTGGCGCGCGGCGCTCCGAGCGAGGGCAACGTCCGCCCGCATGGTCCGTAACCCGTTGAAAACCCTCCGCTCGGCGGCGGAAGCGGCATTTTGATTTTGTTGCGCCGGACTTGGTTTTCGTTGCGCCCGGCTTTGATTTCGTTGCGGCCGGCTTGGTTTTTGTTGCGCGGGCGGCGGCGCTCGGCCCTACTCGGCCGCCTCGCGCATGGCGCTATAGCGGGTGAGCTGCGCCCGTAACGGCGCCGGCTTGAGCGGCTTGTTCATCACGACCGCGTCCTCGCGCGCCGCGGCGTCCCGCACTTCGGGGCTGCGGTCGGCGGTGGCGAGGATCGCGGCGATGGCGCGGCCGAAGCGCTCGCGCAGCGCCCGGATCGCGGCGAGTTCGTCGCCCGAATTGAGGTGGTAGTCGGCGATGATGACGTCCGGCTCGCCGAACGCGGCGAGCGCCGCCGTCGCCTCCTCGAGGCCGTGCGCGGTCGCGACCGCGCAGCCCCATCGCTCAAGGAGAACGCGCATGCCTTCCAGCACGCGCGGCTCGTTGTCGATCGCCAGAACCTTGAACCCGCTGAGCGGTTCGCCGGCCGCGACCGGCTCGGGCGCGTCGGGCTCGGCGCGCGGCTTCGCGGCCGCGAGTCCGAGCGGCGCGGTGACGGAGAACACCGAGCCCTTGCCGGGGCGCGAGCGCAGGCCGACCGGATGCTCGAGCACCCGCCCGAGGCGTTCGACGATCGACAGACCGAGGCCGAGGCCGCGCGCGACCCGCGCGCCCTGATCGAGCCGCCGGAATTCGGCGAACACCGCCCGCTCATGCTCGGGCGGAATGCCGAGGCCGGTGTCCCAGACCTCGATCCGCGCTGCGCCGGGCAATCGCCGGCAGCCGACCAGCACCCGACCCTTCAGCGTATATTTGAGCGCATTCGAAATCAGGTTCTGCATCAGCCGCCGCATCAGTCGCCGGTCGGTGCGGACGGCGAGACTCGTCGGGACAAAGATGAGGTCGAGCCCCTTGGCCCGGGCGAGGGCCGCGAACTCGATTTCGAGCGTTCCCATCAGGTCGCCGACCGGGACGTCGGAGATCTCCGGCCGGGTCGCGCCGGCGTCGAGGCGCGAAATATCAAGCAGCGCGCCAAGAATCTCCTCGACCGCCTCGAGCGAGACATCGACGTTGCGCGCCAGATCCGCCCGCTCCTCGACGCCGATCTGGCTCCCGCCCTCGGAGAGCGAGCTCGCGTAGAGGCGCGCGGCGTTGAGCGGCTGCAGAATATCGTGGCTGGCGGCGGCGAGGAAACGTGTCTTGGAAAGATTGGCTGCATCGGCCTCGTTCTTCGCCCGCTCGAGTTCGGCATTGAGGCGCTGCAATTCCGCCGTGCGCTCGTCGACGCGAAGTTCGAGCATCTCGTTGGCGGCCTCGAGCGCTTCCTCGACCTGAACGGTTTGGGTCACGTCGGTATAGGTGGTGACGATGCCGCCGTCCGGCAGCCGCGCCGAGCGCACTTCGATCACGCGGTGGGAGGAGAACAGTCGGAGCCGGTTCGGCTGGTCGTCGTAGAGCAGGCTCGCGACCCGCTCGGCCACGAAGTCCTCCAGTCGCCCGGCCCGTAGGCGCCGCGGCCGGCGTTGAAGCGCACGATCTCGTCAAGCCCCACCCCGTGTCGTAGCATCGCAGGCGGCAGATCGAACAGGTCCGCGAATTCGCGGTTCCAGGCGGTCAGCGCGAGATTGGCGTCGAAGACCGTGATCCCCTGCCGGGCGTGATCGAGCGCGTGCTGCAACTGATCGCGGTTCGACTGGATCGCGGCTGAAGCCTCGTCGATGAGCTTGAGCGCCGAGTCGCCCGAAACGGTCCGGGGCCTCAAGAGCAACGACAGCACCTGCCTCGACGTCGAAGCGCCGATCGCCGGCGAAAGCAGGAATTCCGCGTGGCGAATGAGTTGCGCGCTGGCCTCGAGGGTCGGGTCGTAAACGAGGCCGCGCTCGCGCTTGAAGCTCACGAAGGCGCGGCGCGCCCGACCCGCGCCGAGATAGCGCGCGACGGCCGCCTCGAGTTCGCCGCCGGTCGTCGATGAACGCCAGAGGCGGAACGCCTGAGGCTTGCCGCCGACGCCCCCTCCGGCGAATGCGCTCGCCTGGGCGCGTTCGAGGGCGCTCGGCTGGCGGGTCAACGAAAAGGCAAAAAACGCCGCGATATTGGCGGCCAGCGACAGCACCACGCCGCCGACCAGCGCATTGGGCGCAAAGGCGACGAGCGCGGCGGGGCTTAGCCATGCGATCGCCAGCGGCCCGTGCGCCAAAAAGCCCGAGAGCGCCTGATCGGGCCGGATCGAGGGCAGAAGCAAGAGGTAAAACCAGGCGAGCGCGCCCGCGGTCATGCCGGCGATGGCTCCCCGCGCGGTCCCGCGCCGCCAGAACAGGCCGCCGAGGAAAGCCGGCGCGATCTGCGCCACGGCCGCGAACGACAACAGGCCGATCGACACCAGACCCGCTTCGCCGGCCATCCGCTCGTAGGCGAAGCCAAGCGCCAGGACGCCGACGATCGCGATCCGGCGGACCCAGAGCACCAGGGCGCCGATGTCGCCCTCGACCGCGCGCGCCTGCGCGCCCCGGCGCCGAGCGCGAGCGGCATCACGAGATCGTTGGAAATGGTGATCGCGCAGGCGACGCTCTCGACCACGACCATTCCGGTCGCCGCCGAGAGGCCGCCAACCATCGTAAGCAGCGCAAGCCCGTGCGCCCCGGC
>CAWEAT010000050.1:0-19307 GCA_963806935.1 uncultured Alphaproteobacteria bacterium
TCAAGCTAGTGCGTTTCGCATCGGGTCTGCGGCGGCCGATTGAGAGACGGTTCGAGCGACAATCCATTGCGGAAAATCAGAATTCAGGTTAAGCTGGCCTATGAACGCTCCCGGCCTTCTTTCGCGCCAAGGACGCAAGTTTGCCTTGCGGGCCCTCTCTTGCGGCAACAAAGCGCGACAAAAAAATATATCCCCGCTTCCGGGCCACGCAACCCATTGAAAAGCCTCGATTCGCACGAGCGAATCCAAGCAAATCCAACACAATTCAAACGCCTCATGAGCCGGGTCTTCGGCGCCAACGGCCACGAGCCAAGAAAACCCAAACCAATTGACCGGACCAACGCCGGGGCCCACTGACGGCGAGGAGCCGACCCGACTCCGGGCGAGAGCAAAGTGCTCTAATCGGCGCTGCGCGACACAGATCAGCGCGTCTTGTGGCTTTTCCCGGCGCGCTCGTGTTTGGCCGCCGACCCTTCCTCGCCATCGATCGCCAGCGGATGGATCATGTCCTCGGGGCGGACCCATTTGTCGAACTGATCGGCAGTCACATGACCGAGCGCGAGCGCCGCCTCGCGCAGGCTGACGTCGTCGCGATAGGCCTTGAGCGCGATCTCGGCCGCCTTTTCGTAGCCGATATGAGGATTGAGCGCCGTTACAAGCATCAGCGAATTGTCGAGGTGCTCCTTGATCCGTTTCTCGTTCGGCTCGATGCCGCGGGCGCAATTCTCGTCAAAGGAGCGGCAGCCTTCAGCCAGAAGCTGAATTGACTCGAGCACGTTGTGCAGGGCGACCGGCCGATAGACATTGAGCTGGAAGTTCCCCTGAGAGCCGGCGAAGGCGACCGATGTGTCGTTGCCGAACACCTGGACCGCGACCATGGTCAAGGCTTCGCATTGGGTCGGATTGATCTTGCCCGGCATGATCGAGGAACCGGGTTCGTTCTCGGGGATTTTCAATTCGCCGATGCCGGCTCTCGGCCCACTGGCGTAGAGGCGGATATCGTTCGCCATTTTCATCAGCGCGCCCGCGAGCGTGCGCAATGCCGCGCTCATATTGACCATTGCGTCGTCTGCCGAGAGCGCCGCGAATTTGTTCGACGCCGAGGTGTACGGCGTTCCTGTTTCCTCCGCGAGCTTTCGCGCAACCGTGTCGCCGAACCGCGGATCGGCGTTGAGCCCGGTGCCGACGGCCGTGCCGCCGATCGCGAGCGGGAGGAGGCCCTCGCAGGCCCTCTCGACCGTCTCGATCGCGTGAGAGATCTGCGCCGCCCAGCCTGAGATCGCCTGGCCGAGCGTCAGCGGCGTTGCGTCCTGCATATGGGTGCGGCCGACCATCACGATGGTCGAAAACGCCTTCGCCTTGTCGTCGAGCGTGTCGCGCAGTCGCGCAACCGCAGGCAGCAGGAACTGCTTGGTCTGGTGGACCGTAGCGATATGCATGACGGTCGGGAAAACGTCGTTCGACGACTGGCTGTGGTTGACGTCGTCGTTGGGATGGATCGGCTTCTTGGAGCCGACGACGCCACCCGCGAGCTGGATCGCCCGGTTGGCGATCACCTCGTTGGCGTTCATGTTGGATTGCGTGCCGGACCCGGTCTGGAACACGACCAAGGGAAACTCATGGTCGAGCTTGCCGTGGATCACTTCTTCGGCGGCGCGAACGATGAGTTCGACCTTCTCCTTCGGCAAATGGCCGAGCTCAAGGTTTGCCAGCGCCGCGCATTTCTTGAGGAGCCCGAAGGCGTGAACCACCGGGCGGCCCCAGCGGTGCCGCTCGACGCCGATGGTGAAATTCTGCCGCGACCGCTCGGTCTGCGCCCCCCAGAGATGGTTCGTTGGCACCCGCACTTCGCCGAGCGCGTCCTTTTCGATGCGAAACTGATTGTTCGTCTTCGGATCGCTCGCCATCTTTCCGTTCTCCGGCGATAGCAATGAAGCCACGGACTGGCGAAAGCAAGGAGATGCGGCCGCCCTGTCCGGGTTCAAAATTAAAAGGAGATAAAAGGGGGTTCTTTCTCCCCTCCGCTCTTTCCCTCCGCCCGGCCGCGTCTTCCACCCCGTATATCAAAACAGAGAGAAAACACGCCCCCGGCGCCCGCACCCCCCCCCCCCCCCCTTCCTCCCCCCCCCCCCCCCCCCCCCCCCCCCCCCCCCCCCACCCCCCCCCTCCCCCCCCCCCCCCTCCCCCCCCCCCCCCCCCGCCCCCCCCCCCCCCCCCCCCCCCCCCGCCCCCCCACCCCTCCCCGAACACGCCCTTGCGCTTCCGGCCCCGCTTCTCTATAAGCCCCGGCTTCGCGCCGGTATCCGACACCCCTGGAGGCAAGGCGCGATCATACAAAACAAGGACATCATCATGGCAGCGATCAAGCAACTCGCGGCCGTGACGCGCAGCGGGACAGGCAAGGGGGCCGCCCGCTCCGTTCGTCGCGAAGGCCGCGTTCCTGCCGTCATCTATGGCGGCGGCCTGAAGCCCGAGCCGATCTCGGTCGACTACAAGGACGTCAACAAGCTCATCTACTCGGGCCACTTTCTGACCTCCATTTTCGAGCTTGAGGTCGAAGGCCGGAAGGAGCGCGTTCTGCCGCGCGATTATCAGCTCGACGTGGTCTCCGACCGGCCGGTCCATGTCGATTTTCTCCGGCTTGCGCCGGGATCGCGGGTGCGCATCGGCGTGCCGGTGCATGTCGTCAATCGCGAAGCCTCGCCGGGAGTGAAGAAAGGCGGCGCGGTCAATCTCGTGCTCCATACGGTGGAGGTGATGGCGCCGGCCGACGCCATCCCCAAATCGATCACCATCGACCTATCGGGCCTCGATTTTCACGATTCCGTCCACGTCTCCGCGGTCAAGCTGCCGGAGGGCTGCCGGCCGGTCAGCTCCAAGACGGACCAGACGGTGGTCACGATCGTCCCGCCGACGGTAATGGTCGAGGAAACGCCGGCTGCGGCGGCGACGGCCGCCGCCGCGCCTGCGCCGGGCGCCGCCGCCTCCGCGCCTGCGGCGGGCGCACCGGCCAAGGCCGACGCCGCCAAGGGCGCCGCCGCTCCGGCAAAAGCGGCCGCGCCCGCCGCCGCAAAGAAATAGCGCTCGCGCACGCCCCGAGCCGACGGGCCCGCGCCAACGCGGCCAAGCCCGTCGCTCATGCTGATCGATCGGGGACCCCATGCTGGTCATCGCGGGACTCGGCAATCCGGGCGCGCGTCACGCCCGCAACCGACACAACGTCGGCTTCATGTCGGTCGATGCGATCGCCGAGGCGCACCGTTTCGGCCCGTTTCGCGCGCGCTGGCAGGGATGGGCGGCCGAGGGGCCGGTCGGCGATGAGCGGGTCATCCTGCTGAAGCCGCAGACCTACATGAACAATTCCGGACGCAGCGTCGGCGAGGCGCTGCGTTATCTTAAGCTCGATCTCGCCGCGCTGATCGTCATTCACGACGAGCTTGACCTCGCGCCCGCAAAAGTGAGGGTCAAGGTCGGCGGCGGCAACGCCGGCCACAACGGCCTGCGCTCGATTACAGCTCACGTCGGCAACGACTATAAGCGGGTGCGCATCGGCATCGGCCATCCCGGCGACAAGGCGCTGGTTCACAATTACGTGCTGAGCGACTTCGCCAAGTCGGAAGCGGGCTGGGTCGAAGCCGTCTGCCATGCGATCGCCGCCGCCGCGCCCTTGCTGGTCGCCGGCCAGGATGCGAGCTTCCAGAACAAGAACTCACCTCGCAATCGAGGCGGCTGGTTTCGGCGAGGAAGCGGACGTCTGACCTTGTCGACGGGCCTTACGCCGCGCGGATCGGATCGCGGCGGCGGCGCGCGCGCCGCCTGCGCCGCTCCGCGGTTTCGGGGGCCGCTTCCGGATCGAGCGCCGGCAGGGTGTCCATGACCCGTTCCGGCGGGAAGATGACGATCACCTCCGTCCCAAATCGCAGCGTCGACTTGAGGCGGAACTCGCCGCCGTGCAATTCGACCAGGCCCTTGACGATCGGCAATCCGAGGCCGGTGCCTTCCTCGGCGTTCTTCTGCGCCAGCGTGCCGCGGCCGAAAGACGACAGCACGATCGGGATTTCCTCCGCCGGAATGCCGGGCCCGGTGTCGCGGATGGAGAGATATTGCCCGCCGGTCCGGGTCCAGCCGACCTTGACGACCACCGAGCCGCCCTGGGGCGTGAACTTGATGGCGTTGGTGAGTAGGTTCAACGTCACCTGGCGCACCGCGCGCTCGTCCGCCCAGATCCGCGGCAGGTCGCTCTCCAGCGCTTCGGTGATGACGAGGCGCCGCCGTTCGATGCGCATCGACATAAGACGGAGGCATTCCTCGACCACGCCGGTGAGCGAGACCGGCTCCTCCTTCAGTTCGTAGCGTCCGGCTTCCACCCGCGAGAGGTCGAGTATTTCGTTGATGAGCATCAGGAGATGCTGGCCGCTCGAGTGGATGTCGGTGGAATATTCCTTGTAGACCGGCGCCGTATGGGGACCGAACAGCTCGGCCTTCATCACTTCGGAGAACCCGAGCACCGCATTGAGCGGCGTCCTGAGTTCATGACTCATCGTCGCCAGGAAGCGCGACTTGGCGAGATTGGCGCTCTCGGCGCGCCGGCGGGCCTCATCCGAATTGAGCTTGGCCTGCTCGAGCTCGGCGATGAGCGAGTCCTTTTCCGCCTGAAATGAAATGTTCTGCGCCGCGGCGGCGTGCAGGCGTCGCGCCACGACCAGGAAATAGCCGATGACGCCCACGGCAAGCGCGGCCGTCGGCAGCGCCGCTCCCTGCAGACGGGGGGCGTAAAGAATAATCACGCCAAGGATCATCGGCAGCATGCCGGCCACGAACGCCGCCGGAATTGCCGCGGCCAGAAGCGACATCACGGTCGAAACCAGGAGCATCACGACAATGGCGAACGCCTGCGCGTTGGGATCGTGCGACTTGAGCAGCACGACAATGAGGTAGGCCCAGGCCGAGCCGCAGAGCGTGGTGGAGAGCACGAACTTGCGCCGCCACGCGCCGGCTGCTTTTTCCTTTTCGCTGCTGTCAAGGAACGCGATCGGCAGCGCATAGCCGATCGCGATCGCGCACGAGATGAAAGTGATCCAGGTCACCAGCGGTCCGGCGTCGACCCACGCCAGCGCGGTCGCGCAGACGCCGAGCGCGATGATGCCGAGCATCGGCGAGGCGCTGCGATTGATCTCGGCGAACAACCGCACCATCGCCGCCGAATGGCTCGGGACCGCATCGGGTTCGGAGAGGGACCGCCGCGCCTCCCGGAGCTGGACGCTCATCTTGCGCCGGCGCGCGGCTGCGTCGGGGTCGCCTCTATGTCCGCTCCCCGCCAGATCGGCCCCGACGTCACTCATGAACCGCCCGACACGCACGCCTTACTCGCGTCAATCATGCGGCCGGAATGCTTAACGAGCAACTGACGCGATGGCGCGGAATTGAGAGATTATTGAGGATATTTCGACTAACGTCGTTAAGTCCACGGGCGCCGGTTCTCGCGCTGCGACGTCGAGCCCAGAGGTACTGAACCCGCCGAGGTAGCGGGAGGCGGCCGCGGCGGGGAGGAGGGCGGCATGAAGTTCTACAACTCAAATTTGGCCCCAAACCCGCGCCGCGTGCGCATTTTCCTCGCCGAGAAGGGGGTCACGATTCCTCGGATCGAGGTCGATCTCGCCAAACTGGAGCAAATGACGCCCGAATTCTCGGCCCTCAATCCCTTCCAGACGATCCCGATTCTCGAACTGGACGATGGCACAAGGATCGCCGAATCAATCGCCATCTGCCGCTACATCGAGGAATTGTGGCCGGAGCCGAACCTGTTCGGCCTGACCGCGCTCGAACGGGCGATGATCGAGATGTGGCAGCGCCAGCTCGAATTGCGACTGCTGCTCCCGATCGCCCAAGTCTTGCGCCACAGCCATCCGCATATGGCGGAAATGGAGAACCCGCAGGTTCCCGAATGGGCGGCGGCCAATCGGCCGAGGGCGCTCCGGGCGATGGCGATCGTCGATGAGGCGCTGGGCGACCGGTCGTTCATCGCCGGCGAGCGCTTTACTGTCGCCGACATCACCGGGCTGGTCGCGCTCGACTTTGCCAGGCCCGCGCGGATCGTCATCCCGCCCGAACTCGCCAACCTCAACCGCTGGCGCGATGCGTTGAAGGCGCGGCCGAGCGCCTCGGCGTGAGGCGCCGGCTTTTGGTCGCCAGCGCCTCGCCCGGGTTTCAGCTGCTCAGTTGCAGACCCGCACCCCGCCGCGCCACCAGCAACGGCGGCCGTAGAAGCCGTAGGGGTGCGCGTACGGGTGATACCCGTAGGCGTAGCGGCCGCCGTTCGGTCGGCACCCGCCATAAGGTCCTCGATGGAAGCCGATGCCGCAGCCGCCCGCGGCGAGTGTGATCGCAGATGGCGCCTGGTCGGCGAGCGCGGGGAACGGCATCGAATGGACAGGAGCGGCGGCGGCAAGGCCGACCAATGCAAGCGCAGACGCAAACACGGTATTTCGCATGGGGGAACCTTTCAGTTCGTGGCGATCCGAGATTTAGCGAACCGTCGTTGAACGGCGGCTGAATGACCGCTCGGGCGCACGGGCGATGTCTCAGGATAGGCTAACGCGGTCGCCGAGCGATCGGCGGCGTCGGGTTTCCACGGCTGGCGCGCGGCTTCCGGTTCGGCCATGTGACGATCCGGTCCGGCCAAGATTTGGGCGCAAGGTCTGTCTCGCTTGCCGACACCCGGCCGCGCACCGAAACTCCCGCCTCGTGCACACTGTCGGGAGAACCCGAGACCAATGGGTGCCAGTCGAACAGGTCTCGTCCTTCAGCGACCAACCGGTAGGCGCAGGTCACGGGAAGCCAGCTCAGCTCGCGTACTGCTTGCGGCGTCAATTTCACGCAGTCGGGGACCCGCCGATGGCGCTGCCGATAGTCGAGGCAATGGCAGGTCTTGGCGTCGAGTAGCCGGCAGCCGATGTCGGTGAAATGGATCTTGCCGTCATCTTCGTCCTCGAGCTTGACGAGGCAGCAGCGGCCGCAGCCGTCGCAAAGGCTTTCCCATTCGGCCGCGGTCATCTCGTCGAGCGTCCTCACTCGCCAAAAAGGCGCGGCTGGCTGGTTTTTCGTCGTCATCGGATCGGCTTCAAGCCCTGCGTCCGGTTTACTCGCTTGCTCATGGACTTTCCTTCGCGTTGGCGCAAGAGTGCGGCGGAGGCGCCCGGGAAACGCAAATCTCCAAGCAGGACAACATCCCCCTGACTACGCTTGTCATCAGTCACCCGGCCTGCCTGGCGCATGAGATGGGCGAGGGCCATCCTGAGCGTCCCGATCGATTGCGCGCGATCGAGCGCGCGCTCGAGAGCGAGGCCTTTCAGATGCTGGCGCGCGACCTCGCCCCGCGCGCCGACCTTGCGGCAATCGCCCGCGTCCACCCTAAGGACTATATCGAAGCGATCCGCGCCGCGACGCCGAAACAGGGTATAACGGCGGTCGATCCGGACACCTCGATGTCGCCGGGCAGCTATGAGGCCGCCCTGCGCTCGGCCGGCGGCGCGGTCTTCGCCGTCGACGAGGTGATGAGCGGCAAGGTTCGCAACGCCTTCGTCGCCACCCGCCCTCCGGGCCATCACGCCGAAGTCGCGAACCCGATGGGCTTCTGTTTCTTCAACAATGCGGCGATCGCGGCGCGCCACGCTCAGGCGGCGCACGGCGCCGAGCGGGTCGCGATCATCGATTTCGACGTCCATCACGGGAACGGCACCCAGCATATCTTCTGGGACGATCGGACCGTAACCTATGCCTCGACCCACGAGATGCCGCTCTATCCGGGGACCGGCGCGGTCGGCGAGCGCGGCGAGCACGACCAGATCGTTAATGCGCCGCTCAGGGCCGGCGACGCGGGTGAAACTTTTCGCGAGGCGATGGAGGCCGTGATCCTGCCCCGCGTCGAGGCGTTCTCGCCCGATCTCATCATTATCTCGGCAGGCTTCGACGCCCACCACCGCGATCCGCTCGGCAACCTCAATCTGGTCGAGGCGGATTACGGCTGGGCGACGCGGCGCCTCATGGAGATCGCGCGCCGGAAGTGCGGCGAGCGCGTCGTCTCGGTGCTCGAAGGCGGCTACGATCTTGATGGGCTCGCGCGGTCGGTCGCCGTGCATGTCACGACCCTGATGGAAGGCTGACGGGCGAAACGGGATAGGCCATCTGGATTCGCGGGCTTTACAGTCCCGGCTGATACTCGCGCCCGGGCGACGGGCTTCTCGCAGGCTCATACGCCGCGTTTTTCCACTCCAGGATTTGATTCTTGCCGATCAGTTTGTCCTTGACGCCGCGCATGATGATATACGGCCTCAAGATTGGGTTCGAGATCCGATAGCGCAGGCGGAACGATTCTCCCACACGTTGAAGAATGCGGCCTCGCCCGGGGTCGCTGAGCTCTTTCAGGTGACGGGCGTAGTGGAACGCGTCGAACTCCTTGCCAGCGATCCGCGCGAGCGGCGGCCTGACCGCGGCGGTCGTGAAAAAGCGAAGGTCGTCGACCTCGGCCAGCGCGCACGCAAGCAACACTTCCTTATAGATGTGTCCCGGGCGTGGACTTTGCACGGCGTCATTGTACAGCGCCTTGATCGATTGCTGCCATTGATCGAGCGACCGGTTCATTCCCTGCTCGACATGCGAGCAAAAGATCGTCTTCCGGCCCGTCGTCAGCGCTGCGCGGCAGGTATAGATGCAAAAGCAGATGGGCGATGTACGGCACCCCTTGCGAGAACATCACCAGGTCTTCGCGCGCCGCGTCGTCGATCCCCATTGTCAACCGGGCGAGGCCCTTGTCGATGATGGTCCTGATCTCGTCATCGGACATTCTCGGCATCGGGATCTGGACCAGCGCTCGTTCGATCGAATGGTGCTCGCGTATCAACTCTTTGACCGAGTTGGCGACGCCGATGAGCAAAACGGTCGCGTTCACGGAATTGTCGGAGAGGGCCTTGATCGTGTCGGCCATCGCCGTGATGACTTCGGTGCTCTTGACCCGATCGAACTCATCGAAAATGACGATCAGCGACGCCATCGCGGACAAATCCTGGAGGGCTCGTCGCACGCTGTCGGGCGTCAGCGCGTCGTAGGCGGGCGCCGTTAGAGCGACCGGTTGCCGGCTAGGAAATCCGAGCTGGGGCTGACGTTTCGACGCCTCGATATCCTTCAGCGCCTTGGCCCATAATGACGAATAGCTATCCGATATGTCGCAATTGGTCCGGGAGATCACGAACGAAAGGTTGTTTGCGAGAAACGCGGAAATCATGTTCGACAGAGAGGTCTTGCCGACTCGGCGCTCGCCGTAAAGGATTGCGTGGCATCCGCGCTGCGACACGGCGTCGATGATCTTCTCGACCTGCTCCGACCGCCCGGCGAACAGGTCCTTTTCATTGATCGGCGCGCCGGGGGTGAAGATCGATCCGGTTTGGAACGACAGCCCCTGAAGGTCTGGCGGCATAGGAATTTTCACTCCGAAAGCGCCATCCCTATCATACGGAAAGAATCAGGACCTTAACAAGCACGGCATTTCCACGTTAACGAGCGACGGACCGGTCGCTCATTCTCGCCGTTTGCGTATTTTACTTGATCGTTGCAGCAGCACCCAGTGTAGGAATAGACCGGTTCAAGGTCCACTGTCCACCCAAATCAGTGTTGCTGCACCCAGCGACTGATTTTCACCTCGCGCTGGACGCGCCGCTTCGTGGCGTCCGCGTTAACCTTCGATCGGCTCGACCGCTGCGATCTCGATGCCGAAGCCGGAAAGCCCGACGTAGGTGCGCGGATTGTCAGTGCGCAGCCGGATTGACGTCACGCCGAGGTCGCGCAGGATCTGGGCGCCGAGCCCGATCTCTCGCCATTGGGTCGCGCGCGCGTCGTCGGAGGTTGTCGCTTGGGCGCCGCTCAGGTTCGCCGGCACGCCGGCCGCGCCGTCGCGCAGGTAAACGAGCGCCCCGCGCCCCTCCGCTTTGAAGCGGCTCAGCACCTTGGGAATTGCGCCGCCGCCGAAAATGTCGCTGAGGATATCGGCCCGATGGAGACGCGCGGGCACCTCGCGCCCATCGCCGATGTTTCCGTGCACGAAGGCGAAGTGCAACACCGGATCGAACGGCGTGCGATAGGCGTAGCCCTGAAGCTCGCCGATCGGGGTCTTGATCGGAAAGCAGGCCACTCGCTCCACTAGCTTCTCGCGCGCTTGCCGATAGGCGATGAGGTCGGCGACCGAGATCCGCTTGAGCTTGTGCCTATCGGCGAAGGCCTCGATCTGCGGCCCGACCATTACGGTGCCATCGTCGTTGGCGAGTTCGCAGATGACAGCGACCGGCGTCAGACCGGCGAGCTTACACAGGTCGACCGCCGCTTCGGTATGACCGGACCGCATCAGCACGCCTCCGTCCTTGGCGACCAGCGGGAAGACGTGGCCGGGGCGGACGAAATCGCTGGCGCCCATGTTGCGATTGGCGAGCGCGCGCACCGTGTTGCACCGCTGCTCGGCCGATATGCCGGTGGTCAGTCCGTGGCGCACGTCGACCGATACGGTGAACGCCGTGCCGAGCGGCGCATCGTTAATCGCCACCATAGGGTTAAGGTTCAGGCGCCGGGCGTCGTCCCCGGTCAGCGGCGCGCAGACGATGCCGCAGCAATTGCGGATGATGAAGGCCATCTTCTCGGTGGTGCAGAGCGAAGCGGCGACGACGAGGTCGCCCTCGTTCTCGCGGTCGTCGTCATCGGTCACGACGACGATCTCGCCATGGGCGAAAGCCTGGATGGCGTCGGCAACGGGATTTAGCATGTCGGCCCCAATCTGCGCCGGCGCGCCGGAGCTTAGAAAATCGTTTGGCGTCACTGCGCCCTGTGTCTCGGCGACGATCCGCTCGGCGGTCTCGCGCGAGAGCCACGAGCCGTGCTCGCGGCAGATCAAAGTCACTGCGCCGGGCGTGACGCCGATGCGGCGGGCGAAATCCGCTCGCGTCATGCTGTTCCGCTTAAGCCAGTGGCCGAGCTTCATTACTGCTAGATAGTCGCGCGCAACATTTTTCGCAACTCAATAGCGGGCTCGCAGTTGAGCCGAACTCAATCGATTCGAATAAGCATTTTGCCGAAATTCTTCCCGTGCAACAGGTCGACCAGCGCCTGCGGCGCGCTTTCGAGCCCTTCGCGGATGGTTTCGCGCCAAGTCAGCTTCGCGGCGGCCGTGAGAGAAACCAGTTCCCCAATCGCGTTCGGCCACAGATCCAAATGGTCGGAGACTATGAAGCCTTCCATCTTGAACCGCTTGACGAGGAAAATGCGCATGTCGGGCAGCGTGGTGGGCGGAGCCTCGTAGGACGCAATGAGCCCGCAAATCGCCACCCGCGAGAAATCATTGAGCCGCCGCAGCGCCTGCTGGAACGGCTCGCCGCCCACATTCTCGAACAGCCCGTCGACGCCGTTCGGCAGTGCGGCTTTCAGATCCTCGGCGAAATTCGTCGACCTGTGGTCGACACAGGCGGCATAGCCAAGCTCCTTGACGGCGTAGGCGCATTTTTCCTTTCCTCCGGCGACGCCAACCGGACGCGCGCCCGCGAGCTTGGCGAGCTGGCCGACGACCGAGCCGACCGCCCCGGTCGCCGCGGATACCAGCACCGTTTCCCCGCTCTTCGGCGCGATGATCTTGTTCAGCCCATACCAAGCAGTGACGCCCGGCATGCCAAGCGCGCCGAGATAGGCCTGGATCGGGACCGACTTCGCGTCGACGACGCGAAGGTCGCGCCCGTCGCTGACCGAATAGCGCTGCCAGCCGCCCATGCCGACGACCGCGTCGCCGGTCTTGAAGCGCGGGTTCATCGAGGCCTCGACGATTCCGACCGTGCCCCCGCCCATCACCGCGCCAACTTCCTGCGGTTTGGCGTAGGACTTCGCGTCGCTGATCCGCCCGCGCATATAGGGGTCGAGCGAGAGAAAACTGTGCCGCACCAGCGCCTCGCCGGGCCCTGGCGTCGGAACCGGCGTCTCGACGATGCGGAAATTGGCGGGCGAGACCTTGTCGGTCGGACGGTGGTCGAGCAGGATCTGTGTGTTGGTCGGCACGGAGCGTCTCCTCATGTTCGTAACGAGGAGCCTAGGGCGCGGTCTCATCAAGGCGCAACCGCACCTTAGCCGACGCGACCCCATTCGAGGCGATGTCGTTGGCTGAGAACCTGCCCTGGCTGATCCTGCTGCCGCCTTCGCGGAGCTACAGCGGGCATAGTCGCCCCCTGTATTGGACGCCTCTCAGTCGAAACGGCTAGAGCGAATACTGATATGCTGGTCTCGCGAGCCATCAAAGCGACGACGGGTGATAGCAATGCGGGAAACGGACAAGGTGTTCGCCGGCTCGGTTCCGGAAAACTACGATCGCTACATGGCGCCGTTGATTTTCGAGCCGTTCGCGGCAGATCTCGCACAACGAGCCGCGTCCTTGTCGCCAGCCACGGTTTTGGAAACTGCCGCGGGCACCGGAGTCGTCACCCGCGCTTTGGCGCCGAAACTGTCGCCCGGCGCGAGCTATGTCGTAACGGACCTCAACCAGCCGATGCTCGACTACGCAGCCTCGCGACAAGCTCCCGACGGTCGCGTCAGGTGGCGCCAGGCGGATGCTCTGGCGCTCCCGTTTGAAAATGCGGCCTTCGATCTCGTTTGTTGTCAGTTCGGGGCGATGTTCTTTCCCGACCGCTCAATCGCCTATGGCGAAGCAAAGCGAGTCCTGAAACGTGGAGGACATTTTTTATTTAACGTATGGGATCGCATCGAGGAGAATGTGTTTGCGGATGATGTGACGAATGCTCTCGCGGAGATTTTTCCAAATGATCCGCCGCGTTTTCTGGCCCGTACGCCGCACGGCTACCACGACACGGCGCTGATCCGCAGCGAGCTTAAGGACGCTGGCTTCTCCCATGTGGCGATCGAGACGAGAGCCGAACAGAGCCGTGCGTCCTCGCCGCGCCTTCCGGCGGTTGCTTATTGTCAGGGAACTCCTCTCCGCAACGAAATCGAGGCCAGAGACGCGGGAAAACTGGAGGCTGCAACCAACCACGCCGCATCCGCGATTGCGGAGAGACATGGCGGCGGCGAGGTTGCGGCCAAGATTCAGGCGCACATAATCGTGGCGGTGGTCTAGCGTAAGCGGGAGACCCCCCGGCTTTGCCGGGGTGGCAGTAGCAGTTTGACGTTTAGGGCGGTCCATCAGCGGAGTTCCAACGTGAGCAGCCACTCACACGAAAGGAACTCCACCGATGGACGAGTACGAGAGCCTAAGCCACACCACATGGGACTGCAAATATCATGTGGTTTTCATTCCGAAATGTCGGCGCAGGACGTTGTATCAGGAGCTACGGCGTCATCTGGGTGAGGTTTTCCGCCGGCTTGCGCTCCAGAAGGAGTTGAAGGTCGAAGAAGGGCACTTGATGCCCGATCACGTGCACATGCTGCTGTCGATCCCGCCGAAACATGCGGTGTCGCAGGTGGTCGGGTACATCAAGGGCAAGAGCGCGATCCACATGGCTCGGGTTTATGGAGAGCGCAAACGCAATTTCGTCGGACAGCACTTTTGGGCCCGAGGTTTCTTCGTCAACACGGTCGGGCGGGACGAGGAAGTGATCCGCGCCTACATTCGCAACCAAGAGAAAGAGGATCAGAGGCTCGAACAGATGAATTCTCTGGCGCTGAAAAACGCCACCTTCAGGTGGCCGCCAAACTCAAGGGGGCGCCTCAGCGACCCCTCCTACCGCTTTGAGCGGTTCACACCATAAAGCCCCCGGCTTTGCCGGGAGATACTTACTCGCGCCATCGACGTCGAAGCTCGGCCATCGCGTTCCGTTGGCCGCGGATCGTCGCGGTGTACGCGGTGTCCGGGGCCTCCCCGCGTCGCTCTGGGATGGCTGCCTCGACGGCGCCGGACCGCCGGGCTACTGAACAGTCGCCGCCGTCACCAGCACGAAGCCGCGGCTCTTGTTGTCGTTTGCGGCGTCGGGCGTGTTCATGGCGGCGAAAATGTCGGCCGTTTTGACCCAGACCGGCGGATATTTGTAGCGCGCGACGTCGAGGATGAGGAAGCGGTCGGCCTTGCCGTCGTAAGCCGCGAGCGGCGAGATATGACCGCCGGTCTCCTCGCCGAGCGCCTTGCGCAGGTAGTTGACGAGCACGAAGTGGCCAGGCTCGCCGAGATAGGCGCTCGCCAGCTTGCGGAATTCGTCGGCCGAACTGTCCGAGGCATGATGGACTTCCGCCTTGACCGGCACGGTGGCGAGGATGCCGCCGATCTGGTCGAGCGTCATGCCCTGCCGCGCGAGCGTCTCGCGCGGGAGCACGGCGTCCGTTTGCTCGTTGAGCACGTTGTCCTGGGTGAACGTGCGGTAGGGAGTGTATTCGGGAACCGGGGGCGCCGGGACGCCGAGCGCGTTGAGCACCATCACGATCGAGGCGACGCCGCAATAGGCCTGGGTCTTCTGCGTCAGGAAGTTGCTGGCGAGTGGGAAATAGGCCTCCCGCGCGTCGCTCTCGGCAAAATAGGCCTCGCCGTCGCGAGTGCTGAAGCCTGACAGGCTTTGCGGCAGCGGCAGCGTATCGCCATTCGCGCCGGCGACCGAAAGTACGAGGACGAAGGTCGCGCACGCGATAAGCAGCTTCGACATGAATCTCACCCGCCGACCCGCTCGGCCAAGCGAAAGCTTGGCCTAACGACCCTCGATCGGCAACCCCCTCGGCTGGCGCCGGGATGTTGATGGCCTCGCGTCGACGCCTGAGGCCGATTGACTTTGAGCGGCCCGGAGCGGATCGAGGGGCAGAGAGAAAGGGCCTGAATGCTTCCTCGGTTGAATTCGCTCTGGATCGGCGATCAGCTTGGCTACATCGAGAAACTGACGCTGGCCTCGGGGCTCGCCGTCGGTCACTCATTCACGCTCTATTCGTATACGCCCGGAAAGCTTCGCGGAACTCCCGGCGGGGTCGAGGTCCGTGACGCGAATGAAGTGGTTCCGTATCAGGAGCTTGCGCATTATTTTGAAGGCGGCTCGGCCGCCCTCGGCACGGATTTCTTTCGCTACGCGATGCAGGCGAAGGGACTGGGGGCCTGGGTCGATCTCGACCTCTATTTCATCCGGCCGATCGACTTCGAGGACGACTATCTGTTCGGGTGGGAGCACCGGTCCTCGATAAACGGCGCGGTTTTGCGCCTCCCGGCGAACTCCGACATGGTTCGGGAGCTCTGCGAGATCCCGCAGATGAACTGGCGCCCGCCTTTCTACGGGCCGAGAAAGACCGCCATCTTCTACTGGAGGAGGCTGACCGAGGGGGACCTCCGGCCTGAGAATTACCGCTGGGGCACATTCGGACCGATGTTCCTAACGTATCTCGCGCGGAAGTACGGAGTGGCGAAACGGGCCAAGAAAAGCTCGGTGTTCTATCCGGTCTCCCATCACAACTGGAAATTGCTGTGCGGCCCGCCGGAGCTCCTCAAGGCCGAGCTGAGCGAGGAAACGAGGACAGTCCACCTCTGGCGCTCGGTGTTATTCCGAAAAATGGGAGCCTCGCCGCCACGCGGCTCCTACCTCGAGGCGCTCTGTCAGGCTCACGGCTTGACTGCGGCGGACCCGATCGGGGAAGAGGACCGCAATCGCGAACATCCCGCATCAACCGCCGGTCTCTCTCGGGCCTAGACCTTGTTTCTCGTCAGAGCGTCCCGAACAGCTTGCTGAGAGGTCCCTTGTCGCGCGACGCGGGGACGGGGTTCGGGATCGAAGCGGGCGGGATCGGCGCCCGGTCGGCCGCCGGGCCAGGCGCGCCGCGCGGGCCCCAGGCCGGCGCGGGCGGGGCTTTGGGATGCGGGGCCTGGCTGCGCAGCAAGCCCGCCCCGCCCGCCCGGCGGGGGCGTCGGGGCCTGCGCCTGCGCTCCCGTAAGATCGAGCGGGGGCAGCAGCGGGACATCCGGATTGGGCGTCTCGGCGTTGCGCCAAGTCCCGAGCGGCAGGCCGGCGACCGGCACGCCCTCATGCGCCGACTTCATGAACCGGCTCCAGATTTCGACCGGCAGATTGCCGCCCGACACTTTCTTGGTCGGCGAGCCGTCGTCGTTGCCGAGCCAGACGCCGGCGACCAGGTAGCTCGTGTAGCCGACGAACCAGGCGTCGCGCCAATCCTGGCTCGTTCCGGTCTTGCCGGCGGCCTGCCAGCCCGGCAGCTCAGCCTTGCGGGCGGTGCCGGTGAGCAGCGTCTCCTGCATCATCTGGTTCATCATCGCGACATATTGCGGGTCGATGACCCGGCCGAAACTGGCGTTGCGCCGCGCGTAGAGCTGCTTGCCGCCGGCGGTGCGCACGCGTGAGATCACATGCGGCTGGACGCCGACGCCGCCGTTGGCGAAGGCCGCGTAGGCGGAAACCATTTCGAGCGGCGTGACTTCGGATGATCCGAGCGCGATCGAGGGGACGGGATCGAGATCGGACGTTATGCCGAGCCGATGGGCGACGGCGACCACCGCCTTCGGCCCGACTTCGAGGCCAAGGCGCACCGCGACCGTGTTGAGCGAGAGCGCGAGCGCCTTGGTCAGCGTCACCGGTCCGAAATACTCGCGCGAGTAGTTCTCCGGATTCCATCCTTTGACCGAAATCGGCCCGTCTTCGCGGATGGTGTCCGGGGTCAGGCCCTTCTCCAGCGCCGCCAGATAGACGAACGGCTTGAACGAGGAGCCGGGCTGGCGCTTGGCCGCGACCGCGCGGTTGAACTGGCTCTCGGCGTAGTTGCGTCCGCCGACCATCGCCTTGACCGCGCCCGCGGGATCGAGGGCCACCAGCGCCCCTTGCTCGACGCCGAATTTGCCGCCCTTGGCGTTGAGCTCGTCGGTCAGCGCCCGCTCGGCCTCAGCCTGCATCCTGCGATCGATCGTGGTCGTCACCACGATGTCGTCATCGATCGCGCCGACCGTGTCGTCGAGCAAGTCCATGACATAGTCGGCCACGTAGTTGATCGAGCCTGCGCCCTTGTCGTGGACCACCTGCGCCGGGTTGGCGAGCGCCGACTTGGCCATCGCCTCGGTGATGTGGCCCTGCTCGGCCATCGCCGTGATGACCTCGGCCGCGCGCTCGTTGGCGCCGGCGAGGTTGCGGTTGGGCGCGAGCCTGGTCGGCGACTTCATGAGCCCCGCCAGCAGCGCGGCTTCCGGCAGGGTGACAAAGCGCGCGCTCTTGCCGAAATATTTTTGCGCCGCCGCCTCGACCCCATAGGCGCCCGAACCGAAATAGACGCGGTTCAGATAGAGCTCGAGGATCTGGTCCTTCGAATACCGGCGCTCGAGCCACAACGCCAGGATCGCCTCCTGAATCTTGCGCGACAGCGTGCGCTCCTGGGTCAGGAACAGGTTCTTCGCCAGCTGCTGGGTCAGCGTCGAGCCGCCCTCGATGTTCCTCCTGCCGACCGCGTCGCGCATGAGCGCGCGCGAGACGCCGAGGGGATCGATGCCGATATGGTCGTAGAACCGCCGATCCTCGATCGCGACGAAAGCTTTCGGCAGGTAGGGCGGCAAGTCGATCAGCCTGATGGCGGGGCCGCCGGTGTCGCCGCGGTTGGCGATGAGCGACCCGTCGTCGGCGAGGATCGCGATGTTCGGCGGCCGCTTGGGCACCGCGAGCTGATCGATCGGCGGCAACTGGCTCGCGTAGTAGACGACGAGCGCGACCGTCGAGATCAAGCCCCATACCGAGAGCACGGCGCCCCAGTAGACGAAGCGGCCAAGCCACGAGCGGCGTCTCCGCGCCGGCTCGCGCGGCCGGTCGCGACGCGGATTTCTTGGTCCGGCGACTGGTCGGCGGGCGGTCGGCGGGGTCGGCGCGAAGCTCGTCCGGAGCGCTCCCGCCGCGCCAATTGAGGCGCGGCTCGATCCGCCTGCCGGTTTTCTTGCCGCTTCGGCCGAACATTGCTGATCCCGTTCGCGGCGGCTCCGACAAGGGAGCCTCGGGCGAACGCGCCCCGCCAGGTCCAGGAACGTAAAGCCAGCGGTTTAAGGGCCGGTAAAGCTTGCGCCAGAATTGACGAATTGGCGAAAATCGCTGAGGAGACCCGTTTCGATCGACTTCCGCGCCACTTGCGCCGGCGAAACGCCTTGGCAAAGTCCGCGCCCGCTTGCGGGGCGGCGTGCGGCGTCAGGGATACCTCGGGATTTCATGCGATGAAGGTCACCATCGAGCGTTCGGTCCTGCTCAAGGCGCTGGGCCACATCCATCGCATCGTCGAGCGGCGCAACACCATTCCGATCCTCTCCAACGTGCTGCTCGAGGCGGCGGACGGCCGACTGGCGCTGAAGAGCACCGACCTCGACCTCGAGGCGACCGAGTCGGCTCCCGCCGACGTCGCCCAGAGCGGCGCGACGACCGTTCCGGCCCATGTCATCTACGACATCGTGCGCAAGCTGCCGGAGGGCGCGCAGGCGAGCCTGGAGATCGCCGGCGAGGCGGGCCAGCTGGTCCTGCGGTCCGGCCGCTCGCGCTTCACCCTTCAGGCCTGCCGGCCTCCGACTTCCCCGATCTCACCTCCGGCGAGTTCTCGCACCGCTTCGCCCTGCCGGCGGTCGAGCTCAGGCGGCTGATCGAGAACGCCCAGTTCGCGATCTCGACCGAGGAGACGCGCTATTATCTCAACGGCATCTTCTTCCACACCGTCGAAGTCGACGGCAAGCCGATGCTGCGCGCGGTCGCGACCGACGGCCATCGGCTCGCGCGCGTCGAGACGCCGGCGCCGGACGGGTCGGCCGGCATGCCCGGCGTCATCGCGCCGCGCAAGGCGGTCAGCGAAGTGCAGAAGCTGCTCGAGGACCTGACCCAGGACGTCGCGGTCGAGATTTCGACCGCCAAGGCGCGCTTCCGCTTCGGCGACGTGGTGCTGACGACCAAGCTGATCGACGGCGCCTTCCCCGATTACAACCGCGTCATTCCGACCGACAACGACAAGCGGCTCGTCGTCGACAAGGAGCCGTTCCAGCGCGCCGTCGACCGCGTCTCGACGATTTCGTCGGAGCGCGGCCGCGCGATCAAGCTCGCGATCGCCGACGGGCAGATGACGCTCTCGGTCAACAATCCCGAATTCGGGCTCGGCGAGCGAGGAGATCGAGGTCGATTACAATTCGGCGCCGATCGAGATCGGCTTCAACTCCCGCTACCTGCTCGACATCGCCGGGCAGCTCGTCGGCGACACCGCGCTGATCCGCCTCGCCGATCCCGGCTCGCCGACCATCATCCAGGACCGCGACGGCGCGCAGGCGCTCTACGTGCTGATGCCGCTCAGGGTGT
>CAWEAT010000051.1:0-167488 GCA_963806935.1 uncultured Alphaproteobacteria bacterium
CGAAGAAGATCACCATGATCGGGCTGAAGAAGGCCGCGACCCTCGCGGTCCCCCGGCTCTGGGCGCCGAACAGAATGACGAGGATGACGACGGTCGCCGGCAGGATATAGGGCGCGAGTTCGACGTCGACCTGTTTCAGTCCTTCGAGCGCGGAGAGCACCGAAATCGCCGGCGTGATGATGGCGTCGCCCGAGAACAGCGCCGAGCCGGCGACCCCGAGCAGGAAGGCCAGCGTCGTCCGCTGTCCGAGCGCGCGTTGCGCGAGCGCCTTGAGCGACAGGATGCCGCCTTCGCCCTTGTTGTCCGCCTGCATCAGGAACAGCACATATTTTCCGGTGACGACGATCAGGAGCGCCCAGATAATGAGCGAGACGACGCCGATCACCTCGACCGGTCCAAGCGCGGTCCCCTTCAGCTGGCCGAGCGCGGTCTGCAGCGCGTAGAGGGGACTGGTGCCGATATCGCCGAACACGACGCCGATCGAGCCGAGCGCGAGAACCCAGAAATGCCCGGACGAATGGGTCAGGCCCTCGCCCTCGCCGTTCACGGCTGCGGGCGGAACGACGTCTTTCGAAAGGGGGTGGGACATGCGTAAAGGGGAAACCCGCGGTCGCCGGCTGCCGCCGGACCTTCAAAACGGCGCGTGTCTATACTCTCTCATCCAAAGAACGGAAAGGGCGATAATTTCAGCCTTTGGATTAACTCTCGGCAACATGGTCACCCCTGCGCGCCGCGTGCTCAAGCGGCGGTCCGCGTTACGTGCTCGGCGATCAGCCGCGCGACCGCGGCTGGCTTCTCCACATTCGGCAGATGACCCGCGCCCTCGATGATCTCAAACCGCGCGCCTTTGATCAACGCTGCTGTTTGTCGCACCAGGGCGACCGGGGTCGAGCCGTCCTGATCGCCGACCAGGCAAAGGGTAGGGGCTTCGATAAGGGGGGCTGAGGGCCGCAGGTCGGCGCGCTTCAAGGCGCCGCAGGCGGCGAGATAGCCCTGCTTCGGGGTTCGCGTCAGCATGGCGCGGACGCCCGCATATTCGGGCGCGCGCTGGACGCGAAAGTCAGGCGTGAACCAGCGTTCGAGCACTGCCTCGGCGATCGATTCGATGCCGCCGCGCTCGACCGCGGCGATGCGCTCGTCCCACGATTCGTCGGTTCCGATTTTCGCGGCGGTGTCGCAGAGAACGAGCGCGGCGACGAGGTCCGGGCGTTGGCGGCAGAGCTCCTGCGCGATCACGCCGCCGATCGACATGCCGACGATCGCGGCCCTGCCGACGCCGAGGACCTCGAGAAGCGCGGCCAGGTCGCGCGCATAGTCGGCCATCTCGGCATGGTCGGGACCGGATTCGGACAGGCCATGGCCGCGCTTGTCATAGCAGACGACCCGGAAATCGGGCTTCAGGATGCAAGCGACGTCGCTCCAGACGCGCAGGTCGCAGCCGAGCGGATTGATGAACACCAGCGGCGGCAGCCCTTCCGGGCCCTCGACGAGGTAATGGACGACGAGGCCGTTCGCCTGGGTGAATCTCATGCCGGAGGTCTCCTCGAGCCGGCGCGGCGGGCGTCGCGGAAGAAGGTCCACCAATACCAGATGAGGGCGATCGGCGCGCCGATGTCGATGACCGTGTCGAGGCCGGGGATCGGGGTTGCGGGGATCACCAGCATGCCGGCCGCCGCGGTCGCGCCGACCCGGTAGCTCAGCGCCACCATGATCCGCTTCAGCGGATTGTCGTCCGGCATCCGCGAGATGATGACCAAGAGCGCCGCCAGGATTGCGCTCATGGCGACGACGAAGACAAGCAGGTCGCGGACGATCCGCTCGATCGCGGACAAAGCCTCCATGCCACCCTCCATGCGCCTCGCCATAACGACCGCAGGCGGCCTCTTGGTCAAGGCGCGCCGCTCACCCGCCGCGGCCATCGCCGGCCTCGGCAAGAGCTCGCAGACCCTCGCGGTAGGTCGGATAGGCGGGGGCAAATCCCAGAAGCGCCCTGGCCTTGGCGATCGAGACCCGCTTGTTGTCGGCGTAGAACTCGGCCGTCATGGGGGAGAGCCGCGCTTCGTCGAACGGTTCCTCGGGGGGCGGCGGCAGGCCGAGGAGCGTCGCCGCATAGGCGACGACGTCCTGCGGCGGGGCGGGTTCGTCGTCGGCGACGTTCCAGACCTGTCCTTCAAGCCCGCGGGTCAGCGCAAGGCGCGTGAACTCGGCGATGTCGTCGACATGGGCCCGGTTGAAGACCTGGTCCGGCTTGACGATCCGCCGCGCCTGGCCCTCGCGCAGATTGATCAGCGCGTTGCGACCGGGCCCGTAAATCCCGGCAAGGCGCAGGATGTCCGCTTCGACCCCGCGCGCCCGGGCCGCCGCCGTCCAGCGCGCCTCGTCCGTAAGCCGCGCAAGCCCCCGCGCCGTTCGAGTGCGCGTCGGGCTTGTCTCATCGACCCAGGCGCCGCCGTGATCGCCATAAACGCCGATGGTCGAATAGTAGACGACCCGGCGCAGGTTCGGCGCGGCGGCGATCGCGGACGCGAACCGGTCGAGCGCCGCGCCAGCGCCCTCGCGCGGCGGAATGGAGACGACGATCGCTTCCGCTTTCTCAACCGCCCGGCCCAGTCCCGGGTCGGCGCGGGCGCCGTCGAACGCGTAAGCTTCGACGCCTCGAGCGCGAAGCTCCGCGCTGCGCGCCTCCGTGCGGGCCGTTCCGCCTGGCTCGATGGCCGGCATGGTCCGGATCAACGCTTCGGCGCAATAGCCGACGCCAAAGAAGAAGATTCTCACTCGCTGAAGCCGAAGAGGACCGCTGTCCGCGACGATGTCACGCGAAAATTGCTACTGAGCGTCCCAAGGCGCGCAGGATTGTTGGCACAGGAGAGGATTGCAAGGGCAGGACAGATCAGGCCCGCAAGATTGCATGCAGAAGGGCTCGCAGGCCGTCTGCATCCAGGCGCGCTCGTAGATCTGGCGGCGGGTGGCGCGGAGCGCGTCGCCATTGAGAATGTCGCCGAGCGAATTCTCCAGAACGTTCCCGACGGGCCATTGCCTGGCCATGACACAAGGCATCGCGTTCCCGTTAGGGGCGACCGCAAGGTTGCCGTTCCAGCAATGCCCGCACAGACGATCCATGCTCTCGCTCTTGCCGACGACCTCCTGACCACGGCCGAACTCGCGGACCTCGGTTGACCGGTTGCCCCCGACGCTGGCGCCAAGACCACGCAGGAACTGGCCGGTCCGCTCGGTGGCCTCCCCGTCGTTGTCCATGCTGATGATCGCCGCACGGGCGGGGACTCCACGGTCGACCAAACGGCGAAGATTGCCGATCGTCCGCCGATGGCTGCCGGGGACGGTGGTGATCCGGTCATGCGCCGCCGGATCGTCCGAATATACGGAGGTCGCGAAATGCACCCCATTTTCGACCGAGATCTCGAGCGTCTCTTCGTCCAGCTTGGTCAGGTTGCTGAACACCTCAATGAAATCGAATCCGACTTCGGTGCTGAACCGCAGCAGCCGCTTGAACTGCGGATTGAGCTGCGGCTCGCCGCCGATGAACTGGATTTTCTTGCATCCGAGTCCGTGCGCCTCGGACATCAGATCCTCATAGTTTTCGGGGGTGAGGATGTCGCCGCCGCCCGTATGAGGACCAGACTCGGTGTAGCAATGGATGCACTGGAGGTTGCAGCGATTGGTCAGTTCGAGCCAGAGGAAATTCAGCACTCCGTTGACATCCTCAGGCGTGGTCGCCGCACTCGGTGGGACTATCTCAGGGCCATGCACGAGCGCCTCCCCTATGCTTGGTAGTCAGGTTTCGGAATCGGGACGAGCACCAGCTCGCCATCCCAACCAGTGGGTATCATCGTCAGCCTGACCGAGAAGCGGGTCTGGCCGTCGGCGTCGAACGCCCAGCCCTGACCGATGGTGAACCAGACATTGCCGGGCGAGGTCTTCGCTCGGGCGGCAAACTGTGCAGGCCCCTTCTGCTGCAGCACAAAGTCCCGGTCGTCCGAAGCTTGATCGTCGTTCTGAGTCATCGGCCCAACTCCACCCGTCTGGACGCTCTACGCCTCCGCTCTAATCACATCGTCCCCGAGACATGCCCCAATGTCCATATCCGAAATGGCGCGCGCCTACTTCTTCTTCGGCATGTAGAGGTCGGTCAGCGTCCCCGCGAAGGCTTCGGCCGACATGGCGAAGGTTTCGGACAGGGTGGGGTGGGGGTGAATGGTGAGGCCGATGTCTTCGGCTTCGGCGCCCATCTCGATCGCCAGCGCCGCCTCCGAGATGAGGTCGCCGGCGTTCGGGCCGACGATGCCGCAGCCGATCAGCCGCTGGGTCTCCTCATCCCACAAGGTCTTGGTCACGCCCTCGTCGCGTCCGAGCGACAGCGACCGGCCGCTCGCCGCCCATGGGAAGACGGCCTTGCCGTATTTGACCCCCTTGGCCTTGAGCTCGGTCTCGGTCGGACCCGCCCAGGCGACTTCAGGATCGGTATAAGCAACCGACGGTATCACCTTGGCGTCAAACGAAGATTTGTGTCCGCTCGCGACCTCCGCGGCGACCTTGCCTTCATGCGTGCCCTTATGCGCAAGCATCGGCTGGCCGACGATGTCGCCGATTGCGAAGATGTGCTGAACGTTGGTGCGCATCTGCCGATCGACGGGGATAAAGCCGCGCTCGTCGACCGCGACCCCCGCCGCCTCGGCGCCGATCGCCTTGCCGTTCGGCCGCCGGCCGACCGAGACCAGCATGGCGTCGAAGACGTCCGTCTTCGCGCCGTCCGGACCCTCATGGGAAACGTGCAGCCCGTCGTCCTTGGCCTCGACCTTGGTCACCTTCGTCTTGAGCAGGATCTTGGCGTAGAGCTTGCCGATGCGCTTGGCGAGCGGAGCGACGATGTCGGGGTCGGCGCCGGGCATCAGCTGATCCATCATCTCGATCACGGTGACGCCGGCGCCGAGCGAATGATAGACCGTCGCCATCTCGAGGCCGATGATGCCGCCCCCGAGGACCAGCATGCGCTTCGGGATGAAGCTCATCTCGAGCGCGGCGGTCGAATCCCAGATCCGCGGGTCGGCCGGGATGAACCCGGGCGCGACAGGTTCGGAGCCGGCGGCGATGATCGCGTTCTTGAACCGCACGGTCCGCGCCCCCTCGGCGGTTTCAACCTGAAGCGTGTTTGGCGACGTGAACTTCCCCCGGCCGGTCACGACCTTCACTTTGCGCTGCTTGGCGAGACCGCTGAGGCCGCCCGTCAAACGCTTGATCACCCCATCCTTCCAGCCGCGAATGGCCGTGGGATCGAACGAGGGCTGGCTGAACTTGACCCCATGCGCGCCCATCGCGGCCGCCTCGTCGACGATCTTGGCGACGTGCAGCAGCGCCTTCGACGGGATGCAGCCGACGTTCAGGCAGACGCCGCCGAGCGTCTGCCGGGCGTCGACCAGCACGACGCTCCGCCCGAGATCGGCGGCGCGGAACGCCGCGGTGTAGCCGCCGGGACCTGCGCCGAGGACGAGAATGTCGGCCTCAAAATCCGCCTTGCCGCCCGGATCGGCTGCGGGCTTCGGAGCGGTCGCGGGCGCGGCCTTGGGCGTGGGCTCCTGGATCTCCGCGCCGCCGTAGGACGGGGCGGCGGGGGTAGCGGTCGACGAGCGCGGCTTGGCCTGTTCGCCCTCGGCGTAGGTCGCCAGCACCGCGCCCTCGCTGATCTTGTCGCCGACCTTGACGCGGACTTCGCCGATCACCCCATCCTCGGGCGCGGGCACGTCCATCGTCGCCTTGTCGCTTTCGAGGGTCAGGATCGTCTCTTCCTTGCGGACGCTTTTTCCGGGCGCGATCTGGACCTCGATCACCGGCACGTCCTTGAAGTCGCCGATATCGGGAAGCCTGATTTCCTTGGCCATGGCTGCCTGTCTCCCGCTATTCCCGCGCAATCACAGAAGCACGCGCCGCATGTCCTCGACGGTCCCCGCCAGATGGCGCATGAACCGTGCGGCCGCGGCGCCGTCGATGACGCGATGATCGTAGGACAGGCAGAGCGGCAGCATCAGCCGCGGCTCAAACGCCTTCCCGTCCCACACCGGGGCCATCTTGGAACGTACGACGCCGAGAATCGCCACTTCCGGCGCATTCACGATCGGCGAGAACGCCGTTCCGCCGATCCCGCCGAGCGAAGAGATGGTGAAGGTCGCGCCTTGCATTTCTGCGGGCGCGAGCTTGCCCGCGCGCGCCTTCTCGGAAAGGGCTCCGAGCTCGCGGGCGAGCTCGACGACGCCTTTCCGGTCGACGTCCTTGATCACCGCGACCACCAGTCCGTCGGGGGTGTCGACGGCGACGCCGATGTGCCAATACCGCCGCAATATCAGCGAGTCGCCGGCTGGACTTAACGCGGCGTTGAAAGTCGGGAACGTCTTCAGCGTCGCGACCGTGGCCCGCAGCAGCAGCGGCAGCAGCGACACGCGGTAAGGTTTTGTTTTGTCTTTCTTCGCCTCCTCGTCGAGCGTCTTGCGGAAAGCGTCGAGCTCGGTGATGTCGGCCTCGTCGCAATGCGTCACATGCGGAACATTGACCCAGGATGCGTGCAGGCGCGGGCCGGAGATGCGCTTGATCCGCGACAGCGGTACCGTTTCGATCGGTCCGAATTTGGCGAAATCGACGGCTGGAATCGCAGGCAGGGCGCCGCCGGCCGCAGGCGCGCCGCCCGAGCCGCCGCGCGACAGCGCAGCCTTCACGTCCTCCCGGGTGATGCGGCCCTTCTCTCCGGTGCCTTTGAGCGTGTTGAGGTCAAGATCGAGCTCGCGCGCAAGGCGACGAACCGCCGGGCCGGCGAAGACGCCGGAGAAGTCGGCCTTGGCGAGTCCCGGCGTCCCGGGCGCGAGCGGAGGAGGCAGATCCCGCGGCGCGACCGGCGAGGTTTCGGGCGCTTCGGCGGCGTCCTCCTCTTCCTTCGCTTCGGCTTCATCCTCCTGCGCCGATGCGACCGGCGCGGCCGGTCCGCCGGCGTCGAGCTTCGCGATCAGGGCGCCCATGGATACTTTGTCGCCGACCTTGGCGATGAGCTGGGTGATCTTGCCGGCCGCCGGCGACGGCACGTCCATCGTCGCCTTGTCGGATTCGAGCGTCACCAGCGGCTGTTCGGCCTCGACCGTGTCGCCTGTCTTCACCAGGACTTCGATGACCGGCACATCCTTGAAGTCGCCGATATCCGGGACCGTGATGTCGATCGTCGCGGTCTTGGGCGAGGCCGGCGCGGCGGCGGTCTTGGGCGAGCGCCGGAGCGGACTTGGCGGGCGCCGCGGCGCGCGCGCGGCTCGCCAGCGCCAGTGTCGATGCGCGCGATCAGCGTCCCCATCGAGACTTTGTCGCCGACCTTCGCCACGACCTCGGCGACCGCGCCGGCGATCGGCGACGGCACGTCCATCGTCGCCTTGTCGGACTCGAGCGTCACCAGCGACTGCTCGGCCTTCACGACGTCGCCCGGTTTGACCAGGACCTCGATCACCGGGACATCCTTGAAGTCGCCGATATCGGGAACGTTCACGTCGATTTTCGCCACCGGCGCTCTCCTCAAGCCGACAAAGGTTGAATGGGACGGCGAACGCTCAGCTGCGGGCCGGATTCGGCCCCTCCGGATCGATGCCGTATTTGGCGATCGCCTCGGCCACGCGCCGGCTCGGCAGCAATTGCTCGTCCGCGAGCGCCTTCAGGCTCGCGACGGCGACGTGATAACGGTCGACCTCGAAGAACGAGCGCAGTCGGCGGCGATAGTCGGAGCGCCCGAACCCGTCGGTTCCGAGCACCTTGTAGCGAGCGGGCACATAAGGCCGGATTCCGTCCGCGATCGCCTTGATGTAATCGGTCGAGGCGATGACCGGCCCTTTTCCGCTCGACAGCGCCCGGGTGATGAATGGAACCTTCGGGTCGGATTCCGGATGCAGCAGGTTCCACCGTTCGACGTCGAGACCCTCGCGGCGCAATTCGGTGAAGCTGGTCACGCTCCAGATTTCGCTCGAGACGCCGTGCTCGCTGGCCAGCATGTCCGCCGCCGCCTCGACCTCGCGCAGGATCGAACCGGCGCCGAGCAGACGCACCTGCAATCCGGGCCGGTCGGCCTTGACCTCGCGCAGCTTGTAGGCGCCGCTGAGGATCCCTTCTTCCGCCCCCTCCGGCATCGCCGGATGGGCGTAATTCTCGTTCAGGGTCGTGATGTAGTAATAGACGTCGTCCTGATCGACGAGCATCCGTTTCAGGCCCGCATGGACGATCACCGCGAGTTCGTAGCCGTAGGTCGGGTCGTAGGTCACGCAATTGGGGATGGTCGAGGCGAGGATATGGCTATGCCCGTCCTCGTGCTGCAGACCCTCGCCGTTGAGGGTGGTGCGGCCGGACGTGCCGCCGATCAGGAAGCCGCGCGTGCGCATGTCTCCCGCCGCCCAGGCGAGATCGCCGACGCGCTGGAACCCGAACATGGAGTAATAGATATAGAACGGCACCATCGGCACGTTGGACGTCGAATAGGACGTGCCCGCGGCGATGAACGAGGCCATCGCGCCCGGTTCGTTGATCCCTTCCTGAAGGATCTGCCCCTTCGGATCCTCGCGATAATACATGAGCTGATCGGCGTCCTGCGGCCGGTAGAGCTGGCCAACCTGGCTGAAGATGCCGACCTGCCGAAACAAACCCTCCATGCCGAAGGTCCGGCTCTCGTCGGGGACGATCGGCACCACATGCGGGCCGATGTCCTTGTCGCGCAGGAGCGTGGTCAGAACCCTGACGAACGCCATGGTGGTGGAGATTTCCCGTCCCTCGGCGGTTGCTTTCAGGACGGCGTCGAAGGCGGAGAGCGGGGGAACCTGGAGCGGCACGCTCTGGCGGCGGCGCGCCGGCAGATAGCCGCCAAGCGCCGCCCGCCGCTCGCGCAGATAGGCCATCTCCTCGCCGTTCTCGTCCAGGCGCAGGTACGGGACCTTGTCGAGCTCAGCGTCTGAAACCGGGATCTGGAACCGGTCGCGGAACGCCTTGAGGGCCTCGTGGCCGAGCTTCTTGGCCTGATGGGCGATCATCTGCCCTTCGCCGGCCGAGCCCATGCCGTAGCCCTTGACCGTCTTGGCGAGAATGACGGTCGGCTGGCCCCTGTGGTCGACCGCCGCCTTGTAGGCGGCGTAGACCTTGACCGGATCATGCCCGCCCCGGGTCAGGGCCCAGATCTCCGCGTCGCTCCAGTCCTCGACCATCGCCGCGGTCTCGGGATGGCGGCCGAAGAAGTGCTTGCGGATATAGGCGCCGTCCTTCGACTTGAAGTCCTGGTACTCGCCGTCGACGCACTCCTCCATCAGCTGGCGCAGCTTGCCGGCCGTATCCCTCGCAAGGAGCTGGTCCCAGCCCGACCCCCAGAGGCACTTTATGACGTTCCAGCCCGCGCCGCGGAAATCGGCCTCGAGCTCTTGCACGATCTTGCCGTTGCCGCGCACCGGCCCGTCGAGGCGCTGCAGATTGCAGTTGATGACGAAGATCAGATTGTCGAGCTTCTCGCGCCCGGCGAGCGAAATGGCGCCAAGCGATTCCGGCTCGTCCATCTCGCCGTCGCCGCAGAAGACCCAGACCTTGCGCGGGGCGGTGTCCGCGAGGCCGCGGCAATGCAGGTAGCGCAGAAACCGCGCCTGATAGATCGCCATCAACGGGCCAAGACCCATCGAAACGGTCGGGAACTGCCAGAATTCCGGCATCAGCCAGGGATGGGGATAGGACGACAGACCCTTGCGGCCGACCTCCTGTCGGAAGTTGACCAGCTGCTCCTCGCTGAGACGTCCCTCCATGAAGGCGCGGGCGTACACGCCCGGCGAACTGTGGCCCTGGAAATAAACCAGGTCTCCGCCATGCTTGTCGTTGGCGGCGTGCCAGAAATGCATGAAGCCGGTGTCGTAGAGCGTCGCCGCCGACTGGAAGCTCGCGATGTGGCCGCCAAGCTCCGAGGACTCCTTGTTCGCCTTGACGACGATGGCGGCCGCGTTCCAGCGCACATAGCGGCGGATGATCTGCTCGATCTTGCGGTTGCCGGGATGGGGCGGCTGCTGTTCGGGCGGGATGGTGTTGACATAGGCGGTGTTGGCGGCGAAGGGCAGTTTCGCGCCCTTGCGCCGGGCGGCTGCGACCACCGAATCGAGGATGTCGTCGACCTTGGCGATGCCCTCGAAGGCCTCGACCGAATCGAGCGCGTCGAGCCACTCGTCGGTCTCGTCGGAAGCGTCCAAGACTCGGTCGTCCATCGGCGGCCGCCCTCCCTGTCAATCCTACGAAAGTTGCAAAAGTGAGTGTCGTGCACTCTTCTCATGCGGCCGCGGAATTGGCAATCACGCCCGGCGGCGCTGCTGCCATGCTAGGCACGCATGCGGCCGGCGCGATGGCGACGGCCGGCCGGCCGCGATAGACTGGCCCGCTCGACCCGCTTCGGAGGATCATTTGGCCGGTCTCACCACCCATGTCCTCGACGTCGTCCGCGGCGGGCCGGCCGAAGCCATGAGGGTCGAGCTCTACGAGTTCGAGGCCGCGGGCGCGCGCACTCTCATCGCCGAGGTCCTGACCAACGCCGACGGACGCACCGACGCGCCGCTGATCAGCGCGAGCCATGCGCGCGTCGGCCGGTTCGAGCTCCTGTTCCACGCCGGGGACTATTTTCGCCGCCGGGGCGTGGAGACCGCCGACCCGCCGTTCCTCGACCTGATCCCGCTGCGCTTCGCCATCGCCGACCCCAGGGCGCATTATCACGTGCCGCTGCTGCTATCGCCGTGGAGCTATTCCACCTATCGCGGAAGCTGAAGTTTCTTCGTCAGGATGAAGCGATCGCCGCAATCCCGGGGACATGCGAATGCAACAAACGCCGGACTTCGACAGCTTCTTCGAGGCCTACAAATCATCCGTGCTGAACAAGCAAGTCGACAGGCTCTTGGAGCTCTACGACGAGGATATCACCGCCTACGACATGTGGGGTCGATGGTCCTATGTCGGAGCAGGTCCCTGGCGCGAGATGAACGAAGGATGGCTGGGCTCGCTCGGCTCCGAGACGGTCGTGGTCGAATTCGACGACGTCAGCACCGTCCAAGGCGCGGAAGTCGCAGCCGCATACGCCACGGTGACGTACAAAGCCGTGTCGGAAACGGGCGAGACGTTGCGGTCAATGCAAAACCGCCTGACCTGGGTGGTGAAGCGCAAGAACGGCGGCTGGAAAATCGTCCATCAACACACGTCAGCGCCCATCGATCCCGACAAGTTCAGCCCCATACTCCGTCGCTAACATGCGCCGCGTGTGGCCGGAGCCGGCTGCCCCGAGCGGCCGAAAGAGGCGTCAAGAGACGCCCGTGCTGCGACCGGCTATGCTAACGTCGCCAAATTGCTGGGCGACGCCATGTCCGAAACCCGGAAAATTGCTGCGATCCTGGTCGCCGACGTCGTCGGCTACAGCCGGCTCGCCGGCGCCGACGAGGAGCGCACCCTGGCGCGGCTCCGGGGGCTGCGCAGTGATCTCATCGATCCAGCAATAGCCGCCCATCGCGGGCGTATCGTCAAGCGCACCGGCGATGGGTTCTTGGTCGAATTTCGCAGCGTGGTCGACGCCGTGCGCTGCGCGATCGAGGTGCAGACCGGCATGGCCGAACGCAGCGCCGGAGTGCCGGAAGATCGCCGCATCGAGCTCCGCATCGGCGTCCATCTCGGCGACGTGGTCGAGGAGGCCGACGGCGATCTGATGGGCGATGGCGTCAATATCGCCGCGCGGCTCGAAGGGATTTGCCAGCCGGGCGCGATTTGCCTCTCCGAACAAGCCTATTGGCAGGTGAAAGGCCGGCTCGATCGGGCGGTCACGGATCTCGGCCCGACCCAACTCAAGAACATCGCCGAGCCGATCCGGGTTTATTCGTTGCAAGTCGGCGTGCCCGCCGAGGCGCAAGCCCGCGTCGGCCTCGGCGCCGGAAAAATCCGCCCCGCCGCGCCTCTCGATGGTCGTCCTGCCGTTCGCCAATATCGGCGGCGACGCGGAGCAGGAGCACTTCGTCGACGGGGTCACGGAGAGCCTGACGACCGATCTTTCGCGCATTCGAGGCTCGCTCGTTATCGGGCGCAACACAGCGTTCACCTACAAGGGCAAGGCCGCCGATCTGAAACAGATCGGGCGCGAGTTCAACGTCCGCTATGTCCTCGAGGGCAGCGTTCAGCGCGGCGGCAACCGCATGCGCGTCAACGTGCAGCTCATCGACGCCGAAACGGGCAATCATCTCTGGGCCGAGCGGTTCGACAAGCCGCTCGCCGATCTCTTCGACATGCAGGACGAAATCGTCGCTCGCCTGGCGGGCGCGCTCAACGCCCAGCTTGCCGCCGCCGAGGCGCGCCGCGCGGAACAGGCGCCGACCCCCGAACTCGATGGACCTCTATTTTCAGGGTTTGGCTTGGCTCAACAAGGGTGCGACCCCTGACAACGCCGCGCAAGCGCGCAGCTTTTTCGATCGCTCTCTTGCGGCCGACCGCGAGAATGTCGACGCGCTCATTGGATCGGCCGGCGCGGACACACTCGCAGGCGCGCTTCTCTTTGCGACCGATCCGATGGCGGCCCTCGTGGCGGCTGAAGCGAAGTTGACCAAAGCCTTGTCGTCAGTCCCGGACCACGCCGTTGGCCATATGTGGCTGGGACTTGTCTACATATTGACCAGGCGCGCCGCGCAGGGCATCGCCGAATGTGAACATGCGTTGGAGCTGGATCGAAATCTCGCCCACGCCCATGCAAACATCGGATTTGGTAAGATTTATGTCGGTCGCGCCGAAGAATCCGAGGCTCACATTGTTGAGGCCCTGCGCCTCAGTCCGCGCGATACGCTGGCTTACGCGTGGTTTAATGTAGCGGGCCTCGCGAAGCTCCACCTCGGCAGTCACGAGCAAGCGGTCGCGTGGCTTCGTCGGGCGGTCGAGGCCAACCGAAATTATCCGGCCGCAAATTTTCATCTGGCCGCCGCCCTCGCTCTGCTCGGTCGAGTTGATGAGGCGCGTTCCGCAGTCAAGGCCGGCCTCGCGCTCGACCCGACATTCACCATTTCCCGCGCCCGCGCCGCCCGGACCGCGAGGAGCGACGACCCGACATATCTCGCCCAGCTTGAGCTCGTTCTGGAAGGCATGCGCAAGGCCGGAGTCCCCGAACAATGATCGCCCCTCACGCGGTGCTCGCCGCCTTCCTGCCCAGCGCCGCCTGCGCGGCGGCGAGGCGGGCGATGGGGATGCGGAAGGGGGAGCAGGAGACGTAGTCGAGATGGGCGTGCTCGCAGAAGGCGATCGAGGCCGGGTCGCCGCCGTGCTCGCCGCAGACGCCGAGCTTGATGTCCGGCCGGGCCGCCCTGCCGCGCTCGCAGGCGATGGTGATCAGTTCGCCGACGCCCTCGGTGTCGAGACTCACGAACGGATCGGTCTTGAGCAGCCCCTTCACGGTGTACATGCCCAGGAATGATGCGGCGTCGTCGCGCGACACGCCGAGCGTGGTCTGGGTCAGGTCGTTGGTGCCGAACGAGAAGAACTCGGCGCTTCTTGCGATATCGCCCGCCCGCAACGCCGCGCGCGGCAGCTCGATCATCGTGCCGACGTGATAGGGAACCTTGACGCCGGTCTCCTTGGCGACCGCCTCGCCCACGGCGTCGATGATCGCCTTGACCGAGTCGAGCTCGGGCCGCCCGATGATGAGCGGGACCATGATCTCCGCCGTAACCGGCTTCCCCGTCTTTCGCCCCGCCTCGACCGCGCCCTCGAAGATCGCGCGCGCCTGCATTTCCGCGATTTCCGGATAGCGGATCGCAAGCCGCACGCCGCGGAAACCGAGCATGGGGTTGACTTCGTGCAGCTCGGCCGAACGCGCGCGCAGCTTGTCCGCGCTCACCTTCATCACCTTGGCGACCTCGTCGATCTCCTCATCGGTGTTCGGCAGGAATTCGTGCAGCGGCGGGTCGAGCAGGCGGATGGTGACCGGAAGCCCGGTCATGATCTCGAACAGCTCGGCGAAGTCCTGGCGCTGCATCGGGAGCAGCTTGGCGAGCGCTGCGCGGCGTCCCTGCTCGCTCTCGGAGAGGATCATCTCGCGCACCGCGACGATGCGCTCGCCGTCGAAGAACATGTGCTCGGTGCGGCAGAGGCCGATGCCCTCGGCGCCGAACGAGCGGGCGACGCGCGCGTCGGCCGCGGTCTCGGCGTTGGCGCGCACCTTCATTCGCCTGACCGCGTCGGCCCAACCCATGAGGGTGGCGAAATCGCCGGTCATTTCCGGCTTCACCATCGCTACCGCGCCTTGCATCACCTCGCCCGAGCCGCCGTCGATCGTGAGGATGTCGCCTTTCTTCAGGGTCACGCCGCCCGCGGTCATCGTCTGGGCGGCATAATCGACGCGGATCGTGCTGGCGCCGCAGACGCAGGCCTTGCCCATGCCGCGCGCGACCACGGCGGCGTGCGAGGTCATGCCGCCGCGCGTGGTGACGATGCCCTCGGCGGCGTGCATGCCGTGAATGTCCTCCGGCGACGTCTCGACCCTGACCAGGATCGACTTCCGCCCGGCCTGACGCAAAGCCTGCGCCTCGTCGGCGGAAAAGACGATCTCGCCGCTCGCCGCGCCGGGGGAGGCGGGCAGGCCGGTCGCGAGCGCCTTGGGTTTCGCCTTGGGGTCGAGGGTCGGGTGCAGGAGCTGATCGAGCGCGCCGGGCTCGACGCGGGTGATCGCGTCCTCGCGCGAGATGAGGCCCTCGTTGGCCATCTCGACCGCGACCCTTAACGCTGCTTTTGCGGTGCGCTTGCCGTTGCGGGTCTGCAGCATCCACAATTTGCCGCGCTCGACCGTGAACTCGAGGTCCTGCATGTCGCGGTAATGCTTTTCCAGGAGCTTGGTCGTGTCGGCGAACTGCCTGAACACCGCCGGCATCAGCGCCTCGAGCGAGGGCTTGTCGGAGCCGGCGGCCTTCCGCGCCGCCTCGGTGATGTTCTGGGGCGTGCGGATGCCGGCGACCACGTCCTCGCCCTGGGCGTTGACGAGGAACTCGCCATAGAGGGCGTTGTCCCCGGTCGAGGGATTGCGGGTGAAGGCGACGCCGGTCGCCGAGGTCTCGCCCATATTGCCGAACACCATCGCCTGCACATTGACCGCGGTGCCCCATTCGGCGGGGATGGCGTTGAGGCGGCGATAGGTGATCGCGCGCTGGTTCATCCAGGACGAGAACACGGCGCCGATCGCGCCCCACAGCTGATCGCCCGGACTTTGCGGGAACGGCTTGTCGGTCGCTTCCACCACCCGGGCCTTGTAGTCGACGATGACCGCGCGCCAGTCCTCGGCGTTGAGGTCGGTGTCGAGCGCGTAGCCCTTGCTGTCCTTGTACTGTTCAAGGATGTCCTCGAAATTGTGGACGTCGACCTCGAGCACGACGTTGGAATACATCTGGATGAAGCGGCGATAGGAATCATAGGCGAAACGGGCGTCGCCCGAAGTTTTCGCCAGCGTCTCGACCGCCTCGTCGTTGAGCCCGAGGTTGAGGACGGTGTCCATCATGCCGGGCATCGAGGCGCGCGCGCCTGAGCGCACCGAAAGCAGGAGCGGATTGGCCGGGTCGCCGAATGAGCGTCCCGTCTGGCGGCCGACTTCCGCCACCGCGGCGTCGACCTGCGCCTTGAGCTCGGGCGGGTAGGCCTTGCCGTTGGCGTAGAAAAAAGTACAGACCTCGGTGGTGATGGTGAAGCCAGGCGGCACAGGCAGGCCGAGCGACGCCATCTCGTGCAGGTTCGCGCCCTTGCCGCCGAGCAGATTCTTCATTTCGCCTTTGCCCTCGGCGCGTTCGGCGCTGAAGGAATAGACCCACTTGGCCATCGATGGCTCCCCAAAAGATGCGAGCGCAAGCCCGGCCGGGTCAGGCGCGCGAATGCAACCCCATGCCGAAGCTCACCCATCCGACCCCGTGAAACAGGAGGTCGACGCCGAGCAGGGTGCCTAGCACATAAACGCTGTCGAGCGGCCAGTGAGTGACAATGATCAAACCGAGAAGAATTGTGACCGCGGCGGCGAGAAAGACAAGGCCGCGCGGCTCGCCGGCCGGAATCTGCGTCGCGAGATAAGCGCGAACGACGCCCGCGGCGATGAGGCCGGCGCCGAGCAGGAGAGTGAGCACGACCGAGGCGAGGATCGGGTTGGCGATGCACAAGATTCCCGCGGCGATATAGAGAAGGCCGCCGACCACCCACAGAAAGAACAGGCCCCAGCTTCGCGAGTGCATGCCGATGCCGATTTCGGCCGCGCCGGCGATCAGGAACAGGACCCCGTTGAGCGTCACGGTGGCGATCGTCGCAACGAGGGAAAAGAACAGCGCGGCGAAGCCGAGCACGACCAGGAGGACGCCGAAGGCGGTGATCGCCGCCCATTTTCCGCGCAAGCGCTCGATCGCTTCGCCGAGGCTATGGGGAGAGGTCCCGACATTCGACGCGTTCGACATTGCGTTTCTCCAGCAGCGAAACAACAACTCGCCGCCCTAACGTGGGCGCTTGAGCTCGCCGAGCACTTGCGCCGCATATTCGACCATAGGCACGATGCGGGCGTAATTGAGCCGGGTCGGCCCGATGACCCCGAGCACGCCGGCGATGCGATGGTCGCTGTCCCTGAGCGGCGCGGCGATCATCGAGGATCCGGAGAGCGAGAACAGCTTGTTCTCCGAGCCGATGAAAATCTTGACCCCGTCGCCGGACTCGGCGCGGTGGAGGAGCTCGATGACGTCGGTTTTGGTCTCGAGGTCGGCGAACAGGGTGCGGATGCGCTCGAGGTCCTCGGAGGCGTGCACGTCGCCGAGCAGGTTCGCCTGACCGCGAATGATGAGCTGGTCGCCCGATCCGGCGCCCGACCATGAGACGAGGCCGGCTTCGACCAGGCGGGCGGCGATATCGTCGAGCTCCTTGCGGGCGTCGCGCCGCGCGGCCTCGATTTCGGCCGTCACCTCGGCGAGCGTGCGGCCGCGGATGCGGGCGCTGAGGAAGTTGGAAGCCTCGACGAAGGCCGAAGCCGGCATGCCCGCCGGAGTCGCGACCACGCGGTTCTCGATCGAGCCGTCCTCGGCGACGAGGATCGCCAGCGCCCGGCCGGCCTCGAGGCGCACGAATTCGACATGCTTCAGCCGCGCGTCGGTCTTGCTGGTCAGCACCACGCCGGCGCCGCGGGTCAATTCCGAGAGCAGGCTCGTGGTCTCGGCCAGCGCGCCTTCGAACCCGCCTCCTTCCGCCGCCGCCCGCACCTGGCTGTCGATGCGCGCCCGCTCCTCGCGCCCGAGGTCGCCGAATTCGAGCAGCGCGTCGACGAACAGCCTGAGACCCTGCTGGGTCGGCAGGCGCCCGGCGCTGGCGTGCGGGGCGTAGATGAGCCCGAGCTCCTCGAGATCCTGCATCACATTGCGAACGGACGCCGGCGAAAGCGAGATCGGCAGCAGGCGAGACAGATGCCGCGAGCCGACAGGCTCGCCGTTGGAGAGATAAGAGTTGACGATGCTGCGGAAGATCTCGCGCGCACGCACGTTGAGCGTCGTCAGCGCGCTCGACTCGGCGGGCCGTTCTGCAGGGGCGGACATCGCGCCAAGAATGGCTGGAACTCGGCTCAGGCGCAAGGCGAGCTTATGGGGCAGGCCTAGCGATTGAAATGCGGCGACCGACCTGCCAAACATGGCCGCAAACGGTGGGGCGCGAGGACAGGCTGTTGGGCGAAGCTTTGCGGACGGGCGGACAGATTCTCATCGATCAGCTCGTCATCCAGGGGGTCGAGCGCGTTTACTGCGTTCCCGGCGAATCCTACCTCGCCGCCCTCGACGCCATGAACAATTCCCCGATCGACGTGACCGTGTGCCGGCAGGAAGCGGGCGCGGCGATCATGGCGTTGACCGAAGGGCGGCTCACCGGGCGGCCGGGCGTCTGCTTCGTGACGCGGGGCCCCGGCGCGACCAACGCGGCGCATGGGGTTCACATCGCAGAGCATGATTCCGCGCCGCTGATCCTGTTCATCGGCCAGGTCGATCGGGCGATGATGGGGCGAGGCGCGTTCCAGGAAATGGACTATCGCGCCTTCTTCGCCTCGACCGCGAAGCTGGCGACGCAGATCGAGTCCGCCGCGCAAATTCCCGAAATCGTCCAGCGCGCGTTCCACGTCGCGATGCAGGGCCGGCCCGGCCCGGTGGTGATCGCGCTGCCCGAAGACATGCTGACGGAAACGGCCGAAACGCTCGACGCGCCGCGCGTCGAGCCGGCTCCGATCTGGCCCGGCCTGACCCAAATGGCCGAATTGCAGAAGATGCTGTGGGCGGCGGAGCGGCCGATCGCCATCCTCGGCGGGGGCGGTTGGACCAAGCGGGCGAGCGCCGCCTTCGTCCGGTTCGCCGAGCGCTTCGACCTGCCCGTCGCTGGGTCGTTTCGCCGCTCCGGCGCCTTCGATGGCGAGCACGACAATTTCGCCGGCGAGGTCGGCCTATCGATCAATCCGAAGCTGAAGGCGCGCGTCGACGGAGCTGATCTGGTTCTGCTGGTCGGCGGCCGGATGTCCGAAGCAGCGGCGCAGGGTTATACGCTGTTCAACATTCCCGCGCCGCGCCAGCGGGTGGTCCACGTCCATGCCGACGCAAACGAGATCGGCCGCAACTATCATCCCGCGCTCGGCATCGTCGCGACTTCGCCCGAATTCTGCGCCGCGCTCGAAGGCGTCGAGCCGCCCGCGACGATCCGTTGGTCGGCGGAAACGCGGATGGCGCGGGCGGAATATTTGGCCTGGAGCGAGCAGGCGCCGCCCAATCCTGGCCGGGTGCAATTGGCTGAGATCATGTTCGCGCTCCGGCGACGCTCGCCCGACGCGATCTTCACCAACGGCGCCGGCAATTTCGCGATTTGGGCCGGCCGCTTCCTGCGCTTTCGCGGGTTCGAGCAGCAATTGGGGCCGACCTCGGGCTCGATGGGCTTCGGCTTGCCGGCGGCGATCGGCGCGAAGCGAGTGTTCCCGAAGCGCACGGTCGTCTGCTTCGCCGGGGACGGCGATTTTCTCATGAACGGGCAGGAATTCGCGACCGCGGTTCAATATGGCCTGGCCGTGGTCGTCGTGGTGATCGACAACGGCATGTATGGGACGATCCGGATGCATCAGGAGCGCATGTATCCCGGGCGGATCATCGGCACGGCGCTGCGCAATCCGGATTTCGCGGCCTACGCGCGCGCGTTCGGCGGCCACGGCGAAACGGTCGAGGAGACGGCCGCGTTCCTGCCCGCATACGAGCGCGCTTTGGCCTCCGGCCTGCCGTCGATCCTGCACGTCAAGGTCGATCCCGAAGCGATCACGCCCGCGACGACCTTGTCGCCATCCGCGCGCAGGCGCTGGAGAAGGGCGGCAAAGCGCGAAACCCCTAAGACGGCATTCCGCCTCGGAGCGATGTCGGCTATGCTTCCAGCATGACCAAGCTCTTCGAACGCGCCGTTGACGCAGTCCGGGGTCTGTCGCCAGAGACGCAGGACGCTCTCGCGCGGATTGTCCTGCAGCTTGCTCAAGAGAACGACCTGCCGCCAATCGGCATGAGCGCTGAGGACGAGAGCTCGTTCGACGAGTCGCTCGCGGAGGCGGAGCGCGGCGTGTTTGTGAGCGACGAGACGATCCGAGCGTTCTGGGCGAAGCACGGTCTGTGAGGGTCCGCTATACGCCTCGCGCATTCGCCGAGCTTCAGGACGTCTTCGCCTACATCGACGATCATTCCCCATTAGGCGGACGAAACGTCAAGGGTCGCGTCCACGCTGTGATTGAACTCATTGCCGCGCATCCAGGGTCTGGACGCCGAATCGGGAAGCGCGGCCTTCGACAAATCGTAGTTTTTCCGTACCCTTATTTTGTCTTTTACCGGGTCGTGGCCGGCGAGATCGTGATTCAAGGTGTCCGTCACGCCTCCCGAGATCCAGCATTGGGGCCGGGATGAGTGCGATGAGGGGCCCGATCAAGCGGCGACGATAATCGTCCCTCCTCAAGTCTGCGCCCCGGCCGCCCAGTCGAGCGCCTGCTCGAGCCGATCGTTGCCCCAGAACACTTCGCCGTCGCTGGTCACGATTGACGGCGCGCCGACGATGCCGATCTCTGTCGCCCGGGCGCACTCGGCTTTGAGCGCCGCCTTGTTGGCCTCGCTTTCGGCCCGCTCGAGCGTTGCGGCGGGATCGACGCCGCATGCCTCGAGCAGGGACGCGATCGTGGCCCGATCGGCGATCGGCAAGCCGCGGCCGAATTCGGCCATGTAGACGTCGCGGGAAAAGTCGGCCCGCGCCTCGCCCTCAAGCGCCAGCGCGACCCGCGCGGCGAGCAGGCTGGCTTGCGGAAAGGGCTCCGGCCGGACGAGCGGGACGCCCATCGCCGCGCACGTGCGCTCGAGGTCGCGCCACATGTACCGGCCCTTGTTGGGGTAGATGTTGAACGGCGAGTCCCGCCAGCCCTGGGCGGCGAAAATCGGTCCGAGCAGGAACGGCCGCCACGCGAGGCTCACCCCCCGCGCCTCGGCGAGCGCGCCGACGCGGAGCGCCGCGGGGTAGGAATAGGTGCTTGCGAACTCGTACCAGAACTCCGCGCTCGCCATTGCGCCTCCCGGGAAAGCCCGCGAGTCTGACATGGCGCAGGCGGCCGGGAAAGCGGCGAGGCCAAACGCAACGAAGCCGCCCCATCGGTCGGATGGGACGGCTCGTTTTGCCGAGTTCGATCGTGGGTTGACGAATTACTGCGCGGGCGCAGCCGGAGCGGCCGGCGCCATCGTGTCGCCGGTCTTCTTCGTCTTCTTGGCCATGTGCTTCGGCTTCTTCGTCTTCGCCTTCATCGAGTCCTTGGCCGGCGCCATCGCGTCGGAGGCGGCGGGAGCGGCGCCTGCCGCGGGCGCCGTCGTGTCGGTCTGGGCGAAGGCGGCAAGAGGCGCGAAAGCGATCGCGGCGGAGATCCCGAGTGCGGCGAATGTCTTCAGCATTGTACAGTCTCCATGCGAGTCGTTCGACTCTGGTTTGGCGGGGCGGGGGCATGCGCCCGTGAACATGAATTGGCAATGAATGCAGCATGGCGGGAATGGGCGCCGCCACGGGTTTGACGCGGTGCAGAACCGTCCGTATGTACGCGCGAGGTCCGTCATGTCCCATAACACCTTCGGCCATCTCTTCCGCGTCACCACCTTCGGCGAGAGTCATGGCGCGGGAATGGGATGCGTCGTCGACGGCTGCCCGCCGCGAATCCCGCTCGAAGCGGCCGACATCCAGACCGAGCTCGACCGGCGCCGGCCCGGCGGCTCGCGCTTCACCACCCAGCGGCGCGAGCCCGACGAGGCCCGCATCCTCTCCGGCGTGATGATTGACGAAACGACAGGCGGGCAGGTGACGACCGGAACGCCGATCGGGATCTTCATCGACAATGTCGATCAGCGGTCGAAGGACTACGGCGAGATCAAGGACAAGTACCGTCCCGGCCACGCCGACTACGCCTATGAGGCAAAATACGGCATCCGCGACTATCGCGGCGGCGGCCGCGCTTCGGCGCGCGAGACGGCGGCGCGGGTCGCGGCAGGCGCGATCGCGCGCAAGGTGATCCCCGGCGTCAGCATTCGCGGCGCCTTGGTGCAGATGGGGAAACTCAGGATCGACCGGACCCGCTGGGACTGGGACGAGGTCGGGCGGAATCCGTTCTTCTCTCCCGACGCTGTCGCCGCCGAGCGCTTCGCCGGTTATCTCGACGAGATCCGCAAATCCGGCTCCTCGATCGGCGCCGTGATCGAGATTGTCGCCGAGGGCGTCCCATCCGGCTGGGGCGCGCCGATCTACGGCAAGCTCGATGCGGAAATCGCCGGGGCGCTGATGGGAATCAACGCCGTCAAGGCGGTCGAGATCGGCGACGGGTTCGCGGCGGCCGAGCTCTCCGGCGAAGAGAACGCCGACGAGATGCGGCGGGGCAATGACGGCCAGCCGCGGTTCTTGTCGAACCACGCCGGCGGCATACTCGGCGGCATCTCGACCGGACAGCCGGTCGTCGCACGGTTCGCCGTCAAGCCGACGTCGTCGATCCTGGCGCCGCGCCGCACGCTTACCCGCGCCCTCGAGGAGACGGAGATCGTCACCAAAGGTCGTCACGACCCATGCGTCGGCATCCGCGCGGTCCCGGTCGGCGAAGCGATGGTCGCGTGCGTGCTGGCCGACGCATTCCTGCGGCACCGGGGACAGGTCGGGGCGTAGTCGTAACGATTAGGCGCCGCCCAATTCCAGGGCAAGAAGCGGAGTGTGGCGCCTGCACGCAAGGTTTAGGCGTTCGCTCGGGTATCATCGAGCGATCGATGTTCCTCCGATAAAAATGCGCGAGGAGCGATTTCCATGACCAAGGAAGAAGACAACAAGGCCGTCGTCGGCCGCTGGTTCACTGAATTCTGGGGCAGGGACGTCAATCTCGCGGTCGTCGACGAGATCGCCGCCCCGGACATGCTGCTGAAATATTCGCTGCACGCGCCCCGCCGCGGCCGCGACGACATCAAGGCGTTCATGACCGACTTCCGCGCCGCGTTCCCTGACCTCAACTTCTGGGGCACGGCCGATCTGATCGCCGAAGGCGACTTTGTCGTCGGCCGGTGGGAAGGCGGCGGAACCCACACCGGTCCGGCCTTCAAGGACTTCCTGGTCGGAGGCCTACCCGCCGCGACCGGCCGCAAGATGCGCTTCACCGGCACGACGGTGCTCAAGGTGGTCGACGGCAGGATCGTGGAGGAGATTGGCCTCGACGACGGCGTCGCCGCGCTCACCCAACTCGGCCTGCTCAAGGCGGCCTGATCCGCCGAGAACCGCCGCCGGCGGGCTGATCCAATTGTGTGTGATCGAGCGATCAAGTACAGTCGCAAGCCCGTCGGCGAGGGTGGGGAAAGATGCGCATCTATCTGGCGTTGGCGGCTGTTCTCGCCTCAGTTTCGTGCGCGCTCGCGGAAGACGACGGGCGGGCGACTGCGATCCTGGTCAGGCCAATTCACGAAGCCCAGGTTGTTCGCGGCGACGACGGCATGGACCATGTCGAATACGAACTTCTGGTCGTTAGCGTCTTCTCCGAGCCTGTGACCTTGTCGCGCGTGACCGTGCTCGATCCAAACGGCAAAGAGCTGGCGCGGATCGATGGGAGCGCGCTTGCGCCCGCGACGCAAACGCTGTTCTCGAAGACGCCTTCGCCCGTCATTCCAGCGTCGGCCGCCGTCTCGGTTGACGTCGATCTGGTCGTGCCGCCAGGCGGCGCACCGGAACGGGTCACGCACCGGATCGCTTACACGCTCGAGGCAGGCTCGCAGCTTGCTCCAATTCTCGGCAGCCTGGAAGTCAGCGCCCCGGAAGTCGCTGTCAACCGAAAGCCCGCTCTCGTAATCGGGCCGCCAGTCAGGGGAAATGGCTGGCTCGCCACCACCGCCTGTTGCAAGCCCAACGTCCACCGGGACGAACGGGTCGCAATCGACGGCGTCCGTATCGAGACGGGCGAAACCTTTGCGGTGGATTGGGCCAAGGTCAAGAGCGACAGGATCTTCGACGGCGACGGCAAGAGGCTCGAGCAGTACTATGGCTTCGGCGAGGACGTCCTCGCGGTCGCCGACGGCGTGGTGGTTTCGATCCACGACGGCATGACCGATCAGACGCCGTTTGTCCCCATGGTCCCGAAGTCGAAGTCGGACTTTGGCGGCAACAACGTCATGGAAGAAATCGCTCCGAATGTCTTCGCCTGGTATGCGCATTTGCGCCAGGGCAGCATCGCGGTGAAGGTGGGCGACACGGTGAAGGCGGGCGCGCCTATCGGCAAATTGGGAAACACCGGCCCCTCGGAAGGGCCGCACCTCCATCTGGGTCTGCTCGACAAGCCGGACCCTATCGCCGGGCGGAGCGTGCCGTTCGTCTTCGACAGTTTCGCCTTGGTCGGCGCAATCGATTTCGACGCTTCGAAGGGGGATCGACTGGTGGTCGCGCCAGATTCGCGCGAGGTTCGCGCCGCCTATCCGCTCTACGGCGGCATTGTGAACTTCCCATAGCGAATAAGCCGGCTCCGCGGCTACGGTGACGCGGGTTCCCTACCATCTCGGCGCGCTCTATAGCTTCGGCGAAGCAACGGCCGATCGTCATGACGGAGTCATGCGCGGGCCATTTCCTGCGAAGAAGGTGAAGCGGAGGTCGAGAAATGTCCGAGCATCACGGCGATGGAATGACGCGGCGCGAGGTGCTGATCGGCGCGGCGAGCGGCCTCGCGCTGGCGGCGGTCGACGCTTCGGGAGCGCTAGCTCAGGATTCTCCAACGTCGCGAGTTTCCGGCTTCGTGTTCGAGGATCGCGATGGCTCGGGCATGGCGAGCGGCGCCAATCCTGGCCTCGCCGGCGTCCTGGTCTCCAACGGCCGCGACATCGCCGTCACCGGCGCCGACGGCCGCTACACGCTGCCGTTGCCGGACGAAGCGACGATCTTTGTCATCAAGCCCGCCGGCTTCATGCCCCCGCTCGAGGCTCAGACCAATCTGCCTCGCTTCTACCGCCATCATCAGCCCAAGGGCTCGCCGCCCGACCTCAACCTGACCTTCGAGGGTCTGGCGCCGACCGGGCCTTTGCCGGCGTCGGTCGATTTCGCGCTTCGTCGCCAGGACGAGCCGAAGGCGTTCGACGCCGTGCTGGTGACCGATCCGCAGCCCGAGACCGGGGCGGAAGTCGACTTCATCCGCGAAGATCTGATCCAGGCGCTGGCGGGCGTCGACGCCAAGTTCGGCCTCACCGCGGGCGACATCATGTTCGATGACTTGTCCCTCTATCCGCGTTCGAACGCGATCATGGGCTCGATCGGGCTGCCGTGGTGGAACGTCGGCGGCAATCACGATCTCAATTTCGAGGCGCCCGACCGGAAATACAGCCGCGAGACTTTCAAGCGCGTTTTTGGCCCGAACTATTATGCCTTCTTCTACGCGCAGGCGCTCTTCCTCATGCTGGATGACGTGAACTATCTGGGCCCCGACCCGGCAAAGCCGCGCGGCGCGGGCAAGTACGAGGGCAGGCTCGACGAGGGGCAACTCGCGTTCGTCCGCAATGTGCTCGCGCATACGCCCGACGACACGCTGATCGTCGTCGTGATGCACATTCCGATCCGCACCTTTCTCGACGATGAGCCGTATCAGAACCTGCAGAACCGGGAGGCTTTGTTCTCGCTGTTCGAAGGGCGCCGTTTCACGGTCAGCTTCGCCGGCCACACCCACACCACCGAGCACCATTATTTCGACGCCGCGGACGGCTGGAAGGGAGCGGCTCCGCTTCATCAACATATCTTGACCACGCTGTCGGGCTCGTGGTGGAGCGGGCCGTTCGATCACCGCGGCGTACCCTCCGCCGACAGTCGCGACGGCACGCCGAACGGTTTCCACATCCTCTCGGTCGACGGCTTGAGCTACAAGACCCGCTTCGTTCCGGCGAAGGAGCCGGACGGACGGCAGATGCGGCTCTCGATCCTGAGCCGCTTCCACGGGGTGGGCAGGGACGCCGACCGCGATTTCCGCCAGGTGCGGCTTCTGGGGTCGCCGGTCCCGCGCGACGCGCTCAGCGCCTCGACGCTGATCGCCAACGTGTTCGACGGCGGCGAAAGGACCAAGGTCAAGATGGTCATCGGCGATCGGGCGCCGATCGAGATGACGCGAAGCTCTCGGCCCGATCCGTTCGTCCAGGAGGTGTTCGCCCGCAACGAGGCGACCAAGAAGGCCTGGGTCAGCGCGGACAATTCCTCGCACATCTGGACCGCCCGCCTGCCGGGCGATCTTGCGCCCGGAACCTATCGCGTCGTGGTCGAGGCTTCCGGCGAATACGGGCAGAGGCTCAGCGGGCGGCTCGCGCTCGAAGTGACGGGGTAAGCGAAGCGCACGCACGCTCGCCATCGGCGGGCGTAGACGCAAACATCCCGCCCGTCGGCCGGCGCAGAAACTCTCGCGCAAAACCTACGACGAGAAGGGCGATAGTTTTGTTGATGTCATCGGACCGATCTCTCACCGCCCTTGTCATGGCGTTGAACGGAACGTCAAACACGCCTTAGTCGACGCCGGGGAGCCTCTTCCTGAAAAGGCAATCGAACTCGATCGCCGCCATCGGATCAGATTGGTGGTGGCCCACGGGTTCGAATTGAGAAGGGACGAAGCCGATCTCGCGCATGTGGCCGATGGCCTCGTGAAGCGTCCAAACCTTATCGTATATGTTGATCACCGGGAGTTCCAGAAGGACGCCCGTAGCGCCAGCGAGAGCCTTGGGGCCGCCCGTAATGACTTCTCGTTCGAACCCCTGCGTGTCAATCTTGATGAAGTAGGGGCCATTGGCCTTCACTAAGTTGTCTAGCGTTCGCACCTCGACAGTTTCTGAACTGGTGAAAGCTGAGGCGGGATCAATAGTCGCGGAGCGTTCACCGAGCGGCTTGATCGAACTGAACTGAGAGTTGCGAGAAACATTGATTTGGGTGGCGCCGTTCTCGGAACCCACTGCAAACCGGGCGACCTCCCAGTTTCCATCTCTTTGAGCAAGCCCTTTTAGTTCTTCATAAACGGAGCTCACAGGCTCAAAGGATACAATCTTGCCGGTGTATCCTCGGCGGCGAATGGCGAGGCCAAACTGGCCTATATTGGCGCCGACGTCGTATACAACCTGTACGTTTCGGTGTGCGAGGAAGTCGGTGATTGCAGGACGCCTGCGAACTCGACGCAAATCCAAGCCTAATTGCCGGAGAAACCTAAATGCAACGTCCATTGTGGGTCTCTCCGCGCTACGGCCCAAGGCGATCCTTGTGCCTCGATTATCACTCAAAAGTTGGTTCAGAAACACCGTTCATGACCGTCCCGAAATCCTCGGAACGGTTCGGGGACGATCCTTAGCATAGAAGATATTGCTTCCCATCGAAGGGAGGTGCAAAGGCGCGTGGCGGTCTCTTCGACCGCGAGGGCTGCGAGGTGGCGGGAAGCTGAAAGCAGGGCGCAGTCATGGTGAGGCTGAACGAAGTCCGGCCAAACGAGGTCGTGGTCGAAGCCCCCAAGGCGTTCGACGCCGGCCTCACGTTCATCGGGCTGATCCGCACGCCGTGGACGTCGCGCCTCGACTGTCCCCGTCAGGGGCGAGCTGACGGACCGATCTGCCGGATCGAAATCGATGAGCCGTGGGTCGCGGCTCTCGACGGGATCGAGGCGTTCGAGCGGATCGAGGTCCTTTACTGGCTGCACGAGTCGCGGCGCGACCTCATGCGCCAAAGCCCGGCCAATGACGGCGCGACGCGGGGCACGTTTTCGCTGCGCTCGCCAGTCCGGCCGAACCCGATCGGGACGGCTCTGGTTACGCTCGTCAGGCGGGAGGGGCCGACGCTCCTGGTCAAGGGCCTCGATTGCCTCGATCGCACGCCGCTGATCGATCTCAAGCCCGACCGCTGCCTGTTCACCCCGCTCGCCCCGCCGCAGAAGGGCGACTTCGAGACCGAGTAAGGCCCGCTGTCGTAGCGGCCTCGGCTCGCCGGCCTGGGATGCCGTGCTATCTTCAGACTGAGACACTACCCCGCGTCATTCTGCCGTCGTTTCGCAGCCGCCTTCTTCGCAATCTCCGCCCGACGCTCCGGCGTCATGTTCTTGGCCCTCGCTGCGCCGCCCTTCTTGCCGCGCGCCTTCACAGCGGGGTCCTTGCCGTCATCCTCTGGCGCGTCGTCAACCTCGCCTGTCGGGATCTGCGCGATCAAGACGCGCGGGCGTTCACGCCGGCGGGGCGACGCTTGCCCATGGGCGCGCTGGCGATCAAATCCTCCTTGGATGCGCGCGGAGATCGCCAAAATGCGATTGCACTTCGGCAAATGTCATAGTGCGCGCCTCGCTTGACTCCCTCGCCCTTTCAGTCCAAAACAAGAACAAAGAGCGAACCTACAGGATGTGGACCGGATGTCGCTGGGCGACAGAGCGGAGGGGATGGCGCGTTTGCGGCGCGCCGTCGCCCAGATCGAGGCCGAAGCCGGCTCTGGCGGCGGACGCCCCACGGGCGAGCGCGCGGCGCGGCGTCTCCCGCTCGGGCGCACGCTCGACGCCGCCCTCGGCGGCGGGCTCGCGGACGACGGCCTGCACGAGATCGCGCCCGCCGAGCCTCAGGACGGAGCGGCGGCGATGGGCTTTGCGCTCGCGCTCGCCGCGCGGTTCCTGGACCGGAGACCGGCCTCGGCGCTGATGATCAGCGAAGGCTTCGCCGCCCACGAGGCGGGCGCCCTTTATGGGCCCGGCCTGATCGCCCACGGGCTGCCCTTGAGCCGCCTCGTGTTCGTGCAAGCCCCCGACGCGGCTTTGGCCTTCTGGGCCATGGAGGAGGCGCTCAAATGCGGCGCGCCGGCCGCGGTCGTGGGCGAGATCTGGAACCTCAAGGGCTATAGCCTCGCCGCCTCGCGCCGCCTCCTGCTCGCCGCGCGCAAAGGGCGGACGCCTGCGCTTCTCATCCTGGCCAGCGCCCATGGCCAGGCCGGGCGCCTCTCCAGCGCCGCCGAGACCCGGTTCGAAATCGCCGCCGCGCCGAGCGCCAGGCTCAAGGCGGCGGCCGGCCGGGACCTTCCGGGGCCGTTCGCCTTCGGGGCGCGGCTCGTCAAGGCGCGCCTCGCCCGCGCCGGGCCCGAGGCGCCTCTTCAGGCTTTCGACGCCGAGCGCGTCATCCGTCTGGAATGGCGAAGCCAGGACAATCAATTCGAGGAATTGCAATTCGAGGAATTGGCTTTTGGCGATCCGGCGATTTCTCTCCCTGTGGCTGCCGCGGCTGGCGACGGACCGCGCGCGGCGTCTCAATGGCGTTGACAGACGCGCGCCGCTCGCGGCTGTCGCCAAGATCAACAACGCCGAGCGCCTGGTTTGCGTCGACGCCGAGGCCGCGCGGCTCGGACTGACCCTGGGCGTGTCTCTCGCCGACGCGCGCGCGCGTCACCCGAACCTCGTCGCGGTCGAGGCTGAGCCTAGGGAAGAGGCGCGGCTGCTCGAGCGCCTCTGCGACTGGTGCTCGCGCTTCACGCCCCTCGCCGCGCTCGATGGCCGGGATGGGCTGATGCTCGACATTTCCGGCGTCGCGCATCTGTTCGGGACCGATCGCCTGGGCGGCGAAGAGGCGCTGATCGAGGACTGCCGCGCCCGGCTTGCCGCGCAGGGGTTCACTGTCGCCGCCGGCGTTGGCGGCAATCCGCGCGCTGCTTCAGCGCTGGCGCGGTTTTCGCGGGTGAAAATCGCTCCCGACCCCTTGAGCGACAAGGCGTTCGCCAAGCTCTTCCACGACCTGCCGCTCGCCGCGCTCGGCCTCGACGAGAAGACCGTGGCCGATATGGCGCGGGCAGGCTTGCGCCGCATCGGCGACATCGCGCTGAGGCCCCGGGCGCCGATCGCGGCGCGGTTCGGATCAGCCTGCATCGCCCGGCTCGACGCGCTCAAGGGCCTCGAGCGCGCCTCGATCGCGCCGCGCTTCGCGCCGCCGGATTTCTGCGCCGAGCGCCGGTTCGCTTCGCCCGTGCAGACGTTTCAGGCGATCGAGGCGACGCTCTGCAAGCTCGCCGACGATCTCGTGGTTCTGCTCGAGCGCCAGGCCAAGGGCGCGCGGCGGATCGAGCTTGAGCTCCATCGCGTCGACGGCGACGTGCGCCGCATCCGCGTCGGCGCCTCCCGGCCGCTCAACGAAGCGCGCCCGATCGTGCGGCTTTTCGCCGAGCGGCTGGCGAGCCCGGACGAAGAGGCCATCGACGCCGGTTACGGCGTCGATCTCATGCGCCTCGCCTGCCTTGCGGCCGAGCCGCTCGCGCCCTCGCAGGCCGAGCTCGAGCGCGCGCACGAAGCCGAGCGCGCTCGCGCGCTCGCCGAGCTTCTCGACCGGCTCTCCGCCCGGCTCGGGGCCCGCGCGGTGACGCGGCGCGAGCTCATCGAGGCGCATCTGCCCGAGCAGGCCGAGGCGGCCGCGCCGGCAACGCTCGGAGAGGCGCGGATGCGAGGGGAAAATCGTCATTGTCGAGGAGCCACAGGGCGTCTCTCGACGCCTTATGGCTGGCAATGACGAACTCAAGGGCGCGCCGGCGCGGCCATTGCGCCTGTTCGTGCGCCCGGAGCCGATCGAGGCTTTGGCCGAAGTGCCGGACGGGCCGCCCTTACGCTTCCGCTGGCGGCGCGTCCTGCACGACATCGCCGCCATCGAGGGGCCGGAGCGCATCGCCGCGCCCTGGTGGCGGCGCAATGGCGCGCCGACGCGCGACTATTTCCGCGCCGAGGATTCTCAAGGCCGCCGCTTCTGGCTCTACCGCGAGGGCTTATGGGGCCGCGAGACGGCGCAGGCGAAATGGTTCGTGCATGGAGTGTTCGGGTGACGCGTTCTGCGGCGCCTCGGGGCGCGCACTCCCTTCGCCCGTCGCCTTCGGGGAGAAGTTGGCCGCGCAGCGGCCGGAGAAGGGGCGCGCGCTGACAAAAGATCGGAGGAGACCAGATGCGTACCCGCAATCATTCTCAAAATTCGCCAGCCGCTCAAACCGTGTCGCGCGTTGCGTGTTCAGCAGAGGGCGCTGAAAAGAAGCTGTGGCAGTCTCTTCGCGACCGGCGTCTCGGAGTCGACGAAATGTGCGCGGCAGGCGCCGATCGGACCTTACATACGCCGACTTCGTCTGCCGAGCATCGCAAACTCGTCGTTGAACTGCGATGGCGTCGCAACATGCCGAAAGCCGACGAGACTTCGGCGTGACAGGCTGAGACGCAGGGATTCCGATCGCGCGGGTTTAACCGCGAGATTCTGCGTGAACGAGAGAACGTGCTGAATACGATACTCGCTCGGTGCGATCGCCGATGGTGAATGGGCCGAGATCCCCCTCTCCCAATGCGTAGAGGGGTTGGCGCCGGTTGAGCGGTTCAGCGCCGGCCGGCGACAGAGGAGCGCGGCGTGGCCCCTCATCCGGTCGGGCTGCGCCCGGCCACCTTCCCCCCGCGAGCGGAGGGAAGGGAGGGGTGATCCGGCTTCAACCGCGCTTCGCCGAATTGGCGGCGATGACGAATTTTTCGTTTCTGCGCGGGGCCTCGCATCCCGAGGAGATGGTTAAGCGCGCCGTCGAGCTTGGGCTTGCGGGAATTGGGATCGCGGATCGCAATACGCTCGCAGGCGTCGTGCGCGCGCATGTGTTCGCGCGCGAGAACGCAGCGGCGATGGGCGCGACCCGCGTCGTCCCCGGCGCGCGGCTCGCCTTCGACGACGGCGCGCCGGACGTGCTCGCCTATCCGAAAAATCGCGCGGCTTACGGCCGGCTCTGTCGCATCCTGACCGCGGGAAACTTGCGCGCGCCCAAGGGCGAATGCCGGCTCCGGCTGGATGATCTCGTGGAGCTGGGCGAGGGGCTGCAGGTCATCGTGATGCCCCCAGCCCATCCCCTCCCCCAAAAGGGCGTTCGAGAGAACGCCCGTCTTTCGACGGGCTATGGTGGGGGAGGGTTAGGGAGGGGGGTCCCTCGGACCCCACGGGAGAAGGGCTGCCAAACCGAGACTGCAAAGGGCGGCGCGACCCCCCGCCCCGACCCTCCCCCGCAAGGGGGGAGGGAGCGCGCGCTCGTCGCCCGCCTGCGCGACGCCTTCGGCCAGCGCCTGTGGATTGGCGCGAGTTTGACTTATGGCGAGCACATGCGCGGGGGACTCGCGCGGCGTGCGGCGCTTGCGCGCCAGGTCGGCTCGCCGCTGATCGCGACCAATGACGCGCTGATGCATGCGCCCGAGCGGCGCCCGCTCGCCGACGTCATCGCCTGCATCCGCGAAGGGACGACGCTCGAGGCCGCGGGGCGCCTGACGCAGGCCAACGCCGAGCGGCATCTCAAGGCCCCGGGCGAAATGGCCCGCCTCTTCGCCGAGGCGCCGCAGGCGGTCGCGGAGACGATGCGCTTCCTCGACGGCCTTTCCTTCAGCCTCGATGAATTGTCGCATTGCTATCCGGAAGAGCTGCGCGAAGGCCATGCGACCGCCCAGGCCGCGCTCGAGGCCTTCACGGAAGCGGGCGCTCGCGCCCGCTATCCCGAGGGCATTCCGGAGCGGACGCGCGAGGCGCTGACCCATGAACTCGCGCTGATCGCTACGCTCGGCTACGCGCCTTATTTTCTCACCGTGCACGACATCGTGCGCTTCGCGCGCACGCGCGGCGTCTTGTGTCAGGGCCGCGGCTCGGCGGCCAATTCCGCCGTCTGCTTCTGCCTCGGGATCACCGAGGTCGATCCGGCGCGGTTCGATCTTCTGTTCGAGCGCTTCATCTCGCCCGAGCGCAACGAGCCCCCCGATATCGACGTCGACTTCGAGCATGAGCGGCGCGAGGAGGTGATCCAGTACATCTATCAGCGATACGGGCGCGAGCGCGCCGGCCTCGCCGCCGCGGTGACGACCTACCGCACCCGCTCGGCGATCCGCGAGACGGCCAAGGTTTTCGGCCTCTCGGACGATGTCATCGCCGCCCTCAACGGGACCGCCTGGGGCCAGGAGTCGACGCCGATCGGGGAGACCCGCGTGCGCGGGATCGGGCTTGATCCCGCCGAGCCGACGCTGGCTCTTGCGCTTAAGATGGCGGAGGAGCTCATCGGCTTTCCGCGCCATCTCACTCAGCACAGCGGCGGCTTCGTCATCACCCGCGACCGGCTCGACGAAGTCGCGCCGGTGATGAACGCGGCGATGGAAGAGCGCACGACGGTCGAATGGGACAAGGACGATCTCGACGCGCTCGGCCTGCTCAAGATCGACGTGCTCGCGCTCGGCATGCTGACGGCGCTGAGCAAGGGCCTCGATCTTCTGGACCGGCATTACGGGCAGCGCCTGACGCTGGCGACCATTCCGCCCGAGGAGCACCAGGTCTATGCGATGATCAAGCGCGCCGACACGATCGGCGTGTTCCAGATCGAAAGCCGGGCGCAGATGTCGATGCTGCCGCGGCTCAGACCGGAATCGTTCTACGATCTCGTGATCGAGGTCGCGATCGTGCGTCCCGGCCCGATCCAGGGCGACATGGTCCACCCTTATCTGCGCCGCCGGCAGGGCCTCGAGGAGGTCTCCTATCCGTCGAAGGAGCTCGAGGCGGTGTTGAAGCAAGACGCTGGGCGTGCCGCTGTTCCAGGAGCAGGCGATGAAGATCGCCATCGTCGCGGCCGGATTCACCCCCTCGGAAGCCGACAAATTGCGCCGCGCGATGGCGACTTTCCGCCGCGTCGGCACGATCCAGACCTTCCAGGACAAGATGGTCGAGGGCATGGCGGCCAAGGGCTACGACCGCGAGTTCGCCGAACGCTGCTTTCGCCAGATCGAGGGGTTCGGCGAATACGGCTTTCCCGAGAGCCATGCGGCGAGCTTCGCGCTCCTGGTCTACGCCTCGTGCTGGATGAAATGCCGCTATCCGGACGTCTTCGCCGCCGCGATGCTGAACTCCCAGCCGCTCGGCTTCTACGCCCCCGCCCAGCTCGTGCGCGACGCGCGCGAGCATGGGGTCGAAGTGCGCGAGGTCGACGTAAACCTGTCGGACTGGGACTGCACGCTGGAGAGCGGCGACGCTCCTTCTCCCCTTGCGGGAGAAGGTGGCGGGCGAAGCCCGCCGGATGAGGGGTCCGCGCCGTCAGGCGCGGAATCGATGGCGCTTGCGCGCCGACCCCTCACCCCTGCCCCTCTCCCGCAAGGGGAGAGGGGTTCCGCTCTCCACCCCCGCCACGCCGAGATGGCGGCGCATATCCGCGCGACCCACGCGGTGCGCTTGGGTCTGAGGCAGATCGTCGGCGTCAGGGAGGAGGACATGCGCCGGCTCGTGGAGCGGCGGGGGCAGGCTTATGATTCCGTGCGCGACCTCTGGCTGCGCAGCGGCCTGACGCCCGCCGCGCTGGAAAAACTCGCCGACGCCGACGCTTTCCGCTCGCTCGGGCTCGACCGGCGGCAGGCGTTGTGGGCGGTGCGCGGCCTCGACCGGGTCGGCGACCAGGACGATCTGCCACTGTTCGCGAGCCGCCCGGCGCGCGAAACCGAGCCGGACGCGCGATTGCCGCCGATGCCGCTCGGCGCCCATGTGGTGGAGGACTATCGGCGCCTGTCGCTATCCTTGAAGGCGCACCCGACCTCGTTCATGCGCGCGCGCCTGTCGGCGCGCGGCGTCCTGCGCTCCGACGCGCTTTCCTCGGTCAGGAACGGCGAGCGGGTCACGGTCGCGGGCCTGGTGCTGGTGCGCCAGCGGCCGGGCACCGCCAAGGGCGTCATCTTCATGACGCTCGAGGACGAGACGGGAATCGCCAATGTCATCGTCTGGCCGAAGGCGTTCGAGCGCCTGCGCGCGATCGTGCTCGGCGCCCGCTTCGTCGCGGTGACCGGCAGGCTGCAGAGCGAATCGGGCGTCATCCATATCGTCGCCGAGCGCATGAACGACCTGACGCCGATGCTCGGGCTTCTGTCGGAGGCGGGCGCGACGATCAGCGCCCTCGCGCGCGCCGACGAGGTCCGTCGGCCACAACTGACGATGGCGCAAAAGCGCCAGGGCAACCGCTTCGCCCAGCCCCCGACGTTCGAGGACCCGCGCGCCCCGCCGAACCTGCCGCTCGAAACGGCCGATCCGGCGCAGGCGATGCCCGCGGGGCGCAATTTCCGTTGACCGAGGACAAACGGCACGAGGTCGACTACAACCTCAATGAATGGCTGGCCGAAGCACGCGCCTCCAATTCTCATTCTTCCTAAGGGCCAGCTCCGGTCGGACCCTTAGCCGCGTCGCGTCCGAATCCTAGACATGGCCGCCTATACGGCGCTTGCTTTCCTGTCGTTCCTCTGGGGCTCGTCCTTCCTTCTGATCAAGATCGCCTCGCGGGCCTTCGATCCGTTCGCTTTCGCGCTCGCCCGTGTCACGGTCGCTGCGGCGGCGATGCTTCTGACGAGCGCCTTCGCCGGCAAGGTCTGGCCGGGATCGAGGCCGGGGCTTTGGGTCAAGCTCCTCGCGCTCGCGCTGATCGGGCAGGTCGTTCCCTTCCTGCTGCTCGGCCAGGCGGCGACGCTGACGACCAGCGCCGACATGGCGCTGATGATGGGCGCTCAGCCGATATTCGTCTTTCTGTTCGGCCGCTTTCTTGGATCGCGCGAGCCCTGGACCTGGGTCGCGGCGCTTGGCCTTGCGATCGGCTTCGCCGGCGTCGGCGTCGCTTTCTGGTCGCCGGGCGCGGAGGCCGGCGCCCATTCGGTCCTTGGCCGCGCCTTCGCTCTGGCCGCTGGCGTCTTCTACGGCACGGGCGCGATTATCTCGGGCGACGCGACGCGGGAGATCGGCGCGGTCCGCGCCGTGACCGCCTCGATGACGATCTCGATGCTGGTCCTCGCGGTGCTGGGACTGGCGCTCGGGCGCCTCCCCGATCCGGCGGCGCTTTCCGCCTCTCCGGCCGCATCGATCCTCGCGATGCTCGCGCTCGGCGTTTTCAACACGGCGCTCGCCTATTACGTCTATTTCCGCCTCGTCCACGACGCGGGCCCGACCTTCGCGAGCCTCAACAACTATGTCGTGCCGCTGATCGGCATCGTCGGCGGGGCGGTCGCGCTGGCGGAGCCGATTGCTCCTTCGGCCTGGGCGGGACTGGCGCTCGTCCTCGCGGGCGTCGCCCTCACCGGCCGCTCGCTCGGAAAAGCCAACGCCTCTCAGGGTCGTCTGGCGAAGACTCGCGCCAGCGCCAATTGAGGCGGCGCCGCGTTCCCCCTCAGGCCCCCGCGCGGCGGCTCGTCGTCATCGGGCGGAAACATCACCGCAGCGGCGCAGACCAGACCTCCGCAGGAGGTCATGAAGCCGACGTAGAGCAGGAAAATCGCCGGTAGGCCGAGGCCGCTATCGTGAATCAGCGGCCAGAAGCCGAACGGATCAAAGATAAGGAACGCAGTCGTGGCAAGCGCGCCGCCGAGCGCCCCGAGGAACCAGTGGAAGATCATGTATCGGACGAGAGGGTCGAGCTTCCTTGCCCCGCGGGGCGGCCCGTCCGTCCCAACTCCCGGCGGTGAGGTTTGCTTGCAAGGCATGACATCCATCCTACCGGCGAACTCCGACCGGTCAAATCGAACCCGCGCGACAAATTCGCGCGGGCCATCCGCGCCCCGAACCGCTCAACTGCGCCCTTTGAGCGCATCGGCGAGCCGCACCGTTGCTGATCCCGGCTTGAGCGGCTTCGGCTGGCTCTCGTGCGGCGCCCAGGCAGCGAGCCACACCAGGTCGAAGGTCGCGCGCAGGCGGCCGTCCGGATCGGCGAAGCGCTCGCCATAGAGATGAGCGGCGCGCGCCAGGACGTCGCGGCGCAGGAGCTTGCGGTCGCGCTCGACGAGCGCGTTCGTAGCCCCCATTGCGCGCAGATCGGCGATGAGCGCGAACACGTCGGAGTAGCGCACGATCGCGCGGTCGAGATCGACAACCGGGAGCGCGAGCCCGGCGCGCTGCGCGAGCTGCCCAAGCGTGCGCACGTCCACGAACGGGGCGACCCGCGGCGAGGCGCCGCCGAGGACTTCGCTCTCTGCGATCGTCAGGCTCTGGCGAAGCTCGGTCAGCGTCTCGCCGCCGATCAGCGCCGCGACAAGGAGGCCGTCGGGTTTCAGCGCGCCGCGCATTTGAACCAGCGCGCCGGGCAGATCGTTCACGGTCTGCAGCGCCAGGAGCGAGACGGCGAGGTCGAGGCGGCTATCCGCCACGGGCAGACGTTCGAGGTCGCCGACAGCGGGCAGAAAAGCGCCGGTCCCCCGGCTCGCCGGGGTCGGGGCGATCCGGACAACGCAATCGACCTGCCCTCCGGCGGCAAGCGCGACCGCGCCGTGAGGCCCGGGCGAGCCGAAATCGGCGGCGAGGGCGAAGCGCCGTTTGACCACCGACAGCCGTTCGCCGAGGTCCTGCGCCGCCCGGGCGAGCAGGAAGTCCGCCGGCGCATCGGCGCCTCCGCGCGCCCAGGCGCGATCGAGGCGTCGGTTTATGAGAGCGCGATCGAATATCCGCGGCGGCGTCTGAGCGGGCATGCGTCGTCCCTTATGCTCCGGGACGCCCCTCGCGCAAAGCTCCAGTTCCGGTTAATGCTGGCGACATGGACGCCATTCCGGCGCTGGATTCGGATGAAGCGGCCGGCCCGTCCTGGACGGGCCGCGGCGGCGCTCTCGTCGCGCGACTGGCTCAAGCCGCGCTCGATACGCTCTATCCGCCGACATGCCTTGCCTGCCGCGCCGCGACGGATTTGCATGGAGCGCTGTGCCCGCGCTGCTGGAGCGCGATGCGATTCATCGAGCGGCCGTTTTGCGAGCGGCTCGGGACGCCGTTCGAGCAGGACCTCGGGCAGGGCCTCATCTCGCCTCAGGCGATGGCCGATCCGCCGGCGTTCGCCCGGGCGAGGGCCGTGGCGCGGTTCGAGGACGGGCCGGCTCGCACGCTCGCGCATCGGCTCAAATATTCCGACCGCGCCGAGCTCGCCCGGCCGATCGCCCGCTGGATGGCGCGTGCGGGCGCCGATATTCTGGCCGACGCCGATCTCCTCGCGCCGGTGCCGCTGCACGCGTTGCGGCTGTGGCGGCGACGGTTCAACCAGGCGGCGGCGCTCGCGGCGGAGATATCGCGCCAGACCGGCAAGCCCTGCGACCTGAGCGCGCTTCAGCGCGTCAAGGCGACCCGGAGCCAGGTCGGCCTCAGCCGCGCGCAGCGGGCCGAAAACGTCCAGGGCGCGTTTCGCGCCGCCGCCGGCGCGCCGCTGCGCGGGCTCAATGTCGTGCTGATCGACGACGTTCTGACCTCGGGCGCGACCGCCAATGCCGCCTCGCGGGCGCTTCTGAGAGCGGGCGCGAAGCGGGTGGATGTGCTGGTCTTCGCCCGGGTTGTGACCGGCGGGTGACTTCCCATATAGTGTGAGATGGCGCGAATCCACGCGCCAGGGGATTGTTTTCGCGTGCCGCCGATCGTCATCTATACCAAGTCGACTTGCCCCTATTGCCATGCGGCCAAGGACCTGCTCAGGACGAAGGCGGCGCAGTTCGAGGAAATCGGCGTCGACGGGGATCGAGCCGCACAGGCGGCGATGGCGGCGAAGGCGAACGGGCGCTGGACGGTGCCTCAGATCTTTATCGGCGAGACGCATGTCGGCGGCTGTGACGATTTGCACGCGCTCGAGGCCACGGGCGAACTCGACGGGCTATTGGCGGGCTGAACGATGATCAAATACGCGCTCGGCTGCGCCGAAGGGCATGCATTCGAAAGCTGGTTTCCCGATAGCGCGGCTTACGAGAAGCAGCGCAAGCGCGGCTTTGTCGCCTGCCCCGAATGCGGCTCGACCGAGGTCGACAAGGCGATCATGGCGCCGGCGGTTCTCGGCGGAGAGCGCGCCGCGGCCGAATCGGCTCCTGAGATTGTGGTCGACGACCGGCGACGGAAGGCGCGCGAATTCTTCACTCGCATGCGTCGGGAGATCGAGGCCAACACCGACGACGTCGGCGCTAAGTTCCCGGAGGTGGCGCGAGCGATCCATCTCGGCGACGAGCCCGAGCGCGCGATTCGCGGCCGCGCCAGCCTCGAGGAAGCTCGATCGCTGGCGGAGGACGGAGTGGGCGTGTTCCCGCTGCCAATGCTGGAAGACGAACTCAACTAGGGTTTCCCGGGACGGCGCGCGTATCGCCCCACGCTCCCCTCGCCGCCTATTTTTCCTGCACACGGAACTCGGTCGCTTCGACGACGGTCGTTCCGATCATCGTGCGCACCGAAACCCGGTACGGAATCAGCACGTGGTCGTGCTCGATCGGCGCCAGCCAGACCTCGAGGTCCTTGTTGTCGGCCATGAACTTGGTCGCCGGGCGGTCGCGCCGATGCCCGGCTATCGGGACATATCGCGCCGCGCAGACCACGACCGGACCGGCGTAGCCCTTGGTCGTCACGCGCCGCTCGCCGACATAGGTGAGGTCGATGTCGAAGCGGGTATAGCCGTCGAAGATCGGAACCTTGCGATTGCACGCGGCCGGCGACACGATCGGTCCGGAGGCCGGGGCCGTGATGATGACCGCGCCCGCGGGGTCGACGACGCCCTTCTCGTCGCCGGGTCCGAGAGGAACCCGGTCCGGCTTGTCCTCGAATGGCGGCGAGATGTCGACCCCGGTCACCGCATTGCCGGCGAGCGCCATGCGAATGGTGCGCGTCATGTTCGAGCTTGCGGCGATGGTGGCGAAAGTCGCGGGCGACACATGGCCCTCGATGATATCGCCCTTGCCGGTCGAGGCGCCCCGGGCATTGCCGAGGAGCCGTGCGAGACCGGTCAGTTTTCCATCGCCCTGGATCGAGTAGCTGGTCGGAGTGAGGTCGGCCATAAGATTGACCGCGCCGATCGGAAGCCCGATCAACGACACGCGATAAGTCACATGCAGGACGTCGGCGCGTGCGGCCTCCGCCCCAGCGAGCGCCGCCGCCATTGCAATGGCGGCCAGCGCGAGGCGCGCCCATGGCGATTGCGGCGGCATGATCTCGAAGCTCCTGGTCTCGCGCATGAAGCGCATTGAACGGTGAATTGCGCGAATATTCCGGCGCCAATGCGCCAACTCAAGGGCAAGCATCAGCGAGCAAAAAAGTCATCCGTCGCCGCTGTCAAGACCTTGCGGCAGGGCCACGGGCCGACTTAACATCCCTCCATGGTCGAGACGGTCATCTCCATTCGCGCGGCGCGACTCGGCGACGAGGCTGAAATCGCCTCGGTGCACGACGCGGCCTGGCGCGAGGCCTATCGGGGCGTCATTCCGGGCCGCGAGCTCGAGCGGATGATCGCCCGCCGCGGGCCTGCCTGGTGGCGCCTGGCGATCGCGCGGCGGACGCCGCTCCTGGTTCTCGAATTCTCCGACTCGATTGTCGGCTACGTCAGTTACGGACGCAACCGCGTGCCGGCGCTTGGCTATGGCGGCGAGATCTTCGAGCTTTACCTCGCGCCGGAATGTCAGGGCTGCGGCTTCGGACGGCGCATGTTCGACGCGGCGCGCAAGGATCTCGCCGGCCACGGGCTCTCGAACCTTGTCGTCTGGGCGCTTGCCGACAACGAGCGCGCGGTCAGCTTCTACCGCCGGCTCGGAGGGCGCGTGCTGCGCCGGGCGCGCGAGACATTCGGCGGCCAGCAGCGCGAGCGTGTGGCTTTCGGCTTTGGCTGAACGGCCGTTCCGCCTATAAGGGCAGATCTGCGAGCCGCTGAATTCGCTCATGACAGCGATTGCGCGCGCCCGAAAAAGGGGAGGGTGGCGGTGAACCTGAACGCTGTCTCGATCGGCAAGAGCCCGCCCCACGATGTCAATGTCGTGATCGAAGTGCCGATCGGGGGCGAGCCGATCAAGTATGAAATGGACAAGGAGAGCGGCGCGCTGCAGGTCGACCGGTTTCTCTACACGTCGATGCGTTATCCCGGCAATTACGGTTTCATCCCCCATACGCTGTCCGACGACGGCGATCCGTGCGACGTGATCGTCGCCAACACCCGCGCGATCGTTCCGGGCGCGGTGATGAGCTGCCGGGTGGTCGGCGTCCTGATCATGGAGGACGAGGCTGGCGGCGACGAGAAGCTGCTCGCCGTGCCGTCGGCCAAGCTCACCCAGCGCTACGCTCACGTCCAGAACTATGCCGACCTGCCGGCGATCACGCTGCAGCAGATCGAGCATTTCTTCGCCCACTACAAGGATCTCGAGCCCAACAAGTGGGTCAAGATCGTCCGATGGGGCGATGCGGAAGAAGCGCGCGGCCTCGTGCTCGAAGGCATCGAGCGGGCCAAGAAGGCGAAGGCCGCGGTCAAGGTGAAGAGCTAGGCTGGACGCTCAACGAGATGCGCGCGCTTCGCGCCGGAGAGGATGCGACGTGCTGAAACGCGAACGGGTGCGGGACTTGGGCCGATGAAGCGCTCGTTCATCGACGCCCGCATCGACCGCATGCTGAGTTTGTGCGAGCGCCACGGCGTCGCGCTGCCGCCCTTTGCGCTATGGGGGCAAGCGGATTTCCGCGCCAACCCGGAGGCCGCAAGACTGGTCGCCGAGCGCGGCATGGGCTGGAACGTGGTCGAATTCAAGCCCGGCCTGTTCGCGCGCGAGGGCCTGACCTTGTTCACGCTGCGGATGGGCGACTGGCGCGAGCTCGGGGCCGGTCGGGGCCGCCTCTACGCCGAGAAGGCGATACTTGCCGAGGACGGCCAGCGCGCGCCTCATCACTATCATGTGGTCAAGACCGAGGACATCGTGAACCGCGGCGGCGCGCGGTTCGTCGTCGAACTGTTCAAGGTCGATGCCCGCGGCGCGCCGCTCAAGGACCGGTTTCGGGCGCTCAAGGATGTGAGCGTGCTCGATCTTGGTCCCGGCGACCAGGTTCGGCTCGAGCCCGGCGAGAGCCTCACGCTTGAACCTTACGTCGCTCACGCGTTCTGGGCCGAGGGCGGCGCGGCGATCGCGGGCGAGGTGTCGCTCGCCAACGACGACGGAACCGACAATTATTTCGTTCCGCCGCTTGAGCCCTTCCTGCCGATCGAAGAGGACGCGCCTGCGCGCTACGTGACGGTCAGGGACCACGGGCGGACATAAGGGCGCCGCCGCGATCGGGATGGATTTATACGGCCCACGCCGGGGTGTGCGCTTTCATGGCTGACGCAGTCTTTTCAGCCCTTTGGGCGCCTTTTTCTGCAACGGGAAGCAAGGCCTCTTAATTATCAACATAATACAATATGTATAAATGGGGCTTCGGTCAGACGAGCCGTCATGCCCGGTCGGCGAGGCGAGCCATCGCGTCGAAATACATGGCGCGAAAACGCTCCGCATCGACCGCGACCGCGACTTCGGCGTTGGCGAGGCGGCCCCATTGACCGCGCCAGTCGACGATCGTGGCGCCGGTCGTGAGCCGGCCGGACGTCTCGACATCGACGGCGGCGCGGCGCGTCTCGACCAGGGTCGGGTCGAGGGCGACCGCGAGGGCGAGCGGGTCGTGCATGGTGAAGATGCGCTGGCCGTAGATCTTTTCCATCCGCTCGAAATAGGCGCGCGAGGAATCCTCGAGGAAGCGGGTGAGCGCCGGTCCATCGGGCTTGCCGGCCCAGCGCGATGCGATCGCCGCAACGTCGTTTTCGTCGATGATCGTCTTGCGGGTGACGTCGAGGCCGATCGCGATCACCGGCGTCGCGCCGACGCCGCCAAAGGCGTGAAAGACGATGCGCGCGGCTTCGGGGTCGTGCCAGATGTTGAACTCGGCCGAAGGCGTCACATTGCCCGGCGCGGCATAGGCGCCGCCCATGATGACGAACCGCTTGACGAGCCGCGGCAGCTCCGGCTCGCGCATGACCGCGAGCGCGATATTGGTCAAAGGGCCGGTGGCGACGAGAACGAGACGCCCGGCGTGGGCGCGGGCCGCTGCGATGATGCCTTCGACCGCATGCTGGACGTGGGCCGGCTCCTGCGGCTCGGGCAGGACGGCGTGCCCGAGGCCGCTCCTGCCGTGGATATCGCTCGCGTCCTTCACCTGGATCGAGATCGCAGCCGGCGCGCCCGGCCAGACGGGTATGTCGGCGCGCCGGGCGAGCGCGAGAACCGCCCGGGTGTTGCGCGTCGCCGCTGCAAGGGAGACGTTGCCGACGACCGTGGAGACGCCGAGGATTCGCGCCTCCGGATGGGCGCATAGGTAAAGCAGCGCCAGCGCGTCGTCGATTCCGGTGTCGACGTCGATGACGAGGGGCTGGGCGGGTTCGGACATGGGCGTCAGTCTTCCACTCATCTCATGCGACCGGTGTGATCCCGGTCAAATGCGGCGGGATATTGTGGGCGGGCGCGCCACCCACGGTCAAACCGGAAAGCCTCGCCGTTCCGTGGCGAGCCAGCGCTGCATGAGCAGGATGGCGACGACCGCGAGGCCGAGCGCGAGGCCGATCCACACGCCAACCGCGCCGAGCGCGGTCCCGAATCCGAGCGCGACCCCGACCGGAGCGCCGATCACCCAGTAGCCAACGAGCGCGATGACGAGCGGAATGCGCGAATCGTGCACGCCGCGCAGCATGTTGGCGAGCGTCGCCTGGCTGGCGTCGAAGATCTGGAACAGGGCGGCGATTTGCAGGAGCGCGATCGCAATGCCGACTGCGGCTTCGTTCTGGGGCGCGTCGATGTTCATGAATGGCGCGATCAGAAGGCGGGGCGCGGCGAGCATCGTGGTCGCCGACAGGAGAGCGAAGACGAGAGTGAGGCCGAAGGCGGACCAGCCGGCGCGCTGAAGCGCGACCGGGTCGCGCGCGCCATAGGCATGTCCGACCCGGACCGTGGCCGCCTGCCCGAGCCCGAGCGGCACCATGAAGGCGAGAGACGCGATCTGCAGCGCGATCGTGTGCGCTTCGAGCGCCGCCCGGTCGATCAGGCCCACGAGCAAAGTCGATGAAGAAAAGACGCCGACCTCGGCCGCGATCGTCGCTCCGATCGGCAGGCCAAGCCGCCATAGGGCCATGAACTCGCCCGCCGCCGGCCGCCAGGGGAGCGCGAACAGCCGCAAGCGGCGCAGGCGCTCGTCGAGGGGCGAGGCGGCGAAGAGCAGGAGCACCATCAGCGTCTGGGAAAGCGTGGTCGCGAGCCCCGAGCCAAAAATGCCGAGCGCAGGCGCCCCCAGCTTGCCGAAGATGAGCGCGTAGTTGGCGAGCGCGTTGAACGCGACGGCCACGAGGCCGACGATCAGGGCGGGTCGGGGACGCTCGAGGGCAAAAAAGGCTGCGCGCGCGGCAAAGAAGAGCAGGCTGGGCGCGAGGCTCCACTGGAACCCGAGCATATAGGTTCCGGCGTCGTCGGCGAGATCGGGCTCTTCGCCGATCGCCTTGAGGATGCTCGAGGTGTGCCACAGGGCCAGCCAGGTGACGAGCGCAATGATGAGCGCGGAGAGAAGCGCCTGGTGGGTCGCGCGGCGCAACGCTTGCGCGCCTTCGCCGGCCCCGACCTTCGCGGCGGCGATCGGGGAGAGCGCCGAGACGATGCCGACGCCAAGCAGGAATGGGGGCAGGTAGAGGTTGAATCCGAGCGCGCCGGCGGCGAGCGCGCGCGGCGACAGCCAGCCGAGCATCATGATGTCGGTCACCGTCATCACGTTGATCGCGACATTGGCGAGAACGATCGGCCAGCTCAGCCTAAGCGTCGCGCCAAGCTCGCGCTTGAGCCAGCCCGTGGCGGGAGTCGCGCTTGTTGGCGCTGCGGCGCGCATGATCGGCTGGTCCTGAAACGAGGGGCAGGGTGCATAGCGGATGCGCGTTGCGGGCGCAAACATTGCCGTGAAATCCCGGCGCCGCACGACGGCTTGCCGTCACCCAACCGTTCGCGCGATCCAGTCGAGGGTCTCGGCGAGGCGCTCGCCGAGCGCCAGGTGGCCGGCGCCCTCGACGCGCCAGAACGCCTTCGGCGGATTGGCGAGCGCGAACAGTTTCTCGCCGAACCGGACCGGCACGACCGGGTCCTTCGTCCCATGCACCATCAGCGTGGGCGCTTTCACCTGGGCGATGATGAGGTCGTTGCGGAACGGGTCGCGGAGCAGCGCGCGAACCGGGACGAACCAGTACGCCGCCGCCGCGACGTCGGCGATCGAGGAATAGGGCGAGTCGAGAACCAGCGCGCCGACATTGTGGCGCGCGGCGATCGAGACCGCGACGCCGGACCCGAGCGACTCGCCAAAGGCGACGATGCGCTCCGGCCTGACCCCGCTTGCGATCGCCGCCGCGTAGGTTGCTTCGCCGTCGAGCTTGAGCCCGGCCTCGCTTGGCGAGCCGGTTGAGCTGGCATAGCCGCGATATTCGATCGCCAGCACCCCCATGCCGGCCTTCGCCATGGCGCGAAAGCGCTCGACCCGCAGGTCGAGCCCGCCGGCATTGCCGTGAAAATAGAGGATCAGCGGCCGGTCGGCCGCGGGCGGGATGCTCCAGGCGACCAGGCTCTCCCCATCCTCGGTCTCGAGACGAATCGTCTCCGCCGCAAGTCCGACCGTCGCCGGATCGACGTCGGCGGCGTCGCAGCGAAACAGCAGCTTGCGCTGGCCGACCAGAAGCCCGACGAACACTGCGGCGTAAAGCGCGGCGCACGCGGCGATCGCGATCAGCACGACCCGGCCATGATCTGCGCTTGCTTCAGTGCTGGAGCGCCTTGACGATCGCGTCGGTCATCTTCTTGGCGTCGCCGAACAGCATCAGCGTATTGTCGCGGAAGAAGAGCTCGTTTTCGACCCCCGCGTAGCCCGAGCCCATGCCGCGCTTGACGAACAGCACCGTTTTCGCCTTGTCGACGTCGAGGACCGGCATGCCGTAGATCGGCGACTTCGGATCGGTCTTCGCGGCCGGGTTGGTGACGTCGTTGGCGCCGATGACATAGGCGACGTCGGCTTGCGGGAACTCGGAGTTGATGTCCTCGAGCTCGAACACTTCGTCGTAAGGGACATTGGCCTCGGCAAGCAGCACGTTCATGTGCCCCGGCATCCGCCCCGCGACCGGATGGATCGCGTATTTGACCTCGACGCCGTTCTTCTTGAGCAGGTCCGCCATTTCGCGCAACGAGTGCTGGGCCTGCGCGACCGCCATGCCGTAGCCGGGCACGATGATCACCTTGGACGCGTTCTTCATCATGAAGGCCGCATCCTCGGCCGAGCCCTGCTTGACCGGCCGCGTCTCCGTGGCGTTCGAAGAGGCGGCGACCTCGCCGCCCCAGCCGCCGAGAATGACGGAGATGAACGAGCGGTTCATGCCCTTGCACATGATGTAGGACAGGATCGCGCCCGAGGAGCCGACCAGCGCTCCGGTGATGATGAGCGCGAGATTGCCGAGGGTGAAGCCGATCCCCGCCGCCGCCCAGCCGGAATAGGAGTTGAGCATCGAGATGACGACCGGCATGTCGGCGCCGCCGATCGGAATGATGAGCAGGACGCCGAGCGCGAGGGCGTCGAGGGCGATCAGCCAGAAAAACACCGGCGCCTGGGTGGCGTAGAAGAGGGCGATCAGGAGCACGAGCGCGACGCCGAGCCCGCCGTTGACGACGTGCCGCTGGGGCAGGAGGATCGGCGCGCCCGACATCCGGCCGTCGAGCTTCAGGAACGCGATGATCGACCCGGTGAAGGTGATGGCGCCGATCGCAAGCCCGAGCGACATCTCGATCGTGCTCGCGGGATGGATGATGTCGCCTTCCTCGATGCCGAAGGCTTCGGGAGCGTAAAAGGCGCCGGCGGCGACGAGCACCGCGGCCAATCCGACCAGCGAATGGAACATCGCCACCAGTTGCGGCATCGCCGTCATCTGGATGGTGCGGGCGCGCCAGGCGCCGATGCCGCCGCCGATCGCGAAGCCGAGGATGATGAGGAGCCAGGAAAGCCCGCTCGACGGCGGGCGCAGCGCGAGCGTCGTCACGACCGCGATCGCCATGCCGATCATGCCGAAGCGATTGCCCTGGCGGGAGGTGGCGGGCGAGGACAGCCCGCGCAGCGCCAGGATGAAGAGGATGCCCGAGACGAGATAGAGCAGGGCGGCGAGGTTGGCGTTCATGCGGCCTCAGCCCTTCTTTTTGTACATCGCCAGCATGCGCTCGGTGACGAGGAAGCCGCCGAATATGTTGACCGAGGCCAGGATGAGCGCGATGAAGCCGACGAAGCGGGCGAAAACCGAACCGCTGTCCACCGCGGCGACGCCGACGGACAGCAGCGCGCCGACGACGATGACTGAGGAAATGGCGTTGGTCTCGGACATCAGCGGCGTATGCAGCGCCGGCGTCACCGACCAGACGACGTAATAGCCGACGAAGACGGCCAAAGCGAAAATCGCCAGCCTGAACACGAACGGATCGATGGCGCCGCCCGAGGCGGCCTGGCCCGCGGCCGCGAGCTGGTCGCTATAGGCTTGCGCCGCCTGCGCCGCCTCGCGCGCGGCGGCCGCGGCGGCTCTCAGTTTTTCAATTGCGGCGTCGAGATTGTCCATGCGGCTCTCCGGGGCTCAGGCGCGGGGCAGGGGGTGAAAATCTACTCAGCGATGAAGGCGGGATGAACGATCGCGCCGTCGCGGGTCAGGCAGGTCGCCTTGACGAGCTCGTCGTCCCAGTTGACCGCGAGCGACTTCGCCGCCTTGTCGATGAGCGTCTCGGCGAAGGCGTAAAGATTGCGGGCGTAGAGCGCCGAGGCCGAGGCGGGGATGCGGGTGACGTTGGAATAGCCGACGATCTTGACGCCGTTGTCGGTGATCGCCAGTTCGCCTGGCTTCGACAGCTCGCAGTTTCCGCCCCGCTCGACGGCAAGATCGACGATGACCGAACCGGCCCGCATCGACTTGACCATGTCGGCGCTGATGAGGCGCGGGGCCGGGCGGCCCGGAATCAGCGCAGTCGTGACAACGATGTCTTGCTTGGCGATATGCGAGGCGATCAGCGCGGCCTGCTTGGCCTTGTAGCCGTCCGACATTTCCTTGGCGTAACCGCCCGCGGTTTCGGCCTGCTTGAATTCATCGTCCTCGACGGCGACGAACTTGGCGCCGAGCGACTCGACCTGCTCCTTGGTCGCCGGACGGACGTCGTTCGCGGTGACGACGGCGCCTAGGCGCCGGGCGGTCGCGATCGCCTGGAGGCCGGCGACGCCGACCCCCATGACGAACAGCCTCGCGCCGGTGACCGTGCCTGCCGGCGTCATCATCATCGGCATCGCCCGGCCGTATTCGGCCGCCGCGTCGATCACGGCGCGATAACCGGCGAGATTCGCCTGGCTCGACAACACATCCATCACCTGGGCGCGCGTTATTCGCGGCAGCAGCTCCATCGCAAACGCGGCGACTTGGGCCTTCGCCATCGCCTCGATCGCGTCGCGATGGCCGTAAGGGTCCATGGTCGCGATGACCAGCGCGCCCGGCTTGACGCGCGCGATCTCGTGCGAGCTTGGCCGTCGAACCTTCAGCACCACATCGGCGCCAAGAGCCTCTTCCGCTGAGACAAGGCGTGCGCCAGCCGACTGATAGTCGGCGTCCGGGAACCCGGCCTTGACGCCTGCGCCATGCTCGACGGCGACCTCGGCCCCGAGCGCGGCGAATTTCTTGGCCGTTTCCGGGCTGGCTGCGACGCGCGTTTCAGCCGGGTCGGTTTCGGCCGGAACCCCGATCAGCATGAGACCTTCCCCCGCGAGCGCTAAAGCTTGTCTGACGTCCGAACGGTGCGGAGCCGCTTTCCGAACGAATGCGAGCCGCTTCCGCGAGGCGACAGCCTTAGAGCATTGGCCCTCGCGCCGCAACGCAGGTCACTCGAACGTCAGGAGAAGAGGAAGCCGAGCGGCGACCGGGAAGGAGGCTTTCCGCTATTGCAAGATGCGGGACCGGAAAGCGGTTCGCATCACTGAATATTGCGACACGGCCTTCATCGACCGCGTCCTGTCTCGCCGTCGCAAGTGAACGCCCGCCCTCAGGCGCGCGCGGCCGCTTCCACGAGGCGATCGCTCGACTTGTCGCGCACTTCGAGCGTCTCGAACTTGAGAAGTTCGCCCTCGGCTTCGTCCTGCGCCGCCTTCGCCTCCTCGATCTGCCCGAGAAGCTCGGCAATCGAGCTCTTCAGATTGTCGCGTCTGACCGAGGTCGCGCGGGCGTATGTCGGATAGGCGAAATGTGCGGGATCGGCGATGCCCGCCCGCTTCTCTTCATTGGCGATCTCGCGATCAAGGTCGCCGATCATGCGGGTGAATTCGGCCATCATCATTTCGATCTGCCGAACGCGGCGGCGCTTTTCCTCGAGTTGAAAGCGCTTAAGCCGAACAAGCGTGTCCCGCGACTTCATTCCGGCGTACTCCTTGGCAAACTCGACGCGTGAGGACGTCGCCGCCCTCGGTTCACGACTACGAGACGGCGCGACGATGCATGAGGAAGGTTTCTCCTTTCTTACGTCAGGGGATGTCGCGCCCGGTCGGGCCCGCCGTCCTGGTCGATCCGTTCTGCACGCCAAAGAGGGGCGTGCGTCTGCGCGTATCGCCGGCGTTAGCAGTTCATTTACCCGGGTCGTTAACAATCAGGGCCGGACGAGGGCGAAAAATTATTTTCGCTCATTCAACAAAACGACGTCGCCTTTCAAACAGCCGCGGAACCGCGAGTCCAATGAATCTGTTAGGATCGCTGGTTAATGTGAAGCTTTAATTTTGCTGGATCAGAATTACCTTTTATTATCAACTCGTTACTAGTATCTTGGCTAACGCAAGCAAGGGGCTTGCGCAATGGAATCATGGTTTGTTAACCAATGGCGGTCAGTCTTCGTTCGAAATCAGTCCGAGCTCCTAACTGTGCGGCGAGAGTTGGGCAGGGAAGCGACGTACATAACCGCGGTCACGAAGCGACGGGCGAGGCGGGGAGCCTAAGATGCGGGTACTTTTGATCGAAGACGATACGGCGACCGCGCAGAGCATCGAATTGATGTTGAAGTCGGAGAACTTCAACGTCTATGTCACCGACCTCGGCGAGGAGGGGATCGATCTCGGCAAGCTCTACGATTACGACATCATCCTGCTCGACCTGAACCTGCCCGATATGTCCGGCTACGAGGTTCTGCGCTCGCTTCGGGTCACCAAGATCAAGACGCCCATTCTCATTCTGTCCGGCATGGCGGGGATCGAGGACAAGGTCAAAGGGCTCGGCCACGGCGCCGACGACTACCTCACCAAGCCGTTCCACAAGGACGAGCTGGTCGCCCGGATCCACGCCATTGTCCGCCGCTCGAAGGGACATGCGCAGTCGGTCATCATCACCGGCGATCTCACCGTCAACCTCGATCAGAAGACGGTCGAGGTCGACGGGGCGCGCGTGCATCTGACCGGCAAGGAATATCAGATGCTGGAGCTGCTCTCGCTGCGCAAGGGCACGACGCTCACCAAGGAGATGTTCCTCAACCATCTCTACGGCGGCATGGACGAACCCGAGCTCAAGATCATCGACGTCTTCATCTGCAAATTGCGCAAGAAGCTGGCGACGGCGTCGAGCGGCCGCAACTATATCGAGACGGTCTGGGGCCGCGGCTATGTGCTGCGGGAGCCCGCGCCAAGCGAGGACCGGATCCCGGCCTGACCGGAAACTCCAGACACGCGCCCGTTCCCGAACTGCTGCGGCGAGCAGAAGGCGCCCCCTGAACGCGCCTAGCGAGGCAGGACCGTCTCGCCCATCAGGGCCTCGTCGATGGCCGCCGCGCATTGGCGCCCTTCGCGGATCGCCCAGACCACCAGAGACTGTCCCCGCCGCATGTCGCCGCAGGCATAGACCTTGGCGCGCGAGGAGGCGTAGCGGGTGACGTCGGCGGCGACATTGCCGCGCTTGTCGAGCGTGACCCCGAGCTCCGCGAGCAGGCCGTCCTTGACCGGCGAGACGAAGCCCATCGCGAGCAGCACGAGGTCGGCCTTGAGCGTGAACTCCGATCCCTCGACCGGCTTCATCTTCTCGTCGAGGCGCGCGCATTTGAGGCCGGTGACGACGCCGTTCTCGCCTTCGAAAGCGGTCGTCGTCACCGCGAAATCGCGTTCGGCGCCCTCCTCGTGGCTCGACGAGGTGCGCAGCTTGAGCGGCCAGTTCGGCCAGGTGAGCAGCTTGTCCTCGGCCTTCGGCGGCATCGGCATGATCTCGAGCTGCGTGACCTTGAGCGCTCCCTGCCGGATGGATGTGCCGATGCAGTCAGAGCCGGTGTCGCCGCCGCCGATGACCACGACGTGCTTGCCGTTGGCGAGAATCGGCTCGTTGGTCCCGACCGGCTCGCCGGATACGCGCCGGTTCTGTTGCGGCAGGAAATCCATCGCGAAGTGCACGCCTGCGAGGTCGCGGCCCGGAACCGGGAGGTCGCGGGAGGTCTCGGCGCCGCCGGCGAGCGCGATCGCGTCATGCGAGTCGAGCAGGGTCTCGGCGCTGATCGTGACGCCGACATGGGCGTTATAGTGGAACACGACCCCTTCCGCCGTCATCTGCTGGATGCGGCGGTCGACGTGGCGCTTCTCGAGCTTGAAATCGGGAATGCCGTAGCGCAGCAAGCCGCCCGCCTTGGCATTCTTCTCATAGAGGTGAACCTCGTGCCCGGCGCGGGCAAGCTGCTGGGCGCAGGCGAGACCCGCCGGACCCGAGCCGATGACGGCGACCTTCTTGCCTGTCCGGCGGGCGGCAGGCTCAGGCTTGACCCATCCCTCCTTGAAGGCGCGGTCGATGATCGCACATTCGATCGTCTTGATCGTGACCGGCGCGTCCTGGATGTTGAGGGTGCAGGACGCTTCGCACGGCGCCGGGCAAATCCGGCCGGTGAACTCCGGAAAGTTGTTGGTCGAGAGCAGATTGCGCGCCGCCTCCCGCCAATCGCCGCGATAGGCGAGATCGTTCCAGTCCGGGATCTGGTTGTTGACCGGACAGCCGATGTGACAATAGGGGATGCCGCAGTTCATGCAGCGCGACGCTTGATTGCGCGTCGCCTCCTCGCTCAACGGCAGCACGAACTCGCGATAATGGCGGATTCGGTCGGAGGCCGGGGCGTAGCGCCGGTCCGCGCGATCGATCTCCAGAAAACCTGTCACCTTGCCCATGTGCTACCCTTGAGCCGCCCCGCCGCTTTGCAATTCTGGCGGACGGGCCCCGATCCGCTTCAATAAGGCGCCGACCTCATCTTGCAAGAACTTTGCCGAGCGCCAGACCTGCCGAAACATTCCACCGTTCGAACGACTCGGCCGGCTTTCGCCTTCCTTACTCGCCGGCGGCCAGAAGCGGCGGCCCGCTCTGGGCCGCAAGCTCCGCCAGCGCGCGCCGATATTCGACCGGCATCACCTTGCGGAATTTCGGCAGATACCCGTCCCAGTCCTCGAGGATGCGCCGCGCCTGGGTCGAACCGGTATAGCGCGCATGGTTGGCGATCAGCTGATGCAGCCGCTCGGCGTCGAACCGACTCATGTCGCGCATCACGTCGACGCGCCCGTGCCCTTGCAGGTCGCCGCCTGAGTGCAGATGGCGCAACATGACCTCTTCCTCGGCGGCCACCGGCTCGAGCTCGACCATCGACAGGTTGCATCGCTCGGCGAATGTTCCCGCTTCGTCGAGCACGTAGGCGATGCCGCCCGACATGCCGGCGGCGAAATTGCGCCCGGTCTCGCCGATGACCACGATGATCCCGCCGGTCATATACTCGCAGCCGTGGTCGCCGGTCCCCTCAACAACCGCGATCGCGCCGGAATTGCGCACTCCGAAACGTTCGCCCGCGACGCCGCGGAAATAGCATTCGCCGGCGATCGCGCCGTAGAGCACGGTATTGCCGACAATGATCGACGCTTCCGGCGTCAGCTTCCTGGCCTCTTGCGGCGGGTAGACGACAATGCGGCCGCCCGACAGGCCCTTGCCGACATAATCATTGGCCTCGCCCTCGAGTTCGAGGGTCACGCCCTTGGCAAGAAAAGCGCCGAAGCTCTGGCCCGCGGTGCCCTTGAGCTTGATGTGGATCGCCTCTTCGCGCAGGCCGGCATGTCCGTATCGGGTCGCAATCACGCCAGACAGCATCGCGCCGGTCGAACGATCCGAATTGCGGATCGTAAGGTCGAGGCGGACGTGCTTGCCGCGATCGATCGCGTCCTTGCAATCGGCGATCAGGCGGCGGTCAAGCACATTTTCGAGCCCGTGGTCCTGTGGGACGCTGTGGTGGATCGTGTCCTCCGGCCACGGCGTCGGCTTGAAGAACAGCTTCGAAAAGTCGAGGCCCTGGGCCTTGGCGTGTTCAATCAGCTTGTCCCGGTCCAACATTTGCCGCTGGCCGACCATTTCGTTGAATGTGCGGTAGCCGAGCTTGGCCATCAATGCCCGCACCTCTTCTGCGACGAAGAAGAAATAATTGATGACGTGTTCCGGCTTGCCGAGGAAACGCTTGCGCAGCACCGGATCCTGGGTCGCGACGCCGACCGGGCAGGTGTTCAAATGGCACTTGCGCATCATGATGCAGCCAGCGGCGATCAGCGGAGCGGTCGCGAAGCCGAATTCGTCGGCCCCGAGCAGCGCGCCGATAATGACGTCGCGGCCCGTTCGGACGCCGCCGTCGACCTGCACCGCGATGCGGGATCTCAGGCCGTTCATGACCAGCGTCTGATGCGTCTCGGCAAGTCCGATCTCCCACGGGCTTCCGGCATGCTTGATCGACGTCAGCGGCGAAGCCCCGGTCCCGCCTTCAAAACCGGCGATCGTGACATGATCGGCCTTGCACTTCGCCACCCCCGCCGCGACTGTGCCAACGCCCACCTCCGAGACCAGTTTCACCGAAACCTTGGCCTGCGGATTGACGTTCTTCAGGTCATAGACGAGCTGCTTCAGGTCTTCGATCGAATAGATGTCGTGATGCGGCGGCGGCGAGATGAGGCCCACGCCCTGGGTCGAATGACGCACCTTGGCGATCACGGCGTCGACCTTGTGGCCGGGCAATTGTCCGCCTTCGCCGGGCTTCGCGCCCTGCGCCATCTTGATCTGCATCATGTCGGAGTTGACGAGATATTCCGCCGTCACGCCGAAGCGGCCCGAAGCGACCTGCTTGATCGCGCTGCGCATCGAGTCGCCGTTGGGCAAACGCTTGTATCGGTCGGATTCCTCGCCGCCCTCGCCGGTGTTGGACTTGCCGCCGATCCGGTTCATCGCGATGGCGAGGGTGGTGTGAGCCTCGCGGGAGATCGAGCCGAACGACATTGCTCCGGTCGAGAAGCGCTTGACGATCGAAACGGCGGTCTCGACCTCCTCGATCGGCACGGGCGTTCGGCCGTCTTCCTCGGCAGTCTTGATGCGGAAGAGGCCGCGCACCGTCAACAACTGCCCGCTCTGCTCGTTGAGCAGCTTGGCGAAGGCGTCGTAGCGCTCGCGGGCGTTGCCGCGAACGGCATGCTGGAGCAACGAGACCGTCTCCGGAGTCCAGTTGTGGGTCTCGCCGCGCACCCGATAGGCGTATTCGCCGCCGACTTCGAGCGACGTGCTCAAGACCGGCGAATCGCCGAACGCGTCCGTGTGACGGCGCTGGGTCTCCTGCGCGATCTCGGCGAGACCGGCGCCTTCGATCGAGGTCGCGGTTCCGAAGAAGAATTGGTCGATGAAGGCGCGCGAGAGCCCGACCGCATCGAAAATCTGGGCGCCGCAGTAGGACTGGTAGGTCGAAATGCCCATCTTCGACATGACCTTGAGCAGGCCCTTGTCGATCGACTTGATGAAGCGCTTGACCGCCTCATAGCCGCTGATCGGCTCCGGCAGATCCTTGGCCATCGCGGTCAGCGTCTCGAACGCCAGATACGGATTGATCGCTTCGGCGCCGTAGCCGGCGAGACAGGCGAAATGATGGATCTCGCGCGCTTCGCCGGTTTCGACGACGAGGCCGACGGATGTGCGAAGTCCTTTGCGGATGAGGTGATGATGGACGGCCGCGGTCGCGAGAAGAGCCGGAATCGGGATTCGGTCCGCGCCGACCATGCGATCGGAAAGAACGATGATGTTGTAGCGGCCGTGGACCGCCAATTCCGCGCGTTCGCAAAGCCGGAGGAGCGCTTCGCTCATTCCGGCTGCGCCCTTCTTCACCGGATAGGTGATGTCGAGGGTTCGGGTGTCGAACGACTCCTCGAAGTGGCCGATGCTGCGGATCTTCTCGAGATCCTCATTGGTCAGGATCGGCTGACGCACCTCGAGCCGCTTGCGCCGCGCCGCGCCGTCAAGGTCGAACAGATTGGGCCGCGGTCCAATGAAGGAGACGAGGCTCATCACAAGCTCTTCGCGGATCGGATCGATCGGCGGGTTCGTCACCTGGGCAAAGTTCTGCTTGAAGTAGGTGTAGAGCAGCTTGGACTTCGACGACAGCGCCGATATCGGCGTGTCCGTCCCCATCGAGCCGACAGCTTCCTGGCCGGTCGTCGCCATTGGAGACAGGAGTATCGCCAGATCCTCTTGGGTGTAGCCAAACGCCTGCTGGCGATCGAGCAGCGAAACGTCGGTGCGCAACGCGCGCGGCTCGACCGGGTTCAGGTCCTCGAGCACGATCTGACCTTCGCGGAGCCAGGCGCTGTACGGGCGGGCGCGCGACAGCGTCTGCTTGATCTCCGCGTCTGACACGATCCGATGCTGTTCGAGATCGACCAGCAGCATCTTTCCCGGCTGCAGGCGCCACTTCGCGATGATCAACTCCTCCGGCACCGGCAGCACGCCCATTTCGGACGCCAGCACGACGAGGTCGTCGTCGGTGACGAAATACCGGGCAGGCCTGAGGCCGTTGCGGTCGAGCGTCGCTCCGATCTGCCGTCCGTCGGTGAATGCGACCGCGGCCGGGCCGTCCCACGGCTCCATCAGCGCAGCATGATATTCGTAGAAAGCGCGCCGCTCTTCGTCCATCAGAGGATTGCCGGCCCAGGCTTCCGGGATCAGCGTCATCATGGCGTGGCTGAGCGAGTAGCCGCCCTGAACCAGAAATTCGAGCGCGTTGTCGAAGCACGCGGTGTCCGACTGACCCTCATACGAGATCGGCCACAGCTTCGAGATGTCGGCGCCGAACAACTCGGAATCGACGCTCGCCTGGCGTGCCGCCATCCAGTTGACGTTGCCGCGCAGGGTGTTGATTTCGCCGTTGTGGGCGACCATGCGATAGGGATGCGCGAGGCGCCACGATGGAAACGTGTTGGTCGCAAACCGTTGATGAACCAAAGCCAGCGCGGTCTCGTAGCGCGGATCGAGCAGGTCGCGGTAGTAGGGCGCGAGTTGCCGGACCAGCACCATGCCCTTGTAGACGATGGTGCGAGCGGACATCGAGACCGGGTAATACTCCAGGATCTCCCGGCTGCCGATGGCGTAGATGCGGTTCGAGACAACCTTGCGGGCAACGAACAGGCGACGCTCAAAATCATCTTCGCTGGCGACGTCGGCGGGGCGGCCGACGAAGATTTGCTGCATCACCGGCTCGACCGCCTTCACGCGTTCGCCGAGAGCGGAATTGTCGACCGGCACGTCGCGCCAGCCGAGCACGTTGAGGCCTTCGGCGGCGACGGCTTCCTCGACGATTTCGCGCGCCTGCCGGCGAGCCGCGGCCTGGCGAGGCATGAAGAATTGCCCGATCGCGTAATGGCCAGGTCCAGGCAGGTCGAAGCCAAGCTTGGCGCATTCCGGGGCGAAGAACCCGTGAGGAATCTGGGTCAGGACCCCGCAACCGTCGCCAAGGGAGGGATCCGCCCCGACCGCGCCGCGATGGTCGAGGTTGACCAGGATTTGCAGGCCCTTCTCGAGAATGTCGTGGGACTTACGATTCCTCATGTCGGCGATGAAACCGACACCGCAGGAATCATGCTCCTTGGCGGGATCGTAGAGGCCTTGAGCACGAGGCGTGAGCGGGTCCAGACCGATCCGGAGCTCCTGCGCTTCGCCTGTCTGGTCGAGCGTCGGTTGGGTTATTGCGTTCATCTCTCCGCTCCCCACGCAGTCGCGGATCTCATGCGACCGTCATTCCGAATTTTTAAGGCGTATCATGGACAAAGGCGGCTGCATGGCGCGCAGCCGGAAGGCGTCACGCGTCGGATTTTATTCGATCCGTCTTTGTCGTTCGATCCGACAACGCTCAAGTCCCGCTCTTCCGCCGGCGCCGAAGCTTTAGCCTCGCCGCACAAAAAATGGTCAGCACAACTGTCCTATTCCACGACCATGACAGAAATGGATGGTCGACACAAGCGGCCCGCACGCAATTTTTTGCCGCGTCGGACCGGCCGACCGCGAATTGCCAGCGCAATGCGAATTGACGCAAATTGCGTGGGTCCAGTCCAGTGGGAGCGAGCATGAATTTCGCCAGCGACAACGGCGCGGGCGTCGCGCCGGAGATTCTGGACGCAATCGTCGCCTCGTCGCGCGTGAACGCGCCCGCCTATGGCGCGGACGACTATACCGCGAAGGCGCAGGCGCGCTTGTGCGACATCTTCGAGACCAAACTCGCCGCCTTCCTGGTCGCGACAGGGACGGCGGCAAACGCGCTCGCGCTCTCTGCGCTGGCCAAGCCCTGGGATGCGGTGTTCTGTCACGAGGAGGCGCACATCCACGATGACGAATGCGGCGCGCCGGAGCTCTTTACCGGAGGGGCCAAGCTGGTCGGGATTGCGGGCGAGGGAGGCAAGATCACCCCTCGCGATCTGACCGAGACGCTGGAGCGGTTTCCGCGCGGGCTCGTCAAGTCGTCGCAGCCGGGCGCCTTTTCGTTGTCGCAGGCGACAGAAGCCGGAACCATCTATGCCGTGAGCGAAGTCTCGGAGCTCAGCTCGATCGCTCGCCGGAACAAGATTGGCGTTCATATGGACGGGGCCCGCTTCGCCAACGCCCTCGTTTCCGCGAAGGCGACGCCCGCCGACATGACCTGGCGGGCCGGGGTGGACATTCTCACGCTCGGAGCGACCAAAAACGGCGCGCTCGCCTGCGAAGCGGTCCTGTTTTTCGATTCCGCCCGTGCGGAAAATTTCGCGTTTCAGCGCAAGCGCGGCGGCCAGACGCTGTCCAAGGGGCGCTTCCTCGGCGCGCAGATGGAGGCTTATCTCGCCGACGGACTATGGTTGCGGTTGGCGGAGCGGGCAAACAGTTCCGCGCGCCGGCTTGCGAGCGGCCTGGCGGCGACGCCGGGCGTGCGGATCGGATGGCCGACCGAGGCCAATGAGGTCTTTGTGGTCGCGCCGGACGCGATGGTCGAGCGATGGCGCGCGGCCGGCGCCCGTTTTCACGATTGGCCGACGCGGTCGCTCGCGCCGGAGAACGCGCCGCGAGCAGGCGAGACGCTGGTCAGGCTGGTGACGTCATTCGAAACCGCATCAAACGAAATTGATCGCCTCCTCGGCATGTGCGCCGACGTCCCGGTCGCCGCCCCGGCAGCGCCGTAACCGCGCCGCATTTGTTGGCGCAGATCCGACCTTCGGGACGATCGGAGCTACAAACGATGGCGACACGGATAAATGCAGCGCTGCGCAAGCGACTGGTGGGTTCGGCGCTTGGCGGGCTCATTGCCTTTGCCGCCGTTCCCGGTGCGATGGCGCAATGGCTGCCGCCCTGGCGCGCCGGCATCCCGGCCGGCGAGATCGCACACCAACTCGAGGCGCAAGGTTATATGCTGATCGCGCCGCTGCAACGGCGCGCGGGCGTCTATCTCGCCGATGTTCGCGCTGGACCCGCCGGCTATCAGCGTCTGGTGATCGACGCCCGGAACGGGGGGATCATCGAGCGCTTTATCTCCCCGCCTCGAGGTTTCAGTCCCGAATTCGCCGCCCGCGATGGCGATTTCGGCCAGCCGCCGCCGGGCGTTGTGCACCCGCCCGGCTACGGATTCGACGGACGGACCGGAGGAACGGCGCCGCGATCCGCGTATGGCGGACCAGCGGAGGTGCATATTCCGACCGCCATCAGCCCCTACGGCCAGTCGGCTTCGCCGAAGGCCAAGCCGCCCGCCGCGACCGCGCGCAAGACGCCGCCTTCAAACGCCGCGCCGGCGGCTGCCCCGCCGACGATTGGGCCGCCTCTGCCGCCCCCCGCTCCACGCGAGGCGACAACTCCGCCCGAACAATCGGCGCCGCCAGCCCCCAAGCCGGAGCCCAAGAACGAATCCGCTCCGGACGAGAACCAAAACGCCTCATCGGCAAGCTCGCCCGCGACGCCCGAAGCCAAGCCGGAAGCGCCGAGGGTTGAGCCTCAACCCGAGGCGCAAGCGAAGCCTTCGGACGTGGCGTCAGACCCTGCCGTCAAGCCGCCTGCACCCGCGTTGTCCGTCGAGGCGAGCGAGAGATCGAAGACGCGGATCGTTCCGGCGCCGCTGTTCGAATAGACGAAAAGGGCGCCCATGGGGCGCCCTCGCGTCGAGTTCGATCTTCAGACGACTGGCTTACGCAGCCTGCCCGGTCGGCGTCTTGACGGCTTCGATCGTTTTGCTGCCGTTCTTGCCGTTCTTGTTGATCGCGATGGTGCGCGGCTTCTGGGCCTCGGGCACCTCCCGCACCAGATCAATGTGGAGCAGACCGTTCTCGCTGTTCGCGCCGGTCACGACGACATGGTCGGCAAGCTGGAACCTGCGCTCGAACGCGCGCGCCGCGATGCCCTGATAAAGGACTTCGCGCTTTGCGTCGTCCTTTACGGTCTCCTTGGACCCGCGCACGGTCAGAGTGTTGTCGCGTGTCTCGACGGTGAGTTCGTGCTCGCCGAACCCGGCAACCGCGAGCGTGATGCGATAGGCGTTCTCGTTCGTCCGCTCGATGTTGTAAGGCGGATAGGTCGGAGCGCCTTGCTCGCCTCCGGCAACCTTATCGAGCATCGAAAGCAGATGGTCGAAACCGACGGTGGAACGATAGAACGGTGACAGATCGTAATTCAACATGACACATCCTCTTCATTGAGCGACATGACGACGGGCGCCCCATTGTTCGGCTGCGCCCATCGTTACGGGTCCGATGAACCCGTCAGAAATGATTTTTGGTTCTGGCGGTCAAAATTCAAGGGCAAGCGGGCGCCTTCGCCACAAAAAGTGCAACCTCTGCGGCCAGACGAATGCCCGGACCAGCGATTCGCCGGACCTGGGTGGGGAAACTGCAAGAGGGGGCGAAGCCTCCTGATTTCGAGGGTCTCAAATACATGAGGAAACCACTTTCAATCGCGACCGTTGCCGCCGCAACCTTCTGTTTCGCCGCAACGGCCTTTGCCGGCGGCGGCCCGCAAACCGAAGACAAGGACGCGCCGCCAAAGCCGCTGCCGCCGATGCAGAAGAACTTTCCGCTCGACGAGACCTGGTCGCTGCGCGAGCTCAACGGCAAGCCGGTGCCGCCCGGAGTCGACGTCAGCCTGAAGATCGACGGCACATTGCGCGGCTCAGGGTATACCGGCTGCAACTCGTGGTCGGCGACGATGTATCCGATCAAGGACCAGCATCTCGCCGTCGGTCCCTACGCGCTGACGAAGAAGCAATGCGACAAGGATGCGATGGCGCTCGAGGCGGGGTTCCTGACCGGGCTTCTCGGCAGTCCGGTATGGGACCTGGTCAACGGCGACCTGGTGATCAAGGGACCGCGCGGATCGATGCGGCTCGCGCGCTCGCTCTGAGGCGGCCCCTCGATTACGTCGCCGGCGCCGGCGCCCCGGCAAGCGTGGCGGGCCCGCCGTCGTGGGTTTCGAACCCGATCCGGCGCTTGTGGAACTGGTTCATCGTCGCCTGATGGCCGATCGAGACCAGCGTGGTGCGCGGCAGCGTTTCGACGATCGCGCGATAGAGATTCGCTTCGCTCTTCTCGTCGAGCGAGTTGGTTGATTCGTCGAGGAACAGCCAGTCGGGCTCAGCCAGCAGCGCGCGCGCCACCGCAAGCCGCTGCTGCTCGCCGCCCGACAACCGCATTTGCCAGTTCTCACTTTCATCGAGACGGTCCGCAAGCGCGGGCAGCCCGACCTTGGCCAAGGCCTCCTTCAGCCGCCCATCCGTGAAATTCTCGGCCGACGCCGGATAGGCGAGCGCCTCGCGCAGGGGTCCGATCGGGATATAGGGCCGCTGCGGCAACAGCATGAGCTTGGCGAATTCGGGCTGGCGGATCTCGCCCGAGCCGAACGGCCACAGGCCCGCGATGGCGCGGAACAGGGTCGACTTGCCGACGCCCGATGGGCCGGCGAATAGCGTTGATTCCTGGGGAACAAGCACCAGGTCGGCGACATGGGCGAGCCGGCGCCCGTCGGGCAATGCGAGGTCGATATCGTTCAGCGACAGGTTCGGCCCTCCGGTCGGCTGAGCGACGATGCGGGGCGTCGCCGCTTCGGCCGCGCGGGTACGGGCGAAGGCCTCCTCGAACGAGGTCAGGCGCTGGATCGTCGCGCTGAAGCTGGCGAGGCCGGTATATTGGTTGACGAAAAAGTTCATGGCGGTGTTGACGTTGCTGAATGCGTCGGCCGCCTGGTTGAACGTGCCGAAATCGACCTTTTTCACCACGAAATAGAACGGCGCGACGACCACGTAAGGAATGATCGCCGAAATCTGGGTATAGAATTGCAGGAATGAATTGAGCATGGTCCGCACGCGAATGATGCGCTGGACTGTGGTGAAGACGTTGTTGAACACCCGGTTGGCGCGATCGATCTCCCGCTGCTCGCCTTTGAGCAGGGCGATCTGCTCGCTGAACTCGCGGATGCGGGCGAGGTCGAAGCGGAAGTCGGCCTCGACCGCCTGCTGGCGGAACATGAGCCGCGACAGCGAGCGGCCGATCAGATGCATCATGCCGGTGGCGAAGAAGGCGTAGAGGATCGCGACCCAGAAAAGGAACCCGGGGATCGGAATACCGAAGACCGAGATGTCCATGTTGCGGGAGATTCCCCACAGGATGATCGAAAAGGCGACCAGATTGGTCGCGGTGGTCATCGCCTGGATCGTGTAGTTGTAGATGCCCACGTTCATGTAGCCGCCGACGCCGCCCGCGCCGCTGATGAAGCCGCCGATGTCCTCGGAGATGCGCTGGTCCGGGTTGTCGGTTTGGGCGCCGGAGAGGGCGAGCTTGTAGTGCATCGAATGCAGGAGCCAGCGCGAGGTGTAGGACGCGGTCATCCAGCGCCGCCATTGCAGCACGAAATTGAGCGCGACGAAGAATTCGACCAGGAACGCGAGAATGGAGATCGTGACCAGCGGGACGAACACCATCAGCAACTGCTGCCAAAACGCGGCCTGGTGGACCGCATCCGGAACCTGAATCGCGTTGCCGAACTCCCGGTAGAAGAAATTGAGCCGGACGCCGAGCGCGACCTGGAACTGATTGATGAGGATCAGGAAGAACACATTGACGCGCGCGTAGAGGCTCTGGCGAACCGCAATCCGCGGCAGCGGCCAGGGGCGAATGGAAATCGGCGTCTGCGCTTCGAAGAACGGGTCGGAGAGCGCCACCATTCTGCGCACAAAGGCGAAGTGCGAAATGCCGAAGATGGCGACGCCGAAGAGCGCGGTCGCCAGCGGCAGGTAGCGGGGGAGTTCATAGTCCGCATAGGCTTTCGGCCAGTAGCCGAGCAGCGCGGCGATGTCGGCCAGTCCGAAGACCACCGTCTCGAAGGCGAAGAGATCGAAGAGAACGGTGAGAAAGGTCGAAAGCCGCCATCGCGGATGAGACGCGAACGAGCCAATCGCAGCGGCGACGCCGATGATGATCATCATCGCGTCTTCCTCGTAGACCCCGACCACGAGGGCGAGGGTCGCGAATATGGCGAGGCTCAACATGCGCAACATGGGGCGGGACCTTGAGCGGGGCGGGAATTGGACCACGCGCCCTAGCAGACGGGCCGGGGCATTAGAAGGGCGGCGGGGCGAAGCGGGGATGAAATCTCGGTAATCTTGGCGGCGCTATTATCATGGCGATCCTGCACGACTTGCTCCGCTCCAAGGCCAATTCAAATCTATCCAAATCCGGCCAAGCCGTGGTGATGCGCTCGGTAATGCGGTGCGCCTGATCGGCTCGCCAGGGCAGCGCAACGACATCGCCTTCGCGCATGACTTGGTGGAGGGCTTCGTGTAGATGTGACGATCGTGGATAAGGGATATGACGTAGATCATCTCTGCGAGAAGAGTGCGCGGGGGGGAGAGGTGTCATACCGCCGAAACGAAACCGCATCGTCAAACGTCCCTACGATCCCGATCTCTATAAAGAGCGCAACACATCGAACGCTTCTTAACAAACTCAAAAGTGACGTGTGGAGGATAGAAAGTGTTAAATGCAGCCGAGCGGCGGCCAAGGGGAGCAAAGGAAAAAGCCCGGATTTTCTTGGATTGTCTTCGCCGAATTGAGCTTTTTCCAAGGGTTGCAGCGACCGCTGGCCGGAATGTCCTTCGTCTTTTCCTTCTGCCGCGGCCGGCTTCAGCGCTGCCGGACGCGGATTCATTCACCGAACCGGACGAAGCTATCGCATATTCTGATTTTCGTAAAGAGAATTCGCCAGAATCAACTGAAAGGTCGGTTTTTCCTGATCGCAGCCGCCGACCGGCCGCTGATCGCCGAATCAGCGGCGCCGCCCCGTCAGCAGCCGCCCATGCACAGGCCGCTCATTTCCCTGCAACTGCGGGGGGTTGCGCAAAACAGTCCATAGATCCCGGGAGCGTCGCACGAGCAGCCGGCGACGTCGCTCACACTGTTGGCGCAATCGCCCACGCACAGGCCGGCCATTTCCCTGCAGCGATAAGGGGTTGCGCAAACCAGTCCGATGCCCCCGGGGGCGTCGCACGAGCAGCCGGAGTTGTCCGTCGCGGTATAGTTTCTCTCATACCTGCCGGCGAGATCGGCAGCCGGAGCGACCGAGGCGGCCATTGCAACAAAGGACGCGAAGGCCAGGCTGAATATGGCTGTTTTCATCGTCATGCCCCTCCGCATTGATTCTCACAGAGTGAACCATTTCGGAAAAGGGGAGTCCAGACGCCGCGCGTGCCGGCGGCAGTCTCAGAGCGCGGCGGGAGATCGGTGAAGCGGCGTCGGCCGGTGAAGACGTCATCGAGCTCGGCGAGTCTCTTTGAAAGACGCAACCCGGACCCGCCCTCAGCGCGGTCTCGCGCCGCGAGGCCGAGGACAACGGCTCGAAGTTGCGATCGTCGTGCTGCGGGGCAGGATCGGTGCGGGCCCGGAGCGAATCCGTCTTTGGGAAACGTCGGTTTGAATTGTCACGGGGCTCTTTCGCGATGACGGACCACGACGCCTCAACGGATCCAAGGCGCGCCCATCACGACATGGGCGGGCTGCCCGCGGGGCCGGTTGAGGCGACCGAGCACGACTACGCGCTTTGGGAGAAACGCGTCGACGCGATGCTGAGTTTGCTGTCGAGCAAGGGACTGATGACAGTCGACGAGCTCAGGCGAAACATCGAAGCTCTGGGCCGGGACGCCTATGACCGGATGACCTATTACGAGCGCTGGATGCATTCCGTCGCACAGACGATGATCCAGCGCGGCGTGGTCAGCCTTGACGAACTCGGCCGCAAGATCGCGGAGGTCGAAGGGCGCGCCGATGTCCCGCACTGACGCGCTCGATCCTCGATTTCAGCCCGGCGACCGTGTTGCGGTGCGCGCCGCCTATCCGCCCGGGCATGTGCGGACGCCTACTATGTCCGCGGCAAGGAAGGGATCGTCGAGCGCCTCTGCGGCGTCTATGGCAACCCCGAGGAACTCGCCTACGCTCGGCCCGGTCTGCCGCGTCAGCCGCTCTATCGGGTGCGCTTCCGGCAAAGCGACGTCTGGCCGGACTATCGCGGGCGGGCGGCCGACACGGTCGACATCGAAATCTTTCAGCACTGGCTGGAGCCGTCGCCATGAGCGCTCACGACCATGATCATGGTGAAGGCCATTCGCACGAACATGCGAGCGTGCATCGCCACCCGCCGCGTCCCGATCTCGACGATACGCTGACCTATTACCGGGCGATGGAGATCGCGCTGCGCGAGCTCCTGATCGACAAGGGCGTCTTCACCGCGGATGACATCCGCAAGCAGGTCGAGGACATGGATGACCGCGGTCCGGCGCAAGGCGCGCGCGTCGTCGCCAGGGCGTGGGTCGATCCCGAGTACAGGAAATTGCTGCTTCGGGACGGCGGCGAGGCATGCGTCGTCGTCGGCCTCGATCGTGGCCCCTACAAGCTGGTGGTGGTCGAGAACACGTCCGACACGCATAACATGGTCGTCTGCACGCTCTGCTCCTGCTACCCGCGCTGGCTCCTGGGCCTGCCTCCGGACTGGTACAAGAGCCGCGCCTACCGCTCGCGCGCGGTGCGCGAACCGCGAGCCGTGTTGCGCGAGTTCGGAACCGAGATCCCCGACAATGTCGCGGTGCGCGTGCACGATTCGACCGCGGACATGCGCTATCTCGTGCTGCCGCAGCGCCCGGCCGGCACGGAGGGTATGGAGCGAGGAGCGGCTCGCCGGGTTTGGTGTCGCGCGACAGCATGATCGGCGTCAGCCTGCCGCAGCGCCCTGACCGACCTCACGCCTGGCCGGCGTCGGAGCCGTAGCGGGCCTGGCGGGCGCGGATGAGGGTGATCGCGATCAGCGCGAGCGCAATGACGCCGAAGGATACGCCCGTCGTTGCGGTGCCGAGAGCGTAGATTTCCGGCGTCGTGACGGTCGTCGTCAGGGCCTGGAGCTCCATCGGCAGCGTGTTGTGTTCGCCCATCGCCTGGCTCGAGCGGGCGATCTCATCCCATGAGAGCGTGAAGCCGAACAGCCCGACGCCGATGACCGAGGGCAGGATGATCGGCAGGATGACATAGCGCAGCGTCTGCCACGGGGTCGCGCCGAGGTCGCGCGCGGCTTCTTCGTAGCGGGCGTCGAAGCGATTGAAGATCGCGAACATGACGAGGAGGCCGAACGGCAGCGTCCAGGTGAGATGAGCGCCGAGGCCGGAAGTGAATGTTCCCATCGTCGTCTTCAAGTCGCCCGCGAGCCAGTCCGGCCCATGGTTCTTGAGAAAGTCGTCGAGCAGGCGGAACTCGAGCGCGATCCCGAGCGAGGTGACGATCGAGGGCACGATGAGGCTTGCGACCGCGACGAAGAACAGGAGGTCCGAGCCCTTGAATTTCTTGCGGAAGGCGAGGCCGGCGGTGAGCGACAGCAGGACGGTGAGGATCATCACCACCACGCCGAGCTTGAGCGAACGCTCGAACGCGCCGCTGATGTCGACGATGCCGCCGCCATGCCACAACCGCTCGAACCAATGGAACGAGAGGCCGTTCAACGGGAAGGTCAGCCCGCCGGTCGGACCCTGGAACGAGAGAATGAAGATGACGATCATCGGCCCATAGAGAAACAGCACGAAGGCGGCGAAAAACGCCGCGAGCCAATAAAACGCCGAAGAGCGGCCCTCGCCCATCGTCAAAGCGCTCCGAAACGCGAACGGCGACCGAGCAATCGCCCCCTCCACCGGCCTTCGGCCGGTCCCCCTCCCCCGCCGCTTCGCGGCAAGGGAGGAATGCGCACGCCAAACGGCGCAGTTTGCCCATCCTCCCCCGCAAAGCGGGGGAGGGGGACCATGCGAAGCATGGGGGTGGGGGCGGCGCCGCCGCGATTAAGGCTCAAAGGCTAGAGCTCCTTGCGCACGTCGACGATGCGGTTGAGGCCGACGATGATCAGGAGCGTGACCGCAAGCAGGATCACCGCATTCGCGGCGGCGGGCGGGAACTGGAGCGCGTTGAGGCGCGTCTCGACCACCTTGCCGGCGGAAGCAATCTGTTCGCCGCCCATCACGTCGAAGGTGATGAAATCTCCCATGACAATGGTGACGACGAAGATCGAACCGATGACAATGCCGGGCTTGCAAAGCGGAATGATCAGGTTCCAGAGCGTCTGCCAGGCGGAGGCGCCCGAGTCGTAAGCCGCCTCGATCAGGCGGCGATCGATGCGCATCATCGAGTTGAAGATCGGCACCACCATGAAGAAGGTGAAGAGATGGGTGAAGGCGAGGCCGACCGAGAACGGCGAATAGAGCAGCCACTCGACCGGCTTGTCGACGATATGGGCGCGCTCGAGCGCAAGGTTCACCAGTCCGTTGCGCCCGAGCAGCGGGATCCACGAGATCATGCGGATCACGTTCGAGGTCCAGAACGGAATCGTGCAGACGAGAAACAGCACCATCTGCATGGTTACGGTGCGCACGTAAAAGGCGAGGAAATAGGCGACGGTGAAGCCGATGACCAGCGTCGTCAGCCACACGATGAAGCAGAATTTCACCGTTGAGAGGTATGTCTTCAGGATCGTGCACAGATCCGGAAACTGCGTGAGGCAACCCTCGAAAGTCTCGGTGTAGCTGCGCGTGGTGAACGACGGCAGCATCGCGTAGTCGTTGTAGTCCCAGAAACTGACGATGACGACGAGGATGAGCGGGATGACAAAAAAGAACAGGAACACCAGGCCGAACGGCATGGCCTGAATCCAGCCGGGCACGCCGACGCGGTCGATGGCGGCGCGCGGCGCGCCGGCCTCGACAGGCGCCGCCTTCGCCGCTGTCACACTGGCTGCCGATACCGTCATCGCAAGGCCATTGTTTCGCGGGTTCGAATCGGCCGCCTGAAACGAGCGTCATGCCCGCGAAGGCGGGCATCCAGCGCACCGGCGCCGGCGCTCTGCACCCCCGCTTTCGCGGGGGTGACGCCAACGGTCAAGACGCGCTCCCGATCAGGACGCGATGAACTCGTTCCATTTGCGGACCATGTAGTCGTTCTCGTCCATGACCGCGTTCCAGCAGGCGACGTTGCCCATGCGTTCGTCGTACGAGCCGCCGTCGCGCACGGCGCCGGCCTTTTCGAGCAACGAGCCGTCGGGTCCTTTGATGTCCTGTTCGGCCGGCTTGCCTTCCATCCAATAGGCCCACTCGTAGGGCTCCATATTCGCCTTGGCGGTCGAGAGAACCGCCGAATAATAGCCCTGCCGGTTGAGATAGGCGCCAGCCCATCCCGACAGGTACCAGTTGACGAACTCGTAGACCATGTCGGCCTGCTTCGGCGTCACGCCCTTGGACATGCAGAAGCCGGACGCCCAGGAACGGTAGCCCTCTTTCAGCGGCTGGAAGACGCAGGGGATGCCCTTGGTGCGCACGGCGGTCACCGCCGGCGACCACATCGACTGGATGACCGTCTCGCCCGACGCCATCAGGTTGACGCTCTCGTTGAAGTCCTTCCAGAACGCCCGGAACTGGCCGGCCTTCTTGGCCTCGGTGAGGACGGCCATGGTCATGTCGATCTCGGGCTTCGTCATGTTGCCCTTGTCGGGGTATTTGTACTTGCCGAGTCGATTCGACGACCATCGCGGCGTCCATGATCCCGATCGAGGGAATGTTGAGAATCGCCGCCTTGCCCTTGAATTCCGGGTTGAGCAATTCGGACCAGTGCTCGATCGGCCGCTTGATCAGGTCGGGGCGAATGCCGAGCGTGTCGGCGTTGTAGACGGTCGGGATCAGGGTCACCCATTCGGTCGGCGTGGGTGAGAATTTGGTCGAGTGCTCGCCTTCGAGGAACATCACCTTCTTGGGCGCGGTGCCCTGATCGCCGATCACTTTGCCGTTGGGCAACTGGCCCTTGGTGAAGACCGGCGTGATGTTGTCGAACTCCTTGATCTTCTTGGCGTCCATCGGGAGAATGTTGCCCGACGGAACCAGCTTCTTCAGACTGAAATATTCGGTGTCGAGGATGTCGAAGGAGTTCGGCTGGGTGATCACCCGCTTGGTCACGTCGTCGGTGGTGGCGACGATGTTCTGAATCGTGATCCCGGTCTCTTCCTTCACCTTCTTGGTGATGTCGTCCGACTGGTTGACCGCGGTGCCGAGGTAGCGCAGCACCTTCTCTTCCTGCGACCACACATAGGGGAAGCCGGTGACCGCTCCCGAGCCGGCCGCGGCGCCCGCGAGACCCGCGGCTCCTTTGAGCAGGGCGCGGCGGCTCACGCCTTTCGCCGTCTTCACATCTTTCATCGACATCGCTTTCTCCTTGGTTTTCTGCAGCTTCACGGCGCCGGGGCAAGCGCGTGGACGTCCTTGTCGGCCCACAGCACGGAGACGTTGTCGCCGACGGTGAGCGGCTCGCCGGCGAAGTTCTCGTCGCTGACGAGCGCGGTGAGCTCGGAATAGCCGGGATGGTCGAGCGCGACCTGATAGTGCGCGCCCTGGTACTCGATGGCGCGCACCGCCGCGACGAGGCGCGCGTCGTTGGCGCCTGCCCCGTTCAGGCTGCGGCGCAAAGTGATCCGGTCGGCGCGCACCGCGACCGGACCCACCGGCGTTTCGATCACGTTATGACCGCCGAGAAATCGGGCGATGAACTCAGTCTCCGGCTTCTCAAACAGCTCGCGGGGAGTCGCGATCTGCTCGATGCGCCCCTTGTTCATCACCACGACCTGATCGGCGAGCGCCAGCGCCTCGTCCTGCCCGTGGGTGACATGGATGAAGGGAATGTTGAGCTGCTTCTGGAACCGGCGAAGCTCGGCCCGCATCCTGACCCTCAGGAACGGGTCGAGCGCCGAGAGCGGCTCGTCGAGCAGCAGGATCTGCGGATCGGTCACGAGCGCGCGCGCGAGCGCCACGCGCTGCTGCTGGCCGCCCGACAATTGCGCCGGAACGCGCTCGGCGTACTGGGTCATGGCGACGAGCTCGAGGAACTCCATCGCCTTCTTGCGCCGCGTCGTCTTGTCGACGCCCTTCATCTTGAGCGAGAAGGCGACGTTGTCGACGCAGGAAAGATGGGGAAAGAGCGCATAGCTCTGGAACATCATCGCCGTGCCGCGCTTAGCCGGCGGCAATTCGGTGACGTTGACCGCGCCGATCAGGATATCCCCTTCGGTCGCGCTCTCATGGCCGGCGATCATCCGCAGCGTCGACGTCTTGCCGCAGCCCGACGGTCCGAGCAGACAGCAATACGCCCCCGCCGGAACCTTGAGATCGATCGAATCGACCGCGGTCGCGGCGCCGTAGCGCTTGGTGAGATGAACAAGTTCGAGGTCCGCCGGCTCCAATATCACCTCGCGATTGAGTAATCGTCTGCGGTGATGTGGTCTGCAACCCTCGTGCCAAGCCGCGGCGGCGCCGGCGCCGTTCAAACGACTGTGGGTAAGGACGTTTGCGCCCGCTCGTGGCGAATGGTGATCGAGGACCGAGCCGCTATATTGGGCGCCGCTGTATAGAATTGCGGCGCCGTTCGCACGGCGGAGACGGAGCCTCCGGCGCGGCGCTTTCGCCGGCCAAAACAAAAAGGGCGGCCGAAGCCGCCCTTTCCGTTGTCTGCGTTGGATGGCCGGACCTTAGAAGTCCATGCCGCCCATGCCGCCGCCGCCCGGCATCGCCGGGGCCGCGAATTCCTTCTTCGGCTTGTCCCCGATCATCGCTTCGGTGGTGATGAGGAGGCCGGCGACCGAGGCCGCGTCCTGGAGCGCGGTGCGCACGACCTTGGCCGGATCGACGATACCGGCTTCGATCATGTCGACATATTCCTCAGTCTGGGCGTTGAAGCCCCAGTTCTGGGACTTGTGCTCGCTGACCTTGCCGACCACGATCGAGCCTTCGGCGCCCGCGTTCTCGGCGATCTGGCGGATCGGCGATTCGAGGGCCTTGAGCACGATGCTGATGCCGGCCTGCTCGTCGGCGTTCTCGCTTCTGAGCTTGGAGACGGCGCCCTTGGCGCGCAGCAGCGCCACGCCGCCGCCCGGGACGATGCCTTCCTCGACCGCCGCGCGGGTGGCGTTGAGGGCGTCGTCGACGCGGTCCTTCTTCTCCTTGACCTCGACCTCGGTCGCGCCGCCGACCCGGATCACCGCGACGCCGCCGGCGAGCTTCGCCAGCCGCTCCTGCAGCTTCTCCTTGTCGTAGTCGGACGTCGTCTCCTCGATCTGCGCCTTGATCTGGCCGATCCGGCCCTCGATGTCCTGCTTCTTGCCGGCGCCGTTGATGATCGTGGTGTTCTCCTTCTCGATCCGCACCCGCTTGGCTTTGCCGAGCATCTGCAGGGTGACGTTCTCGAGCTTGATGCCAAGGTCCTCGGCGATCATCGTGCCGCCGGTGAGGATCGCGATGTCCTCGAGCATCGCCTTGCGGCGATCGCCGAAGCCCGGCGCCTTGACCGCCGCGACCTTGAGCCCGCCGCGCAGCTTGTTGACGACCAGGGTCGCCAGCGCCTCGCCCTCGATGTCCTCGGCGATGATGACCAGCGGCTTGCCGGTCTGCACGACCGCCTCGAGGACGGGGAGCATCGGCTGCAGCGAGGAGAGCTTCTTCTCGTGGATGAGGATATAGGCGTCCTCGAGCTCGGCCAGCATCTTCTCGGCGTTGGTGATGAAATAGGGCGAGAGATAGCCGCGGTCGAACTGCATGCCCTCGACGACGTCGAGCTCGGTCTCGAGGCTCTTGGCCTCCTCGACCGTGATCACGCCCTCGTTGCCGACCTTCTGCATCGCGTCGGCGATCATCTTGCCGATCGACTTGTCGCCATTGGCGGCGATCGAGCCGACCTGGGCGACTTCCGACGATTCCTTGATCTTCTTCGACCGCTTGGCGATGTCCTTGACCGCTTCCGCGACCGCGTGATCGACGCCGCGCTTCAGATCCATCGGGTTCATGCCGGCGGCGACGAGCTTCGCGCCTTCGCGCACGATCGCCTGGGCGAGAACGGTGGCGGTGGTGGTGCCGTCGCCGGCGGTGTCGTTGGTCTTCGAGGCCACTTCGCGCACCATCTGGGCGCCCATGTTCTCGAATTTATCCTCGAGCTCGATCTCCTTGGCGACGGTCACGCCGTCCTTGGTGATGCGAGGCGCGCCGAACGACTTGTCGAGAATGACGTTGCGGCCCTTGGGGCCCAGCGTCACCTTGACGGCGTTGGCGAGAACGTCGACGCCGCGCAGCATCTTGTCGCGCGCGTCGGAGGAAAAGCGTACGTCTTTGGCAGCCATTGCTTCAGTCCTTAAGGATTTGTGGATAAGAGTTTGATCTTAGGCGGCTTTCTTCGAGGAAGAGACCGTGCCTTCGATCACGCCCATGATGTCGGACTCCTTCATGATGAGGAGTTCCTCGCCGTCGATCTTGACCTCGGTGCCGCTCCATTTGCCAAACAGCACCTTGTCGCCGGCCTTGACGTCCAGAGGGACGAGCTTGCCGCTTTCGTCGCGGGCGCCCGGGCCAGCGGCGATGATTTCGCCTTCTTGCGGCTTCTCCTTGGCGGTGTCCGGGATGATGATGCCGCCCTTCGTCTTTTCCTCGCCTTCGAGGCGACGGACGACGACGCGGTCATGCAGGGGACGGAATTTCATGAAATGTTTCCTCTTTCGAATTCGCCCGCTCGGGGCGCGGACAGTGAGTTAGCACTCATCGCTGACGAGTGCTAACGGCGCTCAGATAAGGAGATGGCGCGCGCCCGTCAAGGCCCGCCAAGCCTCTCGAGAGAGCGAGGAATTGCAGGGGCAATGCGCGGCCGACGCGCTTGCGCGCGGCAAGGGAACCTCTGATCGCCTTTGCGCGTTGTTCGTGGAAGAAATTCAGGCAAGCGGCGCGACAATCAGTCGCGCCGCAATGTCGTGCGAGGCAGCCTAATCGTATTCGTGTCGAGAGCGAACGATGTTGAACTTGTTTTTATTTACCTGCGCGGTCTTTCTTACCCGCCTCGCACTGTCGACCGGCTTGGACGCACAAAAGCGTGACCGACTCCGAGCTTGTGAATCCACGGCGCCAATCTACGTATCAATGCAACGGGGGCGTCTCCGCGGCGCGGCGCGCCGCATAGAAGAAAGGAAGTCGCCATGACCAACGGCGCTCTTCGAACCTCAGCCATCGCCCTCGGCGCGGCCGCCTTCGCGATGATGTCGACAATTCCGGCCGCCGACGCGGCGACGCCGTTCATCACTATGGGCACGCCGCCCACGCGCACGTCGCCCACGCCCGTGTTGCGCACGGCCACGTCTACGGACATGTGGCGCGAGCGCGCGCAGGGACGCGCCACTACGTATGGCGAAACGGGCGCCGCTACGCGTACGGCGGCTATAATCCCGGGGCGGCCGTCGCGGCCGGAGTTATCGGCGGCGTTCTTGGGGGTCTGGCGGGCGGCTATCCGTATTCCTGCGATTACTCCTACTACGGGCCGTATGATTCCTGCGGCTACTATGGCGTCGGAGACGGCTACTACGGGCCATACTACGGCTATGGCTATGGCCCATACTATGGCGGCTATGGTGGGTATGGCGGTTACGGCGGCTACGGACACGGTCGAGTGTTCGGCGGTCACTTCAACGGCGGAGGCGCCCATCTCGCCGGCGGCAACTTCGGCCACATGGGCAGCTTCGGCGGCGGCCACTTCGGTGGAGGCCACTTTGGCGGATTCGGCGGCGGCCACTTCGGCGGCGGCGGCCACTTTGGCGGCGGCGCGCACATGCGCTAGCAGCGCCTAGCGGCATAACGGCGACATCGGGCGGTCCAGTCGGGCCGCCCGATCTCGTTTTGATCGGGTGTTCGGATGGAAAGACCAACCGTGCCGCAGCGAGGCTGGAGCGGGGCGCCGAATCCTCGGAGTTCTACGAGAAAACCGCGACAATCTATGAAGCGTCGAGTGCGGGAACGGTTCGATCGACCTGTGCGTTGGTGGTCAGGCGACGGGGTTCCTGCGGCGCGCTGCGCCGCCTCTGAAATTGGAGGTCTGCATGACCTACAGCGTTCTTCGACTCTCGGCGGTCGCGCTCGGCGCGGCCTCTATTCTTTCGTTTGCCCCTCTGTCAGCAGCGCGCGCGGACACGTCGGCCGAGCCCGCGCCGACGCCGACCGTCTCGGCGCCCGCGAGCGCGCCCGCGCCCAAGGCCGCCGCTCCGTCTCTGAGCGAGCCGGCGCCGACGCCGCTCTCGGCGGAGGCCCCGCGGAACGGGGCGACCGCCGCCGCGCAACTGCATCGGCGCCACTATGCCCGTCACTACACCCGCCATTATGCGTCGCGGGAAGGGCATCGTTACGTCGGCTACGACAACAACCCCGTGGCGGTCGCCGCAAACGGCGTCGCTGGCGGCGTCGCTGACCTGGGCTCGATCGCCGCCTATCCGATCTACTGCTTCCCGAACTACGGCTCCTGCCGGGTGCACTGGTATCGCTAGGCTCTGCTCTGCAGCTCAACTCACGGGCAGGTGAGTTTTACGGACCTCGGGCGGCTCCATCGGGCCGCCCGCTGCGTTTCGGCGAAACCGCTTCGCGGGGAAGCCGCCGGTCAGCGGAACCACTTTGCGTAAAGCGCGTCGAATTCGCCGTTTTCCTTCATCAGATGCAGCCACTGGTCGACGAAGGCCTTCAAGGCGGGGTCTCGGGGCATCCAATAGGCCTTCTCGGCGAAATCGAACGGCTGATCGGGATGGATGGCGCAAAGCACGCCCGGGTGCAGCTTCGCCTGGAACCGCGTTTCCGAAGCATCGGTGATCATGACATCGGCCCGGCCTGAGGCCAATTGGTCGAAGATCGCGAGATTGTCCGGATAAACGACGATGTCGGCCGCGTGCAGGCGCGCGCGGTCGAAGCGTTCATTGGTCCCGCCGGGATTGGCGATCACCTTGACGCCGGGGCGGTCGATATCGGCCAGGGTCTGAAACTTCGCCTGATCGGCGCAGCGCGCGATCGGCGTCTTGCCGTCGCGCATGTAAGGCTGCGAGAAGAAGCCGATCTTCTGCCGGTCGAGCGTGATCGAGACGCCGCCCATGGCGATGTCGAAGCCGCCTCCTTCGAGCCCATTGGCCAGGCCGCCCCAGGTCACGGGCGTGAACGCGACCGAAACCCCGAGGGCCTTGGCCAGCGCCTGCGCCATATCGATGTCGAAGCCGGAATAGTCCCCGGTCGCCTTGTCGATGGCTGTGAACGGCCGATAGTCGCCGGTCGTGCCGACCCGCAGCACCCCGCGCCCGAGGATGGCGTCCAGGCGCAAACCGTCGGCCAGCGCCGGAGCAACGAGCCCCGCCCAGAGCGCCGCGATGAACAGCGTCGCCACGCGCATGGGGCTTGACGCCTTCCGCCGCGCTCCGCCGGCCCTCACGCCGCCCGTAAGAGCCGCTCCACCTCATTCACCAGATCGCGAAGATGAAAGGGCTTCGACAGGATGCGGGCGTCTTTCGGCGCCCCGTTGCCGGGGTTGAGCGCCACGGCGGCGAAGCCGGTGATGAACATGACCTTGATTTCCGGGTCGAGCTCGGTTGCGCGGCGCGCGAGCTCGATGCCGTCCATCTCCGGCATGACAATGTCGGTCAACAGCAGTTCGAACGGCTCCTCGCGCAGCCGATCGTAAGCAGAAAGCCCATTGTCGAAAGAGGTGACGGCATAGCCGGCGTTCTGGAGCGCCTTGACGAGGAAGCGGCGCATGTCGTTATCGTCCTCCGCAAGCAGAATCTTGGCGGAAATCTCGACCGGCGTCTGCATGACTGTCCTCTGGCTGGGGTTGCAACTTTGCGGCGCCCCAGTAAAGATTTCTTGAACCGGCGTGCGAGGCTCGCCTCGCGCCGCCATTCAGCGCTATGATAAAGCCGAACCGCGCGCTTGGAGCAAGCGCTTGTCGGAGGGCCGATGGAACAGGTCGAGCGGATCGCAAACCAGGACTTCGAGCGTCCGTTCGAGACGATCGAGCCGACCCGGTTGGCGACGCCCCTAGTTTTCAGTTCGCCCCATTCCGGCTCGACCTACCCGCCGCGCTTCCTCGCCGCCTCACGGCTCGATCCGCTGACGCTTCGTCGCTCGGAAGACGCCTTCGTCGACGAATTGTTCCTGCCCTGCGTCGCGCTCGGCGCGCCGTTGGTGCGGGCGCTGTTCCCGCGCGCCTATCTCGATGTGAACCGGGAGCCTTACGAACTCGACCCGCAGATTTTCGACGGCCGCCTGCCCGAATTCGCCAACACCCGCTCGCTCAGGGTGGCGGTCGGCCTCGGGACCATTCCCAGAGTGGTTGGCGACGCCCAGCCGATCTACAAGAAACCGATCTCCGTCGCCGACGGCCTGAACCGCATCGAAACGCTCTACCGGCCCTATCACGCCCAGCTGAAGGCCCTGATGGAGCGCGCCCGCGCATGGTTCGGGGTCGCGGTGCTGCTCGATTGCCATTCGATGCCCTCAAATGCCGCTGATGTCGCCGGACTGGATATTGTGCTCGGCGACCGCTACGGCGCGAGCGCCGCGCCGGCGGTCATCGAGGCTCTCGAGGCGAGCCTGAAGGGCGCCGGTTACCGGGTGCGCCGCAACAAGCCATTCGCTGGCGGCTTCATCACCGAGCATTTTGGCGCGCCCGCGGACGGCGCGCATGCGGTTCAGATCGAGATCGCCCGGTCGCTCTATCTCGACGAGCGGCGGATCGTCAAAACCGAGAGATGGACGGGTTTGAGAGACGATCTGTTCGCGGCGGCGAAAGCGTTGGCGCAGGAATTCGGGGGTGAAACAGACTTTGGCCGGCTCGCCGCGGAATGAAAGGGTCTGACGGGGGCCGCCAAAGCTGTCCCGCAGTGCAACGGCCTTCTGTGCAGCGCACAATGGGCCATTCCCGGCTCCGACTCAAAAAAGGAGGCCGCCATGTCGCCATGGCGGCCCTGAGTTTAGGGAGGAAACGCCCAAGGAGGGCATATGCGGCAGGTCATGCCGCACCGCAACAATATCGTCGCTGACTGCCTCGGTTGCAAGACATTTCTTCGTCGGATGGGCGCCCGCTCACTGAATTCGGGGGACTGTTGCAATCCGGTTCCGACCCGCCGCTGGCGTCCCAAAGCCGATAAAGTTTGATACAACAATGACCTATAACGATATAGCCCATCTTCGCGGGGGCCAAGCTGCCACCTGTTGGGATAGCAGATATGCGAATTGGGCATGAGCTTTGATCGCAATTGTGGGGAATTTCCATGACCGCCGTCGACTTCGCCGCTTTCGTCGACCGACTCGCGCAGCTGTCGGGCGAAGTGATTCTCCCATTTTTTCGCACCGCGATCGGTGCGGAGGACAAATCGCGCGGCGGCGTCTTCGATCCGGTCACCGAGGCCGACCGGGGCGCCGAGGCGGCGATGAGGCGGCTGATTGCGCAGACCTTCCCCGACCATGGCGTGATCGGAGAGGAGTACGGAAGCGATCGCGCGGACGCGGAGTATGTCTGGGTGCTCGATCCGATCGACGGCACGAAAAGCTTCATATCCGGGCTGCCGACCTGGGGCACCCTGATCGGGCTCATGCACCGGGGCCGGCCCGTCTATGGCATGATGGCCCAGCCGTTCACGCGGGAGCGGTACTATGGCGACGGCAAACGGGCGAAACTGCGCACGCTTGCGCCGTCCCGTGGCGAGGCGCCGCCGTCCGAATGGACGACGCGGGCGTTGCGCGCGCGTGAGTGCGCCCGTCTCAGCGAGGCCACGCTGATGACGACGAGCCCCCATCTGATCCGCGACGCGGCGGACCGGGCGGCCTACGACCGGGTCGAAAGCAGGGTCCGCCTGATCCGCTATGGCGGCGACTGCTACGCCTATTGCGCGCTCGCTGCGGGTTTCATCGACCTCGTCATCGAAACCAATCTCAAGCCGCATGACGTCGTCGCGCTGGCGCCGATCATCGAAGGGGCGGGCGGCGTGATCACGACCTGGGACGGCGAGGACGCCGCCAAGGGCGGGCGCATCATCGCGGCGGGCGACCGGGCGGTCTATGACGAGGCGCGGCGGCTCTTGCTTGGCGAGTGAGGGCGGAAAGGCGCGTTTCGTCGCAACACGGACTGATCCGGCGCGCGGAGTCGCCGGAATTGCTTAGTCAAAGCGTGAAATCGGCGTTTGCCGTCGATCGCCTGCGTGAATTGACCCTCTCGGCAAATCGTGTTTTGTCGCGCCGCACGCCATGATCCCGACATCCCTTCGAGAACGCCCGGCAATGCGGCCCGAACGATACAACGTGCGCGAATCCGAGGCCAAATGGCGCAAGGCCTGGGCGGACGCGCAGATCTTCAAGACCGAAAACGACGATCCGCGGCCGAAATATTATGTCCTCGAGATGTTCCCGTATCCGTCGGGGCGCATCCATATGGGGCACGTGCGCAACTACGCCATGGGCGACGTGGTGGCGCGCTATCGGCGCGCGCGGGGGTTCAACGTCCTCCATCCGATGGGCTGGGACGCTTTCGGTCTGCCGGCCGAAAACGCCGCGATCCAGAACAACACCAGTCCGGCGGCATGGACCTACGCCAATATCGCGGCGATGCGGGCGCAGCTGCAGTCGATGGGCCTTTCGCTCGACTGGTCGCGCGAGATCGCGACCTGCGATCCGAGCTATTACAAGCACCAGCAGAAGCTGTTCCTCGATTTCCTCGCCGCGGGCCTGGTCGCGCGCAAGAAGTCGAAGGTCAATTGGGACCCGATCGACCAGACCGTGCTCGCCAACGAGCAGGTGATCGACGGCCGCGGCTGGCGTTCGGGAGCGATCGTCGAGCAGCGCGAACTCACCCAATGGTTCCTCAAGATCACCGACTATTCCGACGATCTGCTCGCCAGCCTCGACCGTCTCGACCGCTGGCCGGAAAAAGTCCGCCTGATGCAGAAGAACTGGATCGGGCGCTCCGAGGGCCTTGCGGTCCGGTTCGTCATCGATCCGGCGACGCTCGGCGCGCTCAAGGGCGAGCCCGGGACGAGCGAACTCGACATTTATACGACCCGCCCAGACACGCTGTTCGGCGCGAAGTTCATGGCGATCGCGCCCGACCACCCGCTGGCCGCAGCGGCCGCCAAGCACGACCCGGGGCTGAAAGCGTTCATCGAGGAAACCCGCAAGCTCGGCACATCCGTCGCCGCGATCGAGACTGCGGTGAAGCGGGGCTACGACACAGGGCTCAAGGTGGTGCACCCGTTCGACCCGGAGTGGCGCTTGCCGATCTATGTCGCCAATTTTGTCCTGATGGAATACGGCGCGGGCGCCATCTTCGGCTGCCCCGCCCACGATCAGCGCGACCTCGATTTTGTCCGCGCCTATGGCTTGGGCGTAACGCCGGTCGTGTGTCCCCCTGAGCTTGACCCGGGGAGCTTTACGATCGGCGCGGAGGCCTATGAAGGCAATGGCGTGATGATCAATTCGCGCTTCCTCGACGGCATGACGGTCGAGCAGGCCAAAGAGGAGGTTTCGCGCCGGCTCGAGCAGATCACGGTCGGCGGTCAGCCGCAGGCCAGGCGGGAGATCAATTACAAGCTCCGGGACTGGGGCGTTTCGCGCCAGCGCTATTGGGGCTGCCCGATCCCGATCATCCATTGCGAGACCTGCGGCGTCGTGCCGGTTCCGGTCAAGGATTTGCCGGTCAAGCTGCCGGAGGACGTCACCTTCGATCAGCCGGGCAACCCGCTCAACCGCCATCCGACGTGGAAGCACGTCGCCTGTCCACAATGCGGTCGCGCGGCGACGCGCGAAACCGACACGATGGACACGTTCGTCGATTCATCCTGGTACTTCGTGCGCTTCACCGATCCGCACAATACGTCGGCGCCGGACGATCCGGCGATGGCCGATCATTGGCTGGCGGTCGACCAGTATATCGGCGGCATCGAGCACGCGATCCTGCATCTCCTCTATTCGCGCTTCTTCACTCGCGCGATGCGCAAGTGCGGCTATCTGGGCATCGACGAGCCTTTCGCCGGCCTCTTCACCCAGGGCATGGTGGTGCACGAAACCTATCGTGGCGGGGACGGCCAATGGCTCGCGCCGTCGGAAATTCGCGTCGAAGCAGACGGCGCCAGCCGCCGCGCCTTTCTCCTTGCCGGCGACGAGCCGGTCGAGATCGGCCCGAACGAGAAAATGTCGAAGTCCAGGCGCAACACCATCGATCCGGACGAGATCATCTCGACCTATGGCGCCGACACGGCGCGGTGGTTCATGCTCTCGGACTCGCCGCCCGAGCGTGACGTCATCTGGACCGAGGCGGGCGTTCAGGGCGCGTTCAAGCAGACGCAACGCCTGTGGCGCCTGACCTGCGAGATCGAGCGCGTCGTGGGGAACCAGCGACCGCCGCAGCCGGCGCACTATGGCGATGAGGCGCAACGCATCCGCCGGGTCGCTCACGCGGCGCTGGCCAGGATCGAGGACGAGATCGAGCGCCTCCGGTTCAACGTCTGCATCGCAGTGATCTACGAGTTCGCCAACGAACTCGCCGCGGCGGTGGGAGCGATCCGGGAGTCGCCGGTCGGCGACGATCTGCGCGCCGCCTTCGCGGAGGCGGGCGATATCCTCGTCCATTGCTTCGCGCCCATGATGCCGCACCTTGCCGAGGAATGCTGGGAGGCGCTCGGCCACAAGGGCTTCGTCGCCCAGAGCCCGTGGCCGGTCGCCGACCGGAGCCTGCTCGTCTCGAACCACGTCACCTACGTCGTTCAGGTCAACGGCAAGAAGCGGGGCGAGCTGACGATCGAGCGGGACGCCGACGGCAAGCGGATCGAAGCCGCGGCGCTGGCTCTCGACGGGGTCGTCAGGGCGATGAATAATAAGCCGGCCCGCAAGGTCATCATCGTGCCGCTGAGGATCGTCAATGTCGTGGTCTAGAGGTCTCGGCGCCGTCGCGGCGCTTGCGCTCGCTGCGGGACTCGCGGGTTGCTTCCAGCCGCTCTACAGCGAGGCGGCGCATCCGGGCCTCGTCGACAAGGTCCGCGCGATTGAAGTCGCGCCGATCAAGGACCGCATCGGCCACTATCTGGCCGACAATCTCACAACCGACCTCAACGGCACCGGCCAGACGCCGCCGCCGCAATATCGCCTGACGGTGACGGTGAAGACCAGCACGCAGACGCCGACCGTCAATTCGCTGATCAATGTCGCAACTTCGGCGACAGTCATGGGCGAGGCCGAGTTCACATTGACCAAGGTCAATGGCGGCGCGGATCGTCACCTCGGGCAAAGCCGTCGCTTCGGCGGCCTATGACCGCTCGCAGCAGCGCTACAACGATTTGCGCGCCGCCCGCGACGCCGAGATCCGCCTCGCCCGGGCGCTTTCGGACGAGATCTCGCTTCGACTCGCCTCGACGCTGGCCGGGAAGAGCTCGTGAGGCCCTGTCGCGGCTTCGCGCTTGCGCGCTAGCTCAAGGCGATGCTCGGTTACGCCATCCAACGGATCGTCCTGTTCGCGGCGACGCTCGTGATCGCATCCATGATCGTGTTCGCGGTCATGAACATTCTGCCGGGGGACGCCGCCCAGACCATGCTCGGACCGACCGCGACGCCGGAGGCGGTCGCCGCGCTGTCGCATAGGCTCGGACTCGATCAGCCGGCGCCCGTCCGTTACGCGACCTGGATCGGCGGCGCGCTGCGCGGGGATCTTGGGCTTTCCTACGCCTACAATTCCCCGATCGGTCCGCTGATCGCCTCGAGCCTCGCCGTCAGCGCTCCCCTGGCGCTGATGGCGATGACGTTCGCCGCGGCGGTCGGGCTCACGGCCGGCGTCTACGCCGCCGATCGGCGCGGCCAGGCGGGCGACGCGGTCGTGATGGGCGCGAGCCAGGTCGGCGTCGCCGTCCCGAACTTCTGGCTCGCGATCCTGCTCGTGATCGTCTTCGCCGTGACGCTGAGGCTCGTACCGGCGGGCGGATTTCCGGGTTGGCAAGAGCCGGCTCGGGCGTTCGGCGCCCTGATCCTGCCGGCGGTCGCGCTCGGCGCCGCGCAGGCGGCGATCCTGACCCGAGTCACCCGCTCGGCGCTGATCGAAGCGCTGAGCGAGGACTTCATGCGCACCGCGCGCGCCAAGGGCGTGTCGCGCCGCGCCGCGCTCTGGCGTCACGCGCTGCCGAATGCGCTGACGCCGATTCTCACCATCATGGGGCTGCAATTCGCCAACCTGATCGCCGGCGCGATCGTGGTCGAGAACGTGTTCGTCCTGCCCGGCCTCGGCCGGCTGATGCTGCAGTCGATTTCCAATCGGGACACGCTCGTGGTCGAGAACGGGGTTATGCTGCTTGCGCTGATCGTGATCGGGTTGAACTTCATCGTCGACATCGCCTGCGCCGCAATCGATCCGCGGCTCAGGGCCAACGCCGCGTGAGCCTCGCGCTCCGATTTCGCCCGCGCGGCGGCGCGAGCCTGTGGCTCGGCGCGGTCCTCGTCGCCGCGCTCATGCTCGCGGCGGCGGTGTCGCTGGTCTGGACGCCTTATCCGCCGGCCGCGATCGACATCCCGCACCGGCTCGCGCCCCCGTCGGCGGCCCACTGGTTCGGCACCGACAATCTCGGACGCGACGTCGCCTCGCAAATCCTGGCCGGCTCGCGCGTCTCGATCCTGGTCGGCGTCGTCGCGGTCAGCATCGGGCTCGCGTTCGGCGTCGCGCTTGGGCTCTTGGCGGCGTTCGCCAAAGGCCTCGTCGAGGACGGGATCATGAAGCTCAGCGACTTCATGTTCGCCTTTCCGGCGCTTTTGACCGCGATCATGCTGACCTCCACCTTCGGCCCCGGCGTCGTCAATGCGATCGTCGCCATCGGCGTCGTCAACGTGCCGGTGATCGCGAAGCTCACGCGCGCGACCGCCAATGGCGTGCTTTCGCGCGAATATGCGCTCGCCGCCCGCGCCGCAGGCCGCGGACCGCTTGCGATCGCCTTCGATCACGTGCTGCCCAACATCGCCCCGGCGCTGATCGTGCAGGCGACGATTCAGTTCGCCATCGCCATTCTGGCCGAGGCGGCGCTTTCCTACCTCGGCCTCGGCGCCCAGCCGCCCCAGACTTCGTGGGGCAAGATGCTCGCCGACGCGCAGAACGTTCTCTACAACGCGCCGAGACTGGCGCTCTACCCCGGCGTCGCCATCGCGCTCAGCGTGCTGGGCCTCAATCTTCTTGGCGACGGCCTGCGCGACGCGCTCGATCCGAAACTGAAGGCGCGCGTCTAAGATGCTGCTTGAAGTCGCCGAGCTCGCGGTTGATCTCCCGGCGCCGGGGGGCTTGCAGCGGGTCGTCGATCGGACGTCGTTCTCGATCGCCGAGGGCGAGAGCCTGGGAGTGGTCGGCGAATCCGGCTCCGGCAAGACGATGACGGCGCTCGCCGCTGATGGCTCTGACGCCCGAGGGCGCGCGCGTCTCGGGTTCGATCCGCTTCGAGGAGCGGGAGCTCGTGGGCCTCGGGGAAGACGCGATGCGGCAATTGCGCGGCGACCGCATCGCCATGATCTTCCAGGAGCCGATGACGGCGCTCAACCCGCTCCATAAGGTTGGCGCGCAAGTCGCCGAGCCGTTGATGCTGCATCGCGGAATGGCCAAGGCGGCCGCGCGCCGGCGCGCGGTCGAGTTGCTCGAGCACGTGCGGCTCGCCGAGCCGGAGCGCGCCGCCCGCTCCTATCCGTTCGCGCTTTCCGGCGGCGAGCGCCAGCGGGCGATGATCGCCATGGCGATCGGCTGTTCGCCGCGCCTCGTCATCGCCGACGAGCCGACGACGGCGCTCGACGTCACCGTGCAGGCGCGCATTCTCGCCCTCATCGACAGCCTGCGCGTCGAATCGAGGGTGGCGATCCTGCTGGTCAGCCATGATCTTGCGGTGATCGCGGGGCACTGCGACCGCGTCATGGTGATGTACGCGGGGTTGATCATGGAGAGCGGACCGGTCGATGCGGTTCTTCGCCGGCCGAGAAACCCCTATACGCTGGCGCTGCTCGAGGCCCGGCCGCGGCCGGGCGCGCCGCGCGGCGCCCGGCTCGCGACCATTCCCGGCGCGCCCCCGGTCACGCACGACCATCTCGCGGGCTGCCCGTTCGCGGGCCGATGCGCGCTCACCATCGACCGATGCCGGACGACGCCGCCGCCGGTGGTTTCATTCGGCGCGAACCACGTCTCGCGCTGCCATCGGGCGGGCGACGTGAGGCTTGACGGATGAGCGAACCGCCGCTGCTCGAAGTCTCGGCGCTGGTCAAGACCTACCGCCATCCCGGCGTCGGCCCGTTCGCGCGCAAGATCGCCACGCCGGCGCTGGCCGGCGTGAGCTTCGCCGTGTGGCGTCAGCGCTCGTTCGGGATCGTCGGGGAATCGGGGTCCGGAAAATCCACCCTGGCGCGGATCGCGCTCGCGCTCGACAAGCCGGACTCAGGCGCGGTCCGCCTCGAGGGGCGCTCGCTGTTCGACTTGCCGCGCGGCGAGCTGCGCGCGATGCGGGCGCATATGCAGATGGTGTTCCAGGACCCTTACGGTTCCCTCGACCCGCGCCAGCGCATTGAAAAAATCGTCGCCGAGCCGCTGGCGGCGCTTGGCGGAGCGACGGGCGCCGAGCGCCGCGCCCGTGTGCGGGCTTCGCTCGAGGCGGTCGGCCTCAAGGCGTCCGACGCCTTGAAGCATCCGCACGAGTTTTCCGGCGGCCAGCGTCAGCGCATCGCCATCGCGCGCGCCCTCATCACCCGGCCAAAGCTGGTCGTCGCGGACGAGCCGGTGTCGGCGCTCGACGTCTCGGTGCAGGCGCAGGCGTTGAATCTGATGAGCGATCTCGAGCGCGAAGCAGGCGTGACCTTTCTCCTGATCAGCCACGATCTCGCCGTCGTCGCCCACATCTGCGAGACGACGGCGGTGATGTACCGTGGGCGCATTGTCGAGATCGGAAAGACCGATGATCTGCTGGCCAACCCCGCGCATCCCTATACGCGCGAATTGGTCGATGCGACGCCCCGGCTCGACCGGCCGACGCGGGTCCCGCCGCTCGCGCCCGCCAACGGCGGCGCGGCGCCGGTCGGCGGCTGCCCCTTCGCGCCGCGTTGCCCGTTCGCCCGCCCGCGGTGCAGCGAGGAGCCGCCGATACTTGAGACGAAGGGCGAGGAGAGCCGAAAAGTTGCGTGCTGGTATCCGCTCGATTAGGTCAGCGACATTGACATTAATGTAATGCTTTATTACATTCGACGGCTCTTGCAGGCCGCTTCGCGGCTCCCGATCTCACAGGCGCGCGGGCGATCCTTAATCTAAGGCGTCGCTGGCGAGGACATGGAGGCTCATGATGGGCACGGCGGATAATGCGATGGGTGGTTCGTACGGAGCGCGGGAATTTGGCCCGAGCGACTGGGCGGGCGCCCGTTGGCGGCGCGGCGGCTCGCGCTGGACGGCGTTTGAGATCATCGCCATGGTTCTCGGGTTTGTGGTGTTCTGGCCGATCGGTCTCGCGATCCTTGGTTACAAACTCTGGCAGAGCCGGAATGGCGGCCCTGATCTGCAGACCCTCGCGACCAACAAGTGGCAGGATGCGCGCGCGATGATGACCTCGAATTCCAATTGGGCGTGCGGCGGCGCAGCGCGGCGGGCAAGCCGATACTATGCTTCCCAGACCGGCAACGCGGCATTCGACGAATGGCGGACGGCGGAACTCGCGCGGCTCGACGAAGAGCGCCGCAAGCTCGATGAGGCGCAACGCGAGTTCGCTGAGTATTCGGATGCGATCCGCCGCGCCAAGGACCGCGAGGAGTTCGAGCGCTTCATGGCCGAGCGCCGCGCTCGTCCGGCCGGCGGCGCAGGCCAGCCGAGCTAGCGGTCTTACGCCTCAGTCGACTGGTAAAGCGGATAATCCCCTATTTCTAGCGAAATAGGGGATTTTTCTTTCTTGACGCTTGACGCTCCCCCGATGGTATGGTCGGCCGGCCATTTCCACACCCCTTGGAGCGTTTCATGCGCCGCGTCTCACGTCTGCTCCTTTCCGCCAGCCTCGCCCTCATCGCTTCGACCGGTCTCACCTTCGCCAAGGACAGCGTCACGATCGGAATGGTGCTCGAGCCGCCGGGCCTCGATCCGACCAGCGCGCCGGCGGCGGCGATCGGCGAAGTGACGCACTACAATATTTTTGAAGGGCTCGTTAAGATCAACGAGGACTTCTCGATTACGCCTCTGCTTGCCGAGAAATGGGTGTTCTCACCCGACCTCAAGACCCTGACTTTCACCCTCAAGCCGAACGTCAAGTTCCAGGACGACGAACCGTTCTCCTCGAAGGACGTCAAATATTCGTTCGAGCGCTTTGCGGCCAAGGATTCGACCAACAAGGATAAGGCTTTCTTCGCCTCGATAGAATCCATCGAGACGCCCGACCCGATGACGGTGGTGCTCAAATTCAAGGATCCGAGTTTCGAGGCGCTGTTTCACCTCGGCACGGATACGGCGGTGATCCTCAGCGAGAAGAGCGTGGCCAGCGAGGCGACCAACCCTGTCGGCACCGGACCCTATAAGCTTGCTTCCTGGACCAAGGGCTCATCGCTCACCCTCGACAAGTGGGACGGCTTTCGCGACGCGGCCAAGATTCCGCTGGCCCACGCGACCTTCCGCTTCATTTCCGATCCGTCGGCGGCGGTCGCGGGGATGCTGGCGGGCGACGTCGACGCGTTCCCGCGCTTCGCCAATGTGGAGGCGCTCGGCCAGTTCAAGAGCGACCCGCGCTTCCAGGTGCTGATCGGCGGCACCGAGGGCAAGACGATCCTCGCCATGAACAACAAGAAGAAGCCGCTCGACGATCTTAAGGTGCGGCAGGCGATCGCCTACGCGATCGACCGCAAGGCGATCATCGACGGGGCCATGAACGGCCTCGGAACGCCGATCGGCAGCCATCTTACCCCGAACGATCCCGGCTACATCGACCTGACCGGCATGTATCCGCACGATCCTGAGAAGGCGAAGGCGCTGCTCAAGGAGGCCGGCGTGACGACGCCCCTCGAGCTCAGCCTCGTCCTGCCGCCGCCGCCCTATGCGCGTCAGGGAGGCGAGATCATCGCCGCGCAGCTCGCCGCGGTCGGGATCAACGCCAAGATCCAGGACGTCGAATGGGCGCAGTGGCTGAGCGGCGTCTACAAGGACAAGAACTTCGACCTGACCATCATCAGCCACGTCGAGCCCCTGGACATCGGCATCTATGCCAATCCCAACTATTATTTCCAATATGACAGCCCGGCGTTTCAGGAGATCTACAAGAAGGTGACGACCGCGCCCAATCTCGACGCCTACAAGGCGGCGCTCGGAGAAGCGCAGAAAAAGATCGCCGAGGACAGCGTCAACGCCTTCCTTTTCCAGTTGCCGAACGTGACTGTCGCCGACGCCAAGCTCAAGGGCCTGTGGAAGAACGCGCCGATCTTCGTCAACGACCTTTCGGCCATGTCGTGGCAATGAACGAACGCGTGGAGGCGGCGAAGGGCTGAGCCATGCAGCCGTTCCGGATGTCGGCGGCGGCGCTCCTCGGCGCCTACAGAACGCGCGCCCTGTCGCCGGTCGAGGCGATGACGTCGGTTATTGGGCGCGTCGAAGCCTACGAGCCGCATATTCATGCGACCTGGCTCTTTACACCCGAACGCGCGCTCAAGGAGGCGCGCGCGTCCGAAGCGCGCTGGGCGAGGGGAGAGCCGATCGGTCCGCTCGACGGCGTGCCGGTGACGCTGAAGGACAACATCGCCACTCGCGGAGACCCCAAGCCGGTCGGCACGGCGGCGGAGGACATGACGCCCCAGCAGGCGGACGCGCCGCCCGCCCAGCGGCTGCGTGAAGCCGGCGCCATCATCTTCACCAAGACGACCATGCCCGACTATGGCATGCTGTCGTCGGGCCTCTCGAGCTTCCATGCGCTCGCGCGCAATCCGTGGAAGCTCGACCGCAATCCGGGCGGATCGTCGGCGGGCGCGGCCGCTGCGGGGGCGGCGCTCTATGGCCCGCTCCATCTCGGCACCGACATCGGCGGCTCGATCCGGCTGCCCGCCGGCTGGTGCGGCCTCATCGGGCTTAAGCCCAGCGCGGGCCGCGTTCCGATCGATCCGCCTTACATCGGCCGGGTCGCCGGCCCGATGGCCCGCGACGCGGTCGACGCGGCGTTGATGATGGCGACATTGTCGCTTCCTGACCCGCGCGACTATTCGAGCCTCAAATACGAACCGCTGGACTGGGCGGTCGAGCCGGCGCCGCTCAAAGGCGTGAAGCTCGGCCTCCTTCTCGAAGCAGGCTGCGGCGTGGCGCCGGCGGCCGACGTCAAGGCTGCGATAGAGCGCGCCGCGCGGGACTTCGAGGCGGCGGGCGCGCAGGTCGAGCCCATGAAGCCCTTCCTCACCCAGGCCATGCTCGATGGCCTCGACCGCTTCTGGCGCGCCCGGGCGCTGAGCGACATTGGCCAGCTCCCGGCGGAACGGCGGGCCCTTGTTCTGCCCTTCATCCGGGAATGGGCGGAGTCCGCCGCCGGCTTTTCGGGCGTGGAGGTGTTTCGCGGCTTCGACCAGATTCCAGAGATGCGCAAGGCTGCGATCGCGTCGACCAACCAATTCGACTTTGTGCTGTCGCCGACCGCGCCGATGACCGCCTTCCCGGCGGAATGGGCCTCGCCCAGCCGCGATCCGCTCAATCCGTTTCCGCACATCGGCTTCACCGTCGCTTTCAACATGTCGGAGCAGCCGGCGGCGTCGGTCAATTGCGGTTACGACAATGAGGGCCTGCCGATCGGCCTGCAGATCGTCGGGCGCCGCTTCGACGACGTCGGCGTGCTACGAATCGCCCGCGCCTTCGAGGCGATTCGCGCTGGGGAGGCGAGGCCATGGCCCGAGCCGCCGGGAGGGTGACATTGCGCGCTGTGGACAGATATTGCCGCGCTGCTTTCAAACGCGTCGCTGGAGCCGCGGCCGTCGCCGCGGCTGTGGCCGCGCTCTGCGTCGCCAGCGCGCGCGCGGAGGACTGCGGTCATGGGCCGGAAGGATTCAGCCAGTGGCTCAATTCCTTCAAGCAGGTGGCGCAGGGCAACGGGGTATCGGCAAGCGCCGTCGATCGGGCGCTCGCAGGCGTTGCGTATGACCCCGCGGTCAAGCGGCACGACGGCGGGGTCGCGATGTTCGGGCACAACTTCGCTGGCTTCGCCGCGAGCCACGTGACGCCGGGAATGGTCGCGCGCGGCAGGGCGGAGCTCAAGCGATACGCCGAGCCGCTGAAGGTGATCGAGCAGCGCTTCGGCGTGCCCGGGCCGGTGCTGGTGGCGATCTGGGGCCAGGAGACCAGTTTCGGCGGCGACAGCGGCTCGTTTCCGACCTATAGCGCGCTCGCGACGCTCGCCTGGGACTGTCGGCGCGCCGAGCGCTATCGCGCCGAACTGGTCGACGCGCTGATGCTGGTTGAGCGCGGCATCGTGCAAAATCCGAGGGAATTGCGCGGCGCCTGGGCGGGCGAGATCGGCCAGACGCAGCTCATGCCCTCCGCTTACTTGATGTTCGCGACCACCCCTGACGGAACGGGAACGCCGGACCTCATTCACAATTCCGCCGACGCTCTCGCTTCGACCGCCGCCTTCCTAAAAGGGCACGGCTGGCAGCCGGGCCAGGGCTGGGACGAAGGCGAGCCAAACTTCGCCGCCATCCTGCAATGGAATTCGGCCCAGATTTACGCCAAGACGGTGGCGCTGTTCGCCGACCGGCTGGCGGGGCGGTAGCCGATCGCGGGAGCGCTCCGAAGCGCGAGGCGGTTGGGCGCAATACCTTAACCGTCTTCCCCTATTCGTCTCGCCGATGTCTGTCGTCGAAGAGCGCGCGCTTGCGCCTCCCACCTTTCGCGCGATGCGGCGGGTCGCCGCCCTGGCGGCCCTCGCGCTTGCGGCGTCGGTCGCCCTCGTTCTGCGCCGCCTTGCGCCCGGCGCGCCGGCGATCATCCCAATCGGGCTTGCCGGTCTTTCCGGGCTTTCGGTCGCCGGGCTTGCGTTCACTCTCGACGAGGCGTCGCTTTGGAGCTTGACGCTCGGCGCTCTGGCGGGCGTCGGCCTCATCGTCCTTGCCGCGCTCGCCGGGCCGGAGGCGGCGCTCGAGGCTCGCGAGCTTCGCCTCGCTGGCGTTCGCGGTCGGGCTCGCGAGCTGGCTCGCGCGTACGGCGCGTCGACGCCCGCGCCTGTCGCTTCGCCGCGCGGCGCTCTATGCGGCCACGCTCGCCGGGCTTTGCGCCTATGCGGCCTATCTTGTGCTCGTCTCGCGCGATCTGATGAGCGCTGACTTCATGACCTATCGCGGCGTCTCGATCATGGTCGCCCGGTTGGCCGATGCGGGCAACTGGCCGCTGCTCTTCTCGGCCGTCGCGCAGTCGATCACGCAGGATTACGCCTGGGGCCCTGCGGTCATTCCAGGCCTCGCGCTGGCGCTGACGGAGCCGACATCGCGGGCGGTCTATACGTTCGCCTTGCTGGCGCTCTACGCGGCGCCGGCGCTGTTCGCGCTTGCGATCCTTTCGCGCGACCTCGCCCGTCGCGCCGGACTGCCTTTCGCCTCGCCGGACAAGGCCGGGCTCCTCATCGCCGTCGTCGCCGTTTTCTTCGCCTATCCGACCGCGATGGCGGTCGCCGCGCGGGGCATGCCGGATGTCGGCGGGCTCGTTTTCGTGGTCTGCGCGCTCCGCCTCGCCGAGCGCCTCGCCCGCCTGCTGGCGCTGCGACCGGGCCACGACGCGCTTGTCGCTGCGATGACGCGCCGCGTCGCTTTGGCGTTGGCGTTGACCCTGTTTGCGATGTTCGCCTTCCGGCGCTGGTATGCTTTCGCCGCGGCGGGAATCGCGATCATGCTGGTGATCGAGGCGGCCTCGATCGCGCTCAACGGCGGGCGCGCGCTTCCGCTGGAAGGATGCTGTGGCGGCCGCCGCGCTCGGCTCCCTTACGCTGCTCGCGCTCGCAAGCCCGGTCATCGTCGGCTGGCTGCCGAACTTGGGCGCGCACAACTACGCCACCTCCTACGCCGCCTATCGCAAGCCGCCGGATGTCTTCCTGCGTCAGCTCGGCGACTGGATCGGGCTTTTGCCCGCGCTCGCGGCGCTTGCCGGGGCGGCGTGGCTCTGGATGCGCTCGCCGGATCGGCGCCTGTTGCGGCTGACGCTGGGCAGCGCGGCGATCGCCGCCGCGTTGTTCCTGCGCATCCAGACGCCCTATGTCCATCATCTTTATCTCATCGCGCCAGCCATCGCCGCGCCGGTTGCGGGCTCGCTGATGCTCGCCTTCGCGAGCCGACCGCGTGCAACGCTCGGGGCCCTGGCCGCGCTCGGCGCGATCACGCTTTCGCCGCTTGCGGCGGCGCTCAATCTCTCTGGCTTCACGCCGATCGCCGCGCTGCCGCGCGCGCCGCGCGACGACCTCGGCGAGCTCGAGCGGCTCAAGGATTGGGTCGATGAGCGCGCGCGGCCGGACGCCAAGGTCTGCGGCCTCGGCTCGAGCTACACCTTCAGCGGCCAGCTGATCGGCGAGTTGTGGCAACTGCGTCCGGAGCGCGAGACGGCCGCACGGCCGATGACCGACGTCAAGATGCCGGACGTCGACGAGGTCGACGGGCCGCCGACGGCCGCCCTGAAGGACTGCGCGTTTCTGATCGTGGGCGATCCGGTCCAGACGCACCTCAATCCCGACGATCAGCAGACGGTCGTGCTGCCGTCGCGCGAGATGCTGACGGGGCAGGGGATCGGGGCGAAGTTCCGCCGCACAGGCGAGGTCTTCCGCCTGGAGGGGGGCGTCAGCGCGGTCGTGTTCGAGCGCGAGGCCCCGCTCGACGACGCCGACATCGCGGCGCTCCAGGCGCGCTGGCGCGCCGCCCGCGCCGGCAAGGACGAGCGGAGGTGACGAAGGCCGAACTCGTAGCCCCTCCGGATCCTCACCCCTGCCCAACTTCCTTCGGGAGAGGGGTTTCGCCCCGCGCCGTCCTGACGGTGTGCTCGGCGATCATGAGCTCCTCGTCGGTCGGGATGACGAAGACGATCGTCGGGGAATTCCTGGCGCTGATGATCTGGGCGTTGGCGCGGTTCGCTTCGGCGTCGAGATGGATACCCATCCAGCCCATTCCCTTGAGGACCGCTTCGCGCAGCTTCCACGAGTTTTCGCCGATGCCGGCGGTGAAGACGACGGCTTCGACGCCGTCGACGGTCGCAGCAAGTCCTGCGAGTTCGCGTCGGATTCGGGAAACGAAATAGGCGATCGCGTCACGCGCCGCCGGGCTCGATGACGCCTCGAGCTCGCGCATATCCTGCGACAAGCCCGACATGCCTTTGAGACCGGAATTTTTCCAGAGAAGATCCGAGACCTCGGCCGCGCTCATCTTCTTCTCGGTCATGAGATAGAGCACCACGCCCGGATCGAGCTGCCCGCAGCGCGTGCCCATCGGCAGGCCGTCGAGGGCAGTGAAGCCCATGGTCGAGGCGACGGCTCGGCCGTCGTGGACCGCGCACATCGAGGCGCCGTTGCCGAGATGGGCGATGACGACGTCTTCGCGGGCGATCTCGGGCGCGATTTCGCGCAGCTTACGCGCGATATACTCGTAGGAAAGTCCGTGGAAGCCATAGCGGCGCACGCCCTCCTCGTAAAAGGAACGCGGCAGCGCATAGGTGTCATCGATAAACGGATGGCTGCGATGGAAAGCGGTGTCGAAGCAGGCGACCTGCGGCGTCGATGGAAACGCCTTTATCGCCGCCTCGATACCGGCGATATTGTGCGGCTCGTGTAGCGGCGCAAGCGGAATGAGCTCCTTGAGGGCCGCAATCACGGACTTATCGATCAGCTTCGGCTCGACGAGATTGAGCCCGCCGTGGACGACGCGATGCCCGACGGCGGCGACGGAAGCCTCATATCCGGCTTGCCGTAACCAGCCGAGGATGGCGCGCATCGCGACCTCGTGGTCGACATGGGCGGCCGCCGGATCGAACGTGAGCGCGCTTTTTTCGCCCGCAGCCATTTTGACGTCGCCGCGAGCCGCCGCCCCGATGCCCTCGATCTGGCCCGAGGCGATGAGATGGGGCTTCCCGTCGGCGAGAGCGAAGGCGGCAAATTTGAGCGACGACGAGCCAGCGTTCAGCGTCAGGATCACCGGACCCACGACCGTCACCCCGCCGCCTTGGCCGTGGCCGCCTTATCGTCGAAGGCGCCTTCACGCCGCCAATGCTCATATAGCTGGGGCAGAGGGCGCCACGCGAGCCGGGCGCGATCATTGTGTGCCCGGCTCGCGAGGATTTCCGGCGCTTCGTCCCCAGGCGCCAGTCCTGCCGCTTCCGCCCGCGCGACGAAGGTCAGCTCCTTGACGAGCATGTTTCCCGCTTCCAAGTCAGGCATGACTAGCACATTCGCGTGGCCGCCCGCCAGAGAGGGATTCGGTCGGCGCCCGGCTTCTCGTTCACGTTCGAATTCCCTGGTCCAACGGCGGCCGACTTGATTCTGACGCGCGCATGCTGTCTTAGCTTTCGCTCGAGGGGACGCGGCCCGCGGACGTAACGCCGGTAACCATAAAGGGGCGTCGGCAAGGACGCCTGTCTGGCGAGGGGCTATTGGGTGTCCGCAAGGACGCCTGTCTGACGACGGGATACGGCAGCGATGAACTTTTCCCAACGTCTGACCTTTCTGTTTTCGGCGCCGATGTTCGACGCCGACGACCTCGAGGGCCTCAGGGTCAATCAGATCATCGCCGCCATCGAGCGGCTCGGCTTTCAGGTGATCAAGGCGCGCCGGGTCGAAGACGCCGAGATCGCGGTGCAGACCGACGCGGCGATCGGCTGCATGGTCGTCGACTGGGGCAAGAAGGGCATCGAGGGCAAGGCCGCTTCGCTCATCAACCTCATGCGCAAGCGCGGCCTCGACATGCCGATCGTCGTCCTGGTCAGGCGCAAGCGGTTCGAGGACATTCCGGTCGAGGTGCTCGACTTCATCGACGGCTATGTGTTTCTGGCCGAGGAGACGCCGGAATTCATTGCCCGCAACCTCGTCTCGCGCCTCAAGCAATATGCCGATACGCTGAAGACGCCGTTCTTCGGCGCGCTCGTCGACTATCAGGAGGAAGGCAACCAGCTTTGGACTTGCCCCGGCCACAACGGCGGCGTGTTCTACAGCCGCAGCCCGATCGGCCGCATCTTTGTCGAGCATCTGGGCGACGCGATCTTTCGCGACGACCTCGACAACTCGATCCTCGAGCTCGGCGACCTGCTGACCCACGAGGGGCCGGCGTTGCAGGCGCAGAAGGAGGCCGCCGCGATCTTCGGCGCCGAGAAAACCTATTTCGTCCTCAACGGCACCTCGTCCTCGAACAAGATCGTGCTCACCAACCTGATCGCCGAGGGCGATCTCGTCCTGTTCGACCGCAATAACCACAAGGCCGCGCATCAGGGCGCGCTGCTGATGAGCGGCGGGATCCCGATCTATCTGTCGACCGACCGCAACGCCTACGGGCTCATCGGTCCGATCCGGCCCGAGGAGCTCGACGAGACGGCGATCCGAGAGCGCATCCGCGACTGCCCGCTGATCGAGGACAAAGACGCCTGGAAGCGCGAGCGGCCGTTCAGGGTCGCGGTGATCGAGCAGTGCACCTACGACGGCACGATCTACGACGCCCAGCGGATCATCGAGCGCATCGGGGGATTGTGCGAATACATCATGTTCGACGAGGCCTGGGCGGGTTTCATGAAGTTTCACCCGCTCTACGAGCGCCGGTTCGCCATGGGTTTGCGCGATCTTGGCGAAAAGTCGCCCGGCATTGTCGCGACCCAGTCGGCGCACAAGCAGCTCGCGAGCTTCTCGCAGGCCTCGCAGATCCATGTGCGCGACCGGCACATCAAGGGCCAGCGGCGCCGCGTCGAGCACCGCCGCTTCAATGAAGGCTTCATGCAGTTCGCCTCGACCTCGCCGTTCTATCCGCTGTTCGCCTCACTCGACGTCGGGGCGCAAATGATGAAGGGCCGTTCGGGCGAGGTGCTGTGGGACGACACGATCCGGCTCGGCATCGAATTGCGCAAGAAATTGCGCGCGGTCCGACGCGAATTCGAGGAGAAGGAGAGGGACCCGGCGCGGCGCTGGTTTTTCGATCCCTTTGTCCCGCAGCGGGTCTCGATCCGCGACGCGGCGCTCGAAGGCGCGACCCACGAGGTTGCGTGGGAGCATGTGTCGACTGATCTCATCGCCCGCGACCCCCGGTACTGGGGGCTCGCGCCCGGCGAATCCTGGCACGGGTTCACCTCGCTCGAACAGGGCTTCGCCATGACCGATCCGGCGAAGCTCACGCTATTGACCCCCGGCTTCGACCGGGCGACCGGCGGCTACGAGGCGCATGGCGTGCCCGCGCCCGTGGTGGCGCAATACCTGCGCGAGAACCGGGTGGTGGCGGAGAAGAACGATCTCAACTCGCTGCTCTTCCTGTTGACGCCGGGCGTCGAGTTCGAGCAAGGCGGGCACGCTCGTTTCGGCCCTTGTCGCCTTCAAGCGGCTGCACGACGACAACGTTCTGCTCGAGGACGTCATGCCCGAGTTCGTCGCCAAGCGGCCGGCGCGCTACCGGGGCAGGCGGCTCAAGGACCTGTGCGGCGAGATGCATGCTTTCTTCCGCGACGCCGGCGCAAGCCAGCTGCAGCGGGCGCAATTCGCCGCCAAGCATCTGCCGGAGATGGCCATGACGCCGCGCGAAGCCTCGCGCCACCTGGTGCGCAACAACGTCGACTATGTGCCGCTCGAGGCGCTCGACGGCCGCATCGCGACCACATTGTTCGTCGTCTATCCGCCGGGCATCGCGACCATCGTTCCCGGAGAGCGCCTGTCGGAGCGCGCGCGGCCGATGATCGAATATCTCAAGATGTTCGAGAAGAGCGCCAACGTGTTCCCGGGCTTCGAGGCGGAAATCCAGGGCCTCTATCGCGAGGTCGACGCCACGGGGGCGATTCGGTTCTATACCTACGTGGTCCGCGAATGAGGGGTTGACGCTCGCGCGCGCCCGCCTCCAGGCGGGGGCCGCTGCGCGTCGGAAAGGAAACGATTGCGCGCCGGGTAGGGCCACGGCATAAGGCGGCGGCTTTGCGTCGAAAGCTCTAAGACCGGCGCGGCCTTTAAGGTTTGGAATGGACGCGAAAGCCGAACTGACAGCTCACAGCGCAATCGAGCATGGCCGCCCGCATGTCTTGATACGCAGCTCGCGCGACGGCGATGTGCCGGCGATGCTCGCGATCTACCTGCACCACATCCGGCGCGGCGTCGATCCGGGCGTCGAGGACAACGAGTTCGAACCGCCTGACGCCGAAGACATCAAGCGCCGCCGCAAGTCGATGAACCGGCGCAAGATGCCGCATCTGGTGGCGGAGGAGGGGGGAACGGTCGTTGGCTACGCCTATGCCGTACCGTTCCGCAAGCGGCCGGCCTATCGCTACACGGTCAAGCATTCGATCTACGTGCGCAGCGACCGGTTGCAGGCAGGGATCGGGCGCCAGCTCATGACCGCGCTCATCGACGCCTGCGCCGCGGCCGGCTTTCGCCAGATGATCGGCTATATCGACGCCGCCAATGTCGCTTCGCTCAAGCTGCACGAGGGTTTCGGCTTCCGTCAGGTCGGCTATCTGCCGGCGGTCGGCTTTAAATTCGGCAAATGGACGGACACGGCCATGGTGCAACGCTCGCTTGGGCCGGGCGCGACGGAACCGCCGGCGGCGTGACGGCAGCGGTGGTCCGTTGGCGGACGGAAAGAGCCGCTAGTTGACCAGTCCCGTACAGCGCCGTACAGTTCGCAAGTCGGCGGAGGAAGCGGACATGACCGTGCGCAAAGGCGCAGAAGAAGCTCGGAATCGGCTTCCCGAACTTCTTGAAGCGGCGGAGAGAGGTCGCGCGACCATTATCACCAAACGGGGACGCCCGGTGGCCGTTCTGGCGCCAATCGCGGCCTATGGCGCGGCGGTCCGCCAGCGTGCGCTGACCCCGGTCGCTGGATCCGGCAAGGGATTGTGGGGAACCGACAGCGCCCGCACTCTCCGCAAGCTGCGCGACGAATGGAACCGCTAAGTCTCGAAGGCGTGTCGGAAGACGCTCTGCTTCTGATCGAACTCGGCGCCAATCATCTACATGCTCGAGGGTCATCCCGCGTTCATGCCCCGCTTCAGACCGCTGTTCGACGCCCATGCGGCGGGCAGGCTGCGCTTCGCCGTGACGACGCTCACGATCGCGGAAGTGCTGACTGGCCCGCTCAAACTCGGCGATGAAGCCCTCGCGCGGCGTTACCGCGCCATCCTCGATATCATGGGGCCCGATCGCGCTCGACAGCGCCATCGCCGACAGCGCCGCTCGACTGCGGGCTTCGCTTAGGCTGAAACTGGCTGACGCGGTTCAGGCGGCGAGCGCGCTCGCCGTTGACGCCGCCGCCCTTGTGACGCACGACCGCGACTTCTCGCGTGTCCGGTCCTTGCGCGTCATATCGTGAGTGGTCCTACCAAGGCTGTGAGGCAGGAATGGCGACCTATACCGCAGACGTGAAATGGGCGCTGAGAGACAGCGACGATTTCCCGAAAGGGCGCTTCAGCCGCGGGCATGAAGTGAGCTTCGACGGCGGCGTGACAGTCCCGGCGTCCGCATCGCCGCACGTGGTCGGCAAGTGGGCCGTCGAGGCTGCGGTCGACCCGGAGGAGATGCTGGTCGCTGCTCTCTCCAGCTGCCACATGCTGTCGTTCCTGCATTTGGCCCGGCTGGCCGGCTTTGCGGTCGCAGCCTATTCCGATCACGCGGAAGGTGTGATGGGGGAGATTGCGCCGGGAAGGCAGGCGATCACAAAGGTCGCGTTACATCCACGGATCGAGTGGACGGGCGCCGCCCCGGACAAGGAGAAACTGGAGCATCTGCACCACCAAGCCCACGAGGTCTGCTACATCGCCAATTCGGTGACGACCGCGGTCACGGTGGAATAGGTCTCCTCGCCCCCGGCTCACGACGCCGCGGGCGTCTGCGTGTCGACAGGGGCGGCGAGATCGGCGGCCCTGGCCGCGCTCCGCGCCTTGAGGCCGGCTTCGCGGCCGCGAGGCGCGACATCGAGCGCCGGCAGGTCGTCGGGGCCGAAGCCGGCGCGCTGATAAACCTCCTCGGACATCATCACTTCGCAGCCAAATGTCTTGGTCATTTCCTCAAGCCGGGCGGCGACGTTGACCGCGTCGCCGATCACCGTGAACTGGGCGTGGCGGTCGTAGCCGATATTGCCGGCGATGGTCACGCCGGCATGGATGCCGATGCCGAAGCGGATCGGCTCGAGCAGAGCATGGGCGAGCGCGCTGTTCAGCCTCTCGACGTTGGCCGCGATCGCAGCGCAAGCGGCGACCGCCTGCCGGCAGGCGGCTTCGGGCTTCCCGCCCATGCCGAACAGCGCCAGGAGTTCGTCGCCGAGGATCTGGTTCGGCTCTCCGCCGGCGGCAAGAATGGCGCTGCTGACCGCGCTGAGGAACTGGTTGATGACGAACACCGTGTCGAACGGCAGCCGGCCTTCGGCGAGCCGGCTCGAGCCTCGCATGTCGACGAACATGATGACGACATAGCGCTCGACCCCCGAATAGGCCGATCCGGTTCGATACGCGTCGACAGTCGTCGCGTGCGGCGACAGCATCGGCACGAACGCAATATCGCTCGTCGGACGAAGCTGGCAGGCGAGCCTGACGCCGGGCGCCGCGCCCACCCGTTCGAGCACCGCCTGCTCGGCGGCGCTCGGGGAGGGCAGGGCGCTCGTGTCGCTCAGCACCCGAATGCGGCACGTGGAGCAGCGGCCCCGTCCGCCGCACACATGCGCGTGCGGGATGTTGTTGACGAGGCTCGCCTCGAGCACGCTGAAGCCTCGCGGGGCGCGTATCGTCCGGTCGGGATAGGTCAGGCGGATCGATCCGACGCGTTGTTCGCGCCAGTGACGGACGCCCCTGGCGAAGAACGTCAACGCCAGCGCCGCGCCGAGGAAAACGAGGATCCGCGTACGCTCGTCGAGCAAGACCGCGTTCTGAGCGAGGGTCCCGGCGTGATCGGGCGATGTGTTGCGCGCTCGCCACTCGGGGTCGCGAACCGCTTGAATCGTCCGCTCGCCGCCCTGGTAGTAGCCGAGCAGCGCAAGCGTCGGCAGGAGCACCGCAGCGGCGAGAAGAAGCTCCTTCACGCGCGGATAGAACGGCTTCAGCCGCAGCCAGAAATGCAGCCCGAGGCAGCCGTGAATCCAGACGATCAGCAGAAGGATCGCCTGCAGCCCGCCTGAAAGAGGCGAGTTGACCCAGAATTTCAGGAATTCCTGCTCGTAGCTCTTCTCGAGTCCGAATTGACTGAGCGCGATGCGGGTGCCGACGAAATGATCCGCGAGGAGGAAGGGAATTGAAAGGCCGAGGACGAGCTGCGTCGCCTCGAGCCGGGTCCAGCGGAAATGACGCCGGGCATAGAGCGCCCAGAAGCCGAGGCTCATGTGAGTGAAGAGCGACAGATAGAGAATCACCCCGCCGGGGAGCGACTGCCAGATCGCCTTCTGGATGACGAGGCCCTCGTCCATCGCTTCGAGCGAAATGTTGCCGAGCGCGTGATTGGCGAAATGCAGCGTCACATAGGTGAAGAGAACGAGGCTGGTCGCGAGCCGGATCTGGCGAAGGCTGGGCATTGCGGCTCCATCCGCGCGATAGCGGAGAAAGGATCAACGGAGACGGAACATCCGCGTCACTCCGGCGCGTCCAGCCTCTCGCGCACCTTTGCCGCGAGGTCATGAAACGAGAAAGGCTTGCCGATCACGTAAACGCCCGGCTCGATTCGACCGTGGCGGATGATTGCGTCGCGGCTATATCCGGTCATGAACAGCACTCTAAGGCCATTGCGCAGCCTGACCGCCTCGTCGGCGAGTTCGCGTCCGTTCATGTCTCCGGGCATCACGACATCGGTCAGCAGCAGATCGAGTTGCTCTCCGCCTTTAAGGACAGCCAGAGCGGCCTTGCCGCTCGAGGATTCGGTGACGCGGTAGCCAAGCTCGCGCAGGATTTCAGCGGTATAGGCCCGGACCGCATCGTCATCCTCGACCACGAGAACGCTTTCCGCGTCCCCCGGCTTGCACGAAGGGCTTGCGGTCAACCTCCTTCGAGGCGGCCGGCGCGGCCGATTGGCGCGGCAGATAGATCCTGACGACAGTCCCTCGGTCCGGTTCGCTTTCGATTTGAGCCTGTCCGGCGGACTGGCGGGTGAAGCCGTAAACCTGGCTTAAACCGAGGCCCGTGCCCTTTCCGATCTCCTTGGTTGTGAAGAACGGATCGAACGCCCGCTTGCGGGTGTCTTCATCCATGCCCGCGCCGGTGTCGGCGACCGCGATCATGACATACTCGCCGGGCTCGATCGGTTCGGGCAACGAGCCGACAAAGGCCGCGTCCAGGAAACGATTTGCCGTTTCGATCACCAGTTTGCCGCCGCGGGGCATGGCGTCTCTGGCGTTGAGCGCCAGATTGATGAGCGCGTTCTCGAGCTGGTTGGGATCAACGAAGGCGTTCCAAAGCCCCTTGGCAAGGACCGTCTCGAGCGCAATCTGCTCGCCGAGGGTTCGCTGCATCCAATCGGCCATGCCCCCGACCAGCGCATTGGCGTTAACGACCTGCGGAGCGAGCGCCTGTTGGCGCGAAAAGGCGAGCAGCCGGTCGGTCAGCGCTTGCGCGCGCTGGACGCCTTGAAGCGCCATATCCTTGGCGCGCGCGATTCGGGCCTTCGCCTGGGAATCGGGCAGAACGCCGATCTGACGGTCGATAGTGTCGAGCCCGCCCAGCACCAATGTCAGCATATTGTTGAAATCGTGAGCCACTCCGCCCGTCAGCTGGCCGAGCGCCTCCATCTTTTGCGATTGCCGCAGGTGTTCCTCGAGGCGTCTTCGCTCGGTGACGTCGTGAGCGCTCACGATCACGCGCCGCGCTTCGCCTGCACGCGTCGGCACGGCGGTCGCGATCGCCTCGACCACGCCGGCGCCCTCAATTCTTTCGTAGCGCCGGCTGCCCCCATCGCGCAGGCATTCCGCCAGATGCCGGTTGACCGCAGCCCCCGCCTCCGGTCCAAGCACATCCTCCGTTCTGCGGCCCACGACTTCGTTCCTGGTCATTCCATAGAGGCGAAGCGTGGCCGGATTGACCTCCTGATAACGGAAGCCGCCGTCCTCCTCGACCAGGATCGCGTGGCACTCCGAGGAATGCTCGAAGAACGTGCCGACGAGAGCCTCGGTCGCCGCTAGCTGCGCCGTTCGTTCCTCGACCCTCCGCTCCAGCGTCTCGTTGATTTGGGTGAGCTGCTGCTCAGCCTCCTTCGCCTCGGTCACATCATGCGCCACGCCGATGAAGCCGATATGTTCGCCTGGAGTTCCCCATCGTGGCTGCGACTCCGATCTTAGCCACCGCCACTCGCCGTCGCTGCGACGGAAGCGGGCTTCGACCGTGACAATTCGGACGGAGGGTCCGACGGCAGGCTCCTCTGCAAGGATACGCGGAAGATCGTCCGGATGAACGGCCCGGCGCCAATCGAAATCGAGCGCCTCCGAATAGGCAAGGCCGAGAAAGTCGAGATAGGCCTGATTGACAAATTCCCTCTTGCCGTCAGTTCCGGTCACCCAGATCAGCACCGGAGCGCTGTTGGCGATCGAGCGGAACCTCGCCTCGCTTTCGGCGATCTTTCGCTCGGCGATCATTCGTTCCGAGATGTCGCTGACCACGACATAGACGCCGAGGATTCGGCCGGAAGCGTCGCGGTGCGGGACATGGATGATCTGCGTCGCGGTCGCGCCGGTCGAACGCAAGAAATCGGCCTCGTAGGAAACGCTCTCGCCGGCGAGCGCCCGCTCGAGATACGGGCGCCTCGCCGCGTACATCGCCGGGCTCATGACCTCGTCCACCCGCCGGCCGAGGACGGCGCTCAACGGGCGCTCGAACCAGGTTTCGTACGCCTTGTTGGCGAAACGAAAAACCTGGTCCTGGTCGACGTAGGATATGAGCACCGGGAGGGCGTCGGCGATCGCGCGCAGCTTCTCCTCGCTTTCAAGCGCTTCCTGCTCGGCGAGTTTGCGGTCGGTGATGTCCATATGCGCGCCGACCAGAGCGATCGGCGCGGCGTTCTCATCGCGTTCGATTTCTCCGACAGCGCGGATCCAGCGCACCGCGCCGTCGTCCGGGCGAATGATGCGGTATTCGGACTTGTAATGGGTCTCGCCGCCCGCGACGACGCGCAGAAAATGCTCGACTGCCCGCGACCGGTCGTCCGGATGGATGCGACGCTCCCAATCCTCGTGGCTTTCGACGCCGGCGTCCGGCGGCAGGCCATGCAGGCGCAAATATTCGGGCGACCGATGACCGGTGAAGCCGCCGGCGAGGTCGACTCTCATGCCGCCGATGCCCCCGATCTCCTGGACGCGGGCGAGCTCGAGCTCGCGGCGACGAAGCGTCTCAAGGATATTCCGGCGATCGGTGGCGTCCTTGAATGCGACCCCGATCCCGTCGCCGAGCGGAAAAGCGCGGACCTCGTGATAGCGGTCCGGCCGCAGGATCGTATAGCTTTCGAATTGCTGTTCCTGCCGGCTCGACATCGCGAGGCGATAGCGGCGATCGAATTCCGTCCCGAGAATCGCCGGCGACACCTCCCACAACAGCTTGCCGAGCACCTGCTCCCGCGCGATTTCGAACATGCCTTCAGCCGCGCGATTGAAGGCGATGAACCTCCAATTCGAGTCGAGCGCGAAGAACCCTTCGGCGAGACCGTCCAGGATCTGATCGACAGACAGGGGCGCGCTGCGCCCGCCAGCGGCCCGCCGGAGCGCGGTCCGTCGTCGAAGGGTTTGCGCCAAGCTTCGAAACGGTCAATTCGTCTCCACTCATGAAGCGCTTCCTCCTCAAGCGCTTAAGGCCGAGCGGCAGCCTATCAGGGACGGATTTGCGGGCAAGCGCCCCGACGTTCGTCCGTCAGGCGTCGTCGGCCGATCGGCAGCATCGCGCCGGGCAAGATCGCCACTATTGCTGTGCTCAAAGACGCCCCCTATTCAGTCGAGCCGATCAAGCTTAAGGACTTCGGCGCGTCGGCGGCGTGGGAAGGCGTGGCTCGTCCGGTTGAGCCCGCGCAGCGAGCGGCCGAATTGGACGTCTGGGAGCAAAGAAAATGAAGGGCACACGCCTGATCGCCGTCGTCGCGTCCGTGGCAGTCGCGCTCTCCAGTTTTGGCGCGCTGGCTTGCACCCGATTCCTTTATCAGACCGAGACCAACAACTTCATCGTCGGTCGGTCCATGGACTGGGCGGAAGACCCGGGCACGGACCTCTGGTCGTTCCCGAGGGGCCTCAAGCGCGACGGCGGCGCGGGTCCCGGCTCGATCGAATGGACATCCAAATACGGCTCGGTGATTTCTTCGTTTTACAATATCGCCACAGTCGACGGGATGAACGACGCGGGCCTGGTGGCGAACGCGCTTTACCTCGTCGAGGCCGACTATGGCGACGCGAAGACTTCCGGGAAGCCGCTGATCTCCGTCGGCGCCTGGACCCAGTACGTCCTCGACAGCTACGGCTCCGTCGCGGAAGCGGTCGAAGGGCTCAGCAAGGAGCCGTTCGCCATCGTCGCGCCTGAACTTCCAAACGGAAGGAAGGCGGCCGGCCACCTTGCGCTCGCCGACGCGTCGGGCGACAGCGCGATCTTCGAGTACATCGGCGGCAAGCTCGTCATCCACCACGACCGCAAGTACACGGTGATGACCAACTCGCCGACCTTCGACCAGCAACTGGCGATCAACACATATTGGAAGGCGATCAACGGCCTCAACTTCCTGCCGGGGACGATCAGTTCGCCGGACCGGTTCGTCAGGATGAGCTGGAGCCTCAACGCGGCGCCGAAGGTCAAGGATCCAAGACTTGCAATCGCGACCGCCTTTTCGCTGATCCGCTCGATCTCGGTTCCGCTCGGGCTGGCGGACCCGGACAAGCCCAACATCGCCGCCACGATCTGGCGCACCGTGTCCGACACCGGCGCCAGGCGCTATTTTTTCGAAGTCTTCCTATAGCCCGTCGATCTTCTGGGTCGACCTCGCCAAGCTCAAACTTGCGCCTGGCTCCGCCCCCGCCAGGCTTGACCTGAGCGGCAAGCCTCTTCTCGACGGGGAAGTGTCGGACAAGTTCGCACCGGCCGAGCCGTTCTCGTTCCTGTCGCATTAGGCTGCGTACCGCGGCCGAGACCGCGAAAGCCTCGAATTGGACGCCGCGACACTCGCTTCTAAAAGGTGAAATCCGTCGCCACGACGGTTTGGCCGCGGCGCGGCGGGGCGCCTTTCGCATCTTCTGCAAGAAAAGCGCGGGAACAAAATATGCGGCCGCGCGTTCGCGCCGAGGCGGGTCTCCGGGGATCTGACGGCCCGCTTCGCCGCGTGATTTCAGACACAGAGCCGCAAGATGGGACAGAGGCGAGCCAACACGCTCGGACACAGCGATATTTTCAAAAGCGCCTCCCGCCGCATGAGCGCCGAGGAGGTTCGGACCCTTGCCGAAGCAGGGAAGGACTCAGCGGCAAGAGCAATCACGCTGAGAGTTCGACCGCTCCCGCCCAGATCGAGACGACGTCGAGAGACGAGAGCGCCTCGCTAACCGTCCCCGATCCGCCGAGCGCGGTCGAGCAGTCTGGACCATTTCCGTCGGAGCGGCCGAGGGCCGTCGACGTCCGAATTGCGACTTGGGTTGCGCTCATATTGGCGGGGTTTCTCCTGATGATCCTCGCTGGAATTGGCACGGCCGCCATCCTCGTCGATCGCGATTGTGAGGCGGCATATGGCCGCAACAACTGCGAGTGATCGCGAGGATGCCGGCGCTCGGCCACGATTGCGGAATTGGCGCGGAGCCCAAGTTCCGGCGCGGCCTCGGTTCATCACCATGAAAAGATGGGTGAAGCCAAGCTTGATCTTCCGCCGTGGGTCGGGAAGGCCTTTTGCGCGCCGGCTGACGTTCACAACCTACGGCTTGGCCGGCCGCGCCGCCCTACCGCGCCCTGAACCGCCCGGCCAGGCTCCCGAGATAGACGAGGCCGGAGAGGGCGGTGATCCAGAAGCTGGTCGGCCAATCGGTGTAGAAGGCGAGCGTGAGCCCGCCCCACGCCTCGGCCAACGCCAGAGCGGCGGCCAGCGCCACGCCGCCCCACAACCGGCGCGAAAGATTCTGCGCCGCCGCCGCTGGGCCGACCATCAGCGTGAACACGAGAAGCACGCCGACGATTTGCGCGCATTCCGCGACCGCGATCCCCACGATCGCCAGGAACGCCACCGAGACGAAGCGAACAGGCACGCCCCGCGCCTCGGCGAGCTCGCTTTGCAGCGAAGCGAAGATGAGCGGGCGGGCGATCCACGCCAGCGCGACGAGGCTTGCGATCGACAGCAATGCCAGCGTCATGAGCGCGGCTTCGTCGACGCCGAGCACGTTGCCGAACAGGAGCGCCGCTGCCTGCGTCGCCCCGGTGGTGTAGAAATGCAGGAACAGAAGTCCCAGGCCCAGCGCCAGCGACAGCATCATGCCGATCGCGACGTCGCGCTCGGCGAGCTTCTCGCCGAAAAATCCCATGCCGATTCCGCTCAAGAAGGTGAAGCCGACAAGGCCGGCCAGCGGCGACAGACCGAACAGGACCGCGCCCGTCGCCCCGGTGAAGCCGACATGCGACAGCGCATGGCCGGCGAAGGTCTGTCCGCGCAGCACGAGGAAGAAGCCGACGGTTCCCGCGAGAATCGCCGCCATGCCTGACGCGGCAAAGGCGGTGCGCATGAAATCATACTCAAGCATGCGCGTCGTCGTGATCGTGCGCATGGCCGTGCCCATGGTCATCGTGGCGGTGGGCGTCGCGCTCGACGTCGACGCCGCCCGCCATGACGAAATAGCGGTCCTTGACGTGGACGACCTCGATCTCCGTCCGATAGAGGCGTGACAGCACCGGACCGGTCACGACCTCGTCGACGGCGCCGATCACCGCCGCCCCGCCGCCGAGATAGAGCACCCGATCGATGGCGTTGACCAGCGGGTTGAGCTCGTGGGCGCTGAACAGGATCGCGATTTTGAGGTTATCGCAAATGCGCCGGGCGATTTCGACGATGTCCCTTTGATGCGCTGGATCGAGCGAGATCAGCGGCTCGTCGAGCATCATCAGGCGCGGCTTGCCGATGAGCGCCTGACTCAGCAGCACGAGCTGGCGCTCGCCGCCCGACAGCTCGCCGATCGAGCGGCGGGCGAGGTCGCGCGCGCCGACCTGGTCGAGCGCCCAGTCGATCTCGCGCCGCGCCGCCTTGTCGAGCCTGACGAGGCCGAACCGGCGCCCGATCGCCGCGGATGCGACGACGTCCCAGCCGCTCAGCCTGAATCCGGCGACGGCGGCGCGGCTCTGCGGCATGTAGCCGATAAGGGCGTTGCCGCGCGTGGCCGGGCGGTCGAGCACGGCAATCGCCCCCGACGCGACCGGAACGAGACCGAGCGCGGCGCGCATCAGCGTGGTCTTGCCGGCGCCGTTCGCGCCCAGCATGCCGACGAATTCGCCGTCCTCGATGTCGAAACTGGCGGCCGAGAGAATATCGCGGCCGCCGAGCCTGACCGTTACATTGTCGAAGCCAAGCGCGCTCACTACGCCCCGCCGGCGAGCGCCTTGTCGAGCGCGTTGAGCTGCCCCATCATCCAATCCTGGTAGGTCGAGTTCGGCGGCTCGGTTTCGGAGACGCCGACGACCGGGATGCCGTTGTCCTTGGCGAGCTGCACCAGCTTGCCGACCGCGGGCTCGCTCGCTTGCGCATTGTAGAGCATCGCCTTCACCTTCTTGCCCTTGAGGTCGTTCTCGAACGCAGCCACTTCCGAGGGAGTCGGCTCGGCGTTGTTCATGATCGCGAGCGCGTATTTCTCGTTGTGGACCTTGAGACCGATCAGCCCGGCCTGATAGCCGAACACCGGCTCGGAAGCGGTGACGGGCTCGCCGGCGTAGGACTTGCGCATCGCGGCGATCTTGTCGTCAAGGGGTTTCAGCGAATCGAGGAACTTCGCTTGGCCCTGCTCGTAATCCGCCTTGTGCGCGGGGTCGACGGCAACAAGGTCGGCGACCAGCGCCTTCGCGGCGGCTTTCATATAAGCCGGGTCGTACCAGAGATGCGGATTGTCGCCGACTTTGTGTCCGACCAGCGCGCCGACGATGATTTCCTTGCGACCCGGCGCCTTGTGGGCGCCGATGAGCTTTTCCATCCACGGATCGTAATCGACGCCATTGACGATGACGACTTTGGCGTCGGTCAACGCCTTCGCCGTCTCGGGGCTCGCTTCGAACAGATGCGGGTCGTCATCCGGATTCGAGAGAATGCTGGTCACAACGACGTTCGGGCCGCCGATCTGCGATGCGAGGTCGCCATAGAAATTCTCCGCGGCGACCACTTTCACCGGATCGGCGAACGCGGGCGCGCTCAGCCCGCAGACGACGATCGCCGCGATGAGATGGAGCTTGTTGATCATGGGAGACAGGCCTCCGTCGGTTGAAGCGCGAGAGTGGGCGCGAACGCGCTCTGTTATGTTATACTCTATCGCTAGGCAAGCCCAATCTGCAATCTTATATCATTTCGTGCCGCAAATCCGTGGTAGGATCGAAAGCGCAATGAGCAAGAAGCCAACATCGTCCGAGGCTGCGGACCGCGCGCCGAACGCGGTTCGATGGCAAAAGCAGGTCGAGAGCGCCTGCGCCGAGAAGGGCCTGCATCTGACCCCGCTCCGCCGGCAGGTTCTCGCCATCCTGGCCGAAAGCTCCGCCCCTCTCGGGGCCTATGCGATCATCGATCAGCTGTCGCGGCTCGAGGGCAAGCCGGTGGCGCCGCCGACCGTCTATCGCACGCTCGATTTCTTTCTCGGTCCCGGGTTCATCTACAAGATCGAAAGCCGCAACGCCTACGCGCCCTGCGAGCATATCGGACATGCGCATCATGGCGCGCTGCTCCTGTGCGAGAAATGCGGACGCAGCGACGAAATCGAGGACGTCAAGCTCGACCGCCTGTTGCAGGAAGCGGCCGCCCGCGCCGGCTTTGCGCCGCACCGGCAGATGGTCGAGCTCGTGGGCCTTTGCCGGGACTGCGCGGCCTGAGGCGGCGAGCGCGCCCATCGCCGCCCGGGCGTTGACAGTCCGCCAGCGGGTTGGCAGGGGTTGATCGGGCCAATCGCAGCAATCAAAGGGGCAGCGCATGTCGATCGATGGAACCTGGAACCTGACTTTCGATACGCCGATCGGCACGCAGGAGACGACTTTGGCGGCGAAGGCGGTCGGCGGCGCGCTGACGGGCACGCAGACGGGCCGCGATGGATCGCAGGACATTCACGACGGCGTGGTCAATGGCAATGAGGTCAGCTGGTCGCTCGCCATCACTTCGCCGATGCCGATGACCCTCGAATTCAAGGGCGCAGTCGACGGCGACGCCATGTCCGGGTCGGTAAAGCTCGGCATGTTCGGCGAAACGACATTCACCGGCGCCCGGGCTTGAGCTTCGCCCGGCGCCGGTTCCGCAACTCAGGTCACCCTGCTCCGAGCCGCTTGAGCCACGCCTTCGCCTGCCGGCGCACGTTGGCGGGCGCGGTCCCGCCGTAGGACGTCCGGCTCCTGACCGAGCGTTCGACCGAGAGCACGCTATACGCTTCTTCGGTGATGCGCGGCTCGACGCTCCGCATCTCGTCGAGCGTGAGCTTCTCCAACGCGACGCCGCGCGAGGCGGCGAGGGCGACGATGCGGCCGGTGACGTGGTGGGCTTCGCGGAATGGCAGCTTGAGCGCCCGCACGAGCCAGTCGGCGAGGTCGGTTGCGGTCGCGTAAGCAGCGCCGGCCGCCGCTTTCATCCGCTTGGGCTCGGGCGTCATATCCTCGACCATGCCGGTGATGGCGGCGAGCGAGAGCGCGAGGGTGCGGAACGCATCGAAGGCGCCTTCCTTGTCTTCCTGCATGTCCTTCGAATAGGCGAGCGGGAGGCCCTTCATCACGGTCAGAAGCCCGACCAGAGCGCCGACGATCCGCCCGGTCTTGCCGCGCACCAGCTCTGCCGCGTCGGGATTGCGCTTCTGCGGCATGATCGACGAGCCGGTGGTGAAGGCGTCGGAGAGCCTGACGAAGCCGAATTGCGGCGTCGTCCAGAGCACGATCTCCTCGGCGAGGCGCGAAAGATGGGTCGCCGCGATCGCCGCGGCGGCGAGCGCTTCGAGGGCGAAGTCGCGATCGGCGACGCTGTCGAGCGAGTTCGCGGTCGGCCGGTCGAAGCCAAGCGTCTTCGCGGTCATGTCGCGGTCGATCGGGAACGAGGTGCCGGCAAGCGCCGCCGCGCCGAGCGGGCATTCGTTGAGGCGCTTGCGCGCGTCGGCGAAGCGGCCCGCATCGCGCGCCAGCATCTCGACATAGGCCATGAGATGATGACCGAAGGTGACCGGCTGCGCCGATTGCAGATGGGTGAACCCCGGCATGACCATGTCGGCCGAGTTCGAGCGCTTTGGCCGCGAGCGCGCGTTGCAAGCGCGCGATCTGGAGGCGGATCGCGTCGATCGCGTCGCGCACCCACATCCGGAAGTCGACCGCGACCTGATCGTTGCGCGAGCGCGCGGTATGAAGGCGTCCCGCGGCCGCGCCGACGATCTCGCTCAAGCGGCTTTCGACGTTCATATGGATGTCTTCGAGCGCGCGCGAGAACGAAAACGCGCCCGCCTCGATTTCGCCTTTGACTTGGGCGAGACCCTTCGCGATCGCCTGGGCGTCGGCGGCTTCGATGATGCCCTGGCGGGCGAGCATGGCGAGATGGGCTTCCGAGCCTGCGATGTCCTGGGCGGCGAGCTTGCGGTCGAATTCGATCGAGGCGTTGATCTCCTCCATCGCTTCGGCCGGGGATCCAGCGAACCGGCCGCCCCACATCGTGTTGCTCATTTGAGTTGGTCCTGGGTGCTTGGACATGACGAAGATCGATAGTCCGCCGCGCCGGCGATTTGCTTTTGTTCCTATTATCGGCGCGCTCGCGGCCGTCGTCGCCGCGGCCGTCCTATACGAGACGGCGCGGCCGGCCGGCAAGGCGGCGTCCGACTGCCCCGCCGATTCGGCCAGGCTTGCCGCCTCGCTTGCGCCGCTTGCGAAGGGCGAACTCGCTGCGCTTCAGGTGGCGAGCGAGCCGCGGCGGCCCGAGGCGTTCGCGTTTCAGCGCGAAGACGGCGGCAAAGTGACGCTGGCGGACTTCCACGGCCGGGCGGTGCTGCTCAACCTGTGGGCGACCTGGTGCGTGCCCTGCCGGGCGGAGATGCCGGCGCTCGACCGGCTTCAGGCCGCGAAAGGCGGGCAGGGGTTCGAAGTGGTGGCGGTCAATGTCGACACCGCGCGGCTCGAGCGGCGGGCCGCGTTTCTCGACAGCATCGGCGTCAAGTCGCTTGCGCGGTTCTCCGATCCGAGCGGCGACGCCTTCGAGACTCTCCGCAAGGACGGCAAGGCGCTCGGCCTTCCGGTGACGCTCATCATCGACAAGGACGGATGCGAAATCGGCGCCGTCGAGGGCGGCGCCAAATGGGACTCGGCCGAAGCGCAGGCGCTGGTCGAGACGCTGAAGGGCGGGTAGGGCTGCGGCCGAGGACGATTTGGGACAGTGGGGGGGGTGGCTTTTTGGGGATTGAGTAAAGTGTCACCGTTTTCCGTTTTCCAGTTTTCCACCGTTTTCCGTTGTCCCAAGGGGGGCGCGGAGTGTGTATGAATACGCTAGAATTACGGAATACGGGAATACGGTGGAATACGGTGGAATACGGTGACACTTTACTCAGGTGGAATACGGGAATACGGTGACACTTTGGGAATACGGTGACACTTTACTCAATCCCCATTTCGTGTAGGTTCCCTGCAGCTTCCCGTGAGGTTAGCAATGGCCCGTATCGCGCGCTTCGTCGTCCCCGGCCTGCCGCATCATGTCACCCAGCGCGGCAACCGGCGCGAGCGCATTTTCTTCAGCGACGACGATTACGCGCTCTACCGCGATCTGCTCGCGGATCAATGCCGCAAGCAAGGCCTCGCGTGCTGGGCCTATTGCTTGATGCCGAACCACGTCCATCTCATTCTCGTTCCGGATCGGGAACAGGCGCTCGGGCGCGCGCTCGGCGAGACGCATCGGCGCTATTCCACGGCGATCAACGCGCGGCTCAGGGTGACCGGGCATCTCTTCCAGGCGCGGTTCGGCTCGGCTGCGATGGACGAGGAGCATCTGATCGCCGCGGCGCGATATGTGGCGTTGAACCCGGTGCGGGCGCGGCTGGTCGAGCGGGCGGAGGACTGGCGCTGGTCGAGCGTGGGCGCGCATCTTGCGGGCCGCGACGACAGCCTTGTCCGCGTTGCGCCCCTGATCGAGCGCTGCGGCGGGCGCTTTGCCGATCTGATCGAGACCGAGCCGTCCGCCGAGGCGATTTCCGTGCTGCGCGCGAGCGAGACGATCGGCCGTCCGCTCGGCTCGGCGGCGTTCCTCGATCGCCTCGCCGCCGCAACCGGCCGTGATCCGCGCCCCAAGCGGCGCGGGCGGAAAGGGGCGACGAGGGCGGGGATGGGTCTTTTAGGGTCTTTGGGGACTGAGTAAAGTGTCACCGTTTATCCCGGCCACTCGGCTCGCCGGAGTTCCTCGATCGCCTTGCCGCCGCGACCGGCCGGGATCGCTCCCAAGCGGCGCGGGCGGAAAGCGGGCGACGAGGGCGGGGAGGGATCTTTGGGACGTCTTTGGGGACTGAGTAAAGTGTCACCGTTTATGGACAGAGTAAAGTGTCACCGTTTATGTTTATCGCCCAAACGAGCAGTTGCAGAAAAATGCACTTAACTCGCTGAAAAGACGCGATCGCGCGCAAAACTGAACACTGCCCCGATCTGGCCAATAGGACGCTCGCGCGGCCGCTTGCTCCGGGCCGCCGTTCGGCTACGCCGCCTGATCGCTAAAGTCGCGCCCGAGCAGGCCGAGCACCCCCGATTTAGGGACCGGCGCGCTGAACAGGTAGCCCTGAGCCTCGGCGATCGTGCCGAGCGTTTCAATCACCCTGAGCTGCTTCACCGTTTCGACGCCTTCGATCAGCACGCACATGCCAAGCCGTCGGCTCATGGCGGCGACGCTTTCGACCAGCACCGAGGCGCGTTCCTGGACGCCGAGCCCCATGGTGAACGTGCGGTCGATCTTGATCCGGTCGAGCGGGAAACTCAAAAGATAGCTCAAGCTCGAATATCCGGTGCCGAAATCATCGAGCGAAATGCGCAGGCCGCTTTCGCGCAGCGCCTGAAGCGTCCGGCGGGTGTCGCCCCGGTCTTCGAGCAAGGTCGATTTGGTGATCTCGAGATCGAGGCGGTGGGGGGAGAGGCCCGCGGAAGTCAGCGCGCTGAGGATCGTTCTCTCGAGGTTGCCGCTGCGAAACTGCGTCGAGGACAAGTTGACCGAGACGCTGACGCTCTCCGGCCACGCCGCGCAGGCCGCGCAGGCCCGCCGCAGCACCGACGCCCCCATCTCTTCCATCAGGCCGATCTCTTCGACGATCGGGATGAATTCTGTCGGAGATACGGCGCCAAGCACGGCGCTCTGCCAGCGCGCGAGCGCCTCGAACCCGACGATCCTGCGCGTCCCGACGGCGACGATAGGCTGGAAGTGGACATCGATGCCGTCGCTCGCGACCGCCGCGCGCAGTTCGAGCTCGATCAGGCGGCGGATCTGGATCTTGGCGTCCATCGCCGGCTCAAACGCCCGCCATACCCGCCGCCCGTCGGCCTTCGCCGCATAAAGCGCGATATCCGCCTTCGAGAGCAGCGCGTCGGGACTGGTCCCGTCGTCGGGCGCCGAGGCGCTGCCGATGCTGGCGCCGACGATCACCTCGCTGCCGTCGATCACCACGGCGCGGTTGATTTCGTCGATGATGCGCTTGGCCATGGCGGCGGTCTCCGATTGGCCGGCCGAATGTCGGTGGAGGATGACAAATTCATCGCCGCCCCAGCGGGCCACCAGGTCGCGCGGACCGGTGATCGCGCTGAGCCGGCGCGCGATCTCCACCAGGAGCTTGTCGCCAGTGCGGTGGCCGAGACTGTCGTTGACCTGCTTGAAGTCGTCGAGGTCGAGAAACATCACGGTCAGGCCGTCCGTCAGCGACTGCTCGGGATGAAGGACAAGCGCAAGCTCCTCCTCGAAACATCGCCGATTTGGGAGCTCGGTCACCGGGTCGAAGAGCGCCATGCGATTGATTTCGCGCTGGGCGTTGCGCCGCTCGGTGACGTCCTGAATGACCATGACGGCGCCGTCGTCCTTCGTCCGATGAATTGTAATTTCGATCGCCCGTCCGTCCGGCGTCTCGATCGGCATGACGATGTCCGCGCCGTCCCGCCTCTTGCCGAAAACCGCGTATGAAAGCGGAACGAAACTCGCCTCGTCGATCGCCCGGCTGCGGACCAGCCTGCGAAACACGGCGCGGGTGTGTGTTCCGGCAAGCTCGGCGTCCGGAGAGATGCGGAATATGCTGTGAAACTTGTCGTTGGCGAGAATGAGCCGCCCCTGGCGGTCAATCATGCACAAGCCGTGCGACATATTGTTGAGCGCAGCGTCGAGTTGGCCGGCAAGCATGTCGCTTCGATCGCGCTCGATGATCTCCGCCCGGAAAATGTCCTTCATGCGATTCGACGAGGACTTGATGAACAGGAGGAGCGGCAACAAGGAAATGACGATCATCGAGGGATACCAGCCGCCCGCGTAAACAAATGCGGCGCTGAGCGGGACGAACGCCGCCGCGAGCTGCGCGTTCATGCCCCGATCGAGCGCGAAGCTGCGGGTCCACATCCCGAACGCGTATGTCACGGTCACGGTTGTGGCGAGAAAGCGCACAAAGCCTTCGTCCGTCTCCATGAAGGCGACGAGCGTCCAGATGGACAGGAGGGCGATATGCGCGGTCGCCCCGGCCACGAAGATCCGTTCTCGTCTGCGCGCGGCCTCGATATTTGGGCTCGGCCTGTTGTTGGCGTGAAGGAGCTGGAAATGCATGCGGACAAGTGAGAGGAGCAGCATCAACCCGGCGCATGCCCACAGACCGATGCTTCTCGACGCGACGGCGGCTACAATCGCCGCGGCGACACTTGCCGTACAGGCCAGGAAAAGGCTACGGACCTCAACGAGGAGACTATCGACGAACCCAATGTACAACGGGCCGGGCAATTCTTCCCGGGCGGTACGATCGCGGGCCTTTTGCATCAGCCACATTAAGTTTACCCAACGGCCGACCGGCCGGAGCGATCAACTGAACATTAATCTATGCGCAGCAATTCGATCGCTTTGGCCGGTCCTTTAAGAGATGATCGATAACATCTCCGAGTTTTCCAACGACAGATATAGGCTCATGACCATTAAGTTTTTGCGATCGCGTGTCGCCAAAAGGAGCCAGTCCATTTTCGGGTTCAGTCAATCCGCGACATGCGAGCAGCGTCACCACGACCGCACGTATGGAGGCAGTCTTGCGACGTGATTCCAGTCGTATTGTCGTCGCGCATCTAACTGAGCGAGATTTTGCGTCGGCCAGATTGACAATACCCGAGATGGGGGTATTCAAGGATTATGAAGACTGGCTGGATTTTCGTACGAGTGGTCTATTTGGCCTGCAAGCCGCAGGTTTTTCAGTCGAGCAAATTCCGGTAGACTTGGAAAAGTTTACGCAATGGCGTGAAGCGACGTCGACCCTTCCAAGTGTATCGGCCCTTGATCAGTTTGCGGGCTCCTCACTGTCGTCGGCTGTTCAGCCGCCCCAGGACGACAACAGGTTTCAGGGTTCCGCCGAACCTTTTGCGATAAGAAAAAGGACTCGTCTCTAGGCTCGTGGATGGCGGCCCTAGGGGCCGAGGCCGTGGATCTAAGGCGTCGTATTCGGCCGTGCTGCAACCGACGAGTCGGCGCCGCGAAATACCGTACCAACAGATTTGGAGAGGTTTTTTCCCCGGATTGACAAGGCCGGTGCTTTGAACTTTCATGCGAAAATGGATTTGATCGCTTAGAAAGGCTGTCCCGAATCGATACAAGCTATGGTTGTATAAGTGTTTACATTCTCTTAATAATTGATTAAACATGACCCGGGTTGCGGGAGTAAGGGTCATGTATATTCAAGCTTCGGGTCACGCGCCGCGCTTTGCGGATCGGGTTGCGGAAATGCTCGAACGCGTCGAGCATCGGCCGGCCATCTGTCAGGCCGACCGCGAAGCAGCGTATCGGCTTCGGTACGAAGCGTATCTGAGGCAGAACCTCCTGAACGAGCGATTGGACGCGACGCTTTACGACGAGGTGTACGACAAGAGTCCCAACTCGCTCATAACGATGACATATATCGACGGCGAACTCGCGAGCACGGTTCGCGTGCACGTTATTACCGACGAGGCTGCGATATCGCCCGCACTCGATGTGTTTCCTGACGTTTTGGAGGCGCGACTACGAGAGCGCCGCGTCATCATCGACCCTTCGCGTCTCGCCGCGCGTGCAGACATGGCGAAGAGGTTTCCGGAGTTGCCGTACTTCGCGCTCCGGCCGCCGTGGATGGCTGCACACCATTTCAACGCCGGTTTCATCGTCGTGAGCTGCGCTATCGGACACTTGGGGTATTACCGCAGAACGTTCCGGGCCCGGGCATGGTCGGATCTTCGTAGCTATCCCAAAGTGACGGCCAAGGTCGTGTGCGTCGGCCTTGAATTCCCTGCCGAGCGCGACAGCGTCGAGGCGCGCTACCCGTCTTTCCGATCAACGCCGGCCGAACGCGAAGCCCTTTTCGGCGAGTTCTCGTTGTCGCTCGGGCCATGCGGGGCCGCGGCGGGGAAAGCCCCGGCGGAGGCGGCGCTGCAAGAGACGAATGCGTGAATGACGTGAGCTTCGGGCCGAAGCGCTCAAGCGGCGCCAATCGCGCTCGTCCGCCGGCGGAATTGAAACACCCCGCAGTGACGGCCCGGCGCCGCTAACGCTTGAACTCCGCCATGCCGTCGCGGGCGAGTTGGTCGGCGCGGGCGTTCATTTCGTCCTCTGCATGGCCTTTGACCCAGAACCACTCGATCCTGTGCCGCCGGGCGGCCTCGTCGAGCCGACGCCAGAGGTCCTCGTTCTTGACCGGCTTTTTCGCTGCTGTCCGCCAGCCGTTGGCCTTCCAGGCGTCGATCCAGCCCGTGACGCCGCCGCGCAAATATTGCGAATCGGTGTGGACGCTCACGTCGCACGCCCGGTTCAAGGATTGGAGCGATTCGATTGCCGCGGTCAGCTCCATACGATTGTTGGTGGTGAACGCTTCGCCGCCCTTGAGCTCCTTCTCATGGCCGCCGTAGCGCAGGACGGCGCCCCAGCCGCCCGGGCCCGGGTTGCCGGAACAGGCCCCGTCGGTCCAGATCGAGACGCGTTGGCTCACCGCATGAGCCCATAGTCGGCGGCCGACCTCACCCGTTGATGGAAGCGCAATTTGTCGCGATATTCGAGCGGATTTTTCGGCGCGACCTTCGCCCCCGCGGGCACGTTCAGCCAGTCGACGAGCCGCGTCAGCATGAAGCGCAGCGCCGCGCCCCGCGCGAGCAGCGGCAGGGCGGCGATCTCGGCCTTGTCGAGCCGCCGCACGCGCTCGTAGCCGGCGATCATCGCCCGCCCCTTCGAGACATTGAACTCATTGTCGGGCTCGAAGCACCAGGCGCTGAGGCAAATCGCCAGATCGTAGGCGAGCGCGTCGTTGCAGGCGAAATAGAAGTCGATCAGGCCGGAGAGTTTCTCGCCGAGAAAGAAGACGTTGTCGTTGAAAAGATCGGCATGAATGACGCCGTGCGGCAGGTCAATCGGCCAGTGAGCCTCGAGAAAGGCCATCTCCGCGGCGCTTTCCTCGCCGAGATGCGCAGCGACTTCGTCCGCGCGCGCTTCCGCGGCGCGCAAGAGGGATCGCCAGCCTTCGAGCGAGAGCGCATTGGCGCGTTTCACGCGGGAAATCTGACGCCGGCCAGATGCATCCGCGCCAGCGCTTCGCCGACCTCGCCGCAATGGCGAACGTTCGGCCGGCGAATCCATAATCCGTCAAGAAACGTGACGATCGTCGCCGGGCGGCCGGCGAGCTCGCCGAGCGCGGAGCCGGCGCGATTGCGGACCGGCTGAGGACAAGTGACGCCGCGCTGGGCCAAATGCTCCATCAGGCCAATGAAGAAGGGCAAATCCTCCGCTTTTACCCGCTTCTCATACAGGGTGAGGATATATTGACCACTCGCCGTACGCATCAGGAAGTTGGAGTTCTCGACGCCTTCGGCGATGCCCTTGAACGATGTCACGTCGCCGATCTCGTAAAGGGCGAGAAAGGCGCGCAGCGCGTCGTCCGACACTTCGGTGTAGACTGCCATATCCGTCCGTTGAACCGGCGCATCGAGCGAGAGCGATGGCGGACCCGCTTAGCGGCGTGTATAAGGCGCGTCAATCGCCGCGTTTCGCCGTCAGCCGTACGCCCATGGGCGCGCGGCCAGGCGAGCGAATACCGCGCTTCAAGCGCGGTTCGAGCGGACCACGACGGGTCGAAGGCCCAGTCGCCAGGGTCCCCGATATTGGCGTTCGGAGGAAATCGATTCGGGTGCGGCGCCGTCACGGGCGCCGTGGCGGCGCCATGCTGGCGGCATTTGGATGGGGGTCCGCTTGATGCGCATCGTAATGATCGGGGCCGGCTATGTCGGGCTTGTTTCAGGGGCCTGTCTCGCCGATTTCGGCCACGAAGTGGTTTGCGTCGAGGTCGATGAGAACAAGGTGGCGAGTCTGCGCGAAGGTCGCGTTCCGATCTATGAGCCGGGCTTGAGCGAATTGGTCCTGGCCAATCAGGCCGCGGGGCGGCTCATGTTCACAACCAGCCTCAAGGAAGCTGGGCGCGGGGCGCAGGCGATCTTCATCGCTGTCGGCACGCCGTCGCTCGCCGAAGTCGGCTCGGCCGACATGCATTTCGTGCACGACGCGGCGCGCGACATTGCCGGGGTCATCGAGGACTTCGCCGTCGTCGTCGTGAAATCGACCGTCCCCATCGGCGCCGGAGACGAGGTCGAGCGGATCATCGCCGAGCGCGCGCCACGCGACAGGTTCGCGGTTGTGTCGAATCCGGAATTCCTGCGCGAGGGCGCGGCGATTGACGATTTCAAGCGGCCCGACCGGGTGGTCATCGGCGTCGAGGACGACCGCGCGCGCGAAGTGATGCGCGAAATCTACCAGCCCATCGAACGCAATGGCGGATCGATCGTCTACACGTCCCGCCGCAGCTCCGAGATGATCAAATATGCGGCCAACGTGTTCCTGGCGATGAAGGTCACCTTCATCAACGAGATCGCCGACCTGTGCGAACGTGTCGGCGCAGACGTTCTGGACGTGTCGCACGGCATCGGTCTCGACGACCGCATCGGCCGCAAGTTCCTCAATCCCGGGCCGGGCTTCGGCGGCTCGTGCTTTCCCAAAGATACGCTGGCGCTGACCAAGCTTGCCGCCGACGCCAAGGCCCCGATCCGGCTGGTCGAAACGCTTGTCGACGTCAACGACAAGCGCAAGACGGCCATGGCCGCCAAGGTCGTCGCCGCTTGCGGCGGCTCGGTCGCGGGCAAACGGATTGCGGTGCTCGGCCTCACTTACAAGCCAAAGACTGACGACATGCGCGACGCGCCCAGCCTCGTCATCGTCCCCGAACTGCAGGCGGCGGGCGCTCGCGTTGTCGCCTATGATCCGGAAGGGCTTCGAATGGCCAAACCGCTCTTGCCCGGCATCGAGTTTGCGGAGAACGCTTACGCCTGTCTTAAAGGCGCCGACGCGGGCGTGATCGTCACCGAATGGGACGAGTTCCGGGCCCTCGACCTGGCCCGCGTCAAAGCCTGCCTGGCCGCGCCGATCATCGTCGACCTGCGCAACATCTATCCGATAAAGGCTATGAAGACGCTCGGATTTCGTTATGTCTGCGTCGGCAGGGGCTTTGGCGGAGAGGGCTGACGCGCCGCCGGCATTATCGCGGGGCGCGCGCGATGGCGCGGCGGAAACAGAGCCGCCGTTCTTGACCGACCCCGCAAAACCCGCAATCGAAAGTCCCCATGCCGCCGCCGCGCCAATCCCGATCCTGTGTCATCGTCGTCGAAAATCTGCCGGTCCCGTTCGACCGGCGGGTCTGGCAGGAGGCGCAGGCCCTCGCCCGGGCCGGGTGGCTGGTCTCGGTAATCTGTCCGGCCAACGCGGCCTATCCGAAGCGGTTCGAGGTCATCGACGACATTGCGATCTACCGCCACGCGCTGCCGCCCGAGGGACGCGGGGCGCTCGCCTACTTCCGCGAATATTCGGCGGCGCTTTTCCATGAATTCCGGCTCTTGATCAAGGTTCACCGGGAGCGCGGCTTTTCGATCATCCAGGCCTGCAATCCGCCCGATCTCATCTTCCTGGCCGCCGCGCCGTTCAAGCTCATGGGCAAGAGGTTCATCTACGACCAGCACGACGTCGGGCCCGAACTGTTCGTCGTCAAATATGGCCACAAGGGCTTTCTCTATCGCGCGCTGATGTTTTTCGAGCGGATGAGCTACGCGATGGCGGATTTCGTCATCACCGCCAATGCGACGTTCAAGGACCTGGCTGTGAGCCGCGGCGGCAAGGCGCCCTCGCTCGTCGAGGTGGTCTATGGCGTGCCCGACCGCAAGCGCATCCACCGCGTCGAGCCCGAGCCCGGACTGCACGGCGGGCGCAAGTTCGTGCTCGGCTATCTCGGCATCATCAACGAGCAGGATGGCGTCGATCATTTCGTGCGCGCCGTCGCCGATCTGGTCACGGCCAAGGGATTTCGCGATTTTTCCGCCGTCGTCGTCGGCTCCGGCCCGGCGCTCGAATCGGTGCGGGCGCTTGCGAGCTCGCTCGGCGTCGAGGACTTCATACGCTTCACCGGCTATCTCAGCGGCGAGCGGCTGCTCGCCCATATCAGCGCCTTCGACATCGGCGTGATCCCCGATCCGTTCAACGAAGCCAACGACGTGATGAGCATGAACAAGGTGTTCGAATATTGCGCGCTGGGGATTCCGACCGCCTGCTATCCCCTTCGGGAGACCAAGCGGCTCCTGGGCGAAGCCGGGGTCTACGCGCCGACGCTCGATCCGCCGGGGCTCGCCTCCGCCTGCCTCAGCCTGATGGCGGACGAGGGCCTTCGCCGGCGCTCGGCGGCGGCAGGGGCCAAGCTTTCGGCCGAGACTTTCGTGTGGGAGAACGAAGCGCGGAAGTATGTCGACGTGTACGAGCGGGTGGCCGCGTCGCTGTCCGCAGGCGCCGTCGAGCCGGCGGCCCCGAGCGGCGGCTGAGCCGGACCTCGGGGGCAGGGGAGGCAGGCGGCCAGAGGCCAGAATTCCCCACGCCAGCGCCGCTGTACGTTTTATGCGCGCACGGGACTTTTCAGAGACTTAGGCGCCTTTTTCTGCAACTGGATTCAGCTATATAACATTGTAATTCAGTGTATATTCTTTTACGGCTTGGCCGGGGCGGGCGGGCCGAGGGGCGGGAGGCTCTTGAGATAGACGGCGATCGCCTGGCGGTCGGATTCCGGCAGTTCGGCGAGGTTGCGCACGACCGCCGTCATGCCCGCGCCGAGGACGTCGCCCGAAGGGGTGAAGCCGCTGGTCAGCGCCTCGACGATGTCAGCGGCCGTCCAGTTCAGGAAGTCGCCGCCCCGCAAGTTCGCCGCCTTGCCGTGACCGTCGGGCAAAGGCGCGCCAGCGAGCGCCCGGCTCGCGTCCGTCTCGCCCAAAAGGCCGCGCGGGGTGTGACATTCGCCGCAATGGCCAGGGCCCTCGACCAGGTAGCGGCCACGATTCCATTGTTCGCTTTGCGACGGGTCGGGGTGAAGGCCGGCGTTGTCGAAATAGAGGAGCTTCCACAGACCTGCCGCGCGGCGAATGGAAAAGGGAAACGCGAGATCGTTCGGCGGCCGCCTTTCCCGCAACCGCCGGCAAAGTGCGCAGGAACGCGATGAGATCGGCCACGTCCTTCGGCGTCATCCGCTGATAGGACGGGTAAGGGAATGACGGGTAGAGGTTCTTCCCGTCGCGGGAAACGCCCGCGAGCAGCGCATTGGCGACATCGACCGCACGCCAGCCGCCGATCCCATCGGCCGGATCGCTCGAAATGTTAGGCGGGTAGAACGAACCGAACGGCGTCTTGAGTTCAAGTCCGCCGCCGAGTCGCAAAGGGTCGTCCTGGCCGGGCGACTTATGGCAGGATTCGCAGCCCCCGGCGAAGAACACCAGCCGCCCCGCAACAGGATCGCCGGGCAGGCCGAGCGCCTGCCACTCGGCCTCGCTGTAGCGAGGCTTCGGCGCGGACATGACCCACGCCAGCGCGGCGCCGGCGGCGACCAGCAGGGCGAGGACGAAAACGATCCGCTTCATTCGAGCGCGGGCGCGCTCGAATTTCAGCCACCCTTGGCCTTGTAGAGTTCGTGACAGCCGCCGCAATTCTGGAAGACCGACGGCGCGAGCTTCTTGAAGCTCGCTTCATCGACGATACCCGCCTGGGCGGCGGCGACATCCTTGACGAACTTGGCGAAGCGGGCGTCGAAGTCCGCCTTGTTCTGCCAGATCGCCGGCAGCGCGGCCGTTCCGCCGCCAGTCTTGCTGTTGTCGGGAAACAGCGCCGCCGACTTCGACGCGCCCTCATAGAGTGTTTTCAACGATTCCTGCACCGTCGCCAGATCGAACGGAGTGGTCCCTTTCGACATCTCGAACATCTTCTTCGCCGCCATGCCGTCGTTCTTCATCAGAGCGCGCCGCTCGGCGATCGGATCGGTGTCGGCCCAAACCGCGCCGATGCCGCAGGCCAAAGCTATTACCACAGTCGCCAAGCGTTTCATGACCCTCTCCCAGCAGTAGTTCGGCGTTGAACACCCGTCGCAGCGTATCTATTCGTTGTAGCCCGGCAATGATCGCCCGACAACGCCGCCCGCGAATGAACGGGGCGAGGGGCAAGCGGTCATCCCATGCGCGGTTTGCACTGTAGACTTGCGAGGCGTGGGAAAGTATGCTCTTTCCCAACACCTATACAATACGTGATTTGTTCGGCCTGTCATGTCTGGCCGGTATGGTCTTTGCAAGGCCTTCGGCTTGGCGCCTCCGCGAGGGGCTTGGCCGCGGGGCTTCCGTCAAATAACCGCCACGACCTGCTGCTGTAGGATCGGATATGGAGAGCAATGCTTTGGACCTCTCGCTGGCGCCGCAAACTTTGGCCAAGCCGCGCGGGGGCGTGCTCGCAAACCATCTGACCCTTTACATCTGCATTGTTCTGGCGGCCGCTCTCGCTTCTTACGCCGCCTGGGCGAGGACCCGGAGCATCTTTGGCTGCCAGGCGGGCGGATACAGCGCCGATCGGTATATCTCTTACTGCGCTGCAGCGAATTACGGCGACTACGAGCACGGAGCGTTCTGGTTCGGCCTGGAGCCCGCGCTCGATTTTGCCAGCAAGGCGGACGTGCTGTTCCTGGGCAATAGCCGCATGCAAAAGGCGTTCTCGACACCTGCGTCGGCCGATTGGTTTAGCGCCGCTTCCGCGCGGTATTACCTTATGGGTTTCAGCTATGGCGAGCACGCGCCCTTCGCCGAGATGCTTCTGGGCAAAATGCACCCGCAAGCCTCGGTCTATGTGATCGACATCGATGATTTTTTTGATCCGACCCTGACGCCTCCGGCCAAGACTGTCCTGTTTGATCCGAAAGCGCGCAGTCGTTACGAGGGGAAGCAGTTCTGGCAAGGAGTCCAACGGCGGGTTTGCCAGACCGTTCCCAAGCTTTGCGGCTCCAAGGGCGTTACTTTCCGCTCGCGCGAAACCGGGGCCTATGACATGGAAGGCGCGCCGCAAATCATTCTTCCGGTTTCGTTTGATGACGCCGTCAGCCGCGACGTGGTTGACCGTGACACCGCTACGGCAATAGATTTTCTGAAACGGTTTACCCAAGGGAAATGTGTCATTCTGACCTTGGTTCCCCACGATGGAACCAAGATTGGCGACGCCAACGCCATCGCCGCGGCGCTTGGCATGAAGCTGGTGACGCCCGACGTACCCGAGGGGCTGCAGATGAGCGACGGCCACCACCTCGACGACCCGAGCGCGGAGCGTTTTTCGCAAGCCTTCTTCCAGGCGGCGGGACCCGAGATTCGGTCCTGTATCGAAAAACATGGCGCGGGGGCTTCGTGAACCGGGCCGCGATCCAACCATCGCTGAACGGGCGGTCCCCCCGATGCAATCCGCTTCCCCAGCTGGCCCGATGATGAACTGGCTGCCGATCGCGGGCGATTTCCGCGAGGATCTGCGCGCCGCGCTGGCCAGGTCCACGCCGGAGGATCGGCTCGATGGTCTGGCCTCGCTCGCCGGACATCGGCTGGGATTTGTGGAGACGATCCAGCTCGATCGCGCCCTGGCCCGCCTCGGGATCAAGGAAGCCGCCGGCTTTCAGCCGGTCCGGCTCGCCATCCTCGCTTCGTCGACCGTCGATCACCTGGCCCCCGCGATCCGGGTCGCCGGATTGCGGCGAAGATTGCTGATCGAGGTCCATGGCGGAACCTATGGCCAGTACCGCCAGGATCTGCTCGATCCAGCGTCGGCCTTGCATCGGTTTCAGCCGCAAGCGGCGCTGTTCTCGCTCACCGCGCGGGATGCGATCTCCGGCGTCGCCCTCGCCGCGACCGCGGCCGAGGTCGATGGCGCGATCGGGCGATTCGTCGCCGAGCTCGGGTCGCTGTGGCGACGTGCGCGCGAGATCGGCGGCGCGGCGGTTATTCAGCAGACCTTCCTCGACGTGAGCGAGCCGCTGTTCGGCGGCTACGACCGCATGGTTCCGGGCGCGCCCGGAACCATGGTCGCCCGGCTCAACGACAAACTATGCGAGGCGGCGGCGCGCGAAGGCGTTCTTATTCTGGACATTGCCCGCGCGAGCCAGAGGGACGGGATCGACGCCTGGTTCGACACCGCGCGCTGGCTTCAGGGCAAGCTCGAAATCGCGCCGCAGGCCGCGCCCCTTTACGGCGATCTCGCCGCCCGCATTCTCGCGGCCCAGCGGGGCCTGTCGAAGAAATGTCTGGTGCTCGATCTCGACAACACCTTGTGGGGCGGGGTGATCGGCGACGACGGGCTCGACGGCATCGTTCTGGGCGAGGGCAGCGCCGCCGGCGAAGCGCATCTTGCCTTGCAGCATTACGCCAAGCAGCTCAAGGAACGGGGCGTCGTCCTGGCCGTGTGCTCCAAGAACGACGTCAAGATCGCGGAGGCCGCGTTCCGCGATCATCCGGAGATGGCGCTGCGCCGCTCCGATTTCGCCGCCTTTGAGGCCAATTGGGACGACAAGGCGCAAAACCTCAAGGCGATCGCGGCGAAGCTCAACATCGGCGTCGACAGCCTGGTGTTCGTCGACGACAATCCGATCGAGCGGGCGCGGGTGCGCCAGAGCCTGCCGACGGTCGCGGTGCCGGAAATGCCGGAAGATCCGGCGCATTATGTTCGCTGCCTCGCGGACGCCGGCTATTTCGAGGCGGTCGCCTTCACCGCCGAGGATCGCGGCCGCGCCGAGGCCTATGCCGCCAACGCCGAACGCGAGGCGCTGCTCGGATCGGCGGAAAGCATGGACGAGTTCCTTCGCGGGCTCGCGATGACGGTTGTCCATGGCCCGTTCACCGCCGTCGATCACGCCCGCGTGGTTCAGCTCATCAACAAGACCAATCAATTCAACACCACGACGCGTCGCTACTCCGGCGACGAGATCGCGCGCATCATGGAAGAGCCCGACGCGGTCACTCTGCAATTCCGGCTCCTTGACCGGCTCGGCGACAACGGGCTCGTCAGCACGATGATCCTGCGCCCGACCCCTGACGACGACGAGACGCTCGAGGTCGAGAACTGGGTGATGAGCTGCAGGGTGTTCGGCCGCGAGCTCGAATTCGAGGCGATGAATATCGCGGTCGAGGCGGCGAGGGAGCGCGGCGCGCGGGCCCTGGTCGCAAATTACCTTCCGACGCCCAAGAACGACGTGATCAGCAAGCTCTATTCGAGCCTCGGCTTCACCGAGATCGATGCTCCGACGTCGGCCAAGGGCGCGACGCGTTGGGTCCTCGATCTTGCCGACTACGTCGCCCGCAAGACCCACATCGTTGTGCGAGAGCAGCAGAATGACCGATCAAGAGATACTGGCCAAATTCACCCGCATTCTTCGCGACCTGCTGCTCGACAACTCGATCGAGTTGACGATGGAAACCCGGCGTGAGGACGTCCCGGACTGGGACTCGTTCAACTACGTCAATTTCATCGTGGCGGTCGAAATGGAGTTCGGAGTGAAGTTCAAAGTCGCCGACATCGAGTCGTTCCCCAACGTTGGCGCGATCGTCGAAGAAACGAAGAAGATCCTGGCTTGAGCCGAACGAGCATAGCCCCTGAGCCTGGGATGCTCCGCACGCAAGCGGGCAATCCGTGACGAACAGCTCATGCTAGCGGAAAGAACGTTCACCGAGGCCGATCAGGCGCGGTTCGCGACAGTGTCGGGCGACCGCAACCCGATGCACCTCGACCCGGTCCTCGCCCGCCGCACGCAAGCCGGCGTTCCCGTCGTGCATGGCGTGCATCTGTTGCTGTGGGGACTTGACGCGCTGGCCCAGGCCGAGCCCGCGCTGCCGCCGGTGCGTCGCCTCAAGGCCCAATTCAAGCATTTCGCGGCGGTCGATCAGAGCGTCGCCGCGACGGCGACACGGACAGATGCGGGTTCAATCGTCCGTTTCGTCTCAGCGGGAATGACGATCGCTCAACTCGTGGTCGAGTTCGGCGGGCCTCTCCAGACGGCGCCAGCCCTTTCAGGCAAGCCTGTTTCCGCTCCCGCCGAGGCGCGCGATCTGCCGTTTGAGGCAATGGGCGGAATGTCCGGAAGGCTTGCCTTTGCAAGTCCCGCCGATGCGATCGCCGCGATGTTCCCGTCGGTCTCGAGCTGGATGGGCGCGCGTCGCGTCGCCGCGCTCGCCGCCACCACGCTGCTCGTCGGCATGGTGTGCCCGGGCCTGCATTCCATCTATGCCGGTTTGACGTTGGAGGCGTGCGACGAGCCGGTCCCGGAGGACAGCCTGAGCTTCGAAGTCACGGCGACCGATCCGCGCATCCGGTCGGTCGGCATGGCGGTTGCGGGCGGAGGCCTCGTCGGCATCGTCCAGAGCTACGCCAGGCTGCCGCCGACGCTCCAGGAATCGTTGCAGGACCTCGCCCGGTCGGTCGAGCCCGGGGAGTTCGCCGGGGCGACGGCTTTGATCATCGGCGGGTCGCGAGGCTTGGGCGAGGTGACCGCCAAGCTGCTGGCCGCAGGCGGCGCTAACCTGGTGATCAGCTATCGGGTTGGCGCGGCCGAGGCCGAAGCGGTGGCGCGAGAGATCCGGTCCGCTGGCGGCGTGTGCGAGACGCTCGCCTATGATGCGAGCCTTCCGGCTGGGCCGCAGCTGGCCGGGCTCGCCGCCGCTCCCACGCACGCCTATTACTTCGCCACCCCTAAGATTTTCGGCGCACAGGCGGCTTTGTTCGCTCGCGCGCGGCTCGACGAGTTTCTGAGACGTCTATGTCGAGGGATTTTTCAATCTGGCGGAGGCGCTGAGGTCGCGGCGCGCGGACGTTTCCCTCTTCTATCCCTCATCTGTAGCCGTAACCGTATCCGAGCGGCCGCGAGGCATGTTGGAATACGCCATGGCCAAAGCAGCGGGCGAAACTCTTTGCGCCGAGATGAATGAGGCGTGGCGCCCGCTTCATGTCACGGTCGATCGTCTGCCGCGTCTGCGCAGCGATCAAACCGCGTCGGTCATTGCAGCGAGCCTGCCTTCCCCTGCCGGTCGCCTGCTGCCATTCGTGCGGGAGACGCAGTCGTGGCCGCGCGAGCCCGAAGCGCGGAGCAAGGCGGACGGCGCCCTTCAGACAGCTTCGGCGGGATAGCGACCATGCTCTTCAATTCGCATGAATTTCTGTTCGTCTTTCTGCCGGCGACCCTGCTCGGGTTCTTTTTGATCGGGCGCTTTTCCCGCCAGGGGGCGATTCTTTGGCTCATTCTGACGTCGCTGGTGTTTTATGGCTGGTGGCGGCCGCTCAACATCTTGATCATCGGGCCGTCCGTCATCATCAATTACTTCCTGGCGTCATTCCTGCTCAGGCTAAGTCAGCGCGGCGGACAGCCCGGCCTCTCGCGCGCGGTCCTGCTCGCCGGTCTTCTGTTCAACGTCGCCTTCCTTGGCTTCTTCAAATACACCGACTTCGTCTACGGCACGATCAACGACGTCTTCGGCGCAAACCTTATTCTGCTGAATATCATCCTGCCGCTCGGCATCTCGTTCATCACTTTTCAGAAGATCGCGTTTCTGATCGACGTGCAGGCCGGGCGGGTGAAGGCGTTCACGTTTCGCGAGTATTGCACCTTCGTTCTTTTCTTCCCGCAGCTCATCGCCGGCCCGATCGTTCACTATCGCGAGATGATGCCGCAGTTTGCGACGGCCACCTGCCGGTTCGACAAGGAGAATTTCGCGGTTGGGCTAACGCTGTTGTTCTTCGGCCTGTTCAAGAAGGGGGTGCTCGCCGACAACATCGCGCCGCTGGTGACGCCGATCTACGAGCATTCCGCCGCCGCAGGCCACACGCCTTTCCTGCTGTCGTGGATGGCGGCGGTCGGCTTCACGCTGCAGGTCTATTTCGACTTCTCGGGTTACACCGACATGGCGCTCGGCCTCGCCCGGTTCTTCGGCATCAAGCTGCCGCCGAATTTCAATTCACCGCTCAAGGCCTCAAGCATCATCGACTTCTGGCTGCGGTGGCATATGACGCTCACGCGCTTCCTGACCGCCTATGTCTACAACCCGATGGTGCTGGGGCTGACGCGACGGCGCGCCGCGAAGGGACGTCCCGGTTTCGCTGGCCGCAATCCTCCCATCGGGGCGTTCGTGTCGTTGTTGATCGTTCCGTTGATCACCACCATGTTCATATCTGGGCTCTGGCATGGGGCCGGTTATGGCTTCATCATTTTTGGCCTCATGCACGGCGTGTACCTCGCCGTGAATCATACCTGGCGGGTCTACGCCGCGCATCGGTGGCGGGACCGCGCGGCTTATGCCAGGATCATGCAGCCGGCGGGTTGGGCGCTGACCATCGTCTCGGTCACGACGGCGATGCTCTTCTTTCGCGCGACGACGGTGAGATCCGCGGTCGATCTGGCAAAAGGCGTCTTCGGACTGAACGGCGTTGCGCTGCCGCATGGCGCCGCGGCGATCGCGGCGACCTACGGCACGGACATCAAGCACACGGCGATCTGGGTCGCCATCCTGTTGTTCATCGCCCTCGTCTGTCCAAACACGCTTGAGATTCTCGCGCCCTACGAGCCGGCGCTGGGGGTGAAGCCGAAGCCGACCGCGCCTTTCTTTGGAGGGTTTCAGATTCCGGCCTGGGGTCCCTCGCTGCCATGGGCGGTGGCGATTTCGGTCGTCGCCGCGGTCGCCATCTTTTCAACCGGCGGTCCGAGCGAGTTCCTGTACTGGCAATTCTAAAGCGCGTTGCCTTCGGATGGATCCGTCATTGCGAGGAGCGCAGCGACGAAGCAATCCAGAGAACAAAGGACGCTCTACGATCCAGATTGCTTCGCTTCGCTCGCAATGACGGGCCACGGTTCGACCCAAAGGCAATCTGCTCATGAGCGGCCGAAGGATCGCCCTGACGCTGGGCCTCATGGCTTCGCGAGTTGGTTGTCGAGCCCGAGCACCGCGATCTTGCCGGTCACGACCTCGGTCGGCCAGGAGACGCCGGTGAGACCGGTGGCCACGGCGATTTTCTCTCCGCCGCCGGCCGTATAGGCGATGACGCCGCCGCCAATCGCGCCGCCGATCTTCTGACCCCAGAGCTTCTTTCCGGTCGCCGCGTCAAGGGCATAGAAATTGCCGCCGACATCGCCGAAAAATACCAGGCCTCCGGCCGTTGGAGTCATGGCGCCAACGATCGGGTAGTTGGACTTGAGCCTCCACTTCCAGACGCCGGTGTCCGCATCGACGGCGTAAACCCAGCCGCCCCACGTTCCTCGACCGTCATCCTGTCTGCCGAGGATGTGAAAGGGGTTTCGGGTCGCCATCCCGAACCATACGCCGCCGGTCCGGACGTCCCTCATTTGCTGCTCGGTCTGCAGCATCACCGTCGTGCACCATTCGGTCTCGCCGGTGAAGATGAGGTTGGTGTTCGGATCGTAGGCCGGACCGTTCCATTCCGCGCCTCCGACCACGCCTGGGCAGAAGCGCACTTCAGCGTCGACCGAGAACGGCGCGCCGACGTTCTCGATCGTGGTCACCGGCACGCGATAGACGATCGCGTTCTTGCCCGGATCGACGCCATAGAGGTACCCGTCCTTGGGCGCCGCGACCATAAGCTCTTTGCCGCCCGCCGTCTTGATCAGGCTCGGCGCGCTGGCGACGTCCCAATCATGCCAATCCCGCTGCACAAGCTTGAAGTGACGCTTGTAGGCCCCGGTCGCGGCGTCGAGCACGACGACCGAGCCGGTATAGAGATTGTCGCCCTTGCGCACCTCGCTCGCAAATGCCGGCCCCGGATTGCCGACCGGCACATAAAGTTCCCCGGCAGCCGGGTCGAGCGTGTAGGACGCCCATGTGGCGCCGCCGCTGATCGGTATTCCCGGCGCGTTGTTCCAGGTTGACGTGTCGAGCGGCGACGCGCCCTCGGGTCCTCGCGCCATGTCGCCTTCGACCTTGGGCACGAGGAAGAATTCCCAGATGACCTTGCCGGTCTTGGCGTCGAGGGCGAACATGTGGCCCTTGCCGCCTTTGGCGTCGCCGCCGGCGTTGCCTATGAAAACAAGGCCGTTCCAGGCGATCGGCGCGGCCGAGACGAACTCGCCCCGGCTTGCGTCGGCGATCGTCGTCGCCCAAACGCGCTTGCCCGTCTTGAAGTCATAGGCGAGCACTCTTCCATCCTGGGAGCCGCGGTAGAGCATGCCATCCAGGTAGGCTGCCCCGCGCATCGCCGACAGGATCGAGGGCGGCGCATCCTCACGGGTGCGCCAATTCTCGGCGCAGGTCGCCGGATCGAGGGAGAAAATGTCGGACATGGTCGTGCCGATCAAAGCGCCATTGACCATGATCAGGCCGGACTCGAAACTCGAGAACTGCCCCGTGTCGTAGGTGCACAGAACCTTCAGCTTGCTGACAGTCTCTGGGTTGATCTCGGCGAGCGGCGCGTAACGCTCGGAGGTGAGCGTCCGGTTGTAGCTCGGCCAGTCCCCGTCGGCGGCGTCGGCCGTCGCGGGGAGAAGCGAGGGGGCCGCGGCGGCTGGGCGCTTGTACGCTGGGTTCAACTCGGTCGCGATGGCGCCCTTCGGCGCCGACCAGGAGCGCAGATAGTTGCGGGTCATGGCGACGAACAGGGACGTCCGCACCGGATAGGCGCGGAAAATGGCAGCGCCACCCGCCGCGCCCGCCACGACCAAAGCGGCGGCGACGAGGGCTGCGATGACCAGGCGTCTCATCATCAGACGCTCTTCGGTCCGATCGTCCTGACGAGCGGCAGGCGCGCAAAACCTTTGAAGGATCCGGCGGAACTCATGCTTGGAGCGGATCCCTTGCTGAGCGAAACAAGTCGCGGCTCCGACCTAAAAAACGGCCCCCAACGTTTCCCACCCTCGCGCTGGACATCAACAGCAGAGATCGGATCGCCGCGCAAGTGAGGCTTCCTGCGTCATTCCGCCTCGTGCCGACGCTGTCGCACTTGCGTCGCGTCTCCCTGCAAACACGGGAGCGCTCATGCACCGGGTTCCAGGACCCGAGGGCGCCGCAGGCGATCACGAAGCTTGACGCTTTGAGCGAAGCCCATCCATCAGGATGTCGATCAGGCGCAGCGCGCTGGCCTCCCAGTCGGCGCCGGTATTGCCATAGGTGAAGCCGACAAGCGCCCGCAGGAGGTCGGCAGGATCGGCGTCGGCGCGAATGTCGCCGGGCGCGTCTCGCGCGCTCGACCATTTTCGCCATCGCGTCGGTGATCTGCGCGCCCGAGGAGGCGTAGAGGTCCGAGGCGCCGCCGACCATCGCCTTCAGCGCTGGCGCGATGACTTTCTTGGTCGCGATATAGTCGACGAACAGCCGCATCCAGGCGTGCAGCGCCTCGCCGGGCGGCAACGTCGCCGGCAGGCGATCTGCCGCCGGCGGCCAGCTGCTCGACCTCGCTGCGGTAGACCGCCTCGACAATCGCGTCGCGGGTCGGAAAATGCCGGTAGAGCGTGCCGATGCCGACGCCGGCGCGGCGCGCGATCTCCTCCAGGCTGACGTCGGCCCCAGCGCTCGGCGAAGGCGGCCTTCGCGGCCTCCAGCAGCCGCTCGCGGTTGCGCAGCGCGTCGGCGCGCGGCTTGCGCGCGCGCTCCTGCGCCTGTCCCTGGACGCGCCCGCCGGGGCCGCCGGCTCGCCTCTGGCGCGTACGCTCACGATTCCGATCCCCTTGATAAACGGAGGGACCCTCCGTATATAATCGGAGACAACCTCCGTTTATAGCTCTTGCGCGCCGCTGGCAATGCGCGCATCGAGCGGACGACGTTCATTTCGACCTCAGAAGGAGAGACATCATGGCCGACACGTTTGGAGCGACATCGACGACCGACGAGGTGCTGGACGGGCGTCGACCTTGAGCGGCAAGCGCGTGCTGGTGACCGGCGTCTCGGCCGGCCTCGGCGTCGAGACCGCCCGGGCGCTGGCGGCGCACGGCGCGCGAGGTGGTCGGCGCCGCGCGCGACCTCGCCAAGGCCAAGGCCGCGACCGAGCCGAAGTCCGCGCCGGCGCGGCGAACGGCGGCGGGCTGGAGCTGGTCGAGCTCGACCTCGCCTCGCTCGCCAGCGTGCGCGCCTGCGCCGACGCGCTGGTCGCCGACGGCAGGCCGTTCGACCTCGTCATCGCCAACGCCGGCGTCATGGCCTGCCCGTTCGGCAAGACCGCCGACGGCTTCGAGACCCAGTTCGGCACCAACCACCTCGGCCATTTCGTGCTCGTCAACCGCATCGCCTCGCTGCTGAAGCCCGGCGCGCGGCTGGTGAACCTGTCGTCGGCCGGCCACCGCTTCTCCGACGTCGACCTCGACGATCCCGAATTTCGAGCGCACGCCCTATGACGCCGTTCGTCGCCTATGGCCGCTCGAAGACCGCCAACATCCTGTTCGCCGTCGAGTTCGACCGCCGCCACAAGGCGCGCGGCGTGCGCGCCACCGCCGTGCATCCCGGCGGCATCCAGACCGAGCTCGGCCGCCACATGACGCCCGAGGCGATCGCAGCAGCTGATCGACAGCATCGACGCGGCCCAGCGCGCCGCCGGGCGCGCCGGCCGTTCGAGTGGAAGACCATCCCGCAGGGCGCGGCGACCTCGGTCTGGGCCGGCGTCGGTCGCCGACGCCGACGCGGTCGGCGGGCGCTATTGCGAGGACTGCCACGTCGCCGAGATCGACGACGAACGCCGGACAAGCGCGCGGCGGCGTGCGGCCCTACGCGCTCGACCCCGAGCGCGCCAAGGCGCTCTGGGCCAAGAGCGAGGAGATGGTCGGCGAGCGGTTCTGACGAGCCGGCTCGCGTCAGTCGACGGGAGCGGCCGGTAGGGCCAAAGAGGGTGATTCGCCGTTGTCGCGCCGTGACCTTCGCCAACCTTCGTTCGCAGACGCGATGGTAAGCGGTTATGGGAAGTGCGGCGGGTTGCCGGATCGGATCGGGCGATTCCTCAAGCCGCATCCGGCCGGTCCGCGGCCCTCGGCAGGCGCGCCAGCATGGCGATCAGCGCCCGGTCGCCGAGGACTGCGATCCGTTCGCGTGGGCTGAGCCAGGCGCGGGCGTCTTCGAGCGTTTGCGCGTCATTGAGCTTCGCCGCGGCGACGGCCGCGTCAACCTCGACCTCGCCGCGCCGGTGACGAGCGGCCTCGGCGAGGAACAACTCATGAAGGACCCTCAGCGCCGGGTCGGACGAGATCGCCTGAAGGGCGTCATCATGGTCGCGGCCGGTCAGTTCGAGTTCGGCCGCGAGCGCGTTGGCGCGGCCGACGACGGCGGGCGGCGAGGTCTCCTCCGGCGTGCGCAGGAGTCCGATCCGGCGCATGGCGAGGCCGATCGTGAGATTTCCGCTCGCCCAGGACAGCGGAATGGAAAGAATAAGGCCGGCGATGGTCGGCGACATCCAGACGACCAGGGAGGGCGAAATGAGCGCCGCGGCGAACAGCGTGATGACGCCGAGCAGAGCATGTGAGCGATGGCGTCGCGCAATGCTGCTGAAGGGGATCGACCCGTCGTCGCGCCGCTGCGGATTCCAGCCGGTGTCCCGTCCCGAGAGGATCTGCGCCACCGACCCGGATTGGATCAGCATCATGATCGGCGCCAGCGCGGCGGAGATGACGATCTCGACAAAAGTCGAGGCGATGAGCCCGAGCGCTCCGCCCGAGCCGCGGCGCGTTTTCCGGTCGATGAGGGCGAGCAGGAGGCCGAGGAACTTTGGCGCGAGCAGGATGGCGATCGTCAGCTCGAACAGCTGCAGCGCGCGCTCGTAGTCGAACCGCGGCCAAGCAGGGAAGAGCGAGAATTCCTTGGTGAAATACTCGGGCCGGATGTAGTGTGACTGCAGCACGAGCACGATGCCGACCAGCAACTGCGCCATCCATAACGGCGACGCGAGATAGCCCATGATGCCGTGCGCCAGGTGCTGTCGCGTCGCAAGGGTGAATCCCTTGGCGCCGATGATCCGCGCGTGCTGGAGATTGCCTTGGCACCATCGCCGGTCGCGAGCCGCGAGATCGATCAGCGAGGGCGGGCTCTCTTCGTACGAGCCGCCAAGGTCGGGCAGCATGTAAACAGTAAAGCCCGCGCGCCTCATCAGCGCCGCTTCGATGAAATCGTGGCTGAGGATGTGCCCGCCGAACGGCGGCTTGCCGGGCAGGTCCGGCAGTCCGCAATGGTCGGCGAACGCGCGCGTCCGGATAATCGCGTTGTGGCCCCAGTAGTTGCCGTCCCGCCCCATCCAAGCGCTCAAGCCCGCGCCGATCACCGGGCCGGCCATCCGGGCAGCGAACTGCTGGAGCCGAGCGAACATGGTGTTGCGGTTGACGACGAGAGGCTGGCTTTGGATGATGCCGGCGTCGGGATCCGCCTCCATCGCCGCCGCGAGTCCGACGATCGCCTCGCCGGTCATCAGACTGTCGGCGTCGAGGACGACCATATGCGGATAGTGGCCGCCCCAGTGAATGACGAAATCGGCGATGTTGCCGGCTTTGCGGGCCAGATTCTTGCGCCGCCGCCGGTAATAGAAACGGGCGTGCGGCAGTCGTGCGCGAAGCGCGACGAAGGCGCGCTCCTCGGCGATCCAGACATTGGCGTCGGTGGTGTCGGACAGCAGGAAGAAGTCGAACGCGTGCGCCTGGCCCGTGCGTTCGACGTCCTCGAAAATCGCCTGCATGGCCCCGAAGACGCGCGAGGGCGCCTCATTGTAGATCGGCATCACGACCGCCGTTCGCTCGCGCAAGCATGGCGTCGGCTCGCGTCGGCCCCGACGAGCGAGAAGCCAGACAAATCCGACGATGGCCGAGGTGAGCGAAAGCGTCACCCAGGAAAACGTGACGACGAACAGCACCACCATGGCCCATTCAAGCGGGGTGATCGTGCCGACAGCGACGACCCTGAACATCTGGTCGGCGCCATATGCGGTCAAGGCCAGGGCGCCGCCGAAAACCAGGAGCCGGATCAGAACCGGGGCGCGCGCGAAGCGCGGCGCGACCAGCCCGCGGCGATCGCGACGCGAGAACCGTTTGAAGGACTGCACCGGCATAGCGAGTGGCGCGAAGCCAGGCATCGAGGAGCCGAGCGACGAGCCCATGTCGCCCGCCCCGGCATCTTTGGGCGTGAGCGTCAGGCCGTCCACCGGTAGAGCCATGTTTCGCTCGCCGGCTGATTATCGACGCTCAGGGTCAGGCGCAGCTCGGAATAGGTTTCCGATCCTGGATCGAGATCGAAAACGACCCGCACCGAACGCCGGTCCTTGTTGGGAAAAAGACGAACCGACACGATTTTGCCCGGAGCAGCGTGAACGTCTGCGCTGGCCGCTGCGGCCTTTGCCGGGTCGGCGAACAGATCGCCTTCCATCTCGACCGCAAACCGCTGGTGGGCGCCAACCTTGCCTCGCCGCGACGAGACGCACGACGCGAGAGGCGGCCTCGAAGGCGGCGACCAGCACCAGAACTGCCGGTAGGCGAGCATCCGGCTGGTTGCCGCGGCCATCCCGGTCTTGGGGCGCCATTGCGCGATGACGTTCTCATTGGTCTCGGCTTCGGCCGGGATCTCCAACAGACGGAGATCGCCCTCGCCCCAGTCGCCAATCGGCTCGATCCACAGCGACGGTTTGAGTTCCCAATGCGTGTCGTCGTCGTAAAATGCGTCGAAGGAACGGCTCCGCTGCAGAAGTCCGAAACCGCGCGGGTTGAGGTCGGAAAAAGCCGAGATCTGCAACGTCTCGCGGTTGGAGACCGGGCGCCAGAGCCATTCACCGTTTCCGGTTAGAATCTGCAATCCGGTCGACTCGTAGACGGCGGCGCGGACATCATCGACAAGGCGATGGTCCAAGCCGCTGAACAGGTAGGTGGCGGCCATGGCGCCCAATCCCAGCTTGTCAACTCCCGCTCGCGCGATCAGCGTCGTCTCGGTGTCGATGATGGTCGCTTCCAGTGGGCGCAGCGTAAACCGAAACGCGCCGGTAATGCTCGCGGAATCGAGTAGCGCATGAACGGTCAGCGTATTGGCGGCCGGATTGGGCTTTTCGACCCAGAACTCGCGAAACAAGGGAAATTCCTCGCCCGGTTCGTCCCCGGTCCGAATCGCGAGACCGCGAGCTGTGACGCCGAAGGGTTGGGCGTGCGCCCGCGCGCGATAGAAGCTGGCGCCCTGAAAAATCGCCACGTCTTCGAAACCCTGCTCGGCGCCCTTGAGAATGCGCAAGCCGGCAAAGCCGAGGTCTCCCAGAACCGCCGGAGGCTTCAACTCGCCAAAGTCGAAATTGGACGCCTCGTAGATGACCTTTTGCGCCATGCCGTTCTCGACGATGTTGATCGCAATAGGCGTCGTGTAGACAAAGCCCCGATGCAAGGGCTCAAGCGAAAAGCCGAGTTTCTGGTCGCTCCAGATCGCGGTGCCCGGCACCCGTCGGATCGACGCGTATTGATCAAAGGTGAGGCCAGAAAACACGCTTGGCAGCGGCGCTTCCGGCGGCTTGAACGGTTTCGAGGCCAGTTCGACCGCCATCTTCACGACGGTGTCGGCGGAGAATGGAACCGGCTGGCCCAGCGGTTCGGCGGCGGCGGCGGACGAGCCGGACGGGGCCAACGAAGCCGCGAGCGCCCCGCCGACCGCCAGCTGCAAGAATTCGCGACGTTGCCTGTCCGCCATCGTATTCTTCGTTCGCTCGCCGCTCAACGGGACCGCACAAGACAGCCCGAACCGGCGTCGTTCCCAGCCAATATGATAAGTCAGCCCGGAGGAGAAAACCGCGCCGCAAGCCCGACGCGTTCCGTCCTTGGCCAGGTGGTTGTATATCGTTTTTTGCGGCGCAGCGAGACGCAATTTGCGCAACGCGGCCAAACGGGCTCGATTGCTGCGGCCTTGCGACTGGAAACTGCCGTCGGCCGCGGCGATATTGTGATCCTCCTGCAATTCGGCCCCGCCGAGCCTCGCCTCGGGGACGCGCCTTGATGAGAGACCCCATGAACGCCAACCCCCGGCGCTGTCTGACCATCGTACTTGCCGCCGGCGAGGGGGTGCGGATGCGCTCGGCACGGCCCAAGGTCCTGCACGAACTCGCCGGCCGTTCGATGCTGGCGCACACGCTCTCGGCCGCGCTCGAGGGGGCCGCGGGCGAGGTCGTGGTGGTTGTAGGGCCTGATCGCGACAGCGTATCGGCTGAGGCGCTGAAAGCTGCGCCTGGGGCGAAAATCGTCGTTCAGCGCGAACGACGAGGCACCGCCGACGCCGTTCTCGCCGCGCGTGGGCAGATCGCCCAGGGCTACGACGACGTTCTCGTCACCTACGCCGATATTCCGCTGATCAAGCCTGCAACCCTGGCGGCGCTGCGAGCCGGGCTGTCCCAGGGCGCGGGTGTCGTCGCGCTGGGCTTTGAGGCCGCCGATCCAACCGGCTACGGCCGGCTGATCGAGCGCGGCGGGCGCCTGATCGCGATCCGCGAACACAAGGACGCGAATGACGACGAGAGGGCGTCGCGCCTCTGCAACGCCGGCCCAATCGCCTTCAGCGGGGCCGAAGCGCTGAGGCTCCTCGATGCTGTAACGCCCAACAACGCCCAGAGGGAGTATTACCTCACCGACATCGTCGAAATCGCCAACGGGCGGGGTATCGTGGCGCGGGCCCTGGTTGCGGACGAGAAGGAGGTGATGGGGGTCAACGACCGGGCGCAGCTCGCCGCCGCCGAGGCGGCGCTGCAGGACCGGCTGCGCCGCCGCGCGATGGCCGAGGGCGCGACCCTCACCGCCCCCGAGACGGTGTTTTTGGCGTTTGACGCCAGAATTGGCCGCGACGTGCTCATCGAACCGCATGTCGTGATCGGGCCTGGGGTCAGGATCGAGGATGGCGCGATCATCCGCGCGTTTTCGCATCTCGAGGGCGCGCGGGTCTCGGGCGGCGCCGTCGTCGGCCCGTTCGCCCGCCTGAGACCCGGGGCGGACATTGCCGCCAACGCACAAATCGGCAACTTCGTCGAGATCAAAGCCGCCACGATCGAGGAGGGCGCGAAAGTCAATCATCTGACCTATATCGGCGACGCGCGGGTCGGGCCGCACGCCAACATCGGCGCCGGAACCATCACCTGCAACTACGACGGCTTCGCCAAGCACAAGACCGACATCGGCGCCGGCGCCTTCATCGGCTCGAACTCAGCCCTCGTCGCGCCGGTGACGATCGGCGACGGCGCCTATGTCGGCTCGGGCTCGGTCATCACCAAGACGGTCGAACCCGACGCGCTCGCGGTCGCGCGCGCGCGGCAAGAGACGAGAGCCGGGTGGGCGAAGGCGTTCCGGGCGCGGCACAAGAAGTGACGCTCCGGCGCCGGTTGCCTGATAATGGACAAGTGCATAGTGTATATAATTGACTAGTTAACTCCGTATTGTCTTCCAGCCGGCGCAAAATTTAACCAAGCCCAGAAAAGCGGGGGCCAAGCCGGCCAAAGAATATCCAAGAAAAACGCTTTGATTGCCTTGGATTCTCATGGCAACTATATACTTGACGTAGGGACCATGGTTTGCCATACCCTGGCCGTCGATTTGAAAGAATCGGCTGGCGCGCCCGAGTTTGAGATAACCGACGATATGGTGGAAGCTGGAATGGCTGCTCTCTACAAGCATGAACTCATATGGGAGTTTGCGAGTCCGTCTGCGGTCCGAGACGTAATTGACGCGGCCTTAAGGGTCGCGCGGGCATCCCAAGAGAGCAAGAGTCGCTGAAACCTCAAAAATGAGAATTAGCAGTTCGCCGATACCTAATTCACCATTTTTACCGCCATAGGCTTGCTTCCCGTTGTCCGTATACGAATACGTGAAATGTTCCCATTTAACGCTCGGTTGCGCAGGGTAGTCGAACGAGACCTTGCCACGATTATGGGAAATCCAATTCCTAAGCATTCGAGCAAAATTTAGCGGAGCCGACCAATCCTCTGGCTTTTGGGGCTGATTAGCCCTAATCCATGGACGATATTTTTCCCAAAAATCCACATAGAATGGAGATAGAAGGCTACCAATTGAACTATATTCGACATTCACTATTCCCGGCTTGAGCTGAAAAGGCGAAAATCTGATCACTATATTGTCGGGGACGTGATTTTGCATAAGACTTTGCAAGGGAAACCCTAGGTCGTGGTGACGAATTAAGGAATGGGGGATTGAACGAAGCCGCTACCGCGGCGGAATCGGCGGCGGGGCTGGAGGCGGCCGGGTGGTTTGAAGTTCCTCCTGCCTGAGAGGATGGGGTGTAGCAACCCACTCTCAGACAGGAGTTTTCAGATGGCCCAGATGAGCCCTCTGCGCCGCCGGATGATCGAGGACATGACGATCCGCAATCTGTCCCCGGCGACACAGCAATCCTACGTCCACGCGGTCTCGAAGTTCAGCCAGTATTTTGGCCGCTCGCCCGATCAACTCGGCTTGGAGGATGTTCGGGCCTATCAGGTGCATCTGGCTTCGAAGGGCGTCGCGTGGGCGTCGCTGAACCAGGCCGTCTGCGCCTTGCGCTTCTTCTACGGCGTGACGCTCGGCGAACAGACGATCCCGGAGCGGATCGCTTACGCCCGCGAACCGCGCAAGCTTCCCGTGGTGCTCAGCGCCGACGAGGTCGTGCGGTTCCTGGAGTCGGTTTCGAGCCTGAAGGCGCGCGTCGCGCTGACGACGGCCTATGCAGCGGGATTGCGGGTTTCCGAAGTGGCGGCGCTGAAGGTCCGCGATATCGACAACCAGCGCATGGTGATGCGGATCGAACACGGGAAGGGCGGCAAGGAGCGCTATGTCATGCTCTCCGAGGCCCTGCTCGGCATCCTGCGCAGCTATTGGCGGCTGGCGCGGCCGCCGCTGTTCCTGTTTCCGAGCCGCACCTCCGATACGCCGATCGACCCGACGGTGTTGCATGCCGCCTGCCGATCAGCGACGGCCGCGGCGGGGCTCGACAAGCGAGTGAGCGTGCATGTGCTGCGGCACAGCTTCGCCACCCATCTGCTGGAAAGCGGCGTCGACATCCGCATCATCCAGGTGTTGCTCGGTCACGAGAATCTGTCGACGACAGCACGCTACACGCGCGTCTCCACGCAGCTCATTGGCAATACCGCAAGCCCCTTGGATCGGCTCTCGCTGAACGTGACGCCGCCGGGATAGTCGGTGACGGCGCGGCCGGCGTTCGAACTGGCCGACGTCTTTCGCCGCCACGGCGAGACCTATGCTCAATTGAACGCCGGACATCTCGGGCGCGTCGAACGGCGCGTGTCGGCGGCGATCGCGGCCTGCCGCACGGCGGCGCTGGGCGGTCACGTCGAACGCTGCGACGATTGCGGCCTCACGCGCATCGCCTACAACTCCTGCCGCAACCGCCATTGTCCAAAATGCCAAGGCGCGGCGCGGGTGAAGTGGCTCGCCGCCCGCCAAGCCGAGCTGCTGCCGGTTCCCTATTTCCATGTCGTGTTCACCTTGCCGTCGGCGGCGGCCGAGATCGCCTTCCAGAACAAGCGGACCGTCTATGGCCTCTTGATGCGCGCCGCGGCGCAGGCGCTCAGCGTCCTCGCCGCCAAACGCCTCGGAGCCAGGATCGGCCTGATCGCCGTTTTGCACACCTGGGGACAGACGCTGACCCACCATCCCCACGTCCATTGCCTGGTTCCCGGCGGCGGCGTCGCCCTCGACAACAGGCGCTGGGTCGAAGCCAAACCGAACTTCCTGCTCTCCGTCCATGCGTTGTCGAAGGCGTTCCGCCGCCTGTTCCTCGACGGCCTCAAAGCCAAGTCCGAGAAAGGAGAGTTGAGCTTCTTCGGCGAACTGGCCCGGCTCGCCGAGCCGGAGGCCTTCAAAGCCCGCATGCGCGCGCTGCGGCAGAGCCCGTTCGTCGTCTACGCCAAGCCGCCGTTCGGCGGACCCGCGCGCGTGCTCGCCTATCTCGCCCGCTACACCCATCGCACGGCGATCGCCAATTCGAGGCTTGTCGCCGTCGACGACAATGAAGTGGCGTTCGTCTACAAGGATTATCGCCGCGGCGGCCGCAGCCGCATCATGCGCCTCGCCCCGCACGAGTTCATCCGACGTTTTCTCCTCCACGTCCTACCCGACGGCTTGCATCGCATTCGTCACTACGGTTTCCTCGCCAAAGGCGAGCGCGGCGAAAAGCTCGCATATGTGCGAGACCTGCTCCACGTCGCGTCCAAGCCGCAGGAGCAGGTCGATCCGGAGAAGGCGCCGTGCGGCGACCCAGAAGCCGACACCGTTCGCGACGCCTTCATGCGCTGCCCAGATTGCGGGGGCTTCATGCGCCGCATTGAAACCGTCGCGCCCCGGCCCGCCGGCGCCTTTCGCTGCGACACGTCATGACAATAACGCACCCGCCGCTCCGCGTATGCGATCTTCTCAGTTCTCCCAACTCGGACACCCATCTCGCGGAGCGTCGCTGCGACCGCTCGCCTTGAAGCTCATTTTCGAAGCCGTTCGCGCGCCGACAACGCCCACGTCTAGCCATTCTCGACCATGGTTCAGCTTTATCCTCGCAATCGTCGGGCTCAACGACTTCGCCGAACCGGTCCGCGGACCTCTCGTTCGCCATATGGCGTCAGACCGCCAGCGCGCTTCACCCATAGCGCCTCATCCCGACCGCGGCTTCGTTCAATCCGGCTTATGTGAGGTCGCCATTCGCGACGCCCAACCCGCGCCCCAGCGACCTCACATAACCCTCCAAATTCCCAGAAGTGCGCAAATCAAATTCAACGCTGATTTTTGGAGGTCAGCGGTGGACTGCGACGCGCTTCGGGACGACCAATGGGAGCGGCTGAAGGATTTCGTGCCTGGGGGCCGGAAAGGCAAGCGAGGACCGCGCACGGATAATCGCCGGTTCTTGAACGCGCTCTTGTGGATGGCGCGTTCGGGCGCTCGTTGGCGCGATCTGCCAGAGGAGTTGGGCGACTACGACACTGTCAAGCGGCGCTACTATCGGTGGATCGAGATGGGCGTTCTGGACGACATTCTTGCGGCGCTGGCGCGCGAAGCCGATCTGGAATGGCTGATGATTGATTCCACCATTGTTCGCGCGCATCAGCACGCGGCCGGCGCGAGCCGGCAAAAAGGGGGGCGGATGCCCAGGGCCTTGGCCGGTCACGCGGGGGTTTAAGCACGAAAATCCACGCCGCTGGCGATGCGCTCGGCAATCCGGTGCGCCTGATCGGCTCGCCAGGGCAGCGCAACGACATCGCCTTCGCCCATGACTTGGTCGAGGGCTTCGACGCAGATGTGACGATCGCCGATAAGGGATACGACGCCGATCATCTCTGCGATAAGATTACGCGGACCGGCGGCGAGGTCGTCATACCGCCGAAACGAAACCGCATCGTCAAACGTCCGTACGATCCCGATCTCTATAAAGAGCGCAACATCATCGAACGCTTCTTCAACAAGCTCAAACAGTTCCGACGCGTCGCGACGCGATACGACAAGCTGCTCGTCAACTTCATGGGCTTCGTCAAACTCGCCGCTATCGCTATCTGGCTCAAATAGTTAAATGGTCACCACGGCCTAGTGCTTTCGAGCGCGACGTAAGCGACTGCTATTCGCTGACAGTTGAGCACAAGACGCTCGATCGCATGACAGCCGCCCCGCAGCCCTCATCCGGCAAGCTCCGCTGCGGAATGTGGTTCGATTCGCCCGGCGTCCCGAAGCTGAAAGACTGCCTACAAAGGTAAATCCACAAACCTGTAAGCTTGCGCGCTGTCGCAATGCGTCCTAAATCTTTGACCAGCGGTGATTTTGCCGCAGGGGGAAATCAAGATGCTGAAGACGCCTTTTGCGGCGTTGCTGGCCGCTATTGTGGCCGTGGCGACGCCCTCAGCCTCGCGCGCCGCTATCCTTGAAACAATCATCGACACAGACACATCGACGATAGTCGGGAGCATCTCCTTCCCGGATTTCACGGGCAACAGCGCAACCGGAGTGCTGTTCTCCTACAACGGATTTTCGCACTTTATGCAGTCGGATACTACCTCGATTTCGTGGAGCGTCGACACGAGCACGGACAGCGTGATCGCGCTTGACCTCAGCGCCCTGCAAGGAACTCCCGGCTGCGGTTTCGGTCAAAATTGCTCGGAAAGCACGTTGCATCTGTCGGAGGCCGTCGCGCAGGAGAATTTCAAATCCTGCAGTTTCGACGGTACCCTTGGGTTCTGCGGCATCGCCTTCATTCCCAATGCGAACATAGCCTTTGCGCCAGGCACACCGGCCCCCGAACCGTCAACTTGGGCCATGATGCTGCTTGGCTTCGCCGGCCTCGGCTGGGTCGGATATCGGCGGACGCGCATTCCCGTCTCGATCGCCTGACGGCGCCCCGCGGCCCTGGCGAGAGCTACGGCGACGTCATCCTGCGGCTGGTGAAGGGGGAGCTCATGGGACCGGATGTCATGTCGGCGCGTCAATTAGCGGGCCGCCGCTCGGCCAATCGGATCAAGGTTCTCAGATCGTCCGCATAGACGACAACCGGCTCAAGGTTGGTCGCGTTTGCCAAGTCTTGCTTGAGCCGCCGAAGGGGCTTCGCCCGGCGAGAGGTCGGCCTTGTGCGGAGCCGTCAGCCGCTCACTCATGGACTTCGCCGTGTAAGGGTCAGGATGCCTGAAGACCACGCGGGTGCGATCCCAAACCTCGAAACCTTCAAACTGGCCCGGGCGCTTCAGAGAAAATAGCTTCTGAGCCTGTGCAATCGCTTCTTGGTCCGAGAGGCCGGGCAGCATCTCGACGCCGACAATATGGCTCGCTCTTAGGAAAAAGCACCGCATGAACCTCGCTCCCGGCGGCGACCATGGACGAGCGTAGCACGGTCGCGGGCCCACAAAAAAGCCCCGCGCGGCGCCTAAAGGGAGAGGCGGCTTCGCAGCGGGGCAGAGAGGCGCGCCTTAGCTGGGGGGCGTAAGAGGCGCGCCAGACAAACGAACGCGATCGGCGCCAGGATTGTTCCCTCCCCAAACGAACCGCCGCCGGGTCGCCCGAGCTGCCGGCTTTCGTCATCCGCCCGTCATATCTGCGTTACAAGCTCTCGGAGCGCACGACCTTCCCGCGCACTCCCGGGTAACGGATCGCCCCGAACCCCTGCCGAGGCGGTCCGGTCTTCCCGGGGCGCTCGGAACCGTTGATAGGACCGAAGTGCGCTAGACATAGGCCGCTCGGCGTTTCACATGCAGCACGCGCCATGCGATTGGCCCCGTCGTCCAGTGCAAATGCGACCATGTCCGAGGGCGTGACCCCGGCGACCGCTCTGCCTTCACGATCTGCGTATTCAATTTTGACAATCGCCGCTGGCCTTTATAGCGTCGGGGTTGCGAAGGAAGCTTCAGTTCCGAGGTGTGGGAAGAACACAAGGGCAAAGATCCTAAATGCAGGATTTATTTCCGACTACGTGAACGACCTGAGCAAAATGCGTTAGGAGTTCTGGGTAAGCGGGACAGAGTTGTCAAACGCTATGGGCGATTACTCCAGGCACGGCGAAGAAGCGGTGACATCGTTCATGGCGAAGGTAGCCGCTCGGGGAGACGCCCTCGAGGCTGCAGCGGCGGCGAGGTTCAATCAATTTCGAGGTCTCCCTGCCGACGGCGTTGTTTCGGAAGAGACGGTTGCGGCCGTGGCCGAGCGGGCTGGGCGAACGGCCTCGAGAACGATGGGGACCGCAAGCTCCGGCCCCCGATCGCGCTTGTCAAATCCGGACCGGCCGGGTGAAGATCCGCAAACCGTACCAGTAACCTTCGCGCCTCAAAAGGTGATGGCGCAAACACCGTCGGCGCCGGCGAGACACGCGATGATCCGCCTCACCGTCACACCCGCCGCCTATGCCGTGATCGCCGCGACGCACCCCGCGAGCGGCCGCCTTTAGCGCAGTAGCGCGCCTAACGGCGAATTTTACGTGTAGCTTGAGCCGCAATATCTCGATTGGCTCGTCGTTAGGTCTCAGATCCAGGTCTGAGCCAGTCGATGAATGCTCTATTATCTTCGCCAGACGTTCATCGGGGATCGTCTATCACCTCCGTGGTAATACCCAACCAGCGATCCGTCATTGCCGATGACATAGATCGCTCTACGTTGGTGAATTCCCGATCCGACAGCGTGGGCCATTTCAGGAATTGCGGGGACGGCTTGGAACGGACCTAACCACCACGAAACGGTCAATGCGGTAGCGCGGCTGGGGTCTCCTTTGCGCAAAAAGCCGTCATTGCCCGCCGCCTTGCGCAAAGGCTCAACTTCGACGCCTTGCCTCCGTTCAAAATCGACCCTGTGAACGGACGGGAAGCGCAAGAAAGCGGTCTTCGGCTGAAGTCGTCGGTTGCGCCCAGGGGCCATTTCAGCCCGATAGAAAGTCTCGTGTTCTTTCTTTAAAGTCTCATCCAAGTTCGACTTTGCCGCGGGATCAGGGGTAACACCATGAACATACTGCGCACAGTTTTCCGGACTTGCACACTCTGCGAGGCAATGTGCGGGCTGAAGCTCGAGCTCGATGGCGATCGTATTGTTTCCGTTCGTGGCGACGAAGACGATCCGTTCTCGCAAGGCTACGTCTGTCCCAAGGGGGTAGCGATCGGCGATGTGCATCATGATCCGGATCGCCTCCGCACTCCTTTAATGCGAGCGGCGGACGGCAGCTTTGCGCCGGTCGGTTGGGACGAAGCGTTCCATTTGGTCGAACAGCGTCTTCATGCCGTCCGCGCGAAAGAGGGGGCGGACGCTATCGCCCTCTACATGGGTAATCCCATCATTCACAATTACGGGGTGATTTTGCTGCGGGCGAGCTTCGCCCGTGCGGTTGGCTCACGGAATTGCTTTGGGCCGGGCTCGCAGGACACGAGCCCCCGCTGGGCTGTATCCTATCTTCTCTACCGCTCCTCGCTCGTCGTACCGGTGCCCGATATCGACCGAACGCAATATTTCCTTTGCGTCGGCGCCAATCCCTGGATCTCGAACGGCAGCTTGATGACGGCGCCCGATGTCCGTCGGCGACTGCGCGCCATACGCCAACGGGGCGGCCGCATCGTCGTGGTCGACCCGCGGCGTACCGAAACGGCGCGCGAGGCCAATGAATGGATTGCAATCCGTCCCGGAGGAGATGCAGCGCTCCTCATCGCCATGGTGCAAACGCTTATCGACGAAGGAAAAGTCGACGAGCATCGCATCAACAAAATGGCTCGTGGCTGGACTGAGATCCGCCAGCGGCTGGTCGCCTTCACGCCTGAACGCGTTGCAGCGGGGATAGGTATTGACGCCAAGACCATTCGACGACTTGCCCACGAATTTGCAGACGCGCCGACCAGCGTCGTTTATTCCCGCATCGGCGCGTGCAACAACCGCTTCGCCACCATTGCCACTTGGTCCACGGATCTTCTCAATCTTGTCGCCGGCCGGATGGGCGAGGTGGGAGGCGCCATGCTCCCCACACCTGCTATCAACGTCTCCGCGCTGTCGTCCTACTTCAATGATGGCTATGGGCGCTGGCGCAGCCGCTTGCCTAAACTTCCTGAGACTTTCGGCGAGTTACCGACCAGCGTGTTGGCGGAAGAAATCGAGACCAGCGGCCCCGGTCAGGTCAAGGCGCTGATCACTTACGCCGGCAATCCGGTGCTTTCAGCGCCTAATAGTCGACGCCTCGCACGAGCCTTGTCTCGCCTCGACTTCATGGGGGCGATCGACCTCTATGTCAACGAAACAACTCGCCATGCCGATGTGATTCTTCCGCCATGCTGGACCATGGCCGAGGACCATTTTGACGCCTTCCTGCCGAATTTCGCCGTGCGCAATGTCGTTCGTTGGTGTCCGGCCGTCTTCAAGCGCGGGCCCGAGGAGCGCGCAGACTGGGAAATCCTGCTGGAGATCGCCGAGCGGCTCGGCGGTGGCGCGAGCGGCATCGGCGTCATCGACAAGACCATTCGGCTGGCTCGGAAGCTCGGGCTGCGCTGGACGCCGAAAGCGAGCGTCGATTTGCTCCTGCGCCTAGGCCCCCATGGCGACCGATATCTGATGCCTTGGTCGAGCGGGCTGAACCTCAAGCGCCTCATGTCGTCCGTGCATGGCATTGATCTCGGCCCGCTGGAGCCTGGCATCTCTCGGCGCGTTCTCCACAGGGACGGGCGGATTCGCTTTGCCGCCGAACCGATCTTGTCCGCGCTCGCAGAATTGGAGAAGATTGGCACGGCGAGCGACGACGGTCTGTTGCTCATAGGCCGACGCGATTTGCGCAGCAGCAATAGCTGGATGCACAACATTGAGGGTCTCGTCTCCGGCCGCGAGCGCTGTGTGCTTCTCGTTCATCCCCGCGACGCCGAGCGGGCCGGCGTGACGGATGGCGAAACGGCGGTGCTTGAGAGCCGCGTTTATAGCGGGCCAGTCCCCGTCCGTGTCACCGAGGACATGATGCAAAGCGTGGTAAGCTTGCCGCACGGTTGGGGGCACAGGGACGTTCGTCCCTGGCAAAAGGTTGCCGCGGCACATGCTGGTGTGTCCATTAACGACTGGACGGACGACAACGATGTCGAAGCCGTGGTCGGACAATCCATCCTCAACGGTATTCCCGTGCAGCTCAAACCGAGTTTGGCAATTCCCAGCGAGTAGAAGGGACCCTCGCTAGAGCAACCATCGCTTGAGCGGGCTTTTGGTAGTCCGGCTCAAGCTCGCAAGGGAATCGGCTGGCAGGGGTCGTTCCCCAGGCGACCCTGTAGGCGGGCTTCCCGCTCAATTGAGGCATCCAAGGCCGCGGTCTGCTACGTTCGCAATACGTCGACTCCGGGCGGCCGTCTGACGGGATAGTGTCAGGCTGAGGCTCCTCCAACCTTGAGGAGCCTGCTATGGATGAACTCAGAATTCGGGTAGTTCCAACGCCCTGGAACAAAGGCAAACTTGTTGGTCAGAAAGCGCCGCTCAAACTCAAAGAAATTTGGGCGATCCGCGTCCGGCTTCAAGTCTATCGCCGAACCCGCGAATTGGCGCTGTTCGACCTCGGCATCGACAGCAAGTTGCGGGCCTGCGACCTGCTCAAGTTGAAGGTTCGAGACGTCTGTCACGGCGAGCGGATCGCTGTCCGGGCGATCGTCGTGCAACAAAAGACTTCAAGACCCGTCCAGTTCGAGATCACGGAGTCGACGCGAACCGCTTTGACGGACTGGATCCGGCTGTCAGGTCTCGCGCCTGAAAACTTTCTCTTCCCAAGCCGTGTTCGTGCGTCGCCCCATTTGAGCATCCGGCAATATGCTCGGATTGTGGATTCCTGGGTCGAGGAAATTGGTCTCGATCCTGCCGCTTACGGAACCCATTCCATCTGCCGGACCAAGCCGTCTTTGATCTATCGGCGGACCAAGAACCTGCGCGCTGTGCAGCTTCTGTTGGGCCATACCAAGCTCGAGAGCACCGTCCGATATCTTGGCATCGAGGTGGAGGACGCCTTGGAGTTGGCGGAGCAAACAGAGGTGTGACTTTGCCCGGCTGAGCCGGATTGATTGCAAATGGGCGAGTATCATCCGGCTCACGTCGGCCTGGGCGGCAGGTCGGCGCAAACAGCGGTCATTCCTGGACGGTCTACCGAACGGGTCGAAACGAACCTCAGGGGCCGCTCGCCACGGGGTGACAACGCGTTCGACCGAACGAAATGAGCGAGGGCTTTGACGAGGGCTTTGAATTGTCTCCGTCCGAGCAGGCCGCTATTATTTGAAGATCCGATCTCGGGAGTAACAAACAATGGCAGGAAACCTGGAGGGCTCGCTCGCGCCGCGCTTCGAGAACGGCAGAGCAATGTTAATCGCCGGATTGGGCGGCCGCTACGGCAACGAAAATCGTGGGCAAATTCCCGACCTGTGGCAGCGCTTCGGCCCGCGATATTTCGGCCGCGTGCCGGGGCAGGTCGACAAGAAAGCCTACGGCGTCTGCTCCAATATGGATGGTAAGGGGAACCTCGATTATCTGGCCGGGGTTGAGGTGTCGAGTTCCGAAGGGCTGCCGGCCGACCTCATGCAGCTCTCGATCGCTCCAGGCCGCTATGCCGTGTTTGGGCATGCCGGTCACATTTCATCGATCGGGCACACCTGGATGGATATATTCGAAACTTGGGTGCCAAAATCCGGTTTCGCGCTGGCGTCCGCACCAAGCTTTGAATGCTACGCCGAAGCGTTCGACCCTGCTGTAGCCAAAGGCAACGTCGATATCTGGATTCCGATCAAGGCATAGCGAGTTTCGAGGCTGAAATTTTGAACAGTTGGGCGGTGCAAAATGCAGGGACAAGTCGCCGTTAGCGCTCGTCCAGGGCGGTCGTTTTCTCCAATGTAACAATTCCTACGACCGCTTCACGTCGACTCGAGCCGGATTGCGCCATGTCGCGTTTGCGCAAAGCTGCGGACGTTCTTGGAAAAATATCTCGAACGCGCCAGCTCGACCAGAAGCGCAACACCTCCTCCCGGGCAATCGACATCCCGAATCGACGTTGAGGGGCCACTGCCGATCGCGACGGCGGCGTCGCAGCTAACCGACGTATGGCGCAAGCCGAGCCTTGAGGCGCGGTGTAAACCAGTCAAGAAACACGCGAAGCTTTAGGGGCATCGGCTTTCGCTCGGTGTAGACGATGTGCACCGGCAACGGCTCACTCTCGAATTCCTCCAGAACGATGACGAGCGCGCCCGTCCGCCTCACAGCCTCCATTTTGTACGACATGACGCGGGTGATCCCCGCGCCGAGGACTGCCGCCTGCACCGCAGCCTCTGAAGTGCTGACGGTGAGCCTCGATCGAATGGGCGCCGCGACTTCAACGCCGTCCTTGGCGAACTTCCAATTGCTCGGCACGCCTTTCTCATCGACCCCAATGCAGTCGTGATCGATGAGGTCGGCGGGCGTCTTCGGGCGGCCTCGGGCTGCGAGATATTCGGGGCTGGCGCAGGCCACGACCCGCACGGACCCAATGCGGGTTGCAATCATAGCGCTGGACGCGAGCGGCCCGATTCGGACCGCGATATCGATACCGTACTCGACGGGGTCCAGAACCCGATCGCTGAGCAGAAGGCGCAAGGCGATATTGGGATACGCCTTCTCGAATTCGCAGGAGAGCGGCAGGAGATGAAGATGCCCGACCCCCCACGGCGAAGTTACCGTGAGATCGCCTGTCGGAGCCCGATACTCGCCTGAGGCCTCTTTCTCGGCATCGTCGACCTGTTCGATGATCCGCTTGCATGCCTCCACATAGGATCGCCCAGCGTCCGTGAGCGACACCCGCCGTGACGACCTCTGAAACAATTGCGTCTTTAGGCGCGCTTCGAGTTCGGAGAGCTTGCGGCTAACGGTTGGGACCGGCATGCGGAGCTTCCGCGAGGCCGCCGATAGGCTGCCGGCCTCGGCGATGCTGACCACTACCGACATCGACTCGATGCGGTCCATGAGCGCAGTCTTTCCGAACTTTGAAAAGTTACCTTCCGATTATGCGGGCTGCACGTCGGCTTCGCAACTGAGTATAGCCACAGTACCTGCACCCACTTGAGTGCTCGCTCGCTTGAGCGGTCCTGAACGTGTCGCGCAGACGACGTGTCGCGACATTATCATCGGCGTCGCCTTGGCGACGGCTGCACTTGGTGAACTGCCGGAGGCGTCCCGTGCCGCCGGCCCGGTACCGGGCGCCACTCGTCTGCCGCCGCAATCGAAGGAGCGCCCGATATGAGCATGGTCACGACGAAGGACGGAACGCAGATTTACTACAAGGACTGGGGTAAGGGTCAGCCTATCGTGTTCAGTCATGGCTGGCCGCTATCGGCCGACGATTGGGACGCACAAATGCTCTTCTTCCTCGGTAGGGGCTATCGCGTCATCGCCCACGACCGCCGCGGCCACGGACGCTCCACTCAGACCGGGGACGGCCATGACATGGATCATTATGCCGACGACCTCGCGGCGCTGACGGCTCATCTCGATCTGAGGAACGCCATCCACGTCGGCCATTCGACCGGCGGCGGCGAGGTCACCCACTATCTGGGGCGACATGGCGAAAGCCGGGTCGCGAAGGCGGCGTTGATCAGTGCCGTGCCGCCGCTGATGGTCAAGACCCCGGCAAACCCCCTTGGTCTGCCGAAGGAGGTTTTCGACGGCCTGCAAGCGCAGCTCGCCGCCAACCGGTCGCAGTTCTACTACGATTTGCCCGCCGGGCCTTTCTACGGCTTCAACCGGCCCGGCGTGAAGACCATTGAGCCTGCGATCTGGAACTGGTGGCGCCAGGGCATGATGGGCGGGGCCAAGGCGCACTACGACGGCATCGTCGCCTTCTCGCAGACCGACTTCACCGAGGACTTGAAGAAAATCAATGTGCCGGTGCTGGTCATGCACAGCGAGGATGATCAGATTGTCCCCTATGTCGCGGCCGGCCCGCAGTCCGCCAAGCTCCTGAGACACGGGACGCTGAAAACCTACAAAGATTTCCCCCACGGCATGATCACAACCCAGGCGGAGACGATCAATGCCGACCTGCTGGCGTTCATCAAGGCCTGAATAGCGGAGCGATCCGTTTGAGCAATGTCTGTCGCCAAACACACGGCTCCGACGCGCGTCCGCTGCGGTCAGAATGGGTCGATTTACTCAAACGTCAACCATCGGAGGGATTTATGACATCCTCGTCAAACCGCCGCCGTGCCGGCTTCGCGCTCGTCGCCGCACTGCTCGCGTCAGTCGCGGCGCCCCGCTGGCCCGCGCCGACTCGGCGGCCTGCGTATCGGAACAGGCCGCGATCCCGGTCGTCCACTACCGCACCGTCAAGGTCGATGGCGTCGATATCTTCTACCGCGAAGCCGGACCCGCCGATGCGCCGACCGTGCTCCTCTTGCACGGGTTTCCGACCTCGTCCCATATGTTCCGCAACCTGATCCCGGCGCTCGCGGATCGCTTCCATGTAATCGCGCCAGACTATCCCGGCTTCGGCGAGAGCGCCGCGCCGGATCACAAGACGTTCGCCTACACGTTCGGCCATTATGCCGACATCGTCGACGGCCTGCTGACGCAGCTCGGAATCAAGGACTATGCGATCTATCTCATGGATTACGGCGCGCCAGTCGGCTATCGGCTTGCGCTCAAGCATCCCGACCGCGTCACCGCCCTCATTGTGCAGAACGGCAACGCCTATGAGGAGGGGCTCAAGGCGTTCTGGGATCCGATCAAGGCCTATTGGGCAGACGGGTCGGACGCCCATCGCGCGGCGATCGGAGTGCTCGTGGCCCCGGAAACGACGAAGTTCCAGTACACCGACGGCGTTGCCGACGTGACGAGGATCGATCCGGACAATTGGGGGCACGACCAGCCGCTGCTCGACCGCCCGGGCAACAAGGACATCCAGCTCGACCTCTTCCTCGACTACGGAACGAATGTTCCTCTCTACCCGAAATTTCAGGCGTTCTTTCGCGAGCGGAAGCCGCCGACCCTGATCGTGTGGGGAAAGAACGACAAGATCTTTCCGGCCGATGGCGCCACGCCATACTTGCGGGACCTGCCGGATGCCGAACTGCACCTCCTCGATACCGGCCACTTCGCGCTCGAAGACAAGCTCGACGAGATGGCCCCTCTGATCCGCGACTTCCTGTGCCGTAAGCTGGCGTCGAAATGAGCCGGGCGACAGCAATTCCGGAGCGCGCGCCATGACAGCCTCCGCATCCGGCCCCTTGGCGCAGACCGCCAGGGAAGTTCGAGGGCCAGCGGCCGTCATCCCGCTCGCAAGCGAGCCCCCTGCGAAGATCGTCGTTGATCCCCCTTTGCCGGATGCGCTCGCCCGCGGGCTGGTCGTCATTCAATACCGGACCGAAAATATGCGGATCGTGCCGGTGTTCGGACCCGGGGCGCTCGATGTGTCGCCGCGGATCGGACATCTCCACCTCACCGTGGATGACGGGCCTTGGCATTGGGTGGACGCGAGCGGCGAGCCATTGATCATCCAAAGCCTGACGCCGGGACCGCATCGCGCCCTGATCGAACTTGCCGATCCCACGCACCGGGTGATCGACCAGGCGATTGTCAACCTCGTCATCCCAGACAAGAAATAGACGCTCGAGCCGGTACGAAGGTTTGACCGGCGGTCGATGGCTGCGACGCTCAAGGGCTCCTCTTGGGAGCGGCATGGAGAGCACGATGACAGCAAAGCATTCATCCATCATGTCGCGACGGGGCTTCTGTCTGTGCTGCGTCGGCGGGGCGGCTTTCACAGCCACAGGAGCATGGCTGACGCCTCGCGCAGCGTTCGCGGAGGCCCGCGGCCTCGTCAGTCTCATCAAGGATAGCGCCGCAGTGTCGCCAATCGTCACCCACAAGCTGCGCAACAACATCAGCGTGCTCGAAGGGTCCGGTGGAAATGTCGCCGTCCTGACCGGCTCCGACGGCAAGGTGCTCGTGGACGCCGGCATCGGCGTCTCGCGCCCTCAAATGACCAAGGCGCTCGCCGATCTCGGCGCCGATCCGGTCACGCACTTGATCAACACGCACTGGCACTTCGACCATACCGACGGCAATGCATGGCTGAATTCGGTCGGCGCCAAGATCATTGCGCATGAAAACACTCTCGGGTTTCTCTCGCACGTCCAGCGCGTCGAGGACTGGGACTACAATTTTGTTTCCCCGCCGGCGAACGGACTCCCGAGCGAAGTGTTTGCAAGCGAGCGCGCTGTCAGCCTGAATGGCCAGTCGATCAACCTGAAGCACTACAGCCCCGCCCACACCGACAGCGACATTTCCGTCACATTTGCGGAAGCCGATGTCGTGCACGTCGCCGACACGTTCTGGAACGGTGTCTATCCGTTTATCGATTATTCGACGGGCGGCAGCATCGACGGCATGATCGCCGCGTCGGACGCCAATCTTGCGGCGACGACCGATAGGACGATCATCATTCCAGGACATGGACAGCCCGTCAGCAACAAAGCCGAACTCAAGGAATTCCGCGACATGCTAGTCGGCGTTCGGGAAAACGTCGCGGCGCTCAAAAGAGAAGGGCGATCGCGAGATGAGACAGTCGCGGCAAAACCGACTGCGGCCTTCGATGGCAAGTTCGGCAATTGGGTGATCGATCCTGCCTTTTTCACCAGGCTGGTCTACGAAGGCGTGTAGCCGCGACCGTCGACGGGGCCCGACAAGAGGGGAGACTCGCAGTGGGAAGGCTCGAAGGAAAGGTGGCCGTGATCACCGGGGCCAACAGCGGCATCGGCCTGGCTTCGGCGAAACGCTTTGCCGCGGAGGGCGCGCGGATGTTCATGACCGGCCGGCGCCAGAAAGAGCTGGAAGCGGCCGTCGCCGAGGTCGGGCACAATTCCCGCGGCATCGAGGGCGATGTCGCGAACCTCGCCGATCTCGACAGGCTCTTTGCGGTGGTGAAGGACGAAGCAGGCGCGATCGACATTCTGTTCGCCAATGCGGGCGGCGGCGAGTTCGCCGCGCTTGGGGAGATTACCGAAGAGCATTTTGACAGAACTTTTGACGTCAACGTGAAGGGCACTCTCTTTACAGTCCAAAAGGCGCTGCCGCTTCTCAAAGATGGCGGCTCGATTATCCTGACTGGCTCGACTGCCGCATCGACCGGCACCCCGGCCTTCAGCGTTTACAGCGCCACCAAGGCGGCAATCCGCAGCTTCGCCCGTAGCTGGATCCTCGACCTCGCGCCCCGCAAGATTCGGGTCAACGTGCTCGCGCCGGGCTCGACTTCGACTCCCGGATGGCACGCCCTCGCGCCAACCGAAGGTGCGCGGCTCGAGATGATCAGGCTCACGCAGGCGACGACGCCGTTGGGGCGGCTGGGCGATCCCGACGAGATCGCGAATGCAGCCCTGTTTCTCGCTTCGGACGAAAGCAGTTTCATCACCGGCAGCGAACTCTTTGTCGATGGCGGGTCCGCTCAGATTTAGTTCCGGGAGACGAGGGCGCTACCGCCGAGCCTTTGCCTTTGCCCTTCGAGATGCTCCGCCGGCGCCACGACGAATGCTCGCTTCGGGCGCGTCTCAAGAGGGCGGAAGATTGCTGGCGCCTGTGCGGTCGTGGGACCACAAGCCGTCGCCGTTCGAGGAAAACACGGAGGGGATGCCGAGCGTGGTGGCGTCGTCGAGCGCCGGATGGATCCCGTCAGGTGTTCTGCAATTCCAACACAGGCCTCACCGCAGCCTTCCAGGACGATCGTGCTTCAAGGCGGTCGATCCAGGTCGAAACGTGCGGCACATTTTCAAGGGATATGTTCGAACCTTTCCGATAGACGAAGGTGCTCGCAACGGCGAAGTCGGCAATGCTCAGTTCACCCGCCACCCACTCCTTATTGGACAGGTTTTCATCGAGAACCGCCAAGAATTGCGCGATGTCCTTAAGCGGACCCTCCAGCGCCTTTTCGTCCGGTTCGCCCATACCGAATTTGGACTTGAGAAGTCGCTCGAACGCAACGCGCTGCATCGCTGGACCGAGATGGATAGCCTGCCAGTAGGACCATTGGTCTACAATGGCACGTTTCCTTTTGTCCTCCGGATAGAGCCCCTGTTCCGATTTCAGGCCAGCAAGATAGGCGTTGATCGCCCGGCTCTCCCAAAGCACAAAATCGCCATCGACCAAAACCGGTACCTTGCCGTTGGCGTTCAATGCCAGAAAGGCTTCGGACCTATTTTCGCCTTTTCTCAGATCAACCTCCACTATTTCGAACGTTATGCCTAGCTCGTGGGCAACCGCGCGAACCCGCAATGCATTGGGCGAAAGATTGGAATTATAGAGGAGCATGGACGCGTTCCTTTGGCCGCACATTGATCAAGATCGAGCGATCTTGCCGCGGCTGGCGTGGCGTGTTGATGCAAGAGGTCCAAGGCGTGTCGATGCGCCCGATAAAACGAGACCGCATCATGTAGCTCCGGACGTGGCCGCCAGCTCGCCCCTGATCCCGTTCTCGCGCGCGCAGCTTCGGCCTTAAAAGCTTCGCCCGGCCTTGGCAAGCTCTACCAATCGACCGACCGGCTTGCCGAAGCGGACGCGGTGCTCGTGGCCGGTGCGAACTCCGGTCCTTCCCGGGGTGACCGCTGTAGGCGTGCTTTCCGCCCTTTTGAGGCGTCCAGACCGACGATCAGATCCGTCCGCTTAACGTCGACTCGAGCCGGATTGCGCCATGTCGCGTTTGCGCAAATAGCGGTCAATCCCAGAGCGTGGCGAACGGTCAAATCGCCCCTTTGCTGCCCTTCTCGCTTGGTAACCGGTAAGGAAGGAATGCGCACATAAGCGGTCCTTCGCGCCCAAAACAGGCAGACTGGGGCTGGCGTTTGAGCTAATGTGGCACCCCAAGAGGGGCGCGATGAGCGAGACCCGCAAACTAGCCGCGATCCTAGTGGCCGACGTCGTCGGGTACAGCCGGCTTGCCGGCGCCGACGAGGACAGAACCCTCGCGCGCCTCCGCGGTCTCCGCAGCGATCTGATCGACCCCACGATCGCCGTCCATCACGGTCGCATCGTCAAGCGCACCGGTGACGGGAGCATCATTGAATTCCGCAGCGTCGTCGATGCGGTCCGATGCGCGATCGAGCTGCAGAACGCGATGATCGAGCGCAACGCCGGCGTGCCGGAGGACCGCCGAATCGAATTCCGCGTCGGGATTCACGTCGGCGACGTCGTCGAGGAGAGCGACGGCGATCTGATGGGCGACGGCGTCAATATCGCCGCGCGGCTCGAGGGCGCCTGCGAACCCGGTGGAGTGTGCCTGTCCAGCGCAGCCTACGAGCAGGTGCGAGACAAGGTAAGGCAGCCTTTCGTCGATTTCGGCGAGAAGGCGCTTAAGAACATCGCGCGGCCGGTCCGCGCTTATGGCCTGACGTTCAGCCGCTCCGGCGAGAAATCCGACCGCGATCTTGAAAAGTCGCCCTCGCTCTCATTGCCCGACAAACCCTCGATTGCCGTCCTGCCTTTTCAGAACATGAGCGGCGATCCGAAACAGGATTATTTTGCGGACGGCATGGTGGAGGACATCGTCACCGGGCTGTCCCGGATCAAATGGCTGTTTGTCATCGCTCGCAACTCGAGCTTTGTTTACAAAGGCCGGGCGGTCGACGTTCGACAAGCAGGGCGAGAGCTCGGCGTGCGCTATCTCGTGGAGGGCGGCGTTCGTAGGTCGGGCTCGCGAGTGCGCGTGACGGCTCAGCTGGTCGAAGCCGAAACGGGCGCGCATCTTTGGGCCGACAAGTTCGATGGCGACCTGAAGGACGTCTTCGACTTCCAGGACCGGATCACGGACAGTGTGGTCGGCATCGTCGAGCCGAGCGTGCGAAGATCGGAAGTCGAACGATCGCGCCGTAAGCGCCCAGAGAGCCTTGACGCATACGACCTCTACCTGCGCGCCCTGCCTCTCATGACGACAATATCCGTGGCCGATGCCCCAGCCGCGGCCGCGCTTCTGCGGGACGCGCTCAGACTGGACCCGAACCTCGCCGTCGCTCATGCTTACCTTTCCTGGAGTCACCAGATCCTCTTTGCCCATGGCGGTTTCGGCGAGGCCGACAAGATGGTCGGGCTTGAGCACGCGCGGGCGGCGACCGCCAACTCGGTGGACGACGCGACGGCGCTCGCGGTCGGGGCGATGGTGATCGGGCTGCTCGGCAAGAACGCTGGCGCCGCGCTCGACGCGATCGAGCGCGCGCTGTCGTTCAACCCCTCTTCGGCGGCCGCGCTTTACTTCGGAGCCCAGTTGTACGCGTCGAGCGGCAGCTCGGTCCGAGGAGCAGAGTATGCTCGGCGCGCATTGCGATTGAGCCCGTTTGATCCGTTGCTCTACGTCGCGCATCTGGCGCTCGGCGCCGCAGCCCTACAAGAGGAGCGCCACGAGGAGGCCGCGGCGTGGTGGGGAAAGTGCGCCGAGGCCAATTCAAAATTCGGCATGATCGTTGTCGTACAGGCTGGGGCGCTCGCGCTCGCCGGACGGATCCAAGAAGCGAGAGTGGTGTTCGCGCGAGGAATGGAGCTCGAACCGACCGCAAGCATTCGCACGATCCGCGAACTTGGTTGCACCCCAGCTCTTGAAGAGAAGATGATCCGCGGCGGGCGGATGTTGGGGTTGCCGGACTGACGTTCCCCGAACTGCGACGTTCACTATCGAGATCCTGGAATGTCCGCTTCACGTCGAAACGGGCCCGCCAGAAGCGCAACGAGCGAGCGCTGCCGACGCGCTTGAAAGGGCCCCGGCGACGCATGCTGCCCTGCCCGGCCGGTACCGCAGAGAGGAGAAGCTGTGCGGGCGTCCGAGGCCGAGGGACAAAGCGCCAAACTCATTGCGCTTCCCACGGCTCAAAATGACAATCGACCTGACGCTGAAGTACAAATGACCGAGTTCTACTTGCCGCGGCGAGTATAACCTCGAGACGGAGACCGCTCGCGCTCTTCGCATCGCCGCTGAAGGTGGTATAGTCGTCTCAATAATGCAGTCAGGTGGGAAACTAACGGGAGGAGTGAGAGATGCACTATTCCGGATCGTTACGCGGGGTACTAGGCGCCGCCTTTGCGCTCGTCCCCGTCGCCCTCCATGCTGAGTCCATCACGCACACGGCGTCTGCCGACGGTAAGTCCGAGGTGTGGCGCATCACTGAGCCGGTGGTCACGCAACCCACGTCCGAGTATCCGCAGATCAAATTTCGGCCGGGGGACGCGGTATACGTGCATGCCTCGGGTTGCGTGCAAACCGGTGGTCACGGCAGGACTTGGAAGCGCTACGTCGACCCAAGCGGTCCTAACTCGAACCGCCTCTACTACGGCACCGTCTGGATCCCCGGGGTGGTCGGCAGCTCTGCTGCCGCACAGGCCAAGTTCAAAGACGTGAACAGCAAGACCTTCAGCATACCGGCGAATGCAAACCCTGCGCAGACTTATCTTCGCCTCGGATATCTCGATGACGGCTATTCCGACAATGGCTACTATTCACACGACGACGGCACAGGTGACCAATGCAAGAACTCGACCAACGCGGCCGTCCAGATCACCGTGACTCACGGCGCGGGCGTTGTTATTACCAATCCACCTGCGCCGACACCAATGGCCTTCGACTTGCTGTCGGATACTTACGATGACAACCTCATTCCGCTAAATCCGTACTGGGGCTACCAGAAGCTTCACGAGGGCCTGCCGCCGAGCGCCGAAAAGCTCTGTGCAAGGACGATTCCCAACGCAGGAGTCCAGTATTTCCCGGATGCGTCTCCCTGCACTCAGCAGCCGACCTCGAGGGACGACAGCTGGCTCTGCGGACCGCATGCCAACTGGGGCCCGGCGACCGTCGTGGGCCCCATCGTTTGGGAGTCGCACTCGACCGGCACATTCAGCGGCGACGACGACTACAGCTGGTATCTCACGCCGCCGAAAGGTAATGGCCTCACTGCGACCCGGACCACCATGGAGCCGGAGTTCAAAGCCGACGAAACGATCAACCACTTCACTTCACCCTGGTGGAATGACTTTCATCTCGCCGTTGACCAGGGGGGCACCGGGCCCAACACGATGGTCGATAACAGGCTCGCCATCGTCAGCGGCCTCTTCAGCCTCGATTTCGAGCACTCCATCCACTCGGAGATTCACCCAGTCTTCGCGATGGCGCTGCGCGTCAAGGACGACGACCCCAACGACGAAACCTGGGCCGTCTTCGTGCGCCGTTTCGGCAACGAGGGCTTCTGCAGCTCGCACATCCACTACCTCGACTACCTGCCGCAGAACCAATTCATCTTCCGCCTCCCACTCGAGTGGGGCGCCACGGCGACCCTCGACAGCGAAGATCTCAACTTCGAGCCCGACGCTGACAGCCCCACCGTCACTTTTGTTCCCGGACAGGGCGTGCTGCTCACTTTCAACATGACCCAGAACCCCGCCGCTCGCCAACTCGTCAGCGGCGAGATTCACCTGCACTGGAAGAACGCCAAGGCGCAGGTGGTCCGCAGGCCTCCGATCGAGCCAGGCCGAGTCGCGCCCGGCCGAGTGGCCGGAGGCGTCGTTGCTCCCGGCGGAACATTGCCCAATCGCGGAACAGCGACGACCACCATCCAGCTCCCCAAGGAGAAAGAAGAGGGCGTCGAGAAGGACTACGAAGAACTGGAAGATAGTATGACTCCGGACCAGAAGGCGCGGCTGGCGACGCTCGTGCAGCCGCGACCTGCTTCCGTTCGGTCGCCGGTCAAGACAACCATGCGCCACACCACGCCTGTCGTCGGCCAACTGCCTGTGCAACCGGCGGGTACGCGCCATCCGTCGATCTCATCGGTCATCGATGACGAAAAGGTGGCCCACGACAAGGCGCTGCTCAACGCCTTCAAACAGGTCGCGCCGGCGAAGGCTTTCCCGCTGCACACCCCGGCGTCGATCCCCAATGCAGCCGCAGATAGGCCGTGACACGTAGCATTTGCCGCAGGAGGTTAAGTCGTCACGGACCGTTCGCCGAACGGAAGATCAGTCAACGAAGATCGCCGTCTGTGTTGGCGCCTCAGCCGACGGTTTCTTTGTCGCGGGTTGGTCTCGCCGGCTGCGGAACCTTGATGCAGCGGAAATTGTCGTAAAGACTTCTCCAAACCTCGGCGGCTTGGTGGACTCGGCGTCTATGAGCAATGCCCACTTTGCCGCCGACTTGCGACGTTCGGTCGCGATCTGCTATGTCCGCTTACGTCAATTCCAGCCGCCACGAATGCGTAAATAGCGGCCACACGGAGCGGACGACCAAGGCCGAGCAGTTGCCTGCGAGAACGGGCAGTTTCTCCTCCCGCGACCGAGAACGTCCTCGTATGTTATTAGGCTCACATCCGGAGGCGGCGCACTTCCGAACGCATTCGCGGCGATACTACCGTGAGCGAGATTACGCGAGAGTGAGAGCATAGATATGGGCATCCAACGGCTCTCGGCTGTGGACTTTGCGGTCTTGGAAAATCCCGGTGTCCGATCAGTGCAAATTGTGTGGCCCAAGAACTCACCTGAGGCTCTGGTCACCATTACGCGCGTGACGATGGAGCCAGGTTGTGTCTCAGCGAGACATTCACATCCCCATTGCGAGCAAGTTTGGATCGTGGAGCGAGGCCGCGCTACGCTCTTGATGGATCGGGATCAAACAGACGAGGTGCAAGCTGGAGACGTTGTACGCACACCCGCGGGCTCGATCCACGGCGTCAACAACACAGGGCATGGGCCGTTTGTTTATTTGGCAGTGACAACGCCACCGCAGGACTTCACGCCCGCTTACGGCGAGCGGCGGAATTCAAACTGACTTTTACGATGTCCGGGTTAGGTCAACTCGCGCCGTCCCCTTCGCGCAAATAGCCGACATTCGCCGACAGTGTCGCGGTCAAGGCAAATCGACCCTAAGGCGACCAGCCTGACACGATCGAGCCTGGGGAGTATCCCAGCACGTGGAAGGGTTCAGGAGCCCCTTTGCGAGCGTGCAAAAACGTGCTCGAACAAGGCGCAACTTCGCGCCGTTTGGCGCTTAGGCGCACCAGGTCCTCGAACCCAATCCGCCGCTCTTCGTCGTCGGCGAGCGTGCGGCTGGCTAAGTCATGCCGTCGAGTTCCGCCGCCGGAGCCAACATCGAACAGCTTCACCCGATTAACCTCATCACGCCGTTTTCGCTGCGGTCCGGTTACCTGCGCGTTCGGGTTTCGGCGCATCGCCAGGCCAGGGTAGCCGGCTGCGTTCCGCCTGTTTGCGTGCCTCGCGCGCCGCCTTGAGCTGGGCGCGCGTATACATCAGCGCGTGCTCGGCAAGATCGCGACCGTCCTCCCACAGGTTCCGCCAGATGCCCAGAATCCCCTCAAGCGGTTGACCGACGACGCGCGATGAGAACAACTCGAAGGTGATCGGTCCCTGATAGCCGGATGTCACCAGTGTTCTGAACACACCTGCAAGATCGATCGACCCGGAGCCCATGTAGCCGCGATGGGAATCGCCGGTGTGGAAATAGCCGAGATAGTCGCCTGTCTCGACGATCGCCTGCCGGATGTCGGATTCCTCGATGTTCATATGATAGACGTCGAGGTGCGCCTTGACATTGGGGGCGCCGATCCGCTTGCACATTTCGACGGCCTGCGAAGCGGTATTGAGCACGTTGGACTCGTATCGGTTCACCACTTCGAGTCCGAGGACGATGTTGCTTCTCGCCGCTCCTTCAGCGACGCGCTGCAACACCTCGACCGAGCGCTTCACGCCCTCGGGCGTTGTCGGCTTGTCGTACTTCTGGAATGCAGATTCGAGAATGCCGCAGACGTGCGTCGCGCCGACGTCGCGCGCGATGGCGATCGCCCGCTCGAGCTTCGCCTGCCCGCGCTTCTCGTTGTCGCGATCGTTGCTCGAGATATCCTCGTTGGCCTCAAGCCCCAGCGACGCTGTGCAACCGATCCGGGCCTTTTCGAGCTGGCGGCGGGTGAAATCGACGTCGACCGATTTCGGTAGAGCCCCGATTTCGATCAGATCGAATCCTACCGCTGCCGAATTGTCGATCGCACGGGCGCATTCCTCGTTAGTCCAGCCCTTCGCCCAGACGAAGGAATGTACGCCGAGCTTATTCATGTCTATCCTCCAATTGAAAGCTTGTGGTCTCTTTTTTCCTCGTCCTCACCGTGTCCGCCTCGCGTTGTTCACTGCGTCCGGCGAACAAAGCCTGCAGGAAACGCCTGTCCCAAACCGACCGCAAAACCATCACCGCGATCAGGAACAGGCCCCAGACGGCAGTGGCGAGATGCTGATTGGCGCCGAGCAAATTGAGGCCCGACGACAGCGTTTGCAGAATGAGCAATGAAACGAACACCGGCGCAACGCGACCGAATCCGCCAAACGGATCGACGCCGCCGAGGAAGCACGCGAGCACAGTCACCAGCAGCAGCGCTTCGCCGTGCCCCATGCGGATCGAATTGAAGCGCGTCAGCATCACAATACCCGCGAGCGCACACATGACGCCCGAGAGGGCGTAGACCAGCGTGAGCGAGCGCCTCACGGGAATTCCCGAATACTCGCTCGCCTGCGGGTTGGAGCCGATCATCGCCACCGAGAAGCCGTGACGCGTGCGCGCGAGCAGCACGTGCCAGAGGATTGCAGCCGCAACGAATACGAGCATCGGCACAGGAACACCGAGGATCACGCCGTGGCCGAGTTCGCCCAAGAAAGCTGGAAAGCCGGAAATATCCCCGCCATGCGTGAGAAATTCGCCCAAACCTCGCAGAAAGATCATCATTGCCAGCGAAGCGAGGATCGGATGTGCGCCGAAATAGGCAATCGTCGCCCCCATGGCCGCGCCCGACGCGCCGCCGACCGCTAGCGCCGCGCCGACGCCGACCACGAATGCGGAGACCCCCGCCTGCGGTCCCCCATTCATGTTGAGGATCCACGCCAGAGTAAGGCCGCTGAGGTTCGCAGTGGCAATGATTGCCAAATTGATTCCGCCCGACATGATCGGCGCAAGCATCGCCAGAGTGAGCAGACCAAGATCCGGCAATTGAAACGCGATCGATTCGAAGTTCGCGTCGGTCAGAAACTGCGGCGACGTCAGGGCGAACGCCACCATAGTGAGAACGAGCAGCCCCAGCAGCCCCGGAACCTCTCGCCCAAACACGCGGCCCAGACGATCAGGGAGAACCGACATGATCCCGCCTCCTCGACCCGTCGGTCAAAAGCGCGACCAGATCAACGTTCGAGAGCGAGATGGCGGCGAGGATTGTCAGCCCGATCACCATCTTGAAGGCGTAAGGCGAGACGCCAAGGAGATTCAGTCCGTTTTGCACGACCGCAACCAGCATCACGCCGAGAAAGCAGCCGAACACCGAGCCACGGCCACCCCCGAGCCTCGCGCCGCCTAGCACGACGGCGGCGAGCACATCGAGTTCGCGACCGATGAGAGCGTTCGGAACGACCTCTTGCGCAAGATTGACCTGCATCAGTCCGCCGACGCCCGCCATTAACCCCATCCAGCCGTAGGCGATGAATTGCATCTTCACCGTCGGGACGCCCGCGCGCCGCGCGCCTTCCGGATTGTCTCCGAACGCGTAAAGCTGTCGACCGGTTGTCGTGCGGGTGATGAGGAACCAGGTGGCCGCCATCGCCGCGACCATGGCGGCCACCGGCAACGTGAGCGCTCCGCCCGCGCCGAGCGGTACGACCGCGACGCGATCGGTCCACCAGTCCGGCAAATCGTAGATCGATTTGCCGGATGTCGTGAACATCAAGAGGCCGAACAGCGCGTTGAAGGTGGCGATGGTGGCGACGATCGAGATGATCCGGAAACCGGCGATTAGGGCGGCGTTGACGCAGCCAATGGCTATTCCGAAAGCTCCCGCGAACAGCAGGCCGAGGATCCAATTGCCTCCGCCGACGGCGTGCAAGGCGAGCGCTGTGAGGTATTGCGCGACCGAGGCCGCGACGGCGAAGGAGATATCGATGCCGCCAGCGATCAAGACAACCAGCAGTCCGACGGCCCAAATGACGTTGACCGCGTTGTTGTTCATCAACGACGCAAAATTTCCGGCGCTGAAGAAGGCCGGCGAGGCGAAGCCCAGAAACAGCGTCAAGGCAACGAGGACAATGAAAAGACGCGCCTCGCCCTCGTGCGTCCGCAAATAGTCACGCATAGACGACGCGCTCCAATTCGGCGATCGAGACGCGGCGGGGGTCATATTCCGTCGACGATGCGTCCGCCCGCCATGTGCAGGATGCGGTCGGAATTGAAATAGACCTCGGTGACTTCGTCAGAGATCATGAGAATGGCGATGCCGCGTTCGGCGAGCCCACGAACGATTTTGTAGATCCCGTCGCGCGCGCCGACGTCGACGCCGACCGTGGGGCAGTCGAGGATCAGGACCTTCGGCGACGTAGCAAGCCATTTCGAAAGCACGACCCGCTGCTGATTGCCGCCCGACAGCGTAGACACGGCGTCTTCCGGTCGGCCGATCTTGATGGTGAACTCGACCACGCGCCTGGCCACGGCCGCGGATTTCTTCGCGTCGGAGATCAGACCGGCGACGCCCGAGATAGCCTTCAGGGTCGTGATCACGATGTTATCTGCGATCGATTGCGGCTGCACGAGGCCCAGGGAGAGACGATCCTCGGAGACATAGGCGATGCCCGCGGCGATGGCTTCGCGATTGCTCGTGAAGGCGACGGCTGAGCCGGACAAGCGGATCGCGCCAGAGTCGGCGCGCGTCATGCCGAAAAGCGTATGAGCGAATTCGGTGCGGCCGGCGCCGATCAAGTCCGATCAGACCGACGATCTCGCCGGCGCGCAAGGTCAGATTCACGTCCGCGTACTCGCCTTGGCGGGTCAGGCCGGAGGTTTCGACGACGATCGGCGCATCGCCAACGTCGCGGGCGGTGACGGCCTGGTCAAACCGTTTGCCCGTCATCAGTTCCGTCAACCGCGACTGGGTCATGCCCGCGGCGTCGAACACGCCAACCAATCGTCCGTCGCGCAGAACGCGTGACACGGCTCGACACGTCGAACACTTCCGCGAGCCGATGGCTCACGAAAACCACGGCGACATCGGACGCGGAAAGCGTGCGCACGACCGCGAGCAGGTGGTCCGTCTCGGCCTGCGTAAGCGAGGCGGTGGGCTCGTCCATGAAGATGAGCTTTGCGTCGCTCGCGAGCGCGCGTGCGATCGCCACCAGTTGTCTGCCGGAAATGGGCAGACTCTTGAGGCGGGCGCTAAGGTTGAGCTCCACGCCCAGCTTGGCGAGCGCGGCGCGCGCCGTCGCGCGCATGGCGCGGTAGTTCACGAGTCGCGGCGGGCCTACGAGGCCATCGAACGCGATGTTCTCCGCGACCGCCATTTCCGGGAAAAGCGCCAGGTCCTGCCAGATCACCGCCACGCCCTTGGCTCGCGCAAGCTGCGGAGTCGGCGCCGCAACGCTCTCCCCGAAATAGTCGGTGCGCGCGCCGGGAGCGGCCTGATAGACGCCAGCAATGACCTTGATCAGCGTGCTCTTGCCGCTTCCGTTCTCGCCGGCGAGGCAATGCACCTCCCCGCGCCCGACCGAGAACGATACGTCGTCGAGCGCACGCACGCCGCCGAAGCGCACCGACACGTGCTCAAAGTGGATCGCGTCGGAGGTGGGGACGGAGGGGTTTCGCGATGGTGCAATCATGGCGGTAACCGCGAGTTCCGGATTGTCGTCGAAGCTTCCATCCGCGTGGTGGGAGCCTCCCCCGCTTTCGCGGGAGAGGCGGATCGATCAGAGCCCGAGATCGGCGAGCTTGTCGACCGTCTCCTTGGTGATCGGCGTCATATTGTCCGTAATGATATTATGTGTTTTCGGGTCGGGATGGACGACGCCGAGGCCCTCGATCGTCGTTCCATCCTTGATCTCCTGTCCGCTGGCCAACATCTTGCCGACGCGGACGAAGATGCGGCCGGCCTCGGCCGGATTCCACATGTACCCGCCCGTGATCGCGCCCTCCTTGAGGAGCTTGCGTCCCTGCCCAGGCGAGAACGATCCGACCACGAACACCTTGCCCACGAGACCCTTCTCCTCGACCGCCCGGGCGGCGCCGATCGGGCCCTGGCTGCCGAAGGCGAGGATGCCTTTTAGATCGGGATGCGCGGCGATCAGGTCGAGCGCGGTCTTGCGGCTATCGTCGACGTTTTCAGCGACGCCGTAGCGGTCGCCGATGAGCTTCATGTCCGGATATTTGGCCTTTAGGTAAGCGATCGCAGCGTCGGCCCAAGCGTTGTGGAGAGGAACCGTAAGCGAGCCGACATAGACCGCATATTCCCCCTTGCCGCCCATCGTCTTCGCCAGCAACTCCGCGTGGCCCTCACCGAAACCTTTGGTCGAGACGAGCTCGAAGTCCCAGTCCTTGTTTTGGATGCCCGGGCCTTCGTGCGCGACCACCTTTATGCCGGCCTGGCGCGCCTTTTCGAGAACGGGCTCAAGAGCCTTTTCATCGTTCGGGACCACGCCGATGACGGTCACTTTCTTGGCGATCAAATCTTCGATCGCGCGCACTTGCAACGCCGGATCGGCGCTGGTCGGTCCTATCATCATTGCGTCGACGCCGTCCTTCGCGCCCTGTTCCTTGATGCCCATCTCCATGGCGTTGAACCACGGAATGCCGCCAATCTTCACGACAACGCCCATCGTCGGCTTGTCGGCTGCGAAAGCGCCGGTGGCGAGCACGGCGGCGAAAGCGGCGCCCGCCAGCAGGGCGCGTCTGGTTGCAGAGAGTTTCATCATGATCTTACCTACCTCCCATTGTTTGCCGCGCGGGCAAATTGCGGATCGATGGATCCGACTGCTCTGGATCAGACGATGATCCAGAATTCCGTACGATTCGTCGTCAGCGGACCACCATTCCCGTAGGCCGCGAGACCGCTTCCTGTGCGGGATGTGTTGCGGGATTCACTTTGGGGACAGGGCCGGTCGACGCGCGAACCCTGATTTCGCACGGCAACACGACACGTTTTGCCGGCGAGAGGTCGCCTTTGATCCTCGCGCTCAGCGTGTCCCAAAGAGCCCGACCCATCTCCCGCACCGGCTGAGAAATAGTCGTCAAGGGCGTGGCTCGGGCTCGCATCCACGTGTAGTCGTCGAAGCCGATCAGCGAGATATCGCGTGGCATTCGAAGGCTGCGCTCGGCGAGCGTTGTCAGCACACCCAGCGTCGTGAAATTTGTCAGCGCCTGAATCCCGGTCGGCGGCTGATTTTCATCGAACCATTTCGAGAGCCTTGCGGACGCCTCGTCGATTGAGAAGCCGAGTTCGACGATTACCGGTTCCGGGAGACCATGCGACCGCATGGCCTCGGCGGTGCCGCGACAGCGTTGCCGAATGTTGGCGAGGCTCAGCGTTGACGCGACCACGAGGATGTCCTTGTGGCCGAGGTCGATCAGGTGGCGCGCGCCAATGGCGCCAGCGCCTTCGTTATCGACTGATACGGTGTCGGAGCTCAGATTTCCGGTCACCCGATCCGCGATAACGTAAGGGGTCTTGGAGGAACTCAATGAGCTGTCGGCCCGCAAAGTCGTCTGAGCAGGGAATGATGATCAGTCCCGCCGGACGCCATGCCAGAATCGCCTTCAGCCTGGACTTCTCATCCTCTTCTTCGCCGTGAGAGCTGGCTACGATGACCTCGTAGGCTTCGGGGCCGAGGCATTGCTCGACTGCCGAGACGACTGAGGTGAAGAAGGGATTGTCGAGGTCGGGGACGACGACAGCAATAATCTTAGCCTCCCCCGACCGCAACGTGGAGGCTCGCGGATCGGCGCGATAGTCGAGCGCTTGGACCGCGGCTTTGACCTTCTTGACGAGTTTTGCGCTGACCGGCTTGCGCCCGGTCATGGCGTTGGAGACGGTGGCCGTGGACACCCCCGCCATCCTCGCCACATCATTGATCGAATGCGCTTTTTCGATCATTGCCGTAGGACTTTCGCTCCCGTAAAACGATTTTCTGAAAATCGTTTTACTTCGACTTGGGACGATTGCAAGCGAAAAATCGTTGTCGCAGGAAAAATCAGCCACAGCCGGGTCGGCGCAGCGGCTCGAGATCGGTAGCTTCCACTCCGGGCGGTCACTACGCCTACCGCCCCAGCTTGAACGTCCGCTATCCCGCCTGTTCCCGCCGCGCGGCCGACGCGCACTTTCCGCCCAACCGCGTTCACCGTCGCGATCCGCAACGTCTGCTTAA